>NZ_JAYKYT010000001.1:0-1647133 GCF_035818795.1 Nocardia sp. CDC160 | reverse complement strand
GCCCGTTCTGCCGGGTGATGCTCACCGACGGCGTGACCGCCCGCAAGGACGGCGGCGAAGTCGGCCAGGGCGTCGAGGTCGTCGACGTCGCCCAGCTGATGCTGCAGTCCATCGACCGCGTCGATGCGGCGACCTTGACCGAGAACCTGAAGGTCATCCAGACCCCGAAGGCCGAAGAGCCCGAACCGGTTTCGACTCCCGCACCGGCCAAGGCCGAGACCGCGGTCGCCGAAGCACCTACCGAGACTGCGCCGAAGGCCGCTCCGGCCGGTGGCGGTCTGGGCATGAAGGGCGGGGCGAAGGCTCCCGGCGGCAAGGGTCTGGCCATGAAGGGCGGGCTCAAGGCCCCCGGCGCGAAGGCCGCGGCTCCGGCCGAGGCCGCTCCGGCCGCCGAGGCCGAGACTGCGGCCGAGGCCCCGGCGGCTCCGACCGCCAAGCCTGGCGGGCTCGGCATGAAGGGTGGCCTGAAGGCTCCCGGTGGCAAGGGTCTGCAGATGAAGGGTGCCGCCAAGGCCCCGGGTGCGAAGGCCGAAACCGCCTCCGCCGCTCCGGCTCCCGCCGAGGCGGAGGCCACGGCCGAGGCAGCGCCCGCGACCGACGCGCCCGCGACTCCGGCCGCCAAGCCGGGCGGGCTAGCCATGAAGGGCGGGCTCAAGGCTCCGGGTGCCAAGCCCGGCGGTCTGGCCATGAAGTCCGGGCTGAAGCGGCCCGGGCCGAAGGCTCCGGGTGCCGCCGCGCCCGCCGCCCCGGCTCCGGAAGCGCCTGCCGCCCCGGCCGATTCGGTGGCGGAGGCTCCGGTCGAACCCGCCCCGGCCGCCAACGAGAGCAATGGCACATCGGAAAGCAGTGCCACCTCGGAGGGCAATGGCTCCGCCACGCCGCCCGCCGCCAAGCCGGGCGGACTCGGCTTCAAGTCCGGGATGAAGGCCCCGGGCAAGAAGAGCTAGCCTCGGGCCCGAAATATCGGGCGGCCGAACCTGATTCACGCGGGCGGCGCTACCACCTCGGTAGCGCCGCCCGCGTCATTGTGTGGATCGCCACACTATGGCGACACGCCGCCGGTACGCCAGGTTTGCGCGGTCTGTTCACGGGGCATTAATGGCCCGATGGCTATTCGCGAGCAACATGTCGGGCGGGAGTTCGCCATACTGCAAGGTATGACGGATGCGCGCACGGTGCGGGTGGAGATCGGGGTGGAGTCTCTGGAGGGGGTCCGGATCGCCGAACAGGCGGGTGCCACCCGGGTGGAATTGTGTTCCGGCTTGACGGTCGGGGGACTCACGCCCGGGCCCGCGCTCGTCGAGGCGGCCGTGGCCGCGGCGGGGCACACCCAGATCCACGTGCTGATCCGCCCGCGCCCCGGCGACTTCCGCTATTCGGCCGACGAGGTGGCGCTCATGCGCACCGATATCGAGCGGGCGCGCGCGGCCGGTGCGCACGGGGTGGTGATCGGCGTGCTCGACGAGGACGGCCACATCGATCCGGCCGCGAACACCGAACTGCTGGCCGCGGCCGACGATCTGGAGGTCACCTTCCATCGCGCGTTCGATGTGTGCGCGGATCCCGCCGAGGGCTTCGAGCAGTTGCTGGAGTTGGGTTTCACCCGACTGCTCACCTCGGGCCGTCAGATCTCCGTGCTGGACGGCGCGTCGCTCATCGCGCGCCTGGTGAATCTCGCCGACGGCCGCATCGACGTGATGGCCTGCGGCGGTCTGCGCGCCGACAATGCCCGCCGGGTGATCGAGCTGACCGGGACGCGGGATCTGCATGCGGCCGTGCGCATTCCGGTGCCGGGACGACCCGCGCCCGATACCGAGGTCTCCTTCGCCGAATTCGGGGTGCCGAGCGGCTTCGATCACTTCGCCACCGATGCCGACGGTGTCGCCGCACTGTGCGAGGCGGCCCGGAAATCCCACTGAAGTTTGCTGGCTGACCTGCGAAGTTTGCTGAGCAACAGGATAATTCGGTCACCCGTGATAGGACGCTTGACCAAAGCGTTGCTGAGTCATATCTTTTAGAGCACGCTTTTGCTACAAAGTGGTCTGGATCACGTCACAGATCCGTCACGGGACAGCTTGTCGGCCGCCGCTGCCCCACTCTCACAAGGGGTTTCACGTGCTCGATAGAAGAAGTCTGTCCCTGCTCGCGGCCGCGGGCATCGCACCGGTGATCGTCGCCTTGTTGCCCGCCGCAGTCGCCAATGCCCACGGTTACGTGTCCTCGCCGTTGAGCAGACAGGCGCAGTGCACCAAGGGCCTATTGCCTTGCGGCGACATCAAATACGAGCCCCAGAGCGTGGAAGCGCCCAAGGGTTCCACCCAATGCAGCGGCGGCAACGCCCGCTTCCCCGAACTCGACGACGACACCAAGCCCTGGCAGGTCCAATCCGTCGGCAGCACAGTCACTTTCACCTGGACCTTCACCACCCTGCACCGCACCCTCAATTGGGAGTACTACATCGGCTCGACCCGGGTGGCGGTCTTCGACGGTGGCAACAATCCCCCGCCCGCAAGCGGCGTCAGCCACACCGTGGACCTCAGCGCCTTCAGCGGCCGACAGAAACTCCTCGCCGTCTGGAACATCGGCGACACCGTCAATGCCTTCTACTCCTGCGTGGATCTGCAGATCGGCGGCGGCGGAACGCCTTCCATCCCAACGACTCCCCCGCCGACCACCACCACACCCCCGACCACCTCCACCACGCCACCCACGACCACGGCTCAGCCAACGACCAAAACCACGCCGCCGACCACCACCGCGCCTCAGCCCACAACCACGCCTCAGCCCACGACCTCCACCGGCAAACCCGCCTCGAGCAGTTGGAAGGTCGGCGCACACTACAACATCGGCGATGTCGTCACCTACGACGGCATGACCTACCGCTGCCTGCAGGCCCACACCGTGTACGACCCCGGCTGGAACCCGGAAGCCGCACCCGCCCTGTGGCAGATGATCGACTGATCCCCTCCCCGAAGACCCCGTCATGAGCAAGTGGCAGGCCCGAATCCGCCGAATCGAGCCGAGCCACACCGAGTCGGTCGTACTGCGACGGAACCGCCGCGCCTAGCCGTCGCGGAAACCCGGCAACCCTACGCCCACGACGGAGAGGGGCGTGTTCCCCATGGGAACACGCCCCTCGCAACAACTTTCGCCCACTCGAGCGATCAGGACATCGCCCCTCGAGCGATCAGGGCCGGGAGTGCCGCCCGCCGCGCCGCGGCTCCGGCCAATCCTCGTCGCCCTCGTCGGTCGGCCAAGCCTGCGGCTGCGGCGACCAGTTCTGCTCTCGCTGTTCGGGCTCCGCCCACGGTTCGTTCGGATCGAACCAGGAGGAGGTCGGAGGTTGCGGCTGCGGCGGTGCCTCCGCCCCGTACCATCCCGGACCGGGTTGCACGGCCTCGGGCTGGGGCGGGTTCGGCTGCACCACACTGGTTCTCGGAACCGTCGGCGATTCGGTACCGCCCGGCGCATCGTTCCGCGGGACCGCCTGTTGCTCGCCGGTCCACGCGACCCGGGGCTGTGCACCGCTCCTCGGCGCGGCCGGATATTCACCGGTGCGCGGGGCCCCGGTGCGCGGCCCGGTCCCGCGACGCGGCGTATTCCGTTGCGCCCCCGCGCCGCGCGGCCGCGGGGTACCGGCTCCCGCGCGCGCCGGGGTCGGTTTCGACCCGAGGGGTCGGGCCAGGAGAACCGCGATGGCGGTGGTCAGCGGCACCGACAGGGCCAGCGCGATGCCGCCGACCGCCGACCGCGCGATCTCGATACCCACGGCGTCGCCGGTCAGGACGTCGCGAATGGATCGTCCCGCCACGCTGAACAACAGCAGCAGCGGCAGCGCGCCACCGGCGTAGGCGAGCACCAGGGTGTAGACGGTACTGGCGATATGGTCGCGGCCGACCCGCATGGCGGCGGCGAAAATGCTGCGCCGCGTGGCCTTCTCGTCGAGCGCGGCGAGTTCGAAGGCGGCCGACGCCTGGGTGATGGTGACGTCGTTCAACACACCCAGCGAGCCGATGATGAATCCGGCCAGCAGCAGCCCGGTAATGCTGACGTGCTGGATATAGGCGGCGACATTGGTGTTCTGCTCTTCGGACAGCCCGGTCAGATGCGTGATCTTCAGCGCTACCCAGGACAGCACCGCCGCCAGCACCATCGAGGTCAAGGTCCCCAGCAGCGCCGAACTGGTCCGCAGATTCACCCCGTGCGCCAGGTACAGCACGGCGTACAGGATCACCGCGCCCGCCACCAAGGCCACGGGTATGGCGGGTTTTCCGTCCAGCAGCGCGGGCAGCAGGAACAGCACCAGGACGCCGAACGCGATGACGAGCCCGATCAGCGCCCGCAGACCGCGCCATCGCGCGACGGCAATGACCACCACCGCGAACACGATCCCGATGATCGTCAGGGGCAGCCCGCGCGCGTAATCGTCGAACGAATAGATGGTGGTGCCGCTCGGATCCGCCTGCCGCACCACGCGAATCTTGTCGCCCACCTTCAGATTGGGCTGATCCGGTGTCGGCGAATTGACGAATATCGTCCAATTCCCTTGATCCGGACCGGATTCGATGGCGACCACACTGCGCGCGCACTGCTTCTGGGCCGCGGGCAGCAGATCCGGCTCCTTGGTGACCACCTTCCCGTTCGAGGCGTCACCGCACGGACCCAGATCCTGCTTGATCACCGTCCCGCCCTCGGTGTGCACCGCCCCGCCACCCCCGTTCTGCATCGGCAGGGGGATATCCACATGCTGCGCACTCGGCCACAACCAAATCAGCCCCACCACAACCAAAACCCCGATGGCGCTGAGCAGCCCGACAACCACCCGCGCGGCGGTCGCCCCAATCGCGATTGGCCCGGAATGGTCATGGTGGTGATGGTGGTGGTGATCGCTCACGGGCCGAGCCTAAACGAAAACGATTTCTGACATGCTGAGAGGTTGTCGGGGCTGTTGGGGGTTTGTTTTCGATTCCCAAGGCGACAACTGATTTCGCGACGTTCGGGGTAACTCACCGGGTACGTCCAAAATTGTTTCGGCACTCAACGCAGGCACGGAAGCGAAATCGGCAACGGCTCTTAGCCGCCCGCTAAAGGCTCGGGGAGGCGGGTTGGAGGGGCGGCGGAGAGCAGGGGGATGTCTCCGCCGCCCGGCATCGGTGGCCCAGGGGGGGTAGGCCAGCCAACGCAGGGCCGGACGGCCCAGGGGGGGTAGGCGGTCCGGCCGGGGCACTCGAAGTGCCGAGGACCACTGTACACAAAAGACGGTTCTTTGCGCTAGCTAAGTCTCTAAAAACCCAACTTTTTCGTACCAGCGGTTTGTTTTAGCCAGGGTCTCACCTGTGCCATAGGGGCTACGAGGGGGTGTCCAGGAGTGGACAGAATCGCATTACCGCAGGTCAACAGGGGAACCCGGGGGTGCGCGTCGGTACTCCAGCGTACCCCACAAGTACGCCATGATCGAGAATTTTCAGCCGGAAATTACTGCCGATAGCTGGCGAGGAAGTTCCCGAACCGCTCGATGGCGACCGAAAGATCACGCGCCCACGGCAGGGTGACGATCCGCAAGTGGTCGTGATGGGGCCAGTTGAACCCGGTCCCCTGCACCATCAGGATCTTCTCCTGCAGCAGCAGATCCAGCACCAGCTTCGAATCATCGTGGATCTCATGGACTTCCGGATCCAGCCGCGGGAACGCGTACAGCGCGCCCTTGGGCTTCACGCACGAGACACCCGGAATGGTATTCAGCTTCTCCCAGGCCACATCCCGCTGTTCCAGCAGTCGCCCGCCCGGCAGCACCAGGTCGTCGATGCTCTGATGGCCGCCCAGCGCGACCTGAATGGCATGCTGCGCAGGCACATTCGGGCACAGTCGGGTGGAGGCGAGCAGGTCGATGCCCTCGAGGAAACCGCCCGCGTGCTCCTTGGGCCCGGTGATGACCAGCCAGCCCGAGCGATAGCCCGCGACCCGGTAGGCCTTGGACAGCCCATTGAAGGTCAGGCACAGCAGATCCGGCGCGAGCGTTGCGAGGGAGACGTGCTTGGCATCGTCGTAGAGGATCTTGTCGTAGATCTCGTCGGCCAGCAGCAGCAGCTGATGCTTGCGGGCCAGATCCACCACCTGCTGCAGCACCTCGGCCGAGTACACCGCGCCGGTGGGGTTGTTGGGGTTGATCACGACAATCGCCTTGGTCTTGTCGGTGATCTTGGATTCCATGTCGGCGATGTCCGGCTGCCAGTCGTTGGACTCGTCGCACAGGTAGTGCACCGGCGTGCCGCCCGCGAGCGAGGTCATGGCCGTCCACAGCGGATAGTCCGGCGCGGGGATGAGCACTTCGTCGCCATTGTTCAGCAGCGCCTGCATGACGATGGTGATCAGCTCGGAGACGCCGTTGCCCAGATAGACGTCGTCCACGTCGAATTCGGGGAAGCCCGGCACCAGCTCGTAGCGGGTGAAGATGGCGCGCCGCGCGGGCAGGATGCCCTTGGACTCGCTGTAGCCCTGCGCGTAGGGCAGCGCCGCGATCATGTCGCGCATGATGACGTCGGGCGCGTCGAACCCGAAGGGCGCGGGATTGCCGATGTTCAGCTTGAGAATCCGATGGCCCTCGGACTCCAACCGTGCCGCGTGCGCGTGTACCGGGCCCCGGATTTCGTACAGAACGTTCTGGAGCTTGGTGGACTGCTCCAGCGCGCGCGGGGACCGATGCGGTAGGTGACTCGAAGGGCTCACCCGATCAATGGTGCCATCAAGCTACCGAGCGGTATCGGGCGGCAGTACGCTGCGGGCCGCGGTGGAGCCGCAGAACTCCTCGATCCTTTCGTCCAGGTCCTGAGCCTCCCCGGCATCCCGGAATTCCGGCGAGGCCAAGCGCTGCCGCACGGCGGAGAGTCGCTCCTCCAACTGCGCGATGCGCTTGTCCTCGTCCAGTTCCAGGACCGGTTCCAGGGCCGCGGTGGCCCCGTCGAGGCTGCCGTTGATCAGGTGCGCGGCGGCATTGTCGACCCGGGCCAGCGACTCCGCGCCGTAGGAGCGCTTGTCGGTGGGACCGTTCACGTACAGGTCGATGGCCCGGTTGGTGGCCTCCAGCGCGGGCTCGGCCTGACCGAGATGGATGTAGGTCGCGCCCGCGTAGTAGTGGCTCTTGGGCTGGTTGAATCCGAACACGCCGCCGACCTCGTCGTGCAGGGTGTCACTGGATTCGCTCTCGCGGGCGTCGTCGGCGGCCCGGATGCAGCGCTCGGTGTCGGTGGTGCTGCCCAGCCGTGACCAGATGCGGGCCTCGATGTTCAGCAGCCGCACCCGCGAGGTCGCGGATTCGGCGTAGCGCTGACCGCTCTGGGCCAGCAGCACCGCGCGCCGCGGCCGCTCGGAGCGGTACTCGATGAGCGCCTGCATGCCGCGGGTCCAGGCCCGCAGCGGATTGTGCTCGCACAGTTCGGCGTAAGCCCAAGCGGCCCTTGCCTGTTCACCGGCCGCGTCGAAATAGCCCAGATCGGTGCTGGCATTCGCCAGCAGACCGGACAAAGTGCCCGCCAAGAGATAGAGGTGCGAGGTGTCGGCCGGGCGCTGATGGCCTTCCAGCAGTCGGTACACCCGCCGCCGCACCCGCAGCATCTCCACCATCATGGGCACCGGCGCCATGTGGACATAGTCGTTGGCGATGCGCGTGACATCGGCGTCGAGCTGCTCCAACATGGTCGCACCCACATTGGTGCTCTCGGCCCTGCCGGCGTGCTCGCTTGCTTCGTGGGCAGCCGCCATGATCAGATCCCTCTCCGAAATCGCCGCTAACGCATCGCCCCTCATCGCACCCGTATCGACGAGTGCCAGCAGTTCCGCGTCGCTGGAATAACTGGCTGGCGCGGGCATCGGGTTCCATAGCTCGGAAAGCTCGGAACCGCCATGGCGCACATCGAAACCGGGAACGGCGGCGGGGCGGTCGATCAAGGGCTGGTCGATCAAGGCCGCGAACCGTGCCCGCACAACATCGTCGGACCTGGCAAGGGAAGTATCGAGGGCGGCCTGGTTGATGGGACGGGGATGCACCCGATGGCCCCCGGCCTCCCATTTCGAGACCAGTCGTTCGTGCACGCCCAGGTGGGCGGCGAACTCCCGGATACTCATGCGTTTGGCATCGCGGAGGGCCCGGGCCTCTTTGCCTGACCAGTGCCGGACCACGGTGCCATCCCTTCCGAACGAACTCCGAACTCCAGGGTACGAGCGGAAACTGGCCGCGACCACATCCGAAACCCGGTTGGTACCAGGCTTTATGCGTTTCGGTAATAGTGGCGGCGGAAAGGCAGTGGAAGGCGGGTGTGCGGGCGTTTTCACAGTGCCTCCCGGCACGCGACCCTTGTGGTCAGGGGAAGGAGGCGGGGATGTGAACGCGGACAAGCTCAGAACAGTCGACGACTGGGTTTCCTACTACCGGCACGAGTTCGGGCTGCCGGTCACCGAACGCGGCGGATTCGTGATGCTGCCCGTCACCTCCCGCATCGGCGTCGTGCACCTGCCCGTCGCCCGGGCCGAAAAGGTCCGCAGCACACTGCAACAGCAGTATCGCGAGGCCCCGATGCTGGCCCGGCAGATTCGCTGGAGCTTTCTCGCCGAACCGGATTCACGGCCCGGCGATCAGGTCATGGAGGTGTTGAACAGCCTCGATATCGGAATTCCCGCGGTCGGCAGCGCGGTCATGCTGCCCACCGGCCTGGGCCGCTGGACGCGCGAGGGGTGCCACTGGGTGACGCCGCCCGCGCGCGACTCCAAACTCCCACCCCTGTCGGCAATCGTGACGACAGCTCTGGCGGTGGGAACCGGAAGCGGGGACTGAACGCAGCCGGTCCTCGCACCCGGCGCTTGCTCGCGCCGGTCCCACCGAGTCCGCCCCCTTCTGGCAGTCGACGGGGCGGACTCGGCGCGCGTGCGCGCGAAGTGAAAACCCTTGTGTCAGTGCTCTTGTGCGGGCGGGGCCGGGAAGAGCGGGGGTAGCGTCGGCACGACGACCGGGGGGAGGCCCGGGATGATCGTGATGGTGTTGGGACCCGCGGTGGGGGGTGGGGCCTCGGTGGTGGTCGGGGCGTAGCGGGGTGGGGGTGCGGCCAGGGATTCGTTGGTGGCTTCGCTGGTGGTGGGGGCGAGGGTGGCGGATTCGACCGGGTGGGTGGTAGTCACCGGGACGGAGCTGGTGACCGCGTCCTGGCGCTGCTGCGAATCATGTTCCAGGACACGGGGTCCCCAGCCGAGGGTGACGCCGATGGCGGCCACCACGACCAGTGCGCCGACCGCCACACCGGCGAGGCTGACCTCGCGGCGGCGGCCGAACTTCTCCACCGCGCGGGCGGGTCCGGGCTGCCAGGGCTGGGTCGGCTCGACCGGCGGCGGCGTCTGGTCGTGGACGGCGGCCGGGAACGGCGCGGGCGCGGGGCGCGCCATGACCGGGCGGGCCAGCATGGCCGCACCGCGGGTCACCACGGTGTCGGGCGCCGCGGGCACGATGACCGGAACACCCAGCCACCGCCGCAGAACCCTTGCCACCAGCGGAATCTGGGCGCAGCCGCCGAGCAGGGCGACCGCCTGCACCGGCTGCTCGGAGCGCAGGATGACATCGCGGGTCATGCGCGCGGAGGATTCGACGGCCAGCATGATGAGGGCCTCGAAGTTCTCCTGCGAGAGCAGCACCAGCCCCTCGGTGGAGGGCAGGGCCACCGCATTGCTGCCGGAGAGCTGTTCCTTGGCCTGGCGGCACAGCGCGTCCAGCGCGGCCAGCCCGGTGTGGTCCGGCGGATGCGCGATGCGCCCGGAGGCGATCTGCTGTTCGCGAATCAGCGAATCCAGGTAGTCGCCACTGATATCGCTGGTGCGCTCGCTGAAGCAGACCTGCCGGGTGGCGGTGTCGACCACCGTTACGGACAAACCGGACGCACCCAGGTCGTAGAGCGCGACCGTGCCGAAACCCCGCAACTCACCGGAGCATTCGAGGAATTCCAGCGCCGCCACCACATCGGGCACCAGTTCGTAATTGGTGAACTGCCGCCGGGCCAGCTCGGCGCGAATGGCGCGCGCGTGATTCTCGTCCCGATAGGCGATGGCGGTGGCGGTGATGCGCGAGTCCGCGGCCAGCACCGCGCCGATCACATCGGCGGCCAGTTCGTCGACCCGTCGTTCCCCGACCGGCACGGCCTGCACGTCGAAGGCGTCGGGCGCGCCGTCGTAGCCGCCGAACGCACCGTCGTAGCCGCCGAATCCGGGCGGCGGCGCGGAAAAGTTGCGGGTGGCAGCGGTTTCCGCGGAATCACCGGCGATCGGGCGTGCGATGCGAACCGCACTCGCCCCCACCGAAACTCCCAGAACCGAACTCATCCGCTGCCCATCTCGTTTCCACAGACCTTGTCGCCGTCACCTTACGACGTACCGCGCCATCCGTACACCCGGTAACCCCCCATACCGGTCGGCGTAATCGCGCCACCTGCGACGGTCAACTGTCCAGGCAGCGGCCGATTTACGCCGTCCGGCGGACGGCACCCGCTACCCCGTCACGCAACTCACTGGGAGACGGGAAAATTCAGGTAGGCGCGCGACGGCGTGGGCCCGCGCTGCCCCTGATATTTCGATCCCACGGCCGCGCTGCCATACGGATGCTCGGCCGGGGAGGTGAGCCGGAAAAGGCACAGCTGGCCGATCTTCATGCCCGGCCACAGCGTGATCGGCAGATTCGCCACATTCGACAGTTCGAGGGTGATGTGCCCGCTGAATCCGGGGTCGATGAAGCCCGCGGTGGAGTGGGTGAGCAGCCCCAGACGGCCCAGGCTGGACTTGCCCTCCAGGCGTCCGGCCAGGTCATCGGGCAGCGAGCACACCTCGAGGGTGGAGCCCAGCACGAACTCGCCCGGATGCAGCACGAACGGCTCACCCGCCGCCGGTTCGACCAGCGTGGTCAGCTCGTCCTGCCGCTGCGCCGGATCGATATGCGTGTAGCGGGTGTTGTTGAACACCCGGAACAGGCTGTCCAGCCGCACATCGATACTCGACGGCTGCACCAGCTTCTCGTCGAAGGGCTCGAGCCCGAGACGCCCATTGGCGATTTCCTTGCGGATGTCGCGATCTGAAAGCAGCACGGGCAAGAGCGTATGTCAATGGTCGGTCGGTGAATCGACTGGCCCGGCCTCGGTGACGGCCTTGGGTTTGCGCAGTCCCCACGTCACATGGGCCTCGGCCCGCATGCGCTCGACCATATGCGGATAGTGCAGCTCGAAGGCCGGGCGTTCGGAGCGGATGCGCGGCAGTTCGTAGAAGTTGTGACGCGGCGGCGGGCAGGTGGTGGCCCATTCCAGGGAATTGCCGTAACCCCACGGATCGTCCACGGTCGCCAGTTCGCCATAGCGATAGCTCTTGAAGACATTCCAGACGAACGTGATCATCGAGAGCCCGAGAATGAACGACCCGATGGTGGAAATGGTGTTGAGCGTGGTGAATCCGTCGCTGGGCAGATAGTCCGCGTAGCGCCGCGGCATGCCCTGATTTCCCAGCCAGTGCTGCACCAGGAAGGTGGTGTGGAAACCCAGGAATGTCGTCCAGAAATGCAGTTTGCCGAGCCGTTCGTCCATCATGCGGCCGGTCATCTTGGGGAACCAGAAGTAGATGCCCGCGAAGGTCGCGAACACGATGGTGCCGAACAGCACGTAATGGAAATGCGCGACAACGAAATACGTGTCCGACACATGGAAGTCCAGCGGCGGACTGGCGAGAATGACGCCCGACAGACCACCGAAGAGGAAGGTCACCAGGAAGCCGACCGCCCACAGCATGGGCGTCTCGAAGGTGAGCTGCCCGCGCCACATGGTGCCGACCCAGTTGAAGAACTTCACGCCCGTCGGCACCGCGATCAGGAAGGTCATGAACGAGAAGAACGGCAGCAGCACCGATCCCGTGGCGTACATGTGGTGCGCCCAGACCGCGACCGACAGCCCGCCGATGGCGATGGTCGCGTACACCAGGGTGGTG
Organism: Nocardia sp. CDC160; assembly: GCF_035818795.1. Lineage (NCBI taxonomy): Bacteria > Bacillati > Actinomycetota > Actinomycetes > Mycobacteriales > Nocardiaceae > Nocardia > Nocardia sp. CDC160. The sequence goes on along the minus strand of NZ_JAYKYT010000001.1, from coordinate 1,635,136 downwards.
TAGCCGAACAGCGGCTTGCGGCTGAACACCGGGAAGATCTCGGTCACGATGCCGAAGAACGGCAGCGCCACGATGTAGACCTCGGGATGCCCGAAGAACCAGAACAGATGCTGGTAGAGGATGGCGCCGCCATTGGCCGAATCGTAGATGTGCCCACCCAGGTGCCGGTCCACCTCGAGGCCCATGAGCGCCGCGGTGAGAATCGGAAACGCCAGCAGCACAAGCACACTCGTGACGAGAATGTTCCAGGTGAAGATGGGCATGCGCCACATGGTCATGCCCGGGCAGCGCAGGCAGATGACCGTGGTGATCATATTGACCCCGCCCAGGATGGTGCCGACACCGGACACCGCCACGCCCATGATCCACAGGTCCGCGCCCACGCCGGGCGCGTGCTCGGCCAGGCTGAGCGGGGTATAGGCGGTCCAGCCGAAGTCGGCCGCGCCGCCCGGGGTGACGAAGCCGAGGGTGGCCATGGTCGCGCCGAACAGGTACAGCCAGTAGCTGAGCGCGTTGAGGCGCGGGAACGCCACATCGGGCGCACCGATCTGGAGCGGCAGCACCGCATTGGCAAATCCGAAGACGATCGGTGTCGCATAGAACAGCAGCATGATCGTGCCGTGCATGGTGAACAGCTGGTTGAACTGTTCCGGCGTCAGGAACTGCATGCCCGGCCGCGCCAGCTCCGTGCGCATCAGCAGCGCCATCAGGCCGCCGATCAGGAAGAACGCCATGGCCGTGAACAAATACATGTTCCCGAGCATCTTGGGATCGGTGGTGGTGATGGCCTTCCACAGATACGACCCCTTGGGTCCCATCCGACGTGGAAATGGCCGCACGGCTTCGAGCTCGGGCACTTCACGAGCGGGCACTGCGGTCATACGTCCTCCTCGACCGCCGAGCAGGATGTGCTGAGAGCGCGCCAGCAACTATTCAGCGCATCCAAACTTCCTGTGGTGGACGGGTTTTCGACCCTGCGGGTCAGTCTACGACCGCCTGTAGGCGTAACAAGCTGCTTCTGCGAAAGAGCTTCGCGATCTTCGGCGTGCCGCCTGCGACACAGAGAAGGGTGTGGGGGCTGGGCCCCCACACCCCCAAAAGAAGGGCCGGGGACCCAGTCCCCGGCCCCCTGAAGGTGTGGAAATGCCGCCTCTCCCCGCGCACGACCTGCGGGGACATCTAAGAAGTTGCATCGGGTGAGAGGCGGTCTGATAGAGTCGCGAACGCGAGTCAGACGCTGCCGATGTAGTTCAATGGTAGAACTCCTGCTTCCCAAGCAGGTAGCGCGGGTTCGATTCCCGTCATCGGCTCCACGAGAAGGCCCCCACCACTGCAGTGGGGGCCTTCTCGCATGTCAGGGGCTTCTGGGGGTTCAGGGGAACCCCCAGGGAGCTTTGGGGGTTTCAGGGGAACCCCTGAGAGTTACGAGAGTTGTTACTTCGTGCACTCCGTGGCGATGCGCTTGGTGGCCTTCCCCGCCTTGACGAGGTCGTCGGTGCCGAGGCTGACCTTGGCCGGGTTGGTGCCGTTGGCGCTGTCGATGATCTTCTGAATGCCGCTGTCGGACAGGCCCTCTTGGATGTAGATGTTGGCCACGCAGTCGGCGGTCGTCGCGCTCAGTTTGCCCTTGTCCTGCAAGGCTTTCGAGATCTGCTCGGCGGTCAGGCCGCCGCCGGGAGCGCCGCTGCCGCCCGGGGCGGTGGTCGCGCCGGGGCTGGTGGTGGGCGCGCCGGACACCGTGGTCTTCGCGGCCGAGGTCACCGATGCCGGAGCGGGCGTGGTGCTCGCGGCGGTGACGGAGTCTTGACTATTGCTGCACGCGGACAGCAGGGGCAGCGCCAGCAGCGCCGCGGCGACGATGGATTTCCGCAACATGATCCCTCCCGGATGCCGGGACGATCCCGGTCGTTCAGAGATTGCACACCGGCATCCGAGGGTTAACAACCCGAGATCACTGCTTCATGCAGTCGGTGATGATCTTGTTCGTTGCGGTGCGCGCCTTTTCGGCGTCCTCCTTGCTCATGCCGAGCGATTCCGGATCCTGCGCGGACGCGTTCTTCGCGTCGTTCTTGATCATCAACCGCAGCCCCGCCTGCGAAATACCCTGATCCACATAGATTTTCGCGGCGCAATCGGCGAACTTCGCATCCTTGAGGCCGCTGTCCTGTAGCGCCTTGGAGACGTCCGCCTGGGTGACATCGGCGGACTTGTCGCTGGTGCTGCCGCCACAGGCGGCCAGCAGGGGAAGCGCGACGAGCGCTGCGGCGAACAGGGAGATGCGCACGGGGGCCTCGACTCTCGATAACTCGACGAAAACTGCCGCAGGCACGATCTCACAAATCCATGGCGGCGCGCAGCGCTGTGTCGATTCGCTCGGCGGTCTCGCCGTCGACCTCCGCGATCCGCTCGTCCAGCCAGCCGCGATAGATGCGACCCAGATTGCCCGCGTGCACCCAGCCGTGGCCGGGAATGGGCACGGCCAGAATGTCCCGCGGGTCCTCGGCCTCGACCTCGGCAGCGATCAGCCAGGGCCGCGGCGACTCGTTGATGCCGTCGCTGGAGATGAGAATGATGGTGCGGGTTCGGGTGGTGCCGTGCGGGTGATAGACCCAGAGCTCACCCCTGCGCACGCAGCTCCTTCTCGGCGGCCACGATTTCCGCCTCGTCGGCCGCGGCGAGTTCGACCGGGTCCGGCACGGGGGCGCACCCCAGCCGCACGGCTTCGCGGCGCGCGGCGCGGGAGATCCACGCCGAGGGCGACATGCCCGCGCGGGCGGCGGCATCCTGTGCGTAGGACCAGGCCGCCTCGTCCAGCGACAGCGTCACTTTCCGGGTTGCCATACCTTTTATCGTACCGCCGACGTGTCCCTTTTCCTCATGTTGGCGACGCGTCAACGACTGTAGGGTTCGATCGGTGACGAAGTTGAACCATCACCGCGTCGGCAGCGGCGATCCGCTGGTCCTGGTGCACGGCGTCGGCAGCCGCTGGCAGGTGTGGGAGCCGATCATCGACACCCTGGCCGCCTCGTTCGAGGTGATCGCGGTGGACCTGCCCGGATTCGGGGGCAGCGCGCCGCTGGCGCACACCACCGTGTCCACGCTCGCCGACGCGCTCGTCGATTTCCTCGCCGCGGAAGGGATCCAAAACCCGCATCTGGCAGGCAATTCCATGGGCGGCGGGATCGTGCTCGACCTGGCCGCGCGCGGGCTGGCCCGCTCGGTCACCGCCTACTCCCCCATCGCGTTCTGGGATACCGCGGGCCGCGTCTGGTGCCAGCAGGCCCTGGGACGCGCCAAACAGCTCAGCAAGGTCCTGCATCCGGCGATGCCCGCGCTGCTCGGAAACGCCGCGGGCCGTTCCACTTTCCTCGGGCTGGTGTTCGGCAAGCCGTGGGCGGTGGACGCGCGGGTCGCGGTCGACACCGTCGAGGGGCTGCTCGGCGCGTCCGGCTTCGACGCCGCGCTGGCCTCCTTCACCGACTTCCGACTCCCCGACCGCAGCGCCTTCGACGGCATCCCGATCACCATCGCCTGGGGCAATCGTGACATTCTGCTCACGTACGCCACCCAGTCCCGCCGCGCCCGCGCGGTACTGCCCGGCGCGCGGCACGTCACCCTGCACGGCAGCGGCCACACGCCCTTCTACGACGACCCGGCGGGCTGCGCCCGCCTGCTATTGGACCAGCTCGAATAGCTCGAATCAAAGGAAAGACCGTGAGCCACAACGTTTCCCTGACCTTCGACGGCGACCGCGCCCACGTGGCCCTGGACCGGCCCGACAAGCACAACGGCCTGACCATCGACATGCTGCGCGAACTGGTCCGCGTCGCCGGAATCATCGGTAAGCGCAAGGACATCCGCGCGGTCATCCTGTAGGGCAACGGGCCCAGCTTCAGCTCCGGGCTGGATGTCGCCAAGGCCATGGGCAATCCGCTGGATGTGGTGCGCGGGTTCGTTCCGCTGCCGTGGCTGGGCACCAATACCTTCCAGGAGGCGTGCTGGGCCTGGCGGCGGCTGCCGCAGCCGGTGATCGCGGTGGTGCACGGGCGGTGCTACGGCGGCGGACTGCAGATCGCGCTGGCCGCCGATTTCCGGTTCGCCACACCGGATTCCGAATTCTCGGTCATGGAGGTCAAGCACGGGCTGATTCCGGACATGACCGGCGCGGCCACGCTGTCGCGGCTCATCGGCATCGATCAGGCGCTGTTGCTCACCATGACCGCCGACCCGGTGGATGCCGCCTACGCCGAGCGCATCGGCCTGGTCACCGAGGTGACCGCGGATCCGCGCGCGGCCGCGGAGAAGCTGGCCGATCGGATCGCGGCGCGCTCGCCGCACGCGGTGGCGAGCGCCAAGAAACTGTTCGATCGGACCTGGCAGTCGTCGGTGCGTCGGACGCTGGCGGTGGAGCGCGCGACCCAACTGCCGCTCATCATCCGGCAGGCGCTGGGCCGCAACGGCTAGGCGAGCGATACCGAGATGTAAGCCAATTCACGGCAAACAATGCGGTTTGCAAGCCCCAATTTTCGGGTATCGCTGTTAGCATTTTCACACTTTGCCAACGAGTCGAACGCATTGTGCGGCCCGTCACATACGGTGTGGTCCGCGCATTATTCGGCGAGACCCGGAGGAAGCACCGCATTGACCAAAGCCGCCCCCCTGCTGCTGTCCGGTTTAGCAGGTGCCACGGCCTTGCTCCTTACCGTGACCACACCGGCCGCAGCCAACCCCAACGCGATCAACCCGATTCCAGTCCTCAACGGCACCAACGGTCTACCTCAACTCCCCGGGCGCACCAAGGCGGTCTTCCAGGTCACCGGCATGGCCAGCCCCAACAACACCCAGTCCTACAACGTGCTCGGCACCGACCTGGGCATCATGTGGGACAACGGAAACGGCGAAATGCTCACCGCCTTCGGTGACACCGCCGGGCTCGGCCTGCCCAACCTGCTGGTCGGCAGCACCTGGGCGTGGCGCTCCAACATCCTGGTCCGCTCGCACACCCAGAACCCCAGCAATGGCATCTACTTCGATTCGGTGGTGCGGGACTGGTTCGGGCAGGCCCGCGATCTGATCCCCAGCCCGAAGATCCCCTTCATCGAGATCAGCCGGATTCCCACCGCGGGCATCTCGGTCGGCCCCACCCAGTTCATGAGCCTCATGTCGGTGAAGAGCTGGGACGACGTGGGCGAGTGGACGACCAACTACTCCAGCCTCGCGGTCTCCGGCGACAATGGCGAGAACTGGGTGGAACTGCCCGCCACGCGCCGACCGGACGAGGGCGGCAATGCCAACTTCCAGATGAACGCCTTCGTCAAGCGCGACGGGTTCCTCTACGAGTACGGGACCGGGTCCGGACGCAATCACCCGGCCTACGTCGCCCGCGTACCCGAACCGGCCGTCACCGATATGGGCGCCTACGAGTACTGGGACGGCTCCAAGTGGCAGAAGGACGTGAACGCGGCGCAGCCGGTGATCGGCGGCGGTGTCGCGGAGATGTCCGTGCAGTGGAACGACTATCTGGGGCAGTACATCCTGCTCACCACCGACCCGTGGAACTCGGTGGTCATGTACACCGCGCCCAATCCGGAGGGGCCGTGGAGTGCGCCCTCGGTGCTCATCGACACGCGGGAGCTGCCGACGGCCTACGCGCCGTACATCTTCCCGTACCAGACCGGCCGTGACCTGTACTTCCTCACCACGGTCCACAGTCAGTACAACGTGATCCTCATGCACACCACGCTCTAACCAACTCTCGGGACGGCCGCGAACCGATTCCCGGTTCGCGGCCGTCGTCGTTCGTGGGCACGGCTCATAGACTCGCAGTCATGGATGCCGCCGAATGGGACGAGCACTACTCCCAGACCGAATTGGTGTGGGGCGCACCTCCGAACGAGACGGTGGTCGAGCAGGTTTTCGGGTTGGAGCGGCGGGTGCCGGTGGCCGGGCTCGGGATCGGCGAGCCGCGGCCGGAACTGCCGCGGGCCCTGGATCTGGGGTGCGGCGAGGGGCGCAACGCGCTCTGGCTGGCCACCCACGGCTGGCAGGTGGACGCCGTGGACTTCTCGCAGACCGGCATCGACAAGGGCCGCACGGTCGCCTCGCGACTGTCCCGCTCGGTGCGCGGCCGCATCCACTGGGTCCACGCCAATGTCACCAAGCTGGACGCCGCCGACATCACCGGCCCCTACGAGCTCATCCTCATGGCCTTCCTGCACCTGCCCGCCGACGATCGCCGCGCGCTCCTGCTGCATTCGGTCGACATGCTCTCCCCCGGCGGCACCCTGCTCGTCATCGGCAACGACACCCTCAACCTGACCGAAGGCTATGGCGGCGAACGGAATCCGGCCCTGACCTTCACCCCCGCCGACATCCTCGCCGACCTGGCACCCGCCGAACCCGACATCCGCGTCCGTCACGCCGACCGCGTCCGCCGCCCCACCGAATCCCACGACGCCATCGACGCCCTGGTGGTCGCCACCAAACCTATCCCCGAACCCCCTACCGAGGAACCCGCCCTCGGCGGGGTCCCCCAGCCCCCGACCCTCGATCTCTTCTAGCCATCCAGCGCTCGTCGGCGCCGGGCAGGCAAGCCCGTGAGGTGCGCGCTCTTCGCCCACAGCTCGGCCCGTCGGCCCGGCTCGGTGGTGTGGGCCGCGGTGGGAACGTCCTTGCGGCGCACGAAGAATCGGCCGGTCACGCCCGCCAGCTCCGGCGCGGTGGCCAGCCACACCGGGGTGTCCGCACCCGCGTCCGGACCGGGCAGCAGCGGGTTGATCCACTGGGACCAGCCGAAGACCCGAAGGAGTCCACGCGCGGAGTCCCGGCCCAGGCCGGTGTGGCGAATGATGCCCGGGTGCGCGCCATTGACGGTGACGCCACTGCCCGCGAGGTGTTCGGCCAGGCTGTAGACGAACATCGCGTTCATGTTCTTGGTCTGCCCGTAGGCCACGAAAGGCCGGAAACTGGGCGGGAATCCGAGGCCGCGCGGGTTCTCGAAACCGAGATCCTCGAGATTCGCGGGAACTCTCCGCAGTGCGGTCGGTGACGCGCCCACCACGATCAGTCGCGCGGATCCGCCTGCGGCGGCGATGTTCTCGCCCAGTGTGCGCAGCAGCAGATACGGCGCGAGGTGATTGGTTGCCAACGTGCGCTGCAGCCCTTCGGCCGTGTGATCGCCGAGTTCGGCGACCACGGCCGCATTGCTGATCAGAATGTCGATCCTGGTGTCCCGCAGGCGATCCGCAAGCTGCCGGACGTCTTCCAGCAGGGACAAATCGGCCAGTTCGTCGCGCAGTCGTGCGCCCGGGACCGCGGCGGTGATCCGTTCCCGCGCGGCGGCCAAACGCCCCCGGTCCCGCCCGACCAGCACCACCTCCATTCCGGCGGCGGCCAGTTGTCGCGCGATGGCCTCCCCGATGCCGTTCGTCGAACCCGTGACGACGGCCGTCGTGCCCTGATCCATGCCCACTCCCTTCGAGGTTGACAACGTCAACCTAAGGGCAGAGGTTGACGTTGTCAACCGCCGATTAGGATGGTCCGATGCCCCTGTCCACGCGCACCGTCCTGCTCGACTCCGCCCTGCGCCTGCTCGATGCCGGAGGCGCGGACGCGGTCACACTGCGCGAGGTCGGCAAGGGCGCGGGCGTCTCGCACAACGCGCCCTACAAGCACTTCGCGAACAAGGAGGCACTGCTCGCGGCCGTCGCGGCGCGCGAATTGTCCGAGCGCGTGGCGGAATTCGCCCGCGTCGTCCAGGACCGCCCCGACCCCCTCGAGATGTTGCGCGCGGTCCTGCACGGCTACATCTCCTGGGCCCTCGAATACCCCGCCCGCTTCCACCTGGTCTTCGGCCGCTGGACCGAGGAGACCCCCGAACTCGCCGAGACCGGCGCCAATGCCCAGGCCGCCCTGATCGCCCTGGTCGCGCAGGCCCAGGCGGCGGGCAGCCTGCCCGCCGCGGATCCCGAACGCCTGGCCTCCCTCGTGCGCGCCACGGCCCACGGTGCCGTCGGGTTCGCCGCCACCGGCCACCTGTCCGCCGACGGCAAGGGTCACGCGGATCCCACCGACCTGGTCGACGACCTCCTGACGTACCTGACCCGCGCCCGCTGACCCGTCCGGGGCTCAGGTCGTGGACCAGCGCTCCAGCCACGGAGTTACCGCGGCGACGATGTCCTCGAAGCCCGCGCGGTACGAATGCGCCTGTCCGGCAATCACATGCACCTCGGTCGCGTCGGCGGCGTCGGGGATGCCGAAGGGGTCACGAGCGCCGTTCACGACGATGACCTCGATATCGGCGGGGGCGAGCAACTCGTCGCGGCGCGACTTCTCCGGCTTGCCCGGCGGGTGGAGAGGGAACGACAGGGCGAGCACGCCCCGAACCTTGGCCGCGCGCGCCGTCCGGCACGCGACCCGCGCGCCATTGCTGCGCCCGCCCTGGATCACCGGCACCCCGCGCACCTTCTTGCGCAGTGCCGCAATGATTTCCAGCCAGGCCGCGTCCTGCGCCTCGGCCTTGCCCGGGGCCCGCCGACCCGCGACCCGGTAGGGCTGGGTCACCAAGGCCACCGCGCCGCCCAGTGCTACGGCCGAATCACGCACGGCGAGCAGGTCTTTCGCGTCGACGCCGCCGCCCGAGCCGTGCGTCAGCACCAGCAGGAAGGTCGGCTTGTTCCGCCCGGGACGGTCGAGCTCCACCTCCGCCGGTCCACCACTCGTCTCGATGCGCATGAGGGCACGGTAGCCAGCCGCCCGCGTCCGCCCCGCGCGGCACACCGCAACGACGGCTCAGCGCCGACGCCTGGATTCGATGATCCAGACCGCGACCAGCCCGGCGAGGCTCGCGATCGCGCCCAGAATCACCAGGTCCGGGGTCATGAATCCAGTGTGCGCGGGGGTTGCCTACTCGGCCGCACCCACTGTGTCGAGGGACTCATGTCCCGACGGCGTCGATCTCGCGGCACCGGCGCTAGCTGCGGGAACGGGATCCCCACGGGCTCAACGGAACCCCGGGTCTCGGCAACTCGCGTGCTTTCTGTCACATTCGGCCGCGATGACCTTGGCGACCCTCCTACCGGTCGGTAACATGGCGCATAAGTTACCCGCCAGTAGCGCTGCTTTACGGTGTCTACCCGGTGGAGACCTAACGGGCGGGAACGGCACACACCGAACCGCACCCATCTCAATGGAGAGTGAGTACGACCATGGGTCACTACAAGAGCAACGTTCGCGACCTCGAGTTCAACCTGTTCGAGTTCCTGGGCATCCAGAAGCTGCTCGACGCCGGTGCCTACGGGGATCTCGACGCCGACACCGTCAAGGAGATGCTGAGCGAGGTCCGTCGCCTGGCCGAGGGCCCGCTGGCCGAGTCCTTCGCCGACGCCGACCGCAACCCGCCGGTCTTCAACCCCGAGACCCACACGGTCACTCTCCCCGAGTCCTTCAAGAAGTCCTACCGCGCCCTCGAGGACGGCGGCTGGTCCAAGGTGCCGGTCCGCGAGGAGCTGGGTGGCCTGGGTGCCCCCTCCGTCGTCGGCTGGGCCCTGGGCGAGATGATCCTCGGCGCCAACCCCCCGGCCCAGATGTACGCCGCCGGTGCGGGTTTCGCGCAGGTCTTCTACAACAACGGCACCGATGAGCAGAAGAAGTGGGCTCAGATCATCGCCGACCGCAACTGGGGCGCCACCATGGTGCTGACCGAGCCCGACGCCGGTTCCGACGTCGGCGCGGGTCGCACCAAGGCGATCCAGCAGGAGGACGGCTCCTGGCACATCGAGGGCGTAAAGCGCTTCATCACCTCGGGTGACTCCGACGACCTGTTCGAGAACATCATGCACCTGGTGCTGGCCCGCCCCGAGGGTGCGGGACCGGGCACCAAGGGCCTGTCGCTGTTCTACGTGCCGAAGTACCACTTCGACTTCGAGACCCAGACCCTGGGTGAGCGCAACGGCGTGTTCGTCACCAATGTCGAGCACAAGATGGGCATCAAGGTCTCGGCCACCTGCGAGGTCACCTTCGGCGGCCACGGCGTGCCCGCCAAGGGCTGGCTGGTCGGCGAGATCCACAATGGCATCGCGCAGATGTTCGACGTCATCGAGAACGCTCGAATGATGGTGGGCACCAAGGCCATCGCCACCCTGTCGACCGGCTACCTGAACGCGCTCGAGTACGCCAAGACCCGTGTCCAGGGCGCCGACCTGACCCAGATGACCGACAAGGCCGCGCCGCGCGTCACCATCACCCACCACCCGGACGTGCGTCGTTCGCTGGCCATGCAGAAGGCCTACGCCGAGGGCCTGCGCGCGGTGTACCTGTACACCGCCGCGCACCAGAACGCCGACATCGCCGAGCTGGTCTCGGGTGCCGACAAGGACACCGCGTTCCGCGTCAACGACCTGCTGCTGCCGATCGTCAAGGGTGTCGGTTCCGAGCGGGCCTACCAGTACCTGACCGAATCGCTGCAGACCTTCGGTGGCTCCGGCTTCCTGCAGGACTACCCGATCGAGCAGTACATCCGCGACGCCAAGATCGACTCGCTGTACGAGGGCACCACCGCCATCCAGGCGCAGGACTTCTTCTTCCGCAAGATCGCCCGCGACCGCGGCGTGGCCCTGGCCCACGTGGCCGGGCAGGTACAGAAGTTCATCGAGCGCGAGGGTGGCAACGGCCGCCTGAAGGCCGAGCGCAAGCTGCTGGCCACCGCCCTCGAGGATGTCCAGGCCATGGCCGCCACCCTGACCGGGCACCTGATGGCCGCCCAGCAGGACCCGAAGGAGCTCTACAAGGTCGGCCTGGGTTCGGTCCGCTTCCTGCTGGCCGTCGGCGACCTGCTCATCGGCTGGCTGCTGCTGGCTCAGGCCGAGGTCGCCATCAACGCCCTCGACAACGGCTCGACCGAGAAGTTCTACGAGGGCAAGATCGCCACCGCCCAGTTCTTCGCCCGCAACGTGCTGCCGGAGCTGACCTCGGTCCGCACCGTCCTGTCCAACCTGGACAACGACATCATGGAGCTGGACGAAGCCGCGTTCTGACGCGGCGGCGCAAGGGGTTTCACCCCGTGAAGGCTGAATAAGGAATGGGGCCCGGGTAGATACCCGGGCCCCATTCCTTATGGGGAGGGAATTTCAGGGGGCTCCGCCCCCGAGCCCCCGCTGGGGCTCCGCCCCAAACCCCGCTGGCGCTCCCGCCCCAAATACCGGGAAACGGTCAGCGGCACCGCGGGGAAACCGTCAGCGGCCCAGAGTTTCTCGGATGAGACGGAGCGCTTCGGGGAGTTCGGTCGCGGTTTCGCCGGTGCGGGGGAAGTGGCCGCCGGAGGGGGTCACGGTGGCGGTCGCGCCGAGTTCGGTCACGAACTTCATGATGTGGTCGGGGGTGGCGGCGGCGGTGACCGGGTCGTCGGCGGCGTGCAGGATGCGGAAGGTCTTGGCGGACCGGCGGATTCGTGGCCAGTCGAAGCCGCCCGCGAAGAACGGGGCCAGGGCGTCGTACCCGACCTCGCCCGCCATGGAGGCGACCAGCACGACACCGGCGAAGGGGCCGCTCGCCTCGGTGTCGTGGCTTTCGAGCAGGCGCAGCACATTCACGCCACCGAGGCTGTGGCCGACCAGGACGGTGTCGGCGGGAGGAGCCTCCAGCACCGCCTTTTGCAGGGCCGAGAGCCAGTCGGCGGCAATGGGATTCGCGGGTTCGGGCAGGGCGGGGACGCGCACGTCGTCGCCCGGCAGTTCCGCGCGCAGGTAGGGGTACCAGTGGTCCCCGGGGGTCATCGCGTAGCCGTGGGATACGACGATCGTGCTCATGTCCGTCTCCATCAGGGTGGTGTCGTACTGCCAACAAATCGAAACGCTACGTTTCGATTTGATTGGAGTCAAGGCCGCTGCTACCGTGACCCCATGCCCACGACCGATCGCCCCACCCGCACCGGCGGGCGGGTGCGCAGCCAGGACGCCCACGATGCCGTGCTCGCCGCCACCGCCGAACTGCTGGAGGAGATCGGGTATCGGCGCATCACCATGGAAGGCGTCGCGCAGCACGCGAAGGTCGCCAAGAGCACGATCTACCGATGGTGGAAGTCCAAGCCGGAATTGGTGATGGAGGCCTACCGGCGAACCGTCGAACAGCGCATGCCGATCCCCGACACCGGCGATATCCGCGGCGATCTCACGGAATTCACCACCGGGCTGTACGGGATCGGCTCATATCCGGTGCGGGTCAAGGCACTTCGCGGACTCATGGCCGAGGCGCAGCTGGATCCGGCGTTCGCGGTGGCCTTCGAGGAGTGGGCGGCCGGACGCCGGGCGGTCGTCATCCAGCTCGTGGAGCGAGGTGTGGCGCGCGGGCAGGTGTCGCCGGAGATCGATGCCGAGTACACCGCCGATCAGGTGTTCGGCGTGTTCTGGTACCGGCTGCTCACCGACCGCGAACTCGATCCGGAGCAGGCCGGGATCCATGTGGACCGCCTGCTCGCGGGGCTCACTCGCAGATGACCGTGGGGACCGGGTCGTACTTGACGGTTCGGGTGTGGCGGGAGATTTCCTTGCCGGTCTTGGCATCTCGAATCACGCGGGTGTCGGAGGTGGTGAAACCCGGTGCGCCGGTGGAGGCGATGCAGTCCTTGCCCTTGGGGAGAGTGATGGTCTTGGGCTCGGTGGGTTTGGTGCGGTCGCCGGTGATGGATTCGACCTCAACGGTTTTGGTGCTCCACAGCCGGACCGTGATCGAGGAGTCGTCGGCGGCGGTTTCGATGACGACGCCGTAAGGGGTGTTGTTGCGGAACTTCAGGTCGATCGCGCCGTCGAAGACGGTGGCCTCGCGGGCGGCGGGATAGCGGGAGATGTAATAGCTGTGCTCGGTGTGGCCCGCGTCCTCGAGGCCCGCGAAGTACGCGGCGTTGTAGAGGGTGGTGGCGAACTGGGAGATGCCACCGCCGACGGCCGTGGCCGGGCGGCCGTTGTTGATGATGCCGGACTCCACGTAGCCCTGGGCCGCGCCGCGCGGGCCGGTGAAGTCGTTGAGCGAGAAGGTTTCTCCGGGCTTCACGAGCGCGCCGTCCACTTTGCGGGCGATCACCCGGATGTTCACGCCGGACGGGCCGCTGAAGCCGCCCGTGGTGAACGAGCCCACCGGTTCGACGACACCCAGCTTGTTCGCGTCCTCGGTGCTCAGCTTGGGCTGAACCTGCCGATAGACCACGGCCTTCGAGCGGCTCGACGGCGAAACCAGCACGGCGGTAAGCCCGTCGAGGGTCTTGCCCCAGTCGACGAGGGTGCCGACGACGGCGGGGCGCACGCTCGCGCGGGAGCCGGACAGTTCGAAACCCGCGTCGCGCGGCGGTACCTCGGTGGACTGTAGTTGCGGGGCCAATCCGGCCGTCAACGCCTCGGTATTCGTCGAAAGGTCCAGTCCGCCTTGGTCGTTCGGGTGAAAGGAGAGCGCGCCCGCGATCTGGCCCGGGTCGAGGGTGGCGTCACCGCCCTGACCGGTGAAGGTGATCGGGGCCCGCACGGCGGGTTCGGCGACCTCCCGCAGCGCGCGGTCCACCGCGTCGGAGCGCACCCGCGCCGGGGTCTGCACCACGGGCAGCTCCAGCACCGAGCCGTCGGCCCAGTGTTCGGCGAGCGTCGTGCGCGCGGCCGCGACGTCGAGCACGCGACCGGGAACCGGGCGCACCGCCACGGCCCTGGCGTCCTCGAAGACGATCCCGCCCTCGACCGGCTGCCGGTCGTGCGCACGCAGGGCATCGAGCTCCCGATCCAGGGCGGGGGCGTCAATCGTGGCCGCGGGCTCCACCTTCCGGGTGACGAAGAACGACGCGAGCCGGGTGAACGGATTCTTCGGCTGCCCGCCGACGCGCGCCCAGGTGCCATCCCAGTCCACACCCAACCCGATGTCACGCGGCACCAGATCGGTGGTGACATCCCCGGTGCGGACCGTGAGCGGCTGTGCCGCACGCCGATCGAGCGCCGTCTCGAGCCGGTTCCGCGCCGCAGCCCGGTCCATCCCGCCGATATCGATCCCGGCCACCTGCGTGCCGCGCGGCACCTGCCCGGACGACAGCGACCAGTCCACCGCGTACCCGATCCCGGCCGCGGCCATCAGCACACCCATGGCGATTCCGGCGCGGCGAGCCGTATTCGAGTTCAGAAAGTGACGCAGGCCAGCGCTTTCACCGGTCACGAACATCCTCCCCAGCAGGCAGCAAATCTTCTGCAACGATAGCGGGAGGCATAAAGAGAGCCCCGTGCGGTTGCCGGGTCGGGGGTCTGGCAACAGCACGGAGCCACCCCTTCTATCGATACCGGATTCAGGGCGTTACACACCGTTCCATCCGATCGGAAAAAAATTCTGCAACCCTCGACTGGGACAATCGGGGCGGACCGGGAACCTACGACGCGAGGAGACCTCCATGCAGCTCGGAATGATCGGACTCGGCCGGATGGGCGCGAATATCGTGCGCCGCATCGTGCGCGACGGACACACCGCGGTCGGCTACGAACGCCGGGTCGAGAACATCGACCAGCTCTCCGCCGAACTCGGCGAAAGCTTCCAGGGCAGCACCGAACTCCAGAAGTTCGTGGCCATGCTCGACGCCCCGCGCGTGGTGTGGGTCATGATTCCGGCGGGCGCGACCGGCGCGGTCATCGACAGCGTGGCCGAGCTGCTAGAACCCGGCGACATCATCATCGACGGCGGCAACAGCCGCTACCACGAGGACATCGCGCGCGCGAAGGCGCTGCGGCCCAAGGGCATCCACTATGTCGACATCGGCACTTCCGGCGGCGTGTTCGGCCTCGACCGCGGCTTCTGCCTGATGATCGGCGGCGAAAAGGACACCGTCGCCTACCTGGACCCGCTGCTGAAATCCATCGCGCCCGGCGTGGACGCCGCGCCGCGCACCCCCGGCCGCACCGGCACCCCCTCCACCGCCGAGCAGGGCTATCTGCACTGCGGTCCCGCCGGGGCGGGCCACTTCGTGAAGATGGTGCACAACGGCATCGAATACGGCGCGATGGCCGCCTACGCCGAGGGCCTGAACATCCTGCACCAGGCGAATATCGGCACCCAGCAGAAGGGTGAGCATTCCGCGGAGGTGACGCCGCTCGAACATCCCGAGTACTACTCCTACGACATCGACGTCCCCGAGGTGACCGAGGTGTGGCGGCGCGGCTCGGTGGTCGCCTCCTGGCTGCTCGATCTGACCGCCGCCGAGCTGTACGCCGATCCGAACCTCGACACCTTCTCCGGCCGCGTCTCCGATTCCGGCGAGGGCCGCTGGACCGTGGACGCCGCCATCGACGAGGGCGTCCCCACCCCGGTGCTGGCGGCGGCGCTGTTCCAGCGCTTCTCCTCGCGCGGCAACGCGGTCTACGGCGACAAGATCCTCTCGGCCATGCGGCAGGCCTTCGGCGGGCATCACGAGCTTCCGCAGGGGTGAATTCGCCACGCACGGTGGAACACCCGGTGCCGATGGGGTGGAACACCCGGTGTCGATGGCGAGAACTCCCGCGCGGGGAGCTACCGTCGGGGCATGCGCCTTGCTCCGGGGATCGCCGTCGCGGTGACCGCTCTCGCCCTGACCGCCTGCTCGAGTGGCTCGAACTCGTCCAATCAATCGGCCTCGACCAGCACCGGAGCGCCGAGCACCAGCAGTGCCGCGCCGACAACGACTCCGACGCAACAGGATTGCGCGGCCATGTACCTGTCGCAGTTCACGCTGCGGCAGAAGCTGGCGCAATTGCTGACCGTCGGCGTCACCGGTGAGGCCGATGCCGAGAACGTGGTGAAGACCGAGCAGATCGGCGGCATCTTCATCGGCAGCTGGACCGACAAGGCCATGCTGGCCCAGCACCAGGTGGACGCGGTGCAGAAGGCCTCGCGAATACCGCTCATGGTCACCATCGACGAAGAGGGCGGCCGGGTTTCGCGCGCGAAGGACCTGATCGGGGTCGCGCCGCCCGCGCGGTCCATCCCGGGATCCATGAGCCCCGACGAGTTCTACAGCTTCAGCCTGGACCGGGCCAAGAAGCTGAAGGCGCTGGGCCTGACCGTGGACTTCGCCCCCGACGTGGATGTCAGCAGCCAGCCCGATGATTCGGTCATCGGCGACCGCTCCTTCTCCGACGATCCGGATGTGGTGGTGCAGTACGCGGGCGCGTTCATTCGGGCCATGAACGACGCCGGGATGGGCAGTGTCATGAAGCACTTCCCCGGCCACGGGTCCGGCTCGGGCGACTCGCACACCGGCGCGGTGCACACCCCGCCGCTGGATCAGCTGCAGAACAAGGATCTGGTGCCGTTCCGGAAACTGGTGGATTCGGGGGCGGCCGTCATGGTCGGACACCTCGACGTGCCCGGGCTCACCGACCCGGATCGACCTGCCAGCATCAGCAAGGCAGCCATGGCACTCCTGCGGCAAGGCACCGGCTACGGCGCAGCACCCTTCGAGGGCGTCATCTTCACCGATGATCTGGGCGGCATGGCGGCCATCACCAACCGCATGACCATCGAGGAAGCGGTGGAGGACGCCCTGGTCGCGGGGGCCGACAATGCCCTGTGGATCACGACCGACGCGGTACCGAAGGTGCTCGATCGACTGGAGGACGCGGTCAAGAACGGCCGCTTACCGGGCACCCAAGTGGATAAGTCGGTCATGCGCATGGCAAAGTTCAAGGGCTCCGCGCCGCACTGCTGAGCGGCAGGCAAATCCTCGGCAATTCACGATCGCGGAACTTACCATGGAGTAAGATAAGAGCTTCGGAATTGTCCATAGGAGAGTGAATGGCTGGCGGAACGAAACGGCTTCCGCGCGCGGTGCGCGAGCAGCAGATGCTCGACGCCGCCGTGGAGGTCTTCTCGCGCAAGGGGTACCACGACACCTCCATGGACGCCATCGCCGCCGAGGCGAAGATCTCCAAGCCCATGCTGTACCTCTACTACGGATCCAAGGACGAGCTCTTCCGCGCCTGCATCCACCGCGAGAGCATGCGCTTCATCGAGGCCGTCGCGGTCGCTGGCAACCCCAAGCTGACCCCGCACGAGCAGTTGCGCGCGGGCCTCGAGGCCTTCCTGTCCTACGTGGACCAGAACCGGCTGTCCTGGCAGGTCCTCTACCGGCAGGCCCTGGGCCAGGCCCCCTTCGCCTCGGAGATCTCCAACAGCCGCGACCGGGTCATCGAGCTGACCGCCAAGTTGCTGGAATCCAGCGCCAAGTACGCCGAGCCGGGCACCAATTTCGAGGTGGTCTCGGTCGCGGTGATCGGCGCGGGCGAGGCCATCGCCGACCGGGTGGCCAGCGGCCAGATCGACATGGCCGAGGCCGTGAACCTGCTCGACGATCTCGCCTGGCGCGGTCTGTCCGGCAACAAGAAGAAGGCCGAACAGGTCTGACGGCGACCGGCATGCTCGCGATCGGTCCCTGAACTACAGTCGCTGCGATCATGTTTGCGGACGGTCGATTCGACCGGGGAACGGGGACGTAGTTGTTCGGCTTGCTGAGGCCGTGCGCGCACAGCGCCGCGCGCCACGGTATCGACCCGTCGGCGTGGCATACCCATCTGTGCGGACTGTGCCTGGGACTGCGCGACGGCCACGGTCAGCTGGCCCGCGCGGCCACCAATACCGATGCCATCGTGCTCGAAATACTCACCGAGGCACAGCAGTCGACCCCGGCGGCGCGGACGGCGGCCGGGCCCTGCGCGCTGCGCGGCATGCGGCGCGCCTCGGTGGTCGCCGCCGATGCCCCGGGCGTCCGGCTCGCCGCCACCGCCTCACTCCTGTTGGCCGCGGCCAAGATTCGCGACCACATGGACGACGGTGAGACCGCGCGCCTGACCCGCCGCCCCTTGAACCGCGTCTCGAATTGTTGGCAGGCCAGGGCCCGCTCCTCGGCCGCGCCGCTCGGGCTCGATATCGAACCGCTCATCACCGCGATCGAATCCCAACTGCGCCTGGAGAATTCGCCCGAGAGCACGCTCGACGACCTGACCGCACCGACGCAGCTGTGTGCTGCGGAGTTGTTCGCGCACACCGCGATTCTGGCCGACCGCCCCGAAAACACCGACGCCCTGCGCGAAGCCGGTTGGCACTTCGGCCGCATCGCCCACCTCGCCGATGCCCTGGAAGACCTCGACGCGGACCGCGCTCAGGGCCACTTCAACCCGCTGATCGCCACCGGCACCACACCCGAGCGGGCGCATTCCCTGGTGGCCGAATCGAATTCGCTGCTGCGGGCCGCCCTCGCCCGCGTCGCCCTGGACCGAATCGCCACCATCCGCTGGAGCCTGCTCGATCCCCTACGCGGCGTGGTCCGCGAACTCGGCCGCACCGCGGGCATCGCCCACACCTGCGCGACGGGAGCCTGCCGGACACGGGGTGCGACCACTGCCGCTGGCGCGACCGACCCGCCATCGAGCGTGGTCACCGATTTGGTCGAGACCCGGCCGGGCATGTTCGAAGGTGGCGGCCGCTCACCGGCCGCGCACGGCCAGCAGCCATGGCAGCCGGGCGCGCCGTTCACCCCGCAGCCGGGACTCGAGCCACCCGAACCGCCGCAAGGCCCCAACCTGCTCCAGGGACTGGGCATCCTCTGCACCCAGTACTGCACCGGATACGCCTGCTGCGCGACGCACACCCGGCCGTGCAGCGGCCAGCGCAAGGACGCGTGGATCAACCGCTGCGACTGCGATTGCAGTGACTGCTGCGACTGCGATTGCTGTGACTGCGACGGCTGCGGTGGATGCTGTGACTGCGGGGGCTGCGACTGCGGTTGCGACTGCTGACGCCGCCGGACGGGCTGGCAACACCCGGCAAGATTGGTGTGATCGCCGTGCAAGGGGTGTGCAAGTAGGGCCGCGCAGTGTTACGGCATGACTTCGGCACATGTTCCCGTACTGGTGGTCGGCGGCGGTCTGGTCGGGTTGTCGGCCGCGCTGTTTCTCGAATACCACGGTGTTCCCTATGTTTTGGTGGAGCGGCGGGGCACGCCGTCGCCGCTGCCGCGCTCGCGCGGGCTGCATACCCGGACCGGTGAGATGTACCGGCAGGTCGGGTTGGAGGCGCGGATTCTGGAGGTCGCGGCTACTGCGTTGAAGGCCGGGAAGTTCGGCGGGGCGTGGACCGGCGGGTCGGTGCGGACGGCCGAGGCCTTGGATCTGTCGGCGTTCGGGGCGAGCATCGCGGCGGGCGCGGATCCGAGTCCGGCGCAGTTCGTGTTCGTGCCGCAGGTGCAGCTGGAACCGGTGCTGGCGGAGGCGGCCCGGGAACGCGGCGGCGATCTCCGATTCGGTACGGAGCTGGTGGAATTCGCGCAGGATGCCGACGGTGTCACCGCGGTGCTGCGCGATGCCGCGGGTGCGCGCTCGGTGCTGCGGGCGGACTACCTGATCGCGGCCGACGGCGCGGGCAGCCCGATCCGGCAGGCACTGGGCATCACCGGCACCGAATTGCCGCCGACCCACCACTATCTGAATGTGTTCGCCCGCACCGATCTCACCGGAATTCTCGATGGCCGCGGGTTCAGCCAGTGCGAGATCACCGGTCCGCAGGTGCGCGGATTGGTGTTGACCAAGAACAACACCGACGAATGGTCCTTCCACATCGAGTACGACCCGGCGCTCGAATCACCCGCAGACTGGCCGGACGACCGCGTGTACGCGGCCATCCGGACCATGGTCGGCGCGCCCGACCTCGAGGTGGAGATCCTGGCCCGAAGCGCCTGGGATACCGGCGCTTTCGTGGCCGACGAGTACCGCCGCGACCGCGTCTTCCTGGTCGGCGATGCCGCGCACCGGCACGCGCCGTGGGGTGGCTACGGCGGCAACACCGGGGTCGCCGACGCCCACAACCTGGTCTGGAAGCTGGCGGCGACCCTGCGCGGCACCGCCGGACCGGCGCTGCTGGATTCCTATGCGGCCGAACGTCGTCCGCGCGCACAGGTCGCGGTCGAGCAATCACGCCTGGGCACCGATTTCCGGACCCGCTACGGCATCCCAACACCCGACAATGCCGGGGATCTGGCCCGCAGGCTCGACATGTCGGCGGTCATGAACCGCTACCGCTACACCTCGTCGGCCGTCCTCGACACCGCGGATTCGTCGCCGCACGTGCCCGCCCTGCACGGCCAGACCGGAACCCGCCTGCCGCACTGGTGGGTCGACGCCGGATCGTGGACCCTGTCCACCCTCGACCTGTGCGGCCCGGGTTTCACCCTGCTGATCGCCGGTGCGGCCGGTGCCTGGCGCGAAGCCGCGGCAAAGGCGCAGCGCGACACGGGCATCGACATCGCAGTGCACGCCCTACCCGTCTCCGACTGCGCCGAGCGGGCGGGCCTGGCCGAGGGCAAGGCGCTCCTGATCCGCCCGGACCACCACATTGCCGCCGGGCCGGATTCGGGCCTCACCCCGGCGTGGCTGGGCGAGGTGCTGGAATTGGTCTCCGATGCCCGCAATGCGCGGGCCGTCCTCGCCTAGCCCGGAAATACAAGAGCCGCACACTGTCTCGGTGGATGTAGAAACCCCTGCGTGGCGACATCCATATAGGCGAAACAATGTGCGGCTCTTCACCCCCGTCGGGCGGACCGCCTATGCGGCGGTATCGCCCGAATCCCTGGGTGACGCGTAAGCCACGTTCAGCGCAGCGTAGCGGTCAGGTGCGGGAAGCCTTTCTTCGGGTTCTTCAAGGAGATGTCCCACCCACCGGAAACCTGATCCGCGTACAGGTTCACCGTGGACGGCAGGAAGATCGGCTTGCCGAATTTCACCGCGTAGGTGACCTTTTCGGGAATGCGGCCCTCGATCGCCCCGAGCACCGTCGCGGCCGACCACATGCCGTGCGCGATCGGCTTGGGGAAGCCGAAGGCCTTGGCGCCCAGCGCCGAGGTGTGGATCGGGTTGTGGTCACCGGAGGCATTGGCGTAGCGGGTGATCATCTTCTGATCGACGCGCAGCGCCCGCAGTGGCGGCGGTGGCACCTCGTCGGGCTTGGGCTCGGGCTTGGGACCGCCCGACAGCGAGGTGCGCTGCTGGTGCAGGAAGGTGGTGACCTGACGCCACACCAGCTCCCGCCCCACGCTGACCTCGGTGATGGCGTCCACCAGCAGGCCCTTGGGGTGCTCGCGCAGGTTCTCGATGTGGGTCTCGAAGTCCAGCGGCTCGGACACCGAGATCTCGCGGGTGCGCTCGATGACGTTCTCCGCGTGCACCGCGCCGACCGCCACGAACGGGAAGTCGCGGGCGACGACCAGCTGCATGGCCAGCGGGAAGCTGAGCACGAACGGATAGGTCAGCGGCAGTGCGTCACCGAAGCGCAGGCCGGTGGCCCGGCAGTAGGCGGCGAGGTGATCGGGATCGGCCTTGAAGCCCTCGAGCCGCACCGTGCGGTCCGGCAGCGTGGACTTGCGGTTGGACAGTCCCGGCACCGGCAGCGCGCCCAGGGCGGCCTTGACGAACAGGCCGCTGTTCTTCGGCACCTCGGTGAGGTTGATGGTCTGCGACATCATGCTCCGATCAGGGCCTGGCCGCAGACGCGGATGATGTTGCCCGACACCGCGTTCGAGGCCGGGGAGGCGAAGTAGGCGATGGTCTCGGCGACGTCCACGGTCTGACCGCCCTGCAGCAGCGAGGACAGCAGGCGACCGGCCTCGCGGGTGCCCAGCGGGATGGCGGCGGTCATGGCGGTCTCGATGAAGCCGGGGGCCACGGCGTTGATGGTGATGCCCTTCTCGGCCAGCTTCGGGGCCTCGGCGTTCACCATGCCGATGACACCGGCCTTGGACGCGCCGTAGTTGGTCTGGCCACGGTTGCCCGCGATACCGGCGATGGAGGACACGTCGATGACACGGCCGCCCTGCTTCAGCGCGCCCTTGGCCACCAGGCCCTCGGTAATGCGGTGCGGCGCGGCCAGATTCACGCCGATGACCGAGTTCCAGCGGCCCTCGTCCATATTGGCGAGCAGCTTGTCGCGGGTGATGCCCGCGTTGTGCACGACGATGTCGATGCCGCCGAAGCGGGTGGTGGCGAACTCGGCCAGCTTCTCGGCGGCGTCGGGAGCGGTGACGTCGAGGGCGAGCGCGGTCGCACCGACCTTGTTGGCGGTCTCCGAGAGCGCCTCACCGGCGGCCGGGATGTCGGCCACGATCACGGTCGCGCCGTCCCGGGCGAAGACCTCGGCGATGGTCGCGCCGATGCCGCGGGCGGCGCCGGTGACCACGGCGACCTTGCCCTCGAGCGGCTTGTCCCAGGAGGACGGGGCGGTCGAATCGTCCTTGCCGACGCGGAAGACCTGGCCGTCGACGAAGGCCGACTTGCCGGACAGGATGAAGCGCAGGGTGGACTCCAGACCCGTTGCGGCGGTGGCGGCCTCGGGGTGCAGGTAGACCAGGTTGGCGGTGGCGCCGCGCAGCAGCTCCTTGCCGACCGAGCGGGTGAAGCCCTCGAGCGCGCGCTGCGCGATCTGCTCGTCGACCGACGCCGACAGTTCCGGGGTGGTGCCGATGACCAGCACGCGGCCGGAGGGGGCGATGCTGCGCATGGCGGGCTGGAAGAACTGGAACAGCTGCTCGAGTTCCTCGATGGTCTTGATGCCGGTGGCGTCGAACACGAGCGCGCCGAACTTCACGCCGGGGGTGATCGAATCCACAAAGGTGTAGTCGCCCAGCAGGTTCCGCACCGCGTCGGCGACGCGCCCCTTGCCGCCCACGAGAACCGGGCCGGGGAGCGCGGGCTCACAGGCCTTGTAGCGGCGCAGCGTCTCCGGCTGCGGCAGGCCGAGCTTGCTGGCCAGGAACGCGCCGGGGGCGGAGTGAACGAAAGATCCGTACAGGTTGGGAGCGCCCTTGCTCTTGCTGGCAGCCACGTTTCCTACCTTCTCCTTGGTTTCGGCCCGCCAAAAGCGGTATTGCGCACACATGCGCGGTTCGGTGTCGACAAATGAACTTACTCCAGAGTAAGTTTAATGTAAACCGAGTGACGCGCGTCCCGAGCGATAGCGCGTGGCGGAAATTCCACCGACGAGACACTGGAGACTCGAGTGACCACCAAAGCCCGTTCGGCGAAGGCCGCGGCCAAGACCACCAAGCAGGCGCGCCCGGTTGCCATCCTCGGCGGTAACCGCATCCCGTTCGCCCGTTCGGACGGCAAGTACGCCCACGCCTCCAACCAGGACATGTTCACCGCGGCGCTGAACGGGCTGGTCGCCCGCTTCGGCCTGCAGGGTGAGCGGCTGGGCATGGTCGTCGGCGGCGCGGTGCTCAAGCGCGTCGGCGAGCACGGCATGATCCGCGAGAGCGTGCTCGGCTCGACCCTCTCGCCCTACACCCCGGCCCACGATCTGCAGCTGGCCTGCGGCACCGGCCTGCAGTCCATCGTCACCGTGGCCGACGGAATCGCCTTGGGCCGCATCGAGAACGGCGTCGGCGGCGGCACCGACACCACCTCCGACGCGCCGATCGGCGTGAGCGAGGGCATGCGCGAGTGGATGCTCGACGCCAACCGCGCCAAGAAGAACTCCGACTACGTGAAGCTGGTCGGCCGCCTGCGCCCCTCGATGGTCGGCATCGAGATCCCGCGCAATGCCGAACCGCGCACCGGTCTTTCGATGGGTGAGCACGCCGCCATCACCGCCAAGGAGTTCGGCGTCTCCCGCGAGGCACAGGACGAGCTGGCCTACCTCTCGCACAAGAACATGGCCGCCGCCTACGACCGCGGCTTCATGGACGATCTCATCACCCCGTTCCTGGGTCTGACCCGCGACGACAACCTGCGCCCGGGCTCGACCATCGAGAAGCTGTCCACCCTGAAGCCGGTCTTCGGCGTCAAGCTGGGTGACGCGACCATGACCGCGGGCAACTCCACCCCGCTCACCGACGGCGCGTCCGCGGTGCTGCTGGGCTCGGAGGAGTGGGCGGCCTCGCGCAACCTGCAGCCGCTGGCCTACCTGGTCGACTCCGAGGTGGCCGCGGTGGATTACATCCACGGTCCGGACGGGCTGCTCATGGCCCCCACCTACGCGGTGCCGCGCCTGCTGGCCCGAAACGGCCTGACGCTGCAGGATTTCGACTACTACGAGATTCACGAGGCCTTCGCCTCCGTCGTGCTTGCCACCCTGCAGGCGTGGGAGTCGGACCAGTACTGCAAGGAGCGCCTGGGCCTGGACGGCGCGCTGGGCAAGATCGACCGGTCGAAGCTGAACGTGAACGGCTCCTCGCTGGCCGCGGGCCACCCGTTCGCCGCCACCGGCGGCCGCATCATCGCCCAGACCGCCAAGCAGCTGGCGGAGAAGGGTGGCGGCCGCGCGCTGGTCTCCATCTGCGCCGCGGGCGGCCAGGGCGTCGTGGCGATCGTCGAGCGCTGACGCGCCGGGGGCTACGCCCCTGAAACCCCTTGGGGGATGGGGGCCTTGCTCCCAAATCCCATTCGAGGGCGGTACCGGTCTCCTGACCCGTACCGCCCTCGTCGTATTCACCCCTGGACGACCAGGTTTCGGGTGCGGTGGGCCAGATCGGAGATGCGGGTGCCGTCGTAGCCCGATACCGCGCTGTGCACGGTGTCGTGGAACGGCGCGACCCAGTGGGCGGGGAGGTTCGAGGCTCCGGCGAGGACGCCCGCTACCGAGCCCGCGGTCGCGCCATTGGAGTCGGTGTCCCAGCCGCCCTGCACGGTGAGGGCGATGGTTGTCGTGAAATCGCCCTCGCCCCACAGCAATCCGGCGGCGATGAGGCAGGCGTTGCCGATGGCGTGGACCCAGCTGTAGCGGTCGTGGCGAGCCCGGACGGCGGCCACGGCCGCGTCCCAGGAGCGCCCGCCGCGGTGGTCGTCGCGCACGTCGGCCAGGGCCACGGCGAGGCGGGAGCGGGCCGGGATGACCGATTCGGCGATGGCCAGCAGGTCGGCGGGCGCGGGGGTGGTGAAAGCGGCGGAGACCAGAGCGGCCGACCACATGGCGGCCCACAAACCATTGCCCACGTGGGAGATCGACGCCTCGCGGGCGGCGGCCACGGCGGCGCGGCGGGGTTGACCCGGGTGGGTGTAGCCGTGGATGTCGGCGCGGATGAGCGCGCCGATCCATTCGCGGTAGGGGTTTCGGTAGGTGGCGGTGTCGGGTGGGGCGTAGCCGTCGATGAGGTTGCGGTAGGCCACGCGTTCGGCGGTGTAGGTCTGCAGGAACGGCAGGCGCTCGAGCCAGAGGGCGGCCACATCGTCGGCGGTGAAGTCCGGGCCGTGCTGCTCGAGCAGGTGCAGGCCGAGAATGGTGTAGTCGATGTCGTCGTCGCGGGGGCAGCCGTCGATGCCACCGAGAGTCGCTGCGCGCCAATCCCTTCGGCTGGCGATCTCCGGCGGGATGGGCTCGGACACGGGCACGTAGTCGCGTAACGGGTACGCGTCGTAGGGCTCGAGGTAGGCGCGAATGCGTTCGGGTGTCCAGAGGAAGCCGTTCTCCAGCGGCTTGCCCAGGGTGCACCCGGCGCAGCGGCCCAGCCAGCCGCCGTGAATGCGGTCCAGCAGTTCCCTATCCGACACTGTCGGCGGCGAATCAAGCTCTGCTTCAGGCAGATTCGCGCTCCACGGTGCGTCCCGCCACTCGGTGTACGGCCAGTCCGGAATCCGGCGCGCCCGCTCGATGCGATCGAGAAGTCGCCAGCAGGCCCCCGGGACCGGATGCTCGGTGTGGGTGAGCTCGTGCACCTCCTCGGCGAAATCGTCGACCGCGTAACCGGATTCGATGCGTTGACACCATTCGTAGTACAGCAGGGCGCGCGGGTCGGCCTCGTGGTGGCCGAAGAAGGCCGACTCTATGGTCACAACACCGCCTGGGTGGCCGCGACCACCTCGGAGAGTAGGGGCAGGGATTCGTCGCGCTGGGGTGCGCGCGCCCACCAGCGGCCCTCGTGGGTGTGGCGGCCGAATCCGGTGGGCAGGATGACATTGCTGCGGTGCGGGCCGATGTCGATGCTGTTGCGCTCCAACAGTTCCAGGCATTGATCGGACGGGTAGCCGTCGAAGACCGCCAGGAAGGTGCGCCGCGGCGGCTTGTCGCGCACCAGCACCGGGCCGGGCACACCCCGCCCGACCAGTTCGTCAAGGATCAAGGCACCCAACGACTCCGGCGTGTTCAGGGCGGCGATGGTGTCGACCAGCGGTAGCACCACGAATCCGGGTGTGGTCACGTGCACGTAGGGGAGACCGAACAGGGAGCGGTACACACGTGCCCACTCCTGCGGGGTCGTCAGCTCGTCCAACCGCACATTCCACCCCTCGTTCGGGCCCAGCTCCAACGACGGCGATGTCGAACTTCAGTGAAAACCCGCATGTCCCTTCACACCACCGCTTTGGGTGAATCGTTCGCAAACTGTGGAGAACTTGCGACGTGCCGGTGGTTGCCAAGTCCGCTGAACGGTCGGTTTCCGGGGTAGCCTCGGGGGTACAGCCAGACGTTCCTACCAGGAGGTACGTCATGCCCTGCGATTTGATGCTGATCGCCTACGACGGCTCCGAGAACGCTCGGCGGGCCGTCGAATACGCGGGCCGGTTCCTGGCGGCGAACCGCGCCGTGGTGCTGACCGCGTGGGAGCCGATGGTGCGGCAGGCCGCTCGCCTGTCGGGGTTGTCGGGGGTGATGCAGCCCGAGTGGATGACCGACGACGAAATAGAGGACGTCGCCCTCGTGGACGCCAGGAATATCAATGCCGAAGGGGTGCGGCTGGCCAAACTGGCCGGTCTGAACGCCGAGGCGCGCACGGTGGAGTGCACCACCACCATCTGGACCGCCATTGTCGAGGTGGCGGACGAACTGGACGTGGACATCATCGTGGCGGGCACGCGCGGGGCCACCGGTATCCGCGCCCTCATGCATTCCAGCGTGGCCGACGCGGTGCTCAAGCATTGCCACCGGCCGGTGCTCATGGTGCCGCCGGGGCGTGAGCCGGGCTCCGGACACGCCTGACCGACCGGTCGCCACACCCCGTTGCGGGAAAGGTGCTGGGCCCCAGGAAGATCCCTGGCAACACGCCCGCGACCAGGTGAGAGATGCGTCGCTCCCCGGCGCCGCGCGCCCGGCCGCAGGGCTATGGTCGAAGCATCATGGACGGATTTCTGCTCGCGACGCCGGAGGGTGTCGTCCGCGCCTCCGGCAGCCGCGCCGCCTTCGATTCGGCGGCGGCCGCCGCGGCGGCGCTGCGGTCCGGCGCGGCCGAGCTGATCGTCGGGGCGCTGGCCTTCGATCCGCGTCGACCCGCCGCGCTGGTCGCGCCCGAGGAGGCCGTGCACACCGCCGGTCCGTGGCGGCCCGCGGCCCTGCCGGAGCTGCCCGAGGTCCGGGTGATCTCCGAAATTCCCAGTGCCGCAGAGCATGTCGCACGGGTCACGAAACTGGTGGAGCAGTTGGGCGATCCGGGCCAGCCGCTGCGCAAGGTGGTCGCGGCCCGCTCGCTGGTGGCCGCGGCCGACGCGCCGCTGGCGGCCGAGGTCATTGCCGCGCACCTGGTGACCCGCCATCCCCGCGCCGCCGTCTACGCGGTGGACCTGTCCCCCGCCGGGCGGCCGGGCGACACCCTGCTCGGCGCGACGCCCGAGGTGCTCGTCTCGCGCCAGGGGCGCACGGTGACCCTGCGGCCGCTGGCCGGGACCATGCCGCGGCTGGCCGATCCGGCGGCGGACGCGGCCCGCGCCCGAGATTTGCTGGCCAGCACCAAGAATCGCGATGAGCACGCCTTCGTCATCGACTGGATCCGCGAGCTGCTGACCCCGGTCTGCACCGAGCTCACCATCCCCGACGGCCCGGAACTGCTCGCCACCCCGCAGGTCTGGCACCTGGCCACCCCCATTCGCGGCGAACTCCGCGATCCGACCACCACGGCACTCGACCTGGCCGTGCTGCTGCACCCCACCCCGGCCGTCTGCGGCACCCCGACCGATCTGGCCCTCGACGCCATCGCCGACCTCGAGGGCGATCGCGGCTTCTACGGCGGCGCGGTCGGCTGGTGCGACGCCTCCGGCGACGGCAACTGGTACGTAGCCATTCGCTGTGCCGAACTCTCCGCCGACGCCCGCACACTGCGCGCCTTCGGCGGCGGCGGCATCGTCGCGGCCTCCGATCCGCAGACGGAACTCCAAGAAACCACCGCCAAACTCCGCACCTTCCTCGGCGGCTTCGACTGCGAGATCCCCGAGTAGCTCCCCCGCCTCCCCGCGCCTTCAGCGCACGGCTGAGAGCCGTTGGCGTCGAGCACGCGTGCCGACGGTCGGGAGCCGAACCGATTTTGGACGTCCCCGACGAGTTACCCCCACCGCTACGAAATCAGTTGTCGCCTTGGCATCCGGAACACCGCCGTCTGCTAGGTTGGCTCGAGTTGTACGCATGGGCCGATGTTGGGAGTACCGCGATGAAGTTTGCCGTTCCTGGTGCAGCGAGTGCTGTCGGTGGGGCCTTGGTCGGGCTGGCGGCGGTCCTGGTCATCACGATGGCGGCTGCGCAGGACAAGCGGCCCGACATCGACCGCAGTGGCGACGCCTCGTCGTCGCTATTGAACAACGTTGAGTACGGCTCGCGCTGACCGGCTGACCTCCGAACCAGGCCACCCCGAGGACGCGCGGTCTCACCCCGAGGACGCGCAGTCTGCCGCGACCGGTCCGGGCGAGGACCGGTCACCGAACACCACACCGCTGGGCCGTCGCTGGCTGCTCGGCAGCGTCATCGCCGCCTTCCTGCTGACCTTTCTGCAGGCACCCGGGCAAACCGTCGCCGATACGAAATACGATCTGGCGCAGAATCCGCTCGGCTTCCTCTCCCGCGCTTCGCATCTGTGGAGCAGCCAGGCCCCGATGGGGCAGGTGCAGAACCAGGCCTACGGCTACTTCTTTCCGCACGGCGCGTTCTTCTCGCTCGGGCACATCCTCGGCCTGCCGGGGTGGGTGACCCAGCGCATCTGGTGGGCACTGCTGTTGCTCGCCGGATTCTGGGGCATCATCCGGCTCTGTGAGGTACTCGGCCTGGGCAGTCGCGGTTCCCGGGTGGTCGCCGCGATCGCGTTCGCGCTCTCGCCCCGGGTACTCACCACGCTCGGCTCGATCTCCTCGGAGACGCTGCCGATGATGCTCGCGCCGTGGGTGCTGCTCGCGCCCGCCGCGCTGGGCGTGGCCATGAAACGCCCGACCACCGATCCGCCCGCCCGGCGCGGCTGGGCAACACCTGCGGGCAGCGCGCTCGCGCTGGCGCTGATGGGTTCGGTGAACGCGGTCGCCACGGCCGCCGCCTTCCTGCCCGCGGCGCTGTGGTGGCTCTCCTACAAGCCGAATCGCACGTGGTGGCGCTTCACCCGCGCCTGGATCCCCCTGCTGGTGCTGGGCACCTTCTGGTGGGTGGTGCCACTGCTGTTGCTGGGCAAGGTGAGTCCGCCGTTCCTGGACTACATCGAGTCCTCCGGGGTGACCACCCAGTGGGCCTCGCTCGGAGAAGTGCTGCGCGGCACCGACAGTTGGACGCCGTTCGTGTCCCCGGAGCGCATCGCGGGCGCGGTGCTGGTGACCCAGCCCGCCGCGGTGCTGGCCACCGGACTGCTGGCGGCCGCCGGAATGGCCGGGCTGGCCATGGGATCCAATCCGTTTCGGGGACGCCTCGCGCTCATCCTGCTGGTCGGCCTGGTCGGCATCTGCGCGGGCTACGCCGGTGCGCTGGGCGGCCCGTTCGCCGAACAGGTGCGAATATTCCTCGACTCCGGCGGCGCGCCGCTGCGCAATGTGCACAAGCTGGAACCCCTCATCCGGCTGCCGCTGGTGCTCGGTCTCGCCCATCTGCTGCGCCGGGTGCCGCTGCCGGGTTCGGTGCCGATGCCGGTGTGGCGCAGGGCCTTCGCGCATCCCGAACGCGACCGGATGGTCGCGGTCGGCGCGCTGATCCTGACCGCGCTGGCGCTGTCCACCTCGCTGGCCTGGACCGGCAAGCTCGCACCGCGCGGCAGCTACGACCGGGTGCCGGGGTATTGGCAGCAGACGGCGGACTGGCTGGCGCACAACGCTTCCGATACCCGCGCCCTGGTGGTGCCGGGCGCGCCCTTCGGCAGTCAGGTATGGGGCCTCACCCGCGACGAGCCACTGCAGGCGCTGGCCAGCACCCCGTGGGCGGTGCGAGACGCGGTGCCGCTCAATCCGCCCGGCGCGATTCGCGCCATGGACTCGGTGCAGCGGCTCATTGCCGACGGGCGACCGTCGACGGGGCTGGCGGCCACGCTGGCCGGGCAGGGCATTGGAATCCTGGTGCTGCGCAATGATCTCGACCCGGAGACCTCGCGCTCGACCCGGCCGATGCTCGCCCATCGCACGATCGAAGGCTCGCCGGGTCTGACGAAGGTCGCCGAATTCGGCGAGCCGGTCGAGACCGGGAAGGTGGAAGGCCTGGTGGCGGACGGGGATCTGCGCCCCGACTACCCGGCCATCGAGATCTACCGCGTCGAGCCGACGGTGCCCGGCACACCCACCCAGGTGCACAGCGGTGTCGGCGCACCGAATTCGTTCCCGGGCGCGGTCACCGTACCGCTGGACAGCATCCCGGTCGTCCAGGGTGGACCCGAGGTCGTGGAACGGTTGCGGCGCGATCCCGCGACACCCGCCGGGCCGACCATGCTGGCCTCGGACGCCGCCACCGCCGGACTGCCCATGGACGGTGTCACCATCACCGACACCCCCATGGACCGCGAGTCCGACTTCGGCCGCGTGGACAACCACAACTCGGCCCTGCGCGCGCCGAACGACGCCCGCCGCACCCACAACCTGGTACCCGACTACCCCGTGTACGGCGCGCAACTCGTCGAGGGCGAATGGTCCGGCGCGACCATTACCGCCTCCAGTTCCGCCGGTGACGCGACCCAGCTCGGCGGGGCCGCACCCGGCAGCTCCACCGCCGCCGTGGTGGACGGCGACCCGGCCACCGCCTGGATCAGCAATGGCGCGGAACACGCCGTGGGCCAATGGCTTCGGCTGGATCTCGACAAGCCGGTCAGCACCGCGGTGCTGCGGCTCACCACCAGCGCGGCCGCCATCGGCAGCCCGGTGAAGTGGGTCGAGGTGGAGACCGCCAAGGGCACGGTGGCCGCGCGCATCACCGAACCCGGTACACCGGTGCCGATCTCGCTGCCGCCCGGCCGCACCGACTGGATCAAGATCACGGCCATGAACACCGAGGACGGCAGTGCCGGTGGACAATTCGGCATCAGTGAGCTGACCCTGGACGACTACGCCGACCGCGAGAACCCGGTGCCCGTGGACATCCGCCACCGCACCGTGCTCCCGCCCGCGCCCGCCGGTGCGCCCGTACGGGGTTGGGACCTGGGACAGGAATTCCCCGGCCGCAGCGCCTGTTTCGACTCTCCCGACCGGGTCCGCTGCAGCAAGGGCCTCGCCTTGGCCGCCGAGGAGCCCGGCCTGTTCGAGCGCACCCTGCAGGTGCCGCAACCGATCTCGGTAACCCCGGACCTGATCGTGCACACCCGCCCCGGACCGGCGCTGGAGGCCCTGCTCACCGATCCGGACCGGCCGATCGCGCGCGGCCAGGCCGATGTGGCCGACCCGCGCGGCTCCGCCTTCGCCGCCACCGACGGCGACCCGCGCACCAGCTGGACCGCGCCGGAGACGACCGTGCGCAACCCGGCGGGCGCGAAACCCACGCTCACCATCGAACTTCCGGCCCCGACCCTGGTGACCGGGCTCGAGGTCGCGCCCTCGCGCGGTGATCTGCCCGCCCACCCGACCTCGGTCTCGGTGAATCTCGGCGACGGCCCGCAGGTGCGCGCGGTGAATCCGGACTCCGGCGTGGCCACCCGCATCGACCTGCATCCCCGGGTCACCGATCGGATCGAGATCAGCATTCAGACCTGGGATGGCGTACTCGACCGCACCGCACTGGGTTTCGCGCAGGAGCAGCCGCCGGGGCTGGCCGAGGTGAACGTGCTGGGTCCCGACTATCCGGCCCCGGCCGACCCGAATCGACAGCTCACCATCGACTGCGCGCACGGGCCCACCATTGCCGCCGCGGGCCGCACCCTGCACACGACGGTCACCGGCACCGCCGCCGAATTGCTGTCCGGCGCACCGCTGCCCGCGACGGTGTGCGCGGTGGACGACTCCCCTCCCGGCTCGACCGGTACCGAGTCCGGCTTCGAATTCCCTTCCGGGCGTGTGGATGTCGCGGTCGCGCCGACCGATCTGTTCACCGTCGACGAACTGCGCTTGAACCGGACCCCGGCGCTGCCTCCGGTCGCCGAACCCACGGGCACGGCGGGCACGCAGGTGCTCGTCCTGCCCCTCAGCACCAATGTGGGCTGGCAGGCCCGCACCGCCGACGGTCACACCTTGAAACCCGTGGTGATCAATGGCTGGCAGCAGGCCTGGCTGGTCCCGGCGGGCACACAGGGGCCGATCACCGTCGCGTTCCCCACCGATCGCTGGTATCGCCTGGCCATTTTCGGCGGCCTTCTGCTGCTGATTCCCCTTGTGGCACTGGCCTTCCGGGGTGCGCGCGCGCCGGTCCGGGACGACGGTCCCGCCCCGCGGGCGTGGCGCGGTCGCGCGGTGGCGGGTCTGGGCCTGGCCGCCGGGGCCGGACTCATCGCGGGGCCGGTCGCCCTGGTGATCACGCTGGTCGGCCTGATCGGCGACCACCTGTCGCCGCGCTGGTGGCCGCGTGCGCTGGTCGCCCTCGCGGGCGGTGGCACGGCCATTTGCGCGGCGGCATTGTCGACCGGTCCGTGGCGTTCGTTCGAGGGCTATGTCGGCGGTTCGCCGTGGGTGCAGTTCCCGGCCCTGGTCGCGGTGATCGCGGTCGGTATCGCGGCGCTCCCGCCCCGGCGCTGAATCCCGCTGCCGCTCAGCGGAAATCTCGCTCGCGCTCAGCCGAAGCGGCGGCGGGTCCACTGCCGGATCGGCTCTTCGACGAGTGCGTAACTCGCGGCGGCCAAGGGCAGCGTGAAGGCGACGGTCAACAGGTAGACGATGACGAAGTGCCCGCGGAACGGCACGATGCCGAACACGGGGAAGATGATCGACAACACCGCCAGATGCCAGATGAAGATGCCGTAGGACCAGCGTCCGAGGGTGGCGGCGACACGCCCGGACAGCAGGCGGTGCCGCCGATCCGGCCGCAGCACCAGCGGGGCCAGCAGTCCGAAGCCGATGATCGCGCCGAGCGCCATCTTCATCACGTATTGCCACGGCTGGCCGTGCTTCAGACCGGGCGGACCCGCGAGATCGGTGGCCGCCAACAGCATTGCCACCGCCGCCAGCGGCCACATCACCCGGTAGTCCCCCGCGATTCGCCGCCAGCGCGGTGCGGGCAGGTCCGCGAGTTCGGCCAGCAGCATGCCCACCGCGAACCACGGCAGGTATCCGGGCAGCCAGTTGTCGGCGTGAATGCCCTCGGGTGTGGGAACGGGCAGGAAGTTCCAGGCCAGGCACAGCAGTCCGAGGCCCACCACCACCGGGACCCGGAACCGCGCGCGCCGTCCCCGCAACCACACCAGCACCCCGGCGAGTAGCGGAAGTACCAGGTAGAACGCCACTTCCACCGACAGACTCCACATCTGGGTGAGCCCGTCGGTCAATGTGAACGGCACAAATACTTGCAGCAGGCCGAGATTCGACAGCCATACCCGCACTCCGGCCGTATGCGCGGCGCTGGGCAACAGGATCAGCACCGCGCACACGACCACCCAGTAGGCGGGCAGAATGCGGGCCGCGCGATGCAGCAGATACCGCCCGGCACTCGGCGCGCTCCCCTGCCCCCGGGCCGCGAGCGCGTGCGGCCGCCACAGCAGAAACCCGGACAGCGCGAAGAACACCGCGACCGCCATATCGAATCGCTCCCACACCCGACCCAGCAGCGGCTGCCCGGTCGCGCCGGTCTGAAAGGCGACGTGGGTGAGCACGACACCCAAGGCCGCCAACGCGCGCATGCCCTCCAGCGCCGGAACGAAGCGCCCGAGCCGAAATTCGGCGGGCACCTCGGCCGGAACCTGTGTCGCCGCGGGATCGAGGGTCGTGGTCATCGCGTATCAGTGTGCCCTGTCGGCATTTATGTGAGCATTCCCCGTTTGACTTGGGGGATTTTCGGGGTGTTTTCCTGACTCGGCCGCACTCTGCGACCGCTCGGACTGTTAGTGTCTGGGCTCACGAGTGCTGCGCGGCGACCGCAGTGCGCGAAGAAACACGTGTTCGACGACGAGGAGAACCTGCATGGCACTCAGTGCCGGTACCAGAAGGACGGTGGCCTGCGTACTCGTGGGGCTCGGTGCGATGCTGCTCGTCGCCGCGATCATGATCCCCACCTATACGATCAGCCGCCTCGCGAAGACGCCGCTGGACCTGGAGATCACGACCGTCGCGACCAACCCGCAGACCGGGGCGCCCAGCGAAGTCCTCGACGCCAAGTCGCTGACCTCGCCCTCCGGATCGGCGAAGGTGGATCAGAACGTTCCCCTCGTCTCGCAGCGTTTCCTCACCGTCGAAAACCCCGCCAACGCTTCGGAAATGACCATTCAGGCCGGTCAGACCCTGCGCCGCACCGATAAGCAGGGCGACACCGGCCTGCTCACCGCGACCATCGACCGGGTCACCATCGACCGCAAGACCGGCGAGCCGGTCGAATCGGTGGACGGCGGACCGAACGGCGCGATCGCGGTGACGGTCGACAAGAAGGGCGACAGCGTCATGGATCCGGTGCAGCACACCGGACTCCAGTACCGCTTCCCCATCGGGACGGACAAGAAGACCTACCCGTACTTCGACCTGAACGTGCGCAAGAGCTTCGACATCAACTACGTCGAAGAGACCGAGATCAACAATCTGAAGGTCTACCACTTCCAGATGACCGTCCCGGTCACCGATCTCTCCACCGTCGCCAACTCGCCGACCAACAAGCTGACCCTGCCCGCCGCCAAGTGGGGCGTCGACGGCGACGGCGATGTCACCATGGCGCGCTACTACACGAATGTGCGCGACCTGTGGGTCGAGCCGGAGACCGGCACGGTGATCAAGGGCCAGGAGCAGATTCACCTGTTCTACGCCCGCAGCGGTGACAAGCCCGAGGTGACCGCGCTGAAGTCGACCCTGGTCTTCGACGAGAACACCATCGAGTCGCAGATCTCGGTCGCCAAGGACAATATGGACAAGCTGTCGCTGTACGGCCGCATCCTGCCGATCATCCTCGGCATCGCGGGCCTGGTCCTGCTGATCCTCGGCATTCTGTTCGGCGTCCTGGGCAAGAACGACGATGGCCCCACCGTGATCCGTCGCTCCAACCCGGCCCCGTCCGGCGGCCCCGGCTTCGACCCGCCGACCCAGCAGATCGATATGAACAAGTAGCCGTAGCGCTCGCGTTCGCTACACGGCCCAGCACCTCGAAGGTGCTGGGCCGTTGTCGTTTCGCGGGCGGCGAATGGCAGCATTGCGGGCGTGTCTGCTGTACGCCGTCTGCCCGTGGTCAAAGACCTGACCTTGGTGACGGCGGGGGCGATGACCGCGAATGTGGCGGGGTACCTGCTGCAATTGCTGGCCAGCCGGTGGCTGGGTGTGAGCGGATACAGCGCCTTCGCGAGTCTGCTCGCGGTGCAGATGATGTGCGCGGTACCAGCCCTGGCATTGCAGAACGTGGTGGCGCGGGAGATCGTTCGGGGCGCGCCAATGGCGGCCGCGCGGGCGTTGGCCCTGCGGTGCGCGGGAATGGTTGCCGCGCTGGCCATCGTGCTGGCGCCCATTATCAGCGCGGTGTTGACGGTGAGCCTCGCCGCGTCGGCCGGGGCGCTGTGCACCGCACCGCTGCTCGTGCTGCTCGCGGGTGAGCAGGGCATTCTCCAAGGGTGCAGCCGCTTCCGCGAACTGGCCACGGTGCTGGGCGGCGCGACGATCATTCGCGTCACGCCCGCGCTGATCCTGCTGGCCTGCGGCTTCGGACCCGCATCGGCGCTGTGGGCCGGGGCGGGCGGTGCGGCGCTCGCAGCCCTTCTCGCCCACCGCCTCACCCATGCCGCCGCTGCGGCTCGGCGGGTCTCCGATACCACGGTCTCCGCCCGCGCACTGACCGCGGTAGACGCCGAAACGGCTGCCACCGCGCAGAATACGGCCGACTGGTCGGCACTGAGCGGGGAATCGGCGTCGGCCGCTGCCGAGCGAGCGGGCGGGTGGGGGCTCGGGGTGGCGGCGGTGTTTCGGGC
Source organism: Nocardia sp. CDC160 (assembly GCF_035818795.1). NCBI lineage: Bacteria > Bacillati > Actinomycetota > Actinomycetes > Mycobacteriales > Nocardiaceae > Nocardia > Nocardia sp. CDC160. The sequence continues at coordinate 1,598,943 of NZ_JAYKYT010000001.1, read as the reverse complement.
GGTGCAGGTGCAAGCGGCGTTGACGGCGCTGTCGGCGGCGGATCTGCTGGTGTCGCGAATCGTGTTGGATGAGAACGATGCCGGGCGTTATGCGCTCGGGGCGATCGCGGCCAAGATCGCGTTCTGGCTGCCGCAGGCGGTCGGGGTGGTGCTCTATCCCAAGATGGCGCAGCCGCAGCACTCCGCGCGGGCCATGCGCTCGGCGCTGGCCGTCCTGGTCGGGATCGGGGCGATCACCGTGCTCGGCGCGGCGGTGGCCGCGCCGCTGGCACCGCTGTTCGCGGGCCGCGATTACGCGCCCATCGAAGGGCTGCTGTGGTTGTTCGCGCTCGAAGGCGCGCTGCTGGCGATCCTGCAGGCGGCGCTGCTGTCGGCCATCGCGGCGGATCGGACCGCGCCCGCCGCGATCACCTGGATCGGCTTGGGCGTCGGGGTCGCGGTCATGCTGACCTGCGCGCATTCGCTGCTGGCGCTGATCGGCATCGCGACCGGGACCGCGGCGGTCACCACGCTGGTGATCACCGGCCTGGCCTTGCGCGCGGCACGCGACGGCGCGAAAAACCCTTCGCCCGTCCCCGATCTCGGGGCGGGCGGAACGTAGGGTGCCGGGTGTGAACGCGGAGGTCGGGGAGCGGCGGTGGCGCAGGGCGGTACCGGCGGGGTACAGCCTGGCGCTGGCCCTGCTCGTGCTGGGCCCGCTGCTGGGTTCGGGCTATCTGCTGCTGCGGGACGCGGTCAGCACCCCGCGCTCGTATCTCACCGACTCCGCGCTCGGGCTCGGCGATGCCGCGCCGCGCGCGGTGCCGCAGGACGCGCTGCTCGCGACGCTGTCGACGGTCGTGGACGGCGGGATCCTCGTCAAAGCGATTCTGCTGGTGGCCATCTGGCTGGCCGGGTGGGGCGCGGCCGCGCTGGCGCGCGAGCTGCTCGGCGTGTCACTCGGCCCGCAATTGGTGGCCGCGACCGTCGCCATCTGGAATCCCTATGTGGCCGAGCGGCTGCTGCAAGGGCATTGGAGCCTGCTCACCGGCTATGGCGCGCTGCCCTGGATCGCGCTGCTGGCGGCCCGATTACGCGCCGCCGAACCCGCGGGCACGATTTTCACCTGGGCCGCGCTGACGGGCTGCCTGGCCGCGGCCGGTCTGACCCCGACCGGTTCGCTGCTGGCGGGCTGCGTGGCCCTGCTGGTGGCGGGCAAGCGGAATCTTCCGGCGGTGCTGGCACTCTGGATCCTCTCGGCCGCGCCCTGGCTGGTCGCGACCGCGCTGTCCAGCTCGGGTGCCGCCCCCTCCGATCCGGCGGGCATCGCCGCCTTCGCGGCCCGCGCCGAACCCTGGCTCGGCACGCTGGGCAGCCTGGCGGGGCTGGGCGGCATCTGGAACGGCACGGCCGTACCCGATTCCCGCACCACCTTTTACGCGCTGATCGGGACGATCGCGCTGCTCGCCGTGGTGGCCACCGGACTGCGCGCGGTCCACCGCGCCGGAACCGTCGAGCGGCGACTGCTCTGGCTGGCCGCCGCGGCCATCGTCCTGCCCGCCCTCGGTGCCACCGGGTGGGGACTGTCGGTGGGTGAGTTCCTGGTGACGCGGGTGCCGGGGGCCGGATTGTTCCGTGACACCCAGAAATACGTGGCGCTCGCCATGCCCGCGTACACGCTGTGCGCGGCGGCGGGGTGCCGGGTCGCCGGGCGGTGGATCTCGGCGAACGTCCTCGACGGATCGTTCGGCGAACGGCCCGCGCGGACCCGGACGGGCGCTGCCGCAACGCTTTTCATTGTCGCGACGCTCATCGCCCTGCCGGATATGGCGTGGGGTGTCGATGGGGCGCTGCGACCGGTCCACTACCCGGCAGGGTGGGAGCGGGTGGCCGCGCTGGTCGACGCGCCGGGTGATGTCGCCGTGCTACCGGGCGGAATGTTCCGCAGGTTCGGGTATTCGGGCGAGGCGCCGGTGCTGGATCCCGCCCCGCGCATGCTGCGCCGAGATGTCCTGCAGACGGGGGAACTTCCGGTGCGCGCCGGAGTCGTCGCCGGTGAAGGGGTCCGGGCGCGGCGGGTGGAGAAAATGCTGTCGCGTGGCGAGCCCGCGTCCAAGCTGGCCGTGCTCGGTGTGGGCTGGGTGCTGGTCGAGGGCGGCACGCCCGGACCGCTCGGGGAGTCGAAAAATACTCTGTCCCAGTTGAATCCGGTGTATTCCGACGCGAATCTCCAGTTGTACAAGGTGCCGGGCGACATCACACCCAATGACGCCTCACCCGAGAGCCGTCGGGCATCCGGGGCCGCGCATCTGTTGTGGGCCGCCCTGCTCATCGGCGGATTCCTCACCGCCGCAGTGCCTTCCATGCGGCACGCCGCAGCACCCTCGGTGCGCCGTTCAGTCCTTCGGGAAGCCGAGCGCGAACCCCACCCCGATCACGACAATGCTGACTAACGCGATGACGACGATGATCCACATGCTTCGAGACTATGAGGCGTAGTAGATCCGCACGCTTGGTTCGCGGAAGATGCCGATCTCGAACGGCCGAGATTCAGTCGCGTGCCGGGGCGATCAGGCCGCTGACCCGCTCGCCGCGCGTCACCGCGGACAGCACCTCGTACACGCCGTTTCCGGTTTGCTCCCAGGAGAATTCGCGTGCCCGCGCCCGCGCCTTCTCGCCGAGCACGATGCGCGCCTCGCGATTGTCGAGCAGATCGCCGACCGCCTCGGTCAATTGGGCGGGATCGTCGACCAGCAGTCCGGTCACGCCGTCCACGATGGAGTCGGTGAGCCCGCGCGAGCTGCGGTAGCCCACCGTCGGCACCCCGTGCTGGGCCGCCTCGATGACCGCCAGACCCCAACCCTCCTTGCGCGAGGGCAGCACGTGCACCCAGGCGCGGGCCAGCAGCCGATGCTTCTGGTCCTCGTCGACGTGGCCGTGGAAGGTGACGTCCGCCGCGATGCCGAGCTCATCGGCGTGTGCGCGCAGATTGTCGGCCCACCAGCCGTCGCCGATCACATCCAGGCGCAGGCCCGGAATCCGGCCGCGCAGCCCGGCCACCACGGCCATGGCGTCCTCGATCTGCTTGTGCGGCACCAGCCGCGACAGCACCACGATGCTCGGGTGCGCGGTGCGGGTGCTCTCGTCCCCGGCGGGCACGCGCGCGGGTACCGGCTCGGCGCCATTGCGCACCACCGCGATTCGCGATCCGCCCACGCCCAGTGCGGTCAATTCCTCGGCCGAGGGCAGCGAGACCGTCAGGTACTGGTTGCGCCGATGCACGCGCGGCGACAGCCGCGATTCGATCCACCAGCCGATCCGGCCCACCAGTTTCCCGGCCACCGGCCACTGCTCGCGATGGCCGTGATGCACGAGCACCACGGTCGGCGCGGCCGTCGCGGCGCGCGCGAAAAACGGAATGCCGTTCTGAGTGTCGATGACCGCGTCCGGCCGCAGCCCCTTGAGCGGACCGATCCCCAGGCGACCGAGCGCGATGGCCGCGAGCGCCCGCGGATACACGGTGAACCGACCCCCACCCCGGCTGATCTCGATGCCGTCCACCGATTCCCGCCGGGCAGCCCCCGGATACCAGGCGGTCCGCAACGTCACCTTCACGCCCCGCGCGGCCAATTGCGCGCCGACCTGCTCCAAATACCGCTCACTACCCCCACCCTGCGGATGCCCGGTGTCGCGCCAGCACAGCAGCAGCACTTCACGCACGGGCGGATCTCCAGGGTTTAAGGACTCGACAGGACGATGACGGTCAGGGGCGGACAGACAATGGGCTCCACCGTACCGCCTCCCCGCAACTTCAGCGGACGGCTAGGAGCCGTTCATCGCCATGCATCCGTGCTGCGGTTGGGAGCCGACCCCATTTCGGGGGTACCCCAGAAGTTACCCTCGCCTCGCCAAATCAGTAGCCCGGTCCCGAAGGCCCGCGGTGCACGCCGACTCGGCTATGCGAGACTTGCCGCCGTGCTTCGAGCTGAGCAGTCCTTCACGCGCCGTGCCGGGCAGCGCCCGCGATTCGCCCGGCGGGCGACGCTGCGCAGGTCGCTTCGGCTGCTGGGGAGTTTTCGGTTCGAGCAGAGCGATCCGGCTGTTTTTTATGGGGGCGTGGCCGCCGATACCGCGGATCTGGTGGGGGATTTCTATCGGGATCTGACCGGGGAGTCGTTGCGCGGGACGATCGTGCTGGATGTGGGCGGCGGGCCGGGGTATTTCGCGGACGAGTTCGGGCGGGCAGGGGCCCGGTATCTGCCGGTGGAGCCGGATCCGTCGGAGATGCACGCGGCCGGGCTGCGGGTGGCGGGCGCGGTGCGCGGGTCGGGGATGGCGCTGCCGTTCCGCGATGACGCCGTGGAGATCTGCATTTCCTCGAATGTGGCCGAGCACGTGCCGCAGCCGTGGGTGATGGCGGAGGAGATGCTTCGGGTCACCAAACCCGGTGGGCTGATGGTCTTCTCGTACACCGTGTGGCTGGGACCGTTCGGCGGCCACGAGACCGGGCCGTGGCACTACCTGGGCGGGGAGTACGCGGCGCGGCGGTATCGGCGCAAGCAGGGGCGGGAGCCGAAGAACCGCTTCGGGCGCTCGCTGTTCGCGGTGCGCGCGTCGGAGGGCATCCGCTGGGCGCGCGAAACTCCGGACGACATCGAGATTCTCGCCGTGTTCCCGCGCTATCACCCGCGGTGGGCCTGGTGGCTGGTGCGCGTGCCGGGCCTGCGGGAGCTGCTGGTCAGCAACCTGGTGGTGGTGGCGACCAAGCGGGCGCGGTCAGCGTTCGGCGAGACCGCACCGGAAGATGCGGCGTAAACCGGTACACGGCTCCGGTTCGCTCCACGGTGACTCCTGGGTAGCCAACCCAACGGTCTCCATTGCGGTCAGGCCGACCTGACCGGCGAGGGCGTTCACCGCGGCAACCGCCTCGGCCGCCTGCAGGGCGGCGGCGGCCTGTGCCAGGGTGAGGGTCCGGCCCGGCAGGAAGGACACCACCCATCCGCCTGCGCCAACGCTTTTCGCCTGATGCGGGGTGAGATCACTGGTCATCAGCGACCGATCGACCACTTGCACCGCCATGACTCGGACTCCCCTGTGCGGTAACGGTTCATGTATCGAGCGAGCTATCCACGGTAGCTATAAAGCATGCTCGCTACGGCCGTCGAATGCAATAGTGCGTTCGGTGAAAAGCGAACCGACAGGTTGGAATTCGTTTTTTCGCGGTGCTATGGATTTGCCACAAGGATGCGGAACCGCTTGCACCCCTGCGGATTCGGCGCGATTCCCGCTCTGGGGCGGCGGATTCAGCCCTCCGGCATCATGAGTCGAAGCACCGGCTGCCCCTGTCGCACCGTCGGATAGGTCGCCTCCACGACCTCGACGCGCCAGCCGGGCGGTAGCACGCGCTGCAACTGATTGGCGGCCCGCCGCATGGGAGTGCTGATCTCCGACGAGTCGACATCGGACAACTCGCCGAGCAGGAAGTCATCGATGCGCATATCAGTCATGCGGGGATCTACCTTTCGCAAAGCTAATACATAGCAACCGACCGGATTGGTGGAGAAAGGCGTACTTCGCAGAGCATAGGCCACCGCCTGGCAACTCCGAATCCGAACCACGTTTTGCCGCACGGGTAACAAGGCGGCTTAGAAACCGAGAGGTCGAATTTCAAAGAAAGATCCCGGTCAGCGGGACGGTTGCCCGCCATGACCGGGACAGTCGAAGACGCAAAACTGTAACGTGTTCTCATGGAGTACCAGAGTCTGTTCATCGGTGGCCGCTGGACCGCACCGGCCGGTCCCGACACCCTCCCCGTCGTCTCGCCCGCAACCCTGGAAACCGTCGGCAGCGTGCCCGTCGTCACCCGCGCCGATGTGGATGCCGCGGTCGCGGCCGCCCGCCGGGTCTTCGACAGCGGACCCTGGCCCGCCACCCCGCCCGAGGAGCGCGCCGCGCTGCTGACCCGGGTCATCGCCCTGCTCGATCAGAAGGCGGGCGAGCTGAACGCCGCGCTGTCCGCCGAGATGGGCGCGCCGACCATGGCCGCCAGCACCCTCAACTACGTCCCGGCCCGCGCCACCCTCGATTTCTACGCCGGGCTCGGAAAGTCGTTCCCCTGGAACGAGACTCGCACCGGATTGTTCGGCACCACGCGCGTCTCCCGCGAACCGGTCGGTGTGGTGGCCGCCGTGATCGCCTGGAACGTCCCGGTTTTCCTGGCGGTCAACAAGCTCGCGCCCGCCCTGCTGGCCGGATGCAGCGTGGTGCTCAAGCCCGCGCCCCTGACCCCGCTGGCCGCCAATGTGCTCGCCGACATCTTCGCCGAGGCCGGTCTGCCCGAGGGCGTGCTGTCGGTGCTGCCCGCCGAGGCCGACGCGTCGGAATACCTGATCTCGCACCCGGGCGTGGACAAGGTCACCTTCACCGGCAGCACCGCGGTGGGCCGCAAGATCGCCGCGATCGCGGGTAGCCAGCTCAAGCGCTGTTCGCTCGAGCTGGGCGGTAAGTCGGCGGCAATCCTGTTGCCGGACATGAACATCGAGGACATGCCCAAGCTCGCCTTCGCCGGTCTGATGAACAGCGGCCAGGCCTGCGTGGCCCAGACCCGCATCCTCGCCCCGCGCGGCCGCTACGACGAGATCCTCGACGCCCTGAATGCTTCCGTGGACCTCTTCCCACTGGGCCTGCCCGACGATCCGGCCGCCCAGCTCGGCCCGCTGATCTCCGCGAAGCAGCGCGAACGCGTCGAGGGCTACATCGCCAAGGGCAAGGACGAGGGCGCGCGCCTGATCCGCGGCGGCGACCGCCCCGACGACCTCCCCGGCTGGTACGTCCGCCCAACGGTTTTCGCCGACGTGCACAACTCGATGACGATCGCCCGCGAGGAGATCTTCGGCCCGGTCCTCTCGGTGCTGCCCTACGACACCGAGGAAGAGGCCATCGCCATCGCCAACGACAGCGACTACGGCCTCGCGGGTTCCGTCTGGACCACCGACATCGAGCACGGCGCGGCTGTGGCCGCGAAGGTCCGCACCGGCACCTACGCCATCAACTGGTACGCCTTCGACCCCTGCGCCCCCTTCGGCGGCTACAAAACCTCCGGCATCGGCCGCGAGAACGGTCCCGAAGGCCTGGACGCCTACTGCGAGACCAAATCCCTTCTCCTGCCCATGGGTTCGTGAAGCGCTGAACGAAAACAGCTCGCCCGCACTGAAAGTGCGGGCGAGCCATTGCGTTACGGGGTGCGGCTCGCACCCAGCTTTGGGGGTGCGGGGGCATGGCCCCCGCATACCTTTTCCGGGGGTGTGGGGGCGTAGCCCCCACGACCGGCTGTCAAGCCAAGCGCTGCTTGAGCGCCTCGAACTCGTCGCGCAGGCCGGAGGGTAGCTTGTCGCCGATGAACTCGAACCACTCCTCGATGGAGGGGATCTCGTTCTTCCACTCCTCGACGTTCACCGCGAGCGCCTCTTCGACGTCGTCGGGGTTCACGTCCAGGCCCTCGAGGTCGAGGTCGGCGGCGTGCGGGACATTGCCGATCGGGGTGGCCTCGGCCGCGGCCGTGCCCTCGATGCGGCCCACGATCCACTCCAGCACGCGGGAGTTCTCGCCGAAGCCCGGCCACAGGAAGCGGCCGTCGGCGCCGCGGCGGAACCAGTTGACGTAGAAGATCTTCGGCAGCGCCTGAGCGTCGGCGTTCTTGCCGAGGGTGATCCAGTGGTTGAGGTAGTCACCCACGTGGTAGCCCATGAACGGCAGCATGGCCATCGGGTCGCGGCGCACGGTGCCGACCTTGCCCTCGGCGGCGGCGGTCTGCTCGGAGCCCACGGTGGCGCCCATGAACACGCCGTGCTGCCAGTCGAAGGACTCGGTCACCAGCGGGATGGTGGTCTTGCGGCGGCCGCCGAACAGGATGGCCGAGATCGGCACGCCCTGCGGGTCGTCCCACTCGGGAGCCAGGGTCGGGCACTGCGACATCGGGGTGCAGTAGCGCGAGTTCGGGTGCGCGGCCAGGGTTTCCGACTCGCGCTCGAACCAGTCGTTGCCCTTCCAGTCGATGAGGTGGTCCGGGGTGCCCTCGAGGCCCTCCCACCACACATCGTTGTCGTCGGTCAGGGCGACGTTGGTGTAGACGGTGTTACCGGCCTCCATGGTGGCCATGGCGTTCGGGTTCGAGCTGTGGTTGGTGCCGGGGGCGACACCGAAGAAGCCGAATTCCGGGTTGACGGCGTAGAGGCGGCCGTCCTTGCCGAAGCGCATCCACGCGATGTCGTCACCGAGGGTCTCGGCGCGCCAGCCCGGGACGGTCGGCTGGATCATGGCGAGGTTGGTCTTGCCGCAGGCCGACGGGAACGCGGCGGCGATGTAGTAGTTCTTGTTCTCCGGCGAGATCAGCTTGAGGATGAGCATGTGCTCGGCCAGCCAGCCCTCGTCGTGCGCCATGGCGGAGGCGATGCGCAGCGAGTAGCACTTCTTGCCCAGCAGCGCGTTGCCGCCGTAACCCGAACCGTAGGACCAGATTTCGCGATCCTCGGGGAAGTGGGTGATGTACTTGGTCTCGTTGCACGGCCACGGCACGTCGGCCTGGCCTTCGGCCAGCGGGGCGCCCACCGAGTGCAGGGCCTTCACGAACGGCTTGTCGGTGCCCAGCTTCTCCAGGGCGGCCGAGCCCGCGCGGGTCATGACGCGCATGGACACCACGACGTACTCGGAGTCGGTGATCTCCACGCCCAGCTTCGGGTCTTCGGCGCCGAGGGGGCCCATGCAGAAGGGCACCACGTACATGGTGCGGCCCTTCATGCAGCCGCGGTACAGCTCGGTCATGGTGGCGCGCATCTCGGTCGGGTCGACCCAGTTGTTGGTCGGACCGGCGTCGGCCTCGGTCTTCGAGCAGATGTAGGTGCGGGACTCGACGCGGGCGACGTCGGAGGGATCGGAGAGCGCCAGGTAGGAGTTGGGCTTCTTCTTCTCGTTCAGCTTCTTGAAGGTGCCCGCGGCGACCAGCTGCTCGGAGAGCCGGGCCGCTTCCTCCTCGGACCCGTCCGACCACACCACGCGGTCGGGCTGGGTGAGTTCTGCGACCTCCTGTACCCAGGCAAGCAGTTCCTTGTGCTCGGTGGGCGCGGTGCCATCGTGAAGACCAGGAATGGTCGCTGAGGTCATGAAAACTCTCCTGAGATGGGCGGCCCCGATGGCCTCGAGCCGAGGAGCGCGGCTCGCGACACCGAGTGCCACCAAGTGCGGCAGGGCCCCCTCCGGTCTCGCCGTCAGCCCGTCCCGGCTGGACGTGCGTACAAGAGCGCGGCGGATGCCCTAGTTCCTGCCATAGAGGTTAACGCCACATATCGACGTGTACGGAATCGGGTTGTCCAGTCGGTATCGGGTCGAAACCTCCGAACAGCCACTATGCGAATTCGAGTACTGCCAGGTCACGTTCGCATGCCTGCAGTAAAGCGGGGCGCCGATGGGCGGCTTGACGCAATTGCTCCTCCAATTCACCGACCCGCAGGTCGATTTCCACCATGCGCGCGGTGGCACTGCCGAGCACCTCGTCGGTGAGTCGTTCCTCGGCGTCGACCAGGGCCGTCGCCACCCGCTGCTCCAGCTGCGCACGGGCGTCCACCAGCGCGTCGGCGACCCATTGCCGCAGGTGAGCGCCGTCGGCGAGGTGTCTGCGGGCGCGCACGAACCAGCTGGCGGCCGCGGCACCGAGGGCCAAACCGACCGGCATGATCGCGTAGTCGAGGGCGGGCAGCAGGCTCAGCGGGGCCGCCACCAGGCGGCCCAGACCGAACCCCGCCGAGGCGCCGAGCGCGATCACCAGGTGGTCCTCCACGCCCCGCAGCCGCGGCCCCGGCGTCGGTACCGACCGCGAACCCCGTTCCGTGGGCGGCGGAAAAGATATATGCCATTCCTCCGCGACGGATTCTTCGACTTGGCGGCACAATTCGGCCATCCGGAAGCGAATCGCGCGGTCCATCTCCCGTGTGAGTTTTTCCACAGATTCGCTCACGTGGCGCGAGAATTCCGCGTGCGCACCGCGCGCCAACCCGTCGATTTCGGCACGCAGGTCGGTGTGCAGCGCCCGAATTCGGGTCCCTACCTCGTGTAATAGGTCGACGCGCGCCAGCTGAACGCGATTGCGCACCACGGCCATGGCACTGCCGCGCCCGCCGTCGTTCACCGCCAGCAGCCGCGCCCGCTCCTCCCGCAGCGCCGCCACGTCATCGCGGCCCCGCAGCTTGTCCACCTGTGCGCGGATGCGCCGCCGGGTCTCGGCCAGGACCCGCTCCCGCACGATCGCGACCTGATCCCCGACCGCGCCCGCCCCCGCGGCGGCCACCAGCCGCGCGTGCAACAGGCCCACCCCCGATCGATCCACCAGCGCCGCGTCCCCGCTCGCCCGCCCCACCGCCGCCATCCGCGCCGAGACCGGCACGATCTCCTCGCCGCCGCCGTCGATCTCCGCGAGCAATTCGGTGTCGAGCTTGCGCACCTCTCGCCACTCCCGATGCGCGTGAATCCCGTCCAGCGCGAACACGATCCGTGTCCCTTCGGCGCGCAACCGCCGCACCTCGGCGAGCAGGTGCTCGCCGATCAGGGCTCCGGCCTCGAGCACGATGAGTGCCACGGGCACCGGGACGGTATCGCGCCGAACGGATTCCGTCTCGACCTTGTCGGGGACCCGCTCGGCCTGCGCGGCGATCACGTCCACGTCGATGCGCGGAAGAAAGCGCGCGAGCTCGACCCGCAGCGCGGCCGCATGCGATTCGTCGGCGCTGATCAGGGCGACGGTCGGCGTCGCCGCCCGCGCGGGGCGGACCACCGCCCGCAGCAGTGCCACGCCGTGCGGATTCCACCGCATCACCACGGCTTCCGCCGCGGGCGGCAGCGGTGGAGGTTCCAGCCCGCCACCGCGCGGGTCCGGCCCCGTTGGGGCAGCACCGGATTCCGGCTCGGCGGCCGAAGCCGGGGTCGCGCGGGCGGATCGCGGCGGCGGCACCGGGTCCGCGGGCACACGCACCGGTGGTGGCAGTTCGAGCCGATCGGACGTCGGCCGTGGCGCGGTGGTCACGTGCGGCCCGCTATCCGGCGGGGCGGCAGTCGGTTCCGGCGGCACCGTTATCGGTGGCAGCCGCAGTGACGGGACGCACGGATCACTCGTCGGCGGGTGGCTCGGGGAGGCCACCGGCTTCGGTTCGGGAAGCGGCGGATCGGCGGGGTGGTCATCGGGTATCAACACCGCTGATTCGTTCCGCGCGCGGTTTCGGCTTGGCCACGGCCGGTTACGACTTGGCCGGGACCGGATACGTCGTGGCAGAGGTCGACGCGATCGCCGTGTAGCGGCGGTGGATTTCGTGGTGGAGGCGGTCTATCCCGCTGGCGCAGTGGAGGATCTGTAGCAGGGCCCGTGCGTCCAGGGTGGGGTCGTGCCGGAGGGCCGTGACGGCGCAGGAGACGCCGTGCAGGTCCCAGCGGTCCAGGAGGGCTTGGCGCGCTTCGGGATCGGGGGCGAGGTCCGGAGCGGTGAACAGGTCGTGGGACAGGGTCAGGGGTGGGTCCGGGCGGTCGCGATGGCGATGCAAGGTGTCGAGATCGGCGTCGGTGAGGATGCCGGAGCGGGTGTGGGCGGCCAGGACGGCGACCACCGGAAAGGTCGCGAATCCGAGGTCGGAGCGGAGGTTTTCGGCCATGGTCGCCGCGTCGGACCACCGGGTTCCGATGGCGTCGGCCTTGTTGAGGACGACAAGGGTGCGTTCCGGGGGCAGGGTGGCGAGCAGGCGGCGGTCGGCACGGTCGGCGGTGCCCGGGAGGACATAGAGGAGTAGGTCGGCATCGAGGGTGGGGGGTGGTTGCCCGGGCTGATCGACCGGTCGGGTTTCTTCGGCGGTGAGCAGTGACAGCGCATGTCGCAGGGTGGTTTTGCCCGCGCGGGCCCGGCCCGTCACCTGGATGCGCGGAGATCGCCCGACCGGCACGCGGGCAGCCTAGCCGGAACCCGCTGGGCGCGTGCGGGTTTCGCATCACAAACTCACAGGTCACGCGGTGAGAACAGACCGATCCGGGTTCTTCTGTGCGCCAGCACAATTCGCTGCGACGGCTCTTCACAGACACCCCCGAAACGGCCTACTCTGGCGATTCGGTCGGCATCAGAGCCGATGCACGGCTGCGGCGATCCCTCTCGGTCCACGGCCGCCGCGACGAGGGGAGGTAGCGATGACCGTCAATGCCGACGTCATCGGAGGATCCGAGACACCGCGGCCGAAACGGGCCCGCCGCACCCCACCGAGCATTCCCACGCGGGTCGCCCTCGCACCGACACCCGAACACAGCGGCACACCCGAGCGCGGGAGGCCGCTGCCGCCGAGTCAGGATCCGTTCTTCCACCCGCCGCGCGGCTTCGCGCGGCGGGCGCCCGGCACCATCCTGCGGCACCGCGAGGTGGAGATCGCACTCTTCGGCCTGGTGCCGCAGCACGTGACCGCGTGGCAACTGCTGTATCGCAGCCAGGATCTGCACGGAAAGCCCGAGGTGGCGATCACCACCGTGCTGCTCCCGGCGGGCGCGGCGCCGGATGCCGAACGCCCGCTGCTGGCCTTCCAGACCGCCATGGACGCGGTCACCGATCGCTGCGCGCCGTCGTATGCCCTGCGTCGCGGTGCGCTCTCGCCGGGCTCGATCACCCAGTTGGAGTGGCTGCTGGTGGCGGGCGCGCTGCGCCGCGGCTGGGCCGTCAGCATCGCCGATCACGAAGGGCCGCACGGCAATTTCGGTGTCGCGCGCGAGCCCGGCTATCGCGCGCTGGACGGCATTCGGGCCGCCCTGCGCTTCGCCCCGCTGGGCCTGCGCGCCGACACCAGGGTCGCGGTGTGGGGCTATTCCGGTGGCGGCATGGCCAGTTCGTGGCTGGTGGAGATGGCCCCGGAGTACGCGCCCGAGCTGACCATCGTCGGCGCGGTGCTGGGTGCGCCGGTGGGTGATCCCCGCCACGTCTTCCTGAAACTCGACGGCAGCTCGTTCGCGGGCTTCCCCGCCATCGTGATCGCCGCACTGCGGCAGGTGTATCCGGCCATGGCCGAGGTGGTCCGCCGCGATTTCACGCCCGAGGGCCGTCGCCTGCTCGACCGGGCGCGCAGTCTGGGCCCGATCGCGGTGCTGCCGCTGCTGGTGGGCCGCCGCATGGACGACTACCTGTCGCGGCCCCTGGTCGAGATCCTCCCGGACCTCGAGGCCATGTTCGACGATCTGCGCCTGGGCAATCGCGCGCCCGCCTGTCCGGTACTGGTGATCCAGCCCGTGCACGACCAGGTCATCGACGTCGAGGGCATCGACGGTCAGGTCGATCGGTACCGGGCGGGCGGCGCGGCGGTCTGGTACGTCCGCGATCGCCTCAGCGAGCATTTCTCGCTGCTGCCGCTGGCGACCCCGATGAGCCTGGATTGGCTCGCCGATCGGCTGGCCGGGAAAACTCTTACCGAACCCATAACCAAGACCGTCTGGTCGGTCGCGCTGTCCCCGGCGCATTGGCGCGGCATGGTGGAAATGGCAACTACCGCAATGCGAGTCACGCTCGGACTGCCCTTGCGGGCGCCCGCCGCACCGGCGTCCGGCGAGGTGTCGGGCCTGGCAGCCTGAGTGTTCGCGCTCGCCGCAACCCCTGGTCGATTGCTGCGCTAATCATCCAATACTGGACAATGGACGCCGTGAACGACGCCGCGAACCACACCGCCGAGCCTGTTCCCGGCCAGCCGGGCGGCAACCGCCTCTACCCCCGTGTCACCAGCTTCCGCGCTCGTCGCGGCGCGGTGTCACCGGCGCGGCAGGATGCCTGGGATCGGGTGTGGCCACGGATCGGCAAGGACGTCTCCGACGAAAAGCTGGACGCCGACGCCTGGTTCGGGCGCTCGGCACCGCTCATCATCGAGATCGGCTGCGGCACCGGCACGGCCACCGCGGCCATGGCGCAGGCCGAGCCGCAGTTCAATCTGATCGGCATCGAGGTCTACAAGCCGGGTCTGGCGCAGTTGGTGCAGCGCGTGGAGCGCGAGGGAATCGAGAACATTCGACTGCTGCGCGGGGATGCCGTGGATGTCCTGGAAAATATGATTGCTCCCGAATCGCTGACCGGGGTTCGCGTGTTCTTTCCGGATCCCTGGCCGAAGGCGCGGCATCACAAACGACGGCTGCTGCAGCCGGAAACCTTCGCACTCATCGCGACTCGCTTGATTCCGGGCGGCGTGTTGCATGTCGCTACTGATCATGCCGATTACGCGGAGTGGATCGCGCACTACGGAAATGCGGAACCGCAGCTCATCGGCATGAACGAGCCCACGGGCGGGGACCCGGAGGCCTATCGAACCAAGGCACCGATTGGTTTCGAACGCCCGATTACCAAGTTCGAAAACAAAGGACTCCGCGCGGGTAGCGCCATCACCGAGTTCATCTGGGGGAAGATCGAATCATGAGCGTCAGTGAGATGGCCCCGGAGGTCACGGAAGTTGCCGAAATAATGCACGGCACCCCGTCGGCCGAACTATCGGGCACCGCGGGCCTCGGCGGCACCGCCACTGTTGGCCTAGGTGGCACCGCCACCGATGTGCGCCGCGTCCTGCTCGTCTGGGATGCGCCGAACCTCGACATGGGCCTCGGCGCGATCCTCGGCGGTCGCCCGACCGCCGCCTACCGCCCGCGCTTCGACGCGCTGGGCCGCTGGCTGCTGGCCCGCACCGCGGAACTGTCGGTGGGCAGCAAGACCCGGGTCGAACCCGAGGCGACCGTCTTCACCAATATCGCCCCCGGAACCGCCGATGTGGTGCGCCCCTGGGTCGAGGCCCTGCGCAATGTCGGCTACGCCGTCTTCGCCAAGCCCAAGATCGACGAGGACTCCGATGTGGACAGCGACATGCTGGCCCATATCGAGTTGCGCCGTCGCGGAGCCGGTTTGGCCGGAATCATGGTGGCCTCCGCCGACGGTCAGGCGTTCCGCGCGCCGCTCGAGGAGATCGCCGCCTCCGGCGTGCCTGTTCAGGTGCTGGGTTTCCGCGAGCACGCGAGTTGGGCCGTCACGTCGGATATTCTCGAGTTCATCGACCTCGAGGACATCCCGGGCGTGTTCCGTGAACCGCTGCCCCGGGTCAGCCTCGACTCGCTGCCCGACGAGGGAGCCTGGTTGCAGCCGTTCCGGCCGCTGTCGGCCCTGCTCACCTCCCGCCCCGCTCAAGGAGTCGCTTAGTGTTCACCCGCTGGGGCGACCTGGTCTACAAGCTGCGATACACCGTTCTGGGTGTGGTTGTGGCGGCACTGCTCTCACTCGGCGCGTTCGGTTTCGGGTTGGAGGACCATCTCAGCTCCAGCGGATGGGACGACCCCACCTCGCAGTCCACCGCGGCCGCAGTGCTGCGCGATCAGGTCTACGGGCGCGATCACGGCAGCGACATCGTGATGCTGTTCACCGCGCCGGACGGCGACACCATCGATGATCCGGCCTGGAGCCAGAAGGTCATCGACAAGCTCAACAGCCTGCCGAAGGACCATCCCGAGATCTCCGGGGTGGTCTTCGCGCCGTGGAAGCTCGACACCGGTACCCAGGTCGCGCAGGCCGCGAGCCCGGATCGCAAGCACGCCTTCGCGACGCTGGCGCTCAATGGCAACAATGACACCGAGAACATGCGCAACTACCGGAATATCAAGAACGACTTGAGCATTCCGGGCGTCAAGGTCGAGGTCGCGGGCATGGTGCCGATCGCGGGCACGCTCAACGACACCATGGCGCAGGACCAGAAGCGCATGGAGGTCATCGCGATCCCGGTGGTCGCGATCCTGCTGTTCTTCATCTTCGGCGGCATTGTCGCGGCCGCGCTGCCGCTCATCATCGGTGGTCTCACCGTGGTCGGCGCCAATGGCATCGTCATGGGGATCACCAAGTTCACCGAGGTGAATTCGTTCGTCTCCCCGGTGGTTTCGATGATCGGCCTGGGCCTGGCCATCGACTACGGCCTGTTCATCGTGAGCCGTTTCCGCGAGGAGATCGCCGACGGGTACGACACCAAATCGGCGGTGCGGCGCACCATCATGACCGCGGGACGCACCGTCGTCTTCTCCGCGACCATGATCATCGCGGCCAGCGCGGGCATGCTGCTGTTCCCGCAGGGCTTCCTGAAGTCGGTGGCCTACGGCACCATCGCGACGGTCGCGCTGGCGGCGCTGTCCGCGCTCACCATCCTGCCCGCGCTGCTGTCCATCCTGGGCAAGCGGGTGGATGCGTTGGGGCTCAAGTGGTTCCGCAAGACCAAGAGCACCGAGGAGATCGAGAACGGCTTCTGGGGCAAGCTCACCGCGTGGGTGATGAAGCACCCGCTCAAGGTGGCCATTCCGATCACCGTCGGCCTGCTGCTGCTCATCATCCCGGTGAAGAACCTGGCCTTCGGCGGCATCAGCGAAACCTATCTGCCGCCGGACAATCCGACCCGCCTGGCGCAGCAGCACTTCGACGAAGTCTTCCCGATGCGCAAGTCGGATCCGCTGCTGCTGGTCATCGTCACCGACAACAGCCGCAATGTCGGGCCGATCATCAGCGAGGCGAATGCCGATACGCCGGGCCTGATCTCGACCGGCAAGTTCCAGATCCCGACGCAGAAGCCGCCGAACGGCTCCAATGTCTGGGTTTCCGAGGGCCGCCTCGAGAAGGGCGCGGACGCCAATGCGGCCATCGCCGCGCTGCGCGCCATGGAGGTGCCCGACGACGCGGAGGTCATGGTCACCGGCCAGCCCGCCATTCAGGCCGACTCCATCAACGCGCTGGAAGAGCGCATGCCGTTGATGATCGCGCTGGTGGTGTTGGTGACGACCATCCTGATGTTCCTCACCTTCGGCTCGCTGGTGCTGCCCATCAAGGCCGCGCTCATGAGCGCGCTCGGCCTGGGTTCCACGCTGGGCATCCTGACCTGGATCTTCATCGACGGCCATGGCGCGAGCCTGCTGAACTTCACGCCGCAGCCGATCATGTCGCCGGTGCTGGTGCTGATCATCTCCGTGGTCTACGGCCTATCCATCGACTACGAGGTCTTCCTGCTCTCCCGCATGGTCGAGGCGCGCACCCAGGGCGCGAGCACGACCGAGGCGGTGCGCTCCGGCACCGCGCAGACCGGCCGCATCATTACCGCGGCCGCGCTCATCCTGCTGGTGGTCACCGGCGCGTTCGCCTTCTCCGATCTGGTGATGATGCAGTACATCGCCTACGGCATGGTGGCGGCGCTGTTCATCGACGCGACCGTGCTGCGCATGCTGCTGGTCCCGGCCACCATGAAGCTGCTCGGCGACGACTGCTGGTGGGCGCCCAAGTGGATGAAGAAGATTCAGCAGAAGATCGGCCTGGGCGAGCCCATTCTCGACGATGAGCGACCCGGCGGCGGGGAGGTGGTCGACCTGGTCAAGACCACCCCGATCACCGACCCGGTCACCATGCAGATCCCCATGGTCACCGACGGTTCCGCGCCCGCGCGGCCGCGCAAGCCGCGTCCGCGCCGCACCGTCGACATCGACAGTGAGGCCCCGACCCAGCGCATCGACCGCGCCGAGCCCACACCGCCCGCCGCCACACCGGCTCCCGAGGCCGATCGGCCCGCGCCCGGATTCCCTTCCGCCACAGCGCGTCCCGGCCACGGGGTGACACCGTCGTCGCGCCCGGCGCCGGACTTCGTCGCGAAGCCGAGCGGCACCGCCACCCCGAGCCCGCTCTCCGGGCTGGTCTCGACGCCCGAATCCGATTCCGGCACCGACACTTCCGGCAAGGCCGACCAGACGTCTTCGACCCGTGGACCCGAATCCGGTTCCGCCGCACCGCTGACCAATCTCGGCGGCCCGGCGGAGTCCGGCGGCGCGCTCCCGCCGCGCCGGGTCACCAGTGCGGCGTCCCCGGACGCGCCGACCACCGATCTCGGTTCCGGCTCGTCGGCGCGCGGTCCGGTGGCTCCGCACCCGATCGGCGACTTCGCTTCTCCCGGTAAGGGAGCCGCGCGCGGTCAGGACGGCGCCTTCACGCCGCCGCCCGCACCGTCCGCCGCACAGCCGACCGGGCTGCCGTCGATCTCGGAACCCACCGCGCCCGCCGCGCCGAGCGATGCACCGCCTCCCGTGGTCGGCTCCGAGCGGGTGTTGCCCCCGTCGGCACCGTCCGCGCCGCCCACCCCCAAGCTCCCGCCGCATCCGGCGACGCGGGCCCAGCTGTACCAGCCGCAGTCGCCCGAGACCGAGCAGCCCGCGGAAGCTGTTGCCCCGGAGGAACATCCGACGCAGCACGCCGCGCCGGAGCAGCCCCAGGGCGGCAACCGCAGCAGCATCGAGGGCTGGATGTCGGACCTGCGCTCCGCGCGCCGCCGCCCCAAGCCCGACGAGGACGCCAAGCACCGCGGCGGTGAGGGCCGCCAGGTCAGCGTCAACGAACTGCTGCGTCGCCAGAACCGCGACTGAGCGCGACACCGCGAACGCCCGGCCGAATTCTCGGCCGGGCGTTCGTTTTTCGTGCGGATCACGCGGTGGGCGTGCGGGTGTCCACGTCGGCGAAGGCGCGCGCGTAGCGGGTGCCGACCAGGAGCAGCAGGACGCCGACCACCAGGAAGGCACCGGCCCGCAGCAGTCCGTCCAGGGTCGCCAGGTCGAACAGGAACAGCTTGGCGAGCGCGGCGGCGGTGACCAGAAGTCCCGCGGCGAGTGCGACCTTCGCGCGCTGCGGGGTCCGCGACAGGCTGCGCAGGCCGTAGAGCAGGGCACCGGTCGCGCTGGCCATCCAGACCACGGTGGCGATGCCGTGACCGGCCCGGAAGCCGTCCGGGTTGCCGGTGGCGACGCCGAGGGAGACCGTCAGCGCCGTGACCGCGTACAGCCCGGCCAGACCCGCGAACACCGACAGCACGGTGGCATCGGATTCCCGATCCAGCAGGCCGAGTCGGCGGGCACTCCAACCCGCTACCGCCAGCACCGCGAGAATCATGAGCGCGGACAGCGCGGTGGAAATGCCCAGGTGCGCTGCGGCTTCCGACCGTCCGGCGAGGGTTCCGGGGTCGACGCGGTAGAAGAAGGTCATCCCCGCGAGCGCACCGTAGGCCGCCCCGAGCGCACCCGCGACCCGCGACCGCTGCTGACCCGCCACCGCGAGGAAGCCCATGGCGACAACGGACAGCGCCACCGGCAGGGTCTGCACCCGCGAGATTCCAATGCACGCCTCCAGGAGCGCGAACGCACCGGCGAGGCCGGACACCACCGCCAGGTGACCCGGAATCCGCAGGGCACCACTCAGTTTCGGAATCCAGGGCAGGGCCGCGACGACCAGCAGCACGGCCGCGAAGGACGCGGAGACGAGGACGGAACCGGTGCGGTCGAACATGATCGGCGCGGCGAGCAGCGGCAGGGTCGCGGCGGCGAAGCTCAGGCTGGCCGCGATATCCCCGGCCCGTCGCCGTCCGGCGAGTACCGCACCCACCAGCCCGGCGACCGCGATGACGGTGGCCGCGGCGAGCACCTGGATTCGCTGCACCGTCGAGGTGTCGTCACCGCTCAGCTCCAGGGCCGATGCCGCGACGGCCAACAGCGTGGTCAGTGCAGCAGGAAGGGTCCGCACCACGTGCAGGACCGGCCAGTCACGCACCGATTGCACCGGGAGAGCGGCGATCTGCAACACGATGAGGAAGCCCAGCAGCACCACCAACTCGGTGCTCACGAACGGGGCCAGCAGCGCCGCACCGAGCACCACCAGCACGGCCAGTGCCTGCGACCCCCACCGCACCGCCAGGGCGACACCCCCGGCCGCGATCCCCAACGCGACCGCGTACCCGACCACCGGGGGCAACCAGTGGTAGATCGAGGTCACCGCGATGACATCCAGGTATCCCCCTGCGATACCGGTGGCCGCCAACGCAATTCCCCCAACCTTGCCGCCCGCCTTCCCGGCGACGCGAATGGCGATGGCCACGAGCGCCCCCGAGAACAGCGCGCCCGCAACAACTCTGGGCACCGGCCCGAAGAACCCGGCCTGCGCCGCCAACACCAGCAGCATGACCACGCCGATCAACGTGACCGCCACACCGGCGACGGCCAGCACCCGGCTGATCACGCCTTCCCGCTGCCACCACGGCGCGCGAACCGGCCGGGCATACGCGCCACGCCGCTGCTGCGGTAGCGGTGGCATGGGCTTATAGGGGGGCTGCTGCGGCACCGGAGCCATCGAGCCGGGCCATACTCCGGCGGACGGAACGCCTTGGCTCGCAGTCGGTCCCGCGGTCGGCACGGACTGACCGCCCCAACCAGCAATCGGTGCGATCGGCGAATTCCGGCTGGTTCCACCACTATTCACGGACGTGAAAGGATTCCACGCAACCGCGGTCGGGCCACCGGCTGATGTGCCGGAAAACGCGGGCGGCTGGCCCGCCACCGGCGCGGGCGGCGGCGGCACGTCACGACTCGACGAACCACCGGCGGCGGTTCCACGGGCTGCCCCTCCAGGCGTGGTGCCCGGGGTCGTGATCGGATCGGGGGCCGTGGGCATGGTCGCGCCCGTCGCCTGGGGTGCGGCGGCGGGCGCGGGGGGGCGGGGTCGGCTGCTGGGTGGGGCGGGCGTTTTCGGCGACGACCTGGCAGCGGAGGGTTTCGAGGTCGCGGCCGAGGATGTTCAGGTGCTCGCTGAGCGAGGTGAATTCAGTCGACAGCCGCGCGATCAGGCGAGGATCGATGGCGAGATTCATGTCCGCCATACTTTCGACCTGGGCCTCGGCTCACATGAGTAGAACCACCCGGGCCAACCGTGATTACTACGCGAATCGGAGCGACGCGCCCGCGACGCGGGTCATGCGACGGGGCAGCGGCATATGGCCGCGGGTTGGGGGCGATCACGCGGGGCGCGCGGTGGCCGCTACGCGGGCGATGGTGGCGCGCACCTCGGCGGTGATCAGGTCCGGGGCTTCGAGCATGGGGACGTGGCCGAGGGCGGGGAGTGTGCGTACCTCGAGGGTCTGGGTGGAGGTGAGTGGGGCGTAGACGTGGGGTGGCAGGACGCGGTCGTGTGCGGGGAGCAGGATCGTGGTCGGGATTTCCAGCTCGGGCAGGCCGGTGAAACCCGTTGGGAGAGCGGGATCCTCGGCCAGGTCGTCCACGATGGCGCATTCGGTGATGGCCGCGGTCATGGCCTTGGCCAGCGGATTGGGTACCGCGGCAGGACGATTCGCCAGCAGCGGCAGCAGCAGGCTGCGCAGCAGCGTCGGCATGGTCGGCTGCCGGTCCGGACCCAGGCCGATGAGCGGGCCGAAGGCGCGGAACTTGCGCAGCAGGGAATCCGCGGCGGCCGGGGCCCGCCACAGACCGGCGGGCGCGATGGCGGTGCAGGAGCGCGCTCGACCGCGGGCCGCGAGTTCCAGGGCGACCCAGCCGCCGAGCGAATTGCCCGCGATATGCGCGGTGTCCCAACCGGATTCGTCGAGCAGCCGTTCGCAGTAGTCGACCAGCGCGCGCACGGTGGCGGGCCGGGCGGCCTCGGGCCCGCCCCAGTGGCCGGGGAAGGTGGGCGCCAGGACGGCGTGATCGGTGGCGAGTGCGTCGAGCGCCGATCCCCAGGACTGCCAGGTCAGCAGGACGCCGTGCAGCAGGAGCAGCGGTTCGCCGCCGCCGGATCGGTGCACTGCCTCCGGAACCTCGACGCCTTCCATGCCCGCGACCCTAACCGATTCCGGATCCGCTTGCCGCCGGGCCCGATTGCGCTCGGTCGCCCGGCTCGATCGCGCTCGGTCGCGGGGCGCGATCGCGCTCGGTCGCAGGGCGCGACCCGGCGGTGCGGGCGGTCACGCGCCGTTGAGGAACCGCTTCCAGTTGGTCCCGAAGGGGTGCTTGGCCTTGACCGAGCTGAAGCGCAGGGTGCCGTGCACGATGATGTGCAGCGGGCCGATGGGCGGGCCGGTGCGGACCTTGGTCTCGGCGCTGGAGGCGACCAGGTCGATGGCGTTCATATCGACGGTGGCCTCGGGCGGCACGATCAGCTCGAGCGAGCCGCAGGTGTCGTTGACGTGGATCTCGACCACCTGGGTGGACATCACGGCCTGGGTGAAGTCCAGGCGGACGCTGCCCAGCAGACTGTTGATCATCAGCGTCGGCGGCACCTGCCACGCGCCCTTGCGCTCCACGCTGGACAGGCGGGCGCGAATCACATTGCCCGGCACGGCCTGTGGCATGCGCTGCGCCGCCGCGTAGCGATGCGGCTGGTGCAGATAGCGTGGGCCCTGGTGGAAGCCGGGCGCGGGCGCCGGGGCCTGGGTGGGCTGCCCGACGAGCCGGATGCCCGGCAGATCGACCAGCACCGTATTGAGTTCGCCGCGGGTCTTGGCCGCGAGCGCGGTGTCCATGCGCTCGGTGAATTCCCCCAGCGACAGCATGCCCAGCCCCACCGCGCGCTGCAGCAGACGGCCGACATGTTCGCGTTCGACATCAGATACCCGTAGATCCCGGTCGCCGATCACGGCGTTGCCGGTAGCGATCGCGGAAACCGCTTCAGGACCTCCCATGCCTTCGAGGCTAGGCCGGTAAGGGCCGTCGGCGCATCAGGGCAATCCCTGATCCGCTCCCCCACTACTCGTCGAGTCCCTGCCCGCCTATTCGTCGAGACCCTGCTCGATGGCGTAGCGGGTCAACTCCACCCGATTGCCCAGTTGCAGTTTGCGCAGGGTGGATTGGACGTGGTTCTCGACGGTGCGGTGGCTCAGCCCCAGGCGGGTGGCGATCTGCTTGGCGGACAAGCCCTTCGCCACCATGCGCAGCACCTCGGTCTCGCGGTCGGTGAGGGCGGGGCGGTGGGGTTCGTCGCGATCGGCGGGGGTATTGGCGATGCGCCGGAACTCGCCGAGGACCAGACCGGCCAGGCCGGGGGTGAAGACGGCCTGCCCGGCGGCGGTGGCGCGGACGGCGTCGAGAAGTTCGGCGGCCGAGGCGCTCTTGACCAGGTAGCCGGTGGCACCGGCCTTGATGGCGTCGAGGACGTCGTCGCGTTCGGCCGAGGCGGACAGCACCAGCACTCGGGTGCGGGGCGAGACGCGCAGCACCTCGGCGGTGGCATCCGCGCCATTGCCGTCGGGGAGCTGCATGTCCATCAGGACCACCCGCGGCTGGACGGCGCTCGCGCGGGCCCCGGCGGCGCGGACCCCGTCGGCGGTCGCGACCACGTCGAACCCGGCCTCGACGAGGTCGCGGGCGACGCCTTCGCGCCAGATCGGGTGGTCGTCGACCACCATCACCGTGATCGGGTCCGGGTCCGCCATCTCCGCCTCCGCTCCCCTTGTCGCCATCCGGTCTCAGTGTCGCCAGCCGGTCTCAATGTCGCCGCCGCACGGGCACCCGGAATTCCCATTCCGCGCCCGCACCCTCCTCGCCCTCGACCGGGGTCGCCTCGAACAGCAGCTGCGCGGTGCCGCCGAGCGCGGCAATGCGGCCGACGATCGAGCGCGAAACACCCATGCGCCCTTGGCCTTCCGCCTCCACCAGCCGACCGGGCGGAATGCCGGGTCCGTCGTCGCGCACACTCACGATCAATTCGTCGCCGGTATCCTCCAGCAGCACATAGGCTTTCGCGCCCGGTCCGGCGTGCTGCGCCACATTGGCCAGGGCGGCGGCCACGGCGGCGGCGACCTCGCGGGCCTCCCAGCGGCCCAGGAGCACCGGATCGCCGGGGGTGGAGACGAAGACCGACGGCGTGGCCTGGGCCGTGAGCAGCGGTCGCAGATCCTCTTCCGTGCCACCGGTGTCGGGCCGTCGTCCCTGCTCGGAGATGAGCACCCGTAGCGCCACCTCCTGCTCGCCCGCGCGCTGAGCCAATTCCGCTGTGGGGCCGCCGATCTCATTGCCGCGGCGCTTGATGTAGCTGAGCACCTGGAGCACCCCGTCGTGCACTTCGCGCGCCAGGCGTTCGCGTTCCTGGGCGGCGGCGGTGAGCCGGACCGCGCGCTGCAGTTGGGCGTGCGCGCGGCGGGCGGTATTGGAGGCCAGGCCCAGGGCCAACCCGACCGAGATGAGGACGGGCAGGGTGGCGTCGCGCCAGACGTCGAAATCCCATTGGGCGCGCGCGGTGATGACCGCGCCCGAGATCAGCAGTCCCGAACAGATGCCGCCGAGCGGTCCGCGCAGAATCGCCGCGGACACCACGGCATTGGCGGCCCACAGGGTGGTGGGCAGGGTCTGGTGGCCGTGGTACCAGTCGTAGGGCGCGACCAGCCGGGTCGCGAAGATCAGCGCGATGACCACGACGTGGTCGCCGAGCACGACGGCGGTGCGCACCCGCGGGTGGTGGCGAATTCGCCACTGCGACAACAGCACCGCCGAGATGCCCGACCACACCACCATGATGGCGATGAGGAACCAGCTCAGCCGCTGATTGGTGTAGTGCGGCACCGAGGCGATCTGCTGGCCCACCGCATACAGCAGCGTGACCAGCCGGAAGGCCTGCACGGCGCGCCACAGCGGCGCGGAGGCGGCCCAGTCGGGATCGGTGTCAGTCCCCGGTGTCATAAGGGTCAGTCCCCGGTGTCACCGCTGCCGCCGGGAGGCTTCGGCGCCTGATGATCGTCCGCGGGGACCTTCGGGCGCAGCTCATCGGGATCGTCCGGATCCGCGTGGAACATGGGCTCGTGCGGATCGCCGGTGTGCAGTTCCTGGTACGCCTCTTCCGGCGAATCGGCCAGCAGCGAGCGAATGGCGGTATTGAGCACCGCCACGAACGGCACCGCGAGCAGACCGCCCGCCAGACCGGCCAGCACCACGCCCGCGGCGATCGCGAGCACCACCGCCAGGGGGTGGATGCGCACGGCGCGACCCATCAGAAGCGGTTGCAGCACATGGCCTTCCAGCTGCATGACCGCGATGGTGATGCCCAGCACGATGAGCGCGGTCACCAGGCCCTTGGTCATGAGCGCGATGAACACCGCCACCGAGCCCGCGATGAACGAGCCCACGATGGGGATGAACGCGCCGATGAAGACCAGCGAGGCCAGCGGAAGTGCCAGCGGCACACTGAGAATCGCGAGGCCCGCGCCGATGCCGATGGCGTCCACGGCCGCCACCATGACGGTGGCGCGCACGAATCCGGTCAGGGTGCCGAAGCCCAGCCGCCCGGCCGTGCGCACCCGCTCCCGGTGCGCGGTCGGAATGATCCGGGTGACGAACTCCCAGATCTGATCCCCGCCGTAGAGGAAGAAGATCAGGATGAACAGGGTCAGGAAGGCGCCGGTGAAGAACTCGCCGATGACGGTGGCGGTGGTGAGCGCGCCATTGGTCAGCGCGTCCTTGTTGGACTCGACGGTCTTGACGATGGTGTCGCCCGCATTGCGAATCTGGTCGTTGCTCAGGTGCAGCGGCCCGTTGATCAGCCAGTCCTGCACCTGATGCACGGAGGTCTTGAACTCGTCCGACAGCTGCGGCACACCGGAGACGAACTGCTCCACGACGAAGGTCATGATCCCCGCGAGCAATCCGAGCGCGCCGACCAACGCCACGAACACGCCGATCGCGCGCGGCACCCCGAAGCGCTGCATCCAATTCACCAGCGGCGCCATCAATGCCGCCCCGAGCAGCGCGATGGACATTGGAATCGTGACCGTCGACAGCTTCCGCGCCAGGTAGGCCACCGCCAGCACCGCCGCGAAGATGATGAGCAGCCGCCAGCACCACTCCGCCGCCTGCCGCACGATCGGGTGCACGGCCTCCGTGTCGCGACGGCGCACCCCGCCGGACTCGCCGGATCTGCTGGACGCCGCCTGCACCTCACTCACGTAGGCGAGCCTACTGGGTGCGGCGCGTCATTCGCGTCGGTGCGAAACGGCGTGGTTCGCATTCCGTGCCGACCGACGTTTCGGCTCGGTATTCGGTTTTCGGTATATGGGCGACCGGGAACGGCATTGGCCGCGTGCGTCGATCCGTAGGCCAATGGAGGTATCACCCGCGAGCACGAAGGAGGTCGTTCATGAGTATGTGGAGTGGACCGATCACCGCGGTCGGTCAGATCTGGATGGACGGAATCCATCACCCCATGCTGGCCAGCGTTGTCCTGCTGTTCGCGCTCATCGCGGGCGGCCTGGCGGTGGCCAGTCTGTGGGTGCCGCGGCGCTGAGCGTCCCGTCCATCCCGGTGCGCACTGGAGCTCGCACTGGAGCTTCGGAGGGGCCGGGCAGCTAGATTGGTGATCGTGTCGGCGCCCCTGGAAGCGGTCAAACAGACCATGAGGACGCGTTGGCCGCTGTACTTAGCTTCCATGCTCGCGGCCAACGCGTTCGGCGCTGTCCTGGTGTGGGCGTTCATTCAATACGGGCTGCCGGTTCCCGAGGGCGGGACCAGTGCGACCCGGCAGACCGGCTTCTTGATACCCGCGGTCGTCGTGCTGGTCGCCGGGCTGCTGAGTCTGGCCGCGTCGGCGTTCATGCTGCGGCCGGTCATGCGGTGGCAGATGCGGGGCGGCCCGCCGTCGCGACAGGAGCAGATGGCGGCGCTGCACGCGCCGCTGCGGCAGAGGCCATCGTGCACCTGGTGCTGTGGCTGGTCGGCGGCGGCGTGCTGGCGTCGTTGATCATCGTGCGCACGCCGGAGCTGGCCGCGGCGGTGATCGTCACCGAATGTATGGCCGCCACCATCGTTTTCGGCTTCACCTACATGCTGGGCGAGCGCATTCTGCGTCCGGTCGCGGCCGAGGCCCTGACCACGGGGGCCTTCGACCACACCCTGACGCCGGGCGTCGGCACCCGCATGGCCATGACCTGGGGCATGGGCACCTTCGCGCCGACCATTGCCATCGTGCTGCTGTGCGTCACCCAGATTTCTTCTCGGGTCCAGTTTTCCGCGCAGTCGCTGGCCGTCTCGATTCTGCTGTTGTGCGGTGTGGTGATCATGCAGGCGCTGGCGCTTTCCATGCTCACCGGCTCGTCCATTTCCGATCCGATCCGCCAGCTCAGCCAGGCCATCGACCGGGTGCAGGAAGGCGCGCGGGACGTGCAGGTGGAAGTTTTCGACGGCTCGGAAATCGGACTGCTGCAGGTTGGCTTCAACCGCATGATGGGTGAGGCCGCGAAACGCCGTGAACTGCAGGAATTGTTCGGCCGCCACGTCGGTGAGGACGTCGCGATCCGCGCCCTCGAGTACGGCACCGAACTCGGCGGTGAAACCCGATTCGTGGCCGTGTTGTTCGTGGATATGGTCGGTTCCACCGCCACCGCCGCGGAACGCCCGCCCACCGAAGTGGTCAGCCTGCTCAATGAGTTCTTCCGCGTCGTAGTGGATGTCATCGACCGCCATCACGGACTCATCAACAAATTCATGGGCGATGCCGCACTCGCCATCTTCGGTGCGCCGCTGGACCGCCCGGATGCCCCGACCGCGGCCCTGGCCGCCGCCCGTGAGCTGCGCGAAGCCCTGCGCGAGGTGGCCGGGCTGGATATCGGCATCGGCGTCTCGGCCGGGCTGGCCGTGGCCGGGAATATCGGTGGCGCGAATCGTTTCGAATACACGGTGATCGGCGATCCGGTGAACGAGGCCTCGCGCCTCACCGAACTCGCCAAGGACCGGCCCGAACGGGTGCTGACCTCCTCGAGCGCACTGTTTTTCGCCGACGAGAACGAGCAGCGGCATTGGCAGACCGGTGAAGAGGTGCAACTGCGCGGCCGCCGCCGGAAAACCCGTTTGGCCTGGCCGTTGGAAAGCCCCGACCCGACTGATGCAGACGAGGCGGCGGCGAGTTCGTTAGGCTGACGACGTGACGGCCCATGGGGAGTTGGCGGGAGATCCCACGCCAGCCGCGAATAACTCGCACCGTGGCAGGTTCTGGTGGGCCAAATGGGTTCTCGGCGCCGCGCTCGCGGCACTGCTGATATCCGAGGGCATATATCTCTATCCGCGCCTGCACGAATCCTGGAAGAACCTCACCGAAATCCATTGGGGCTGGGTCGTCGCCTGCGTCTTCATGGCCGCGCTTTCCATGAGCGGTTTCGGCCGCATCCAGAAACAGCTGTTGAACGCCGGTGGCGTGGAGGTGAGTCAGCGCAAATCGGTGGCGGTGGTCTACGGCGCGACCGGCATGTCGCTGACCCTGCCCGCGGGCCAGGTGTTCTCGGCGGCCTTCACCTACCGCCAGACCCGGCGCTGGGGCGCGAGCCCGATCGTGGCGTCCTGGCAGCTGGTGATGTCCGGGGTGGTGGCCGCGGCCGGACTCACCCTGCTCGGCTTCTTCGGCACGGTCCTGTCCGGCGACCAGGTCGGGCCGCTCAAGGTGATCCTCACCCTCGGCGTCGTGGCCCTGCTGATCTGGGCCTTCAACTATCTGTCCCGGCATCCGGGCGGGATCGAGGCGGTGGCGCGCCGGATTCTGGCCCGGGTCAACCGGATTCGGCACCGGCCCGCCGACACCGGCATGGGCAAGGTGGGCGAGATCCTGACCCAGCTGGAATCGGTGGACCTGGGCAAACGCGATGGCGCGTGGGTGGTCGTGTGGGCGCTGGTGCATCGGCTCGCCGATGTCGCCTGCCTCGGCGCCGCGTGCTACGCGGTCGGCGCGGATCCGCGCTGGGCCGGACTCATGCTGGCCTTCGCGGCCGGAAAGGCCGTGGGCACCATTCCTTTGGCCCCGGGCGGCATCGTCTACGTGGACGCCACCCTCATCTACTCGCTGTCCGCGGCGGCCGGTCTGCCCGCCGCCCAGGCCGTCGCCGCGGCCTTCCTCTACCGCCTGATCAGCTTCATCCTGGTCGCCATCGTCGGCTGGGTCGTCTTCCTCTTCCTCTTCCGCAAGCCCCAGGCCGACGACGACGAATACGAGAAGGAATTCGAACAGCGCGGCAACTCACTGGTCACCGACCGCCGCCGCGCCACTCCCCCCGCGAACCCGGACGGTACCGCCGCCTGACTGGACAGGGTGCGGTGTCCCTGCACAGACGCGCCGATAACGCCCGTTACCCTGTGGCGCGTGAGGAAACCGATGCCGTTCGTCGTGGATGTCGTGCTAGTGCTCTTCTTCAGCATGCTCGGGCGACGCAGCCACGACGAGGCCGTTCTCGGGGCGGGGCTGCTGCGGACGTTCTGGCCGTTCGGCACCGGAGTCGTGCTGGGGTGGGTGATCGCCGTGGCGGTGGCCTCGGGGCGGGAAGGGGTCAGCGCGGCAAAGCGTTTCGACGCCCGGGCGGTGTGGCCGACCGGCGTCATCGTCTGGCTCAGCACGCTGATCGGCGGCATGCTCCTACGTGCCGTGTCCGGTCAGGGCGTCGCCCTCAGCTTCGTCCTGGTGGCCGCGACCTTCCTGGCCCTGTTCCTGATCGGCTGGCGGGCGGCGGTGCAAATCCTGCGCGCCCGCTAGGCCGATCTAGTCCGGGGAGGCCAGCGACTGCAGCAGTCGCGCCGCCACCCGCGCGGTGAGGTCGCCGCTGTCCGGATCGTCGATGTGAATGGCGAAGGCCAGGTCACCCATGGTGGCGATGAGCCAGCCACTGTTGCCGGTGGTGGCCCCGAAGGCCTGGACGTCGCGATACCGGTTGAGGCTCACCATTTCCGGCGCGCCCACCCCGTCGTGCAGCATGGCGCGCAGCCGATCGGTGGCGCCGCCGGGCAGGGCGGCCAGATCGGCCTCGGTGGTGGCGGGCTGACCGATGGTGATCATGGGTTTGGGCACCTGGCCGTTGGCGATGGCGGCCGCCGCGATCGCCATGCCCCAGGGGCTGGCCAGCAGCGAGTCGGCGGCATTGCCGCGACCCACGTTCTCTGCGGCGTTCTTGCCGGTGGGCAGGCGTCCGGTGGTCTCGTCCAGGCCCGGCACCTTGAAGTCGATGCCGATGCCGAGCAGGCTGGCCGCGTCCGCGGCGTCCCCGACCGAAACATCCTGCGGCGCTTTGTTCTTGGTGACCGCAGCGACATTCTTGAACAGCTCGATCATGCCGCCGACCGGATACAGCCCGGTGAAGGCGACATTGCCGCGCTCACTGGCCTGGCTGTTCTGCGCGGCCGCGACCACCGCCCCGCTGGAGGGCTGGATGGCCACGATCGAGGTCGGCGCACCGGTGCTCACCACCGCGTCCTCGGCGGCGCGCTGCAGGCGCTGGTCCATGGTGGCGGGGATGTCCGGCCCGGGCGGGCCCTGCTCCCCGGCCAGCTGGGTGACGAATTTGCCGTCCGGTTCGAAGAGCTGAACGCCCCAGCCGGAGTGCTGATCCCGATTGTCCTGCCACACCTTGGTGAACGCGTCCAGCAGCGGCGACCAGACCCGACGGTCGACGGAGATGAGCTTGGGCTGCTTCTCCATCACCACGCCCGGGATCGGGGCCATGCGCGGCTCGAGGATATTGAAGTCACCGTCGCGCAGATTGACCGCGACGATGGGTTTGCCCTGCGAGGCCGAAAGCTGTTGCATCAGAGCCGGTCCGTCGATGAGCGGGGCGACCGGTGCGATGGCGGCGGCCAGCGCGTTGGTGGAGGCGACCGGGTCGGTGATCTTGGCCGGGTCCAGCTTGACGACATTGATGGTCTGCTCGGCCATGAGCGGCGCGCCCACGATGTCGTTCACCTTGGGCGAGGGCTGGGCGAAGGTGCGGACCAGTTTGGCGGAGCGCTTGGCGTCCAGCTGGGGCATGACCAGGGCCGGATCCCACGAGATGCGCCAGCCCACACTGAGTTTGCGCACGGTGCCCTGCAGGTCGAATTTCCAGTCGCGCTTGTCGCCGAAGTTCCAGGCGCCGGTCATGGAGAAGAGTCCGGTCGTGCCGTCCAGTTCGATGTACTGGGTCTTGCGGTAGTCGGGCTTGCCCGGATCGAGGCCTTCGAAAACTTGCTTCAGCGTTGCCGAAGCACCCGCCGGGTAGGAGGTGAGCCGCGACGCGCCGTCGTAGTCCTTCTTGTCGATCAGCGTGGTGAACTTCTCGACCACCGCTTCCGCACCCGTCGACCGCTCCCGAACCCCACATGACCCCATCGCGATCGCGACAGCCGCCACACCCGCGAGTGCGATCGCACCCCGTACCCGGAAGCGGCGGGATCCCCACACATCCATATCGCCCACTCTTCACTCTGGCCACATCAGCAACAGGTCCACGGTACCGCGCGCCGACGGCCCACGGTTCCACCATTCCACCAGGCGTGCTTGTTCTGAGCACCACCATAGTGCCGAAATCGGTCAGCAGTGACCACTTACATGATCACCGGTCGGTTACGGGCCTGGCGTATTCGCGACTCTGAAGACCGTTCGGTTCTCACTGATGCCAGTCATTCGGACCATTCGGTTCGAAGCAGGCGAACCGCGTTCTCCCAGAGCGGAATCCAGGCGGCCCATAACGACGTAACGTTGTAATCAGTATTACAACTCCATGCAGTTAGTGAGAGTGACCAACATGAGACACGGACATCGTGGACACGGTTTCGGGCGCACCGGCGGCTGGCAGCAAGCCGACCTTCCCGACGCCTCGGACGCTCCGGACTGGTTCGCTGGACGATTGCCAGCCGACTGGTTCAGCGGTCCCGCAACCCTCGAGATCGATCGCGACGAGATCGTCGTGGTCGGCGAACTCCCCCTCCCCGCAGCCGAACCCGCCGCCGACGCCCCGGCCGAGGACGCTCCCGCCGACGTGCCGCAGGCCACCCGCGAGGGTGTCATCGCCCGCTTTCGGGAGACCACCCGCCCGGCCCGCATGCAGATCGCCCAGGAGGCCCAGGCCCGCTACGGCCGCAATGTGGCCTGGGGCGTCACGGTCAATGGCGAGCGAATCATGTTCACCCACCTGGCCGTTCCGGTCATGACCCGGCTGCGCCAGCCCGAGCGCAAGGTGCTCGACACCCTGGTCGACTCCGGCGTGGCCCGCTCCCGCTCCGATGCCCTGGCCTGGACGGTCAAGCTGGCGGGCAAGCACGCCGAGGAATGGCTCGAGGAATTGCGCTCGGCCATGCGCAAAGTCGACGACCTGCGCGCCGAGGGACCGCAGGGCCTGTAGTCGCCGGACCGCGGAGTCGGTGGTCGCGGGACCGCCGGGCCTGTGGTCGTAGAGTGTGCGCATGCCCGCAACCGCCCCGATCCTGGTGCTCAACGGCCCGAACCTGAACATGCTCGGCACCCGCCAGCCCGAGGTCTACGGGGCGGACACCCTCGACGACGTGGTGGAACTGTGCCGTAAGACCGCGGCGCGCTTCGATCGGGAGATCGTGGCGTTCCAGTCCAATCACGAAGGGGCGCTGATCGACCGGATCCATTCCGCGCGCGGGATGGAGTCCGGCATCGTCATCAATCCGGGCGGACTGACCCACACCTCGGTGGCGCTGCGGGACGCGCTGGTCATCCCCGAGGTGCCGATCGTCGAGGTGCACATCAGCAATGTGCATGCCCGCGAGGAGTTCCGGCATCACTCCTACGTCTCGCCCATCGCCACCGCGGTGATCGCGGGCATGGGGATCCAGGGCTACGCCGCGGCGGTCGAGTTTCTCTGTACCCGCTAGAAGCACTGATCGGAAGGGCCCGGCTCACTTCGAGCCGGGCCCTTTTTCATGCCCGGTAAATAGCTTGAGGCCGTCATAATGTAGTAGGTATGCTACATCCGATCCGGCTTCTACTACGGAGGGGTGATATGTCGGTCGGCGAAGGCGTCGTGCTCGACGTCGAGAACTTACGAATGCGCTACGGCACCCGCGATGTGCTCCAGGACGTCACGTTCCAGGCGCATCGCGGTGAGGTGCTGACGCTGCTGGGCCCGAACGGCGCGGGCAAGACCACCACCATCGAGATCCTCGAGGGCTTCCGCATGCGCTCGGCGGGGCGGGTCGCGGTGCTGGGCACCGATCCCGCGCACGGCGACGAGGCCTGGCGGGCCCGGCTGGGCGTGGTGTTGCAGTCCTGGCGCGATCACGGCAAGTGGCGGGTGCGCGAACTGCTGCAGTACCTGGGCATGTTCTACGCGCCCTACTCCACCGCCGACATCCAACGGCCCTGGGACACCGACGAACTCATCGCCGCGGTCGGTCTCACCGAGCACGCCGACGCCAAGGCCATGACGCTGTCCGGCGGTCAGCGCCGCCGCCTGGACGTGGCCATCGGCATTGTCGGCCGCCCCGAGCTGCTGTTCCTGGACGAGCCCACCGCCGGTTTCGATCCGCAGGCCCGCCGCGAATTCCACGACCTGGTGCACCGACTCGCCGACGACCAGCACACCACCATCCTGCTCACCACCCACGACCTGGACGAGGCCGAGAAGCTGGCCGACCGCATCCTCATCCTGGCGGGCGGGCGCATCATCGCCGACGGCTCGGCCGATCAGCTCTCCCGCCGCATCGCCGGTGAGGCCGAGGTGAAGTGGACCCGCGACGGGCAGCGTTTCGTGCACACCACCACCGAGTCCACCAAGTTCGTCTACGAGCTGTTCCAGCAGTTCGGGGAGTCGGTCGAGGAGCTCGAGGTGCGCCGCGCCTCGCTCGAGGACACCTATATGACCCTGGTACGGCGTTTCGAATCCGGCCAGGGCGACACCGAATTGCGCAGCCTGGAGGAGATGGCCCGATGAGTTCCGCAGCGCTCACCAATCCCACCTCGGTCGCGGTGCGGGCCGGATTCCGGCGCGGCCGCATCGAACTCGTCCAGACCCTCACCAATGGCATGGACGTGTTCTCGCAGTTCTTCTGGCCGGTGGCCACCATGGTCGCGGTGTTCTTCATGCGGCACGGCAGCTTCCAGGGCACCGGCATCGGGCTGGGCGCGCTGGCGCTGCCCAGCGTGCTGGGCATGCTGGTGGCGTTCAACGGCATGTTCGGTGTCGCCCAGGGGCTTTCGCTGGACCGGGAGGACGGAACCCTGTTGCGCGCCAAGGCGACTCCCAACGGGATGCTGGGCTATCTGATCGGGAAGATCACCGCGGTCTCCGGGGTCGCCCTGGTGCAGGTAGCGCTGATCCTCGGCTTCGGCCTGATCGCCATCGGCGGCGTGAGCCTGGACAGCGTCGGCTCCTGGGTCGCCCTGATCGGCGTCCTGGTGCTGGGCCTGCTGGCCTGCCTGCCGCTGGGCGCGATCATCGGCTCGCTGTTCGACAGCCCGCGCAGCGTCGGCTTCGTCTCGTTCCCCATCATGGGTATCGTGGCGATCTCCGGAATCTTCTACCCGATCACCGGCCTGCCCGGCTGGTTGCAGGCGGTGGCGCAGGTCTTCCCGATCTATTGGCTGGGTCTGGGCATGCGCTCGGCCATGCTGCCCGACAGCGCGGCGGTGGTGGAGCTGACCCACTCCTGGCGACACCTGGAGACCGTCGCGGTGCTGGGCGCGTGGGCGGTAGTGGGCATCGCGGTGGCCCCGATCGTGTTGCGCCGCATGGCTCGTCGGGAATCCGGGTCCTCGGTGGCGGCCCGCCGCGAGAAGGCCATGCAACGTGCCTACTAGCGAGGTCATCTACAACCGGATCGCGATGCTGCGCGCCGAGCGCGGCATCTCGCGCCGGGAGCTGGCCGAGGCGCTGGGAGTCCACTACCAGACCGTCGGCTATCTCGAACGCGGCGAGTACAGCCCGAGCCTGCACCTGGCGCTGCGGCTCGCGCAGTACTTCGAGGTGCCGGTGGAGATCATCTTCTCCACCACACCGTTTCCTCGAATCGGTTCCGAGAGCGCCTGATTCGCCCTCAGGCGGTCTCGGGCACCGCGCTCATGAGCTCGAAGGTCGAGACCGCCTTGCCCGCGCCCGCGCTGGCGGACACCGCCCGGCGCCAGAACGCCTGTGCCGTGTGCGAGAGGGTGGCGTCCACACCCACCTCCTCGCTGGCGTCGATGATGTGCTGCGCGCCCGCGTCCATCATCTTCAGTCCGGCCACATCGGCCCAGCCGCCGTTCTGGTTCTCCACCGAGAACTGCTCCATGAAGTACGGGAAGGCGGCATTCGAGCGCACCGCGAACGGCACGAACTGCGCGATGTCGTGGCCGGAGCGGGCGATCATGGCCGTGGCCTGATCGAAGGCCAGCAGCCAGGGGTGGAAGATGGTGAGCAGGCCCTGGTAGAAGACCTGTGCCAGACCGTCGTCCGTGCCCAGGTACTCCTGCGGGCTCAGCGGACGCAGCAGGTCGGCGTGCGCGTCGAAGACCTCCCGCGGACCGCTGTAGAAGATGTACGACGCCGGGTGCTCGATATTGTTGCCCGCCGACATGACGCCGCCGGACAGGAATTCGGCACCGTGCTCCCGGACCCAGGCACCGCCCGCGCGGGCCTTCTCCGGCGAATCCGACGAGAGGTTGGCGATCACCTTGCCGCGCAGGCGATCCGCGGCCGGACCCAGCACGTCGTACATGGCGGCGTAGTGGGTGAGGCTCAGCACGATCACCTCGTTGGCGTCGATGGCCGCGGCGACGGTCGCGGCCTTCTTGGCGCCGAGTTCGACCATGGCGTCGGCCTTCTCGGGGCTGCGGTTCCAGACGGTGACCTCGACGCCCGCCTTCAGGAACGACGTGACCATGGCGCGCCCCATTGGGCCCAGGCCGATGACGGTGACGGATCGATTCTCGGACATGGGTTGGTATTCCTTCGATGTCGATGGACGGGTGCAGCGCGCTGACCTCGATGGTGTCCCGGGTCGGTAGCCTCGGGAAGACCGCACGTTCGCGTGGGGTTGCTTACCTGGAGGTTCGAAATCTGGTCAGAGAGGGCGCGATGAGTACCGAGAGTGACGCGGATAACACGCAGTGCGGCATGTCCGTGGCCATCGATGTGGTCGGCGGCAAGTGGAAGATGCACCTGATGTGGGTGCTGGCCGAGGGCCCGCAGCGGTTCGGGCAGATCCGCCGCCTGCTCACCGGGGTCAGCGAGAAGGTGCTCGCCGAGAACCTGCGCCAGATGGAGGCCAGCGGTGTGGTGCACCGCGAGATCTACCCGGAAATCCCACCGCGCGTGGAGTATTCGCTCACCGAGCTGGGCTGGGAGCTGAGCGCGGCCCTACGTCCGCTCGAGGAGTGGGGCGACCGCAATCGCGACCGGATTCTCGGCCGCGCCCTCACCCCGGCCAGCTGATTCACCCCATACTTTCGGCGATTCGCGCACCGATGCACGTCAGCAGCGCGGCGGCGTCGGCCATGCTGCGGGCCGGATCGGGCTCCAGATCGGACAGCGCGTAGGCGGCCGCGAATCCGGCGGCACGCACCTGTTCCGGGGTGAGCAGGACGCGGCCCGCGACCGCGATCACCGGCACCCCGGCCGCCCGCGCCGCGTCGCCGACGCCGATGGGCGCCTTGCCGGACAGGCTCTGCCGGTCCAGGGAGCCCTCACCGGTGATCACCAGATCGGCGTCGGCCACCTGCGCCCGGAAGTCGATGAGGTCGAGGATGAGGTCGATGCCGGAGCGCATGCGCGCGCCGAGGGCCGCCAGCGCGCCGAAGCCGGTGCCGCCCGCCGCGCCCGCGCCCGGCTTGTCGGCCCATTCGGGGCCCAGCACGGCGGCCCAATTCTTCAGTGCCGCTTCGAGAGTGGCGACCTGCTCGGGATTCGCGCCCTTCTGTGGGGCGTAGACGGCGGCCGCGCCGTTCGGGCCGAGCAGCGGATTGTCCACATCGCTGGCCAACGTCACCGTCGCATCGGCCAGGCCCGGATGCAGATCGCTCCGGTCCACGCGCACCGCACGCGCGAGTGCCGCACCGCCGCAGGGCAATTCGGTGCCGTCCGCGTCGAGGATCCGCAGGCCCAGGGCCTGCAACAGGCCCGCGCCGCCATCGGTGGAGGCGCTCCCGCCGAGACCGAGCACGATATCGCGCGCGCCCCGGTCCAGGGCGTCCCCGACCACGTCACCCACACCGTAGGTGCTGGCGTGCAGCGGATCGAACTGTCCGCCGGGCAGTCTCGCGAGTCCGCTGACCGCCGCCAGCTCCACCACCGCCGTCGGTCCGCGCAGGGCGTAGGAGGTGCTCACCGGTGCGAGGGTCGGGCCGTAGCTCTCGATCTCGACCCGTTCCCAGCCCGCGGCCACGAAGGCGTCGACGGTCCCGTCCCCGCCGTCGGCGATCGGCAGCTGCCGGATCCGGGTGTCGGGCGCGGCGCGGGTGATGCCCGCCGCCAACGCGGCCGCCACCTGCGCGGCGGTGAGGGAGCCCTTGAACTTGTCCGGGGCCAGCAACACCCGGCGCGGCGGTGGGTTCGTCACCCCTCCATTCTGATCATGGGTGTGGCAAACGACACGCCCGAGGCCACCCTTCTCGTATTCGGACAAATAGGCGCGTCGCGCGCACTAACGTCGTGCCCATGTCGAGTCAGTCGATCGAGGTCCGCAAGAACGACGCTCTGGATCGGTTCGAGTTGTTCGTCGACGGATACCTCGCCGGTGTCGCCGCCTATCAGGACACCGCGAACGAGCGCGCGTTCGTGCACACCGAGATCTATCCCCAGTTCGAGGGGCTCGGCTACGGGCGCAAGCTCGTGCAGGGCGCATTGGACCAGACCCGGGACGAGGGCTACGGCATTCTGCCCATGTGCCCGATGGTGCATCACTTCGTCGAATCCCGGCCGGAATACCTGGCTTTGGTGCCGCACTGGTCCAGAGGACGGTTGAACCTACCCCAGGGCTGAGGCCCCGTCAGGACACCTTCACCGTCAGTACGCCTTCACCGCGCCGTCGAGCGCGGCCTGCAGTTCGTCGCGCACCACCCGCGTGATCTCGGCGGGCTTGGTCGGCAGTTCCGCCACCGGCACCCCGAAATAGAAGCTGGCCGAATGCGCCTCCTCCTTGGTGGGCTCCACCTTGGGATCCGGGCGCGGGCCATAACTCAGACCCAGACTGACCAGCACCGGCCGCGCGCCGAGCTTCTTGGCCCGGAAAGCGATGTGCCCGATACCGGTTCCCACCGCCTGCACCCGCGTGGGGTCCACGTCGTTGCAGGTGCCCTCGGGAAATACCGCCACCCCGTCACCGCGCGCCATGCGCTCGGCGCAGATGTCGATCATGCGCTGCCCGGCCGCGTTCACCGCCCGCAACCCGTGGTCCTTGCCCCGGAACACCGGAATGCCGCCCATCATGTCGATGCGCTCGCGCAGCTTGGGTTCGAGGAACAGTTCGTCCTTGGCCAGCACCCGCGTGCGCCCGATGACCGGCCGCAGATCGCTGCGCCAGGCCGCGGCGGCGACCGTGTAGGGATCCAGCTGCGAGAGGTGGTTCACCGCGATGAGCAGTGGACGGCCCTGGGAGATGTACTCCCGCAGGCCTTCCCGGGCCCCCGGCGCGTAGTCCACCCGCGGCCGGTAGCGACGTCCCAACAGCCAGTAGGCCGCCCGTGCCTTCAACAGGTTCTGCCGGTGGTCGCGATAGAAGTCGTAAACGGCGTCGCTGTTCTCGAGGAGCACCTCGGGACGTTCCATAGCGCCCACCCTAGCTACCAACCGCAAGGTATGCGGGACAAGTTTTTCCGGCTCCGGGCGACCCCGCCGCGGCACAAATGGGTAACCAGCAAATTAAGCAACGCAATTACCCTGTCTCAGTGCGATGATGGCGGGGTGGCACGCGCAGAGGAACACGGTGACCGTTCTCGACGCGAATTCCGGCACGAGGACCAGGTAGTTCGCCCCGGCACACTCCTGGTGTCCGCAACCGATCTCGTCGAGCCGTCCTTTCGGCGGTCCGTGGTCTACATCCTCGAACACAATGACGGCGGCACCTGGGGCGTGGTCCTCAACAAACCCAGCGATACCGCCCTGCACGATGTGCTCCCCAGCTGGTCGGAACTGGCTGCCGCGCCCCGCGCGCTCTATATCGGCGGCCCCGTGAAACGCGATGCGGCCCTGTGCCTGGCCACCATCAAGGTGGGCGCGTCCATCGCCGGGCTATCCGGGGTGCGGCGCGTCGACGGCCGCGTCGCACTCATCGATCTCGACTCCGATCCGGAGCAAATCGAGGGCCTGGTCGAAGGCGTGCGCGTCTTCGCGGGCTATGCCGGGTGGACCTTCGGCCAGCTGGAAGGCGAACTGGACCGCGGCGATTGGATCGTCCTGTCCGCCCTGCCCACCGACCCCCTCGCGGGCCGCGGCGATCTGTGGGCCCAGGTCCTGCGCCGCCAGCCCCTCCCGCTCTCGCTGTTGGCCACGCACCCCATCGAACTCGAACGAAATTGATCCGCGCTTCAACGAACTGAACCGTCGGAACGTCTGTGTCGTGATCGATGCGGAGGTGAGCGATGCCGGAGGACCAGGCCGCCCTGCTCCGCGCGCTCTATGAAGAGCACGCGGCGGCACTGTGGCGCTACACCTACGGGCTGGTCGGGGATCCGGGGCGGGCCGAGGACATCGTGCAGGAAACGCTGCTGCGCGCGTGGCAACGGCCCAATGTGCTGGATCAGTCGACGAGCTCGGCGCGGGCCTGGCTGTTCACGGTGGCACGTAATCTGGCCGTGGACGAACACCGCAGCGCGCGCAGTCGACGCGAGTTCCGCACCGATCACCCGCCCGAGGTTCCCGAACCCGACAAAACGGATAGGGCCCTGGACGGGTGGCTGGTGGCCGACGCGCTGGCGCGGCTGAGCATCGATCACCGCGAGGTCATCGTCCGTGCCTACTATCGGGGGCTTTCCACCCACCAGATCTCGGAGGAGCTGGAGATTCCCGAGGGCACGGTCAAGTCCCGAATGCACTACGGCATGCGGGCATTGCGATTGGTGCTTCAGGAAATGGGGGTGACGAGATGACCGAGGGCCATGAGCTGTGTGATGGCTACACCACGTGGGACGGCGCGTATGTGCTCGGCGCTCTCGCCCGGGACGACCGCCGCGAGTACGAGGAACATCTGTCCGGATGCGAGGCGTGCCGCGCCGCGGTGGGGAAATTGGCGGGGCTGCCCGGCCTGCTGGCCCTGGTGGACACCGACACCGCGCTGTCGATCGCGGCGCAGGAGGATCCGCCGGAAACCGTGCCGCCACCGCCCGAGCGACTGCTGCCGACGCTGGCGGCCCAGGCCGCCAAACGGCGGCGCCGGGGGCGATGGTGGACCATCGGCGGACCCGTGGCGACGGCGGCCGCGGCGGTGATGATCGCGGTCCCGGTGACCGCGAACGTCGCCCGCGAACAGAGCCCGGCACCGGTGCAGCAGGTGGTGGCGCAGGGACCGCTGAAACCGCAGACCGACACCCCGATTCAGGCCACGTTCAAGGTGGTCACCATCAATGGGCAGACCCGGGTCGACATGTGGTGCCAGTACCCGCCGCCCGCCGACAAGGACGACCTGTCCTACATGTGGACGCTGTCGATGTGGGTGACCCGCGACGACGGCGTGCAGTCCAAGCTCGCCGAGTGGACGGTCAAGCCCGGACAGACGCTGACTCCGGACGGCACCACGTCGGTGTCGCCGGAGCAGCTCAAGACGGTCGAGATCCGCAATATGTCGGGGAAAGTCCTTCTCGCGGCGGGTATCTGACCGTCAGCGGGTCTTGCGGCGGAAGGTCGTGGTGGACCAGAAGTATCCGACCACCCCGATCACCACGCACCAGCCCACCGCGAGAATGCCGTTGTGCCCGATCGGACCGCCCATCAGCAACCCGCGCAGGGTTTCGGTGATGGGCGTGAAGGGCTGGTACTCGGCGAACTGCTTGACCCCGGCGGGCATGGTGTCGGTGGGCACCAGCCCGCTGCCCAGGAAGGGCAGGAACAGAATCGGCGTCGGCATATTGGAGGCGCTCTCGGGCGTCTGGGCGATCAGCCCGAAACCGACGCCGAGCCAGTTCAAAGCGAACACGGTCAGCGCGATGAGACCGAACGCGGCCAGCCATTCCAGCACATTCGCGTGCGGTCGGAAGCCGATGGCCAGGGCGGTGAGCGTCATGGCGGTCACGCCGAGCATGCCCTGGATGAGGGAGCCCACCACCTGCCCGGTCAGCACCGAGGCGTGCGAAAAGTGCATGGTGCGAAAGCGATTGATAATACCCTTGGTCATATCGGTGGCCATGCCGACCGCGACGCCCGCCACCATGTACGCCGGAATGATGAGCATCATGCCCGGTGTCAGGTAGTCGATGTACTTGCCGCCGGTCGAGGACTTCAGCGCGCCGCCGAACACGTAGTTGAACAGCAGCAGCAGGAACACCGGCATGATGATCAGCGCGAAGCTCATGCCCGGATACCGCTTGGCGTGCACCAGATTCCGGCGCAGCATGGTCTTCGAATCAACGAAAGACGTACCCATCGTGGTCATTTGGTGCTCTCCTTTTCCGGAGCGTGCCCACCGGTGAGGGCGAGGAAGACATCGTCGAGGTCGGGGGTGTGCACGGACAGGCCCGCGGGTTCGATCCGCCCCGCGTCCAGCCGATCGAGCACCTCGCGCACCGAACGCACCGCGCCATCGCTGGGAATGGCCAGGGTGAGATCGCCGTTGACCCGGGCCGCGTCACCGAAAAGCCGGGCGGCGGCGTCGAATTCGTCGCGCTGAGCGAAGTCCAGGCGGATGTAGCCGCCGGGCACCTGGCGCTTGAGTTGATCGGCGGTGCCCTCGGCGACCAGACGGCCCTGATGCAGGACCGCGATGCGGTCGGCCAGTTGATCGGCCTCTTCCAGGTACTGGGTGGTGAGGAAGATGGTGGTGCCGCGCGCGGTCAGCCGTCGGACGACGTCCCACATGGCGCGGCGGCTGCGCGGATCCAGCCCGACCGTCGGCTCGTCGAGGAAGATGATGCGCGGATCGCCGACCAGGGTCATGGCCAGATCCAGGCGGCGGGTCATGCCGCCGGAGTAGCTCGAGGCGACCTTGTCGGCGGCCTCCTCCAGATCGAAGGTGGCCAGCAGTTCGGCCGCGATCCTGCGGTTCTCGCCGCGCGGCAGATGGTGCAGATCGCCCATGAGCAGCAGGTTCTCGCGCCCGGTGAGCAGTTCGTCGACCGCGGAGAACTGACCGGTGACGCCGATGAGCGAGCGCACCCCGTCGGCCTGGGTGGCGAGATCGTAACCGCCCACGGAGATTTCGCCGCCGTCGGCGCGCTTCAGGGTGGACAGGATCTCGACGGTGGTGGTCTTGCCCGCGCCATTGGGGCCGAGCAGCGAGAAGACGCTGCCCTCGGGAACGGTGAAGTCGATGCGGTCGAGCACGATGTGCTCGCCGAAGGATTTGCAGAGGCCGGTGACCGCGATGGCCGCCGATCCGGGCTGGTTCATTGCTCCCCTCTCTTTCATCAATAGATAGCCATGAATGCATGCGTCATCCAGGCCGTGGCCGCCGAGGCTTGCGGCCAAAGTGTTCCTATCTCGCTATTCAGTTGTGCTACAGGGTTTTTCGGTTAGATATCGAGGTCCTCGACCTGCGGGTGCTGGGTCGCGTCCACGACGCGGGCGTAGAGGGTGTCGGGAATCTTGCCCTTCAGATCGTCGATGGTGTCGAAGACCTCGAGGGTGAAGTCACCCCAATCCTGTTCGCCCAGACCGAGAAAGCGACGCCACTGCCGCCAGTCCTTGAGGACGTTGGTGTCGGTCGGGAACTCCGACCAGTAGGAGAAGTGGCTGTGTACCGCATACGCGCCTTTGCGGGTGCGGTACACCCGGATGTCCTCGATGCGCTCGTTGGCCATCTGGTGCCAGTGGGTGAGCAGCTGACCGGAGAACCGGACCTGCCGGACGCCGTCCTTGCCCACCTTCAGGACCACCTCGTCGTAGCCCTGTTGGCGGCCCTCCTCGAGCTCGATGAAGCGCCGCAACGCCGTCACGATCGCGCCCGACAGATTGCCCCCCACCAGTTCCTGCGCGCGCTGAAACAGCTTCAGGTCGTCATCGGATACGTAAATCGTCTTGTTCGGCATGCCCCAACTATACGTAGATGTATACGTACACGGCAAGCCCGGTCGCGAAAAAGCGATATTGAACCGCTCACGACTCGCATTCGTATCCCGGATGAGGGTACTCGGGCACCGGTGGCCACCACCGAAAGGAAGCGCCCATGCACAGCGGTAAACGGGTCGTCGATCACCTGGTCAAGGCGGTTTCGGCCCTGGGCGTCCGGCACATCTTCGGTGTCGACGGAGCGAATATCGAAGATCTGTACGACGCGGCCTTCGATCATCGCGAGCTGGTCACCGCCGTGGTCGCCAAGCACGAGTTCGCCGCCGCCACCATGGCCGACGGGTACGCCCGCTCCACCTCCGGGCTCGGCGTCGTGTGCGCCACCTCCGGCGGCG
Organism: Nocardia sp. CDC160; assembly: GCF_035818795.1. Lineage (NCBI taxonomy): Bacteria > Bacillati > Actinomycetota > Actinomycetes > Mycobacteriales > Nocardiaceae > Nocardia > Nocardia sp. CDC160. The sequence goes on along the minus strand of NZ_JAYKYT010000001.1, from coordinate 1,555,844 downwards.
GTGCCGTCAATCTCGTTGCCGGGCTGGCCGAGTCCTACGCCTCCCGCGTCCCGGTGCTGGCGTTGGTCGGGCAACCCCCGACGGTCCTGGAGGGCAAGGGCGCGTTCCAGGACTCGAGTGGGCAGGCCGGTTCCTTCGACGCGGTCGCGTTGTTCACGCCGATCTCGCACTACTGTGCGCGCGTCGAGTCGCCCGCCGACCTGCCCGCTCACCTCACCCACGCGGCCGCGGCGGCCCGGCGCGGCGGACCCGCGGTGTTGTTGCTGCCCAAGGACATTCAGCAGGCCGAGCTGGACGCACCGGACTTCGTGCCGCCCACGCACGCCTACCGCCGCGATATCGAGACCCTGTGGCGCGTGCTGCACGTGGTGCGCGGCGCGCGGGCCACCGGCAAGGTCGTGATCATTGCCGGGGATCAGGTGGCCCGCGATAACGCCCGCGCCGAACTGGCCCGATTCGCGGCCGCCCTGGACGCGGCGGTCGGTGTCGCGCCGGACGCCAAAGACGTGTACCACCAGGCGGATCCGGGATTCTGCGGCGTCTCGGGCAGCATGGGCAATCCGGAACTGCTGGACGCCCTGCGCGGGGCGGCGCTGTGCCTGCTGATCGGCACCCGCATGCCGGTCACCGCGCGCGCCGGGATGGAGGACGCGCTCGGTGCGGTGCCGCTGGCGAGTATCGGCGTGATGCCGCCCTTTCTGCCCGCCCGGCACGCGCACAGCAACGATCTGGCCAAGACCCTCGCCGAACTGATCGGCGAATTGGGTTCCGCCGCAGGCGATCCCGAGGCCGAGGCGGTCCCGCCACGGTCACGCTCCCCGCACGAGCCGCCGCTGACCTCGCTGTCCGTGCCGCCCTCCGACGGCCCGGGACTGCGCTACCGGGAGGTTGTCGAGACCATCAACGCGACACTGCCCGAGGGTGCGGACGTCTTCGCCGACGCGGGCAATACCGGTGCGGCCGTGGTGCATCACCTGCGACTGCCCCGGCACGGGCGGTTCACGGTCGCGCTCGGCATGGGCGGCATGGGCTATGCCTTCGGGGCCGGGATCGGCTCGGCCTTCGCCCGGCACCGCCGCCCCGACGGCAGCGCGCGCCGCACCTACGTGATCGCCGGTGACGGCGCGTTCTTCATGCACGGCATGGAGATTCACACCGCCATCGAGCACGAGCTGCCCATCACCTTCATCGTGTTCAACAACAACGCGCACGCCATGTGCATCACCCGAGAGCAGCTGTACTACGGAGATCGCTACAGCTTCAACCGATTTCGTCCCGCGTATCCGGGCGCGGGCATGGCCGCCATGTTCCCGGATCTGTGCGCCCACGCACCGGAGTCCCCGGCCGAGCTCGACGCGGCGCTGCGGCACTGCGCCGATCGACCGGGGCCCTCGTTCGTCAGCGTCGACTGTGACCCCGACGAAATCCCGCCGTTCACACCGTTCCTGACGCCCCCCAGGAGGTAACCCGTGACCACCAGCGCCCTGCCCGCACTCAGCGATATCCCCGAAGCCGTCCCCGGCGTCCTGCGCATCGAGAACTCCGATCGCGACGCCACCACCCCGATCATCCTGGACATGTTGCGGTCGGTGTATCCGCACGACCAAATCTACGGCGACTATTGCCCGGTTCAGGGTTATATCGAGGCTCCGCCCCGGGAGCTGTACGAGTACCTCGCCGATACCCGCTGCCTGGAGGAGTGGACCTACAGCCTGCGGGGTTTCACCGAAACCGACGAGCCGGGCCTGTGGGTCTCCTACGACCGCTTGGGCGACAGCACCAAGATCTACACCCGCACCGTCGCCAATCCCGATGCCATGACGGTGGATTACCACTGCGCCTGGGATCAGGGTGAGCACCTGTGGATGATCTATCTGATGCGGGTGGTCGACGCCCAGGTGGTGTTCGACAAGCCGGGATCGGTGGTGCTGTGGACGAACTGCCACCACCCGTTCTACGACAAGAACCCCTACAAGGACACCGCGCCGGACAAGCGCAAGGTCTGGGTGGGTGACTTCTGGGAGATGTTCTCCGCCGGGCACCAATTGGAGCTCGACAACCTCAAGGCCATTGCCGAGTATCGCGCGTCGCACGGCCTGCCGATCAAGCCCGCTTGGATGGAATGAGTTGTACGGTCATGGATTTCACCGAACCCTCTTTGAGGACGCCGCCTGTCAGCCTGGTCGATGTGGCCGGTTATCTGCCGGGTGAACCGGTCGGCACCGAATACTTCACCCAGTTCTCCCGCTCGGATCGCATGGCCAAGAACGTCATGTTCCGCGCACCCAAGGGCCGCCATCACGTGGCCCGCGACGAGACCGCCGTGGACATGATCGAGCGCGCTGTTGCCCCGCTCGTGGATCGCCATGGGACACAGGAACTCTCGAACATCGACGTGCTGCTCACCCACACCCAGCTGCCCGACAATCCGGTCATGGGGGCCGGACCGGAGGTGGCGCGGCGGCTGGACATGAAGCCGCGCTGGGTGTTCGACGTCCACAATGGCGGCTGCGCCGCGTTCATCCACATGATGTGGATGGCCCGCATGATCCTGCAGACGACCGAGGCGCGCACCGCGCTCATCGCCTGCGCCCAGAACTGCGCGGGACCGGTGTTCACCCAGTCCGAGATTCGCGGGCTCGCGCAGGCCCCGGTGCCCGGTGACGGCTGCGGTGTCGGGCTGCTGGTGAAGAACAATGCCGCGCCCATCCTCGATATCGAATGCCGGACCTACCCGGAGTTCGCGGGCGACATGGAATTCAGCACCAATGGCGACCGCAAGTACTGGGAGCCCGGCGAGGGCCAGGGCTGCGTCACCTTCACCGAATCCAAGGTGGCCAAGGTGATGACGCGCGGTAATCGGCTGGTGCCGGAGGTGGCGCAGGCGGTGTGCCAGCGGATCGGGGTGAAGTCCCGCGATATCGACACCTTCGTGACCAACCAGCCCAACCGGCTGTTCCTGCGCAACTGGAACGAGGCCATGGAGTTGCCGCCGGAACGGCATCCGGACACCTTCGACAGCTGCGGAAACCTTTTCGCCGCGGGCATTCCGGTCACCCTGGACACCGAGAACCGGGCCGGGCGCCTGCGCAATGGATCGGTGGTGTTGATGGCGGCGTTCGCACACGCCGGGGATTTCGCGGGGGCGGCGGCCGTGCGCTGGGGGGCGGCGCGATGACCGCCCCGGGCGCGGGGGACAGCAGCCGACCCGCGCCGCGGATGGTGGCACCGACGCGCTGGCCGACCGGCCTGCGCGGCGGTGAACTGGCCGAACCCTCGGGTCCGCACGACCGATCTTCTGATGCGCCCGAAAGATACGGCGCGCCCACCCTCCGCTACGACCTGAGCCTGAGCGAAAACCCCTTTCCGCCACTGCCTTCGGTCGTCGACGCGCTCGAGGACTGCCTGGACAAGGCCAACCGCTACCCGGAGTTCCTGCCCAAGCGACTGCCCCAGGTGATCGCCGATCACCTGGGCGTGGACGCCGAGCAGGTGGTGGTGGGTTCGGGCGCGACCGGGGTGGCCATGCAGATCATGCAGACCCTGCCCCGCGCCGGGGCCGGATTCGTCTACGCCGCACCGACCTTCGACGGCTACCCGATCATGGCGAACATGATCGGGCTGCGGTCGGTGGCGGTGCCGCTGGATCCGCACGGCCGCCAGGACCTGTGGGGCATGGCGCGCGCGGTGGACGAGCGCACCGGGCTGATCGCGATCTGCCGTCCGCACAATCCGACCGGCACCGTGGTGGCGGCCAGTGAGCTCAAGGCGTTCCTGTACTCGATTCCGGTCCGGGTGCCGGTGGTGCTGGACGAGGCCTACGTCGAATTCCTCGGCGCGGCCGACACTCTCGACACCCTCGAACTGATTCACCGGCACCCCAATGTGCTGGTACTGCGCACCTTCTCCAAGGCCTACGGCCTGGCCGGGCTGCGGATAGGCTACGCCTTCGGCGCGGCGGAGCTGGTGCGCCGGGTGCACCGGCTGCAACTGCCGTTCGGGGTGCCCGCCACCGCGGTGGCCGCGGTGCGCGCGTCCTATGCGGCGGAAGCCGAACTGGGCGAACGGATTCTGCGCATCACCACCGAACGCGAGCTGCTGCGGGCCGAATTGCGGCGCGGCGGCATTCGGGTCCCCCGCTCCAGCGCCAACTTCCTCTACCTGCCCGGCCGCGATATCGCGCCCGCGCTGGCACGCGCCGGGATCGTGGCCAAACGCTATCCGGACGGCAGCGCCCGCATCGCGGTCGGTGATCCGGCCGCCGATCGGGCCGTCCTGCACGCGCTGGCCGACCGGCCCTCCGCGGGCATGCGCTCGCTGCGGCGCGAGGACAGCCGCCTGCTCACGCTGACTGCGCGATACGAGCCCAGCGCCCGGCGAGGGCCGCGCACGTGATCAGCTGAATTTGGTGGAACATCATGAGCGGCAAGACGATCAGGCCCACCGGATGCCCTTCGAACAGCACCGTCGCCATGGGTAGTCCGGTGGCCAGGCTCTTCTTGGAGCCGCAGAAGACCACCACGATCCGGTCGGCGCGATCGAAACGCAGGGCCTCGCCGAGGAATCCGGTGGCCGCCAGCACCATGGCCAGAATGGCGCAGCACACCACGGCCAACAGCAGAATCCGCCACGGCGACATGGCATGCCAGATGCCCTCGACCATGCCCGCGCTGAAGGCGCTGTAGACCACCAGCAGGATGGACCCGCGATCCACCAGCTTGGTCGGCTCGGCGTAGCGCGACAGGAAGCCCTTCACCTTCGGGCGCAGCAACTGGCCGATGAAGAACGGGACCAGCAGCTGCAGCACGATGTCGACAACCGCCGAGGGATCGACCCGCGCCTGCCCGGTGGTGTTCATCAACGCGATCACCAGGGCGGGAGTCAGGAAGACGCCCAGCAGGTTCGACACCGTGGCACTCACGATCGCGCCCGCCACATTGCCCTTGGCGATCGAGGTGAAGGCGATCGAGGACTGCACCGTGGACGGCACCAGGCACAGGAACAGCACGCCGGTGTAGAGGTCGCTGGTCAGGACGTGCGGCACCAGCAGCCGCGCGGCCAGGCCGAGCACCGGGAACAGCACGAAGGTGCAGGCCAGCACGGTCAGGTGCAGCCGCCAGTGCTTGAGGCCCGCGAACGCCTCCTGCGGCGAGAGCCGGGTGCCGTACAGCAGGAACAGCAAGGCGATGGCAATCTTGGTCAGCCAGCTCACGACGTCGGCGGCCTCACCCCGGGCCGGGAAGACACTGGCCAGCAGGACCATCGCAAGGATCCCCAGGATGAATCCGTCTATATAGAACTTGCTGAGGAATCGCACCGAATCAGGCTAAACACCCAAATTTCTCGGGATAACGCGGCACCCGCGCAGCCGCGATACTGGTGGTGATCGACAAATTTTCGACGATTCGCGAGGGGAATCGCCATGGTCCAGTGGACCGCAGCGGCCACGGCCGTACCCGAGACCTGGGGGATCTCGGGCCCAGTGTTCATGCTCTGCTACGTGATCGCCGCCGCGGTGGCGGTGGGTCTCGGGTTCGCCCGCCGGGCCGCCGTCCTGCGCGCCGTGGACCCGGCCTGGCCGCCCGAGGGTCCGCTGCGGCCCAGCGAGACCGCCATGCTGGTCGACGACCGGCGGCCGGTGCTGGCCGGGCTCGCGCAATTGCGCGGCCACCAGATCATCGACTCCACCGGCAAACCGGTGCGAACACCGACCGATTCCGAACAGCGCCACCTGGATCCGATCTCCGGCACGCTGTACGCGCATCTGCTCGGCAGTGACCGGCGGCGCGTCCGCGACATGGTGACGGCGACCGGCACCGCGGTGCGGGGGCTGCGCGACAGTCTCACCGCGCGGGGCTACCTGTTCGGCGACAAGCAGCGGAAAGCCCTGTGGACGGCCAGGATTCCGCTGCTCGCGATGCTGCTGCTGGGCTTCGCCCGGCTGTTCGCGTCGAGCGGTCATCCGGTGGGCTTCCTGGTGTTCGCCATGATCGCGGTGGCCCTGTTCACCTGGGGGGTGGGGCGGCCGCCGCGGCTGACCCAGCGCGGTCGCGACGCGCTCGCGAGCGCCACGGCGGGCAACCGCCATCTGCGCCCGGCCAATGCCCCGGCCTATTCGGCCTATGGCCCCGACAGTGCCGCGCTGGCCGTCGCGCTCTATGGCGGCCTGGTGCTGTGGACCCTCGATCCGGCGCTCGCCGGGGCCGCGGAGATCGCGGCGGGCGGCGGCGCTGGCGGCGGCAGCAGTTGCGGTTCCGGATCCACCTGCGGCAGCAGCGGCGACAGCGGTGGCGGGTCCAGCTGCGGCAGTAGTTGCGGCAGCGGGTGCGGTGGAGGCTGCGGCGGATGAACGGCTCACCACTCCCGGCCGGGGCGCTGGGGATCGGCTGGCGGCGCGAGATCTGCGGGATGCTCGCGGGTCTGGAGGGCATTGGATTCTGCGAGGTCATCGCGGAATCCCTGACGGCCGATCACTCTCGGCCGCCCAGGGACTCTCGGTCGCGCGGCCGCGCGACCGTCACCGTGCCCGAGGAACTCGCCGCGCTGGTGCGTCGCGGCATTCCGGCTGTCCCCCATGGCATCTCGTTGTCGCTCGGCAGCGCGGAGGGCGTCGACGACGGGCGGATCACCCAACTGGCCGAGTCGGCGCGCACGCTCGGCTCACCGCTGGTGAGCGAGCACATCGCCTTCGTGCGCGCGGGCGGCCTCGAGGCCGGGCACCTGCTGCCGCTCCCCCGCACCCGCGAGGCGCTGGATGTGTTGGAGCGCAATATCTTCCGGGTGATGCGCAGCCTCGACGTGCCGCTCGCGGTGGAGAACATCGCGGCGCTGTTCGAATGGCCGGACGCCGAATACACCGAGGCCGAGTTCCTGCAGGAACTGGTCGAGCGCACGGGCGTATACCTGCTGCTCGACATCGCGAACGTATACGCCAACGCCCGCAACACCGCTCGCGACCCGCTGACCGAACTGCTGCGCCTGCCGACCGAACGCCTGGCCTACTGCCATATCGCGGGCGGCCACGAATCCGGCGGCCGCTACATCGACACCCACGTCCATCCGATCCCCGCCGAGGTCCTGGCGCTGGTGGCGAAATTCGCGCCGGGCCGCCCGGTTCCCCTCATGCTCGAACGCGATGGAAACTACCCGCCCGCAACCGAACTCGTCGCCGAATTGAACGCCATCGCCACCGCCTCCGCTCGCCCACCCGTCACCCTGCGCACCGAATCGATTCCGGCATGATCGGCGAATCCGACCGGGCCACAGGGACATTGGCGCAACGGCAGGCAGCGTTGGTGCGGGCGCTGGTGGCCGGGGGCGACCCGCCCGCGGGCTTCGACGCGGACGATCTCACCGCCACCGCGCACGGCCTGCTGCACAAGCGCGCCGACGAGGTGCGGCGGCGGTTCCCGCGACTGGTCCATGCCCTCGGCTCCGATTTCACCGACCGGTACGTCGAATGGGCACGGACGCGACCGAAGACGACGACCACGGACGACGCGGCCGCCTTCGCCCGCGACCTCGGCCTGCCCGACCCGACCCCGAAACGCGGCCTGCGGTCGCGATTGCCGTGGCGATCACTCGGCAGGTGATCTCGGCCACTGAGGCATGCTGGTTTCATGATCGAGGTCGTCACCGTCAGCACCGAGCAGGAACTAGCCGACGCCTATGCCGTGCGGATGAAGGTGTTCGTGGATGAGCAGGGTGTGCCCGCGGAGATCGAGATCGATGAGCTCGACGAGATTGCCGATCATTTCCTGGCGCGGCTGAACGGGAAGCCGGTCGGGGCCGGACGCCTGATCGTTCGGGAGGGCGTCGGCGTCCTCGGCCGCCTCGCGGTGCTCGAGGAGACCCGCGGCACCGGGCTCGGCGTCGCCCTGGTGCGCGCCATCGAGGAGCGGGCGGGCGAGCGCGGACTCGCCTCGGTCGAACTGCATTCGCAGACCCATGCCCGCGGCTTCTACGAGAAGCTCGGCTACGAGGCGTACGGCGAGATCGGCATGGACGCGGGCATCCCGCACATCTGGATGCGCCGCACCCTCGGGAACTGACCGCGCCCGGCGGAAAAACGATTCAGCTGGCCGGGGTTTCGCAGGCGTCGCGCAGCGAGCAGCCGCCGCAGGCACTGCCGCAGCCGCCGATCTTCTCCTCCGGGAACGCGGTGGCGAGCGCCTTCTCGGCGGCGGCCGCACCCGCGCCGAGGGTGAACAGCGAGATCACCACGGCCACCACGGCGATGATCAGTGCCGGAATCCCGCCCGCCACCAGGGCGACCATCCCGGCCGCCGCGAGCAGCAGCCCGGCCACGATCGAGGTCGGCGCGGCCACCTTGTTGGCCAGCTTGAAGGCCGCCTCGGATTTCACCGCGGCCTCGGAGTGCACCCCGAAGTACCGATTGCCGGGCAGGGTGCCGGTGAACCCGAGCACGCCCGTGACCACGGCCACAGCCGCGAAGACAAAGAGGATCAGCGCTACGACGAACACCCGGTAAACGGTACCCCTACCCTTTTTGGGCCCGGGGCAGGCCACGTTTTACGCTGGTGGGCGACCTTATCGGGGAACGGCTCGACAAAGAAGGCAGGACCGTGCAGGACCCTCGTGCAACCGAAACACCCACCGCGACCGCGGCTGGGGGCGGCGACGTTCCCGCACACCGCTACAACGCCGAGCTCGCCGGGCGGGTCGAGAAGAAGTGGCAGCGGAACTGGCAGGAACGCGGCACCTTCTTCGCGCCCAACCCGGTCGGCCCGCTGCAGGGCGAGACCCCGGCCGACAAGCTGTTCATCCAGGACATGTTCCCATACCCGTCGGGCGCGGGGCTGCACGTCGGGCACCCGCTGGGCTACATCGCCACCGATGTCTTCGCCCGCTACCACCGCATGCACGGCCGGAATGTGCTGCACGCCCTGGGTTATGACGCCTTCGGCCTGCCCGCCGAGCAGTACGCCGTGCAGACCGGCGCGCACCCGCGCGACACCACCATGTCGAACATCGCGACCATGCAGCGCCAGCTGGACCGACTGGGCCTGGGCCACGACCGGCGGCGCACCTTCGCCACCACCGATCCCGAGTACTACCGCTGGACGCAGTGGATCTTCCTGCGCATCTACAACGCCTGGTACGACGAGGGCCTGGGCAAGGCGCGCCCGATCGACGAGCTGATCACCGAATTCGAGACCGGCAAGCGCAATCCCGTGGAGGGCCGCTCCTGGGCCGAGCGCACCCCGGCCGAGCGCAATGCCCTGATCGACTCCTATCGCCTGGTCTACCAGACCGATTCGATGGTCAACTGGTGTCCGGGTCTGGGCACCGTACTGTCCAACGAGGAGGTCACCGCGGACGGCCGCTCCGAACGCGGCAACTTCCCGGTGTTCCGCAAGCGCCTGTGGCAGTGGATGATGCGCATCACCGCCTACTCCGATCGCCTGGTCGACGACCTGGACGAGCTGGACTGGCCGGAGAACGTGAAGTCCATGCAGCGCAACTGGATCGGCCGCTCGCGGGGCGCGCAGGTCAAGTTCGAGGCGGGCTCGCATCTGATCGAGGTGTTCACCACCCGCCCCGACACCCTGTTCGGCTCGACCTATGTGGTGCTGGCCCCCGAGCACGAGCTGGTCGACAAGCTGACCGGTGCGTCCTGGCCCTCGGGTACCGACGCCCGCTGGACCTTCGGCGGTGCCGACACCCCCGCGGAAGCCGTTGCGGCGTACCGCAAGTCGATCGCGGCCAAGTCGGATCTGGAGCGTCAGGAGAACAAGGAGAAGACCGGCGTCTTCCTGGGCACCTACGCCACCAACCCGGTCAACGGCGCGCGCGTGCCGATCTTCATCGCCGACTACGTGCTGAGCGGCTACGGCACCGGCGCCATCATGGCCGTCCCCGGCCACGACGCCCGGGACTGGGAATTCGCCACCGCCTTCGGCCTGCCGATCGTGGAAGTCGTTGCGGGCGGGGACGTCTCGCAGGCCGTGTACACCGGCGAGGGCACCATGGTGAACTCCGGCTACCTGGACGGCCTGGACATCGAGACCGCCAAGGCCACCGTGATCGCCCAGCTGGAGGCCGACGGCCACGGTAAGGGCACCGTCCAGTACAAGCTGCGCGACTGGCTGTTCGCCCGCCAGCGCTACTGGGGCGAGCCGTTCCCCATCGTCTACGACGAGGACGGCGCGCCGCACGCGCTGCCGGAATCCATGCTGCCCGTGCAACTTCCGGAGATCGACGACTTCGCCCCGGTCACCTTCGACCCGGACGACGCCGACTCCGAGCCGTCCCCGCCGCTGGCCAAGGCCACCGACTGGGTGAACGTGAAACTGGATCTGGGCGATGGCCCGAAGATGTACCGCCGCGACACCAATGTCATGCCCAACTGGGCGGGCAGCTCCTGGTACCAGCTGCGCTACGCGGATCCGACCAATGACAAGGTCTTCTGCGCGCCGGAGAACGAGCAGTACTGGCTGGGCCCGCGCCCGGCCGAGCACGGCCCCAAGGATCCGGGCGGCGTGGACCTGTACGTCGGCGGCGTCGAGCATGCGGTGCTGCACCTGCTGTACGCGCGCTTCTGGCAGAAGGTCCTGTTCGACCTGGGTGAGGTGTCCGGCTCCGAGCCGTACCGCCGCCTGTTCAACCAGGGCTACATCCAGGCCTTCGCCTACACCGACGCGCGCGGGGCGTACGTGCCCGCCGCCGAGATCGTGGAGCGGGACGGAAAGTTCTTCTGGACCAATGCCTCCGGCGTGGAGGAGGAGGTCTTCCAGGAGTACGGCAAGATCGGCAAGTCGCTGAAGAACGCCATCTCGCCCGACGAGATGTGCGATCTGTACGGCGCGGACACCTTCCGCTTCTACGAGATGTCGATGGGCCCGCTGGACACCTCGCGGCCGTGGGCCACCAAGGACGTCGTGGGCGCGCACCGCTTCCTGCAGCGCGTGTGGCGACTGGTGGTGGACGAGGAGACCGGTGCGGTCAAGGTGACCGACGCGCAGCCGTCGGACGAGGCACTGCGCCTGCTGCACAAGACGATCGCCGGTGTCGACGACGACTACGCCAACCTGCGCGACAACACCGCGGGCGCGAAGCTGATCGAGCTGACCAATTACCTGACCAAGAACTACGGCGACGGCGCGCCCCGATCCCTGGTCGAGCCGCTGGTCCTGATGCTGGCCCCGATGTCCCCGCACGTGGCCGAGGAACTGTGGGAACGCCTGGGCCACACCACGGCCCTGGCCCACGGCCCCTTCCCGGTCGCGGATCCGGCGCTGCTGGTGGCGGATTCGGTCGAGTACCCGATCCAGGTCAACGGCAAGGTCCGCGCCCGCGTGAGCGTCCCGGCCGACGCCGACCAGGCCGCGGTCGAGGCCGCCGCCCTGGCGGAGGAGAAGATCGCGGAACTGCTGGGCGGCAAGGCGCCTCGCAAGGTCATCGTGGTGCCGGGCCGACTGGTGAATATCGTCGCCTAGCGCTGGAACGAAGTCGGCCCGGTGCGCGAGCGCGCACCGGGCCGATTCATGTGCGGGGGGTTCGGGGGGCGAAGCCCCCTGAGAGGTCCCGAGAGTTGGGTTATCTCAGCACTTTTCCCAGTAGCCGGGGCTGGTTTCCTTGATCGTGCTCGTCACGAAGGTGTTCCAGAGGCCGAGGTTCTGATTCGACCCGTTGGCGTAGGCGGTTCCCATCGACTGGTGGGCTCGACCGGCTTGCACGTGCGCGTAGTTGCTGGCGGTCACGCAGGTCGGGGTGGGCGTGGTCGTGACCGTCGTCGTGGTGGTCGTCGTAGTCGTGGTGGTCGTGCTGGTCGGTGTGGTGGTGGCCGTCGGGGTGGTGGTGCCGGTCGGCGTCGCACCGCTACTGATCTTGTGCACCATGGCCATAATGGCCTCGATCTGTTTGCCGCCGTGCCAGGCGTAGTTCGCGTCGCCGCTGTAGCCCCACCAGTTCCAGCAGCCGTTCGGGTTGCCGTTGCTCAGCGGAATCGCCTGCGGGTACAGCACGATCATGTTGTTGGTGTCGGCGTACTCGTTGAGGTAGGCGTCCTTCATGAAGGTGTCGCCGAAGGACTGGTAGTCGTAGCCCTGCTTGCAGCCGTGCAGGGCGACCATCAACCGGCAACTCGTGCCGCCCGCGCAGGACTGCGGAACATAGGCGAATCCCTTGTCGTCCATGCTGATGGCGCTCGCGCTGCCGCCGGGCGCGTAGGCGTTCTGGTCGAACTGGATCAGCTTGCCGTTCAGGGTGGTGGCCGGGGCGCTCACACTGCCGAAGAACTTGGCGAGCATCTCCTTCTCCGGATCGTTGTTGCAGTTGTTGATGAACGGCGAGGCGGTGTCCGAGCAGTTCACCGGTCCGAGCGGGCTGACCCAGGAGTGCCCGGCCGCGCTGGCCTTGTTGTAGGTGACGTTCGCGCCGAAGTCCGAATAGTAGGTCGCGAGATCGTCGTTGACGGCCTGCACCACGGTGTTGTCACTCGTGCCGTGGTAGAGGTAGACCGGCGCCCCGGACAGGTTCGACACCGGATCGACCTTCCCCTGGCTCGCCAAATCCCTTGTCTGCGACTCCAATTGCGCCGGAGTGTCACGGCCCGGATAGGCCACGTTCTGCATGCACGAATTCTGGGCCCGCACCGCGTTGTCGAAGTCCCCGGCGCAGCGGTAGGGACCGGCGGTGAAGATGCCCGCACCGGCGAAGACGCTGGAGTAGGCGACGTGCAGCTGATTGGCCATGTACCCGCCGGACGAGACGCCGGAGACATAGGTGTCGCTGATGTTGTAGCCGTGCAGCGTATCCGGCGTGGGACCGGGGACCGCGGCGGTCACCACGGTCGCGGTGAGCGCCGCCAGACCGGCCGCTATGGCCAAGGCGGACAGGGCATTACCAAATTTCATCGGGATTTCCTCGAGGGGTGGGGCTCAGTTGCCCAGGGCACAGCTGTTGGCCGGATCACCGGCGTCGGATCGGGGCACGGTCGCGTTCGGCGGCGGCGATTGCCCTGCGGCCGTCCAGGATTCGAGCGCGGTGAAGGCGCTGCGGAAGCAGGGCAGCATGGGCCGCAGCAGGGTCGGGTGGATGTCGTAGAGGCCGTCGACGTGATTGCCGCCCTCGATGCGGTAGTACCGGTGCAGGTCGGCGCGGCCCTGGTCGCGAATCATGGCGGCGTAGACGTCGGAGTCGTGGCCGATGGGCAGCAAGGTGTCGAGGGTGCCGTGAATGGTGAGGAGCGGCCGTTGAATTCGGCCCGTGAGCGCGATTCGCGCCACGGCGTCATGGACCGCTCGGGGACGCGAGGCGTAGTCGTAGTCGGCGTCCGCACCGGCGTACGTCGGATCGAATTCCTCGCGGTAGATGCGCTGGGTCAGTTCCCAGTAGGTCTTGTCGTGGTACTCCCACAGCGGCTGGGACTCGGCATCGAAGCCCGCCGCCACGATCGCGTCGCGGGCCGCCGGATTCGACTGCGACTCCGGGTAATTCGCGATGGCCTTCGGAAGGACCGTGAGCAAGTTGTCCACATCCGTCCACAGGGCTCCCTCCCAGTCGACCCCGCCGTCGTAGAGCCACGGCGCGTTCTCCAGCTGCCAGCGCACCAGATACCCGCCATTGGACAGTCCGGCCATGTAGGTGTGCGCCGCCGGTCGCCCGTAGCGCTGCGCGACGGTGGCCTGCGCCGCGACGGTCAATTGCGTGACGCGGCTGTTCCATTCGGCCATGGCGTCGCCGGGCGCGACATCGTCACGAAAGAAGTCCGCACCGGTATTGCCCTTGTCGGTGGCGGCGAAGGCATAGCCCTGCGCCAGCACCCAGTCGGAGATGACGAAGTCATTGGCGTACTGCCGCCGATTGCCCGGCGATCCGGTCACCACCAGGCCGCCGTTCCAGTGCTCGGGCAGCCGAATCACGAACTGGCTGTCGTGATTCCACCCATTATTGGTGTTGGTGGTGGAGTTGTCGGGGAAGTAGCCGTCGATCTGCGTGCCGGGCACACCGCTCGGATTGCGCGCCCCGGCCGGGTGCAGTCCGGCCCAGTCGGCGGGCACGGTGTGCCCGGTGGCGACCGTGCCCGCGGTGGTCAGATCGTCCAGGCACGAGGCGATCTGGAACTGCGCGCCGAGCACCACGGGCGCGGAACAGCCCGGGGTTCCGGCCGCGTGCCCGACGGTCATGGCTCCCGCCACCACGACGATGGCCGTCACGGTGGCGATGTGCGTCCGGCTGGGTGCTGGTGGCATCGGACTCCCTCTCGAGCGGAAATGCCGGAAAGTCTGTTCAGCGGGCCGGGCCGCGGCCAGGTGGATGCCACCCACATTTCCGACCGCGAATGTGTCGGAGATCACCTCATGTGGATCGAAGGGATACTCCGGGCACTCACTATGTGGGAGGACCACATCTGAAACACGCCCGCGCCGCGTGGAGTTGGACCACAATGGCTCGCCATGAGCGGTGAGGTCTTCCTGGAGTTGCTCGAGCGGGAAGCCCCGGCCGTCGAGTTCGAGGCCCCGGTGCTGGAGGCGCGGGCCGCCGGGGCATCCGCCGCCGAGGTGGCCGCCCTGGAGGCGGCCAAGTTGTCGGCGCTGCGGGTGCGGGCCCTGCTGGAACGCCGCGCCCGGCGCGAGGCCGAATTGGCGGCGCTGTTCGACACCGCCAGCGATCTGGCCGGACTGCGCGAGGTGGACGCGGTCCTGCGGGCCATCGTGCACCGCGCCCGGCGGCTGCTGCGCTCGGACATCGCCTATATGACGCTGCCCGATCCGGCGCGCGGGGACACCTACATGCGGGTCACCGACGGCTCGGGCTCACCGGCCTTCCGCGCCTGTCGATTGCCGATGGGCGCGGGACTGGGCGGCCTGGTCCAGCAGACCGGCATGCCGTACTGCACCCCGGACTACTTCGCGGACCAGCGATTTCACCACACCGCGGAGATCGACGACGCGGTGCGCGACGAGGGCATCGTGGCCATCCTCGGGGTACCCATGAAGCTGGGCGAGCGGGTGATCGGGGTGCTGTTCGCCTCGCACCGCGATGCCCGGCCCTACGCGCCCGAGGAGATCGCGCTGCTGTCCTCGCTGGCCGCGCACGCCACCATCGCCCTGGACTCGGCCCGGCTGCTCACCGAAACCCGCACGGCGCTGGCCGAATTGCGGGCCGCCAACGAGGTCATGCACGACCACTACAACACCGTGGAGCGCGCCGCGCAGGCCCACGACCGCATGACCGACGTGGTGGTGCGCGGCGGCGGCGTGGACGATGTGGCCGCGGTCGCCGCCGACATTCTCGGCGGCGCGCTGCTGGTGCTCGACGCCGACGGACGCCGGATCGGCGCGGTCGACGCACCGGACGGCGGGCCGTCCGATCGGCTCGACGAGGACGCGCTGCTGAGTGAGATCGCCGCCACGGCAGCCCAACTCGGGCGCACCGCGCAGCTGAAGGAGCTCTGGGCCGCGCCCGGCGGTGCGGGCAGCGAACCACTGTGCACCCTGGTGCTGCACCACCCCGAACCGCTCTCGTCCTCGGATCAACGCATCCTCGAGCGCGCGGCACTGGTCACCGCGCTGCTGTTGCTGTTCCGCCGCAGCATTGCCGAGGCCGAGGGCCGGGTGCGCGGGGAACTGCTCGACGATCTGCTGGCCGGACGGGTCGCGGACCGGGAGACGCTGGCCAATCGGGCCGCGCTGCTGGGCATCGAGCTGGGGCGTCCGCATGTGCTGGTCGTCGTCGACCACGGCGATCATCGCCGATCGGCCACCTGGACAACGGGTTACGGCATGTCCCAACACGGCCTGGCGGCGACCCGCGGTGGGCACACGGTGCTGTTGCTGCCCGGCTCGGATCCCACCGCCACGGCCGATCAGGTGGGCTGCGAGCTGACCGCCGCGCTCGGCGCGCGCGCCACCATCGCGGGCGCGGGGCCGGTGGAGCTGCCCGCCGACGCGGCGGCCGCCTACCGCGAAGCGCTGCGCTGTGTGCGGGTGCTGCATGCCCTGGGCCGCACCGGATCCTGTGCCAGCGCCGCGAATCTCGGCTTCGTCGGACTGTTGATCAGCGGCGACGCCGACGCACCCGGATTCCTGGACAAGACCCTCGGTCCCGTGGCCGAATACGATCGCCGTCGCCGCACGGAGCTCATCCACACCCTGGAGGCGTATTTCGCCAGCGGTTGCAGCCTCAGCGGCAGCGCCAAACAGCTGCACGTGCACGTGAATACGGTGACGCAGCGGCTCGACCGCATTACCGGACTGCTCGGCGAGGGCTGGCAGCATCCCGATCGCGCCCTGGAGATCCAGCTCGCCCTGCGCCTGCACCGGCTGCGCGAATCCGCCGTCTTCACCGGCTGATTCGCGCGGCCGTCGCCGATTACGTGGCCAGCACGTCGTTGAGCGTGACCAACTGCAGGCTGCGCTCGCGCACGATATCCATGAGCTGGTCGTAGATGTGGGTGACGGTGGGCCGGTTGGCGTGGCCGATGACAATGGACTGCGCGCGGAACCACTGCCGCGCCGCGTCCAGCAGCATGTCCTCGTTGATCACCTTGTTGGTGTCGTTCAAGGTGCCGTACCACATGGTCGGAATCGTGTAGCCGCAGTCGGCGGCCACCGCGTCCACCGCGCCGTTGTGCCGACCGTAGGGCGGGCGATAGAAGGGGGTCCCGTCCACGCCGTACTGGTTCCAGAGGAAGTCCTTGCAGCGATTGAGCTGATCGGCGATCGCGCCACCCGAGAGCCGGGTCAGATCCGGATGGTCCCAGGTGTGATTGCCCAGCTGGATCTGGCCGGAATCGACCAGGGGCCGCAGCACATCTCGGTGGTCCAGCCAGCCGGGGTAGTAGGCGGTCACGAAGAAGGTGAGCCGCGCGCCGGTATTGCGGGCGAAATCGATGAAACCGCGAATGGTTTCGGAGCTCGCGCCGTCATCGATGGTGAGCGCCAAATGGTTTCCGTCGCCGGGCAGCGCGGTGATGGTGCCCGGCCCGATGGGCGTCTTGGGGCCGAAGTTGGGCGGCAGGATCTGGGGTATCCCGGGTATCTGCGGGACGATTCCGGAAGAGCCGGTGTCGAAGGGGAAGTCGGCGCGTGCCTCGCCGGTGCCCAGCAGGGTGGCGGCCGTGCCCGCCGCCAGCATTGTCAGCAGCCGTCGTCTGTCCATGTCGAACCTCATTCCCTCACTCCGGCACCGGTGCCGGAAACTCGCGCTCCCCCAACCGAACCCGGCTACGTGGGCGACACCAGGACATCGTTGAGCGTCACCAGCGACAGGTTGCGCTCGCGAATGATGTCGACCAACTGGCCGTAGCAGTGCGTCACGGGGGGATGGTTGGCGTGCCCGATCACGATGGCCTGCGCGTTGAAATACTTTCGCGCGCACTCGATCAGGTAGTCCTCGGTAATGACGCCGGAGTCGGACAGCGAGCCGTACCACATGGTGGGGACGGTGTAACCGAGATCGGCTGCCACCCTGTCGACCGTAGCATTGTGGCTGCCGTACGGGGGCCGGAAATACGGGGTACCGTCGACGCCGAAGTTGTTGTGCAGGAAGGTCTTTGCCTTGCTGAGCTGCGCGGACACCTCGGCCGCGGACAGCTTCACCAGATCCGGATGGTCCCAGGTGTGATTACCCAGCTGAACCTGCCCGGACTCCACCAGGGGTCGCAGCTCGGCGCGGTGGGTGGTCCAGGAGTCGTAATTCGCGGTGACGAAGAAGGTGAATCGCGCCCCGGTGTCCTTCGCGAATTTGATATACGCGCCGACCACTTCGGGACTCGCCCCGTCATCCACGGTCAGCGCCAAATTGCTGCCCTTGCCGGGCAACGCGGTGATGGTCCCGGCGGGAATGGCGGACTTGGGCCCACCCGGTGGCGTGGGCAAGGCCGCCTTCGCGGCCGCCGAGGTCGAGGGAGTCGGCACCGGACCGCTGATCCGGGGGGTGACCTTGTGCGGGGAGGGGTCGCCCGACGCGCAGCCCGTCAGGGCTGTCGCAGTACCCGCGGCGAGCACTGCGAGCAACTGACGTCTATCCATACGTGTTGTTCACTCCGAGATATATCTTTTGCGCCATGCCTCCCTCGCTGGCCCACTAGTTATATCCAGAAGCAGTGAACTGAACACGAAATCTGTGCGAAATGATTCGAATTCAGTGCAGAAATTAAGGCTGCTCTCAGCGTGCGATCGGGCGCAGCACGATTTCGGTGGGGTGTGCGTCGCGCGGGGTCTGCACGGCATTGCGCACCGCGGCGGCCACCGTTTCGGCCGTGAGGAACTCGCGCGGGTCGTACTCGCGTCCTTCTCCCGCAATGATCTCGCGCTGCATGTCGGTGTCGATGCGCCCCGGATGCACCGAGGTCACCCGTAGTTCGGGCTCCTCGAGCCGCAGGGCGTCGCCGAAGGCGCGCAGCCCGAACTTGCTGGCCGCGTACACACCCCAGCCCGGATTTGCCCGCAGCCCCGCACCCGAATTGATCAGCACCACATGGCCATTGGCGGCACGCAGCGCGGGCAGCAACAGCCTGGTCAACTCGGCGACCGCGATCAGGTTGGCTTCCAACGTATTCCGCCACTGCGCCACCGACGAATCGGCTATCGTTCCCAGGTCGGCGATTCCGGCATTGTGGACCAGTACCTCCAGCCGTTCGATTCCCTCGACCGCGCGCGCCACCGCCGCGTAGTCGGTGAGATCGACCGGCCATCCGGCAGTGCCCGGCAGCTCACGCAGGATCTGCTCCAGAGCCGTCGGCGTGCGCGCGCCCAGCAGCAGTCGATGCGTGGGCGCCAGCTCCCGCGCGATCGCCGCACCGAGCCCGCGACTGGCCCCGGTGATCAACGCGGTCGGCCGGTCGGTGCTGGTCTTCGCGGAATTCGCCATGAGATCACCGTAACCGCGTGACCCCGGCCTGCGATGCTTCGGTCGGGCACACCACCGCTAGCTGATTCCCGAAGAAGGCGAACGAAGTGCAATCTGGCGACCAGGAGTCATCCTTGGGCCAACTCGCGCGGTCCATCACCTACGCCGTGCGGTCCAGCTCACCGTCCGACCCTCCCCTCCATCGCGCATACCTGCGGGTTCCAGCGCAGAATGGGGCGATGACACACCCGGGATTCACGCCCACCCAGCTCGCGGCGCGCGCCGCCTACCTGCTGCGCGGCAACGACCTGGGCACCATGACCAGCGCCGCGCCGAAACTGTATCCACACATGTGGAGCTGGGACGCAGCATTCGTAGCGGTCGGTTTGGCACCGCTGAGTGTCGAACGCGCCGCCCTCGAACTCGACACCCTGCTGTCGGCGCAATGGCGCAACGGGATGATCCCGCACATCGTCTTCGCCAATGGCCAGGACGGCTACTTTCCCGGCCCCTCCCGCTGGGAGTGCCGCCGCCTGGCCGCGGACGCACCGGACGGTCCCGACACTTCGGGCATTACCCAGCCACCCGTGCATGCCATTGCGGTGCAACGGATTCTGGACCATTCGCGCCGCCACGGCCGCAGCACCCGGGCGATCGCCGAGGAGTTCCTGCAGCGGCGCTGGCCCGACCTCATGCGCTGGCATCGCTGGCTGGCCTACGCCCGCGACCCCAAACAGCACGGCCGCATCACCCTGTACCACGGCTGGGAATCGGGCATGGACAACTCGCCGCGCTGGGATCGCGCCTACGAGAACGTGATTCCGGGCCCGGACCTGCCGCCCTACGAGCGCGCCGATCTGCAGGTGGTGGGCGATCCCACCCAGCGGCCCTCGGATCGCGAGTACGACCGCTACCTGTGGCTGCTCGAACAGATGCGGCGCGCGGGCTACGACGACTACCAGCTGGCCTCGACCATGAGCTTCGCCGTCGAGGACGTGTTCGTGACCGCGATCTTCGCGCTGGCCTGCGATGTGCTGGCCAATATCGGCGAGGACTACAAGCAGCCGCACGCGGACGTGCGCGAACTCTACGAATGGGCCGACTACTTCCGCGCGGGCGTGGTCGCCACCACCGACGCGCGCACCGGCGTGGCCCGGGATTTCGATGTGCGCGCGGACCGGTGGATCGAGACCGAGACCCTGGCCTGCTTCGCGCCGCTCATCTCGGGCGGGCTGCCGCGCGATGCCGAACGTCGACTGCTGCGGCTGTTCGAGGGCCCGCGCTGGTGCGGACATCCGGACCTGCGCTACGCGCTGCCGCCCTCGACCTCCCCGGTGGCCAAGGACTTCCGCTCGCGCGAGTACTGGCGCGGACCGGTGTGGCCGGTGATCAGCTGGCTGTTCTCCTGGGTGTTCGCGCGCCGCGGCTGGGCCGAACGCTCGTTCATGCTGCGCGCCGAGGGGCTGCGACAGGCCAGCGACGGCAGCTTCGCGGAGTACTACGAGCCCTTCACCGGTGAGCCGCTGGGCAGCATGCAACAGTCCTGGACGGCCGCCTCGGTGCTCGACTGGCTGGGCTGACCAGCCTTGAGCTAACAATTGGCGAACATCACAGCCGCGCTTTCACAGCTCTAGGACCGGACCGACCTAGCGTTTTCGGTCATGACCGGACACAGCCTGATGAAAGTGCTCACTGTCGCAGCTACCGGCATCCTGACGGCTACCACCACCGGGGTGGCGGCCGCCGATATCACCGGCCCGGATGTGGCCTCCTGGCAGCATCCGGGCGGCGGAGGCATCAACTGGTTCGCGGTGCGCGCGGCCGGACACCAGTTCGCCATGCTCAAGGCCACCGAGGGCCTCGACTACGTGAACCCCTACTTCGTCTCGGACAGTCTGGCCATGCGGGTGGCCGGAGTCGCCAGGGGCACATACCATTTCGCGCGGCCGAACCTGCCGCCCGAGCCGCAGGCCGCGCTCTACGCCACCATCGTGCTGGGTCAGAATGGGCTGCTGGATCTACCCGCGGTGCTGGATCTCGAGGATTCCGGCGGTCTGCCGCCCGACGCCCTGATCGACTGGACCCACCGGTACCTCAATACCGTGCAGGCCCTGACCGGGCGCAGGCCGATCATCTACACCTATCCGCGGTTCTGGCGGACGGCCATGGCCGATACCAACCAGTTCACCTCGTATCCGCTCTGGATCGCCGACTACCGCGGCAATGACCAGCCGGAGGTACCGGGCGGCTGGCCCACCTGGACGTTCTGGCAGACCACCAGCTCCGGCGACATCCCCGGCATCGGTGGAGCCGTCGACATCAATGTCTACAGCGGAGCCCAGGGCGATTTCGGCGGCTACGCCAATATCCCCTTCAGCGGCAGCGGGCGCGGTAGCAGTTAGAGAACCTGTGAGAGGAACTGCCGCAGCCGCGGCGTCTCGGCGTTCTCGAAAATCTGCTCCGGCGTTCCGGTTTCGACGACCTGTCCGTGATCCATGAACACGACGCGGTCGGAAACCGAACGCGCGAAGCTCATTTCGTGTGTCACCACGATCATCGACATGCCGCCCTGTGCCAGCTCGGACATGAGCGCGAGCACACCCTTCACCAGTTCCGGATCCAGCGCCGAGGTGGCCTCGTCGAAGAACATGATGTCCGGTTTCATGGCCAGCGCTCGCGCGATGGCCACCCGCTGCTGCTGACCGCCGGACAGATTCGCCGGGCGCGCATCGGCCTTGCCCGCCAGCCCGACCGCCTCCAGCTGCTGCACCGCGAGCGTGCGTGCCTGCTCCTTGGACAGCCCGTGCAGCTTGCGCGGGCCGAGTGCGATATTGTCCGCGACCGTCCGATGCGGGAACAGGTTGAAGTGCTGGAACACCATGCCGATGCGCTGCCGCAGCCGGTCCGGGTTCTCGGCCAGCACCGACTTCCCGTCCAGCAGAATGTCGCCGGAGTCGGGTTCGTGCAGCCGGTTGAGCACCCGCAGCAGGGTGGACTTGCCGGAGCCGGACGGGCCGATCACCGTGGTGGTCTTGCCCGCGTCCACGTGGATGTCCACGCCGCGCAGAATCTCGTTGTGGCCCAGCGTCAATCGCAGGCCGGTGCCGGTGAGGGAGGCACTCATGCTCCACGCCCTTCGGTGATG
Organism: Nocardia sp. CDC160; assembly: GCF_035818795.1. Taxonomy (NCBI): domain Bacteria; kingdom Bacillati; phylum Actinomycetota; class Actinomycetes; order Mycobacteriales; family Nocardiaceae; genus Nocardia; species Nocardia sp. CDC160. The sequence continues at coordinate 1,533,880 of NZ_JAYKYT010000001.1, read as the reverse complement.
GCGGCCGTTTCGACCGGTTCCGCCGCGCTCTGCGGTCGCCCTTCACGCATGCGCTTGTCGATGTAGTTGACCAGGTGGGTGAGCGGCACGGTCAGCAGCAGATACACCAGGCCCGCCGCGACCAGCGGCGACAGATTTCCGGTCTGCGAGTTGAGATCCCGTCCCACCGCGAACAATTCGCGCTGACTGGCCAGCAGACCCAGGAAGTAGATGAGCGACGAGTCCTTGATGAGCGCGATGAACTGGTTCATGAGCGCGGGCAGCACCCGGCGCACGCCCTGCGGAATCACCACCAGCGTCATGGCCTGGCGGTAGCCGAAACCGATGGCGCGCGCGGCCTCCAGCTGCCCGGCCTCCACCGACTGAATGCCCGAGCGGAAGATCTCACCGATATAGGCCGAGGCCAGCAGCGCCAAGGCCACCGCGCCCAGCCAGTACGGATTGTTGCCGGTCAGGTTCTTGACCACCGGCCCCACGCCCAGGCCGATGATCAGGATGATGACCACGGCGGGCAGGCCACGGAAGATATCGGTGTAAACCCGTGCGGGCCACCGCAACCAGCGGGTGCGGGAGATTCCCGCGACCGCGAGCAGCATGCCGAGCACGGTGCCCAGCGCACCCGAAACCAGTGCCAGAATCAGGGTATTGGGCAAACCCGTCTTGATCAGATCGGGAAATGCCTTGCGGTACAGGGACCAATCGAAGAACGTGTCCTTCAACTGCCGCAGCGTGGATTTCGGCGCGACCGCGGAATTGTCGGTTTTCTTGCCCGCGTTCTCCGCCGCGATCTTGTCGAAGTCCGGCAGCTGCGGCATCGGCGCGGCCTTGGAGCCCGGCTTCCAGCCCGGCGGCAGTTCGCGCGGCACCCAGTCCTCGTACAGCTTGGCGTAGGTGCCGTCGGCGATCACCGCGTCCAGACCGGCATTGAGGGCATCGGCGAGCGGCCGATTGCCCTTGCGCAGCGCCCAGGCGGTGAAGTTGTTGACGCTGAAGGTGTTCTGCACGATCGAGGTCGGATCGCCCGGCTTGATCGCGCCGATGGCCTGCTGCGAGGGCGCGACCCAGGCGTCGATCTGCCCGGACTTCAGATTGGCGTAGGCGGTGTTGTAGTCGGGGAACTTCACCGGATCCAGGTGCAGCTCATTGACCACGTACTCGTCCTGCACGGTGCCCTGCACGACGCCGACGCGATTGCCGCGATGCAGATCCGAGAAGCCTTTGATGGCACTGCCGTTCGGCACCACCAGCGAGAAATAGCCGAAGTCGTAGCCGTTGGTGAAGTCGACCAGTTGCCTGCGCGCATCGGTGGTGGTGATGCTCGACGAGCCGATATCGAAGCGGCCATTGGCGACCTGGGCCAGCAGGCCCGCGAATTCGGTGCCGGTGAACTCCACCTGCAGACCGAGCTTGGCGCCGACGGCCTTCAACAGCTCATTGTCGAAGCCGGTGAACACACCCTTGGAATTGACACAGATGCTCGGCGGCGCGTCCGAGAGCGTGCCGACGCTCAGCTTGCCGGGCGTGAGCAGGCCCAGCGCGCCGATATCGACCTTGTCGAGCGGCTCGGTGGTGGCGGTGGTGAACCGGTCCGCGGCCGGATTCTGCTGCCCCGACGCCAGATTGGTCGGGGCGGCGCTGGCCGCGGAGAGGCCGGGCGGCGAACACAGGTCGCGGTCGTCGGCCGAGGCCCCGCCCGCACCGAGGGTGACGGTGCCGAGCAGGCCGATCAGCAAAACTCCCGCTAGTGCGAGCCACTGACGCGCAGGCGCGGCCGGGCGCAAGGAAACCATGACAAACCACCCTAGTGGGGGTGGTTCGCCAGGCAGCTTCAGGCCTGGTTACGCCGGTCGCGCCAGGCGACCGCCTCCAGAATCCGGCTGATGTCGTAGTCGGGTCCGCCCGTGCCCACCGTGAACAGCGTGACGCCCGCGTCGGCGTAGGCATCCACCTGATCGGCGCCCGGCCACGCCACCGACTTGGCGATGGCCGAGGCATCGGTGCCGACCTCGGCGCAGTGCTCGCCCAGAATCCCGATCTTGCGCTTCAGCACGTCGAGATCGGAGAAGCTGTGCCAGATGTCCGCGTACTGGGCGACCAGCCGCAGCGTCTTCTTCTCGCCACCACCGCCGATGAGAATGGGGATATCGCGCACCGGCTGCGGGTTCAGCTTGGCCAGGCGGTCGGTAATGCGGGCCATGGCGTCCTTCAGCCCCGCGAGACGGCTTCCGGCCGTACCGAATTCGTACCCGTACTGGTCGTAGTCCTTCTGGAACCAGCCCGCCCCGATGCCGAGAATCAACCGCCCATTGCTGATGTGGTCCACGGTGCGGGCCATGTCCGCGAGCAGGTCCGGATTCCGATATCCGCCGCCGGTGACCAGTGCCCCGATCTCCACCCGCTCGGTCTGCTCGGCGATCGCGCCCAGCATGGTCCAGCATTCGAAATGCGCGCCCTCGGGATCCCCGTAGAGCGGATAGAAGTGGTCCCAGTTGAAGACGATGTCCACCCCGGCGTCCTCACATCGCCGCACCGCGTCCCTGATCAATCCGTAATCGGGCGCGTGCTGGGGCTGGAGTTGAACACCGATACGAACAGGTCGGCTCATGACGTACTCCTGATTGCCGGTCGGAGATCAGCTTCGAGGCTACCGGGATGGTTCCATTCCCGTCCGCATACGATCAGGCGCGGAACCTTGCTTTTGGGGGTTCGGGGGCGAAGCCCCTGAGAGTCCCCGAGAGTTGGGTCCACCCCTCTACAACGGATCGTCCGGCACGTTCCTGCCGGTGAAGGGAAGTGTTAAACCGTGGCAACGGTGACTTTCGACCAGGCCACCCGGCTCTACCCGGGCGCGAACAAGCCCGCGGTCGACGCGCTGAACCTGGAGATCGCCGATGGCGAATTCCTGGTTCTCGTCGGTCCGTCCGGCTGTGGCAAATCCACCTCGCTGCGCATGCTGGCGGGTCTGGAGGAGGTGAGCGACGGCCGAATCCTCATCGGGGACAAGGACGTCACGAACGCCGAGCCCAAGGAACGCGATATCGCCATGGTGTTCCAGAACTACGCGCTCTACCCGCACATGAGCGTGGCCGAGAACATGGGCTTCGCGCTGAAGATGGCCAAGGTGTCCAAAGAGGAGCGGCAACAGCGCGTGCTCGAGGCGGCCAAGCTGCTCGATCTGGAGCCGTACCTGGACCGCAAGCCCAAGGCGCTGTCCGGCGGTCAGCGGCAGCGTGTCGCCATGGGCCGCGCGATCGTGCGCCAGCCGCAGGTGTTCCTGATGGACGAGCCGCTGTCGAACCTGGACGCCAAGCTGCGCGTGCAGACCCGCACCCAGATCGCCCAGCTGCAGCGGCGGCTCGGCACCACCACCGTCTACGTCACCCACGACCAGGTCGAGGCCATGACCATGGGCGACCGGGTGGCGGTGTTGAAGGACGGGCTGCTGCAGCAGTGCGCCTCGCCGCGCGATCTGTACCGGAACCCGGCCAACCTGTTCGTCGCGGGCTTCATGGGTTCACCGGCCATGAATCTGTTCACCCTGCCGGTCGGCAATGGCAGTGTGACCCTGGGTGGTTGCCCGGTGCCGCTGCCGCGGTCCGTGGCGGCGGCCACCGGGGAGCGCGTGGTGGTCGGCGTGCGGCCCGAGCACCTGGAGCCGGTCGGCGACGGTGCGGGCATCGCCATGGAGGTGGATGTGGTCGAGGAACTCGGCTCCGACGCCTACATCTACGGCCGCACCCTCGGTGACGGGGAAATCATTGTGGCGCGCGCGGATTGGCGCAACCCGCCCGCCAAGGGCACCCGCCTGGCGCTGGTGGCGGACGCGGAGCACACCTACTTCTTCCACCCGGAGGACGGCCGCCGTCTGAACTGACCTCCGGTCGGTTCCAAGGGGTTTCGGGGGCCAAGCCCCCGAGCCCCCTTATTCGGGGGTGCGGGGGCGGCGGTGCTTCCGCCGCCATTCGTCGTTCACGCGGACTCGCAAATTCTCCAGGGGCACTTTGTTTCCCGAGGCGCTGCGTAACTCGACACGCACCGGTTCGCCGGTCGTGTCCTCGAGCCGCTCCAGGGGCGCGAGCCCGTTCTGGAGATACTTGTCGCCCCACTGCCACAGCGCGATGATCACCGGCAGCGCGTCCTCACCCATCTGGGTGAGGACGTATTCGTGCCGGGTGCGCTTGCCCTCTTCCTGATACGGCCGCTTCTCCAGCAGCCCGGCGTCCACGAGTTTGCGCAGCGCCGTCGAGGCGGCCGCGTCGGTGATCCCCACGCGCGCGGCGAACCCGTCGAACCTGGTCGTGCCGTAGTAGGCCTCGCGCAGGATGAGGATCGCCGAACGTGTCCCGATGATCTCCACCGCCTTGGCGATCGAGCACCCCTCGGGCTTCCACGCGCTCAGATCGCTGAGCTTTCCTTCCATCACTGCCGACATGGCGTACATCATACAGATGCTGACTTGCCCTCACTATGGCCAGGTTCTAACCTGACTTTATAGCGATGAAGCTAGATGTCGAGAGGAACGTCATGAGAGACGCAGTCATCGTCGAAGCGGTCCGCACACCGATCGGCAAGGGGAAGGCGACCGGCGCTCTGCACGGCGTCCATCCCGCCGACCTGCTGGCCCACAGCCTGCGAGAGGTGGTGCGCCGCACCGAGATCGACCCGGCGCTGATCGACGATGTGATCGGCGGCGTGGTCACCCAGGTCGGCGAGCAGGGCTCCAACCTCACCCGCCGCGCGGCCCTGGCCGCCGGATACCCCGAGTCGGTTCCGGCCACCACCGTGGATCGCCAGTGCGGCAGCAGCCAGCAGGCCATTCACTTCGCCGCCCAGGGCGTCATCGCCGGGGCCTACGACATCGTGGTCGCCGCGGGCGTGGAGTCCATGAGCCGGGTTCCCATGGGGGCCAACCTGGTCGGGGCCGAGGACATCTCCGGTGTGGGCTTTGCCGAACGCTACCCCGAGGGTCTGGTTCCGCAGGGCATCAGCGCCGAACTGATTGCCGCCAAACGGGGGCTGAGCCGCTCCCAGCTCGACGAGTTCGCCCTGGCCAGCCACGAAAAGGCCGCCGCCGCAACCAAGAACGGCGCGTTCGAGGCCCAGCTCAGTCCCTTCGGCGGGCTGACCGAGGACGAGGGCATCCGACTCGGCAGCACCCTGGAAACCCTGGGCGCGCTCCGCCCGGCCTTCTACAGCGAGGAGATGGCGGCCCGGTTCCCGCAGATCGGCTGGAATATCACCGCCGCCAATTCCAGTCCCATCAATGACGGCACCGCCGCCACCCTGATCATGACCAGCGAGCGCGCCGCCCAGCTCGGCCTGCGTCCGCTCGCCCGCCTGCACAGCTTCGCGGTCGCGGGCGACGATCCGCTGTTCATGCTCACCGCGGTGATCCCCGCGACCCGAAAGGTCCTGCGGCGCGCCGGACTCGAGCTCTCCGACATCGACCTGTTCGAGGTCAACGAGGCGTTCTCCTCGGTGGTGCTGGCCTGGGCGCAGGAAACCGGAGCGGACCTCTCCAAGGTGAACGTCAACGGCGGCGCCATCGCCCTGGGCCACCCGCTGGGTGCCTCGGGTGCCCGCCTGGCCACCACGCTGGTCCACGCCATGCACGACCGCGGCGCCCGCTACGGCCTCCAAACCATGTGCGAGGCGGGCGGTCTGGCCAACGCCACTATCTACGAACGCCTCTGATCAGTTGATGGCGGTGGCCACCAGCACATGTCCGGCCCCACCGGCAATGGCGATGAGCGGCACGGCGATCGCGGGCCAGAGCCAGGCCCGTCGACCCGTCATGGCCGCCACCGCCGCCAGCACCAAGGCCCCGACCAGGGCCAGGAACATGCCGCCACCGCCGATCAGCAGGCCCCACAGGGCCGAGGCGGGCGGACGAATCACCGCGCACTTCACCGAGAAATCGGTCTTCTGCAGGGTGCAGCGGTTGTGGACGAGGTCGAACAGCTTCGCGAACAGGTCATAGGCCCAGCCGAACGCGACGGCCACGCCCACCAGATACAGCACCGCGGAAATCAGAACATCCTTGCGGCGCACCGGCTTACGAGCTGGCCCGCCGGGCACCGCCGCGGCCGCCTCGCCCGGCGGACGGGTGCCCGGCATGGTCAGATCGTCCTCACCCGAGACCGGTCCCGGCGCAACCGCCTGCGGCGCGGCCGGGGCGGGGCCGGGGCCGCCGGGGCCCCATGGATCCGGCGAACGGGCCGGACCGCCGAAACGCGGTGGGCCGCCGGGGGTTCCGGGCGCGGCCGGGGGAACCGGTGCGGACGGGGCCTGCCGACCGCCCTTCGGGAGGGTGGGACCGGCCGGGTCGATCGGACCGGGCCGCTGCCCACCGGGCGCACCCGGAGGACCGGCGGGCGGCTGCGGCGGAAGGGGCCGCGGCGGGACCTGCCGACCGCCCTTGGGCATGGTCGGTCCAGCTGTTGCCGGATCCTCCCCGGGCGGACGCGCTCCGGGCGGCTGCGGTGGGGCCGGAGGTGGCGGGGCCTGGCGACCACCCCCGGGCAGCGTCGGCCCCGCCGCTCCGGCCAGATCCTCATGGTCAGGGGAACCGACCGGTCCGCCCGACTGGGGTCGCGGTGGGCCCGCGGGCCGCTGAGCTCCCGCGCCCATCGGACCCCGCTGCCCCGCCGGATTCGGATTACGTTGCGGCGCAGCGCCACCGGGCTGCCGTCCGTCCCTGGGCGGTGGGGCGGGGCGCTCGTTGCCGTCGGTGTCGCGCGGAGGTAGCGGGCGGAAGCCGGGACTGGAAACCGGCCCGTGGTCCGCGTCGGGGCGGCGGGGCGGGTTGGGCGGGTTCATGGTTGCGGTCTCCCCCAAGGCGCAGGTGTGCGAAGCCGACGATCGACTCCTTCGGATTGTGACCGCGCCCGGGCCGCGCCGCCACCTCTTACGGAATCGCGCGGTGGGTAGGGTGCGTGAACGTGAGCGACGGCGATGCGGTGGATTTCGAGTCGGCGGTGGTCTACGCGATTCCCATGCGGACCCGATTCCGGGGGATCACCGTGCGCGAGGGGATGCTGATTCCCGGGCCGAACGGCTGGGGCGAGTTCTGCCCGTTTCCCGAGTACGAGGATCGGGAGGCGGCGGCGTGGCTGGCCACGGCGGTGGAGCAGGCGAGCGCGGGATGGCCTGCGCCGGTACGGGATCGGATCCCGGTGAACTGCATCGTGCCCGCGGTCGGGCCGGAGCGGGCGCACGAGATCGTGGCCGAGTCCGGCTGCCGCACGGCCAAGGTGAAGGTCGCGGACCATCCGGACTCGCTGGGCGAGGATCTGGAGCGGGTGGCGGCGGTACGCGACGCGCTGGGGCCGGACGGCGCGGTGCGCGTCGACGCCAACGGCGTGTGGGACGTGGACACCGCGGTCGCCCAGATCGAGCGAATCGACCGGGCCGCAGGCGGTTTGGAGTACGTCGAGCAGCCCTGCCGCACGATCGAGGAGCTCGCCGCGGTGCGCGAGCGGGTGAGCGTGCGCATCGCCGCGGACGAATCGATCCGCAGAGCCGAGGACCCGCTGCGGGTGGCGGTGGCCGGGGCGGCCGACGTGGCGGTGCTGAAATGCACTCCGCTGGGCGGGGTCCGGCGCGCGCTGGAGGTCGCGGCGGCGGCCGGGCTGCCGTGCCTGGTGTCCTCCGCGCTGGAGACCAGCGTCGGCCTGGCGGCCCAGGTCGCCCTCGCCGGGGCACTCCCCCATCTCGACTTCGCCTGCGGCCTGGACACGTTGTCCCTGCTCACCGGCGATGTGGTGACCGAACCGCTGCGCCCGGTCGACGGCTATCTCCTGGTCCCCCGCACCGCGCCGACACCGGACCCCGAATTGCTCGACCGCTACCGCCATCCCGATCCGGAACGCACGCGGTGGTGGCGACAGCGCCTCGCGCGGGTCCGCGAACTCCTGCCCTGATCAGGAGATACGCACTCCGCACGAATACATGGTGGTGCGCAGCAGCAATGCCGCCTCGGGCCCGATGACACCGTCCACCAGCTCGAGGTAGCGGGCACAGAATTCGGGTCCGTGCGGCGCGACGTCGGCCAGCTCGGGCTCGAGATGATGGGCGAGCTCGTGCAGAATCACCAATTCCCGTAGCGCCCAAGCGGTTCCACCGGTATGCAGGGGCACCGCCAGCACCGCCCCGTCGGACTCGTAGTGGGCCGCCTTCGCCCCGGAACGCGTCCGCACGGTGACCGCGACCTTCGCCCGATCCCATTGCGCGAGCACCCAATTCAGCGCCAGCACCCGATCCACATACGTCTGCACCGATTCCACCGACGCGAACCGCCGCTCGATCGGCAGCGTGAGGTGCGAGCCGTGCAGCTCCACCGTCCGCGCACCGAATTCGTCGGCGCGATCGAACATTCCGCGCACCAGCCCCTCGGCGTCGTACACCTGGGACCGCTGTGCATCCCGCACCGCCATGCGCGCGACCGCTATTCGCCCGAACCGCGCGGCAGCTGCCCGCGCACGCCACCCAGCTCCGGCGAATTGCCCAGTCGCGCGGCCTTGCCCGCGCGATCCCCGGCCCGCCGGGCCGCCGCCGAATACCCGGCCGAGGCCTGCGGCCCCTGCCACGTCCCGCGTGCCTCGGAGGTGCGGGAGTAGAAGTCGGTGAGTTCCAGCTCCTTGTTCCGCAGGGCGAGAGCCGTTCCGGTGGGCGCGGATTCGGCCGCGTCGGCCTTGACGGCTTCGGTCTCCACATCCGCCTTCACCTGCGCCAACCGCCGCCCGATGCGGGAGGCGAAGGCCATCTGAAAGTTCAGCCGCGCCGTCACCGCCGCCACCGGCACCTCGACCGGGCGATGGTAGGTCCGCCCGTAGCGGCGTTCGACGACGATCTTCTCGGCCGTCGCGCCCTTGTACGCACCGGATTTGATGTAGTGGTCGGAGGCCTTCACCATCTGGATCAGCAGGCTGGTGTAGAGCGCCTCGCAGGTGTCGATATCGGTGTCGAATCCGTAGGCGTACACCGTGGTCGAGGATCGGGCCACATCGCAGCGCACGTCATTGGCCGCGGCAATGGCCACGAACAGCTGCACATACGTTCGCAGCCCGCGCTTTCCGGCCTCGCCGATGGGAATCACCCGCTGCGTCGGCGTGGGCCGCCGCTCGCGATTGGCGATATGTGCCCGCGCCACCGCCAGATCCACCGACGAGCCGGTGGCCAGCCGCTGCGCGGCGGCGAGGAACGCCTCGGCCTCGTGCTCGTTGTCGGTCGATTCGGCCTGTCGCAGCAGTCCGCCGATTCGGGTGAGCATCTTGTCCTGAGAAGACATCGCGACACAGCCTAGCGGCATCGCCGAGCCCGTGGTCACGCGCGCGTGATCAGGTAGTCCCCGCGCGCGGAACGTCCACCATGTATCTTCCCTTGTGCAACCGGCTGGGTGTGCCGCCGCTCACGTCTCGACCCTGGAGTATCCGCGATGGCTTTGAAGAACATGTCGTCCCTACGATCGACGCTGGTGCCGCGCGCCGTCATGGCCGTGACGTCGGCGGCATTGCTGACGGCGACCTTCGCCAGCGGCTGCTCCAGCAGCTCGAGCGGCTCCAACCCCACCGCCGAGAACCTCACCGGCCGTGGCCCGATCACCTATGTCGAGGGCAAGGACACCACCGAGACCGGCGCGGTCAAGCAGCTCATCGAGCGCTGGAACGCCGCCCACCCGGACGAGAAGGTGACGTTCAAGGAGCAGTCCAACGACGCCTCCCAGCAGTACGACGACCTCAAGCAGCACATGCAGGCCAAGGCCTCGGACTACGACGTGGTCGCCCTGGACGTGCCGTGGACCGCGGAGTTCGCGGCCAAGGGCTGGATCCAGCCGCTGAAGGACTCCTTCGCGATCGACACCTCCACCCTGCTCTCGCCGCCGGTCGCCTCGGCCACCTACAACGGCACCCTTTACGCGGCCCCGCGGAACACCAACGGCGGCTTGTTGTTCTACCGCAAGGATCTGGTGAACGAGCCGCCCAAGACCTGGGCCGAGCTGCTCAACGACTGCCCGAAGGCCAAGGAGGCCGGAATCGGCTGCTACGCCGGGCAATTCGCGCCCTACGAGGGTCTGACCGTGAACACCGCCGAGGTCATCAATGCCTTCGGCGGCAGCTTCGTCGGCCCCGACGGCAAGACCCCGACCGTGAACAGCCCGCAGGCCAAGGCCGGTCTGCAGACCCTGGTCGACGCTTACAAGAACGGTGACATCCCGAAGGAGGCCATCTCCTTCAAGGAGCCGGAGTCGCAGACCGCCTTCGTCAGCGGCAAGCTCCTGTTCATGCGCGGCTGGCCGTCGTCCTACGGTGACGCCGGTTCCGACGCCTCCGCGGTGAAGGACAAGTTCGGGGTCGCCCCGCTGCCCGGCAAGGACGGCATCGGCGCCTCGACCCTGGGTGGCTACAACGCGGCCATCAGCGCGTACTCCAAGAACAAGGCCACCGCGCTGGACTTCCTGCGCTTCCTGATCAGCGAGGACGCCCAGCACATCGTGGCCTCGGGCGCGCTGCCGTCGGTCCGCGCCTCGGTGTACGACGATCCGGCCCTGATCGCCAAGATGCCGTACCTGCCCGCGCTCAAGGATTCCATCGCCTCCGCGGTGCCGCGTCCGGTCACCCCGTTCTACCCGGCGGTGTCGAAGGCCATCCAGGACAACGCCTATGCTGCGTTGACCGGAAACAAGTCGGTCGACGACGCCATCGCTGGCATGCAGAAGGGCATCGAGACCGCCGGATCGTAGGGCGTGCTCGACGACGAGTTGGTCCCGTAGGAGAAGAGATAAGGTGTCACGTCCTTCGGGAGCGACCGATGTCGCGTCGCCCGACCGCACGGAGTCGATCGTGAAATCCCAAGCACCCCAAGGCCAAAGGCCGAAACGCGCGCGCAAGCCGCTGGGCGTTTCGGCTCGGGCCTGGTTGTTCGTCACGCCGGTGCTGCTCGCACTGGCCGTGGTGGTCGGCTACCCGGTGGTCCGGGCCGTGATCATGTCCTTCCAGAAGGACTCCGGCCTGGACAAGTCCACCGGCATGTTCGTCGAGGGCGGCGGGGCCGGATTCAGCAACTACACGCACTGGCTGCTGCAGCAGTGCACCAATGGGCTCGGCGAGACCGTCGACTGCCCGACCGGCAATCTGGGCTCCCAGTTCTGGACCGCCATCGGCGTCACCCTGCTGTTCACGCTGGCGACGGTGGCGCTCGAGGCCACCATCGGCCTGGGCATGGCCGTCATCATGGGCAAGACCTTCAAGGGCCGCGCCCTGCTGCGCGCGGCCGTGCTCATCCCGTGGGCCATTCCCACCGCCGTCACGGCGCGGTTGTGGGAGTTCATGTTCCAGTACGACGGCGTGGTCAACCGGGTCCTCGGCACTCACATCCTGTGGACCGCCGACCCGTGGCCCGCCCGCTTCGCGGTCATCGCCGCCGACGTGTGGAAGACCACCCCGTTCATGGCGCTGCTGATTCTCGCTGGGCTGCAGGTGATTCCGGAGGACGTGTACGAGGCCGCGCGCGTGGACGGCGCGTCCGCGTGGCAGCGCTTCTGGCACATCACCATGCCGCTGCTGAAACCCGCTCTGCTGGTGGCGATCCTGTTCCGCACCATGGACGCGCTGCGCATGTACGACCTGCCCGCGATCATGACCCAGTCCAACCCGGCCACCCGCACCATCTCCATGCTGGTGGTGGATCAGGTGCGTCAGGGCCCCAACAGCGCCTCGGCCCTGTCGGTGATCACCTTCCTGCTCATCTTCATGGTGGCCTTCTTCCTGGTGAAGGTCCTGGGCGCCAACGCCGTTCGCACCCAGGAAGCACAGCGGGAGGCGCACTGATGAATAAAGCATCGCGTAGCGATTCGGTCAGGGGTGGTGGCGGGGCGACGGGCGGGCGCACCACTGTCGTCGAGACCACGAAAAAGCCCGTCCGCCAATCGGTTCCGCTGGGAAAGCGGCTCACCTCCGGCCGCGTCTACCTCGGCGCGCTGATCGTGCTGGTGTGGGGGCTGGGCCCGTTCTACTGGATGGTCGTGACCGCGCTGCGCGACCCGGAGTACACCTTCGACAACACCCCGTGGCCCACCCACGTGACGATGGAGAACTTCCGCAACGCCTTCGACACCAGCCGCGGCAACGACTTCGGCCGGGCACTGGGCAATAGCGTGATCATCGGCCTGGCCACCACGGTGGTGGCGCTGCTGATCGGCATCATGGCCGCCTACGCGCTGGCGCGGCTCACCTTCAAGGGCAAGTACGTGGTGTCCGGACTCATCCTGTCCGCCTCCATGTTCCCCGTGGTGGTGCTGGTGACCCCGCTGTTCCAGCTGTTCACCGACCTCGGCTGGATCGGCCACTACCAGGCCATGATCATTCCGAACATCTCGTTCGTGCTGCCCATGACCGTCTACATCCTGGCCTCGTTCTTCACCGAACTCCCGTGGGAGCTCGAGGAGGCCGCGCGCATCGACGGCGCGTCGCGATTCCAGGCCTTCCGGCTGGTCATGCTGCCGTTGGCGGCCCCGGCGGTGTTCACCACCGCCATCCTGGCCTTCATCGCGGCGGTCAACGAATACCTGCTGGCGCGACTGCTTTCCAGCGACAAGACCGAGCCGGTGACGGTCGCGGTCGCCCGCTTCTCCGGCAACAACCCGCTGGTGCAGCCCTACACCGCCATCATGGCGGCGGGCACCATCGTCACCATTCCACTGGTGATCATGGTGTTGCTGTTCCAGCGCCGCATCATCTCCGGCCTCACCGCGGGCGGCGTGAAGTCCTAGGGACGCCCGGCAACGTCGATTAGCATGGGTCGCGCCGTGATCGTCCACGGCGTCACCCGACACCAGCTTTGTCGACGCTCCGGAAGGAGATGCTCGTGAGCTCGTCCCGCAAGCGGCGCCGTGGCCAACCGGCCCCGTACGCCAACTCGGCAGGGTGGAGCGAGCTGGCGACCGCGGCGTCGCGCAGGCAGGCGGGTGCCTCCCACAGCCGCCCGCGCCGCCGGGCCAAGCCGCCCAAGCGGGCGAAGTCGGCCGAGCCGGGGCTGCGTCCGCGCCGCACCCGCGGCCAGCGGATCCGACGGCTGCTGCTGGCGCTGTTCCTGGTGCTGGTGGTCATGCCGACCACACTCATGGGCATCGCCTACTGGAGCGCCGAGATTCCCGACCCGAACGCGGTGCAGACCAATCAGATCGCCACCATCCTCACCTCCGACGGCAACAGCGTCATCGCGAAGGTCGTTCCGCCGGAAGGCAATCGGGTGCCGGTGCCGCTGAGCGACGTACCCGAACCGGTGCGGCTGTCGGTGCTCTCGGCCGAGGACCGCAACTTCTACACGAATCCGGGCTATTCCACCTCGGCGTTCCTGCGCGCGGCCCGCGACAACCTGCTCGGTCGCGACGACGCGGGCGGCGGCTCCACCATCACCCAGCAATACGTGAAGAACGCCTTCCTGAGTTCGGAGCGCACGCTCAGCCGGAAGATGCGCGAGCTCATCATCTCCGCCAAGATGGCCCGCGAGTGGAGCAAGGACGACATCCTCGCCGCCTACCTCAATACGATCTACTACGGGCGCGGCGCGTACGGCATCGCGGCGGCCGCCAAGGCCTACTTCGGCAAGACCCCGCCGGAGTTGACCCTCGCCGAGGGCGCGGTGCTGGCCTCGGTGATCCGCACCCCCTCGCTGCTGGACCCGGAGAACCACCTCGACCAGCTGAAGGCGCGTTGGGCGTACGTGCTCGACGGCATGGTCTCGATGGGTGTGCTGAACCGAAACGAGCGGGCCGCCACCCAGTTTCCGCCCATCCTGCCCGTCACCGAGGTGGACGACAGCACCCCGCGCGGTCCCGAGGGCCTGATCCGCACCCAGGTGCTGCGCGAGTTGCGTGCCTCCGGCATCAGCGAGCACGAGCTGAACACCGGTGCGCTGCAGATCATCACGACCATCGACGCCAAGGCGCAGCAGGCCGCGCTGAACGCCGTCGGGAATGTGCTGGGCGGGCAGCCGGGTGAGTTGCGCACGGCCGTGGTGTCGATCGATCCGCGGTCCGGGGCGGTGCGCGCCTACTACGGCGGACCCGACGGTATCGGCTTCGACTTCGCGCAGGCCCCGCTGCAAACCGGTTCGGCCTTCAAGACTTTCGCGGTGGTGGCCGCCCTGGAGCAGGGCATCCCGCTGTCCTACAAGCTCGACAGCGAACCGCTCACGGTGAACGGCGAGAAGATCCAGAACGTGGGCGGCGAGTCCTGCGGCACCTGCTCGCTGGCCGAGGCGTTCAAGCGCTCGCTCAACACCAGCTTCTACCGCCTGGCCCAAACCCTGTTCGAGGGGCCGAAGGCCATTGCCAACGCGGCCCACCAGGCCGGGATCCCGGACCAGATCCCCGGCGTGCCCGGCAAGACGCTGACCGAGGACGGCGCCGCACCGCTGCCCGCCATCGTGTTGGGCGCGTACTCGGTGCGGCCCATCGACATGGCCTCGGCGTATGCCACCCTGGCCGCCTCCGGCACCTACCGCGCCCCCTACTTCGTGCAGAAGGTGATCACCGGCGACGGCCACGTGCTGCTCGACCGCGCCAAGGATCCGCGCAAATCCGAGCAGCGCATTCAGACCGCGGTCGCCGACACGGTCACCCAGGCCATGCTGCCCATCGCCGCCTACTCGGGCAATCACAATCTCGCGGGCGGTCGCCCGGCCGCCGCCAAGACCGGCACCACCCAGCTCGGCGACACCGGCCAGAACAAGGACGCCTGGATGGTCGGCTTCACCCCGTCCCTGTCCACGGCCGTCTGGGTGGGAACCGAACAGTCCCAACCCATCCGGACCTCCCGCGGCGCGGCCATCTACGGCTCCGGCCTCCCCGCCGACCTCTGGAAACAAACCATGGACGCGGCCCTCGCCGACACCCCCGTGGACCAATTCCCCAACCCCGAACAAATCTCCGGAATGCCCCCCGGCAACGGCAATTACGACATCCTCAACCCCGGCACCCCCGCCCCCCAACAAGAACCGGTGCTGGTTATCCCCCCGGCCCCCACCCCCAAAGAAGTAGAAATCTTCCCGGGCCTCAGCATCCCTGTTCCCGGATAAGGGAGCGCCGACGCGGAACTGTGATGCGCTGTTGATCATGTTTCGTGGCTACTGTGCCCACGCGTGGACGGGCGCGGATATGGTGGAGACCGCTACCGGCTTCAATGACTCCGGGGGACGGTGGCAGGATGCGGGTTGGGAGCAGGGTGGGGTCGGAGACAGCACGAGACATAGGGGCGACGCCGGTGGATTTCAATGTCGTTGAACGCCACGAAACGCTGGTAGCCGGAACGGTGCTACGCAGTCCGGCACTCGCGGTCGAAGGGCCGCGCCGTTCGAAGGTCGAGGAGGCCTGGAAACGCAATTTGGCACGCGATCTGCCCGGTCCGCCCGCGACCGCGTATGTGGATCACGCACCCGAGATCGGTTCGTATCTGACGCATATCGTCGGCTACGAATGCAAGAAGCTGGACGACCTATTGCCGGGCGATGTACTCGCTCGTATCCCGGCCGGTAAATTCGCCCGCTTCATTCGCAGTGGCGACAATCTCGGCGACATCATCGTCTCGATCTGGCGCACGGTCTGGGACCTCGAGGCGGCGGGCACCCTGGTGCGCGCCTACACCGGGGATTTCGAGCACTATCCGGACAACCGGACGGTGGAGGTTTTCGTCGCGCTCGATCCGAGCACCGAGGGGTAGGGGCAGGAAGTGGACTTCGAAATCGTCACCCTGGAGGAATTCCTCGTCGGTGGCCTGACCATCCCCCTCGCGGGCCGCGAGGTCACCGCCCGCGACCTCGACCTGGTCAACTTCACCTGGGACCGCTACCTGGCCCGCGAGAAGAAGGCCGAGCGCGTGGCCGCCTACATCGGTCAGAACGATCACGCGGTAGCCGTTCTGGGATATGAGCTTTCGGGCCTCGCCACCCTGGACACCGGAGACGTGATGACCCGCATCCCCGCGGGCCGCTACGCGAAATTCGTTGTCTCGGACAAGCCTTACGACCTGCTGCGCACAGCGTGGGCCAAGGTCGCCAAGGCCGAGAACGCGGGCACCATCACCCGCTCCCACACCGCGGAGATCGAGCGCTACACCGGGCCGACCTCGGTCGAGGTGTACGTCTCGCTCGACTGAGCGTGAACGAGAAAGGGCGGCATCGCGATTCGCGATGCCGCCCTTTCGTTTCGGGGGTTCGGGGGGCGGAGCCCCCTGAGAGCTACGAGAGTTGTTACTCCGCCCCGATGATGAAGGCTTCCAGCTGAGCGCGAGCCACGTCGTCCGCGAGCTGCTGCGGCGGGGACTTCATCAGGTAGGCCGAGGCCGGGATGACCGGCCCGCCGATGCCGCGATCCTTGGCGATCTTGGCCGCGCGCACCGCGTCGATGATGATGCCCGCCGAGTTCGGCGAGTCCCACACCTCGAGCTTGTACTCCAGGTTCAGCGGCACGTCGCCGAAGGCGCGACCCTCGAGCCGGACGTAGGCCCACTTGCGGTCGTCGAGCCACTCGACGTAGTCCGACGGGCCGATGTGCACATTGCGGTCGTGCACCTTGCCCGCCAGCGGACCCTCGAGGTTGGAGGTCACGGCCTGGGTCTTGGAGACCTTCTTGGACTCCAGCCGCTCGCGCTCGAGCATGTTCTTGAAGTCCATGTTGCCGCCGACATTGAGCTGGTAGGTGCGGTCCAGCACGACGCCGCGGTCCTCGAACAGCTTGGCCATCACGCGGTGGGTGATGGTCGCGCCGACCTGGGACTTGATGTCGTCGCCGACGATGGGCAGGCCCGCGTCGACGAACTTCTGGGCCCAGACCGGGTCGGAGGCGATGAACACCGGCAGCGCGTTGACGAAGGCCACGCCCGCGTCGATGGCGCACTGCGCGTAGAACTTGTCGGCCTCTTCAGAACCGACCGGAAGGTAGGAGACGAGGACGTCGACCTTCGCGTCCTTCAGCGCCTTGACCACGTCGACCGGCTCGGCGTCGGACAGCTCGATGGTCTGGGCGTAGTACTTGCCGATGCCGTCGAGGGTCGGGCCGCGCTGCACGGTGACGTCGCTCGGCGGCACGTCGGAGATCTTGATGGTGTTGTTCTCGCTGGCGAAGATCGCGTCGGAGAGATCGAAGCCGACCTTCTTGGCGTCCACGTCGAACGCGGCGACGAACTTCACGTCGCGCACGTGGTACGGGCCGAACTTGACGTGCATGAGGCCCGGAACGGTGGAATCCGCGTCCGCGTCCTTGTAGTAGTGCACGCCCTGAACCAGGGAGGATGCGCAGTTGCCCACACCCACGATGGCCACGCGAACTTCGGTGGCTCCGCCAGCCTGATTGATGTCACTCATGGCCGATATTTCCCTCTTTCTGTGGTGCCGCCTTCGTCGATTGCTCTGCGGCAATCAACTCGTTGAGCCAGCGCACTTCGCGCTCGCTTGATTCGAGACCGAGTTGATGGAGCTGACGGGTATAGCGGTCCAATTGCCCGCTCGCGCGTTTGATCGCTTCCCGCAGTCCCTCTCGGCGCTCCTCGACCTGCCTCCGCCGCCCCTCCAGGATTCGCATCCGCGCTTCCGCGGGGGTGCGGCCGAAGAAGGCCAGATGAACGCCGAAGCCGTCGTCGGTGTAGTTCTGGGGCCCGGTGTCGGCGAGCAGTTCGGCGAACCGCTCCCGCCCGGGGTCAGTCAGTTGGTAGACCCGCCGCGCACGGCGGGTGGCCAATCCCTGCGGACTCTCCTCCGCGATGAGGCCGTCGGCCTGCATGCGCCGCAGGGTCGGATACAGCGACCCGTAGGAGAAGGCCCGGAAGGGCCCCAGCAGACCGGTGAGTCGCTTGCGCAACTCGTAGCCGTGCATCGGTGATTCGAGGAGCAGCCCGAGGATTGCCAGTTCCAGCACGGGCTTCACCTCCTGACTGTCGTGTGTTCAGAACCTAACCGATGGATGCAGTTCCAAACTATATCGCGCCGATATAGTTGGCGCGTGTTTGTGGGGCTGACGCCCCACACCCCCAAGGTGAAAGGGTCCCGGGGGCCAAGCCCCCGGACCCCCAAAGCCCAAGGGCGAAGCGGCCCTAGTGCTCGCGCCCGGACCCCAATCTCTTGTGGAGATTTCGTGAGAGTCGACTCGGGGAGTGCGGGCGGTCGGGGGCCGCAAGTACTCTGGGTCGCGTGCGAATACAGCGGCAGGTAGTGGACTATGCGCTTCGGCGTAAGTCGCTGCTGGCCGACGTCTACGCGGGACGGGTGGACGTCGCGGAAGTGTGCGATGCGAATCCGTACCTGTTGCGTGCGGCGAAATTCCACGGGCGGGGGAGCGAGGTCACATGCCCTATCTGCAGGAAAGAGCAGTTGACTCTCGTATCGTGGGTCTACGGTGACGGGCTCGGGCCCGTCGCGGGATCGGCCCGCACGCCGGAGGAGTTGGTCCGGTTGGCCGAGACTCGTGAGGAGTTCTCGGTGCACGTGGTCGAGGTGTGCCGGACCTGCAGTTGGAATCATCTGGTGCAGTCCTATGTGCTGGGCCTAGCGCCCGCACCGACCGGGCGTCGTCGCACCAGCGCCCGTCGCACGGCCGCCGAGTGAGAGGCCACGTCGACTGCTGATCCAGTGGGTATACCCGTGCCCGCCGCGGTGCACATGCGTGACCGCATCCGAGAGCAACAGGACCGTATCGAGAGTTATTGGAGAGCCAGGCTGTGACATCGCCCTATGACGACGGACCGCACGGCGGCCGCCCCCGTGGCGGTTCGCAACCCGGCCCCGGCGGCTACCCGCCGCCTCGACCGGCAGGCCCGCCGCCCGGGGCACGCCAGCCCGCGGGACCCGGCGCTCCGCGCGGCCAGGGTTTGCCCCCGCGCGGCCCGGGTGGCCAGCCGCCGCGCGGTCCGATGCCGCAGGGCGGTCAGCCCCCTCGACGTCCCGTACCGCCGCCGCAGCGACCCGGCGCTCCGGACGCGACCCGCAAGCTACCCAATCCCGCCAATTCCGACGCGAAGGTGAATACCGGCGCGCGACAGGCGGTTCCGAATCACATCTCCCGGGCGGCCACCTCCGACCGCACCCAGCGCGTCTCCGACCGCGCGGTGCGCGCGGGATCGGGCGCGGGCACCCGGCCGCGGCCCGTCGACGACCGCACCCGTCCGCCCTCGGGCGGGCAGCCCGCGGCCCGGCGACCGCAGACCGGCGATCCGGCCGGTCCGCCGCCGCGGCGGCCCGGCGGCAATGGCCCGAGTGGATCGGGCAGCTCCGGCGGCGGCCGCAAGGGCGCGCCGAAGAAGCGCTCGGTCTGGCGCCTCGTCCGCCGCGTGATCTACCTCGGCATGGCCGCGGTGCTCGGCGTCGCGAGCGCGGGCTTCCTGTTCATGTACTCGACGGTCAACGTGCCGCAGCCCGGCGACCTGAAGAACAATCAGGTGGCCACCATGTTCATGGCCGACGGCACCTCGGTGCTGGCGAAAGTCATTCCGCCGGAAGGCAATCGGACCGATGTGACCATCGATCAGATTCCGCCGCACGTGCGCAACGCGGTCATCGCCGCGGAAGACCGCTCGTTCTACACCAATCCGGGCTTCTCGATCCAGGGCTTCGGCCGCGCCATCGTGGGCCAGTTGACCGGCAATACCAGTGCCGGTGGTGGTTCGACGATCACGCAGCAGTACGTGAAGAACGCCATGGTCGGCAATGAGCACTCGCTCAGCCGCAAGCTGCGCGAGTTGGTGATCTCGGCCAAGATGGCCAAGCAGTGGTCCAAGGACCAGATCCTGACCGCGTATCTGAACACCATCTTCTTCGGCCGCGGTGCCTACGGCATCGACGCCGCGTCCAAGGCGTACTTCAACAAGCCGGTCTCGGATCTGACGGTGGCCGAGGGCGCGGTGCTGGCCGCGACCATTCAGCAGCCGTCGAATCTGGATCCGGAGAAGAATCCCGAAGGCGCGCAGGCCCGCTGGAAGTACGTGCTGGACGGCATGGTCGACGGCGGCAATCTGTCCGCGGCCGATCGCGCGAACATGCAGTACCCCGCGGTGATTCCGGCCGCGCAGGCACAGAAGGACAAGACCCTGGACGCGGGCCCGGAGGGCCTGATCAAGACCCAGGTGCTCAAGGAGCTCGAGGCCGCGGGCATCAGCGAACACGATCTGAACACCGAGGGCCTGCAGATCACCACGACCATCGACAGCAAGGCGCAGACGGCGATGGTCGACGCGGTCAACAAGGTGATGGACGGCGAGCCGGACAAGCTGCGGACCGCCGCGGTGTCGGTGGATCCGAAGACCGGCGCGGTGCGCGCCTACTACGGCGGCTCCGACGGCCAGGGCCTGGACTACGCCAATCAGGGTCTGCCGCCGGGCTCTTCGTTCAAGGTGTTCGGTCTGGCCGAGAACCTCGAACTGGGCAAGCCGCTCTCGACGCTCTACGACTCCTCACCGGTCACCGTGAACGGCATCAAGATCACCAACGTCGAGGGCGAGCAGTGCGGCATGTGCACCATCGCCGAGGCGCTCAAGCGCTCGCTGAACACCAGCTTCTACCGCATGCAGCTGGACATGCCGGGCAACGGCCCGCAGAAGATCGCCGACATGGCCCACAAGCTGGGCATCCCGGACACCATTCCGGGCGTGGGCAAGACGCTGACCGAGAAGGACGGCTCCGGCCCCAACAACGGCATCGTGCTGGGCCAGTACCAGGTGCGCCCGCTGGACATGGCGTCCGCGTACGCCACCCTGGCCGCCTCGGGCGTGTACCACGCGCCGCACTTCGTGCAGAAGGTCGTCGCCTCCGACGGCACCGTGCTGCTGGATCGCGGCGAGCCCGCGGGCGAGCAGCGGGTCTCGGCGGCGGTGGCGGACAACGTGACCGACGCGATGAAGCCCATCGCGGCGTGGTCGCGCAACCACCAGCTGGCGGGCGGGCGCCTCTCGGCCACCAAGACCGGCACCAACCAGCTCGGCGACACCGACGAGAACCGCGACGCCTGGATGGTCGGCTACACCCCGTCGCTGTCCACCGCGGTCTGGGTGGGCACCGACAACGGTGAGAAGCTGCGAAACGCGAACGGCGGCATGATCTACGGTTCGGGTCTGCCCGCCGACATCTGGAAGGCGACCATGGACGGTGCCCTCAAGGGCACGCCCAACGAGAACTTCCCGAAGCCGGGCACCATCGGCGGTCAGGCGGGCGTGCCGTCCTGGTCCGCGCCGTACACGCCCGCGCCGACCACCGAGCAGCAGGTGCTGCCCCCGGTGATCACCCAGAGCCAGGTCGAGATCCTGCCGGGCCTCACCATCCCGGTGCCGGGTCTGGCGCCCAATCCGAACAATCAGCGGCAGTCGAATCCGCAGAGCCAGCAGGCGAATCCGCAGGACGGCGGGCCGATGTCCGGCCAACCGGTGGCGCCCGCCGACGGATCGACACCGACCACGTCACCGAATGGCGGTGGCGGCAATGGGAACGGCAACGGCAACGGGTCACGGCCGACTCGGTAGCCTGCTGCCGTGATCGAGCAGGAACTGGTGCACCGGCCGACCGCCCCTGGCGTGTCGGCCGGTGACGCGCTGAAGCCGGGGGAGGCAGCGGTGGAAGATGCTCGCGCACAGCGTGATTCCGCGATGGTCTACGAGTCACCGGAGCCGCTGGCGGCGGATCTGCGATCGGTCGACGATCGGGACAAGCCCAGTCGCACCGATACGCTGACCGCGCAACTGTGCGATGTGATCGGCGGCCCGGTGGGCGATCACGCGGTGATCGGCCGGGTCCGCTTCTGGACGCCCATGCGCGTCATGATGGCGTTCGCGGTGCTGTTCTTGGCCTTCGGCTGGTTCGGCAAGGCGGGCTGTATTCAGCAGCGGCCCGACGCCGACGGCGTGATGGGGCTGGACTGGAACAACGGCCGCCAGTACATCGCCATGTGCTACTCGGACACGGTGCCGCTGTACGGGGCCGAGCATCTGAACGAGGGCGCGTTCCCCTACAAGAAGCGGTGGGTGGAGTTCAGCGACGGCAAGCCGCAGGTCCGGTACATGGAGTATCCGGTGCTGTCGGGGCTCTACCAGTACGCCTCCATGGGAATCGCCAAGGCGTGGAAGCTGTCCGCGCTGCCCGGGCACACCGCCCTCGAGGTGGTCATCTACTTCAATGTGGTGGCCATCGGGCTGTCGCTGGCGTGGCTGGTGACCATTTGGGCGACCGCGCTGCTGGCCGGTCGCCGGGTGTGGGATGCCGCGCTGGTGGCGCTGTCGCCGCTGGTGCTGGTGCACGCGTTCACCAATTTCGACGCGCTGGCAACGGCTTTCGCGGCGGGCGGGCTGCTGGCGTGGGCGCGGCGGCGACCGGTGCTCGCGGGTGTGCTGCTGGGTCTGGGCGGGGCGGCGAAGCTGTATCCGCTGCTGTTGCTGGGGCCGATCCTGGTGCTGTGCCTGCGGGCCGAGCGGGTCGGCGAGGACGAATCCGCCTGGGGCGGTATCCGTCCCCTGCGCGCGGCGGGCGGTGCGGTCGCCGCGGCGGTGGTCACCTGGCTGGCGGTGAACGCGCCCATCGCGGCGCTGTATCCGGACGGCTGGCGAGAGTTCTTCCGGCTCAATACCGAACGGCACGCCGACCCGGATTCGATCTACAACGTGATCACCTCGTTCACCGGCTGGCCCGGATTCGACGGGGTGTTGGGCCCGCAGCAGACGCCGGTGTGGCTGAATCAGGTGTCGCTGGTGCTGTTCATCCTGGCCTGCGCGGGCATCGCCTGGATCGGGTTGACCGCGGCGCGGCGACCGCGCCTGGCGCAGTTGGCGTTCCTGGTGGTGGCGGCGTTCCTGCTCACCAACAAGGTGTGGAGCCCGCAGTATTCGCTGTGGTTGGTGCCGCTGGCGGTGCTGGCGCTGCCGCAGCGGCGAATCCTGTTGGCGTGGATGACGATCGATGCGCTGGTGTGGGTGCCGCGGATGTTCTATTACCTGGGCCAGGACCACAAGGGCCTGCCCGAGCAGTGGTTCACCGGCACGGTGGTGCTGCGGGATCTGGCCGTGATCGCGCTGTGCGTGCTGGTGATCCGGCAGATCTACCGGCCGGGTGACGATCCGGTGCGCCGGGACGGGATCGACGATCCGGGCGGCGGGGTGCTGAACCACGCCCCGGATCCCCAAATCCCTTGGCTCCCGGCGTTCTTGCGGCCCCGCCACCCGGTTCCGGAGTCGCACCCGGTCCCGGTGGCGTAGCCACCCGGCGGTCTAGAGGAACCGGGCCAGTTGCGGGACCGCCTCGCCCGGATGCTTGGCCTGGAAGCCCTCGCCGAGGGCTTCCAGCTTCCAATCCGCGCCCGGCGCCGGGCGATACACCTTGGCCATGGCCATGGCGGTGAAGGGCATGCCGCCCGCGAGGGTGTAGCGGGCCAGTTCCGCATTGGTGGTGCTGTCGACCAGGCGGCAGTAGGCGTTGGCGATCTGCTCGAAGGTGTGGCCCTTGTAGGAGGTCACGATGAAGACCAGGGTGCTCACCGAAGGCGCGATGCGGGTGAGGTCGACCATGATCTCCTCGTCGTCGCCCTCGCCCTCGCCGGTCAGGTTGTCGCCCTGGTGACGGATGGAGCCGTCCTTGGAGTTGAGGCTGCCGTAGTAGACGACATCGACCGGATTGGTCCCCGCGAACAGCACGACCGAGGCGTCCAGATCCACGTCCACGGACTTGTTTCCGAACATGCCGCCGCGCTTGACCGGATCCCAGCCCAGGCCCATCTTCACGTAGCCCAGCGCCGCCCCGCCCTCCTTGCGCAGGTTGATGCGCTGGCCCTTGACCAGGCTGACGGCGTGGCCAGCGGGTAGGTCGCGATCCTCCTGAACCGGCGGCGGCGCGGCCGCGTAACCGGGCGGCGGCGGGTACCCGGCGGGCTGCAGGTAGCTCGGCGGCGGTGGATACGACTGTCCCGGAGCCTGATACCCACCGGTGGGCGCGTACTGAGCCGGGGGCGGCGGGGGATAGCCCGTGCCGGAGGTGAACTGGTCGGCGGGCGCGGGATATCCGGTGGGGGCGGGTTCGGGGTATCCGGTGGGCGCAGGGTTGTATTGCGCGGGCTGGGGCACGGGTTGGGGTGCGTCGTTGACCTGGACGCCGTGGTCGGTGACCAGGGCGGCGAAGCCGCCCGCGTAGCCCTGGCCGACGGCGCGGACCTTCCAGTCGCCCTGGCGGCGGTACAACTCCAGTGCGATGACGATGGATTCGGTGCTCAACCCCTCGATCCGGTACTCGTACAACGCGTTTCCGGCGGCATCGGCGACGGTGGCGATCGGCGCGGGCAACTGCCCGAAGCTGCCATTGGCGTCGTCCAGGGTGATGACGGCCCGAAGTTGTTCGATATCAGCGGGAATGGCGGCCAGCGACACCGCCAGCACCGCGGGCTGCCCGGCCGCGCCCGGCCGCAGCTGCACCCCGGGTCCGGAGGGCTGGTTGAAGAAGACGAAATCGGCGTCGGAGCGCACCTTGCCGGAGGCGGTCACCAGCAGCGCGGACAGATCCGCGGGCGCGGCCACCTGCACGCTGATCACCAGGTCATGGACACTCAAGGGACCGTTCTGGCCCTTCACCAAAACTGCGGACAAGATCGACCCTTCGCTTGTCGGTGCTATCGCCGCCACTCTACGAGAATCCGACGACACGGGGACGGGGCCGTGGTGAGCGGTCCGCGCGGGCGGGCGTGGCAGTATCGGCGGAGTGAGCGACGGTGAGGTCGATCCCGGGGAAGCGCACGAACAGTATTTGAGCGCCTTCCGGCATCCCGCCGTGTCCCGCGACCAGCTGCGCGACCTGCTCGACGCGGTGAACGCGTTCCTGGACACCATCACTCCCAAGGACGGCGAGTACGTGCCGCGCGGCGGCTGGGCCCCGGAGTCCACGGCCATGGCCTTCCAGATCGGCCGCGCGGTCGAGCAGGTGCTGTCCGAGCGGGAGGACGCCGACCGGGAGCTGGTGCGCCGCCGCGATATTCGCGACCGGCTGGTGGCCGCGCTGGACGCGGTGCTGGACTGTCTGCGCACCCTGCCCGAACTGGCCGAGGCCGAGGTGAGGCTGGGCACCATCTGCGTGAACGAGGGCTTCCAGGTCTACGAGGACGGTTCGGTGCGCACCACGCCCGCACAGGAGTTGAGCTCCGATCCGGGCCTGTTGGAACAGCGCCGGGCCGAGCTCGACGAGCAGATGACCGCGGCGGTGACGGCCCGCAACGGGCTGATGGACGACACCGTCGATTTGATCCGGGAGCGGCTCGGGGTCGCCGAGGTGGGGATTCCCTGGGTGATCCTGGCCGCGACCCAGGGCGGGCTGGATGTGTCCGAGCCGTTCGAGTTCGCCGCCGAGCACCTGCCCGACTGCGAATTACGGGATCTCATGGTGCAGTTGGTGACCGATATCGAACTGGCCCGCACACTGGAGGAGCCCGCGCGTTAACCGGCCTGCCGAGGGGAGATTTCGGTGAAGAAGCTCATCAACGATCCGACCGAGGTGGTGGACGCCGCGCTGGCGGGTATGGCCGCGGCGCATCCGGAGCTGCGGGTGGACGTGAAACAGCGCCTGGTGGTGCGCGCCGACGCGCCGGTGCCGGGCAAGGTCGGGCTGGTCTCGGGCGGCGGTTCCGGGCACGAACCGCTGCACGGCGGATTCGTCGGCCTCGGCATGCTCGACGCCGCCTGTCCGGGCGAGATCTTCACCTCGCCGGTGCCCGATCAGATTCAGGCCGCCACCGCGGCGGTGGATGCCGGTGCGGGCGTGTTGCACATCGTGAAGAACTACACCGGCGACGTCATGAATTTCGAGATGGCCGCCGAACTGGCCGCCGCCGAATCCGGCACCGAGGTGCGGTCGGTGGTGGTCAATGACGATGTGGCGGTGCAGGACAGCCTCTACACGGCCGGGCGGCGCGGTGTCGGCGCGACGGTGATCCTGGAGAAGATGGCGGGTGCGGCCGCCGAGGCGGGCCGCCCGCTGGCGGAGGTGGCGCGCATCGCCGAGGCGGTGAACGCGAATTCGCGCAGCATGGGCATGGCGCTGACCTCGTGCACGGTACCGGCGGTCGGGCATCCGACCTTCGAACTGGGCGACGGGGAGATGGAGATCGGCATCGGCATTCACGGCGAGCCCGGGCGACTGCGGGTGCCGCTGGCCCCGGCCCGCGATGTGGCGGAAATGCTGCTGGACCCGATTCTCGCGGATCTGCCCTTCGCACAGGGGGATCGGGTGCTGTGCTTCGTCAACGGCATGGGCGGCACACCACTCATCGAGCTGTATCTGATGTTCGACGAGGTGGCGCGCATCCTGCGCGGGCACGGCATCCACATCGAGCGCTCCCTGGTCGGGCCGTACATCACCTCGCTCGAGATGGCGGGCTGCTCGATCACTCTGACCAGGCTCGACGAGGAGCTGACGGCGCTGTGGGACGCGCCGGTGCGGACTCCGGCACTGCGGTGGGGCATCTGATGGCGACGGTGGACGCGGCGGCGTGGGTGCGGGAGTTCGCCGCGCTGATCGACGCGCACGCGAGCGAGCTGACCGCCCTGGACGCCGCCATCGGCGACGCCGACCACGGCACGAATATGCAACGCGGCCTGGCGGCGGCCGTTGCGGCGCTGGACGATTCTGCGGCACTGAATGATTCGGCGCCGGGCACCGCGGCCGAGGTGAGCAAGCAGACCGCCATGGTGTTGATCCGCACGGTCGGCGGGGCGAGCGGGCCGCTGTTCGGGACGTTCTTCCTGCGCTTCGCCGGTGCGGTCGACGGCGGTGCGGAGATCGCCGATTTCGCGCGCGGTTTTCGGGCCGGGCTGGAGGGTGTGATCGCCCGCGGCAAGGCCGAGCCGGGGGACAAGACCATGGTGGACGCGCTCGGCCCGGCGGCGGACGCGCTCGACAAGCAGGTCGCGGGGGGAGCCTCGGCGCAGGACGCCCTCGATGCGGCGGTCGCGGCCGCCGAGGCGGGGCGCGATGCCACCACACCGCTGGTGGCCCGCAAGGGGCGCGCCTCCTATCTCGGGGAACGCAGTGCGGGACATCAGGATCCGGGCGCGACCAGTGCGGCGCTGCTGGTGCGGGCCGCCCGGCAGGCGGTCCGATGATCGGTCTGGTGGTGGTGTCGCACAGCCGGGCGCTGGCCGAGGCGGCGGTGGCGCTGGCCGCCGCACTGCTGCCCGATCAGGGCGTGGCGATCCGGATCGCGGCGGGGCTGCACGACAATGAGCTGGGCACGGACGCGGTCGCGGTGGCCGACGCCATCGCCGAGGCCGACTCCGGTGATGGGGTGCTGGTGCTCATGGATCTGGGTAGCGCGGTGCTGTCCGCCGAGACCGCGCTGGATCTGCTCGAATCCCCCATCGAGGTAATGCTTTCCGCCGCGCCGCTGGTGGAGGGGCTGTTGTCGGCCCTGGCGGCGGCGGGCGGCGGGGCGGACCTGAGGACCGTCGTGCGCGAAGCCGAGAACGCGCTGGCGGCCAAGCGCGGTCAGCTCGGTGAATCCCCTGACGGCGCGGTCGAAAACGATCCACAGTTGTCCACAGGTGTGATGCCTGTGGATGATTCGGTGACCGACACCTTCGAGGTATCCGGCGAACACGGTCTGCATGCCCGCCCGGCCGCCGAATTGGTCGCGGCCCTACGGGAATTCGACGCGGACGTGCGACTGCGCAACGCCACGACCGGCGCGGGCCCGGTGCCCTCCGACAGCCTGACCCGTGTCCTCACCCTCGGTGTCCTGCCCGGCCAGCTACTGGAAGTCACCGCCACGGGTCCCCAGGCCGCCCAGGCGGTCGCCACGGTCCGCGCCCTGATCGACGGTCACTGACCTATTCCCCCGCGCCGCGTGAGATATATACGCGGCGAAATCCTTCCCCGCTCAACACTGCCCGGGGCAAGATCGAGCGTATGACCAGCCTCGCTGAGAAAGCCCACACCTTCCTGACCCTCCACCAGCCCGGCAATCCGGTGATCCTGCCGACGGTCTGGGACGCCTGGTCCGCGAAGTTGGTGCGGGACGCCGGTTTCGCGGCCCTCACCATCGGCAGCCACCCGCTCGCCGACTCCATGGGCAAGGCCGACCAGGAGGGCATGACCTTCGCCGAGGTGCTGGGCCGCGTCCGGGAAATCACGGCGGCCGTGGACATTCCGGTTTCGGTGGACCTGGAGTCCGGGTACGCGGAGAAGCCGTCCCGCATTATCGAGGGCCTGCTCGAGGCAGGTGCGGTCGGCTTCAATATCGAGGATTCCGTGCACAGTGAGGGCGGGCGGCTGCGCACACCGCAGGAGCACGCCGATCTGGTCGGCGAGCTGCGCGCCGCCGCGGATGCCACCGGAGTGCACGTGGTCGTGAACGCGCGCACCGATGTCTTCCTGCGCCAGGACACCGGTACACCGCAGGAGCGGCTCGAGAGCGCGCTCACTCGGCTGCGCCTGGCCGCCGAGGCCGGTGCGGACGTGCTGTACCCGGTCGGCCGCCACGAGCCCGAGGTGCAGCGCACGCTGACCTCGCAGCTGCCGTTGCCCGTGAACGCCATCGGCATTCCGGATCAGGGGTCGCCCGCCTACTTCGCCGAACTCGGTGTGGCGCGAGTCAGTTTCGGCCCGTTCCTGCAGCGCGCCCTGACCGAGCAGACGAATCGCCTGCTGGCGGGCTGGCGCTGATCAGGCCCGGACGCCGAGGAAGTAGTCGAGGATCTCGTCCGCGGCGTGGATGCCCGATGCCGCGGTGACGGACACGCCCGGATGGGTCCAGTTCCGTTCCTCCAGTTCGCCGTGGCGCGGGCGGATGGCGGCATCGGCGACGCGCAGGAGTTCGGCGTCGAGCGCCCCGTCGCCCGCGGCCAGCAGCCGGGCGTCGGGGTGCAGCTCGCCCGCCTCCAGCATGCGGCGTCGAACCTCCTGCACCGCACGGCTTTTGCACACCGGAACGGGCATGGTGTAGATCTTGCGGCCCTGCTGGGATACCGACCAGCCGCGCGGGCGGCACCAGGCCTCCCAGTCGGCGAGGAAGCCGTCGGGCACCTTGGCGGGGTCGACGACGAGATACACGAACAGGTCGTCGGCCTCGCGCAGGCGCAGCACCCACGATTCGTCCACGCGCGCACGCAATTCCGCGCGCACCTCGACCAGGGTGGCGCACTCGGCGCGCACCTGGGCCTCCAGCGCGGAGCGCCAGCGCCGATCCGGCAGGCCATTGCGCAGGATGGTGCCGCCATTGCTGGTGACGGCGTAGGGCCACGGCCCGCCCGGCAGCCGGACGCGGTGGAACTGCTCGATGGTGCGGGTGGTGGCCGGGACCAGCGCCACCGCCGACGCGAGCGCGGTGAAGCGCTTCGCCGCCGTCACCGTCATGTACGAGAGCGGTTGCCCCTCATGGTGTTCCACGCACACCGTTTCCGGCTCCGGATGCCCGAAGGACGACCGCGTGTAGATCACGGTCTTGTCCAGATCCGTCGCCACCATCACACCGCGCACCGCTACCCCTTCACATCCTTGATCAAGCCCATACAGGCATACGCCAAATCCGGAACCACCTCGACCGGTACTCCGCGTGCCGCGGCCAGCAGCCGAATGTGGGCGTGTTCGCCCGCCTCCGGGTCGCGCACCAGCACCCGCCAGGGCACGCGCCGCAGCAGCACCCGGGTCGTCTCGCCCACACCGGGTTTCACGAAATTCACGCTGGCGATGCCGTATTCGGCGCGCACCCGCTCCACCGACGCCCAGCCCGCCCAGGTCGGCGTGCGGTCGGCGGCCAGCAGGGTTCGGACCTGGTCGTCCACCAGCGGGCGCACCCGGTCGAAGCGGTCGCTGACGGCATCGAGCAGACGGTTGGACACATCCTCGGCCGCGAGCTCGCGATAGAACTTGCCGCCGTGGAACTGTCCCGGCCCGATCAGCCGGTCATTGAGGACGGTGCGCGAAATCAGGCCGGACACCGTCGAATTCAGACAGGCCGACGCGATGAGGAAGTCGTCGCGGGTGCCGAAGGTGCGCACACAGCCGCCCGGGTCGGCGAGCACCGCGAGTTCCGGATCGAACCGCGCTCCGCCCGCGGCCTCGTACGCCGACAGCGCCGCGGCAAGCTCCCGGGTGATCGCACCCTTGCCGGTCCATCCGTCCACGAACACGACCCGAGCGGGATCATGGTGCCGCGCAAGATAATCCAGCGCCACCGCATCGATCCCCCGATCCCGCACGATCGAGACCGCATAGTGCGGCACCTCGAGACCGCGCCCGGCCAGCCACCGCCGCATGAGCACCCCGACCGGCGTCCCCGCCCGCGCCAGCGACGCCAACACGATATCCCCGCCCCGTTCGGCGACCACCAACTCCGACACCGTCGCCACCGCCAGCGCCAGCCGCTCGGCACTCTCCGCCAACACCTTCTCGAACAACTCCCGATAGGCGTCATCCGGCTGATACTCCACCGGCAACGACTCCGCGTAATGCGCCACCCCCGCCTGAATCCGCCGCTCCCGCTCCGCCACCTCGGCCTCCAGCGCCACCCCCGACAGATCGGTCAACAGCCAGGCCACCTCATTCCGCGCATACGACCCGAACTCGGGCCCACGCAACGGCTCCGGCAGGACGGTTGGCGATTCGTCGCCGAGCCGGTTCGGCGGAGAGCCCGCGCTCCGGCGGGTCTGCGCCAGGACCCGAGGGTCCGCGCCGTCCAGCACGGCCAGCACGACGTCCGCCCCGGACGCGGTCAGCACATCGATGAGACCGCCTGTCGCGGTGAGCCTTTCGGTGTCTGCGGGTCGATCCGCGATCACGAGCAGGATCGGATCGCCCGCGCTCTCTCCCACACACGACTCATCGACGGCGGCGCCGTCACCGGCGGGCGGGTTCGGCCGTGCCGCCCGAGCGAGCTCCGGCCACTGCGCGTTGTACAGGAAACGCGGCGCGTCCTCACCGAGTTCGGGTGCGGTGAAACGGAATCCGCGCCGCAGCGGGTATCCGGCCTCGTCGAGTACATAGGCGGGGGATCGGGTGGTGGTCTGGTAGCGGGTAGGAATGTCCCGATCCGCCAGGGCCGCCGCGATGCGCAGCGGCAGATACATGAGTTCCTCGTGCGCGAGGACGATCACCGGGCGCTGGGGAGATATCGGGCGTTGGGGAACCAGCGCGCCGCGCAGCGTCACCACCGCCCGCTCGAGTGCCGCCTCGAAGGCCGGGGTGTCCGTGTCCAGGAAGCCATGGCGACCGCCTTCGGGAACCTCACGCGGCCAGGGCAATTCGATGCGGGTGTAGCTACCGCGCCGGTCGGCGACCGGGTTCAGCTCGGGCTCCGGCAGGGTGGCCATGACCGTCTCGGTCAGGTCGGCCGGGAGCACCGTGCGACCGTTGGCCAGGCTGACGGTATCGATGCGGATGCCGAGGTCGCAGGCGAAGGCTTCGAAGGTCTGACGATCCTGTTCGGTGCGCATGTCCACCAGGGAGGCCAGGATGTAGTGCCTGCGCGGGGTGTGCGCGTGCAGCGCTCGAATGGCATCCAGAGCTGTGGCACCGGTGGATATCTCATCGTCTACCAGCACCATGGGGAGATCGTTGCGGAACACCGACGCGGGCATCGGCTGCAACAGGTGCGAGGTGGCGTGGGAATGGCCCTCCTCGAATCCGGTGAGGGTTTGCGCGGTCGGTACGTCACGGCGGGTGGAGTGCAGATAGCGGCGCGCGCCGATCCTGGCCGCGACGGTGTGGCCCAGGCCCGTCGCGGTCTCCGCGAAGCCCAGCACCACGGCGTGGCCGCCGGACCGCCTCGGCCTCGGCCCGACGTCCTCGCCGCTGGATCGAGCGGTGACCGGTCTTCCCGCGCCGAACGCGGGACGAATCGACTGTGGCGCAACCCCTTCCGCACCCTCGCGGGTGCACGCCCGTATGCCACCGGCGGGGTGCGCGGCGAGGATCTCCGAGACCAGGTCGCCGAGGCGGTTGCCCGCGTCGAGGACGCGGTGGGGGTCGGTGGGGAGGTGTTTGCCGAGGACCGTGGAGACCAGCAGGTGGGCGCGGCGGGTGTTGCGGCGCAAGCCCGGTTCGACGAGATCCTCTATGCGCCAATCGGGTTCGCGAATCGAGGAATCGACGTGGCGAAGGGCAAGTCCCAGTTCGCGTGTGGCCCACGGAATTTTGCCCGTAGCCCGGGGAAGTCCGTGTGTGGTCTGGGGATTTCCGTGGGTGGTACCGGGGAGTCCCCGGGTATGCGCGGATAGGTCGGGGTCGGCGGTCATGATTCGACCAGGGCCTTGAGCAGGTCCACGAAGGAGACTCCTTGGTTGGCGACGCCGAATACCCGGGCGCGCAGGGTGATCTGGTGGGCCCAGCTGCGGTGGGGGCGCATTTCGTTCATTTTGTTGCGGTATTCGGAGGCGGCGACGCCACCGGAGTCGGCGCGCAGAATGTCGAGCGCGTCGGAGTACTCCTCGTGGGTCACCACCGACAGCGCGTGCACCACCGCCACATGGGAGGGGTGGATGACGGTCTTGCCCTGAATCCCATTGGCGCGGTCCAGGGTTATCTCGCGCAGCAGCCCGTCCAGGTCCCGGCTGACCAGCGACTGCCGGAACGGCACGGCGTCGATCTCGGCGAACGGTGAGGTGCGCAGCAGCGGCCGGAACATGCGGGCGTGGTCGGCGAAGTACTCCCACACCGGTCCGGTGATGGTGAAGCCGGTGCCGTCGGCGCGGCCCAGATAGTTGACGATGTCGGCGATCACGTCCGAGACCACGCGCACGTCGTAGATGGTGAGGTCGCGGTCGCGGCGAATCCCGAAGGTGGAGCACATATCGGTGGCCCCGATGCGCACGGCCAGGACCCGTTCGCGATGGGCGGCGAGCAGCTCGCCGATGCGGTGCAGCTCGCGATCGCGGGTCTCGCGGTGGACCAGCGACGGCGATTCCAGCACCGGCATGCCGAACACGGTGCGGCCGAGGCGTTCCGAGGCGGCGGCCACGGCGTGCAGGTAGTCGGCCGCGCAGGAGGTGTCGAATTTGGGCAGCACGAATCCGGTGAGCGCGCCCACCCCCGGTCCGAGCCGGGCGGCGATCTCACCGACGCTGTCGGGATCGCGCACCCGCACGAACAGCAGCGGATGCGCCTCATCGCCGTCGGCCAGTTCGTCGAGAGTGCGGACGGCCTGCCACTTTCCGGCCTCGACGGCATGGTCGGCCACCGCGTCCTCGAGGTCGATGACCATCGAGCACACCCCGCCCTCGGCCCGCCGCGTGATGGTCGCGGTGAGGTCGGGTCGGGTGGCGGGCACGTACAGCGTCGCGCCCAGCGCCATGGCCAGCAGTTCCCGATCCCGGGAGCCGCCGAAGGCCTGCGGCAGTCGATGGAACAGCCGCCGCAGCTCGGGGCCGGGCACCTGCCGGAAATGCCGCAGCGGGAAGCGTTTCCGCAGGGAGACGGTGGCGAGGCCGGGTTCGCCGGTGATCGTGGCGGTCATCGGTGCGGCCGTCCTCCTGCTGACTTTCGGTCTATCTGTCGGTATTTCGCATGCGCTCGACCACCCCGGCGACGAACGCGGAGATGGCGTCGAGTTCGGACACGTACGCCCAGTAGTCGGGGTGGCGTCCGGTCAGGCCCGCGGCGGCCCGGTCCAGGCGTTCGGCTTGGGCGTCGAGCACCGATCCCCATTGCGGGACCACGCCTTTGTTGACGGCCAGCATCTGGGCGTCACGCAGTTTGAAGCGGACGGCCTTGGCGCGCTCGGCGGGCTGCTCGCGCACCTGCCGCAGCAGGGCGAGCCGATCGGTGACGGCCTCGGCGCGCTCCTCGGCGGTGGCGAGGTGGGCGCGGGCGGTGGTGGTCAGGTCGAGCGCGTCCTCCGGGTCGTTGGCGGCCAGGGCCGCCCGGGCGCGCGACAATTCCGCGTCGGCGGCCGCGATGGCCTCCCGGGCTTGACGCTCATTGTTGGCCAAATCGTTCGAGGACGCAGCCGCGAATTCGCGCAGCAGCGCGGACATGGCCGGGGGCACCCGGTCCAACCGGTTGCGGGCGGCCTCGAGCCGGGTGGCCGCGGAGGCCAGGGCGGTGGTGGCCGAATGCTGTTTTCCGGGAGCGGCTTCCAGGGCACTGGACAGCTCGCGGGTGACGGTCTCGAGCCGGGTCGCGGCCTCGCGCATCGCGCCCCCGGCACCCCCGGCCGCCGCGGCCTCGAGTGTGAGCAGTGCCTCATCCACGGCGGCCGCGCATTGCCGGATCGAGGGATACCCGGCGTAGGGCGAGGACTCGACGGCCTGCCGTGCTTGCTGGGCCTGCGCCCGCGCCTGCGCGGCGAGTTGCGGCACCGAGCCGTACACCGCGACCGCGTGCTCGAGGTGCGCCTGATTGCCGCGATAGAACTCGTCCACCCCGCGCGCGGCGTCGGCCAAACCCCGGATTACGCCGTCGATTTCGGGCTGCGGAATCGTGCCGCCCTCGCGTTCGGCCTGGTCCAGGCGATCATTCAGGGCCAGGTAGGCCCCGGAGGCGCCATAGCAGCGGGCGCGCACCGGATCCCAGCGCGCGGCCATGCCGCGCTCGGGGAACAGCGCCGCGGATGCGGCGACGGCGGCCTCGGCAATGCTCTGCCGCTGATCCATATCCAGGAAGGCGGTCGTCAGGACCTGCCGGGCCTGCTGCACCCATTCCGTGTTCCGTGTTGTCCGGAACCATCCGCGTCGACGGCCTGCCACGCCCCCGATGGTAGGAGAACGTTGACGAACCCGGCGACCGACGCGATGCAGTGTGTGACGCTGTCCTGTGACAGGGTGTAATCGCAAGGCTCCTTGAACCTTCCCTACCCAAGACTTGGGGAAACCATTACTGTCGAGACGGCGGAACCGATACGTGGAACACGCCGTTGAGCAAGAAACGCACCAAACGCTTTACAACGGAAGGATTCCCACCATGGGTGTCAGTTTGTCCAAGGGCGGAAACGTTTCACTGACCAAGCAGGCTCCGAACCTGACCCAGGTGGCCGTCGGCCTCGGCTGGGACGTCCGCACCACCACCGGCACCGACTTCGACCTGGACGCCAGCGCCATCGCCACCGGCGGCGACAAGAAGGCGCTGTCGGACAAGCACTTCGTGTTCTTCAACAACCTGCAGTCCCCGGAGGGCACCATCGTGCACACCGGCGACAACCTCACCGGTGAGGGCGAGGGCGACGACGAGGTCATCAATATCGACCTGGCCAACACCCCGCCGACCATCGAATCCATCTTCTTCCCGGTCTCGATCTACGACGCCGACTCGCGCGGCCAGAGCTTCGGCCAGGTGCGCAATGCCTACATTCGCGTGGTGGACCGCGCCAATGGCGCCGAGCTGGCCCGCTACGACCTCACCGAGGACGCCTCCACCGAAACCGCCATGGTGTTCGGCGAGCTCTACCGCAACAATGGTGAGTGGAAGTTCCGCGCCATCGGCCAGGGTTACGCCTCCGGTCTCGCGGGCATCGCCCGCGACTTCGGCGTCAATGTCTGAATCGAATAACTAGCGGCGCGAAGAGGGCTCGGTCGCACGAGCCCTCTTCGTCTGTTCACCCCCGCCACCGTCACCCCACCCGCCACTCATGAAAGGCCCACCGCGGTGCGAATTTTCGGCCTCTCCATCGTCGTCACCGTCTTGGCGCTGATCGCGGCGCTGGTGTACGGCGGCCCCACGGCGCTGGTGCTGTGCGCCATCCTCGGCGTCCTCGAGGTGTCGCTGTCCTTCGACAACGCCGTCATCAATGCCAGCATCCTGCAGCGGATGAGCGAGTTCTGGCAGCGCATCTTCCTCACCGTCGGCGTCGTCATCGCCGTTTTCGGTATGCGCCTGGTGTTTCCGCTGGCCATCGTGTGGATCACGGCCGGTCTCAGCCCGATCCGCGCCTTCGACCTGGCCATGAACCCGCCCGCCGACGGCGCGCTCACCTTCCCCGACGGCAGCCCCTCCTACGAGAAGCTGCTCACCGACGCGCATCCGCAGATCGCGGCCTTCGGCGGCGCGTTCCTGCTGCTGCTGTTCTTCAACTTCATTCTCGAGGAGCACGAGGTCACCTGGCTGGGCTGGCTGGAGCGGCCGCTGCAGCGGCTGGGCAAGCTGGACATGCTGGCGGTGGTGCTCACCCTCGGCGGCATCGTGCTGGCGGCGGAATTCATTGCCGCCGACGATGATCGCGGCACCGTGCTGCTGGCGGGCATTCTCGGCGTGATGACCTACATCGTGGTCGACGGACTCGGCTCGCTGTTCCATGCCGAGGAGCACGCCGAGGAGGCGGCGGCCGGGCCGTCGGGGATTGTGAAGGCGACCGGCAAGGCGGCGTTCTTCCTGTTCCTGTACCTGGAGGTGCTCGACGCCTCGTTCTCCTTCGACGGGGTCATCGGCGCGTTCGCCATTACCTCCGACCCCATCCTGATCGCCTTGGGCCTGGGCCTGATCGGCGCCATGTTCGTTCGGTCCATCACGGTGTACCTGGTGCGCAAGGGCACGCTCTCGGAGTACGTCTACCTCGAGCACGGCGCGTTCTGGGCCATCGGCGCGCTGGCGGTCATCCTGCTCGTCACCATCGGCGTTCACGTCAACGAGGTGGTCAGCGGTTTGGTCGGCGTGGCGTTCATCGGCGCGGCCTTCGTCACCAGCGTCATTCGCAATCGGCGCGAGGCCGAGGAGACCGGCGACGATGACGACGTGAACCTGGAGCGGTCCAGCAGCGTCGGCTGAGCCGCGTCGCGGCGGGACGCCAGCACCGTGCCGATCAGGCCCACGCCCAGGCCCGCAATGGTCAACGGGCGCAACGGCTGATCGATGAACAGCCAGGCCATGACCGCGGTGACCGCCGGGATGACGAAGAAGAAGCGGCTGACCCGGCTGGTGTCCCAGCGCAGCATCATGGTGTTCAGCAGCAGGAACGCGCCGATGGAGTTGATCAGCACCATCCAGACCAGGGAACCGCCGAAGCGGGCCGGATCGGCGATGTGGAAGCTGCCGGTCAGCGCGGCCAGCACCCCCGCGAAGGGTGCGCTGATCACCAGGTGCAGGGCGGTGCCCGCGCGCGGATC
The DNA here is from genome assembly GCF_035818795.1 of Nocardia sp. CDC160. NCBI lineage: Bacteria > Bacillati > Actinomycetota > Actinomycetes > Mycobacteriales > Nocardiaceae > Nocardia > Nocardia sp. CDC160. The sequence goes on along the minus strand of NZ_JAYKYT010000001.1, from coordinate 1,496,852 downwards.
GACGGCCGGGGTGAAGCGCTTCTGGTAGACGGTGCCCAGGCTCAGACCGAGCAGACCGAGCACGCACAGCAGCAGTCCCGGCAGTGAGAAGTGGGACTGATCGAGCACCGCGAGGCCGACGCCGACCCCGCCCACGCCGAAGCCCAGCCACTGCCGACGGCTGACGGATTCGCCCATGCCGCTTGCGAAGAGCGCGATCACGATCGGGCTCAGGCCCTGCACCAGTGAGATGACCGCGGCGGTGACGTGCTCGTGCATGGCCGAGTAGAAGCCGCCGAACTGCACCATCTGCATGAGGAATCCGGCCACCAGGGTGTGGGCCAGGACCCGGCCGCGGGGCCAGACCGCCCGTGCCACAAGGGCATACGCGACCAGCAGCAGGGCGGCGATGCCGAAGCGGGCGAACAGCACCAGCATGGGCGGCGCCGCGCCGACGCCGATGATTCCGGCGATGAAGGCGCTGCTCCACATGACGATGAGCGCCGGGGGACCCGCCACTTCGAGAAGCCGGTTGTCCATGATTCCTCCTGCCGGTAACCGCTTTAGGTAGTTACTACCGTGGCAGCTCCTTGCGTAACCTGTCAAGGGGGTTACTATTGGAGGCATGTCCATCTCCGGCGATCCGCACCTGTTCGTCAGCGGCAACCTGGCCCTGAACTTCATCGGCACCGCGCAGGAACGGCGCTCGACCTACATCGAGCGGCTCGCCACCGAAGCGGATCTGGGCGAGTGGGCGGTCGCGGCGGGCGTGCTCGACACCGCGCCCGACTGCACCGGGGCGCTCGACCGCGCCAAGGCGCTGCGCGAGGCGGCCTGGCGCATCATGCAGGCCGAGCTACACGGCGAAGGCCCGGCCGCGGCCGACGCCGCACTGGTGAACCGGCACGCCGCCGATCGGGTACCCGACCTCACCCTGCGCCCGGACGGCACCGTAACCCGTACCGGGACAATCGATTCCGCACTGGCGGCGATCGCCCGCTCGGCCCTCGAACTGCTCGGCGGCCCGGACCGGGAACGCATCAAGGAATGCGGGCGCAGCGAATGCTCGCGCCTCTACCTCGACACCTCACGCGGCGGTTCGCGCCGGTGGTGCGATATGGCGGTCTGCGGAAACCGAGCCAAGATCAAGGCCTACCGCGCCCGGAACACCCAGGCGACCGTGTGACCGCGCCCGAGCGCCGATGAACAACAGGAAGAAGATGGCCAGCAGCGCGGCCCGCCCCCACACGCCGATCTGCACGATGTTCTGCTCGAAGTCGGCATTGCGGCCCGCGCCCAGGGCATAGAAGTAGCGGAAGACGCCGATGCCGACGCAGGCGTCGGCCATGAGGTAGGCGACGATCAGGCCCCACGGCACTTCCAGCAGCACCAGGAACGGGATCAGCCACAGCGTGTACTGCGGCGAATGCACCTTGTGGAACAACAGGAATCCACACAGCATGGCCCCGCTGACGCCGATCCACGGATAGATCCCCGACAGCTGATACTTCTTCCACCCCAGCCAGCACGCCAGCGCGAAGGACGCCACGATCAGCGTCGGCGAGGCCACCGACACCATGTCTTGGAACGTGTCGTAGCCACTGCGGGTATTGGCGAACAGCGGGCCCAGACCCCAATACCAAATGGAATTGGTGGTGATATCGGCCTGCCGCAACTGCTGGAAGGTGATCGACGCCCGCCACCCGTCGTACCCCGCGAGGGCGAAGGGCAGATTGATCGCCACCACCGTGCCGATGGCGGTGGCCGCCACCATGAGCGCGCCGCGCACATCGAATCGCTTCTCGCGCAAGGGGTGTTCACCGACCAGCACGTAGATCAGCAACGGCGGCAGAAAGATTCCCGGATACAGCTTGAAACAGAAGCCGATGGCCAGGAATACCGCCGCGGCGATCGCCCGATCCCGCAGCGAATACCGGGTCAGGACCGTCATCACATAGAACGCCGCGACCGCGGTCGCGACCACCGGCAGTTCCCAATTGTGGAAGGCGTAGAGGATCAGCGGCGGCCCGGCCGCCCACAGCAGCGCCGCCGGACCCGCCATGCGAGCCAGCAGATAGGCGGTGAGCAGCGCGAACGGGGCCAGCAGCAGGGCCGAGTGGAACAGGAAGTCCGCGTCGTTGTGCGAACCGATCCCGCCGATCCACATGAGCAGCCCACTCAGCACCGGGTACTCCACCGCGCCGCCGGTCAACTGGCCGTCCGGGGTGATGCCGCCGGTTATATAGGGAAAGACGTGTTCATTGATCCCGCGGCCCAGCCACAGGTATTGAATATCGGAATAGCAGACGTGCGAATCCTTGATCACGTCGAAGATCGCACTGCGGCCCGACTCCTCGAAGGTCCCGCCCGCGCACCGCGCCTTGTTCATATAGGCGATCCACAATGTGATGCCGCACACGAGCGTCGACGTGATCGCGATCATGGATCGACCCGAATCGCGACGGCGAGAAACCATTTCGCGGACGACGGGTCGGTTCGACATGCGCCCCACCCTAGGCCGACCTTCGGCGTGTCCGCTCGTTCAACTCGGAACCGACCCGATTTCGCAGCTCACGCGGCCTCATGTAGCCTTGTCGGGTTGCTGACGCAACGAACCCTCCTGCCCACGGACAGTCCGTGGGCCGTTCACAGTCCACAGGAGGTGATGAGGTCCGTGCGTCATTATGAAGTGATGGTCATTCTCGATCCGAGCCTGGACGAGCGCACCGTCGGCCCGAATCTGAACACCATGCTCGGTGTCATCGGTGCCGAGGGCGGCAAGGTCGACAACGTCGACATCTGGGGCCGCCGCCGTCTCGCCTACGAGATCAACAAGCAGGCCGAGGGCATCTATGCGGTCGTCACCCTGACCGCCAAGTCCGAGACCGTGAGTGAACTCGATCGCCAGCTGGGCCTGAACGAGTCGGTCCTGCGCACCAAGGTGCTGCGTACCGACAAGAAGTAAGTCCAGTCCTCCCGCAACGTCGCTCGTAAAGCGTCGGTCCCTATCTCTAGGCTGACTGGCAAACCGTGCTCATGCATGGAGCGCGTTGCGGACTGCACCGGAAAGCAGGAGGAACCATGGCCCAAGGCGACACGGTCATCACCGTCATCGGCAATCTGACGGCTGACCCCGAGCTTCGATTCACGCCCGCGGGAGCGGCCGTCGCGAACTTCACGGTCGCGTCGACTCCCCGCGTGTTCGACCGTAATACCAATGAATGGAAAGACGGCGAAGCGCTTTTTCTGCGCTGCAACATCTGGCGTGAAGCTGCGGAGAATGTCGCCGAGAGCCTGACCCGTGGCTCGCGAGTGATCGTGAGCGGACGACTCAAGCAGCGCTCCTACGAAACCCGCGAGGGTGAGAAGCGCACGGTCGTCGAACTCGAGGTCGACGAGGTGGGTCCCTCGCTGCGGTACGCGACCGCGAAGGTCAACAAGACCACCCGTGGCGGTGGTGGCGGCGGCTTCGGCGGTGGCGGACAGGGCGGCGGCCAGCAAGGCGGCTTCTCCGGTGGTGGCAGTGGTGGGGGTCGTGGCGGCCAGAGCGCCGGCGACGACCCGTGGGGCAGTGCCCCCGCGGCCGGCTCCTTCGTGGGCGGCCCAATGGACGACGAACCGCCGTTCTAGACAACGGCTTTCCCCGGAATCCGCCCGACGGGTGATTCCCAAAATTACGGAGTTGAAAGACCATGGCCAAAGCACCGGCACGCGAAAAGGTGCTGAAGAAGAAGGCTTGCACCTTCTGCAAGGAAGACAAGGCTGGCAAGAAGAACAACACTGCTGGCGCGAAGATCGACTACAAGGACACCGCGCTGCTGCGCAAGTACGTGTCCGACCGCGGCAAGATCCGTGCGCGCCGGGTGACCGGCAACTGCGTCCAGCACCAGCGCGATATCGCTGTCGCCGTGAAGAACTCGCGTGAGGTGGCCCTGCTGCCTTACGTGTCCACCGCTCGCTGAGAAAGGAAGGCACAGCAATGAAGTTGATCCTCACCGCTGATGTCGACAACCTCGGTGCGCCCGGCGACACCGTGGAGGTCAAGGACGGCTACGGCCGTAACTTCCTGCTCCCGCGCGGGCTGGCCATCGTGGCCACCCGTGGCGCGCAGAAGCAGGTCGAGGGCATTCGCCGGGCGCAGGACGCCCGCCGCGTGCGCGACCTGGACCACGCCAACGAGCTGAAGCAGGCCCTCGAGGGTCTGTCCGGCGTGTCCCTCGCGGTCAAGACCGCGGGCACCGGCAAGCTCTTCGGTTCGGTCACCGCCGCCGATGTCGCCTCGGCCATCAAGGCCGCCGGTGGCCCGGTCGTCGACAAGCGCAGCATCGAGCTGCCGAAGGCCCACATCAAGAGCACCGGTAAGCACGGTGTCGTGGTGCACCTGCACCCGGATGTGATCGCCAAGGTCGACCTGCAGGTCACCGCCGCCGAGTAATTCGGTTCGTCGGAGGCCACCTTCCCTGTGGGGGTGGCCTCCGATTTTCTTTGTTTGCCGGAGGGTGGCTGTGGGTTGCTGGTCGCCGTGCGCGCGAGGGTTCGGCAGGCATGACCCGCGGCGTTCGCCCGGGGTTTGGATTGCTCAGCAAACCAACCATTCTCGTTGTGTGGCAGGTCACAGGTGCGAGACCGTCCGTTTACCCAACACGCCCGGACGTTACCGACCGGCGACACGCCGGATCGAATTGATCCACAGTTACTCACAATGAGAATTCGGCCACTACCAGTGCATCGAGGCACTGGATCAACCGTTGTCCCCAAGTTCTCCACAGGGGGTGCACAACGGTTGGTGAACAATACCCACGTTATCCACAGGTGTGTACACAGCTCGGTTTGGCGGCCGCCCGCCCGGTCGCCTAGGTTCGCATTCGATGTCGTGACCACAGCCCGGGGACGGCACGACTCCGTGTTCCCAGCGCTCCCACCACCGGTTTGCCACGGCGCCTTCGCATGTCGGCGCGTCGGCTCCGCGTGGCGGCCCGAACATGTCGGTGCGCAGGCGTACAACGGTCATGCACGTCGTTGCGGGCGCGAGGAGAGAGGACGGTCGAGCCGATGGCAGTCGTCGACGATCGCGGCCACGAGGATCACGGACCCGCCGATTATCCCGATGCCCCCGGCGAGGATTTCGGCCGCCAGCCACCCCACGACATGGCCGCCGAACAGTCCGTCCTCGGCGGCATGCTGCTGTCCAAGGACGCCATCGCCGACGTGGTCGAGGTCATCCGCCCCGGCGACTTTTACCGTCCCGCCCACGCGGCCGTCTACGACGCCATCCTCGACCTCTACGGCCGCGGCGAGCCAGCCGACCCGGTCACCGTCGCCGCCACCCTCGACCGCCGCGGCGAACTCAAGCGCATCGGCGGCGCCCCCTACCTGGTCACCCTGACCCAAACCGTCCCCACCGCCGCCAACGCGGGCTACTACGCCGAAATCGTTGCCGAGAAGGCGATCCTGCGCCGCCTGGTGGAGGCCGGAACCCGCATCGTCCAATACGGCTACGCGGGCGCCGACGGCCAAGACGTAGCCGAGGTCGTGGACCGAGCCCAGGCCGAACTCTACGACGTCACCGAACGCCGCTCCTCCGAAGACTTCGCCCCCCTCACCGACATCCTCCAGCCCACGATGGACGAACTCGACTCCATCGCCAGCCGAGGCGGCATCTCCCTAGGCGTACCAACCGGTTTCACCGAACTAGACGAAATCACCAACGGCCTCCACCCAGGCCAAATGATCATCGTCGCGGCCCGACCCGGCGTAGGCAAGAGCACGCTTGGTATGGATTTCATGCGAAGCTGCTCGATCAAACACGGATTGGCCAGCGTCATCTTCTCGCTCGAAATGAGTCGCACCGAAATCGTCATGCGTCTGCTATCCGCAGAGGCGAAGATCAAGCTGGGCGATATGCGGTCGGGGCGTATGAGTGATGATGACTGGACGAAGCTGGCGCGGCGGATGAGTGAGATCAGTGAAGCGCCTCTTTTCGTGGACGATTCACCGAACCTCACCATGATGGAGATTCGGGCGAAGGCCCGGCGGCTGAAGCAGCGACACGACTTGCGACTCGTGGTCGTCGACTACCTCCAGCTGATGACATCGGGCAAGAAGGTCGAATCACGTCAGCAGGAAGTTTCGGAGTTCTCCCGAAGCCTGAAACTGCTGGCCAAGGAACTCGAAGTTCCGGTTATCGCCATCTCGCAGCTGAACCGTGGCCCCGAGCAGCGAACCGACAAGCGCCCCATGGTCTCCGACCTCCGTGAGTCGGGCTGCCTGCCCGCGTCCACGCGAATTCTCCGGGCCGACACCGGCAGTGAAGTCACCCTCGGCGAGCTGCTACACAGCGGTGAGCAGCCGCTGGTGTGGTCGCTCGACGAGCGGATGCGCATGGTCGCTCGGCCGATGGTGAAAGTCTTCCCGAGCGGTCGCAAGGAGGTCTTCCGGCTCCGTCTGGCCTCGGGACGCCAGGTCGAGGCAACCGGCAATCACCCCTTCCTGACGCTGGATGGGTGGATCCCCTTGGAGAAGCTGAACATTGGCGACCAGCTCGCGGTTCCGCGCGTCGTTCGCGAGCCCTCGGGTGTCGAGAGACTGCCTCACGACGACGTCGTCGGGCTGGCACACGCTGCGGCGAACAGTGACGAGCCGATTGCGGATCGTGTCTTCTCGCTCCCGAATGATCAGGTAGCGGACTTTCTGAAGCAATTGTGGGCGACAAGCGGATCGATTCGCTGGGACGATGCGCACAACCATGGCCGTATCGACTACACCTCGACAAGTCGACGTCTGATCGACGACATCGCACAACTTCTCCTGCGGTTGGGCGTGCACAGCGTCATCAAGCTCGCCCAGGCCTCCTCCGGTCACGCTCAGTGGCGCATCCAGGTCGCCAGCGCGGACAACCAGGCGACCTTCCTGAAAGCGGTAGGGGCACAGGGATTCGACGGCCATGCTCCGTCCGAGCCTGCGCCTGCCGCACGCACGGTCCAGGCCGACGCGGTTCCCGACCTGGTTGCGAGCAAGGTCCGGACTCTTCTCTCGGCCGACGAGATCGCCCCCCGAGATATTCGCTCCGCCATCGACTCGCGCTTCTGCGGCTCCACGCGTGGGAAGCACTCACCGACGCGATCCCGCCTGGCTCGTGTCGCCGCGGTCCTGGACGAGGCCGGAATCGATATGTACGCGACCAACGATGTCCGCTGGGACCGTATCGTCGAAATTACCAGCCTGGGTGAGCAGGACGTCTACGATGGAACCGTCGCGGAAACGCATAACTTTGTGGCCCAAGGCATTTCGGTTCACAACAGCCTCGAGCAGGATGCCGACATGGTCATCCTCCTCCATCGTCCGGACGCCTTCGAACGCGACGATCCACGCGGCGGCGAAGCCGACCTCATCCTCGGCAAACACCGAAACGGCCCCACCGCAACGATTACCGTCGCCCACCAACTCCATTTGAGCCGGTTCGTCGATATGGCACGAGGCTGAACGACTCCCCGCCATCCGCTTACCGACAACGACAACGACACGCAGATAAACGATCAAACCGTCAGATTTCTGCGTGTCGAACATAGATTCGATCTACAGTCTGGGCTGTGCATGCGAATCACGCTTCAGATGGGCAGATCGGCAAGCGCACCAACCCCTTTGGACTCCGGGAACCAGGAGTTCTTACCGAGTCGGCCCGAGTCTTTCGTGCCGACAGCGGGGCAGCGATGACTCTGAAAGAGTTGCTGTCCTGCGATGGACGGGGCGTCGTATGGTCATTGGACGACCGTTTGCGCTTCGTTCCGCAGCTGTTGGAATCCGTACTGCCCTGCGGCAGTCGGGAAATCACGGCAATTCGACTCGCATCCGGCCGTTCGGTCGAACTCGTCCCGGAATCACGCCCGCTCACCATCGAAGGATGGAGACAACTGGCGGCTCTCGCGGTCGATGACCGCATTGCTGTTCCCCGACGGATACCAGCGCCTGTTCAGGTCGTAGAAATGCCCTCGCCCGAGGTAATCCTGTTGGCACACATGATCGGCGACGGTTCTTGCGTCAAACGCCAGCCGATTCGATACGCGAGCATCGATGAGGAGAACCTCGCAGCAGTGACGGCCGCGGCCGCTCACTTCGGAATCACTGCAGTCCGTGACGAATACGCGGCAGCCAGGGTCACCACCCTGCGCCTGCCCGCGCCGTATCGCCTTACCCACGGAAGACGTAATCCCATCGCAGCCTGGCTTGACGAGCTTGGTCTCTTCGGACTCCGTAGCTACGAGAAGTTCATCCCCGCATCTGTTTTCGCGCTGCCGACTGAAGACGTCGCGATTTTCCTGCGGCATCTGTGGGCCACTGACGGCTCGATTCGTTGGGATGAGCGCGGACGTCAAGCTCGCATCTACTATGCCTCCACCAGTCTGCGGCTCATCAACGATGTCGCGAATCTACTGCTCCGCCTCGAGATCCACGGACGAATCAAACGAGTTCAAAAGGCCGGTTACCGCGACTGCTGGCACCTCACAGTCGATGGCGCGGAGAACCAGTGCACCTTCCTGACCAATATCGGCGCGCACGGCCTCCGCGGTGTGGCAGGAGAGGCCGCACTGGCCAAGCTGGAGCTGATGAATCGAAATACGAATGTCGACACCGTCCCGAAGGAGATCTGGGACAAGGTTCGAGCACTCCTCTCAAAACGCGGAATGACTCATCGTCAGTTTCAATCCGAGATGGGAAGCCAGTTCTGCGGATCCACCATGTGGAAGCACTCCCCGAGCCGTGACCGTTTGGCTCGAGCGGCCCGTATCCTGGACGCTCCAGATCTGGCGCTGCTCTGCACCAGTGAGGTCTTCTGGGATCGGATCACCGAGATCACTCACCTGGGTGTTCAGGAGGTGTTCTCGGCAACCGTATGTGGCACTGGAAATCTCGTGGCGGACGGTGTCGTGGTTTCCGCCGGTGTGTAGGTCAGCTGAGTTCTCGTCTGAGGTCGTGGGCGGATTCGTGGTGGGTGATGGGGAGGTTGTGGGTGTGGAGGGTGGATTCGAAGGTGGTGGGGTTGTCGGGGGTTAGGACGGGGTGGATTCGGCGGCCTAGGTCTAGGACGAAGGCGAGGGTTTTGCGGGGGCGGGAGGGGTCTAGGGGGAACCAGAGGCGGGGGTCGGAGGTGCCCCAGAGGCGGCCTCGGCCGGACCAGGTGGTCATGGGGTAGCGGTGGATCGCGCGGATCGATTCGTAGGGGATGTGTTTCGGGGTGGCGGTGGGGAAGTAGTAGGCGCGCACGGTGAGGCCGTGGGCGTCGGCGGTGAGGCGTTTGTCTTGGTATAGGCCGTCTTCGGTCATACCGAGAATCGAACACCTTTCGCACCGCCGACGGCACCTGCCGCGCGGAGGATCAGCGCGTCTTCAGCCGATGTTGGCGGAGAGGTCGGGGAGCATGCGGTAGGCCTCGTCTTGCCAGGTGTTCCAGGCGTGGATGCCGTAGTCCGGGAAGGAGTAGGTGACGTTGGTGGCGCCTAGGGTGGCCATGCGGACTTGGAAGGCTCGGGTGTTGGCGAGGGCCAGGGCTTCCAGGGCCATGCCGTTGACGGTGCCCATGGAGGGGCCGTCCTGGGCGGTGGGGCGGCCGCTGGCGGCGGAGATGTAGAGGCGGGTGTTGTTGGCTACGAGGTTGGGGGCGAAGACGAAGGGGTCCATGTGCAGCCATTGGGGGCCCCAGGGCGGGGCCATGGAGTCGACGTTGTAGCCGCCCGCGTCGATCATGCCCAGGCGAATGGCCTCGCGCATGCCGGGTGCGGAGTTGTTGAGGTAGCCGGAGAACGCGCCCGCGAAGCTGAACTGGTCGGGGTGGTAGGCGGCGAGGGTGAGGGCCGCCGAACCGCCCGTGGACAATCCGAAGACGCCATTGCGATTCGGGTTGAAGCCCAGGCGGTCTCGCAGCGCCCAGCGTAGGTCGTTGGTGAGGAAGGTTTCCCAGGTGTAGCGGTAGCTCTTGCCCGGGCCGCCGCCGAGGATGTCGGTGGCGCCGGAGCCGGTGTTGGAGGAGCCGGTGCCGGGCGGAATGCCGAGGAATGAGCTGGGTGCGTTCCAGTCGGCGTACCAACTGGACTGGCCGCCGACGGGCATGACCACATTGATATTGGCCGCGGCCATGGCCTCGGCCACGTTGGTCTCGATTTCCCAGCCGCTGAGGTCCTCGCGGGCGCGCATGCCGTCCAGGGCGTAGACGACCCGGTCGGTATTGCCGTCGGCCGCGCGCAGGATGCGGGTCTTGATGGGTCCCATGGTCGGGGAGTCGACCCAGAAGTCGAACGCGGCGGGATCGAAGGCCGCCGATGCCGTTGCGCCGCCGCCGGATACGGCGACCAGCAGTGGTGCGACCAAGGCCACGATCAAGGCAAAAACACTTCGAATCGATCTCATCGACGTAGGTCCTCTCGCTCGAGCGGGCGAACAAGCGGCGTGACGACGGGGGCAGTTCCCGTCGCCACGCGCGCTCGATGTACCTATCGTCCAGTTCGCCGACTCTGTTGCTGAAAATTAGCGAGAATTTTTGAGCGAGTGCATCGCCCCAGGTCAAGCCCCGAGAATCGGGTGCGGATTCCCTCGGGCCGACCTTGCGCACTGGGTTACGGTCGATTGATGAGGCGGAGCGGAAGAGGGCGCGTTCGTATCATTCGGGCCGGGGCGGTGGCGGCCACGGCCGCGCTGCTCGCGGCGGGCTGCGGGAGCAGCGCAGACAACTCGACACCGCAGGCCGCGGGCAGTTGGCCGCCATCGGGCGGTCGCGGGTCCTGCGCGGTGGACAAGCAGGAGAACGTCCCCGCCACCATGCGGGACGGCGTCGTGCTGAAGGCCGATGTGTACAAACCGAAGACGAACGACTCGGTGCCGGTCATCCTCATGCGCACCCAGTACGGGAAGTCGGCGGCGCAGATCCAGCCGTACCGGTACCAGACACCGGATTGGTTCGCCTCCCACTGCTATCTGGTTGTGGTCCAGGACATTCGGGGCCAGGGCCAGTCGGGCGGCACCTTCACCGAGTTCGGCAATGACACCAACGACGGATACGACTCGGTGGAATGGGCGGCCGGATTGCCGGGGTCGAATGGCAAGGTCGGCATGTACGGGTCCTCGTATGTCGGTGCGACACAATGGCTCGCGGCCGTCGGCGCACCACCCCACCTGACCACGATCGTTCCCGCCAACACGTCCTCGGACTACTACGACGGCTGGAATTACGAGGGCGGCGCGTTCCGGCTGGCGTTCGTAGAGCCGTGGGCCATGGAGACCATCGGGGCCAGCGCCGCGCTCAATCGCGGCGACACCGGCACCGCCAAACAGTTGCAGATCGACGGCGCGGACTACACCCGGTGGCTGGGATTTCGCCCGTACCAGCAGTTTCCGCCGCTACACCCGGGCGATCCGACCATCGCGCCGTGGTTCTACGACTGGATCTCCCACTCCACCCGCGACGACTACTGGAAGCAGTGGAGCATTCGCGACCGGTACGCGAATGTCAAAGTCCCCGTGCTGAATGTCGAGGGCTGGTACGACGCGTTCCTGGCGGGCGGGGTGGAGAACTTCGCCGGAATGGTCGCGAACGGCGGTACGCCCGAGGCCAAGTCGAATCAGCGGCTGGTGCTGGGTCCGTGGGATCATGTCGGCTGGGGACGGCCGGGCAGCAATGTCGAGACGCCCATGCTGGCCGCCACCGGCGAGGCGGGCGACAGTCCGATCAACGACCTCATGCTGGCCTGGTACGACCACTTCCTGAAGGGCAAGGACAACAAGGTTTCCGGGAAGCCCGTGGTGGACTACTTCCTGATGGGCGCGAACAAGTGGAAGTCCGCGTCGGCCTGGCCGCTGCCGAATACGAAGTGGACCACCTACTACCTGTCGGGTAGTGGCGGCAACGGAATTCAGGGCCGCGTCGGCCAGCTCACCACCGACGCCCCGAAGGATCCCCAGCAGCCGGACCACTACGCCTACGACCCGCTCAATCCCGTGCCGAGCGCGGGCGGGCACTCCTGTTGCGGCGCGTCGAGCGGACCGCAGGGGCCAGTGGACCAGTTCGTGGTCGAGCAGCGCTCGGACGTGCTGACCTACACCACCGCCCCGATGGCCTCCGACACCGAACTGACCGGTCCGACCCGCCTGACGCTGTGGGCCGCCTCGACCGCGCCCGACACCGACTTCACCGCGAAACTGGTGGCGGTGGCCCCGGACGGATCGACGGTGAACCTGAACAACGGCATCATCCGGGCGGCGTTCCGGGATTCGCTCGAGCACCCGTCGCCCATCACGCCCGGCCAGCCCTACAAGTACACGATCGACATCTGGCCGACCAGCTATCTCGTCAAGGCGGGCTACAAGATTCGCGTCGAGGTCTCGAGCAGCGATTTCCCACAGTTCGCACCCAATCCGAACACCGGTGATCCCTTCGGTGCGAATACGAATACGCAGATCGCGACCCAGACCATCTTCCACGACGCCGACCACCCGTCGGCGCTGGTGTTGCCGATCATTCCGGCGGGCGACGCGGGCAGTACCCGATTCCCGCTGGAGCACTGAGACCCTTCGCGGCCCGGCACCCCCGCACCCGGGGTTAGTGTCGCGGGGTGGGTTTCGAGGTGCGTGTCGATACCGCGGGTGCGGTCGAGATCGTCAGAGCGGCAGCCGGGTTCGGCTGGCGGTGGGGGTCCGGCAATGTCTCCGAATTCTCCCGACTGGTCGGATGGAGTAGCCCGCAACCGGTTGGAACGCTGCGCAACGGTCCCGTGTTCTCCCGCACCGGACTGTCGGTCTGGTGGGACTCGGCCATGTTCTGGGGCAGCGAACGCGGCCTCGACCATGTGCGAATCACCATCTCCGACTGCCCCGCACCCGACGACGTCGGCAACCGCGCACTCCTCGAGGCCGCCCTGGCCCGCGCCACCGCCGCCTTCACCGAGCACTGGGGCGAGCCGGAGAGCGCCGACGCGGGCCCGGCCGAGGGGGTGGCCTGGCGTTTCGCGAATGTGTTCGCGGGCTTGACCATCGGGTACGACACCGTGGATCTGCTGCTGGTGAATCCGACGGCGCAACGGTATTGGATGGATCGCCGCCACGAACTCGCCCGCCGCCGCAGCGCCGCGGGCGGTTGGGGTCGCTTCGCGGAGAACCTGGCGGGCTTCCTGGAGACCCTGCCGGTGGACGGGCGGCTGGTGATCACCGTGCCCGGCGGGCGGTTCGTGCAGTTCGAGGCCGGGCCCGAACAGTTGACCGGTGAGCTGGCCCGCAGCGAATTCATCGACCCGACTTGGCGATACACCCCGGAGATCGAGCAGCGGCTCATCGACCAGGGCTGGACGCCGCCGCGCGAGGCGAACTGGTCGCGCACCCTGTCGCGGCGCGCGGGCACCGTCGCCATGAGCGGCCTGGCGCTGCGCACCGTGGACGCCCTGCGCACGATCGGCGCGACCGCCACCACCGAACTGGTCGCCGACGCCTGGGTGGAGGGCGGCCCGGACCTGGAGGTGTCCGTGCTGGGCGTGCCGCCGCATCCCACCTCGCGCACCCAGCGGGCCGAGTTCCTGCGCCGCCACGCCACCTACGACTTCGACGCCGGACCGCTGCGGGTCGACGTGCCCGCCGGGATCGACATCGCCCGCGCGGCCCGCGGCTTCGACTGGACCTGGACCCGCGCCGATCTCGCGGGCTTCGCGGCGGCCGTCGGCTGGAAGCCGGTGCACGACACCGATACCGGGGAGCGCACGGTGTGGGCCGACACCGACCTACGCGTGGACGATCCGCGCGCCCGCTTCTGTTTCGACGGGGATCGCCTCGAGGCCGTCTGCGTCACCCTCAGCGACAGCATCGAATCGTTCCTCTACGACGAGGGTCTGCCCGCCGAGGTGCGCGAGCAACGCGATGCGGCCCACGCCCGCGCGGTGGACGGGTTCCGCGCGGAATTCGGCGTGCCCCGGCACGGGGTGCTGGGGCAGTCGCACGGTCCGGCGTGGCCGGACGCCGGGCTCACCCTGGGGCTGGTCGCCGAGACCGACACCGTGGAGCTGTATCTGGTCCCGGCCGCCGACCGCGACCGCCGTCTCATCATCGAGCAGCAGCGCGCTGCACATCGCGCCCACGAGCGCGAATGGGCGCAATTCTTCGCCGAACTCGCCGGACTCATCGCCGATCTCACCGAGACCGGGCAGTTGACCGTGGACGCGGGTGAGCCGCATCGCGCCCGCATCGACCGCGATCACGAGCTGCTGCGCCTCGAACTGGCCAGCGCCACCGCGCGCGCCCTGTCGCCGCGGGTGCTGAAGCTCATGCTGCGCGACGGCTGGCAGCATCCCGATCATCGATATCCGCTGTGGCGCATCGAACTTCGTCTGCCCGCCCTGCCGCGCGACCTGCGTCGCCTGGCGCGGCTGGCGGTGTGGCCGCTGCGCACCCTGATGCCGCCCGCGGCTCCGCTGCGGGTGCTGTTGAACGGACTGGATCAGCCGGTGCGCTCGCCCGCCACGGGTGCGATCGGGGGCGGTGCGAGCGCCTAGGCTCGACCCATGATCGAACCCGAGGACATGCGCATCACCCGGGCCGCCTACGACGAGGTCGCCGAGTTGTACGCCGGACTCTTCCAGCGGCAGTTGCAGGACAATGTTTTCGACCGGATGATGCTCGAGGCCTTCGCGGAAGCGGTGCGGGACAATGGATTCGGTCCGGTGGCCGAGATCGGCTGCGGGCCCGGCCGGGTGACCGCCCATCTCGCGGCGGCGGGGCTCGACATGTCGGGGCTGGATTTGTCACCCGAGATGATCCGGCTGGCCCGTGCGGCCCACCCGGACATTCCCTTCGAGGTCGGGCCAATGGAGGAACTGCCCTACGCGGACGGCGCGCTGGCCGGAATCGTGGCCTGGTACTCCATCATTCACACCCCACCGGTGCGCGTGCCCGCGATCCTGACCGAATGCGCGCGGGTGGTACGCCCCGGCGGGCAGGCCGTGTTCGCCTTCCAAGCCGCCGATGAGCCCACCGGTGTCACCGAGTACGCGCACAAGGTCGCGCCCGCCTATCGCTGGGCTCCGGACACCTTTGTGGAAACCCTTGCCGCGCATGGTTTCCGGGCAACGGCCAGCCTGTCGCGGGCGGCCCGCCCGGACGAGCGGACCCCGCACGCCACCGTGCTGGCCGTCAGAGCCTGACCGGTTCCGGATCTCGGGCCGCCCGTTCATCGAATTCGATTCGGGCGGCACCGATTTCGTCCGCGTGGCGCAGTGCCCACTGGCCCATGGCGTGGGTGATCACGCCTAGATCCGCGCCGAGGCCGGTCAATTCGTACTCCACCCGGGGCGGCACCGTCGGATACACGGTGCGCCGCACCAGCCCGTCGCGTTCCAGGTTGCGCAGGGTGCGGGTGAGCATCTTCTGGGTGATGCCGTCCAAGCGGCGGCGCAATTCGTTGAACCGGATCGGGCCGCCCTCGTTGCGCAGGGTGCCCAGCACCAGCGGCACCCACTTGTCCGCGAGCACCGTGAGCACGTCGCGCGCCGGACAACGCCGCAGGTAGCTTTCGACCAGATTTCCGGATGGCTCCCAGCAGGAGACGGTATCCATGAGGTACCTCGGGATAGAAATAGTGCCTTCTTCCCCTCGGATACTACCGAGCGCAGGATCGAGCCCATGACGAGCGACAGCATGCGATCGATTACCCAGAGCACCCTCGGCGGACCGGATGTGCTCGAGACGGCGGAGGTGCCCATCCCGCGGCCGGGTAGCGGTGAGGTTCTGGTCAGGGTGGCCGCCACGTCGATCAATGCCGCGGACTGGAAGCTGCGCTCGGGCACGATCACCAAGCTGGGGCCGCCGCCCTTCACCCTCGGTCTCGATCTGTCGGGCGTGGTCACCGAGGTCGGCGCGGAGGTCACCGAATTCGCGCCCGGGGACGAGGTTTTCGGCAATGTCGTGAGCCGCGCTGGCGCGTACGCCGAATACGTGGTCGCACCGGCGGAATTCCTGACCCGTAAGCCCGCGGAGCTGGACCATGTGCACGCCGCCGCCTTGCCGACGGCCGTGCTCACCGCGTGGCAGGGCCTCACCGATGTCCTTGCAGGACAACGGGTTCTGATACACGCGGCGGCGGGCGGCGTGGGCCATCTGGCGGTGCAGATCGCCAAGGCGCGCGGCGCGTACGTGATCGGCACCGCCCGCACGGCCAATCACGAGTTCCTGCGCGGACTCGGTGCGGACGAGCTGATCGATTACACGACAACAGATTTCACCACCGCGGTCGCCGATATCGATGTCGCCTTCGATCTGGTCGGCGGCGACTACTCCGAGCGCTCCCTGCTCGTGCTCACCCCGAACGGCCGGGTGATCGACGCCCAGGGCGAGGAACCGATCGGCGATCCCCGCTATTACCGCCACTACTTCCACCCGTCCGGCGCGGACCTGGCCGAGGTGGCCGCGCTCGTGGTGGCCGGGCGGCTGCGCGGTGAGATCGACCGGGTGCTGTCGCTCGCCGATATCGCCGAGGCGCACAAGCTGAGCGAATCCGGCCGGGTGCGCGGCAAGATCGTGCTCACCCCCTGGGCCGACTGATCGGTTCATCCGGCCATCGGGACTTCTGCTGCGTCCGGCGATTCCGACGCATACCGTCGCGGAGAGAGCGCGTCTTTCAGGGAGTTGACGGTGACGGACTGGAACGAAGAAGTCGATGTCCTGGTGGCAGGCACGGGCGGCGGCCTGGCCGGGGCCTATACGGCAGCCCGCGAGGGGCTGACCGTGGCGGTGGTGGAGGCCACCGAGAAATTCGGTGGCACCACCTCGTATTCGGGCGGCGGCGGGGTCTGGTTCCCGTGCAATCCGGTGCTGCGGCGCGCGGGCGTGGACGACACGCTCGAGGACGCGCTCACCTACTTCAGGTCCGTGGTGGGCGACCGCACACCCGCCGAGTTGCAGGAGACCTACGTCCGCACCGGCGCGAAGGTCATCGAGTACCTGGAGCAGGACGAGGCGTTCAAGTTCCAGATGTTCCCGTGGCCCGACTATTTCGGGAAGGCGCCGAAGGCGCGGACCGACGGCAAGCGGCACATCGTTCCGGCACCCTTGAAGGCCGCGAAGCTCGGTGCGCTCAGCGAATCCGTGCGCGGCCCCCTGGGCAACGACCGGCACGGCGATCCGCAGCCGGACTATCTGATCGGCGGGCGCGCCCTGGTCGGCCGATTTCTGCTCGGACTGTCCAAGTACCCCAACGCTTCTCTCTACCTGAACACGCCGTTGGTCGAGCTGGTCACCGCGGACGGCGCGGTGACCGGTGCGATCGTGGAGCGCGACGGGCAGCGGGTGGCCATCCGGGCGCGCAAGGGCGTACTGCTGGCGGCGGGCGGCTTCGAGGGCAACAACGAACTGCGCCAGCGCTACGGCGTGCCCGGCGCGGCCCGGGACACCATGGGGCCGTGGGGAAATCAGGGCCGGGCGCTCGAGGCCGCGATCGCGGTCGGCGCGGATACCGACCTGATGGATCAGGCGTGGTGGTCGCCGGGCCTGATCCATCCGGACGGGCGGGCCGCGTTCGCGCTGTGGTTCACCGGCGGCATCTTCGTCAACCAGTCCGGCGAGCGGTTCGTCAACGAATCCGCGCCCTACGACCGGCTCGGCCGCGACATCATCGAGCACCTGAACGACGGCTCGGCCACCCTGCCGTTCTGGATGATCTACGACGACACCGAGGGCCCGGTGCCGCCGATCAAGGCCAGCAATGTGCCGATGGTCGAAACCGAACGCTACGTCGAGGCTGGTCTGTGGAAGACCGCCGACACCCTCGAGCAGCTGGCCGCCGAAATCGGTGTTCCCGCCGAGGCTTTGGTGGCCACCGTGACCCGCTTCAACGAGTTCGCCGCCGAGGGTGTGGACCCGGATTTCGGTCGCGGCGACGAGGCCTACGACCGCGCCTTCAGCAATGGCGAACCGCCCCTGACCCCGATCACGCGGGGTCCCTTCCATGCCGCCGCGTTCGGCATCTCCGATCTCGGCACCAAGGGTGGGCTGCGCACCGACACGGCCGCGCGCGTGCTGAACCGAGCTGGCGAACCGATTCCGGGCCTCTACGCCGCGGGCAACACCATGGCCGCCGTGAGCGGCACGGTCTATCCGGGCGGCGGTAATCCGATCGGCGCGTCGGTGCTGTTCAGCCACCTGGCCGCCCTCGACATGACCACCCGCTAGCCCCCTGCGCCGCCCCGAGTGTGATGCGATGGTGGGCATGACGCGAGCGGGTAGCCCCGGCCGGGCCGGGTACGACGTGATCGTGGTGGGCGGCGGCCACAACGGGTTGGTGGCCGCCGCCTATCTGGCCCGGGCCGGGCGCTCGGTGCTGGTGCTGGAACGCCAGGACCACACCGGCGGCGCGGCCGTGTCGGAGCGGGTGTTCCCCGGGTTCGACGCGCGGCTGTCGCGCTACTCGTATTTGGTGAGCCTGCTGCCGCAGCGCATTGTGCGAGATCTGGACCTGCAGTTCGAGGTTCGCAAGCGGCGCATCTCCTCCTACACGCCGGTGGGTGCCACCGGGCTGCTGGTGGACAATGGCTCCGAGGCGGCCACCCGCGCCAGCTTCGCCCAGGTCACCGGGTCCGAGCGGGATTGGGCGGCCTGGCGGGACTTCTACGCCATGACCGGGCAAGTCGCCGAGCGCGTCTTCCCGACCCTGACCCAGCCGCTGCCTACCTGCGCCGAATTACAGCGCACCGTGGGCGATTCCACGGCCTGGGAGTCGATCTTCGAACGACCCCTGGGCGAATCGGTGGACGCCCGATTCGCCGATGACGCCGTGCGCGGCGTGGTGCTCACCGACGCGCTCATCGGCACCTTCACCCACGCCCACGACCCGTCGCTGCTGCAGAACCGGTGCTTCCTCTACCACGTGATCGGCGGCGGCACCGGTGACTGGAACGTGCCGGTCGGCGGCATGGGCGCGCTGACCGACGCGCTCGCGAGCGCCGCCCGCACGGCCGGTGCCGAGATCCGCACCGGGTGTCTGGTGACCGGCATCGAAACAGACGGCGGCACAGCCGAAGTGCGCTATGCCTGCCGCACCGGCGAGGGCACGGCGAGCGCGCGCCACGTCTTGGTGAACGCCGCGCCCTACGTACTGGCGGGACTGCTGGGTGAGACTGCGACCAAGCCCGAAGGCGCACAGCTGAAAATCAATATGCTCCTGCGGCGATTGCCGAAACTGCGTGACCCGCAGGTGGATCCGCGCACCGCGTTCGCGGGCACCTTCCACATCTCCGAATCCGCGAGCCAGCTCGAGCGGGCGTATCGGGAGGCGGCGGCGGGTGAGCTGCCCTCGGCCCCGCCTGCGGAGATCTACTGCCACACCCTGACCGACCCGTCGATCCTCGCGCCGGAGTTGATCGAGCAGGGTTACCACACCCTGACCCTGTTCGGATTGCACACGCCCGCACGGCTTTTCGCCGACGATCCGCGCGGAGCGAAGAACCGCCTGGTGGATGCCACACTGGCACAACTGAATTCGGTCCTGGCCGAGCCGATCCAGGACTGCCTGGCGCTCGACGGCGAGGGCAACCCGTGCGTGGAGGCCAGGACTCCGGTCGAGTTGGAACGTGAGATCAGCATGCCCGGCGGCCACATCTTCCATGCGGACCTGGCCTTCCCGTATCGCGACGGGGACGATGACAGCCCGGCCGCCCGCTGGGGTGTCGCGACCGGCCACCCCAATATCCTGCTGTGCGGGGCGGGCGCGGTACGCGGCGGCGGGGTCAGCGGCATCGGCGGCCACAATGCCGCCATGGCCGTCCTGGAGCAGGGCTGAGAACCCAGCTCAGCGCCGACCGAGAGCCCAGCTCAGTGCCAACCGAGAGCCCAGCTCAGTGCCGCGGCAGCGTTTGGGTGACCCGCCACAGCCGTCGCGGCAGCTCGCCCTCCTCGAACGAATGCCGTTCGCGCAGTTCCCATCCCGTCGCCAGGATGTCGACCAGCTCGGGGGAGAAGAAGTGCACCGCGAACCCGCCGTGCTCGTAGATGTCGTCACCGAGGGCCTTGCCGGTGCCGTAGTGCGCGTCCTCGGTGGTGCGGACGGTGTAGACGAAGGCACCGCCGGGTTTGAGCACCCGGCGGATCTCGCCGACCAGATCGCGAATCTCCTGGGTGCTCAGATTCATGCACAGCAGCATGTGCGCGTACACCGCGTCCACACTGCGGTAGGGCAGCGGAATGGGCTGGCGGACATCGTGTTCCACGGTGCGGATGCCGTCGCCCAGCCCGGCCGCGTCGGCCCGCTCGCGCAGCTGCGCCAGCCCGATCGCGCTGAAGTCCGAGGCCGTGACCCGAAACCCCTGGCGGGCCAGGTAGATCGCGTCGCGGCCGTGACCCGCGCCCAACTCCAGCACGTCGACGGCGCCGGTCTCGCGGAAGACCTCCGCCGCGTACACGGCCGCCTCCGAGGGCTGCTCACCGTACATGCCCGGATGCGCGCTGTAGGTGCGCTGCCAGTGCTCGTGCTGGTCGCTCATGCACCCATCATGTCCGACGGGACGGCCCCGCCCGGGTGAACTCAGGAGGTGCGGCGTCCGTCCGCGCCGTGCTGGCCGCCCATGATGTCCGAACAGCAGCGAATGAAGTAGCGCATCACCGGATCCGCCTCGGAGGCGTCGGGCCACACCACCGCCACCCGGGTCGGGCCGATGCCGTGCACCGGCCGGAACACCACGCCCGGATACTCGGTGCGCGCGGTCGAGGCCGGGGTGAAGCTCACGCCGAACCCATTGGCGATGGCGCGCAACCACTCCTCGGTATTGCGGGCGATGGCCCCGATGATGGCGGTATCGGCGGGCCGGGCGTCCAGACCCATCCAATAGTCGCGCCACCAGCCGGTTTCCGCGGGCGAGGCGACATACGGCTCATCCCACAGCTCCCGGAAGGCGATATCGTCGCGATCGGCGAGCGGATGATCCTGCGGCAGCGCGATCCAGCGTGGCTCGGCGAACAACTCCCGCAGGTGATATTCCTCCTGGCCGGGGAAGGGCAGGCGCAACAGGGCCACATCCACATCGCCCTCGTCCAGTCCCGCGGTCGGATCGGTCCAGCCGCCGGTGTGGATATCGACCTGCCAGTCCGGATGCAGGCGATGGAAGACCCGAATGATCTCCGGGATGTGCGCGTCGGCCGCGCTGTTCACACAGCCCAGCCGCAGCACCCGCGAGGCACGGCTGGCATCGCTCTTGGTGTCGCGCAGTATCCGGTCCCAGGACGCCAGCAGCGCCGGGACCTGTTCGGCCAGCACCTTTCCCGCCGCGGTCAGGGTCCAGCCCGCCCGCGACCGAATGAACAGCTCCACTCCCAGTTGCTGTTCCAGCTGTTTGATCTGGGTCGCCAGCGCGGGCTGCGCGACGTGCAGTCGCGTCGCCGCCCGCGGCAGGTTCTCCGCATCCGCGACTGCCAGGAAGTAACGCAGCAGTCGCGTGTCGATATCCATGCCACCAGGTTAGGAACAGGGCAACCGGTAGGCATACCCCATGGCCTGGAAGACGGGATTCCACCAGGATGCTATCGGCAGTTCTCGTACCCGGCGGTTCGAGTCGCGGCCGCACGACGTCGAAAAACCCTTGCCGCTCCGGCCCTCCCGCGCCACCCCGCGCTAGGGTGCTTTGTGTTGCGAAATATTTGCCAGCGGAGGCGATGAGTCACGAGCGAACCTCGGGCGCACTATCCACAGCACCGGCGCGTGTCGCGCGGCCGGGGCCCGGTGTCCCGCACCCTCTACGGGGCCACCCGGCGTGCCGCGGGGTCGATGGACCGCTGGTTGAAACGGGTCGCCAGCGAGACCGCCGCCCCGCCCGACCAAGCGCCGGAGCCGGTGGAACCGCCGGTCTCCCAGGACCTGCTGAACCTGCTGCGGCATCTGGGCGTGGCGCTCATCCGCTCCGGTGAGACCACCGGGCGCGTGCAGGACATCCTCGACGATCTGGCCCACCGCTACGACGTGGACGAGGTGCACTTCTTCGTGCTGCCCACGGGAGTGTTCGTGCGCGTACAGGATTCGCGCGGCTCGGCGGTGGATCTGCTCGAGGCCGCCTCCGACACCCTGCGCCTGGATCAGATCGCCTCGCTGTATCAACTGATCGACCGGATCAAGAAGGAGGTGCCGCCGCCGTCCGAGGCGACCGCCGCGCTGGTGGAGATTCTCGCCTCGCCGCAGCCCACCCCGGTGTGGCGGCTGCTGCTGGGCAACGTGGTGTTGACCGTCGGGCTGGGCCTCATGCTCAATCCGACCTCCACCGCGCTGCTCGGCTATATCGTGCTGGGCTTGGTGGTGCAGGTGCTGATCATGGCCGCCGACCGATTCCGGCTGCTCTCGACCGGCCTGCCGGTGGTCGCGGGCGCGGTGGTCACGTTGCTGTCCTTCGGTTTTCCCAATGCGCTCGGCGGCGGCAATCCCTCCCAGCTGCTGGTGCCGTCGGTGTCGAGTCTGCTGCCGGGATCGGCGCTGACCAACGGCTCCATCGAATTGGCCACCGGCAGCATGGTGGCCGGGGCCAGCCGCACCATCTACGGCTTCAACAAGCTGCTGCTGCTGGCCTTCGGCATTCTCATCGGTCTGCAACTGCTGGGGACGCTGACACCCGCCACGCCTCCGCATTCGGGCGGATTGGGTTGGTGGACACCGGCTCTCGGTGTGCTGTTGATCGGACTGGGACACAGCTGGCGGGCGAGCGCGCCGAAGAAGTCACTGGGCTGGCTGCTGATCGTGCTGTACGCCGCGTTCAGTGGACAGCAGCTGGGGCAGCAGTTGCACGGCGGCGGCCTGCTGGGCTCGTTCCTCGGCGGCATGATCGCGGTGCCGGTGGCCTATCTGGTGCAGCGCAGCAAGGACGCCCCGCCGACGCAGGTGGTGTTCCTGCCCGCCTTCTGGATGCTGGTGCCCGGCGGCATGGGACTGACCGGTGTCTCGGAGCTGGTCACCAAGAACGATCCCAATGGGTTGCACGTGGTGGTGAACGCGGTGCTCACGGTGTTGGCCATCGCGATGGGCGTGCTGGTCGGTTCCGGCCTGGTGGCCTCGACGCGACGGCCGCGATTGGAGCACATGGTCGAGGGTTGGCTCGGCCCCGACACGGGCCGCCACGCCGCGATCAACGCGGAATCTCAGCGCACCGCGGAATCCCAGCGCGCCACAGAGTCTCAGCTCACCACGGAATCTCAACGCACCACAGGCAGTTCGGAGCCGGGATCGGCGAGCCAGAGCAGCCAGTGAGGCGCGAGCAGGGCCGCGAACTCGTCGTAGCCCGCCGCACCCGGGTGGTAGCCGTCACCGGCGGCGACGTCCTGCATCCAGATCTGGTTCTCGCGCAAGGGCTGATGCGCCCGCAGATACGGAACCTTGGCCTCCTCGCAGAGGTCGGCGAAGCGGGCGTCCAGGTCCACGATCCGGGCATTGTGCGCGTCGTCCACATTCGGCGGCGGCGCGACCACCATTGCCTGCCAGCCCTTTTCCCGCACCCGGCGCAGCATGTCGGTCAGATTGCGCACCGAGTCCTCGGGCTCGACGCGGGGGCGGCCGTCCTCGAACTGGGTGTCGTTGACGCCGGTGGAGATCACCACCCGGCAGTCCGCGCCCTGCGGTAGCCGCGGCGTGCACTCGGCCTCCCAGCGCGCGGCCAATTCGGTGCTGTGCTCGCGGCGGACACCGAGGTTGTAATAGGTGAGCGGCTGGCCCGCGGCGATCGCTCTGACCGCCAGCCGCCCCGCCCAGCCCAGGCATTTCTGATCACCGACCCCCGCGACGAACGATTCCCCCACGAAGCAAACACGAAGATCGAGCACCACGTTCCGATCCTCGCACGCCGGTCACGGGAAAGTTCAGTGCTCGTAATAAGCAGGAAAAACCGATATCTCGGCCCGGCGTGCCGGTGGTCGGAACGTCGGACGTACCCCCGACGGGTTACGGTTACCGGCGTGTTGGGTGGCCGGTGACGGCACCGCCTGCCGCATACTCACACCAGCCGACCATGGGACCGAGGCCGTTCCCACGATCCGAAAGCGCGAATAGGACATGCGAGTCGACGGGCGGGAGATTCCCGTCTCCGGCAGCCTGCTGCAGCCGCGGATCCGCCGGACCACCGACATTCTGCGCGTTGTGCTGTCCGCGTTGGCCGTCGCCATCGTCATCGCCGGGTCGCTGATCACCCGGCCGCAGTGGGAGCAGTTGGAGCGCTCGGTCTCCAATATCGTCGGGTTCCTCACCCCGGAACAGTCCAACCTGGTCTACATCGTCTACGGCATCGCGATCCTGGCCCTGCCCTTCGCCATCCTGGTGCGGCTGGTGCTGCAGCGGCAGTGGAAGCTGCTGGCGGGCTTCCTGTTCGCGGGACTCATCGCGCTCGGGCTGTTCTCCATCACCGGCACCGGATTCTCCGCACCGCGCTGGCATCTGTCGGAACCGCAGCAGGTCAATACCTTTCTGTCGCAATTCCTCGACGATCCGCGCTGGATCGCCATGCTGGCCGCGGTGCTCACGGTGGCCAGCCCATGGCTGCCCGCGCGCTGGCGGCGCTGGTGGTGGACGCTGCTGCTGGCCTTCGTGCCGATCCACCTGTTCGTCTCGCTGGTGGTGCCCGCCCGCGCCGCGCTGGGGCTGGTGGTGGGCTGGCTGGTGGGCGCGGTCATCGTGCTGGTCGTCGGCACGCCCGCGCTGGAGGTGCCGCTCGGCGCGGCGGTGCGGGTGCTGGCCCAGCGCGGTTTCCGGGTGACGGCGTTCAAGGTGGTGCGCCCGGCCGCCCGTGGGCCGCTGGTGATTTCGGCCAGCACGGTGCCGCAGCCGGAGCTCGCCGCCTCCCCGAACATGCCCTCCTCGGCGGGCACCGAGCCCGCGCCCGGCGAATCCCGTTCGCCCGACAACGCCTTGATCCTCGAGCTGTACGGAGCCAACCAGCGCAGCCGCGGCATGCTGCAGCAGTTGAAGCGACGGCTCACGCTGCGCAGCGGCGAGTATCCGGCCTCCTTCGCGTCCATGCGGCGCGCGGTCGAGCACCGGGCGCTGATGGGTTTCGCCATCGCCGATCTCGGGCTGGCCAGCAACAAGCCGCTCACCGTGGCGGAGCTGGACCGTGGCTGGATGATGTACGCGCACACCGTGCCCCAGGGTCGACCGCTGGCCGCCGCCGACGGGGAGAAGACGCTCACCCGGGTGTGGCAGACGCTGCACAGCATGCATCAGGCCCAGATCTCCCACGGCGATCTGCGCACCGACGAGATCCGCGTGCTCGACGACGACACCGTGCTGTTCGAGGGTTTCGTGCAATCCGAATTCGGTGCGTACAAGGTGCGTTTCGACTCCGATGTGGCACAGCTGCTGCTGTCCTCGGCCGCCCTGTTCGGGGTGGAACCGGCGGTGCGCACCGCGCTGGGGGTGCTCGACAAGCAAGCGGTGCTGGACGCCTCGGCCCGGCTCACCCGCACCGCCATGCCCGCGCATCTGCGCAAGGCGGTGCCCGACGCCGGTGAGCTCATGAAGCGGCTGCGCGAGGAGGTGACCGACCAGACCGGGCAGGACAAGATCGAGGCCGCGCAGGTGACCCGGTTCTCGCGCAATCAGATCATCCAGCTGGTGTTGCTCATCGGCCTGGTCTACGTGGCCTACCCGTACATCAGCCAGGTGCCGACCTTCTTCAGCGAACTGAACAAACTGCACTGGGGCTGGGCGACGCTCGGGCTGGCGGTGTCGGCGCTGACCTACGTGGGTGCGGCAATGGCGTTGTGGGCGTGCGCCTCCGAGGCGGTGAAGTTCCGCAACCTGCTGCTCATGCAGATCGCCAACACCTTCGCCGCCACCACCACGCCCGCCGGTGTGGGCGGTCTGGCGTTGAGTGTGCGCTTCCTGCAGAAGGGCGGATTGGGCGCGGTGCGCGCCACCGCGGCCGTCGCCTTGCAGCAGACGGTGCAGGTGATCACGCACGTGATCCTGCTGTTGATCTTCGGCGCGCTGGCCGGAACCTCCACCGACCTCTCGCATTTCGTGCCCAATGCCACCGTGCTGTATCTGGTGGCGGGCGCGCTGCTGGGGGTGTTGGGGGCGACCATGTTCATTCCCACGGTCCGCCGCTGGCTGCTCAACGAGGTGCGTCCGCAGCTGGCCGATGTGCTGGGGCAGCTGAAGGATCTGGGCCGCAAGCCCTGGCGGCTGGCCATGATCGTCGGCGGCTGCGCCACCACCACCCTCGGCATGGCGCTGGCCCTATGGGCCAGCATCGAAGCCTTCGGCGGCAGTACGACTTTCGTGACCGTCACCATTGTCACCATGATCGGCGGCACCCTGGCCTCGGCCGCACCCACCCCCGGCGGCGTCGGAGCGGTGGAGGCCGCCCTCATCGGTGGCCTCGCCGCCTTCGGTGTCTCGGCGGAGATCGCGGTCCCCGCCGTGCTGCTCTACCGGGTGCTGACCTGCTGGCTCCCGGTCTTCTGCGGCTGGCCGATCATGCGCTGGCTCACCGCAAAAGACATGATCTAGGCCGAATACTGCTTGCGCAGTTCGTTCTTCACGACCTTGCCGCTGGCATTGCGGGGCAGCTCCGGCACGATCACCAGATGCTTGGGGTGCTTGTAGCGGGCCAGGGACTCGTTGAGGAACGGGGTCAGTTCCTCGAGGGTGAGGTCGTCGACGCCCTCGACCAGCGCGACGACCGCGACCGGCACCTCACCCCACTTCTCGTGCGGGCGACCGACCACCGAGGCCTCGTGGATCTTGGGGTGGGCGAAGAGCACGTTCTCCACCTCGGCGCAGTAGATGTTCTCGCCACCGGAGATGATCATGTCCTTCTTGCGGTCCACCA
Organism: Nocardia sp. CDC160; assembly: GCF_035818795.1. Taxonomy (NCBI): domain Bacteria; kingdom Bacillati; phylum Actinomycetota; class Actinomycetes; order Mycobacteriales; family Nocardiaceae; genus Nocardia; species Nocardia sp. CDC160. The sequence goes on along the minus strand of NZ_JAYKYT010000001.1, from coordinate 1,470,060 downwards.
CGTAGACGAAGCCCTCCTCGTCGACGCGGACCAGATCGCCGGAGTGGAACCAGCCGCCGTGGAAGGCCTCGGCGGTGGCCTCCGGCTTGTTCCAGTAGCCCTGCATGAGAGTCGGTCCGCGATAGACGATCTCGCCGACCTCACCGGGGGCGACGTCGTTCATCTCGTCGTCGACGACGCGGGCCTGAATGGTCGGGATGGGCCGACCCACCGAACCGATCTTGCGCAGCGCGTCCTTGCCCTCGAGCACACAGGTGATGGGCGACATCTCGGTCTGCCCGAAGACGGCCACATTGAAGGCGTTCGGGAAGCAGTCGGCCATGGCCCGCAGCACGGTGTCCGAGGCGGGGGCCGCGCCCCAGCACAGCGCCTGCAGCGCGAGCTTGCGCTCCTTGACCGTCGGCTCCTCGCAGATGAGCTGCCACTGCACCGGCACGCAGAAGGCGGCGGTGGCCTGCTCCTTCTCGACCTCGTCGAGGAACTCGGTGGCGTTGAAGGCGCCGAGGGGATGCAGCACGGTCTTGCCGCCGAGCATGAAATACGGGGTGAGACTGCCCAATCCGGCGATGTGGAACAGCGGCGAGGTGCAGAAGCCGATGGAATCCGGGGTGATCTCCATGGCCCGGATACAGGTCAGCGCCTGCGCGCTCATGTTCGCGTGGGTCAGCACCGCGCCCTTGGGGGTGCCGGTGGTGCCCGAGGTGTACATGATCAGGCAGGGCGTTTCCTCCGGAATGTCCAGCGGCGCATGGGGTTCGCCCGGCTCGGACAGAAAGTCCTCGTAGCCGATCACACCCTCGCCGGTCTGGCCATTGATCACGACCACCGTCGACAGCTCCGCGGCCTGGCCCGCCACGCCCACGGCCAGCGGCTGCAGAATCGAGTCGGTGACAATGGCTTTCGCACCGGAGTCGCCCACGATGTAGGCCACCTCGGGCGGGGTGAGCCGGAAGTTCACCGGTACCGCGATCGCGCCGAGGGCATTGATGCCCATGACCGCCTCGATGTACTCGGTGTAGTTCAGCGCCAGGATGAGCACACGATCGCCGAACCCGACCCCTCGACGGGACAGCGCGTCGGCGAACTTCTCCGACCGCTCGTGCAGCTGCTTCCAGGTGGTGTCCACGCCCTTGAACTTGAACGCCACGTGGTCCGGCCGCATGGCCGCGTGGGTCGCGACCTGGTTCACCCAGTGATTGCGACGCGACCGGATCGGCTCGTCGAGCGGCTGGAAGGTCATGCGGTGTCCTTTCACGCTGATCGCTCGTGAGAATAGCGCTTAACTTTCTAACGTGACAAGGGTTACAGACCAGGTAATTTTGCCGTAGTGACTGCAAACTTCCACTCACATCGGGGTTGTCGGCCCATATGCAACTATGCGAGTATCTGGGCAGTCGTGAGAGGCAGGAGAGGACAGCGCCAATGGCACTGAAGACACGGTTCACCGAGACCTTCGGGGTGGAGCACCCCATCGTGCAGGGCGGCATGATGTGGGTCGGCCGCGCCGAACTGGCCGCCGCCGTCTCCGAGGCGGGCGGTCTCGGCATCATCACCGCGCTCACCCAGCCCACCCCCGATGATCTGCGCCGCGAGATCGACCGCGCGCGCGAGCTCACCGACAAGCCCTTCGGCGTGAACGTCACCATCCTGCCATCCATCAACCCGCCGCCGTACCAGGAGTACGTGCAGGCCATCATCGAGTCCGGCGTGAAGATCGTGGAGACCGCCGGGTCGAATCCGGAGCCCTTCCTGCCGTACTACAAGGAGGCCGGAATCAAGGTGCTGCACAAGTGCACCAGCGTCCGGCACGCGCTCAAGGCGCAGAAGATCGGCGTGGACGGCGTGTCCATCGACGGCTTCGAATGCGCGGGCCACCCGGGCGAGGACGATGTGCCGGGCCTGATCCTGATTCCGGCCGCCACCAAGGCCCTCGACATTCCGGTCATCGCCTCCGGCGGCATCGCCGATGCCCGCGGCCTGGTCGCGGCGCTGGCGCTGGGCGCGGACGGCGTGAACATGGGCACCCGCTTCATGTGCACGCAGGAATCGGCCATCCACCAGACGGTCAAGGAACAGATCGTCGCCAATTCCGAGCGGGCCACCCAGCTCATCTTCCGCACCATGCACAACACCGCGCGGGTGGCGGACAACGAGATCAGCCGCAAGGTCGTCGAAATCGAGAAGGCGGGCGGCAAGTTCGAGGACGTGCGGGATCTGGTCGCCGGTGCGCGCGGCCGCCGCGTGTTCGAGGAGGGCGATCTGGACGCGGGCATCTGGTCCGCCGGTCAGGTGCAGGGCCTCATCGACGACATTCCGACCTGTGGCGAACTGGTCTCCCGCATGGTGACCGAGGCCGAGGCGCTGATCAACCAGCGGCTCGCGGGCATGATCGGGTAAATCCGGCGAAAGCCCGCCCATCCTAGGCAATTACGACAGAGCCCTCGGCTTCATGCCGGGGGCTCTAGTCATTTCGGCTATCACCGCACGCTGGATCCGTCATGCTTTTCAGTACACGACAACGCGGCGGAGGTGCCTGAAATGGCAATCACTCGTATATATCTCGACGACGACGCGCTGCGGCGGACCATGGCAATCTCGGGTGTCTACACCGAACAGGACGCGGTGAACCTAGCACTGCGGTTCTTCAGCACCCACGCCACGGCCGAGGATTTCGACCATCCCTTTCAGGCGCGGGAGGCCACGGCCTCGTAATCATGGGCCAAAGCCCTTCTGAGCGCGGCGAAATCTTGGCAGAATCGCCGGAGGTACCTCGGCGGCCGACAGCGCGCGGACACGGGAGGGCTTCCTGTGCGGCAGAGTACGAGAGCATCGACCGATTCCACCCCTTTCCCACGGGTGTCGATCGTTGGCGTCGGCTGCCGGGCCACCGGCCTGGACTTCGACCACGAATGGTTCGGCATGGACCGGCTCGAGGCCGCCGGGCTCACCCCGCGCCAGCGCGCGAATCTCGAGGTGGCCGTGGAGGCCCTCGACGACTCCGGATTGGGCTGCCTGGCACGCGAATCCAACGCGGCGGTGGTCTTCGGCGCGTCCGGCGGGACCAATGCGGCCAATCTGCTCTCGCGCGCCCTCGACCTGCACGGCCCCAGCCTCACCGTCGACAGCCAACGCGCCGCGCCCCTGGTCGCGGTGGATATGGGCGTTCGCCTGCTGGCCGACGAGTCGGTGCCCTTCGTGCTCGCGGGCGGCGTGGATCTCGCTCTGCTACCGGACATTTCAGACCTTCGCATCCCGGGGCCCCGCACCGGCACCGGGGTGTGCACCGTCCTGATCCTCCAGCGCACCACCGACGCCGCCGCTACCCGCACCCGCCGTTACGCCGACATCACCGGCCCCGGGCTGGGCTTCCGGGAGGCCCACCGGGATCCGCATATCGCCCTCGACGATCCAGCGCACACCATTCATCGCTCCCCCCTCGATCGCGGCGACGAACCACCCATTCTGATTCCGGTCACCGGCCGCGATCCGGCCGCCGTGCACGACCTCGCCCTGCGCTGGGCGGTGGCGGTCGGCTCCTACCGCTCGGTGCGCGAATTCGCCACCGCCGCGGCCCGACTGGTCCCGGAGCGCACGCGCGCCGCCGTCCTGGCCCGCGACGGCGCCGAGGCCGCGGCCCGACTCCGCGCGCTGGCGCGCCGGATCGCGGTGGGCACGGCCGCGCAGCCACCGCCACCGCAAATCATCACGCCCGCGACCGCGCGCGCGAGCGCGGACGAGGTGTTCGAGCCCACCGTCGACCGCCGCGGCGGCGACCTCCTGTTCCTGTTCCCGGGCGGCGGCGACCATCCGCGCATGGGCCGCGCGCTGGCGGCCCGATTCCCCGTCTTCGCCACGGCCCTCACCACGGCCACCGATGCCGTGGTGGCCGCGGGTGGTCCGCGAGTCTGGACACCCCGCAATGGATTTCGCCACTCGCCCCGCCCAACCGGCCCGGTCGGCGGACCACGATGCAGCGCCGGAACCGGCGCGACCCGCAGCGCCGAGGACGAGTGGCCACCGCAGGTCGGCGCGAGCCAACTCCAGATCACGGCTGAATTCGACAATGGTTGGGGCGATATGGTTTTCGCGCACGCGTCGCTGTTCGTGTTTCAGGTGGCACTGGCGGAATTGCTCGACTCGTGGGGAATTCGGGCGGACGCGGTCGCTGGACACGGGGTCGGCGAGATAGCTGCGGCGGTTGTCTGCGGAGCGCTTTCGCTGGAGGACGGTGCTCGGGTGGTCGTGGCCCGGGCGGGGCTGGTGGAACGAGCCGGGCTGGGCGGGGCCGCCGCCACACTGGAGGCGACACTCGCGGAGGTGCTGCGGCTGGTCGAACCCATGCGTGCCGATGTGGCGGTAGCGGCGGTGGACGGGCCGACCGCGATCACCGTATCCGGCGAGCCCCGCTATATCGATGCGCTCGTGCGCCGCGCCCATCGCAGGGCCATCTTCGCGCAACGCATCGCCGCCGACGCCATGCCGACACCGCTACATCTGCCAAGGATTCGGGCACGGTCCGCCGAATTGCTCAGCGTGCTGGTCGATCTCGCGCCGGGAGCACCCCGCCGACCGCTGTATTCGACGACCCGTCGTGGATTGGTGCTGCGGACGCCGGGCGACTGCGCCGCGCCGACCGACCTCGGCACGGCGAACTTCGAACCCGGCGCAGCCACCGCGAGCAGGTGCGCTCCGCCGAATGTTCGGTTGGATGGTGAGTATTGGGCAGACAATGCCTCCGGCACTGTCGAATTGGCATCGGCCTTGGAGTCTGCCGTGTCCGACGGCATCTCGATGGTGCTCGAAGTCGGGCCGCACCCGGTGCTGACACCCAGGCTGCGGGAGGGCGCGCCGTTCCGGGAGGGCGCGCAGGGCGTGCTGACGCGCGAGGACGAGGCGGGGAGTTTTCTGCGGACCATCGCGCGGCTGTATGTGGACGGGCGGGCGGTGGATTGGACCGCGCTCGGGCCGCATACGGCCGCGCCACCGCAAAGGCAATGGAGTAGAAGCGAATCCGGTGGTGAGACGCGGCGGAGTGGGGGCGGGAGCGCGGTCTATCCGGCCGGGCAACCGGTTGCCCCGGCGTTTCCCTCCGTGGAAATCCGGCCCGAGGGCGCGTATGTGGTCGCGGGCGGGCTGGGAGTGCGGGGTGAGGTCGCCGTGCGGTGGTTGTTGGCGGCGGGGGCACGGGATGTGGTGGTACTGACCAGAACACCGCGTCCGCTGCCGGGGTCGCTGGCGGGCATGGAGGATCGGATCGTCTTGGTGCGCTGCGACTGCGCGGATCCCACCGATCTGGCCACGGCATTGCAGGATATCCGCGAATGCGGGTCGCCGATTCGGGGGATCGTGCACGCGTCCGGGGAATCGCGGTTGGTGGCCGCGACCAATCTGCTGGAGTTGACCGCGGCCGATCCGACCGATTTCACGGTGCTGCTGACCTCGACGCCGGGGGCGGAGGAGCCCGGGGCGGTGCGGGAATTGGCGGCGGCGCAGGCGGATCGGCGGGTGATCTGTGTGGAGTGGGAGGTGGGGCCCGCGGCCTGAGACCGCGTGTCGATGGGCGACCGGTCGGTTGGGCGTGAATGATGACGCCATGGTGGTGCCGTGACCTTTCAGACCCTCACCCTCATTTCCGTGATTGGGCTGGCCGGGCCCTGGCTGGCCTGGCGACAGTCCTGGCATCTGCCGGTCATCCTGGGCGAGCTGCTGGCCGGAATCGTGTTCGGGGCCACCGGCTTCGGGCTGCTGCATCCGACCGATCCGACCTTCACCTTCCTCGCGGATGTCGGGTTCGCGGTGGTCATGTTCGTGGCGGGCACACATGTGCCGGTGCGCGACGCGTCGATTCGGTCGGCGCTGGGTCGGGGTGCGCTACGCGCGGTGCTGGTCGGTCTGCTGGCGGTGGTCGCGGGGCAGGGCATCGCGGTCTGGTTCGACACCGGGCACGGGCTGCTCTACGCCGTGCTGATCGCCTCCTCCTCGGCGGCCATCGTGCTGCCCATCATCGATTCGCAGGGGCTGAGCGGAAAACCGGTGCTGGAATTGACCGCCCAGGTCGCCCTGGCCGACGCGGCGGCGGTGGTGGCGCTGCCGCTGGTGATCGACCCGGGCAATGCGGGCCGGGCCGCCCTGGGCGCGGTGCTGGTAGGCGGAGCGGCCGTGGCCGTGTACTACTTCCTGCGCTGGCTCGAGGACTCCGGCATCCGGCATCGATTGCACCGGGTCTCCGAGGAGCGCGGCTTCGCGCTCGAGCTGCGGGTCAGCCTGGCGCTGCTGTTCGCCCTGGGCGCGCTCGCCACCCGCAGCCACGTGTCGATCATGTTGGCGGGCTTCGCCCTCGGACTCGCGGTGGCGGCCATCGGGGAGCCGCGCCGCGTCGCCAAACAGCTCTTCGCCCTCAGCGACGGCTTCCTGGCCCCCATGTTCTTCGTGTGGCTGGGCGCGCGCCTGAACCTGCGCGAGTTCGGCGACCACCCGTATCTGATCCTGCTGGGCCTGATGCTCGGTCTGGCCGCGGTCCTCGCCCACGCGCTCATGCGCCTTCAGGGACAACCGATTCCGCTCGGAGCCATCGCCTCGGCCCAGATCGGAGTCCCGGTCGCGGCGGTCACCGTCGGCACCCAACTGCACGTCCTGAAACCCGGCGAACCCGCGGCACTCATGCTTGGCGCATTGGTCACCATTGCCGCGGCCGCCTGGGGAGCGCGCACGGCCGCCGCCACGCAATCGGGCAATTCGGTTGATCAGCAGGGAGATTCGAAGCCCTGATCACTCCTGGTCGCGGCCGAGCAATCGGTCGGTCTCGCGGCGTTCGCGCTTGGTGGGGCGACCCGCACCGCGATCCCGGCGCGGCATGAGGGCCACCAGCTGCGGATCGGGCGGGGGCGGGCTCTTGTCGATCATGCACTGCACGGCGACGGCCGCGCCGACCCGCTTGGTGATGAGCTGCTCGACAATGGCGATGCGTTCCAAACCATTGACGCGGACGCGGATCTCGTCACCGGGCTTCAGATTGTGCGCGGGCTTCACAGGTACGCCGTTGACCCGAACATGCCCCGCGCGACAGGCCGCGGCCGCCGCCGAGCGCGTCTTGAAAATGCGGACGGCCCAGGTCCAAGAATCAACTCGGGCCTGGGCCGTGGTGCTCAATGGAGCGGAAGTCACAAGGCAACAATACTGCGGCGCGATTGCGCCACTTACGCCGTCGGTCCCGCGTGACGCAATCGCGTCAGGCGTTGATGCGGCGGGCGGTGACGACCTGGCTGGGGTGCAGGGGGGTGTAAGACACCGGGGTGCCGGTCTGCACGGCGTTCAGCAGCTTGCCATCACCGGCGTAGATGCCCACGTGGCCGCCATTGTTGGTGACGACGATATCGCCGGGCTGCAGGTCCTCGAAGGCGACCGGAGCGCCGACATTGGACTGCTCGAAGCTGGTGCGGGGCAGGTCGATTCCGGCCTGCTTGTAGGCCCACTGGACCAGACCCGAGCAGTCGAAGGAGTACGGACCGGTCGCGCCCCAGGAGTACTGGGCGCCGACCTTGGTCTCGGCGGCGTGCAGCGCGATGTCGCCGACGCTGGAGGGCTTGTTGAACAGGGACGGCAGCTGGAACTGCGGAGCCGGGGCGACCGCCGGGGCGCCGACCTGGGCGCCGCCGCCCAGTCCGCCCGGGGTCTGCATCGCCGTCTCGGCGTCCTTGACCGTCTGGTTGAACTGCTGCACCTGAGGCGCGAATTCGTCCGGTACGTCGAAGTTTCCAATGCCGGGGATCTCGACGGTGGCGGCGGTGGCGGTGATCGCCGGGAACGCGCCGGTCGTCGTCGCAGCCATCGCACCCATGACGATGGCACCCTTCACGGAATTCGGAAGCCGAGATTCCCGCTGCAAGCTGTGCTTACCCACTGAGCCGCATCTCCGATCTTGCTGCTGTAACGTCGCGGGCTGCCTCTCCGATGAAGCAACAGACTCCGCTAAGTCACGAGAAGATTACGACTAGCCCCGCCGGTTGTCCACCCGACGGGAGGGGTGTGTCGCACCTTTTCCAAAACGCCCCGCTGAAGGGGCAATTCGGTGTATAGGGCCCCAGATCACGAGTTGGTATAGGTGATCGACTCGGCCGTTATCAACCCTTCGCCTCCACCACTCGCTCGAGCTCGGCGATCCGGCGGCGAGCATCGGCGAGGTCCACCTCCAACTGCCCCAGCGCCATCACCAACGGACCCACCGCGAGGTCCGCCACCAACTGCGGATCGTCGTACCCGCGCTCGATGGCCACCAGAATGTTGTTGCGGATGCGCGCGGCGACGATCGCGTCTGCGGGCACGTTCCAGGATTCGACCACCTCCGCGACGGTGGGTACGGCTTCTTCCGACATGAACCCTCCTGCGCTGGATTCCAACGAATCAGGCATAAGGGTAGAGACACCCGCGGACACCACGGGCACCAACTCGATCACTCTCGTATGCCAATCGATAGCTGCGTCTAGCACCGTCGATAGATGCCCGGATAATCGGCGATTCCCGCGCTACGGTTGGGCGGCATGGACCCCGTCAGGAATCCCTACGCGCCCGGCGCGGGGCAGCGGCCACCCGAACTCGCGGGCCGCGACAAGCAACTCGACGCCTTCGACATCGTGCTGGAACGGGTCTCCCGGGGACGTCCGGAGCGCAGCGTCATGCTCACCGGCCTGCGCGGGGTCGGAAAGACCGTGCTGCTCAACCAGCTTCGCTCGGCCGCCCGCACGCGCGGCTGGGGCACCGGCAAGCTGGAGGCCCGCCCGGAGCAGGAATTGCGACGACCGCTGGCCTCCGCCCTGCACATGGCGGTGCGCTCCATCGCTGTCGCGCACCGCAATCCGGAGCAGGTGGATGATTTCCTGGGGATTCTCAAGGCCTTCGCGCTGCGCTCCACCGCCGACAAGGGCATGCGCGACCGCTGGAACCCGGGCATCGACGTACCCGCGGTGACCGGGCGGGCCGACTCCGGGGATATCGAGATCGATCTGGTGGAGCTGCTCATGGAGGCGGCGGCGCTGGTGCGCGATATCGGCATCGGCATCGCGATCTTCATCGACGAGATGCAGGATCTCGGGGCGGCCGACATCTCGGCGATCTGCGGGGCCTGCCACGAATTGAGCCAGGACGCCGCGCCTTTGATCGTGGTGGGGGCGGGGTTGCCGCATCTGCCCGCGGTGCTGTCGGCCTCCAAGAGCTACTCCGAGCGACTGTTCTCCTATCACCGCATCGACCGACTGGATCGGGAGTCGGCGGACCAGGCCCTCATCGCGCCCGCCGATCGCGAGAACGTGAAGTACAGCGCGGAGGCCCTGGACGCCCTCTACAAAAAAGCCGACGGTTACCCGTATTTCGTGCAGGCCTACGGCAAGGCGACCTGGGACGCGGCCGCGCAGAGTCCGATCAGCGCGGAGGATGTGGCGGTGGCCGCGCCCGCCGCCGAAGAGGAACTGGCGGTCGGTTTCTTTGGCTCCCGCTACGAACGGGCGACCCCGGCGGAGCGAGAATATATGCGCGCCATGGCCGATTTGTCCGGCGACGACGGCCCGGTGGCGACGTCGGCCGTCGCCACCGAGCTCGGCCGCAAACCGGCCTCGTTGTCCCCGGCCCGAGATGGGTTGATCAAGAAGGGACTCATCTACTCCGCCGAGCGCGGCAGCATCGGTTTCACCGTCCCGCATTTCGGCCGATATCTGCGGAGCGTGCAGTAACCAAAGATTAGCCCTTGCATCAAGATCGTTCTCCGACAAGCGTTTTCGATCTTTGCCAGCCCCTACCGGTGGGTAACAAAGACTCCTACACTCGAATGTGATTCTCATCACGGTCGAGGAGGACATCATGGCGACTCACGCCAAAGTCGACGCCACCGAAGAACAAGCCCGGGCATTGGTCGAGGAGTCCCGCGAAACCACGTGGGCCAAGCCATCCTTCGCCAAGGAGATGTTCCTCGGACGGTTCCGGCTCGACCTCATCCACCCGTTCCCGCGCCCCGATGCCGCGGACGCCGCCAAGACCGAGGCCTATCTGAAGCGGCTGAGCGCGTTCTGCGAGACCATCGACGGCCAGCGCATCGAGGCCGAGGGCCGGATTCCGGACGAATACGTGCGCGGGCTGGCCGAACTCGGCTGCTTCGGACTCAAGATTCCCGAGGAATACGGCGGCGTCGGGCTGTCCCAGGTCGGCTACAACAAGTCCCTCATGCTGGTCGGCTCCGCGCACGCCAGCCTCGGCGTGCTGCTCTCGGCGCACCAGTCCATCGGCGTGCCCGAGCCGCTCAAGCTGGCGGGCACCCCCGAGCAGAAACGAGAGTTCCTGCCGCGCTGCGCCAAAGGCGCGGTGAGCGCCTTCCTGCTGACCGAGCCCGATGTGGGTTCGGACCCGGCGCGCATGGCCTCCACCGCCACCCCGACCGCCGACGGCGAGGCCTACGAGATCAATGGCGTGAAGCTGTGGACCACCAATGGCGTGGTGGCCGAACTGCTCGTGGTGATGGCCCGCGTGCCCAAGAGCGAGGGGCACCGCGGCGGCATCTCCGCCTTCATCGTGGAGGCCGACAGCCCGGGCATCACCGTGGAGCGGCGCAATGCCTTCATGGGTCTGCGCGGCATCGAGAACGGTGTCACCCGCATGCACAATGTCCGTGTCCCCAAACGGAATCTGGTGGGGCGCGAGGGTGACGGGCTCAAGATCGCGCTCACCACGCTGAACGCCGGACGCCTCGCGATTCCGGCCATGTGCACCGCGGCGGCCAAGTGGTCGCTGAAGATCGCGCGGGAATGGTCGTCCACCCGCGTGCAGTGGGGTCGCCCGGTCGGTGAGCACGCCGCGGTCGGCGCGAAGATCGCCTACATCGCCGCGACCACGTTCGCGCTGGAGTCGGTGCTGGATCTGTCGGCCACCATGTGCGACGAGAACCGCAACGACATTCGCATCGAGGCCGCCCTGGCCAAGCTGTGGGCCTCCGAGCAGGCCTGCGATATCGCCGACGAACTGGTGCAGATCCGCGGCGGGCGCGGCTACGAGACCGCCGCGTCCCTGCAGGCGCGCGGCGAAAGAGCGGTCGGGGCCGAGCAATTGGTGCGCGATCTGCGCATCAACCGCATCTTCGAGGGCTCCAGCGAGATCATGCGGCTGCTCATCGCCCGTGAGATGGCCGATGCCCACATGACCGCCGCGGGCGCGCTGGTCGACCGCAATGCCGAATTCAAGGACAAGGCCAAGGCGGCCGTCGGCGCGAGCGGCTTCTACGGCAAGTGGTTCCCGCAGTTGACCGTCGGCGCGGGCAGCGCTCCGGTGAGTTTCGGCGAATTCGGGCCGCTCGCAAGGCATATGCGGTTCATCGAACGGATGTCGCGCAAGCAGGCCCGCGCGCTCATGTACGGCATGGCCCGCTGGCAGGCCAAGCTCGAGTACAAGCAGGGATTCCTCGGCCGCATCGTCGATATCGGCGCGGAACTGTTCGCCATGGCCGCGGCCTGCGTGCGCGCCCAATCCCTGCGCGTGGCAGGCGATCCCGACGGCGTGGCCGCCGAGGAACTGGCCGATGTCTTCTGCCGTCAGGCCCGGCTGCGGGTGGAGAACCTCTTCAATGCCCTGTGGTCCAACACCGATGACGCCGGGACCGAGCTGGCGCGCGGTGTGCTCGACGGCCGCTACCGCTTCGTCGAGGCCGGGGCGCTCGACCCGAGCGAGGGGACCGGGCCGTGGATCGCCGAATGGCAGTTCGGTCCCTCCACGGAGGCGAACCTGCTCCGGCCGTTCCTGCCGTCCACCAGGACGGGGGCCGCGACCTAGCGGGAGCAGTACGGGGCGAAAGCTGATCGCGATAGAAATCTGCCTCTATCTAGTCATTCGGCTAGATAGAGGCAGATTCTTGTGTCCATCGCGGCCGCTCGGCCGCCGTGTATCCATCTCTACCGGTATCTAGTTAATTCACTAGATCTAGATAGATCTACCTGAGCCCGGACGAGTGGACAGGGATCTCTATGCGGGTCTAGCAAGTTGCCGAGAGTCGAGTAGATCCGGCGAGAGGGTTGCATAGATCGGCGGCGACAGTTGGACAACTTGTGCATAACGCCTGGTGTGGGGGGTTAACGCGCTGGCTATCTCTATCGACAACCGGGCAAGAAGGCGCACTCTTCGGGAGGCCGTCATGTCCACGATCGACACCCGCGCCGCCGATTTCGACGGCCGCCACATCACCGTCTCCGCCGATGACGGCGTGCCACTCGCGGTCCGCGAGTTCGGGGCGGCCGATGCTCCGGTCACCGTGGTCTTCGTCCACGGGCACTGTCTGCGGGCCGAGTCGTGGGCGTTCATGCGCGGGCATCTGTTGCGGACCTGGGGCGACGACACCCACATGGTGTTCTACGACCATCGCGGACACGGGGATTCGGGCGCGGCCGACCCGTCCACCTACACCATCGAACAGTTGGCGCGGGACCTGGACGCCGTGCTGCGGGCCGTGGTGCCGACCGGACCCGTTGTGCTGGTGGGGCATTCGATGGGCGCCATGACGGTGCTTGCCTACGCGCGGCTGTACCCGGAAACCATCGGGACCCGCGTGGTCGGCATCGGGCTGCTCTCGAGCGCCGCCAGCGGGGTGACCCGGGTGGGGCTGGGTCGGCTGCTGAGCGCGCCCGCGGTGAGCTCGCTGCGGGTGGCGGTGCGGCGCGCGCCGCGGGCCATGCAGGCCTCGAAACACCTGTCGCGCCGCATCTTCGAGCCCATCATGCGCGACGCCACCCTGGGCACCCGCAAGGTGAGCCCGCGCATGCTGGCGGTGGCGACGGCCATGCTCAACGACACCTCGCTGCTGACCATGGCCAGCTTCCTGGAATCGCTCATGCGCTTCGACGAATCGGCCACCCTGCACCGGCTGGGCATGATTCCGGTGCTGGTGCTGGCCGGATCGGCCGACATCATGATTCCGTTCGCGCATTCGGTGGTGCTGGCCTCGCAGGTCGACGACGCCGAGCTGGTGCGGCTGGACGGTGCCGGGCACAGCGTGATCCTCGAACGCGCCGAGGAGGTGGCCGCGGCGGTGGTGGCATTGGTCGCCCGCGCCATCGCGGCGGGCCGCACCGACGACACCGCGGCGACACGCACCGAGGACCCCGAGTGCGGGCCGGATTGCGGGCCCGAGTACGCCATCGCGGGGTAGCCGGGAGCTGCTCGGCAGGGGGACAATTCGAGCATCTGAAACGCAATCCGGCCCGATTCCGGTCCGGATGACAGGCCTCTGACCTGTGAATATGTCTTCCGAACAAGACGGATCGCACATGATCACGTACTGTGTTGTAGATCACGATGTGTGGTCTGTCACACGGCTCGAGGAGGGTTTCGATGACACGCAGCGAAATTGCTGAACTCCGCTACGCGGTCGGCCAGCTCCGGCAGTGCGTCAGCGCATTGCGTTCCCACTACGGAGACGCGGGCACGGTACGCCGCCTGGAGAACGATCTGGAAAGGCTCGTCATCGACGCCGACGAGTTCGAGCAGGCCCCACCCCCGGAAACCCCGGCGGCCAAGCAGGAGATCATCTACGTCCCCGACGCCAAGCACGACGAGGCGGCGTGGATGGGTGCGCAGGACGAGGGCCTCGGCTTCCACAGCCGCCCCCGCACCAAGTAAGGGAAAACAACTCTCGTAACTCTCCCGGGGCGCTGCCCCGAACCCCGCACGGATTACGACCGCTCTGGTTCCAGCGGCAATGTCGCCGCGACCAGCGCGCGTGACCCGGCAGATTCCCGTGTGCTCTCCCAGCTCTTCAGTGCCGGTGTCGTCCCCGCCCGGGGCGGCGGCTGCCCGCGCCGCGGAAGCGAGCGCCCAGGGGGGCTTGGGCGACCGGTTCCAGGTTGGGGGATTCGAAGAGGGCGGCCACCGCGCCGCCCGCTCCCGTGGCGCTGACGGCCAGGCCGAGACCGCCGTCGCGGCGGGACAATTCGTGCAGCATGGTGGTGATCATGCGCAGGCCCGCGGCACCGCCCGGATCGCCCAGCGCGATCGCACCGCCGTGCACATTCACCAGATCCGGGTCGTAATCCGGCAGGCCCAGCGAGCGGGTGAGGGCCAGCACGTCGATCGCGGAGGTCTCCTCCACCTCCAGCAGCTCCAGGTCCGCGAGCTGGAATCCACTGCGCCACAGCGTCTTCGAGACGGCGGGCGTGGTGGCAGGAATCGGCGCGTCGGCGGGGGCGGCCGCGGAGGCCCAATCCACCAGGTAGCCCAGGGGTTCCAGACCCAGATCCACCAGTCGATCTTCGGCCACGACCAGGCAGGCACTGGCGGCGAGACCGGGAGTACTGCTGTTGGCGGCGGTGGTGACGCCGTTCGGCAGAAAGGGGGCGAGGGCGGCGAAGGCGCGGGCGGACACGTCGTCGCGCAGGCCCTCGTCGCGGTCCACCAATTGCACGACCGCCGAATCCGGATCGTGCGGATCGGCGCACACCACCACGGGCGCGATCTCCGTACCGAAGATGCCCTGCCGGTGCGCGCGGGCGGCGCGGCGGTGACTGGCGGCGGCGAAATCGTCGGCCGCGCCGCGGGTCAGACCGTGGTCGTGGGCGAGCCGTTCGGCGCGCAGCGAATCCGCCTGTCCGCGTTGCGGTTCGGTGGCCGCCCAGATCGCGATCTGCTCGTCGGTGGTCGGTTCGGTGTCGTCCGCGCCGCGGGGCGGCGCGGTGGGGCGCGGTGCGCTGGGCGGTTGCGCCATGGATTCGGCCGGGGCACCCGCGTATGCCGGAACACTCGTGTATTCAGCGCCGACCGCGAGGACCACGTCGGCCGCGCCGGTGTGCACCAGCATGGACGCGGTGATCAGGGCGCGCAGTCCGGCGCCGGGACCGTCGCCGATCGCGAAATCGCCGACCTCGGAAGGCAATCCGACCGCGGTCGCCGCGGCGAGCACGGCCTCGGCGTCGGGGGTCGCCGTGACGAGCTGCTCGACCCGCCGCGGGTCCAGCCCGGCCCGTCCGAGTACCGCCGATAACACCGTGGCTATCAGCCGATCCGGCGGCACCGCCGCGAGCGCTCCACCCGTGCGACCCAGTGGCGTCCGCATCGGCATGACGATCGCCGCTCGTCTCATCACCGGCTCCCTTCGAACCTCATCGCCGGTCCCCTTGTCGGATTTGTCCAGCCCAGGGGACAGGCCACCATACGGTTGTTGCTGCCGTGTGACGGTGTGTAACCGCCAAAAGCCGGTCCGCCGCCCGCCACAATGTCCGAAATCCGAATCTTTCTGACACGCCGTGAAGTTCGCGAGATTGCCGTTTGTTCACTAAGCAAACGAATCGCTGGTCACCGCAGGAAATGTGGCGCAAATCACTGGGTCACGAAATAGCTGTTGCCAGCTCGAGTGATAGCGCCGCTGTCGTAGGGTGCTCACCATCACATTCGATGCCGGAGGTAACGATGACGTTCCACGGGGTAGAGCAGCGAGGCATCCAGCGTTGAGCGCCGCACCAGTCAAGGTTTCCGAATCGAGCACAACCGGGGTTTTCAGTCGGGGTCGCGCCGCCATCGCGGCACGCACGCTCCGCACCGATCAGTGGTGGCTGCCGCCGCTCATGACGGTGCTCGGGCTCGCGGCGTTCGTCATCTACGCGACCATCAGATCCTTTGTGCGCACCGCGTATTGGGTGTCGGACTTCCACTATCTGACACCGTTCTATTCGCCGTGCCTGAGCGCCTCGTGCGTCGAGGGCTCCAGCCACTTCGGCACGCCGATCGGCCACCTGCCCATGTGGATTCCGCTGGGCTTCCTGGTGCTGCCGTTCCTGCTGCTGTTCCGGCTCACCTGCTACTACTACCGCAAGGCCTACTACCGGTCGGTGTGGATGTCGCCGCCCGCCTGCGCGGTGGCCGAGCCGCACGCGAAATACACGGGGGAGACCCGGCTTCCGCTGATCATCCAGAACGCGCACCGCTACTTCTTCTACGTCGCGGTCATCATCTCGGTGATCAACACCTATGACGCGGTCATCTCCTTCCACGCGCCGGGCGGCTTCGGGATCGGCCTGGGCACGGTGATCATCACCGGAAACGCCTTGCTGCTGTGGGCATACACGCTCTCGTGCCACTCCTGCCGCCACATCGCGGGCGGGCGGCTCAAGCACTTCTCGCAGCATCCGGTGCGGTACCGGTTCTGGACGGTGGTGTCCAAGCTGAACACCCGGCACATGCAGCTGGCCTGGACCACGCTGGGCACGCTGGTGCTCACCGATTTCTACGTGATGCTCGTCGCGAGCGGGACGATCAGCGACCCGCGCCTCATCGGCTGAGCACCCAAGCTTCCAATCCTCTTCTCTCCCAGGAGTATTCGGTTCCATGCCTGAAGTCGAGCGGCACAAGTACGACGTCGTCGTGATCGGTGCCGGTGGCGCCGGTCTGCGTGCGGTCATCGAGGCCCGGGAACACGGCCTGTCGGTGGCGGTGGTCTGCAAGTCCCTGTTCGGCAAGGCGCACACCGTCATGGCCGAGGGCGGCTGCGCGGCCGCCATGGGCAATGCCAACTCCAAGGACAGCTGGCAGACCCATTTCAAGGACACCATGCGCGGTGGCAAGTTCCTCAACAACTGGCGCATGGCCGAGCTGCACGCCCAGGAGGCTCCCGACCGGGTGTGGGAGCTGGAAACCTATGGGGCGCTGTTCGATCGGACCAAGGACGGCCGCATCAGCCAGCGCAACTTCGGCGGCCACACCTACCCGCGGCTCGCGCACGTGGGCGACCGCACCGGGCTCGAGATCATCCGCACCATGCAGCAGAAGATCGTCTCGCTGCAGCAGGAGGACTTCGCGCAGACCGGTGACTACGAGGCGCGGATCAAGATCTTCGCCGAATGCACCATCACCGAACTGCTCAAGGACGGCGACCGGATCGCCGGGGCCTTCGGGTACTGGCGGGAATCGGGGCGCTTCATCCTCTTCGAGACCCCCGCGGTGGTCATCGCCACCGGCGGTGTCGGCAAGTCCTACAAGGTGACCTCGAACTCCTGGGAGTACACCGGCGACGGGCACGCGCTCGCGCTGCGGGCCGGGGCGTCGCTGATCAATATGGAGTTCCTGCAGTTCCATCCGACCGGCATGGTCTGGCCGCCGTCGGTCAAGGGCATTCTGGTCACCGAGGGCGTGCGCGGTGACGGCGGAGTGCTCAAGAACTCCGAGGGCAAGCGCTTCATGTTCGACTACATCCCGCCGGTGTTCAAGGGCCAGTACGCCGAGACCATCGAAGAGGCGGATCAGTGGCTGAAGGACAACGATTCCGCCCGGCGCACACCGGATCTGCTGCCGCGCGACGAGGTGGCGCGCGCCATCAATGAGGAGGTGAAGGCGGGGCGCGGCACCGAGCACGGCGGCGTGTACCTGGATATCGCCTCGCGCCTGCCCGCCGATCAGATCGTCAAGCGGCTGCCGTCCATGCACCACCAGTTCAAAGAGCTGGCGGACGTGGACATTACGAAGGAACCCATGGAGGTGGGTCCTACCTGCCACTACGTCATGGGCGGCATCGAGGTCGACCCGGACAGCCAGGCGGCCACCGTGCCCGGGCTGTTCGCGGCCGGTGAGTGCGCGGGCGGCCTGCACGGGTCCAACCGGCTGGGCGGCAACTCGCTGTCGGATCTGCTGGTGTTCGGCCGCCGCGCCGGACTCGGTGCGGCCACCTATGTGGAGAATCTGGCGGCCCGGCCCAAGATCTCCGACACCGATCTCGCCGCGGCCGCGAAAGCGGCTGTGACACCGTTCGATCCGCCGAGCGAGGGCGGTCCGGGCGAGAATCCGTACACGCTGCACATGGACCTGCAGCAGACCATGAACGATCTGGTCGGCATCATTCGCAAGGAACACGAGCTGAAGCAGGCCATCGAGAAGCTCGCCGAACTGCGCGACCGCTACGACCACGTCACCGTCGAGGGGCATCGGCAGTTCAATCCGGGCTGGCACCTGGCCCTCGATCTGCGCAATATGCTGCTGATCAGCGAATGCGTCGCCCAGGCCGCACTGTTGCGCACCGAGAGCCGCGGCGGGCACACCCGCGACGACCATCCGGGCATGGATCCGGCCTGGCGCAACAAGCTGCTGGTCTGCACCGTCGACCCGGACGAGGTGGGCTTCTCGGTGCCCGCCGTCACGGTCACCCCGCAGGCCCAGGTGCCCATGCGCACCGATCTGCTCCGCCTGTTCGACCTGGCGGAGCTCGAAAAGTACTACACCTCCGCGGATCTCGCAGCGCTGCGGGACGACGCCGGAAAGGCGGAATAGCCATGGGTTACGAGGCGAAGTTCAAGGTGTGGCGCGGCGACACCGAGGGCGGCGGCCTGCAGGACTTCACCGTGCTGGTGAACGAGGGCGAGGTGGTGCTCGACATCATCCACCGGCTGCAGGCCACCCAGGCGCCGGATCTGGCGGTGCGCTGGAACTGCAAGGCGGGCAAGTGCGGTTCGTGCTCGGCGGAGGTGAACGGGCGGCCGCGACTGCTGTGCATGACGCGCATGTCGACCTTCACCCAGGACGAGGTGGTGACGGTGACGCCCATGCGCACCTTCCCCGTTATTCGCGACCTGGTCACCGATGTGTCCTTCAACTACCAAAAGGCGCGCGAAGTCCCGTCTTTCACCCCGCCGGTGGATCTGAAACCGGGCGACTACCGGATGGCGCAGGCCGATGTGGAACGGTCGCAGGAATTCCGCAAGTGCATCGAATGCTTCCTGTGCCAGAACACCTGCCATGTGGTGCGCGATCACGAGGACAACAAGCACGCATTCTCGGGTCCGCGCTACCTGATGCGCATCGCGGAACTCGAAATGCATCCCCTCGATGTGGCCGACCGCCGTGATCTGGCGCAGGAGAACGCGGGCCTGGGCCTGTGCAACATCACGAAGTGTTGTACGGAGGTTTGCCCGGAGCACATCAAGATCACCGACAATGCGTTGATTCCCATGAAAGAACGCGTGGTGGACCGCAAATACGACCCCGTAGTGTGGCTCGGCAACAAGCTTTTCCGCCGTTAGCCGGGTAGATCACGACACCGCGACGATTGTGCAACGGAAGCACGTTTGCCGCGGCTAAGCATGGGTATCCAACTATTCGTGGACCGTGGACTGAGAAATGCTCGTCCCCGGTACCGGAAAATGGGTCCCGATGACTGGGTCGAACGGCTGATCGTGGGGATGCTCTTCGCGGTATCGGCGATGGGCGTATACGTACTTACCGGCGCATTGATGCCCGCACTGGCGATCGGCGTGCTCGTGGCCGCGGTCGCCCTGGGCGTCGTCGCAATCCTATGACGCGAGGGTTCACGGGATCGGGGCCCGTGAACCCTCGATCAGCGAATCACAAGTCGAAAACACCACTTTCGATACCCGCGGTGAACGAGCGCCATTCCGCCGCGCCGAATACCAGCGCCGGGCCCGCGGGATTCTTGCTGTCGCGCACGCCGACCCGGCCCGCGGCCAGCCAGGCCACCTCGACGCATTCCTTACCGGCCCCGCTGCGACTGCTCTTGAACCAGCGGGCCCCGGAAAGATCCACACTCATGCCGAATACTCCTTCGCCACCTGCCGCAGCAGGTTTCTGCTGTCCTGGACGTCCAGCGCGCAGCGTTCCAACCCGGCCAGCGCCCGGCGGTACCGCTGAACGTCGCCCTGTCTTTCGAGATACAGATCGCCGGTGAACCCCTCCACATAGACCACCGGGGGCTCGACCGGCTGCCCCTTGCTGTCGGTTCCGAACTCCAGAATCACGAACGGGCCGGTCGAAAGTCCCAGGGGGACACCGGCTGCGAAGGGCAGGATACGCAAGGCGACATTGGTCCGGGTGCTCAATTCCGCCAAGTGCCGCACCTGCGCCGCCATCACCCTTGCACCTCCCACCAGGCGGCGCAATACCGATTCGTGCAACACCATGGCGATGTTCGCGGGGCGCAGCGGGCGGGTGATCATGGCCTGGCGCTGCATGCGCAGTTGAACGCGACGATCGACCTCCGCGGCGGTCTCCTCCGGATAGCCGAGGCGGTTCAGAGCCCTTGCGTACTCGGCGGTCTGGAGCAGACCGGGCACCAATTCCGATTGGTAGCACGACAACTGCTGCGCGGATGCCTCCAGGCCCACGTAGACGTCGAAGTTCTCCGGAATCAGATCGCCGTAGGAGTGCCACCAACTCTTCACCGCCGCCTGCTGCGCCAAACCCTTGAGGCCCTCGGCGATTTCGGCGGGGATGCCGTAGATCCGGCACAGCGCCTGGATGTCGATGGTCCGGATGCGATCGGCATTGCCCTTTTCCAAGCGTTGTAAGGTGCTCGCACCCCACTCCATCAGCTTGGCGGCTTCGGCGATGGTGAGACCCGCCTGGATGCGCCAGTCGCGCAGATAACGGCCGAGTTGGCGGCGAGGCAGGGTGGATGACGCGGGACCTTCGGACACAACACGCTCCATTCGCGGTCGCGGGCATGGATCGGGGTTGGCGTGAATCGGGGCTGCTCAGCGGCGAGGGCCTCGTCCACTATGGAGAATCGTCCTCCCCCAGGTGGATTCGCTGCTGGGAATTCGCGCAATTTTGCGTTCTCCTTCTCGAAATTCGCCCGCCTGGCGTCTGCTCGTGGTGTGCTAGATGTGTGCCCGGAGCGCGTAGCTAGGCCCCTTTCCTTTCCTGAGTCTCCGGGCACTTCAGGAACTAGTGGGAACTGGAGTGGTCTGGACATGCAACTGACGTCCCTCAATATGCACATCGCCGGTCTGTCGCGCTGCCGCCGTGATCCGGGTGTGATGTCCGTCGAACAAGCCCATGCCGCAATGCAATTGCACCTCGATTGCACCGTGGCAACCTGCAAGGTGCGCAGGCGCGCCAGGGCCATCCTGGTCGAGGAGGGCCGGTGCGTGCTCGACGAGCGCGCCCTCCCATGACCGCCCATTCCGCCCCAACCCGTTCCGACCGGTTGGTTCACTGCCTGCTGTGGCTGGCCCTGGACACCCGCGCCGCCCTGCGCCGTCACCTCGGAACCACACAGCAACGGACAATTCAGACTTCGCGGCCCGGGACGTACCGGGGAAGGCCCCCGGCCGCGATAAACGCTGCCGCACAGCGCTTTCGAACGCCCCGCGCCTAACCTCCGGGAACGGTGGCGCAGTCCCCATCGCGGTGCTGCAGCGCGGTTCGGCCCGCCCGCTCCACAGACGGCGGGCGGCCGAACCGCACCCAAGATCCGGTGCGACGCCTACCCTGGAATCCACCGCGCGTTCCGCCCGAACCCGCGGCGTGCCCAGGGGTGAAGGGGAACACCGTTGTTGGCCTTCGAACAGCCGTATGTTCCGGTGTGCCGGACCGCGTCGCTGGCGGATCTGGACGCCATTCATTCGCTCGAGGTGTCCGAGTTCGCACACCTCGCGTATCCGTATTTCGTACTCCGCCAACTATTCGAGCTGCACGGAGCAAACTGGACGGTTGCTGAAGAGGCGGGGGAGGTGTGCGGCTACGTCCTCACCGCCATCGGCGGCGAAGGTGCGGCGTGGTTCCTCGGGTTTGCCGTGGCCGCCGACTGCCGGGGCCAGGGTTACGGTCGGGCGCTGTTGGAAGCCGCCCTGGACCAATGCCGTCGCGCCCGCGCGGACCAGGTCTTCGTGACCGTGAAGCCTGCCAATCGCACGGCCTACCACCTCTACAAGGAGGTCGGCTTCGTCTGGGCCAGCCACGAGGCGACCTACTTCGGGGCCGACGAGCCCCGAGATGTCCTGGTGCACAAGATCTACCATTGATCATGCTCGAGAAAAGCGCTCCCTCTTCGCCATTCGTGGCGGACATGAGCATGCGTATCGAACGGCACGCCGCCACCTACGCCGAGAGCGTCACCGAGTTTCTCGAGCAGCCGCACGGCCTGCGCCGCCGCGCCACCGAACAGCCGCTGCTGGATCTGTTCACCCGCCACACCGAGGCGGTGGTGGCCACCTACGATCCGCCCGGAATCCGCAGGGCCGGAGACAGTCTCGTCTTCACCCACCTCTACGCACCGGTGCTGGAGCACACCGCCACCGCGTCCCCGCAGGCCCTGCCGGTCACCGTCCTGCTGACCGCGCTGATCGCCGCCGAGGTCGAGTTCCGGGGCCCCTTGCGCCTGAGCCGCACCCAGAATCGGCTGCTGGCCGAGGCGTACGAGCGCGTGGGTCCGCCGCTGGTCCAGGCCGGACTGCCCGCGCACGCCGCGCTGGCCTACCGCCGCGCGGGCAGCCTGTACCGCATCGACGAGGACACCGACGCCGAGGACCGGTGCGGTCTGGCCCTGGCGCGGGCGCGGCGGCTGGCGCAGCCGGTGGGCTGGAAGCGCGTCGGCGGGCTGGTGCCGGACCTGATCTGCGGCTACGGGTATCGGCCCTTCCGCATGCTGTGGTTCGTGGCCTGCCAGCTGCTGGTCTTCGTCCTGGCCGTGCTGCTGCGGGCGGACCAGCCGCCCGCCGTCACCGTCTTCCAGGTGCTGATGAACTATCTGAATCCCCTGGGCGTCGGCGATACCACCAACCTCCGGGTGGGCGGGCGCGCGATCTTCGTGGTCGAGAGCTATCTGGGCGCGGTCACCATGTCGGTGTTCTTCGCCCTGCTGGTGCGCCGCTGGTTCCGGCTGTAGCTCCCGGTCGAACGCACGGCGTCACCACTGGATGGTGCTGATCTTGGAGCTGCGCAGGGCCTCCAGGGTCGCCACCGCCAGGCGGTCGCGCAGCTGACCCACCTGGGCCGTCCACTGCCGGGTGAAGCCGGGATCGGATTCCAGCCGGGTCCACAGGTCGCGCAGTTTGGGCGGGGTGTGCGCGCCGGGCATCCACAGGTGCACCAGCTGCTCGAGCAGCGGGGCCAGCTGCGCGGTCGAATCCCGTTCGGGCATGGGGCGATCGGCCTCGGACAGCGCCGCGCCGAGCACCGACAGCAGCCAGTCGTGGACTGCCAGATCCTCGCAGAAGCGCTGCACGAAACCCAGCTCCCGGATCGACGGCACAATGATCTGCACCGAGCGGGTGGTCTCGTCCTCCAGCCGGAAGGACAGGTGGGCGCGTTCGCGCACGCTGCCCCCGAGCGGCGGCGCGACCCGCGCGGCCCATCGCAATCGGGTCGCGCTGGATCGCACGGGCGGATCCTGATCCAGCCGTCGATCGGTGCGCACCCGGGTGAGCAGCCGATCGCTGATCGAACCCAGATCCAGGGTGGTGGCACTGGAGCCGCCGAGGAAGCCCTCGGTGAGATCCACCGCGGCCGGGGCGTCCTCGGTGATCCGGTGCCACACCTCCACCGTCCCGACCTGGGTCAGATAATGCGACCACGGCCGCCGATTCTTGTCCGGCGCCCGCACCACCGTCGAGCAGGCCGAACTCTGCGCCACCCGGCCACCGACCAGCACCGCGTGCGCCGCCACCGTCCCGATGGCCCGCGTCTCCTTGGTCGACGCCAGCCGACAGTCCACGCCGACCGCGGAGCTCGGCGAAATCGCCAGTGCGAGTGGGCGTTCCCGCATCAACACGCGCTGCCCCGGCAGCAGTGACAACAATGCCGACGCCTCGCGCGCCGCCAGCGCCCCCGAGTTCGGCAGCAGTGCCGTGCGTACCTCCCCCAACAGCACCAGCGGATCGCTCATGCGCGCGCCACCTCACACATCCCCGAGGAAGATGTGGTTGAGCCGCCGCGTGGCCAGCCGCGGTACCGGCACCGGATTCCGTTCGCTGGCACCGCGTTCCACCAGTTTGGCCTGCACGTCCTCGTCGAGCTGCAGATGGTCGAGAATGACCCGCACCGCATGCTCGATGCCCAGGTAGCCGTAGGGCAGCACCGACAGCGCCCGATAGGCCGCGAACGGCTTGGCGTCGGGGTTGAGCTGGACGACCGCGGGCAGCCGGGACCAGTCGCTGGGCCAGGGATCGGGCCAGGGCACCGGCGCGGCCACCATGGCCCCTTCATCGCGAATCAGCCCGAGCCGCAACAGTTGCCAGATGGAGGCGAGGAAGGGGCAGGACCACAGAATCCGCTCCACCTGTTCGCCCGCGACCTCCTCGAGCTGGCGGCTCCACAGCTGCACATCCAGGAAGATCGAGTGATTGCGCGCGCCGAACTCCTCCGGCGGCCGGTAGCGCGCGATCCGCATGGCCTGTCCCGCATCGAATTCCGAGGATCGGCGACCATTGCAGAGCCACCCCGACTCGACCGTCGGCGGGCGGCGGCCGGTGCCCTCGCGTTCGGGTTCGGGCACGATACGCGCGGCCATCATTTCCGCCAGGCGCACCGGCGCGCCGACCGGCTCGCCGTCCAGGAACGACGGGACCTCGGCGCATCCGGCCTCGCGGGCCAGGTAGTCGATGGGCACCCCGCAGGTCTGTGCCGCCTCGAGCAGCTTGGGCAGCACCTCGCGGGGATCGGCGGTGCGCCGGGTCTCCCGGGAGCGGGCACCGGTCCGATTCCAGAAGTAGTCGTCGACCAGGAAACAGGTGCTCACCCGCGCGCCGGGACCGAATTCCCGTTCGGCCGCCGCGATCTGATCCGCCACGATCGGCGCGACCTTGCGCAACTGCGCGTGGATACGGTCGACGCCGTTGACGAGTTCGTCCATATAGAAGTGGCCGACCTCGATGGACAGGTGCGAGAGCGGTTGCCCGGCCACGCGATTGCGCTCACCGGCCTCGCTGTAGTCGGTCGCGGAGCTCATCGGCGCACCTCCACCTGTTCCCAGACGGCCTCGTTCATGAGCTTCTCGGTCAGCTCCCGAAACGCCGCCACGGTCTCGGCATTGGCCACATGCGCGGCCACGTCCACATCCAGGATCACCTGTTCCCGGCATTGCAGCATGGGCTCTACCGGAATCTTTCCGAGTATCCCGCTCTCGCCCATGCCGTGCCGGTTCGCCGCGCGGGTCAGGGTGTTGTGCTGTTCCTGCAGCCAGGCCGCCTGGGCCGGACGCAGCCCCGCGGTCGCGCCGAGTTCCGGCACCGCGGTGCGGACATAGCGCAGCGAATTGAGCAGTGCGGTCCGATCGTGACCCCAGGCCAGGCCGGTGGCCAGCACGCCGTGCTCGTCGTGGACCAGGCCCCGGGCCGCGGCGATGTGCTGGCGGGTCCAGCGGTGGAAGATCAGCCATCGGCACACCGCGCGGGCCAGCTGCGGATGCTTGGTGGCGCTGAGCGCCAGGGCCAGCGCGATGGAGCGGCCCGCGCTCAAATCCACGAAGGTGATATTGAATTCCTGCTCGCAGGTGGCGAACAGCGCGGCGCAGCGGTCGATCATCGGCTCGTCGAGCGTGGTGAACTCGGAGCCGCCGAGATCGCCGGGGAACAGCACCAGGCGGCCCGAGGGGTGGCGGGAGCGGCTCAGCTCCAGGCGATCGGTCTCCGAGCGCACGCTCAGCCGCGCGGGTGTCCCGTTCTCGTCGAGCAGGTAGGCGTGCAGGCCGGTGCCGTCGCGCACGCCATTGTCGATCCGGCTGATCTCGAAAGTGCCGCCCGCGGTGGGTGATCCGAAATCGAAGTCCAGATAGGCGACCTTGTAGCCCTTCATGCTCAGCCAGTAGGCCATATTGCAGCTGGTGACCGAGCGGCCGGTGCCGCCCTTGTCGGAAGCCGAGAACACGAGCACGGTCACACACTCCTGGTGGCGTCGGACCGTGCGTAGGCGAGCTCGTCCAGTTCCAGTAGGGCCTGCGAGGCGAGACTGACGGCGGTGCCGGGGCGTTCGTCGATGAGCTTGCGGGCGCGCTCCAGACGCTGTTCGGCCAGCGTCAGGGCGGTGCGCCCGGCGGACATATCGGTCTCACTGAGCTCCAGCATCTCCCGATTCAGCAGGTGCTCGGCCTCCATGAGCAGTTCCATGGCGCGGGTCACCGAGGTGGGCGAGCGCAGCGGCGGCTCGCGGTACATGCGCGCGGCGGTCACCATGCACTCCACGACGCGCTCGGTCAGATACCAGGACGGCAAAAGGGATTCGACGCCGCCACCGAAGAGGCGACTGGGATCGTCCCACAGGCCGGTGGCCGGGCCCTCGCGGAAGGCACGCAGATCCAGATGGTCCATGGTGGCCTGGGCCAGGCTCATGAGCTGATCGCGGGTCTCGATGGTGCCCGACAGGCGCGCGGCCTGCAGGGTGCGCTTCAAAAGCACGGTGGCGTAATCGGATACGGTCCACAGCAGCAGCGGGCCGTCCAGCTCCTCGCTGCCCAGCAGCCGCAGGCTCACGCCCGGGGTGTGCATGGTGCGCGCCGGATCACCCTCGGTGAAGCGGCGAATGATCCGGCCGCGGCGGGCCAGCTCGTCGAAAATCGTTGCGGCGCGGTCCAGATCGTCGTCATCGGCCTCGCGATTGAGCAGATCCTGCATGAGAACCGCGGACACGATGAGACTGAAGTAGTCCGACTCCTCGCCGTCGGAGGTGCGCCACGGAATGTCCTCGAGCGGCCAGCGACCGGATCCGAAGCGCGCCACCGCCGCCCAGTAGCGCTGGGCCAGATCCCAGCGCAGCTGCAGCGCCTCGGCCAGGCGGCGCTGCTGGCCGTTGAGCAGGTCGAGTTCGCGGGTGCGGACCGAGGTGAGGTCATTGATGCCGTCCAGGGCCACCACCGTGAAATGCAGATACGGTCGCGCGATGGCGTGGCCGGGTTGATCCGCGATGGCCATGTCCACGAAGTCGATGCCCGCGGCCTTGCGCACGATGCCCCAGCTCCAGCCGCATTCGAAGAGCATGTCGTCGCTGTCGAGGTCCACGCCCTCGACCTGGCTGAGCGTGGCGTCATTGCGTAGTCGAATGCGGACCCGGTCCAGGCGCTGTTGGACGGCGTGCACCACCGCTTCGGGCGGCCCGCCGGTCTGATTGAGCATGGACAGCATGGCCTGCCCGGCCTCGGAGCGGGGCTCGACGGTATTCACCACGAAGCTGCGAATCAGACCGACCATGGCGGCGGTGAGCCGGACATTGACGCGGGCGTCGAGTCGCTCGATGCGCGGGACCAATTCGACCGCGAGCCGGGTGCGGCGACCGACCGCCCGCTCGGCGACCGGGCCGCTGAAACCGCGCAGGAACTTCAGCGCGGCCAGGCACAGGGTCAGCGACATGGAATAGGAGTCGACGACATCGAGGGCGCGTTGCGCGGGCGTCGGCTCGTCGCCGTTGGAGGAGGCCAGGTAGCTGCCCGCGGCGAAGATCGGCAGTTCGGTGGCGGTGCCGGGTTCGCCCTCGGTGTGGCGGTCGATGTACTGCTCGAGCAGCCAGACCACCCGCTCGCCGATCTTGAGGTCGTTGTCGCCCAGGGGTGAGAGCACCTCGCGGATGTCGTCGGCGATCTCGTCGGGACGCTCCAGGCCGAAGCCGTCGATCTCGGTGGCCGGATACAGCAGGCACAGCAGTTGTTCGGCGTCGCTGATGGAGTTCGAGCCATTGCGGCCGCCCCAGACCCAGGCTTCATCGTGGTAACACGCGGTCAACAGCGACCGCCAGACTCCGAGGATCTGTTCCCGTGGCTTGATTCTCATCGACGCCGTCCCCTGCCCTGTCGTGGCCAGCCTCGCCGTAACGCTATGAACGAGCGCGGCTGAAACTATCATGCGCCAGGCGCGCGCACCGGGTGGAGGCCAGTCCGAAATCGCGTCGGGCACAGCACAATATCGGGCAGATCGGGCGTGGGAGAGCGGGGGCGGCGGGCCGCCCCGGTAGCGTCGCGGACCATGGACCGGACGGTTCGCCATCCCGTGACGGCACGGCGCGGACGCGCCGCGGTCGGCTATGCCCTGCTGCTGCCCAGTCTGGTCGGGGTGGGGTGTTTTCTGCTGGTGCCGATCGCGGTGGTGCTGTGGCTGAGCGTGCACAGCTGGAATCTCTTGGGGCCCATGGGATTCACGGGGTGGAGCAACTGGCGCTCGGTGCTGACCGATCGGCGGTTCGGGCATTCGATCGTGGTGACCCTGGCGCTCACGGCGATCGCGGTGCCGGTGCAGACGGCGCTGGGGTTCGCGGTGGCGACCCTGCTGGCGCGGCGGGGACGGGGCGGGACCGTGCTGCGGGTGGTTTACGCGCTGCCGTGGATGTGCGCGCCAGTGGCGGTGGGCGTGGTGTGGCAGTGGATTTTCGCGCCGACCGACGGGGCGTTGAACGCGCTGCTGGGGCGGCGGGTGGAGTCGTTGAGCTCGCCGACGCTCGCGTTGCCCGCGGTGGCGGCGGTGATCGTCTGGATGAATGTCGGTTATGTCGCCTTGTTCTTCGTGGCGGGGATTCGGGCCATACCGACCGAGATACTCGACGCCGGTGCGTTGGACGGTGCCACGGGGTGGCGGCGGATTCGCTGGCTGGTCCTGCCGCTGCTGCGGCCGACCATGTTCTTCGTGCTGGTCACCGGGGTGCTGAATGTCTTTCAGACCTTCGACGCGGTGTACGCGCTCACCAAGGGCGGGCCGGACCATCGCACGGATGTGGTTGCCATGCGGATCTATTCGGAGGCGTTCGAGGCGGCGCATCCGGGGCGGGCGGCCGTCATGGCGGTGGTGGTGTTCGCGGTCATGTTCGTGATCACGCTCGCGCAGCATCGGTACTTCCGGGATCGGACGAGCTATGCGTACTGATCGGCGGTGGGGCCGCGCCGCGGCGGCGTACGCGGTGCTGATCCTCGGGGCGCTGGTGACGGTCGCGCCGCTGGTATTGAGCGCACAGACCGCGTGGAAGACGCCGCGCCAGTTCGCGAACGAATCCGCCTTGGCCACGCCGCATCCCGCCACCCTCGAGAATTTCCGGACGGTCCTCGAGCAAGGGCTGGGGCGCGCGGTGGCGGTCACCGCACTGATGACGGTCTGCATCACGTGCGGGCAGCTGCTCACCGCGATCATGGCCGCGTACGCCTTCGCGCGCCTGGACTTTCCCGGGCGCGACGCGCTGTTCTGGACCTATCTCGCGACCATGATGGTGCCGAGCGTGGTCACGCTGGTGCCGCTGTATCTGATGTTCGCGAAACTGGGCTGGCTCAATACCTTCTGGGCGCTGGTGTTGCCGTTCCTGTTCGGGTCGCCATACGCGATTTTCCTACTGCGCCAGTACTTTCGGGCCATACCCGGCGAGATCATCGACGCGGCGCGGGTGGACGGGGCCGCGACGCTGGACATCCTCGTCAGCGTGGTGGTGCCGATGAGCCGACCCATTCTGGCCACGCTCACGGTCATCACCGTGGTCTCGCAGTGGAACAGTTTCATGTGGCCCTTGGTCGCCGCGTCGGGACCGAAATGGCAGGTGCTGACGGTCGCCACCGCGACCCTGCAGACCGAATACAACGCGCAATGGACGCTCATCATGGCCGCCACCACGCTGGCCATCGTGCCGCTGGTGGTGTTGTTCGTGGTGTTCCAGCGGCAGGTGCTGCGGTCCATCGCGGTGACGGGGCTCAAATGAGCGGGTTGCGGCCGAAGGATTCGACCCGGGCCGTGCTCGGGATCGTGGTGGTGGCCGTGCTGCTGGTGGCGGCGGCACTGTGGCTGGGGCGGGAGGGCGAGGGCGGCGGACGCACCATTGTCCGGATGCGGATCTGGGATCAGAGTTTCGTCTCCGCCTACCGGGCCGCACTCGACGAGTTCCAGCGGGACAATCCGGATATCGAGGTGCGAATCACGCTGGTGCCGTGGGCTTCCTACGCGCAGAAGCTGCGTTTGGATGTGGCGGGCGGCATTGCCGACGACCTGTTCTGGACCAACCTGTACGAGGACTACGCCGACAGCGGGCACCTGATCGATATCGGGGCGGCGCTCGGACCGCAGGCCGCGCGGGACTGGGATCCGCGTGCCGTCGCGCAATACACGCGATCCGGAAAGCTCTGGGCGGTACCGCAATTCGTCGATGGCGGCAGCGCGGTGTATGTCAACCGGGATCTGCTCGCGCGAGCCGGGGTCGATCCGGCCGAACTGGAAACGGCCCGGTGGAGTCCCGACGCGGGGCAGGACACATTCCGTCCCCTGCTGCGGCGGCTGGCCTCGGTGTCGACGTGGCCGTACAACGCCGCCAATGACTTTCAGTCCATCACGCTGCCGTATCTGGGGTCGGCGGGCGGGCAGTTGCAGCGCGACGGACAGTTCGCCTTCGACTCTCCGGCGGGACGCGACGCCTTCGGCTACACCGTGGGCCTGGTCGCGGACGGGTTGTCACCGTCCGCTGCCGATACCAATACCAGCGGTGATTTCGCGAAGAACGCCTTCTTACAGGGGCGCATGGCGCTGTTCCAATCCGGCAGTTTCACTCTGGCCACCGTCGCGCAAAGTGCCAGATTCTCCTGGGGATTGGCCATGATTCCCGCGGGTCCGGCCGGGCGGGCATCGGCCGACAATGCGATCGGGGTCGCGGGCAATGCGGCCACGGCGCATCCGGACGCGGTGCGGCGGGTGCTGGCCTGGCTGGGCAGTGCGGCGGGCAATCGGTATCTCGGCGCGAACGGGGCCACCATTCCGGCGGTGGTCTCCGAACAGCGGGTGTATCGCGACTACTGGGCACGGCACGGTGTCGATGTGTCGCCGTTCTTCGATGTGCTGCGCGACAAGACGATCCGGGCGGGCGGCGGTGCGGGATTCCCGGCGGCGCTGCAGGCCATGACACCGATCTTCGATGAGATGTATCTGGGCCGAATCCCGGTGCCCGAGGCGCTGGCCCGCGCGCAGCGGGAAGCGGATTCGGCGGCCGCGCAGCAGTAAGCCCGAGGGTCACCCGCTCAGATGCGGCTGTGATCGGTGTACGGGGTGCGCGGCCCGAATTTCGGTTTCCGCGCGAAGCCCGCCAGGCCGAGCAGCCGCACGGCCCGATACCGGTGCGGGCGTAGGGGTTCGAGGCATTCGACCATCTCGTCGTCGTCGATCGGTCGGTCCAGCAGGGTCCAGCCGACAATGGACGACAGGTGAAAATCACCCACCGACAACGCATCCGCGTCGCCGAAGGCACGCTGGGCGATCTCGGCCGCCGTCCACACCCCGATTCCGGGCACCGTGCGCAGCCGCTGCGCGGCGTCGGCGTGGCTCAGCGCGGCCGCCTCCTCCAGCTTCGACGCGATACGTGACGCCAGCACAATGGTTTTCGACCGTTGCGGGCCGACATTGGCGCGGTGATAGACCCAGGACGGAATGTGACGCCAGGTCTCGGCGTCCGGCATGACACGCAACCCGCGCGGGGCCGGTCCCGGTGCCGGAGTTCCATAGCGCCACACCAGTTTCCGCCACGAGTCGTGGGCGGTCTTGGTGTGCACCTTCTGTTCCAGTACCGCCGGAACCAGCGCCTCCCACACCAGGCCGGTACGCAGCATGCGCAGGCCGGGATTGCGCCGGTGCGCCTCGGCCACCTTGGGGTGCTCGGGGGCGAAGTCGCTGAGGTCCTCGTCCAGGCACAGCATGGTGGGCAATCGCTCGAGGAACTCCTCCGCGCCCGGACCCCACGCCCGGGCCTCGACCGCGTCGCGCTCCGACTGCCGCAGTCGGTAGGTGACCTCGCCCGACGGCATGCGGGAGGCGTGCCAGTGCGAGCCGTCGGGGGTCTGCCGGTGACAGGGGTCACCGAAGCCGCGGCGCAGTGGAGAGATGGTGGCGGCCAGATCGAACGGACGATCGCAGTGCAGCACCCGGGTGTGCTCGCGGCACGGCGCAGTGCTGGTCTGTGCGCACGGCGCAGTGCTGGTCTGTGCGGGCGGCGCTGGAGTCACCGCGTCATTCTAGGGGGACCGTCCTCCAGCAGGAACTGGGCGAGATGACGGAAGCGACGGCCCGCCAACTGCTCGGCCTGGGTGCGGCAGGAGAAGCCGTCGGCGAGCAGAATCGTCTTCTCGGGTGCCGCGCGCAGGGCCGGGAGCAGGCCGTTCTCGGCCACCGCGACCGAGACGTCGTAGTGGCCGCGCTGCATGCCGAAATTGCCCGCGAGCCCGCAGCATCCGGTGATCTCGGTCACCGTCGCACCGGTGCGACGCAGTATTCGGCGGTCGGCGTCGAAGCCGAGCACGGCGTGCTGGTGGCAATGGGGCTGGACCAGGACCGTGTGGCCGCTGCGATCCGGGGGCTGCCAGTCGGGCTGGGTCTCCAGGAATTCGGACAGGGTGTGGACGGCACGCGCCACGGCGGCGGCGCGGGGATCGTCCGGGAGCAGTCGGGGGAGGTCCTCGCGGAGGGCGGCCGTGCACGACGGTTCCAGGCCGACGACCACCCCGCCCGCACCGACATGGTCGGCGAGGGCATCGACGGTGGCGCGCAGGCGTTTTCGGGCATCGTCGAGTTGGCCGGTGCTGATCCAGGTGAGGCCGCAGCACACGCGGCGCTCGGGAATCGTGACGCGATGGCCCAGGGATTCGATCACCGTCACGGTCGCCCGGGCGATCTCCGGGTCGAAGGCATCGGTGAAGGTGTCGATCCACAGCATGACATCCGATCCCGGGGTCGGGACATCCGCTCCCGGGGCCGTCGGCGCGCTCGGCCGCCAGGATCGACGGAAACTCTTGTGCGCCAGGGTCGGTACCGCGCGGCGCGGGTCCATTCCGGCCAGGCGCAGGCCCGTGCGGCGCAGTGGTCCGGCGGTGCCGAGCAGGTTGGCCAGGCGCGGTGCCCGGCTGGCCGCGGCCAGCCACCGCGGGAGCCGCCCCAGCGAATAGTGGTCCATCGGGCGGCGTCTGCCCTGATAGCGGCGGTACAGCGTCTCCGACTTGTAGGTCGCCATGTCCACACCGGCCGGGCAGTCGGAATGGCAGGCCTTGCAGGACAGGCACAGATCGAGGGACTCCGCGACGGCCTCGGACCGCCAATCCAGCGCTCCCCGAACGACTTCCTGAAGCACACGGGCCCGGCCCCGGGTGCTGTCCTTCTCATCGGCGGTGGCCAGATACGAGGGGCACATGAAACCGCCGGACGCGTGATTGTCGGCGCGGCACTTGCCGACCCCGACGCAGCGGTGCACCGCCGTGGCCAGACCGCCGTCGGCGGGGAAGGCGAAACCGCCCGTCGTCGGCAGCGGGCGTAGTCCGGCCAGCCGCAGATCGGCATCGATGGGTCGCGGCTGTACGAGCACACCGGGATTCAGCACGTCCTCGGGATCGAAGAGGGCCTTGAACTCCGCGAAGGCATCCAGCGCCTGCGGGGAATACATGTGCCGCAACAGTTCCGAGCGGGCACGCCCGTCGCCGTGTTCGCCCGAGAGCGATCCGTCGAACTTCACGACCTGGCGGGCGGCGTCCTCGAGGAAGGCCCGGAAGCGTTGCGGCGCATCGGCTATCGGCAGATCCAGGCGGACGTGGATGCAACCGTCGCCGAAATGGCCGTACAGCAGGCCGTCGAGCCCGTGTTCGCGCATCAGGGCGTCGAAGTCCCGCAGATAGTCACCCAGTCGATCGGGCGGCACCGCGGCGTCCTCCCAGCCCGGCCAGGCCGGATTGCCGTCGGGGGTGCGACCGGCCAGGCCCGCGCCGTCGGCTCGAATGCTCCACAGCGCCCGCGCCTCCGCCTGGTCGGTGACGATTCGGGAATCCAGGGCGTGCGCGCGGGACCGCAGCAGTTCCGCCTTGTCCCGGGCCTCGTGCGGATCGGCGCCATCGATCTCGATCAGCAGCCAGCCGCCGCCGCGCGGCAGGTCCGGCACCGCGCCGCGATGGGTCCGCACCACATCGACGAGGCGGGCGTCCATGCCCTCCACGGCGAGCGGACGCACCGCCATGACGGCCGCGATATCGTCTGCGGCCGTGGGCATGTCGGGGTATCCGAGCAGCACCAGCACGGTCGCGGCGGGCACGGGCACCAGGTCGACCGTCGCCTCCAGCAGCAGACCGCAGGTGCCCTCGGTGCCGACGAACGCCTTGGCGATCGACGAACCCCGTTCCGGCAGTAGGTGTTCCAGGGCATAGCCGGACGCCTGGCGTTCGAAGCGGCCCAGTTCGGTGCGGATGAGCGCCATTCGGTTTCGAGTGAATTCGGGGAGACCGGCGATGGCCGAGAGGTCGTCGGTGAGGACCCGTTCGAGGCCGCGGCCGTCCAGAATTCGCAAGCGCCGCACCGTATCCGAGGTTCGGCCCCAGGCCACGGCGTGCGGGCCGCAGGCATTGTTGCCGATCATCCCGCCCATCGTGCAGCGGTTCTGGGTGGACGGGTCCGGACCGAAGCGCAGTCCGTGGGCCGCCGCCTGTCGCTGCAGCGTGGACAACACGACGCCCGGTTGCACCCGGGCAATGCGTTGCTCTGGATCGAGTTCCAGGATCGCATTCATGTGTCGGCTGAAGTCCAGCACCAGTCCCGGCCCGATGGCATTGCCCGCCACCGAGGTCCCCGCCCCGCGCGCGGTCACGGCCAAGCCGTGCGTGCGCGCGATGTCGAGGGTCGCCGAGACATCGGCGGCATCGCGCGGAAAGACCACCGCGCGCGGCAGCACGCGATAGTTGGAGGCATCCGAGGAGTACTCGGCGCGCCGCCGCGGATCGGTCTCGATCTCGCCGGTGATCGCCCCGCGCACTGTCTTCTCCCACGCCTCGGTCTTCTTCCACACCCCGGCCACGTCCCCAACCCTAGGCGTTTCGCTGTGCGCGAAAGCCCGACCTGCCCGGAAGCCCTTGATCTGAACCTTTGTTGAGGTCTTACTGTCGGTGCCGTGGGGTTCGATGGAACCCGGACGTGAGGAGCGGGGATGAGTATCGAATCCGTGGCGTGGAACCAGCTGTACCGGCAGATGAACGCGCCCACCGAGCAGCGGCCGTTGCGCTTGGCGACGGCGCGCCGGATTCTGGCCTTCGCGCGCCCGCATCACCGGCGGCTGGTGGCGTTCCTGGTCCTCAGCATCGCCTCCGCGCTGCTGGCGGTGGCCACCCCGGTGCTGGCCGGGCGGGTGGTCGACGCCATCGTCGGGCACGGCGCGCCCCGCACGGTGATCACCCTGGCCGTGATCATCGCGGCGGTCGCGGTGCTGGATGCCGGGCTGGGCATCGTCATTCGCTGGCTGTCGGCGCGCATCGGGGAGGGGCTCATCTTCGATCTGCGCACCGCGGTGTTCGACCACGTCCAGAAGATGCCCATCGCCTTCTTCACGCGCACCCGGACCGGCGCACTGGTGAGCCGGTTGAACAATGACGTCATCGGGGCGCAACGGGCGTTCAGCACCACCCTGTCCGGGGTGGTCACCAATGTGGTGACCCTCGCGCTCACCCTGGCCGTCATGCTGCGGTTGTCCTGGCAGATCACCCTGCTCGCGCTGGTGCTGCTGCCGGTGTTCGTGATCCCGGCCCGGCGCATGGGTGAGCGCATCGCCGGGATCCAGCGCGAGGCCGCCGGGCTGAACGCGGCCATGAGCACCCAGATGACCGAGCGCTTTTCCGCACCGGGCGCGACGCTGGTGAAGCTGTTCGGGCGGCCGCGGCAGGAGTCCGCGGAATTCGGCCTGCGCGCCGGGCGGGTGCGCGACATCGGCGTCCGCACCGCCATGCTGCAGACCGTGTTCGTCACCGCGCTCACGCTGGTGTCGGCGCTCGCGCTGGCCCTGGTGTACGGGCTCGGCGGCTACCTCGCGCTGCAGGGGCAGCTGGAACCCGGTGCGGTGGTGGCGCTTTCGCTGCTGCTCACCCGGCTGTACTCGCCACTCACCGCGCTGGCCAGCGCCCGGGTGGACGTGATGTCGGCGCTGGTGAGCTTCGAGCGGGTCTTCGAGATCCTGGATCTGCGCCCGCTCATTCAGGATTCGCCGCTCGCGGTGCCGGTACCGGACGGGCCGGTGGCGGTGGAGCTGGACGGCGTGAGCTTCGGCTACCCGTCGGCGGACAAGGTGTCGCTGGCCTCGCTCGAGGACGTGGCCACGCTGGACACCCGCGGCGGCGAGGAAGTGCTGCATCAGGTCTCGCTGCGGGCCGAGCCCGGGCAGATGGTGGCGCTGGTCGGCTCCTCCGGCGCCGGGAAATCGACCATCGCGCAATTGGTTTCGCGGCTCTACGACGTGGACTCCGGCGCGGTGCTGCTGGGCGGCAAGGATGTGCGCGAGCTGACCGCGCAGTCCATTCGGGACACCGTCGGCCTGGTCACCCAGGACGGTCATCTGTTCCACGACAGCATTCGCGCCAACCTGCTGCTGGCCCGGCCCGAGGCCACCGAGGCGGAGCTGTGGGATGCGTTGGGGCGGGCCCGATTGCGCGATCTCATCGAATCCCTGCCCGACGGCCTGGACACCGTGGTCGGCGAGCGCGGCTACCGGCTCTCCGGCGGCGAGCGCCAGCGGCTCACCATCGCGCGGCTGCTGCTCAAGCAGCCCCGCGTGGTGATTCTGGACGAGGCCACCGCCTCACTGGACTCCACCTCCGAGGCCGCCGTGCAGGAGGCGCTGGCCGAGGCGCTCGACGGGCGTACCGCGCTGGTCATCGCGCACCGGCTGTCCACCATCCGCAATGCCGACCAGATCCTGGTGCTCGAGCACGGCCGCATCGTGGAACGCGGCACGCATGCCGAGCTGCTCGCGGCCGAGGGTCGCTACACCGAGCTGTACCGCACCCAGTTCGCCGACGCGAGCGCGCCCGCGGCCGCCTGACCGGAAGGTCCGCGACCCGATCGGAAACGGAGCTTGCCGAATCGGCAAAAGAACTGTGACTCCCGACGCCACCGGGGATAGCGTCGGGAGCATGGGCTCGCATTCACACGGACAGGCAGACACCCACGGCCACCGGCATTCCCACGGTCCCGGCCACACCCACGGGCACGGCCACGGTCACACCCACGACAGCATCGACTGGGCGACCATGATCCCCGACCTGCAGCGCGACGACGCCATGGCGGCCGAGGCCAATGCGCAGATCGCGCAGCGGTTGATCGCGTTGATTCCCGAGGTGGCCGAGCCGACCGTCGTCGATATCGGGGCCGGGGCGGGCGGGCAGAGTGTGGCCTTCGCCCGGGAGCTGGCGGCGCGCGGCGGCGGGCGACTGATCCTCGTCGACGCGGTGCCGGAATTGCTCGAGGTGGCAGCGCAGGCGGTGAAGGTGGCCCTCGGCGGCGACGATCGGGTGCGGGTCGAGACGCTGCGCGCCGATGCCGCGGCCGAGGACTTCGGCACCGACGTTCCGGCCGCGGATCTGGTGTGGGCCTCGCGCTCGGTGCATCACCTGCCCGATCAGCAGGCGGGCACCACCCGCCTGGCCGGACTGCTGCGGCCCGGCGGCTGGCTGGCCCTGGCCGAGGGCGGACTCCCCGTGCGTTGTCTGCCATGGGAATTGGGCATCGGCGCGCCCGGCCTGCAGGATCGCCTGCTGGCGGTGCGCGACGCGGGCTTCGCCCAGATGCGGGCCGAGATCACCGGTTCCACGCCCATGCCCTACGGCTGGAATGTGGCGCTGAGCCGGGCCGGGCTCGACGAGGTGACCTCCTTCAGCGTGCTCACCGATCATCCCGCGCCGCCGTCACCGGCCGTGCGCGCCAGCGTCATCGCGTGGCTGGACGGCTTGCGCGAGCGGGTCGGCGACCGGCTCGGCGAGGACGATCGGGCCACCCTCGAGGCGCTGCTGGACGCGTCCGCCGAGACGTATGTCGGTGCGCGCGAAGACATTTACATCCTCGGCGCGACCACGGTTTTCTTGGGCCGCCGATAGCGGGACGATATGACCGGCACGGTCGTGACCCGACCGTGCCCTAACCGCAATGCTGTTGTGGCCGCCGAAGCGCCCCTGACCTCCCGAAATGCCCTGGCATACGGCATAATTCGAGCCCCATGGCATCACCCGCATGATCGTTTCACATGCCGGGGGAGGAGTTTCGGTGACCCGTACCAAGGAGCAGCGGCACACGCCCGCTACCCGCGTCGACGATATCGAGCGCATGTTCGGCGCCCGTCGATCCCAGCCCGCCGCCGACGCGCCGCCCCTGGAACTACGGGTGACCGACGGCACCCGGCGGCGCACCGACGACGACTGGACGGTCCCGAAAAAGCTGGTGGCCGAGGCGGTTTCGGGCAAGCTGGTCATCGACTTCACCCGGGCCCGGTGCTCGCGGCGCGAAATCGACATCCAGGCCGTGGCCGGTGCGGGGACGATCGTGCTCATCGTGCCACGCGGCTGGCGTGTCGATATGGACGCGGTGCTGCCGGGCAATGGCACGGTGGCCAATCGGGTCAAGCTGCCGCGCTTCCCGGGCGCTCCGCTGATCCGGGTCGTCGGCCAGGTGGACACCGGGGTGGTGAAGGCGCGCTACGCCTATCGCTCCCCGCTCCCGTGGTTCCGCCGTTCCCGCTGACCGTTCCCCGGGTTCCCGGCATTTCGGGAGACCATGCGGTATGACGGAGGGGTGACGCGCTGGCTGCTGCACGTCGACCTCGACCAATTCCAGGCCGCGGTCGAATTCCGGCGGCATCCGGAGCTGCGCGGGCAACCGGTCATCGTGGGCGGGAACGGGGATCCCACCGAACCCCGCAAGGTGGTGTCCTGCGCCTCCTATCCGGCCCGGGCCTTCGGGGTGCGCGCGGGCATGCCGCTGCGCACCGCCGCGCGGATCTGCCCGGAGGGTGTCTTCCTACCGCAGGATCTGGCGTTCTACGCCGAGGCGTCGGAAGAGATCATGGCGCTGCTGCGCACCTTTCCCGGGCGAGTGGAGGTGCTCGGCTTCGACGAGGCGTTCCTGGCGGTGGACACCGACGATCCCGAGCAACTGGCGCGCGAGATTCGATCCGCCATCGGGGAATTGGATTTGACCTGCGCGGTCGGGATCGGCGACAACAAGACTCGGGCCAAGCTGGCGACCGGCTTCGCCAAGGCGGTGGGCAAGGCCGGGGCATCCGACGACGCCTCGGACCACACCGGCACGGGAATCTTCCGACTCACCGCCGACAACTGGGTCGAATTGATGGCCCACCGACCGACCAGTGCGCTCTGGGGCATCGGGGCACGCATCGCGAAACGTCTGAGCAGCCTGGGCATCGAGACCGTGGCCGATCTGGCCGCGGCCGATCGCAACGAACTGGCGGCCGAGTTCGGACCCAATACCGGCCCCTATTTGTGGGTACTCGGCCACGGTGCGGGTGACACCGATATCTCCGAGCCACGAGAACCGGTGGGCCACAGTCGATCCGAGACCTTCCCGAGCGACCTCACCGAACCCGCGGAGATCGACGCGGCCGTGGTGCGATTGGCGACCCAGGTCGCCGAGGAGACCGTGGCGCAGGGGCGCGGCGTCGGCCGGGTGAGTGTGACGGTGCGGACCAAGACCTTCTTCACCCGCAGCAAACAGCGGAAACTACCCAAGCCCACCGCGGATGTGGACGAGATCGTGCAGACGGCGCTGGAAGTGTTGCACTCGTTCGAATTGGATCGGCCCATCCGGTTGCTGGGTGTCCGCGTCGAATACGCCATGCTGTGATCAAGTTCCACCGACGGAAGGCTTCTCACGATGGGTGAGTACGAGAACATCCTTTTCGAGCACGATGGCCCGATCGCGCGCATCACGCTGAACCGGCCCAATGCCGCCAATGGCATCGATCAGGCGCTGGCGGACGAACTGGTGCGCGCGGCCGAGTACTGCTCCGAGGATCCGGCCGTGAAGGTCGTGGTGCTGACCGGTGCCGGGCGGTTCTTCTCCGCGGGCGGCGATGTGCGGGCGATGGCGGCCAGCGCGGACACCGGGGAGTTCATCGAGAAGCTGGCCGCGACCCTGCATCAGGCGGTGTCCGCGCTCGCCCGCATGGACGCCCTGCTGATCGTCGGCGTGAACGGCACGGCGGCCGGGGCGGGCATGAGCCTCGCGGTGGCCGGAGATCTGGTGGTCGCGGCCGAATCCGCCTCGTTCACCATGGCTTACACCAAGGTCGGCCTGAGCCCGGACGGCGGCGCGTCCTACTACCTGCCGCGGCTGATCGGGCTGCGCCGGACCCAGGAGCTCATGCTCACCAACCGGACGCTGTCCGCGGCCGAGGCCCTCGACTGGGGTCTGCTGCACCGGGTGGTGCGCGATGTGGAGCTCACCGACGCGGTCGAGGCGCTGGCGCGGGAGTTCGCCACCGGGCCCAAGGGCTCCAACGCGAATGTGAAGAAGCTGCTGCTGGTCTCGTCCCAGCACACCCTCGAGGAGCAGCTGAACACCGAGGCCGGATTCATCACCCGCTGCGCCGAATCCGCCGACGGCCAGGAGGGCATTGCCGCCTTCGTCGACAAACGGGCGCCGAAATTCGCCTGAGCTCGGCCGCTTTCACCGACCTGACCAGCATCGCGAGCCCTATGCTCGGATCATGGAGTTCCAGGCGATGGTGGCACACGAGACCAAGGACGGGATCTCGCTCATCCGCGAGGAGGTCGGCGACGACTTCCTCATGCCGGGTGAGGTGACGATCAAGGTGCACTACACGAGCGCCAACTACAAGGACGGGCTGGCCATCACGCCGCGCGGCGGTGTGGTGCGCCAATACCCACTCATTCCGGGCATCGATCTGACCGGTGAGGTGTTCGCCTCCACCGATCCCGAATTCGCGCCCGGCGATCTGGTGGTCGCGCACGGGTACGAGATCGGCGTCTCCCATCACGGCGGCTTCGCCGAATACGCGCGCGTCCCCGCCGACTGGGTGGTCAAGCTCGAGGGGCTGACCCCGCGCGAGGCCGCGGCCATCGGCACCGCCGGATACACCGCGGCCATGAGCGTGCAGGCGCTGTTGGATCGGGGCCTCACGCCCGAGGACGGCCCGGTGCTGGTCACCGGCGCGACCGGCGGTGTCGGCAGCGTGGCGGTCGACATTCTCTCCGGCCTCGGCTTCGAGGTGACCGCCTCCACCGGCAAACTCGGTGCTGGCGAACTGCTTTCGACCCTGGGCGCGAACGCGGTCATCGGCCGTCTGCCCGGCGAGGGGGAGAAGCTGCGCCCGCTCGGCAAGGCCCAGTGGGCGGCCGCCGTCGACAGTGTCGGCGGCACCTCCCTGGCCCACATCCTCAGCACCGTCAAATACGGTGGCGCGGTGGCTGTTTCGGGGCTGACCGGCGGGTCCGACCTGCCCACCACGGTCATGCCGTTCATTCTGCGCGGGGTCTCGCTGCTCGGCATCGACTCGGCCCACTTCCCGATCGTGCAGCGCCGCGAGCTGTGGGCGCGCCTCGCCAAGGACCTGAAGCCCCAACATCTTTCGCTGCTGGAGAACTACGCGCCGATCACCGACGCGGAATCGGTGTTGCACTCCATCCTGGATGGAACCCACTCGGGCCGAACGGTGCTCGGCGTGGCGGGGGAGTTCTGACCGACGGCCTGGTCGGTTCTTGTTTCATGTGAAACGAAGAATATTCGCTAAATAGTTGCCCCCTCGCCCCGCACCTGTCATCTCACCCCGCGTCGGCCAGCACCTCCAGGGCCGCCGCGAGGTGGGGCAGCGCGGGCGGGCCGTAGGAGGTCGCGATCTCGGCCAGTGCGCGGGCCAGGTGCGGTGCGATCGCGGCGGCCGGGAGCAGCTCCTCGGCCAGCACGATTCCGCCGACGATGTGGTCGGCCCGGATGCGCTGATCGCGGGTGACCTCGTAACGCCAGGAACCGATCTGGACCCGTTCGGGATCCGAGCGGAACAGTGATTTGCGGGCCGGGATTCGGGTAACTCCGGGGACGCCCGCGAAGACGGTGAAGACCAGGCCGAGACCGCCGGGGCCGCCGAGCGCCGCATCGATGGCCCGGGTGGCGGTCTCGATATCGAAGTCGGTCACGAGTCCATTCCGAGGGTGAAGGTCGGTGCGATCGGGTCACCGTCGCCGATACGGCGGATGGCGGTGCCGGAGGCGTAGAACTCGACCGTGTGATATCCCCAGGCGTAGTTGGAGATATCGAAGCTCACGCCGGTGACGCCGGTTCCGCCATCGCGTTCCGCTTCGGCCTGCATGCGGGACATGGCCAGCTCGCGCGCCTGGTAGTTGCCCTGGGTCCACTGGGGCATCTCCATATTGCGGCCCATCTGGCTGAGCATCTGGCGGAAGCTCTGCACGGCCACGTGGAATACGCAGTTGCCCATGACGAAGGCGACCGGGGCATAGCCGGTGCGCATGAGGGTCACCATGTCCTGGCCGGAGAGATGGCTGGTGAAGGCCTGGCCGTTCGGACGCCGGTAGCTGCCGGGGGATTTCGCGTAGCGGACCGCGGTGCCGACGGCGATGAACTCCAGGTGCTCCATGGATTCGCCGTGCTGCCGCCATTCCAGTCGCATGCCCACCACGCCGTCGGCTTTGAGCGCGTCGGCCTCGGCCTGCATGCGCGACATGGCATTCCAGCGCGCCCGGTAGGTGGCCTCGGTGAGAACCGGAAGTTCTTGCTGCTGACGGATTCCGGTGAATTGGAAGCCGACGTGATAGACGGATACGCCCATCACCAGGTCGATGGGTTCGAAGCCCGCACCGTGGAGTAGCGCGAACTCGTTGACCGAGAGGTCCGAGGTGAAGATGCGGTTCGCGTGCGAGAGGCGCTCGCCCGCGACCTGATCGAGCTGCTGCGGTTGCTGAGTGGGCTGGTTGGGTTGCATTGCTGATCGCCCTCCGTCGGATCTCCGATAGATCCCTAAACGAGGGTACGACCGGTCCGGTTCCGACCCATCGAAAACGAAGGAGCCGTGCGTGTTCACAGCACACGCACGGCTCCCACTCGAGCGACTTACGCGGTGGCGCTCAGCTGACGACCGTCGTAGGCGGGTTCCGCCACCGGTTCGATGGCGTAGGCCAGGATCTCCGCCACGTCGGCGACCGGGCGGACATCCAGGGCGGCCAGCACCTCGGCCGGGACCTCGTCCAGGTCCGGCTCGTTGCGGGCCGGGATGAACACGGTCTTCAGTCCGGCGCGCTGGGCTGCCAGGAGCTTCTGCTTCACGCCGCCGATGGGCAGCACCCGGCCGTTCAGGGTGACCTCGCCGGTCATGCCGACATCCGCGCGGACCTGGCGGCCCAGGGCCAGCGACACCAGGGCGGTGACCATGGTGACGCCCGCGGACGGTCCGTCCTTCGGGACCGCGCCCGCCGGGAAGTGGATGTGGATATTGCGATCCAGCACCTTCGGCTCGATGCCGATTTCCTCCAGGTGGGAGCGGACGTAGGTCAGGGCGATCTGCGCGGATTCCTTCATGACGTCGCCCAGCTGGCCGGTCAGGGTCAGCGAGCGCTCGCCCTCGGCGGCATTGGCCTCGATGTAGAGGACGTCGCCGCCCGCGCCGGTCACGGCCAGACCCGTTGCGACACCGGGAACCGCGGTGCGTTCCACCCCGTCGGGGGTGAAGCGCGGACGGCCCAGGTAGTCCTTCAGGTCACCCAGGTCGATCACCAGATTGCCGGTGGCCGAGGCGGATTCGGTGTCGTAGCCCAGATCCTTGTCGTAGCCCAGGCCCTCCGGCACGAATTCGCCCTTACCGACCGGGCTTTCGGTGTCGGAGATGTCCGCCGACTCCGAGAGCTTGGTCGCGGCCTTGCGCAGCGCCTTGGCGATCAGCCGTTCCATCTGCCGCACACCGGCTTCCCGGGTGTAGTTGGCGGCGATCTCGCGCAGCGCCTCCTCGGTGATCGAGACCTCCTCGGCGGTCAGGGCGTTGCGCTCCAGCTGCCGGGGGATCAGGAAGTCGCGGGCGATGGCCACCTTGTCGGCCTCGGTGTAGCCGTCCACGCTGATCAGTTCCATGCGGTCCAGCAGCGGGCCGGGAATCGTCTCGAGGACGTTCGCGGTCGCGATGAACAGCACGTCGGACAGGTCCAGATCCAGGTCCAGGTAGTGGTCGCGGAACGTGTGGTTCTGCGCCGGGTCCAGCACCTCGAGCAGGGCCGCCGCGGGATCGCCGCGGAAGTCGCTGCCGACCTTGTCGATCTCGTCCAGCA
The DNA here is from genome assembly GCF_035818795.1 of Nocardia sp. CDC160. Lineage (NCBI taxonomy): Bacteria > Bacillati > Actinomycetota > Actinomycetes > Mycobacteriales > Nocardiaceae > Nocardia > Nocardia sp. CDC160. Next base: position 1,426,292 of record NZ_JAYKYT010000001.1, on the reverse strand, counting down.
GGACAACGGGATTCATCGATCCCGCCTCCTTCATGGCGCGCACGATGCGGCCGGGCAGCGCGCCCACGTAGGTGCGCCGGTGACCGCGGATCTCGGCCTCGTCGCGCACGCCGCCCAGGGCGACGCGAACGAACTTGCGGCCCAGGGCCTTGGCGACCGATTCACCCAGCGAGGTCTTGCCGACGCCGGGCGGGCCGACCAGCACCAGCACCGCGCCGGAGCCGCGTCCGCCGACCACCTCCAGGCCGCGGGCGGCCCGGCGGGCGCGCACGGCCAGGTATTCGACCATGCGGTCCTTGACCTCGTCGAGGCCGTGGTGATCCGCGTCCAGCTGGGCGCGGGCGGCCGAAACATCGGTGGAGTCGGTGGTTTTCACGGTCCACGGCAGTTCCAGGACGGTGTCCAGCCAGGTGCGGATCCAGCCCGTCTCGGGGCTCTGATCGCTGGACCGCTCCAGGCGACCGACCTCGCGCAGGGCGGCTTCCTTCACGGCCGGGGGCAGGTCGGCGTTCTCGACGCGGGTGCGGTAGTCCTCCGCGCCGTCGGGCTCGTCCTCGCCCAGTTCCTTGCGAATCGCGTTGAGCTGCTGGCGCAGCAGGAATTCGCGCTGCTGCTTCTCCAGCCCCTCGCGCACGTCCTCGCTGATCTTCTCGCTGACCTCGGTCTCGGCGATGTGCTGGGTGGTCCACTCGATCAGCTTGGTCAACCGCGCGAAAGTGTCCGGGGTGTCCAGGATTTCGCGTTTCTGATCATTGGTCAGGTACGACGCCCACCCGGCCGCGTCGGCCAGCGTGGACGGATCGTTCATCTGATTGACCGCGTCGATGACCTGCCAGGCCTCGCGGCGCTGCAGCACCGACACGACGAGCTTCTTGTATTCGGCCGCGAGCTCTTTGGTGCGTCCGTCGGCGGCCGGAATCTCGACCGGCTCGGCCTCGACCCAGAGCGCCGCGCCCGGCCCGGTCACGCCGTGGCCGATCTTGGCCCGGCTCTCGGCCTTCAGCACCGCCGCCGGTGCGCCACCGCGCATCCGACCGACCTGTTCGATGGTGGCCACGACACCGTAGGTGGCGTACCCCTCATCGAGGCGCGGCGCGACCAGCACCTGGTTGACCTTGCCCGCGCGGGCGGCATCGATGGCGGCCTGCGACGACTCGTCCAGCTCGATCGGGACGACCATGCCGGGCAGCACGATCGGATCGGTCAGGAACAGGACCGGCAGGTTCGTTGGTGTAGTCACGTCTTCGACCCCTTCCAAGGTTGAGCGTTACCTACTCAACCTCAGCGGTATACCGATTGTTCCGCGACCTTGTTCGCCGGGGGCGAACATACATATCAGCAGGTCAGTCGCATTCAGCCGATTCTCGAGAGGCAATTTCCGCACAACGCTTGACCTACATGGCTAAAGCGATTAGCTTTATGGCTATCGCAGTTAGCTACTCCCAGAGAGTGAAAGACCATGACGCAGTACGTGGATATCGACGGTGGCCGGATCGCCTACGACGAGACGGGCGAGGGTCCGCTGGTCGTGCTGTCGCACGGCATGGGTATCGATCGGAACGTCAACAAGCACCTGGTGCCGCTGCTGGCCGCCGCCGGATACCGGGTGGTCAACACCGATATGCGCGGCCACGGCGAGTCGAGCATGGGCTGGGCCTCGGTCACCGGCAAGGAGGCCATCAGCCGCACCGATGTGGCCAATGATCTGCTCGCGGTCATCGAGAAGCTGGGCGGCGGGCCCGCCATCCTGATCGGGCACTCGCTCTCCGGCGGGTCGGTCACGATCGCCGCGGCACAGCGCCCGGACCTGGTGCGGGCCGTGGTGGAGATCAACCCCTTCACCCTCACCCAGAAGGCCGACCTCGGGGCCCTGCTGTTCAACGCCCGCCACCGCGGCGGCATGATTCCGTTGATGTCCACGATGATGTTCAAGAGCCTCGGCCAATGGCTGAAGTACCTGACGGTGGCCATGCCCTCGCAGCCCGCCGACCGCGACGAGTACCTCGCCGAGGTGAAGGCCAAGCTGACCGAGCCCGGCCGTTTCGCCGAGTTCATGAAGACCGGCAAGTCGACCCCCGCGGACGCGGAAGCCCAGGTGCCCAACGTGACTCGGCCCGCGCTCATCATCATGGGCAGCGCCGACCCGGACTTCCCGAGCCCCGAGGGCGAGGGTCAGCGCATCGTCGCCGCCCTGCCCGCCGGGCTGGGCAGCCTGGGCCTGGTCGAGGGCACCGGCCACTACCCGCAGTTCGAGAAGCCGCAGGAGGTGGCCGATCTGGTGCTGCCATTCCTGAAGGAACACCATGCCTAGGGTGGGCCTGAGCCGAGCCGACGTCGTTGCCGCGGGGGCCGCCCTCGCCGACGAGGTCGGTTTCGGCAATCTGGCCCTGGGCGCGCTGGCACAGCGGGTCGGGGTGCGAACCCCCTCGCTGTACAAGCACATCGAGAGCCTGGCCGACCTGCAGCATGGCATTGCCGCGCTGGCCATGGCCGAGCTCGACCGCAAGGTGCGCGACGCCATGCACGGGCTCTCCGGCAGCGCCGCGCTGGCCGCCTTCGCGAATGCCTTCCGGGAGTACGTCGTCGAGCATCCGGGCCGCTACGCCGCCACCATCGGGGCGAAGTTCCGCGGGCCGGATGATCCACTGCTGCAATCGGGTTCGCGCGTGCTGGATTCCATGGCGGCGGTCCTGCGCGGCTACGGCATCGACGAGGGCGAAATGGTGCACGCCCTGCGGACGCTGCGGTGCACCTTCCACGGCTTCGCCACCCTGCAATCCTCCGACGGCTTCCAGTGGAGCGGCGACTCCGAGGACAGCTTCGACTGGATGATTCGCTTCCTGGATCGCGGGCTCAGCGAAATCGGCTCGCGCTGAACCGGCTTGCGGGACCATGACTACAACACTGGCAACGAAGGTGTTGGGGTGTCATGGAACGATTCATCTTCGACGGAACGCACCTGGCCTACACGCGGCAGGGGGAGACCGGGCCGCCGGTCGTGCTGCTGCACAGCGCGGGATCCTCGCACATCATCTGGACGCCGCTGATGGCGGCGCTGGCGCGTGACTACCGCTGCTACGCGGTCGATCTGCCGGGATACGGGGAGTCGGACCGGCCCGCCGACGGATACACCCTCGAGCGCTATACCGAATTGATCTGCGCCTTCCTCATGCAGCACGGGCTCACCGACGCGGGGCTGGTCGGCAATTGCGTCGGATCGGCCATCAGCCTCACCCTCGCCCGCCGCTATCCGGAATTGTTCCGGGCCGTGGTGGCCATCAATCCGCTGACCGAATCGACTGCCATGCACGGGGATTGGCGGCACGCCGCCCACCTGGTGCGCCGGGTGCCGGACGGCACCGCGCGGGCGCTCAGCGGCTGGCACACCCCGCGCTGGGTCGCCAAGGGCACCGCGCGTTCCTGGTTCACCACCCGCCGCGCCTACCGCGAATGCCCGTACGTCGCGCCGCTGTCCTCCGGGTTCCCGGCGCGGGCGCTCGTCTACCTGGTGCGCGACCTGTCTTCCTTTGCGGCCCTGGACGATTGGCCCGATCGCGCCGAGCTGCCACCGGTCTGTGTGATCTGGGGCAATCAGAATCGCGTGCTGTCGGCGGTGGCCGGTCGGACGGTGAACGACCGGCTGCGCCCCGACCGCGCCGAGTACCTCGACGGCTGCGGCCACGTGCCGATGCTCGAACGATCAGCGGACGTCACCGCGATCGTCACCGAATTCCTCGCCGCCCACCTATCGGCCGACAGCGTCCACTGACGAATCGACGGCGACACGTCGGGTTCTTCCAGGCCAGGAGCTTTTGACAGGGTCACCGGGCGATGAGAGTGTTGGGAGTCCGTTTTCTCACCATCAGCTCGGCCGTAGGGGGACGCTGCTATGACGACATTGGCCTCGGGGCTGTTCCTGGATTGGGAGCAGATGACCGGGCAGCCGAAGGTTGTCGTCGATTTGATCAGCTTTCCGATCTTCAGCGCGATCGCCGGGTGGCTGACCAACTGGACCGGCGTGCTGATGTTGTTCTGGCCGATCTACTTCAAGGGGTTCCGGGTCCCGGGGCTGGAGTATCTGTATCCGTACTTTCCGCGGCGGGTGCAGGTGCTGCCAACGTTCTCCGGGGATGGGAAGCGGCTGGGGTTTCAGGGGTTCATTCCGGCGCGGGCCGAGAAGATGGCCAGCATCTGCGTGGACAAGGCGCTCATGCGGATCGGGAGTCCGCGCGATTTCATTCACGAACTGGACCTCGAGGGGATCGCGGACTACATCGCCGAGGTGGGGCGCAAGCAGGTTCCGGCCATGGTCGACGAGATCATGAACCACGAGAACCCGGATCTCTGGGGCGCGGTGCCCAAGGCCGTGCGCAATGTGCTCTACCAGCGCATCGAGCGGGAGCTGCCGACGCTGGCGCGGCGCGCCTTCGAACAGCTCGGCGACAATGTCGATCAGCTCATCGACATCAAGGATTTCGTCATCCGGTACCTGCGGGACAACCCGACGATCCTCAAGGACCTGACCACCACCATCGCCGCGCCGGAACTGAAGTTCATGGTCCGCATCGGTCTGCTGGGCGCGCCCTTCGGTCTGCTGCTGGCCCTGTACATGCAGGTGCACCACACCATTCCGGTGCTGGGCTGGCTGCCCGGGTGGTTCGTCATCCTCACGGCGGCGGCCGCGATCGGCGTGATCGTCAATGTCATCGCCGTGAAGATGGTGTTCGAGCCGGGCGATCCGCAGCCGCGCTACAAATACCTGTGGAAGCAGGCGCTGCTGGCCAAGCGGCAGCCCGAGGCGGCCGCCGATCTGGCGAATATCCTTGCCTACCAGGTGCTCACGCTGCCCAACCTGGCCCGCGAACTGCTCGACGGCCCCAATGGCGACAAGACCCGGCAGCTGCTCGAGCGGCTCATCTCCCAGGAGATCCACCGCCAGCTCGGCCCCACCCACTCGGTGGTGCGCACCGTCTTCGGCAAGCGACAGTTCGACAATCTGAAGGTCGGCGCGACCTCGGCCGCGGTGGGCCTGGCCCCGAGCCTGGCCGACGATCCGGAATTCGCGGCCGCCCAGGCCAAGAAGATCGACGAGTTCGCCGCCCGCAAGCTGCAGCAGCTCACCCCGGGCGAGTTCATGGAGATGTTCTACGCCTCGGTGGAGCAGGACGCGTGGCTGCTGTACCTGCACGGTGCGGCGCTGGGCCTGGGGGTCGGGCTCGTGCATTTGATCCTTTTCGGCTGGTAGACAGCCTTTTTCCGAGGCCCCTGAAATCAAGCACGCGTGCTTGCATTTTTGGGGTCCGGCTGCGATGCTGACCCGGTGGCCGATCTCGAGGCATTGCTCGCCGACTTCACCGCCGAATGCGCCGATCTGGATCGGCTGATCGCGGACCTCGATCCCGCCGAGTGGCGGCGCGACACCCCGGCCGCGGGCTGGACCATCGCCCATCAGATCGCCCACCTGAACTGGACCGACCGGGTCGCCGCCGTGGCCGCCACGGATCCCGCCACGTTCGACGGACTGGTGCAGGCCGCACCGCCCAAGGCACTCACCTTCGTGGACGAGGCGGCCGCGGAAGGGGCGAAAACCCCTGCGCCGCAACTGCTCGCCGACTGGCGACGCGATCGCGCGGCCCTGGTCGAGGCGTTGCGCACGGTTCCGGCGGGCACCAAGCTGCCGTGGTTCGGGCCGCCCATGAGCCCGGCCTCGATGGTGACCGCGCGGCTGATGGAGACCTGGGCGCACGGGCAGGACGTGGCCGACACCCTGGGTATCACCCGGGAGCCGACCGCCCGCCTGCGGCATATCGCCCATATCGGCGTGCGGACCCGCGACTTCGCGTACATGACACACGGCAAGACCGCGCCCGCCGGGGAGTTCCGGGTCGAGCTGACCGCGCCGGACGGCGAGGTGTGGAGCTGGGGTCCCGAGGACGCCGAGCAGCGAATCACCGGTCCGGCCTTGGATTTCTGCCTGCTGGTCACGCAGCGGCGACACTTCGACGATCTCGGGCTGACCGTGATCGGAGCCGACGCCCGCGAGTGGCTCGGCCTCGCACAGGCTTTCGCGGGTCCCCCCGGAAGCGGCCGAACGGCGGGCCAGTTCGCCTGACCCGCCGTCTATCCCGGCCTCCGACCAGAAATCCCAATTCCCACTTGGGCATTTGTTCCCAGGTCACCTGGGAGGGAGCGAACGAGCGCCAGCTTGGGTGCGCCGTGCCTGGTGCCGACCGGACGCCGTTGGCCGGAGGTCTCTTCGATGGCAGTCGAGTTGACGCTCGCCGCTAACAGCTTTTTTACCCACGCTTTCGACGGGGAAAACCTGATGATGTCCAACCTTTCCATTCTGTGATCCTGGTCTCTTTGGTGAGTCGGTTTACCGGACGTTCTCTGGGCCGCCGTAACCTGGACGGGCGTACGACTTTCAAAGGTGCGGGTCGTTGCGCCGAACAGGCGCAGGGGGACAGGGGAGAGGAAAGGACGCACCAGTCATGTCGCATCAACTCGCGGCACAGGCCGCCGGGTCGACCCGGCGAACGGCCCAGGCGTTCCGCTACAGCGCCATTGTCACCGCCAGCATGGCCAGCATCGGGCTGACCGTCGCCGCCGGTTCGTATATCGCCAATGAGATGGCGCACGAACCCGGCAAACTCGCCACCACCCCGCCCGGCAACCGTCCGGCGCTCATCGAACTCGGCCGCGGGAACGATCCGTCGGTCGCCCAGCCCGCCGCGCCGCTGCCCGAAACCGTGGGCCTGGCCGCGCTTTTCAGCACGCGACCGGTGGAACAGGCCGTGCTGAAGGTGAATTCGGACCGCGTGCCCGGCACGGGTGCGGCCGCGGCGACCGAGGTACCGCATCCGGTCGGCGGCCAATTCCATCTCGGCACCGCATATCTGGGCGCTCATGTGGCGGCGGCACAGCACGATTCGGTGACCCTCACCGTCGACACCAATGTCTTCGCCACCCTCGCGGACGTGCTGCTGCGCACCCCGCTCGGGGAGCAGTTGGGCATCAACGCCGATCCGAGCGCCAATACCCAGCTGCGCACCGATGTGGACAGCCGCGGCGACGTGACGCTGACCGTGTCGGATCCGGGCCTGGGTCGTTACGGCGTGCAGATCGCGCGCCATCAGGTTCCGGCCCCGGTGACCAATCCGGGCAAACAGTCGCCCCAGGGGGAGGACTCCACCGCCGTCGCTGTGTGAGACTTCCCGGTGTGTACGACTACTGCGTGATCGGCGGCGGCATCGTCGGGGTGGCCACCGCGCACCGCATTCTCGAACGCCATCCGGGGGCGAGCCTGTTGCTGGTGGAGAAGGCCGAGCGCTTGGGCCTGCACCAGACCGGGCACAACAGCGGGGTCATCCACTCCGGCATCTACTACGAGCCCGGCAGCCTGAAGGCGCGGCTGTGCGTGCGCGGCGCGGAACTGACCAAGGAATTCGCCGCGGCACACGACATTCCGTTCCGGGTGTGCGGAAAACTGCTGGTGGCCACCGATGCCGCCGAGCACGCGCGCATGCTGGCGCTCTACGAGCGCTCGGTGACCAATGGCGTCGAGGTGGAATTGCTCGACGCCGCCGAACTGGTGCGGCGCGAGCCGCGGATCACCGGCGTCGGGGCGCTGTTCGTGCCCAGCACCGGCATCATCGACTACGGCCGGGTGACCCGGGCGCTCGCCGCGGAGGTGCGCGCTGCCGGGGGCGAGGTCGTGCTCGGCGCGGAGATCACGGCCATTGTCGAAACGGACTCGGCCATCACGATTTCCGGCCCCGCGGGCAGCTGGCAGGCCCGGCGAATGGTGGTGTGCGCGGGGTTGCAGGCCGATCGCCTGGCCCGGCTGGCGCGCCTGGCTGTCGATCTGCGCATCGTGCCGTTCCGCGGCGAGTACTACACGCTGCCGCCGGAGCGCAACGATCTGGTGCACACCCTCATCTATCCGATCCCGGATCCCGAATTGCCGTTCCTGGGCGTGCATTTGAGTCCCACCATCGACGGTGAGCTCACGGTCGGGCCCAATGCGGTGCTGGGCCTGGCGCGGGAAGGCTATCGCAAGGGCAGCGTGAATCTGCGGGATGCCCGAGAGATCCTGGGCTACCGCGGTTTTCATCGGGTGGCCGCCGCCAATGTCCGCACCGGCGCGCGCGAGCTGCGGAATTCCCTGTTCAAGCGCGGGTATCTGGCCGAGTGCCGCCGCTACTGTCCCGACCTGACCCTGGCCGACCTCCTGCCCCGCGAGGCCGGTATTCGCGCCCAAGCCGTCCTGCGCGATGGCACCCTGGTGCACGATTTCCTGCTCGAGCGCACCCCGCGTTCGGTGCACGTGCTCAATGCTCCCTCCCCGGCGGCCACCTCCGCCCTGCCCATCGCCGAGTACATCGCCGATCGATTGGACGCGGTGTCCATTTGAGGACTCCGTTCAATAAATAGGATTGCTGTAGTACTTTTGAGGCAGCCGTGGGACAGGGAGCAGCCTATGGGCCATTTCAAGTACGCGAGTGACGTCGGCGCACCGGTAGAAGTCGCGTTCACATACACGGACAATCATCAGTTCGTGCCGGACTGGGCCTTCGGCGTCGCCGCCTTCGAGCCGATCGGGGATTCCGATCATGGCGCCGGAGCCGTCTTCGCCGCGACCCTGCGGGTCGGCCTGTGGCATCCCACCATCGAGTGTGAGATCACCGACTACCGCCGCAACGCGGTCATCGAGTACACACTGCGCCGACGCCGGACGGGGAAGTCGGCGTCGGCGTACTCCACCTTCTGCGTGATCACCCTGCGCTTCGATCCGCTCGGCTACGGCCGCGCGGTGCTGACCTCGGAAACCGAGTACTGGGTGCCGCGCGGACTCACCGGCAAGTTGCTCGGGGCGATGGCGGCCGCATTGGTGCAGGCCACGGTCCGGCGAACGGAGTCGCAATTGCGTAGGGAGATAGAGGAATTCCACGGCACGGATCTTGTCGGCCGGATCGCGTAGGGTAGGCCGCATGATCATCGTGAGCACCGACGGATCATGCCTGCGCAATCCGGGCGGCGCGATCGGCTGGGCCTGGGTCAATCACGCGGGCGGCTCGGCCAGTGGCGGTGCACCCTCGGGCACCAACCAGATCGCGGAATTGCGCGCGCTCCTGGAGGCCATCCGGGCGCATCCCGGCGCGGAACCCCTGCTCATCGAGAGCGATTCGCTCTACGCCATCAAGTGCGCCTCCGAATGGATCAATGGCTGGCGCACCAATGGCTGGAAGACCTCCACGGGCGGCGCGGTGAAGAATGTCGAGCTGATCCAGCAGATCGACCGCGCCATCGCCACCCGTCCCGGCCCGGTCCGGTTCCGCTGGGTGCGCGGCCATGTCGGCAACTACTTCAACGAACAGGCCGACGCGCTGGCCGGGCAGGCCGCCCGCCACGTCGCCGCCACCGGTGTCGCCACCGAGCCCGAGGATCCGGCCCCCTTAGACCCGATCACCGAGCCCCTGCCGGTGCAGGAACCCAAGACCGAGCCGCTGCCGATCACCAAGCCCGCCGACACCACGACGGTGGGAGCGGCGGCCGAGCGCATCGCGGCGGCAGCCGAAAAAGTCACGGTGGCGGCCGAAAAGGTCACGGCGGCAGCCCATTCCAAACCCGCCACCCCGCGCCACCGCGCCACCACCGCGAAAGCCGCTGCGCCCGAAGCGCTCACGCTCTTCTGAGCGATACGGCGAATACCGGAGGATCCATCCGCCCACGAGAACGGCCCGCATCCGAGTGGATGCGGGCCGTTCTATCTCTGCCGACGGGGCCGTGGCTCAGTTGCCGGGCTTGGGGGCCGCGCTGGTGGGAGCGGGCTGGGGGGCTTGGGTCGCCGAGGGGGCGGGCTGGCCCGACGGGGCGGCCTGGCCGGAGGGCTGGGCACCGCCCTGCTGGTCGTTGCCGCCACCGGTCGCCCCGGGGAACAGCGGGTTCTCGTCGCCGGAGTACACCGGCTGGAACTTGGAGACCAGCCACTTGCCGTCGTGCTTCTCGAGTTCCACGTAGGTGGGGATGGTGAGCACGATGGGCTTGTTGTGGAAATCGTTGGTGGAGGTCTGGGTCAGGCTGACCAGGACCGTGGCCTTGTTCGAGTCGCCGGACTCCCAGCCGCAGCGCAGCACGTTCAGCGAGGACTTGGCGTGCGCCTGGGACAGGATGTCCTTCACGTCGCCCGCCATGGGATCGAACATCTGCTTGAACTCACCGGTGATGAGCGCCTGCACGCGCGGGCCGAAGTCGTTCCAGGTGTTCTGGTCGTAGACCGAGACCGCCTTGGCGAAATCGCAGGCGGCCTTGGACGCCGAATCGCGGTCGGCGAGTTCGTTGCTCTTGGAATGCGATTGCCACGCGAACGCCGCCAACCCGGCCAGCGCCGCGACCAGCAGCACGCCGAGCGCGATGAGCGCGACCATCGGCACCGCGACCTTGGCGCCGAACGTCGAGGACTTCTTCTCGTCGGTCGACTTCGATTCGGCAGCCGGTGCGGGCTTCTCGGCGGGCTCGGCCTTCGGCTCGTCGGCCTTCGATTCCGCGGCCGCCGTCTCCTTCGTCAGCTCCGGCTTCTCGGCGGCCTGGTCGGCACTGGCGCTGCCCTGGGCATCGGCCTCGGCGATGGAATCGTCTTCGGTTTTCTTGTCCTGGGCAGCGTCGTCCGTCATGTATCGATCACTTTCCCGGTGCGCTGCGGCGCACCGTCTAGGTTTCGTCAGCGAGTATGCCTGTTGCGCACAGCAGCTGACTCGGGGCACTCACTTGAGCGGCGGCAGAGTCCGTTCGTTCGGGTCCGATCCCGCGGGCGGGAGCGCGCCATTGTTGGGTACATCCGGGCGCGGTGCGTTGCCGGAGCCGCGGATCTGCTGATCCATGGGCGGGTTCTGGCAGTAGCTCGCCCACTTCGGGAAGGTGTTCTCGGTGGCCACGTCCGGCCGCACCTTCTTGGTCACGTAGTCGCACCAGGTGCGCGGCCAGATGTCGACGATGGTGTAGAACTCACCGTCGTGCGCGGGCACTCCCATGGCGGAGGTGCCGACCACCAGCGAGGGGAACAGTGCCCGCAGCGCCGGGGTGCGCAGCTGCGCGGCCCTGGTGATGGCCGCGAAGTTGGTGAGCAGACTGGTCGCCGGGTCAGCGGTCTTGTCCAACACCGCGCCGAGGGTCTGCATCTGGCCGGGAGCCTGCTCCAGGATCTTCTGGAGTTCGGCATTCGCGTCGTTGAACTGCTTGAACAACACACTCGAATTACGGGTCAGCGTACCCAGATCCGGCTGCGCCAGCGACGTGGTGCCGGAGATGGTCTGCAGATTCTTGAGCAGATTGGTGGTCTGCGGCAGCAGGTTGTCCAGGCCGGTGGTCGCCACCGAGATGGCGTCGATCATGGAGCGCAGCTGATCCGGCCCGCCGGACAGCGCGGTGTCCAGCTCGGTCAGGATGACACTGAACTTGTCCGGATCGATTTCGGAGATCATGGCGCTGGCATTGTCGAGCACCGACCACACCGGGGTCGGCGTCTTGACCTTGTTGGCGTCGTACTGGATCACCGAACCGTTGTGCAGGTACGGCGCCTGATCGACATTCGGGCGGAAGTCGATGTACTGCTCGCCCGCGCCCGAGAGCGCGCCGACCGCCACCAGGGTGTCGCTGGGAATGGAGTACTTGCTGTCGATTTCGGCGGTGGCCGCGATGGCCGCGCCATTGTCGATCAGCTTGATATCGGTGACCTTGCCGATGCGATAGCCGCGCAGGGTCACGTCATTGCCGGACTGCAGACCGCCGGAACGGTCCAGATTGACCGTCACCTTGTAGGTCTGGCGCAGCGGGTTCACCCGCATGACGCTGATCGCCAAGTACGACGCACCCAGCAGCAGGATCAGCACCAGCGCGGTGTTGGACACCAGGTTCTTGTGGCTCTTCACCCAGTTCATCGGTGTCCCCCGTTGATCCGGCCGTAAATGATCTGCAGCACCTGGATCAGGGACCCGCCGAAGTCGTTGAGGTCCTTGAGATCCGGGAACTTGCTGTTGGCCGGGTCGGTGAGCAGACCGATATCGAGCATGGTGGCGGTGGCCGCGACGGCGAGGGTGTCGCCCTTGAACGAGGCGTCGGCCTTGGGCCGGATCTCGTGCAGCGCGTCGAGCGCGGGCCCGAGGGTCTGGTCGGTCTTGGACAGCGCCGTCATCAACTGGCTCACATTGTCGAGCAGGCTGGCCAGCGAGTCGGAGGTGGTGTTGGCGTAATCGCCCAGGGCCGCACTGGTGGTGGAGACCTTGGTGAGCAGATCGCCGAGCGCCTGGTTGTTCTCGGCGATGGCGCCGATCATGCTCGGCAGGCTGTCGGCCACCTGACCGAGCTGCTGGTGGTTGGCCTCGATGGTGTCGGCCAGCGCGCTGAATCCGGCCAGCGTGCCGTCGATGCGCGCGCTGTTGGTATTGAGACTGGTCATCACACTGGTCATTTGGGTGAGCACGTGGGCCAGCTGGTCGCCGCGGCCGCCGACGATGGAGTCCAACTCGGCGGTCAGCTTGGACAGGCTCGCGATGCCACCGCCGTTGAACAGCAACGAGATCGACATGAGCAGCTCTTCGACGGTCGCGCCCGCCGAGGTGTTGGTGAGCTGACCGCCGTCCTTGATCATGGCCGCGCCGGGTGCGGTCTTGGGCTTGGACACCGCCACGAAGACGTCGCCGAGCGGGGTGGCCTGGCGCAGTTCGGCCGTGCTGCCCTCGGGCAGTTCGATGTCCTTGCGGATGGCCAGGTCCACATTGGCCTTGTAATCCTTGGTCGTGATCTTGGTGACCACGCCGACGTCGGAACCGCCGATCTTGACCTTGGCCTGATCGGGCAGGTTCAGGGCGTTGTCGAAAACCGCGTGCACCGTGTAGGTTTCGCCGCCCGCGCCCGGCTTGGGCAGCGGCAGGCTCTCCACGGTCACACCGCAACCGGTGGCGACCACCGCGGTCGCCGACACCGCGACGGCGACAATGGTGCGCCGCAGGGCGGTTCGCCGAAGAAATCGATTGCTCATTTGGTCATCCCCAGCATCGCCGCCATGAGCCCGAAGTCGGGTCCGAAATCTTCCATCTTCCCGGTGCGGCAGCCATCCGACTTCATCTGGATGCGCTCGCAGAACAGGCTGACGATCTCACCGGAGAACGCGGTGCCGATCAGGCCGTGCAGGCGAATGAAGTTGCCCTGCCGATTGACCGAGCGGTCCAGGTTCTGCATGAGCAGCGGCGCCACGTCGACCACCTCGGTCATCCCGGCCGCGTTGGCGCGCAGCTGGTTGGTGACATTGGTGAGCCCGGTGAGGGTGCCGTTGAGCTGATCGGAGTACTGCGAGAACGCGCCACTGGTGTTGGCCAGGAAGGCGTTCAGCTGATCCAGCGTGGCCTGCAGGCCCGGCGCCTGATCGGCCAGCAGCCCGGTCATCTGGGTGATCTTGTTGCTGAAGCCGCGCACCGAATCGTCATTGTCGGCGAGCATGGTGGTGAGCTCGTTGAGCTTGATGATGATGGTGGAGATGGCGTCCTTGTTGTCGACGCCGGTCTTCAACGCACCCGAGAGCGCGTTGAGCACATCGCGCATCTTCTCGCCATTGCCGTTCATCATCGGGTACAGCACCCGACCCGACAGCGGACCCACGCCCTCCTGTCCCGGTTGGGGTTTCAGGGCGGCGGCGAAGCTGTCGATGGTCTTGATCATGGTGTCCAGCTCGACCGGGGTCTTGGTCTGCTGGGTGGTCAGGTGCGCGCCGTCGGGCAGCTTGTCACCGCCGGTGTAGCGCGGGGTGAGCTCGATGTGCCGGTCGGTCACGATGGACGGCGAAACCAGTGCGGCCTGAACGTTCTTCGGGATGTCCACGCCCTTGTCCACGGTCATGTGGACCTCGACGTACTGCCCCTTGGGCACGATCTTGTCGACCCGGCCCACCTCGAGCCCGAGCACGGTGATCGGGTTGCCCTCGAACATGCCCGCGATATTGAGAAAGTCGGCGGTGAAGTGCTTGGTCTGGCCCGCGGCGTCCTTCACCCCGAGCGGGACGATGGAGCAGGAGCCCACCGCGAACGCGGCGGCACCGATCATGGCGGCCTTGGCGATGCGACTGAATGCGATGCGACTGAATCTCATTGGTGGCACCCCTCGTTCACCTGCGCGAAGCACAACCAGTTGTCCGGGAACAGCCAGGGCAGCGCGACCTCACCGTAGTTGCCATTGCCGAAGGCATTGTTGAACTGGCGAATCGACGGCGGCATGATCGACAGCAGCCGATCCAGATTGTCCTTGTTCTTCTGCAGGCCCTCGGCCATGGTGTTGAGCTGCTGCAGGGTCGGCCCGAACTGGTTGTCGTTCTGCGCGCCGATCTGCTGCAGCTGACCGCTGAGCGCGGCGATATTGTCCAGCAACGACTTCAACAGGCCCTGGCGTTCCATCACCCGGTTGGCGATGGCCTCGCCCTGGGTGATCACCAGCAGCAGGCTGTTGCGGTTGTCACCGAGGATCCGGGTGACCCGGTCCAGATCCTTGAGCAGCTGGTCGACCTGATCCTTGCGGTTGTTCATGGTCTTGGCCAGCGCGCCGATGGCGTCGAGCGCCTGCACCGTCATCTGCGGGGTGTCGCCCATCTGCTGATTGATCAGATTCAGCGAGTCCGCGAGCTTCTTGGTGTCGAGCTCCTCGAACTTGGGCGTGCCCTCCTGCACCACATCGGCCAGGTTGTAGGGAACGACCGTGTTGGACTTGGGGATTCGGTTCCCCTTCAGGCCGGAGCCGTCGCCGGGCGTGAGGTCGATGTAGCGCGCGCCCAGCAGGGTGGCCATCTTGATCGAGGCCTTGGCGTCGGGGCCGAGCTTCACCTTGTTGTCGACGTTCAAGGTGATCAGCACGTGATCGCCCTCGAGCTCAGCGCCCGAGACCGAGCCGACCGCGACACCGGCAACGTCCACCTTGTCGCCCACCTTGATACCGGCGGTCTGCACGAATTCGGCCTTGATGCTCTGCTTTCCGATGCCCACCTGCTTGTACAGGGTGGAGCCGAGCAGCAGCGCGGCGATGAGCGCCACGCCGAGCGTGCCGAGCCAGAAGTTGCGGTTGGCGTTGAAGCGGGATTTGAGAGTCGCCATCATGGTCGGCACACCGCCGAGTGGGAGTTGCCGCCGATCTGCGAGAACAGACCGCGCGGGAAGAGGATGCCGTACAGCGAGACGTCCAGGCTGCACAGATATGCGTTGGCGTAGGTGCCGTTCTGGGTGAACTTGCCGACATTGGACAGGATGGCGGGCAGGTCCACCGCCGCCTGATCGAGCTTGGCGCCATTGGCCAGCAGCAGGGCCAGCGCATCGTGGGTGGCGTTCTGCGCCAGCACCAGCTTGGGCTGGATGGTGCCGAACATGTTCACCAGAGCCGTGGTGGCGTCGGCGATCTGAACGGTCGAGGCCTGCAACGACTGGCCCTGCGCGTACAGCCCGCCGATCAGGGCGCGGGTCTGGGTGACCAGCGTCTCCAGTTCGTCACCGCGCTTGGCCAGACCCGACATCACGCCGGACAGGTTGGTGATGACGTCGGAGAGGATCCCGTCGCGGCGTTCGAAATCCGAGGCCACCGCGGCGGCCTGGGTGATGAACGCGCTCAGCGAGACATTGTCACCCTGCAGCGCCTGGATGAAGGTGTTGGACAGGTTGTTCACCTGCTCCGGCTGCAGCACCTGGAACAGCGGCTGGAAACCGTTGAGCAGAGCCGAGACGTCGAAGGACGGCTCGGTGCGCTCCAGCGGGATCGAGCCATTGTTCTTCAGCGGCACGTGATCCCCGGTCTTGGGCTTGCCCGCGGGCGGCATGGCCAGCGCGAGATAGCGCTGGCCGATCAGGTTCTGGTAGCGGACCAGCGCCTTGGTGTCGCCGAACACCGTCTGATCGCGCTGCACGATGAAGGTCACCACGGCCTGGTTCTTCTTGTCCAGGTCGATCTTCTCCACCTTGCCGACGCGCACGCCCGCCATGCGGACGTCATCGCCCTCGCGCAGGCCGAGCACGTCGCTGAAGGTGGCGGAGTAGGTGTTGGTGTCGCCCTTCACCGTTCGCGCGAGCGTGTTCCAGATGACCGCGGTCACCAGGATCGACACGATCGCGAAGATGCCGAACCCGATGAGCGGCTTGCGAATGCTCATCGTCCGGCCTCGCTCTTGGTCAGTTGCAAGGTCGCACCCTTCAGGATCGGGCTCAACAGCAGGTATTCGGCCGCGGTGGGACGCCGACCCAGCAGGGCGGTGATGGCGTCGTCACCGGAGAGGGCGATATCGCCAGCGGTCGGGACCGAATTGCCGCCGGTGGGAACCGAACCCGGCTGACCGGCCGGGGCGGCGGGTGCCGGGGCGGCCGGTACCAGGTTGGGGAACAGGCCCTGCAGCGGTGTGCCCGCGAGCGGGTCGGTGCCCGGCTTCTGGGTGTCGCTCGGCTTGTCCGTCGGGGTGCCGGTGGTGGTGAGGCCCGGGATGAGCGGGAAGCCCGGCGGCGGCGCGGTGACCGGCAGGTCCTTGGCCGCGTCGATGGCCCTGGGCCGCATGGATTCCGGCAGCGTGCCCGGATCCGAGACCAGCGGCGCGGTGGCGCAGCTGGGCGCGGCCAGGTCGCCGTAGCGCGGGCAGTCGTCGCGGGTGTAGGGCTTGTAGGGCGTGAAGGTGATGCCCATGTTCCACACCATCTGGTTCTGCGGACCCCAGTGGAAGGTCGAACTCAGCTTGCGCACCGAGTCGTTCAGATTCGAGATGGCCTGCGGGATGGCGTCCGGGTTGTCCGACAGCGCGCCGAACAGGGCGCTGGAGCCGATGGTGACGTCCTTGCCGACATTCGGGTTGCGGGCGAACAGACCGTTCACCTTGTCGATGGTCGACTCCGAGCCGGAGATGAGCGCGGTCAGCTCGGCGCGGCGGTCGGAGATGGTCTTGGCCGTCTCGACCGAATCCCGCAGCACGCCCATGAGTTCCGGCGCGGACTGGTTGAGCGCGTGCATGGAGGCCGTCAGGTCGTCGAGGAAGCCGCTGACATTGGGCACCGAGGTGCGCACCCCGTCGAGCCAGCGGTCGACGCGTTCGATGGTGGAGCCGGGCATGCGCCCGCTGCCGTCGAGCGCGTAGGACAGCGTGCCCAGCACCCGGCCGAACTGCACCGGATCGATCTTGCCGAGAATGTCGCGGACCTTGGTGAGGGTGTCCTGCAGGGCGATGGTGCCCGTGGAGGTGTCCTCGGCGATCTGCGAGCCCTCCTTCAGATGCGCGGAATCGGCTCCGTTGTAGACGAGTTCGACCGAGGTGACGGCGAACAGGTTGGAGGGCACCACGCGCGCGGTGACATTGGCCGGGATGCCGTCGGTGTACTCGGGTTTCATCTCGATGTGCACCTCCTGCTTCTCGCCCTTGGCCGCCACCGACACATCCTTGACCGCGCCCACCAGCACCCCGCGGAACTTCACGTCCGCGTTGGCGGGCAGACCGTCACCGGTGGTGGTGAGATTCGCGGTGACATTGACCTTTTCGACGAAGTAGCCGCGGTACCGCGCGAACAGGAAGCCCAGTACGACGGCGATGACGGTGAGGCCGCAGACCCCGGCGATGAGCAATTGCCGCATCGTCGGTCCGCGCCCGCTCGGATCGATGATCATCGTGCGCCCCCTATCCCGAGATCCGGATGCCGGGGTTGACGCCCCAGATGGCCAAGGTCATGAACAGGTCGGCGAAGACGACCGCGATGATGCAGAGCTTGATCGCGCGACCGGCCGCCACACCCACGCCCTCCGGGCCGCCGGAGGCGAAAAACCCGTAGTAGCACTGGATGAACGTGGTGATCGCGACGAAGAGGATCGCCTTCAGCAGTGAGTACAGCACATCGTGGGGGATCAGGAACTGATAGAAGTAGTGCTGGAACGTGCCTGTCGCGGTGCCGCCCACCAGGGCCACGGTCAGCGAGCAGGAAATGTAGGCCAGCGGCAGCGCCAGGCAGTACAGCGGCACGATGGCGATCATGGCCGCGATCATGCGGGTGCTCACCAGGTACGGAAGCGGCCGAATGGCAACCGATTCCAGCGCGTCGATCTCCTCGGAGATGCGCATGGCGCCCAGCTGCGCGGTGAACCGACAGCCCGCCTGCGCGGCGAAGGCGACGGTCGCGAGCAGCGGTCCGAGCTCACGGGTGGTGGCGAAGGCCGAGATGGCGCCGGTCAAGGGACTCAGGCCCAACAGGTTCAGCGAGGTGTAGCCCTGAATGGCGACGGTCATGCCGCCGAACGCCGACAGGATCAGCACCACGCCGATGGTGCCGCCACCGACGACGAGATTGCCGTTGCCCCAGGTGACGTCGGACAGCAGCCGCCAGACTTCCTTGGGGTAGTGCTTGAACGCCATCGGCATGGAGCCGACCGAGCGCAGGAAGAAGAAGACCTGGTGGCCGATGCGGGCCAGCCAGTCGCGCGGCGCACCGGCCGCACCCTTGAACCGTTGAAGCGGCCGCAGCAGCGGCGGTACATACGTTGCTGACACGACTCAGACCACCTGCGGCGGGAAAAGGGAGTTGTAGAGCTGCGTGATGATCAGATTGACGCCGAAGAGCATGACCGCCGACATGACCACCGCGGTGTTCACCGCATTGGCGACACCGCCCGGGCCGCCCTTGGCGTTCAGGCCCGAATCGCAGGCGATGATCGCGGCGAGCAGGCCGTAGATGAGCGACTTCAGCAGCGCCACGATCAGGTCCGTGGTGACCGCGAACGACGAGAAGGTCCCGATGTAGGAGCCCGGGGTGCCGTTCTGGGCGAAGATATTGAAGACGTAGCCGGTCAGGAAGCCGACGAAAACCACGAAGCCGCACAGCAGTACCGACACCAGCATGGCCGCGCCCAGGCGGGGGGCCACCAGGCGGCGCATGGGGTCGACGCCCATGACCCGCATGGCGTCGATCTCCTCGCGGATGGTGCGGGAGCCGAGGTCGGCGCAGATGGCCGAACCGACCGCGCCGGAGATCATCAGCGCGGTGACGAGGGGCGCGCCCTGCTGAATGATGCCCAGGCCGTTGGCCGCGCCGATGAACGAGGTCGCGCCGACCTGCCCGGCGACCGAGCCGACCTGAATGGAGACGATCACGCCGATCGGGATGGCCACCAACAGGGTTGGCGCGGCCGCGACATTCGCCATGAAGGCGCACTGCCGGATGAACTCCTGATAGGGGAACCGGCGGCGAAAGATCGCGATGAAAAGTTCGGCGACCGCCGACACGCCCATGGTCATCATCCGACCGCCGGTTTCCAGCGATCGTTTCGGATGATCCTGCCAGTACCCCTTGGCCCAATCCACGGCCGCGTTCATCCGTGACGCCGACGGTGGACTCCCCTGGTCCCCCGGGCTCGTGGTCAACTGCACTGACTACCCCTCTCGACGCCGGGTTACCCGCCTCCGGCGACTGTTTGCTTGACGCACCTTACTACGGAGTTAGTAAAAACACATCACCGATTGTGGTTCCGGTCATAGACCCGGATCACTTTCGTCGTATAGCTGTGAACAGCCACATCAGGGTTGGTTTCGCGCCCAAAGAACCTGGCAGAGATCTAGAACTTGTTCTAGTTTTTCACTATGTACCGGCAGATGTGAACATCTACCGGGTAACAATTTGTAGGAACAATTTTATTGGAATTCGATAGCGCTTGCGTATTGTTCCGATATCTCCATCCAACTAGGTATCCGTGACGAACCTCGGCAGGACACGGCTCGGCAACATGTGGCAGTACAAGAGGCAACCGGGCTCGAATACTGACAGGATGAGTAACCGCAACTCGAGATTCGCGCGGCTTCCGACGTCTGGAGGGACATGATCAAGAAAATCGCCGGGGCGGCCGGTACGTTCGCCGTCGTCCTGGGCACCGCGTTCTTCGGCATCGGAGCCGCCCACGCAGATCCCGCTCCCGCCGTCATCGGCGGCGGCTCGGGGATCATCATCGACGATCAGTTCGAATGCACGGTGACCACCGTCGGCCACGACGGCGCGGGCCGCCTGGTCGGCCTCACCGCCGGGCACTGTGGCGACGCCGGGGCCAAGGTCTGGGCCGAAAAGGACCGTGGCGCAGGTCAGATCGGCCAGTTCGTCTATTCCAACCATGACCTCGACTACGCGGTCATCCAGTTCGATCCGGGCCGCGTCATCCCGGTCAATCGGATCGGCAATGTCACCATCACCGGGCTCGGGGGCCCGCCGGGATTCCCCATGATCGTCTGCAAGGAGGGCCGGACCACCGGCAATACCTGCGGCATCTCCTGGGGTGACGTCTTCGACACCAGCGTCGAGACCTGGAGCCAGATGTGCGTGGTGGAGGGCGATTCCGGGGCGCCGGTCGTCGTCGGCACCACCCTGGTCGGCATGGTGAACGCCTACCTGGCGGTGGCCTGCTTCGGGCCCGAGGTCGGCACCAATATGAGCTCGATCATGGCGGACCTCAACGGCCGCGGTGGCATCGGCTCGGGGTACTACCCCATCTGAGCGAAAGGCAGTGAAAAGGGCGGTGATTCGCGAATCACCGCCCTTTTCTGTATCTACCGGGTGCTCGATCTACAGGGTGTTCACGCAGACGACGACCTGGCGCTCGTCGTAGACGTAACCCTGGTTGTCCCCGGGGCAGTCGTCGACGCTGGTGGTGTTCTGCAGAATCGACACCACCTTCACGCCGTCGGTGGCGGTGCGGGTGGTGCAGGGAATCCGGTGCGCGACATCGGTGCCCACCTCCATGCAGTCGCCGACCACCCAGTCGATGGTCAGGCACAGGGCTCCGGTCTCCACGCCATTGACGGTCTCGTAGTAGACCTGGTCGGCGCCCTTGCCGCACTGGGCATTCTGCGGGGCCTTGCCGGTCACCTTGTAGTTGGCGTCCTGGCTGCCGCAGGTGGCCTTGTCGATGGTGGCGTCGGTGGTGGTGCCGCCCAGCTTCACGCAGTCGCCGATATTGGCGTGGAAGTCGGTGTGGCCGCCGCGGTCCGCGCGCGGGGTGGTGGTCGGCACGCCGGAGCCGGGCTTGCCCGGGGGTTTGGCCGGGGTGGTGAGCGGGGCCTGGCTCGGGAGCAGGTTGTCGCCGGGGGCCGCGACGGGATTGCCGGTGACGGTGGTCCCGCAGCCCGCGAGCAGCAGGGCGGCGGCGGAGATCGCGGGGAGGGCGATCCGGGCGGAAAGCTGCTGACGCAACACGGAAGAGTCCTATATTTCGAAACAAACAGATTTGACTTCGCGCCCATGCATATCACGTCGGGCACACGGGAGATCGAACCGAGGTGGCGAACAATTTCGTGTAGGCACTCATGAGCGGCGACATCCTGGAGCGTTATGCGCGGTGGCGGCGCGGGCGGGACGGCGATCCCTTCCGCGTGCGCATTCCCGCGCTGGGATCGGTGCTGTTCACCGGCACCCCGGACGGGGCGCGCGAGGTATTCCGCGCACCGGTCGACCTGCTCGAACCGCCGCTGCCCAATCCCATCGAACCCATGGTGGGCGCGGCCTCGCTCATTCTCGCGCGCGGCGGGCGCCATCGGCGCGAACGGGCGCTGCTCGCGCCCGCCTTCCATCGCAATCGAATCAGCGCCTACGGCAACGCGATTCGCGAGGCCGCGCGGGCGGAGCTGACCGGGGAGCGCACCGGGAATCCGTGGCGGCCGGGCACCCGCGTGGACGCCCGGGCGGCGGCGCGGGCCCTGACCCTGCGGGTGATCCTGGCGGCCGTGTTCGGCATCGACGAACCGGTGCGACGGGCCGAATACACCGCTGTGACAACGGATTTCCTGGAGTCGTTCGGCAGCACGCTGTTCCTGGTCCCGGCCCTGCGGCGCAATATCTTCGGACTGTCGGGCTGGGAGCGATTCAGCGCGGCCCGGGATCGGCTCGACGAGCTCATCGATGCCGAGGTGGCGCGGCGGCGGGCGGACGGGGGCGGCGGGAACGATCTGCTCGCGCTCATGCTCGAGACCCGCTACGAGGACGGCACCGCCATCACCGCGGAGGATCTACGGGAACAATTGCGGACCTTGCTGGTGGCCGGACACGAGACCACCGCGACGGCGCTGGTGTGGGCGCTGTACCGGCTGCACCGCACGCCGGAGGCGCTGGCCCGCCTGCTGGACGAATTGGATTCGGCCGCAACCGTTTCCGATCCCGCGGAGCTGATGAAGCTGCCGTATCTGGACGCGGTGTGTCAGGAGACGCTGCGGCTGCATCCGCCGGTGCCGATCGTATTGCGCAGGCTCACCGGTGATTTCACGCTGTGCGGGGTGCCGCTGAAGGCGGGGGACACCATGGGGATTTCGATGCATCTGCTGCACACCGACCCCGAGGTGTGGACGGACCCGCACCGATTCGCACCGGAACGGTTCCTGGAGCGGCGCTACAGCCCGTTCGAATTCGCGCCGTTCGGCGGCGGACATCGGCGGTGTGTGGGCGCGGCGCTGGCCGACTTTGAACTCCGGATTGTGTTGGCTACTGTACTGACCAGCGTGCGGCTGCGGCTCGCACCGCGCTTCGCGCGCGGGCCCGCACCGCTGTCGGTACCGCACACCATTACCGTCGGTCCCCGCACCGCGATCACCTTCGACGTTCAACCCTGAAGCGGCATAAGTGATTTGACTCACAGTAACGTTTCGACGTGTGCGTGCGGCGAAACTGGCCGCAGCGGTGTCACTTTCGGGGAATCGCCGATGCCATCGGCGCATACGCGCCACCCCCGCATCCCACCCGCAGACCTGTGACGTGGCACACACCAAGAGGTCGGTATGCATAACCGGCAGAAGCCAATTGGCTTGCCTGACCGATCACTGTAGTAATGGACGCGGGGTTGGGACTTACGCGGGTGAACTGTGCCCGCAATCTGAGTGTGAACGAAGATCTGAGAGGACCGAGCTGTGCGCCATACCCGCTATCGGAGAACGGGACTGATCGCCCTCGCCGCCATCGCGGCGACCGGAGCAGTGGTGGCGGCACCGGCGTCAGCGACCCCGCTATGGCCGGGCGGTCCCGATGTCCCGGGCGTACCCTCCGCGGTCATGCCGCAGCCCGAACCGGGCTCGCTGCCCACCGATCCGAATGCCAAGGCGCCGATTCCGCCCGCCAACTTCGCGGCCCCGAACATCAGCCCCGGCGACGGGGACGTGGTCGGCGTGGCCATGCCGGTCATCATCAACTTCAAGGACCCGGTGAGCGATCACGCCGCCGCCGAGAAGTCCATTCGCATCACCTCCACCAACAAGGTGACCGGCCACTTCTACTGGATGGGCGACAAGCAGGTGCGCTGGCGGCCCGAGGACTTCTGGCCCGCCGGGTCCAAGGTGACCGTGCAGGCCGGTGACACCAAGGTGGCCTACGAGATCGGCGACGAGTTCATCGCGACCGCCGACGACGCCACCCACGAGATCACCATCACCCGCAATGGCGAGGTCATCAAGACCATGCCGACCTCCATGGGCAAGAAGGGGCACGAGACCCCGAACGGGACCTACATCGTCAGCGAGAAGAACCGCAAGATGATCATGGACTCGTCCACCTACGGGGTGCCGGTGACCGCTCCCGAGGGCTACAAGCTCGAGGTCGAGTACGCCACCCGCATGTCCAATAGCGGCATCTTCGTGCACGCCGCCCCGTGGAGCGTTGCGCAGCAGGGTGTTTCCGACACCTCGCACGGCTGCCTCAACGTCTCCACCGAGGACGCCAAGTGGTTCCAGGAGAACGTGAAGAAGGGCGACCCGGTCATCGTCAAGAACTCGATCGGCACCTTCAGCACCTCCGACGGCTGGGGCGACTGGAACTAACGCTTCGCCGCCTCCCACCTCGAAGGCCTCGCTCGAACGAGCGGGGCCTTCGTCGTGCAATGGAATGAAAGTCCCAAGAGTTGGTCGTGCGTTCACATGATTTTGGTCACGTAATCGTTTGAGTAACCGTACTATTCGCCCATGTCCGCGCCGACTGAGGGTGTGACCGGTGAACAGTCGGTGGCGGGAGCCGCCCGACAGTTAAGCGAGTTACCATCCGGAATTAACCAGACATTTGCACGAGATCGCAAGGCTGCGCGGGTGCGAAGTTGGCCCGAACGAGTACTCCCGACGCCCCCGGGGCGCGGGTGGCGAAGCAGACCCTGGCAGGACTATGCGCTGTTCGTCGTGCTGGTCGCGCCGAACCTGATCCTGTTGGGCGTCTTCGTCTATCGCCCGCTGGCCGACAACATTCGCCTGTCGTTCACGGACTGGAACATCTCGGCGACGAGCCTGTCCTACATCGGGTTCGACAACTACACCGAATGGTTCCAGCGCGACGACTCGTGGCAGATCGTGGGCAATACCGTGGTCTTCACGGTGGCCGCGGTGCTCGGCAGCATGGTGCTGGGCCTGGCGCTGGCCATGCTGCTGGACCGCAAGCTGTTCGGGCGCAATGTGGTTCGCTCGGCGATCTTCGCGCCCTATGTCATCTCGGGCGCGGCCATCGGCGTGGGCTTCCAGTTCATCTTCGATCCCGGCTTCGGCCTGGTCCCGGATATCCTGGCGCGCCTCGGGATTCACTCGCCCGACTTCGCGCAGAATCCGCACTGGGCACTGTTCATGATCACGGTGACCTACATCTGGAAGAACCTGGGCTACAGCTTCGTCATCTATCTGGCCGCGCTGCAAGGGGTTCGGACCGACCTCATGGAGGCCGCCGAGATCGACGGCGCGAGCCGCTGGACCACCTTCACCCGGGTGCTGCTGCCGCAGCTGCGGCCCACGACCTACTTCCTGTCGATCACGGTGCTGCTCAACTCACTGCAGGTCTTCGACCTGATCAATGTGATGACGCGCGGCGGGCCGATCGGCACCGGCACCACCACCATGATCTACCAGGTCTACCGCGAGTCCTGGGTCAACCAGCGCGCCGGATACGGGGCGGCGGTGGCCACCATCATGTTCCTGGTGCTGCTGCTGGTGACCGTGGTGCAGGTGCGCATGATGGACCGAGGGGACGAGAAGTGAACCGGCTCAATGCCAATCGCGAGTTGTTCGCCAAGATCTTCGGCTATGCCGCCATGGCGTGCGTTCTGATCATCGTGGGCGTCCCGCTCTACTACATCCTCACGCGCTCGTTCATGGCGCACGCCGAGGTCTACTCCCAGCCGGTCAGCTACTGGCCGAAGACCTGGCTGGGGTCGAACTACCATGACGCCACCACCGTGCTGCCGTTCTGGCAGTTCCTGCGCAACTCGATCATCGTGACCGCCGTCGTGTCCACGGTGAAGTTCGTGCTGGGCGTGCTCAGCGCCTACGGTCTGGTCTTCCTGCGCTTCCCGTACAAGAACGTGCTGTTCCTGACGATCATCGCGGCGCTCATGGTGCCCAACCAGATCACCATCATCTCCAACTACGCGCTCATGGCCCAGGCCGGACTGCGAAACACGTTCGCGGGCATCATTCTTCCGCTCTGCGGCGTCGCCTTCGGCACCTTCCTGATGCGCAATCACTTCCTGTCGCTGCCCAGCGAGGTCATCGAGGCCGCGCGCATGGACGGCGCGGGCTGGTGGCGATTGCTGACCCGGGTGGTGCTGCCCATGTCCGGGCCGACCATGGTGGCGTTCGCGGTGGTCACGCTGGTGAACGAATGGAACGAATACCTGTGGCCGTTCCTCATGGCCGACGACGCGCGCGTGGCCACGCTGCCGGTCGGCCTCACCCTCCTGCAGAACACCGAGAACCCCAGCGTCACCAACTGGGGTCCGGTCATGGCCGGGGTCATCCTGACCATGCTTCCCATCCTCATCGTCTTTCTGGTGCTCCAGCGCCAGATGATCAAGGGCCTCACCTCCGGTGCGGTCAAGGGCTGAGCGTCCGAAAATGAAGTCCCAGAAGGAGATTCCCGTGTCCGATTCTCGTCTCCCCGCGCTGTCGCGCCGCGGGTTTCTCGGCCTCGCCGGTGCGGCCGCGGGCGCGGTCGCGCTGACGGCGTGCGCCGGTTCCGGTGGTGGCGGCACCAAGGGTGGTGATTCCAAGACGATCACGTTCTGGTCCAACCACCCGGGCACCTCCAAGGACCAGGAGATCGAACTGATCAATCGGTTCCAGGCGAAATACCCGGACCTGAAGGTCAATCTCGTCGACGCGGGCAAGAACTACGAAGAGGTCGCGACCAAGTTCAACGCGGCGCTCTCCGGTGGCGAGCTGCCCGACGTGGTGATCCTGTCCGACGTGTGGTGGTTCAACTACGCGCTCAACGGCACCATCGAACCGCTGGACAGCCACTTCTCCTCGGCCGGGGTGAACGTGTCCGACTACGTGGACACCTTCGTCGGCGACTACAAGTTCAATGGCAAGACCTGGGCGCTGCCGTACTCGCGCTCGACCCAGATCTTCTACTACAACAAGGATCTGTGGTCCAAGGCCGGACTGCCCGACCGCACCCCGAACAGCTGGGACGAGTTCGACGAGTGGGGCCCGAAGATCCAGAGCGTGATGGGCGGCGGCGAGAAGTGGGCGCACGGCTGGGGTGACGCCAAGAACTACCTGGCCTGGACCTTCCAGGGTCCGTGCTGGACCTTCGGCGGCGCGTACTCCGACGAGTGGAAGCTGAAGTTCAGCGACCCGGCCACCATCAAGGCCGGAAACTACCTGCGCGACTCCATCAATACCAAGAAGTACGCCAGCATTCGGCCCACCTACGCGGTCGATTTCGGCAACGGCATCATCGGCTCGGCCATCGGCTCCACCGGTGACCTCAAGAGCATCAAGACCAATGCCGAGGGCAAGATCGAGTTCGGCACCGGCTTCCTGCCGCACCCCAATGGCGCGGGTGCCACCACCGGTGGTGCGGGCCTGGCGATTCCGTCGCGGATCAGCGACGCCCGCAAGGAGAACGCGCTCAAGTTCATCGATTTCATCACCAACGCGGCCAACACCGCCTACTTCTCCCAGGCGACCGGATACATGCCGGTGCGCAAGTCGGCGGTGAACGATCCCAGCGAGCAGGACTTCCTGGCCAAGAACCCGAACTCCAAGACCGCGATCGACCAGCTGGCACTGACCAAGCCGCAGAACTACGCCCGCGTCTTCGTGCCGGGCGGCGACCAGATCATCGGGACCGGGCTCGAGCAGATCGGCCTGCAGAACCGGGATGTGGCAAGCGCTTTCGGCGACATCACCAACCAGCTGCAGACCATTATCGACCGGCAGATCACGCCGAAGCTGCCCAAGTAACTAGCGAGCGAGGAGACGCGCCAGCATGGCGACTGTGCAGTTCGAGGGTGTTTCCCTCACCTATCCGGGTGCGCCCGGCCCCGCGGTCGACGGCCTGAGCCTGGATATCGCCGACGGCGAATTCCTGGTGCTGGTCGGGCCTTCGGGCTGCGGCAAGTCCACCAGTCTGCGCATGCTGGCGGGTCTCGAGGCGGTGACCGCCGGGCAGATCCGCATCGGCGGACTGGATGTCACCGGCCTGCCGCCGCGCTCGCGGGATGTGGCCATGGTGTTCCAGAGCTACGCGCTCTACCCGAATATGACCGTCGCCGAGAACATGGGCTTCGCGCTGCGCAATGCGGGCATGAGCAAGGCCGACACCCTGGTTCGGGTCAAGGAGGCGGCGGCCATGCTCGAGCTCGAGGAGCTGCTCGACCGCAAGCCCGCGCGGCTGTCCGGCGGCCAGCGCCAGCGCGTAGCCATGGGACGGGCCATCGTGCGGCGGCCGCAGGTGTTCTGCATGGACGAACCGCTGTCGAATCTCGATGCCAAACTGCGGGTTTCGACCCGCTCGCAGATCGCGGCGCTCCAGAAGCGACTCGGCACCACCACCGTCTACGTGACCCACGATCAGGTCGAGGCCATGACCATGGGGCATCGGGTGGCGGTGTTGAAGGACGGCAAGCTGCAGCAGATCGCCGCTCCCCGTGAGCTTTACGCCGATCCCGTCAATACCTTCGTGGCCGGATTCATCGGCTCACCGGGCATGAATCTGCTCACCGCGCCGGTGCGCGAGGGCGAGGCCGTGCTCAACGAGCTGCGCATTCCGCTCCCGCGCACGGTCGAGGGCAAGAATGTGGTGGTCGGCATCCGGCCCGAATCCTGGGAGGTCACCACCGATCCGAGCAATGCGCTCCCGGTCGAGGTGGAACTGCTCGAGGAGTTGGGCTCGGAATCGTTCCTCTACTCGCACGGCATCGCCGACGAATGGTCCAGCCGCTCGGGGCGGGTGGTCGCGCGGGTGGATCGCCGCTTCCGAGTGGCGCTCGGCGACCGTCTGTACTTGACTCCCAAACAGGATGAATTGTTCTTCTTCGATGCGGAAACCGAAGCGCGCCTTCGCTAATAGAGGGCTGGTCGCGTTCGCGACCACCGCTGTCCTGAGCCTGCTGCCGGGGTGCACCCCGGCGGCAGCTCCGACCCATGCCGCGCCGCTGCTGTTCGCGCACCCCGGCGTGCTGGTCTCGCGCGAACAACTCGACTTCGCCAAGCAACAGGTGGCGGCCGGGGCACAACCGTGGAAGGGCGCGTTCGACCAATTGGTCGCAAGCCCCTACGCCGCACTGGATCACGCGCCCGTGCCGCGGGCCGTGGTGGATTGCGGCTCGTACTCCAAGCCCGACAATGGCTGCACCGACGAGCGCAAGGACGCGGTGTCGGCCTACACCGACGCCTTGGCCTGGTATCTGACCGGTGACAATCGCTACGCGGACAAGGCGATCGAGATCATGGACGCCTGGTCCGGCACCGTCACCGATCACACAAATTCCAATGCGCCGATCCAGAGCGGTTGGGCGGCGTCCATCTGGACTCGGGCGGCGGAGATCATCCGCTACAGCCACGACTGGCCCGGCGCGGGTCGCTTCGGGGACATGCTGCGAAACGTCTACCTGCCCAAGGTGATCAATGGTTCGCAGTCCAATGGCAATTGGGAACTGGTCGAACTGGAGGCCACGCTCGGCATCGCGGTCTACACCGAGGACCGGCCCACCTGGGACAAGGCCGTCTCCATGTATCTGGATCGGGTGCCCGCCTACATCTACCTGTCCTCGGACGGTCCGATGCCCAGGGTCTCGGCGCGCAGCAACCTGCGCACGCCCGAGGCCGTGATCAAGTACTGGCAGAACCAGTCCGTGTTCGTGGACGGGCTGGCCCAGGAGACCTGCCGCGACTTCGAGCACACCGGCTACGGGCTCTCGAGCATCGCCCATCTCGCCGAAACCAGCCGCATCCAGCATGAGGACCTGTACCCGCAGGTCGGCGACCGGCTGCGGGCGGCATTCGAGTTCCACGCCAAATACCAACTGGGCGAACCACTCCCGGCCGATATCTGCGGTGGCAAGTTCGACAAGAAGCTGGGCCCGATCACCGAGGTCGCCTTGAACGCCCTGCACAACCGCATGGGTCAGGATCTACCCGAAACCCAGCGGCTGACCGATCAGCTCCGCCCCGAGGGCGTCCTGATGTTCAGCCTCTGGGAGACCCTGACCCACGCCCAGAATCCCAACTAGCCGCTCACCAGATCTTCACGCGCTCAGCGGGATCCAGGTAGAGCTCGTCACCGGGTTTCACGTCGAACGCCTCGTGGAAGCTGTCCAGGTTGCGCACCACGCCATTGCACCGGAACTCCGGCGGCGAGTGCGGATCGACGGCCAGGCGGCGAATGGCCTCCTCCGGGCGAGCCTTGGTGCGCCACACCTGCGCCCAGCCGAAGAACACGCGCTGCAGCCCGGTGAGATCGTCGAGGACGGGGGATTCCTTACCCGCCATGGCGATCTTGTACGCCTCCAGGGCGATCGAGAGTCCGCCCAGATCGCCGATGTTCTCACCGATGGTGAACTCGCCATTGACCTTGTGGTCGTCGGAGAGGTCCTTGGGGGAGAACTGGTTGTACTGGGCGATCAAGGCCTTGGTGCGCTTGGCGAATTCGGTGCGATCCGACTCGGTCCACCAGTCGACCATATTGCCGTCGCCGTCGTACTTCGAGCCCTGATCGTCGAAGCCGTGGCCGATCTCGTGGCCGATGACCGCGCCGATGCCGCCGTAGTTGGCGGCGTCGTCGGCGTTCATATCGAAGAACGGCGGCTGCAGAATGGCCGCGGGGAAGACGATCTCGTTCATGCCCGGGTTGTAGTAGGCGTTCACCGTCTGCGGGGTCATGAACCATTCGCCGCGGTCCACCGGACCGCCCAGCTTGTTCAGGTCCCGATCGTGTTCGGCGGCATAGCCGTTGCGGTAGTTGCCCACCACATCGGTCGGATCGATGGTGACGGCGGAGTAGTCGCGCCACTCATCCGGGTAGCCGATCTTGGGGGTGAACTTCTCCAGCTTGGCCAGCGCGGCCTGCCGGGTGTCCGGACCCATCCACTCCAGCCGGGAGATATTGCGGCGGTAGGCCTCCTGCAGGTTCGCCACCAGCTCGACCATGCGGGCCTTGGCCTCCGGCGGGAAGTGCCGGGCCACATAGAGCTTGCCCACCGCCTCGCCCAGCAGGTCCTGCACCAGCGACACCCCGCGCTTCCACCGCTCGCGGTTCTCCTGCGCGCCGGTCAGCGTGCGGCCGTAGAAGTCGAAATTGGCCTCGACCAGGGCGGCGGTCAAGTACGGCGCGCGAGCCTTCACGACCCGCCAGGCCGCCCAGGCCTTCCAGTCGTCCAGCGATTCCGAGGCCCAGGCCTGGGCGAAGGCGCGCACGTAATCCGGCTGGCGCACCACCAGTTCCGCGAACAGCTCCGGGCCGGAGCGATCCAGTCCCGCGGCCAGCGCGGAAGTCCAGGCGGTCCAGTCGAATTCGGGATTCTCGGCGACCAGATCGTCGAAAGTGACGAGGTTGTAGCTCAATTCGGCGTCGCGTCGGCGCACCACATCCCAGTGGCCAGCGGCCAGCTTGGCCTCCAGGTCGAAGACCCGCTGCGCGTCGTAGGACAGCCCCGCGAGCTCGAACATGTGGCGGATGTGGGCGACGTACTTCTCGCGGATCTCCGCGTACTCGTCCTTGTGGTAGTACGACTCGTCGGGCAGGCCGATGCCGGACTGGGTGGCGTGCACCAGGTAGCGGGTGGAGTTCTTGTCGTCGGTGTCGACGTAGAAGGCCAGCGCGCCACCCACACCGGTGCGCTGCAGGCGGCCGATGAGCGCGGCGAAGTCCGAACGGTCGGACACGGCGGCCACGGCGGCCAGCTCCTCGGCGATCGGGCTCAGGCCCGCGGCCTCGATGGCGTCGGCGGCCATGAAGCTGTTGTAGAGGTCGCCGATCTTGCGTTCTTCGCTGCCGGGGGCGGCGCCCGAGGCCGCGGCGTCCTGAATGATCTTCTGCACGTCCAGTTCCGCCTGGTCGTACAGCGTGCGGAAGGCACCGTCGACCGCCCGGTCCGCCGGTATCTCGTAACTGTCCAGCCATTTGCCATTGACGTGCGCGAACAGGTCGTCCTGCACCCGCACATCCGCGTCACGGAAGGACAGGTCGATACCGGAGGGAGGCGTCAGCTGCGAAGTCACGCACCCCAGTATGCCCACTCCGGTGGCACACGGCCGGGCGCTGTGAACTTCGCACCCGTGCGTTCACGATCGGTGAACGCACCTAGGCGGGAAGCGGCACCCGGTCGAATTCTCCGTCGCGGACCCCGGCGACGAAGGCATCCCATTCGCCGGGGGTGTAAAGGAGGGTGATCCGTTCGTGCGTGAGAGTTGTGTGGCCGTCCGCACCGGTCTCCGCGATGAGCGCGGTGCGGTGGATATGGCGGCCCAGCACGGCGTCCAGGAATGTCATCCATTCGGACGCGGTGACGGTGATGATGGGCTCGTCGTCAAGGCGATGTTCCGGATTGCGCCGGTACTTGCTGTCGCGGATGAGCACCGCATCACCGTCGAATCGAACCTCCACGCACTGATTTCCGTTATTGGTACGAGACGACGTGAACCAGCCGGTGGATTTCGGCTGGTACTTCGCGGTGGTTTGCATGGGCAGCATTTTACAGTTACGCATGCGTCTCCTACCCTTGCGAATAGCGTTTGATCAACTCCAAAGATTCTGCGCGACCGAGGGATTGGTCCAGTGCACGCACAAATGCGAACCGCAGATCGCGAATCTGCTCCGGATCCTCCACGGCCCCACCGAAAACCGCGCTCTCCACCCAGGTGAACGTGGGCAGATATTCGGAAGCGAAATCCAGCAGATGAAAACTCGACCCGCCCAGCAGTGCGCCGCGGGTCGCGGTGAACGGAATCACCCGCACCGAAATGGAATCCAGTTCGTCCAGCAGTGTTGCCAGATGTTCGAGTTGCCCGCGCAATACTTTCGGGCCGCCGATCTGTTGCAGCAGCGTTGCCTCGCCGATGACCGCGGTGAGCTCCACCCGGTCATCGCCGCGTAATCGCTCCTGCCGCCGGAGTCGTACCGCCACAAGCTGTTCCACCTGCACCGGCCGGATCATGACGTCGGCGCTGATGAGCGCGCGGGCGTAGTCCTCGGTCTGCAACAGCCCGGGCACCACCAGGGAGTCGTAGCTGCGAATACTCTCCGCACCCAGTTCCATGCCGTAATACCGTTGCAGCTCCGGCCCGATCAGCACGGAGTACTTGGCCCACCAGCCGCGCTCCTTGCTCAGCGCCAGCAGTTCCAGCAGCTCCTCGCGCTCCTCGCCCTCCACCTCGAGCAGCTCCAACACCGGGCGGATGGTGGTCGCGGTGAGCACGCGGCGACCCTTCTCCACGTGCGACCAGTTGGCCGGAGTGAAGCCGACGCGCTTGGCGAAGGTCGCCGAATCGAAGCCGCGTTGCTCGCGCAGTTCGCGCAACCGCAGGACCAGCTCCCACCGGGCGACCGTGGGCGAGACGGGTGCCATGACCAGCGATCCTACGCCCGCCAACTCGCGGGCGTGTGACTATTGTCATAGCGATTACCCGGGCATAGGGTCGGTAGCAGGAGGTTCGCCATGAGCGCGCTGGACCCGTCCTCGTATACCGCCACCCAGGAAGCGCTGGCCCGGTGCCGCCGCTACCGCAAGGAGCACGGCCTCTACGGCGTGGTGGACTCGACCCTCGGTCGAATCATGTTGGAGGTCGGGGCCGTCGGAGCCGTCACCATGCCCGCCGACCTGGGCGGCCGGGTCCGCGACGCGCTGGCCGCCCGGCAGTGCTGCGGACCCATCATCGCCCACCCGCGCTCGGGCCGCTGGACCTTCCTCACCGGTCCGATGGACGACTCCTACCTCGACATGGCCCTGTTCTCCGACCTTTTCCGCGATTGCGCCTCCGTAGCGCTGCCGGGTAGCAGCATCGTGCTGCCCTCACCGTCGGATGAGCACAGCGGCTACCGCGCGTGGATTCACCCGCCGGAGGGGGACTTTCGCCCCGACCTCGCGGACGTGCTCGCGGCCACCCGCGAGTGCCGCCCGGTCAGCGGGTAGGCGCGGGCGTCAGGGTGACGCTGAACTTGTCCTCGACGCGCTTGTTGAATTCGTCCTGGCACTGCTGAATCTTGGACTGGTCGTTGCCCGCCTTGTTGAGGCAGTCGATCAGATCGGTGCCGCCGGTGTCCTTGAAGAAGATCCACACCACCGCACCGACAATGACGCCGATGATCAGGGCGAGGGCGCCGGTGATCACGCCGCCGAGCGCCATGCCGAACCCACCGGCCGCACCGCGGCGGGCCCGCACCATGGCGATCACGCCCAGCACGAGGGCGACCAGCCCGCACAGAATGCCGATGACGGTCAGCAGCACGGTCCAGCAGGTGAGCAGGCCGACGATGCCGAAGACCAGGGCGGTGATCGCCATGCCCTTGCCCTTGGGCGATTCGGTCCAGTACTGCTGGCCCCCGGGCGAGTACTGCTGGCCCCCGGGCGGCGGATAGCCGCCACCCTGCGGCGGGTACTGACCGTAGGGACCGGGCGGACCGTACTGTCCCTGCTGGTCCGGTGGCGGGTACTGGTTCATGGTGCGATGCTATTGCCCGCCGAGGCGAGCATGCATTTCCCACACCAGGATTTCCGACGGCAGGTTCGCGGTGACCCGCTGACCGCCGCTGCGGGTCAGCCGCACGGCGTCACCCTCGTACAGCGTGCCCACACCCTCCATCTCCACCTCACCGCGCGCGACGAAGACGTGCAGGTACGGCGCCTCGGGCAGGCGCACCTCGGCCGCCTCGCCGGGCAGCCGCGCCACATGCAGCGCGGAGTGGCTGCTGGCAATGGAAATGGCGGTCCGATCGCGATAGCGGGGCAGGCCCGAGGCCACGGTGACCAGGCCGCCGCCCGCCAACTCGGCGTCGACCTCCAGCTGCTGATAGCCGGGGGTCAGGCCGGATTCGTCCGGCACCACCCACATCTGGACGAAGTGCACCGGCTCCTGATGTTCGGGCGCGGCGCTGATCCGCCAGGAATCGTTCTTCTCCGAATGCAGAATGCCGGTGCCCGCGCTCATGCGCTGGGCCAGACCGGGATAGATGACGCCGTTGTGGCCCAGCGAATCCTGGTGCACCAGGCTGCCGCTCAAGACCCAGGTGACGATTTCCATGTCGCGATGCGGATGGGTCTCGAAACCCTCGCCGGGCAGGACGATGTCCTCGTTGTTCACCAGCAGCAGGCCGTGATGGGTGTTGTCGGGGTCGTAGTGTTCTCCGAACGAGAACGAATGCTTCGAATCCAGCCACGCCACACGGGTTTTCATGCGGTCGCCGCCACGATGGACATCGATGTGTGGTGTCGTGAGGGTGGACACCGCCGTACTCCTCTCACCGGCGAGCACCGATCGGGTTCCAGGGTAGGGGCACAATCCATGCCTCGCGCTGAACTCCAGGTAAATAGTCTAGCGTGGGAGCACCGCCGCCCCGCCCGCTGCCGACCAGGCCATACACCCCGGGTAGTAGGTTCGGGCAAACGCGCGGCGACCACATGGCGCGACGGTGAACGGCGGGCTCCGGCCCGCCCGCGCCCCGGCGGGCTCGAGTCGGCGACCGTATCATGATGTGCCGCAAGCGAAACGGGAGGGAGAGCAGGGGGATGCGACCCGAGGTACTCGCGGGCATCGAGCGCGAACTCCGACAGCAGGCCGAGAGTGCGGGGATCGCTCACTTCGTGGTGGGCGTGGCCGTCTTCCGGGACGGCAAACTGCTGGTGGTGCGGCGTGTCGCGGACGGGTCGAATGCGGGCATGTGGGAACTGCCCGGTGGCGGAGTGGAATCCGGGGAATCCTTCGCCGACTGCGTGGCCCGCGAACTCTACGAGGAGACCGGGCTGCGCGTCGTGCGCATCACCGACGTGCTGGGCGGCTTCGACTACGCCACCCGGACCAAGTCCCGGGTGCGCAAGTACAGCTTCGTGGTCGAGACGCAGGACGGCGAGGTGCGGCTCGACCCCACCGAACACGACCGCTACCAGTGGATCGACGCCGACACCGTCGACAACCTACCCATGGCCGACGATATGCGCGCCGCGGTCTTCGCCCTGGTGACCACCCACCCGAGCCGATGACCGCACCCGCCCCGCAGGAATCGGTCGGTCGGCCGAGGCTGCGCGACCGGCTCGCGGCGGCTCGCACCGGGCTGCGCGAGAATCCGGGCACGCTGCGGCTCACCGCGGTTCGGCTGGCGGGACAGTTCGGGGACGGCATGTTCCAGGCCGCGTTGTCGGGGGCGATCCTGTTCAATCCCGAACGCGAGACCGATCCGCTGGCCATCGCGGGCGGTTTCGCGGCGCTGCTGCTGCCGTATTCGATCATCGGGCCCTACGCGGGCGCACTGCTCGACCGCTGGGATCGCCGCCTGGTGCTGCTGGTCGCCAACCTGCTGCGGGGACTGTTCATCCTGCTGACCGCGGTGGGCCTGCTGGCCGGAATCCGCTCCACCCCGCTGCTGCTGGGCGCGCTGGCGGTGGTGGGGGTGAGCCGGTTCGTGGGCGCGGGCGTGTCGGCCGCCCTGCCCCGGGTGCTGTCGCAGCGCTGGCTGGTGCCGATGAACTCGGTGCTGGCCACGGTGGCCTCCGGCTGCGCGATTCTCGGCGCGGGCCTGGCCTTCTCGCTCATCGGACTGATCGGCGCGGGCGACCTGGCCTCGGCGGTGGCCGCGGCGGTCAGCGCCACCGGCTCGGTGGTGGGCGCGCTGGCGGCGGCCGGATTCCGGCCCCGCGCGCTGGGACCGGAGCGCGACAAGGGGTCCGGGGGCGAACGGAATACCGTGCGCGCCATTGCCGCGGGACTGCGGGAGGGAGCGACCGCGGCCTGGCACTCGCGCGAGGTCACCACCACCTTCCTCGGCATCGGCGCGCACCGGATCGTCTTCGGCGCGGACACCCTGCTCATGGTGCTGGCGCTGCGGCGCGGCGACGAGGCCGCGGTGGGGACGCACATCGCCAAGTTCAGCGCGGCCATCACCGCCACCGGGTCGGGCATGCTGACCGCGGCCGTGGTCGCGCCGATCCTGATCCCGCGGCTGGGCCGGGCACGCACGGTGGTGACCTGCCTGATCGCCGCCATCGCGGTGCAGCTGGCGCTGGTCACGCCCATCACCATCGCCACGGGGGCGGCCGAGCGGTGGGCCGAATTGTCCTTGCTGGCCGCGGCGTTCCTGCTCGGGCTGGCGGGCCAGGTGATCAAGCTGACCGGTGACGCGGCCATGCAGATCGATATCGACGACGCGCATCGCGGGCAGGTCTTCGCGCTGCAGGACACCGTATTCAATATCACCTTCGTGCTGGCGCTGGCGGGTACCGCGCTCGTCGTCCCGGCCGACGGGCGCTCACCGGCGATGGTGGCGGCCGCGGCGGCGGTCTACGCGTGCGGAATCCTTGCCATCGCCGCGAATTCGCGACGGCACGCGAACCCCTGACCGGGCGACACGCCAAGATCGCTACCCGGATGCCGGTCCGGGCGGTTACCGTGACAGGGATGCGACCGGCACGCTCCAGACCGACTGCCGCCCTGGCACTCTCGGGTGCGGCCGTCCTTGCCGTCATGCTGTTGCCCGCCGCACCGGCGCTGGCCTCACCCCTGGCGCCCTGGGTGCCGCCGTCCATGAACGCCTGCGGCGAAACGGAATTCGATCCGCTGGCGCGCCAACCCGATCCGAAACTGCCGACACCGACGCCGCCCCCGCCCGACGACACCATTCACGTCCAGATACCGGTGCCGCAGTTCACGCCGGTCCCCATTCCGGGACCGCGGCCGGACAACACCCGCATCGAACCCGCGCCCCTGCCCGCGGACCCGTGCGCCAACCCGTGCCCGGACCTGCGCAACGACCAGAGCCCCAAACCGGAACAGTCGGAGCAGCCGGAACAGGCTGTGCCGGAGGCTGATCCGGTCGATCCGGCCGTTACCTCGGGCGCACCCGCCGACCCACCGGGCGATTCGGGCACCGGTGGCGACGCGCTTTCGCTGCCCGGGCTGCCGAAGGTGCAATTCGACCAGATTCCCGAGACCGTCCCGATCCCGGTGCCCGGCGGCGACCCCCTCGATCCGCAGCCCCAGCCCGCACCGGCCACCCAACCCCCGGCCCCCGCGCCCGTCGCCGCGCCGGTGGCCCCGCGCGAACTCGACTCCCTCACCCTGGTGAATCAGGTGACCGGGCACGGGTCGACCAACCGCACGGACATGCGGTGGTCGGTGGACGGCACCGACCTCGGGATTCTCTGGGAATCCGCGCCCGGCACCATCGCGGTCGCGTTCGGCGACACCTTCGGCAAGGGGTGGGAGCCGCCGGGAGCGGGTGCGGGGGATCAGGATTGGCGTAGCAACAGCCTCGCCTTCAGCAGCACCCGCGATCTGTCCCAGGGCCTGGGTCTCGACACCTTCGTGCAGAACGGCCGCTGCCATGCCGCGGAGATCCTGAGCAGCCGCAAGATCGACAATTTCGAGATCACCACCATTCCGACCTCGGGCTTCGCGCTCGACGGGCGGCAGTACCTCACCTATATGTCGGTGGCGCGGTGGAGCCGCCACAAGCCCGGCATGTGGTGGACCAATCTGGGCGGGTTGGCCTGGTCCGACGACGGCGGCAGCACCTGGACCAAATCCGAATGGGCGCGCTGGGACAATATTTTCGGGCTCGGACGCTTCCAGGTGCAGGCCATGGCGCCACACGACGGATACGTCTACATGTTCGGCACACCCAACGGCCGCTTCGGGACCATCGGGCTGGCACGGGTGCCGACCGATCAGGTCCTCAACAAGACGGCCTATCAGTACTGGATCCACGACACCTGGGTGCCCGCCATCGGACCCGACGAATTACTGGCCACGCCGGTGCTTTCCGGGACCGCGGGGGAACTGTCGGTGCGCTACGACGCGTCGAGCGGACAGTGGCAGATGGTCTATCTGGATCTCGACCACCACGCCATCGCCCTGCGCACCGCCGCCGAACCGCAAGGCGCGTGGACCGATCCGGTGACCCTGGTCGACACCGACGACTATCCGACGACCTACGGCGGATACATCCATCCCTGGTCGACCGGGAACGATCTGTACTTCACCATGTCGGCGTGGAACAGCTACAACGTGTATCTCATGCACGCGAAGTTGAAGTGAGACAACTCTATTGAAGTGAGATACAGCTATTCGACTCGGCGGAAACGCAGGGCCTGACCCGGTCGGGCCTGGGCGACGGAATCCACGTCGGCATCGACCACCACGGCGATGACCGGATAGCCGCCGGTGATCGGGTGATCGGCCAGGAACACCACCGGCTGGCCGCTGGGCGGCACCTGGATCGAACCCAATGCCATGCCCTCCGTGGGCAATTCGGCGGTGACACTGCGCCGCAGCGTCGGCCCGCTGCGCCGGTCCAGGCGCGCGCCGATCCGGTCGGTATCGGCCGACACCGTCCATTCACCCGCGAAAAGCGCTGTGGCGTCGGCGAACCAGTCGGCGCGCGGGCCGGGGATGGCGCGCACCGTGAGCAGGTCGTTGCCCAGCATCGGCACCGGCGCGACATCCACGATGGGCCAGTTGCGCGGCGGCTTGCCCACCGGCAGTTCGTCACCCGCGCGCAGCGGGTCCGGTCCGATGCCCGACAGGGTGTCGCGGCTGCGGGAACCCAGCACCGGCGCGACCTCGATGCCGCCGCGCACCGCCACGTAGCTGCGCAGGCCGGTGCTCGCGTAGCCGAGCCGAAGCCGTTGGCCCTCTGCCATTTCCAGCACACTGGCCGTGCCCATGGCCCGATCGTCGACCGTGATGGGGGCCGAGGCGCCGGTCACCGCCACCGTGACGTGCCGCCGCGCCAACAGTTCCAGACCGCCCAGCAGCACCTCGATTCCGGCCGCACCCTCCGCATTGCCGACCAGTCGATTGGCCAGCCGCAACGAGGCCCGGTCCGCCGCACCGGCGGTGCCCACCCCGGAATCGAACCAGCCGGGACGACCCAGATCCTGAATGGTGGCCAGGGGCCCCACCCGCTCGACCCGCAATCCGCTCATGAGCGCACCTCCGCGGGCACGAAACGAACCCTGGTGCCCGCCCGCACCAGGGCGGGCGGATCCCGATCCACCGCCCACATCGGGAGTTCGGTGGTGCCGATCAGCTGCCACCCGCCGGGACTGCTGCGCGGGTAGACCGCCGAATAGCCGCC
The DNA here is from genome assembly GCF_035818795.1 of Nocardia sp. CDC160. Taxonomy (NCBI): domain Bacteria; kingdom Bacillati; phylum Actinomycetota; class Actinomycetes; order Mycobacteriales; family Nocardiaceae; genus Nocardia; species Nocardia sp. CDC160. The sequence goes on along the minus strand of NZ_JAYKYT010000001.1, from coordinate 1,386,741 downwards.
CGCCAGCGCCACCGCGCCCGCCGGAATCGCGGTGCGGGACTGGGTGCGGCGCGGCACGCTCAACCGGCCGTCGGGGGATTCCAGATAGCCGAACCCCGGCGCGAAACCCACGAAGGCGCAGCGCCATACGGTGTCGGTGTGCTGTGCGATCACCTCGGCCACGGTGAGGCCGAGCAGGCGCGCGACCTCCGCCAGGTCCGCGCCGTCGTAACGGACCGGGATCAGCAGCGGCTCCTCGGGGGAGTCCTCCTCGTCCACCGAACCGAAGGGATCTCGGTCGGGACGGCCCGGCCGCGCGCGGTCACCCACCGCCACCCGGGCCCGGGCATCGAGGCGAGCCAGCAACGCCCGCAACTGCTCTCGGACCCGGTCGGCGACGGCGGGCGAGGTGAGGGTCACCAGCACGGTCTCGGCGGCGGGCAGCACATCCACGACGCCGGACGGCCGCTTGCGCAGGGCGGATACCAGGTCGGCGACCATGGCGTGCACCGGCGGAATCACCAGCAGCGCGCGGTCACCCGCCGTCCGCACCTCGCCGACGGTGTCGAATCGTTCCGGACCGGTCATGCCCGTTCACCCCGCGCTCAGGCGAAAGCCCGCACGGGCGTGCCGGATTCGTCGAGGGCGGCCCGAATGCGGCGGGCCATCTCGACCGCGGCCGGGGTGTCGCCGTGCACGCAGATGCTGGCGGCGTGGACCGCGACCGTGCCGCCGTCCACACTGGTGGCCTTGCCGTCGCGGGCGATCGAGAGTGCCTGCGCCACCGCGGCATCCGTGTCGAGCACCGCGCCGGGCAGGCCGCGCGGGGCCAGCAGACCCTCCGGCGTGTAGGCGCGGTCGGCGAAACCCTCACCGACGAAGGGGATTCCGGCGTCCGCCGCGGCCCGGTCGAGTTCGGTGGCGGCCGGGCCGAGCAGCATCAGCTCGGTGTCGAACTCGCGCAGCGCGGCGACCACGGCGTCCGCCAGCGCGCGATCGGCGGCGGCCTGGTGATACAGCGCGCCATGGGGTTTCACGTAGCGCACCCGGTCACCGGCGGCGCGGGCGAAGCCGTCCAGGCTGCCGATCTGATACAGCGTCTCGTCGCGCAGGTCCGCGGGGGAGATGGCGATGGCACGGCGGCCGAAGCCGGGCAGATCGCGGTGGCCGACGTGCGCGCCGATCCGGACGCCCTTCTCGACGGCCAGCGCGCAGGTGCGGCGCATGATGGCCGGGTCCCCGGCATGGAAGCCGCAGGCGATGTTCGCGCTGGTGACCACGTCCAGCATGGCGGCGTCATCGGCCATGACATAGTCGCCGAAGCCCTCGCCCAGGTCGCTGTTCAAATCCAGCGTCATCCGCGTCCTCCAGCTGTCGTCGTGATCCGATTGTGGGCGCGCCCGCATCCGGCGACAAGAATCTCATGTCTCGCAGCCCGGTCAATGGAGGTAGACGTCGACCTCGGTCGCCTTGACCGCGAAGTGCGCCTCCATGCCGGGGGCCACGCCGAGTTGGGCCACCGCGGCCGGAGTGAGATCCGCGGCCAGCCCCGCGGCCGCGCCCGGACCGTCCACCGCGCGCACCCGGATGACGCCGCCGCCATCCTCCAGTTCCGCGACGCGCACCCGGAACACATTGCGGGGACTGCCTTCCGGATGCTCCAGGTGCACCGCCACCGCGGTCGGCGAGAACACCGCCGCCGCCCGGGCGCCGGGCGGCCACTCCGCCGCGCAGCGGCCGACGATCTCGAGCTCGCCCGCCGCGACCGCGCCCAGCCCGGGGCTGCCACCACTCGCGGCGGTGCCCAGCAGCAGATTCACTCCCGCGATGCGCGCCGCGAACCGGCTTCGCGGCCGTGCCAAAACCTGTGCCACCGGGCCGGATTCGATGACCCGCCCGGCCTCGAGCACGGCGATCCGGTCGGCGAGCGTGACCGCGTCGATGATGTCGTGGGTGACGAGAATCGTTCCGGTCGGGCGGGAGTCCGGCAGGGCCGCGAGCTGGTGCGCACCGGTGTCCCGCAGGACCCGACGCAGGAGGGTCCGCATGGCCGGGGCGGCGGTCACGTCCAGTGCGGCCATGGGCTCGTCGAGCAGGAGGACCTCCGGATGGACGGCCAGCGCCCGGGCCAGGGCGACCCGTTGGGCCTGACCGCCGGACAGCGAACCGGGCGATCGGTTCGCGAAGTCCTCGGCGTCCACGGCCCGCAACCACTCCCGGGCCAGCGCCACTGCCGCGCGGCCCCGCATGCCCCGGCTGCGCGGACCGAAGGACACATTCGATTCGACCGACAGATGCGGGAACAACAGGGCATCCTGCGCCAGCAGCGAGACCGCGCGCCGATGCGGGGGCACCGCAATGCCTTTCGCGGTATCGGTGAGCACCCGATCGCCGAGACGCACCTCGCCCGCGTCCGGAACCACCAGGCCCGCCACCACATCCAGCAGACTCGACTTGCCCGCGCCATTGGGGCCCAGCACCGCCAGCACCTCGCCCGGCGGAACCTCCAGTGCCACCTGGAGATCCCGGTCCGCCAGGCGCGCGGTCACCGACAGTCCGTCAGCCATCGTCGACCCCGAGCAAAAGGCGCAGGTGACGCGGAGCGGGGGAGCCGTGATCGAGCATGGCGTCGTGCCACTCGCGCGGGGAGGTGACGACCGGGCGATCGGCGGCCAGGGCGGCGATCTCGGTGTAGCCCACGAAATAGGTGGAGAGCTGGGTGGAGCTGAGCAGGGTGCGCCGCCATTTGCCCGCGGCCTCACCCTCCTCCTGGAAGCCGCGATCCAGCATGAGGCGCATGGCCTCGGCCTTCGTCATGCCCTCGCAGTGCACCGACTGGTCGAGAATGGCGTTGATGGTCATGCGCAAATGGGACTTCAACTGCTGCAGGCGCACCGGCAGACCACCGAAACCGTGGTCGGCCATGAGTTTCTCGGTGTAGACGGCCCAGCCCTCGATGAAGGTGCCGCTCCAGCACAGCGCCCGGATCGGGGTGGCGCCACGGTAGCGGCGGGCCCGGGCGAGCTGCAGGTAGTGACCGGGCATGGCCTCGTGCACGGTCAGATTGCGCATCATGTGGTTGTTGTATTCGCGATAGAACGAGGTCACGCGATCGGCGGTCCAGTCGGCCGGGGTGGGCGCGATGGCGAAGAACGTTGGCAGCTGCGCGGTTTCGAGCGGGCCCACCGGATCGCAGTAGGCGATGGCGACACCGCGCGCGAACTCCGGCATCTCCTGGATGACCAGCGGATCGTCGACCAGGGTGGCCAACTCGTGCTCGCGGACGAAGGCGGTGGCCTCCGCCAGGGCGTCGCGCGCGACGGCGACCACCGTGGCATTGTCCGGACGGTCGCCACCGAGCTGATCCATCGCCTTGCGCACGGTGTCGTCGTCCGGATTCGCCACACCCAGCAATTCCCCTGCGGCGGACCGGATTTCGCCGGTCAGCTGCTCCAGGTGCGCGAAGGCGCGCTCCAGAATCTCCCGCGAGCTCAGATTGGTGTCGAGGGTGTGCCAGAGCTTGGCCTCCCACAGCCGACGGCCCAGGCGCGGGTCACGGTCCGAGGCGTCGAGCCGATCGGTGAGCCAGGCGGTGAACTCCGTCAGCGCCGAGATCGCCTCGCCCGCAGCGGGTTCGATATCGAATCCCGGGACCTGGGCGGCCAGCTCGGGGAGCTGATCGCGCACCAGGGACGCCACCCCGCCGAACTGACCGATGGCGGTCTCGACGTGCACGCGCGGCATATCGCCGAGCACCGCGCGGGCCGTGGCCAAGGCGTCGGGCAGCACGGTCAGCCGCACGCGCAGCGCCTCCAATCGCACCTCGGCGGGCGCGAAGGGACGCGCCAGCAGCTGGTACAGCAGCGGTCCGGGATTGTGCAGCAGCGGATTCCACTCGTGCTCGCGGGTGTCGACGCGTTCGAAGAGCATGGCGTCGACCCGTTGCTGCAGGAGCGCCAGATCCACCCGATCGGCGGTCGCGAGGTCCTCGTCGTCGATCTCGGCCAGCGCGTGCGAGGCCTCCCGCAGCATGGCCACCTGCCCGCGCACCGCGGCCCGCGACCAGTCCGGCAGCCGCTCGTCGGAACGGTGATCACCGACCGAGGCGGCCAGGTGCGGATCGGCAGTCAAGAGCGCTTCGACAATGCGCTCGGCGCGCGGTACGAAAACAGACGACATGGCAGCCACGCTAGCTCGCACCGCCGGGCACGCGATCCGCGGCGAGGCCGGGGCGGCGGTAGGCCACGAGCACGATGACCGCCGCCACCAGCACCAAGAGCAAGGAAAGCGCCACGGCGGCATCGGGATCGGATTCGCGCTGCAGATAGATCTCCAGCGGCAGGGTGCGGGTCCTACCCTGCAGGCTGCCCGCGAAGGTCAGCGTCGCACCGAATTCGCCCAGCGCCCGAGCGAAGGCCAGAATCGTGCCCGACACCAACGCCGGACGCAGCAGCGGCAGCGTCACCCGCCACCACACCGTCGACGGCCGCGCGCCCAGGGTTGCGGCGATCCGCTCGTAGCGGTCACCGGCGGTGCGCATGGCGCCCTCCAGCGTGATCACCAGGAACGGCAATGCCACGAACGTCTGCGCCAGCACCACCGCCGTCGTGCTGAACGCGATGCGCATGCCCATCGACTCCAACTCCCGGCCCACCAGACCGTGACGGCCGAACAGATAGAGCAGGGCCAGACCACCGACCACGGGCGGGAGAACCAAGGGCAGCAGCACGAGTGCCCGCAGCACCGGCAGTACGCGCCAGCGCGACCGGGCCAGCACCGCCGCCATGGGCACCCCGAGCAGGATGCACAGCACGGCGGCGGCGAGCGAGGTGCGCAGGCTCAATTCCAGTGCCACTCGCGAGGATTCCGAGGTGATCAGGCCGAGGAAATGCGACCAGTCCACCGCCCCGGTCAGCGCTACCAGGGGACCGGCCACCAGCACGAAGCCGATGGCGGCCGGAAACAGTAGCCAGACCGGGGGTTTCACTACGGCTTACCGAAACCGGCCTGCTGCAGGGCCTTTTGCCCGTCCGGCCCGGTGACCAGGGCCTCGAAGTCCTTCGCGGCGGCGGCGTTCTTCGAATCCGCCACGGTGGCAATCGGATAGGTGTTCACGGCCTTGGCCGACTCCGGGAAGTTCACGGTCTGCACCTTGTTGCCCGCACCGGCCGCGTCGGTGACGTAGACCAGGCCCGCGTCGGCCTGCCCCGAGGTCACCTTGGCCAGCACGTCGGTCACCGAGGACTCCTCGCTCACCGGCGAAATCGACACGCCCGCATCGGTTGTCACCTTCTTGGTCGCCGAACCGCACGGCACCTGCGGCGCGCACACCACCAGCCGCAGACCCGACTGCGACAGGTCCGCGAGGGAATTGACGTGCGCCGGATTGCCCGGCGGCGTCACGATGGTCAGCACATTGGTGGCGAAGGTCTGCGGCTTCTCGGTGATCCGGCCACCCTTCACCGCCTTGTCCATATTGGCCTGATCGGCGGAGGCGAAGACGTCGGCGGGCGCGCCATTGTTCAACTGCGCCACCAGATCCGACGAACCGGCGAAGGAGAAAGTCACCTTCGTGCCGGGATGCGCGCTCTCGTACTGGGTGCCCAGCTGGGTGAACACCTGCTTGAGCGAGGCGGCGGCGAAAACCGTGATGGTCTTGGTGTCACTGCTCGTGGACGAGGAACCGCAACCCGACAGCAGACCCGCGCCCAGCACCGCGGTCGCGGCCAGCGCCGCGCCGGACTTGACGCCTAGGCCGTGCCACCGGCTTCCTTCCCCTCGGTGGCGGTCTCCACCACCACGGTGGTCGCCTTCACGCTCGCCCACGCCACGCTGCCGGGCTGCAGACCCAGCTCGCGCACCGACTCGCTGCTCATCAGCGAAACGACTGTGAATGGTCCGCATTGCATCTCCACCTGTGCCATCACGGTATCGGCCACCACCCTGGTGACCAGTCCGGGAAATCGATTGCGTGCCGAACTGGCACTACCCATCCGGGTCTGCGGAGTGCGGGCCTGCTCGACGGCCAGTTCCGCGAGCTGTTTGCCATCCACCACCAGGCGACCGGATTCGTCCTTGCGCGCCGAGAGCGTGCCGCTGTCGATCCAGCGACGCACGGTGTCGTCGCTGACGCCCAGGAGCTGGGCGGCGTCACGAATCCGAATTTCGGGCATGACAGGAAGAATACTTCCGCAGATTCGGAAGCAATAATCGTATATCTCCGCATATACGTAAAGGGGTGTGGGGGCTAGGCCCCCACACCCCTTTAGGCCAGTACGCTCGAACCAATCATGGCCACGTATTTCGATCCGAAGGCCTGGTCGTGGACGAGCTTCACGAGCTTCACCACCGCCTGGCTCGAGCCCGCCGCCGATTTCGGCGCCGGGACGGTCACCGCACTGATGCCCGACGTGCTCATGACGCTGCTGTCGGAGGGGATCCTCAGCCGGTTCGGGGGCCAGGAGGTCAGCGCGACCCTGCTCGGGCACGACCTGCGGGCCACGCTGCAGACGCTCAAGGTGCGGCGGCGCGGCGCGCACTTCCAGACCAAAACCGTTCTCACCGGGCTGCTCTGGAACCGGCATCCCATCGAGGAACTGACCGTCATCGCGCACGGCGTGCGACTCATCCCCGGCGTGCCCACCAAGGTGCGTGCCGCGCAGCTCGACCTCGAGGGCGTCATATCTGTTGCGGCACTGCTGGAATGGATCAATTCCTGGCAGCCCGACTGGGAGCTGGAACCGGCCGCCGACGGGCTCGTGCTGGCCCGGCACCGCCGCCGCCGGATCACGGCGCTGGCCGAGGCCGAGATCACCGACAATGTGCTGTCCATCCGGGTGCATCGGGCGCATTGGCGAAAGGTGCGCGCGCCCAAGCGATTCACCGTGCTGAATCCGATTCCGCTGACCGGCCTGCCGAGTCAGGCGCGCATCAGCAGCGCCCACAGGGTCGGCGACCGCGTGGTCTTCGCCGCGGATCTGCCGTCCATCACCGGATCGTTCGATCTGGCGCAGATCCGCTCGGCCATTGTCGCCGGGACGACGCTCATCGTCTTCTGAGCGTCAAGCCTTTGAGCGTCAAGCCTTCTGGGTCGGCCACCACTCGAGCAGCGCCGCCTCGGCCTCGTCGCGGCTCATCGGACCGCGATCCAGGCGCAGCTCCTTCAGGAAGCGCCACGCCTTACCGACATCCGGACCCGGTTGCAGGTCGAGCAGTTCCATGATGGCGTTGCCGTCCAGATCCGGGCGCACCCGCGCCAGATCCTCCTGCTCGGCCAGGCGCTCGATGCGGGCTTCCAGATCGTCGTAGGTGGAGCGCAGCAGCGCGGCGCGGCGCCGGTTACGGGTCGTGCAGTCGGCCCGGACCAGCTTGTGCAGGCGGGGGAGCAGGTCGCCCGCGTCGGTCACGTAGCGGCGCACCGCCGAATCGGTCCACTGGCCCTTGCCGTAGCCGTGGAAGCGCAGGTGCAGATACACCAGCCGCGCCACATCCTCGGTGAACTGCTTGGGATACTTCAAGGCGCGCATGCGCTTTCGCACCATCTTCGCGCCCACCACCTCGTGGTGGTGGAAGCTGACGCCGCCGCCGGGCTCATTGCGCTTGGTGGGCGGCTTGCCGATGTCGTGCAGCAGCGCGGCCCAGCGCAACACCAGATCCGGATCGCCCTGCTCCTGATCGATGGCCTGGCGCAGCACGGTCAGCGAATGCTGGTAGACGTCCTTGTGCTGGTGGTGTTCGTCGATCTCGAGCTGCATGGCCGGGACCTCGGGCAGCACCCGCGCGGCCAGTCCGGTCTCGACCATGATGTCGATGCCGTCGGTCGGGTATTCGCCGCCGATCAGCTTGTCCAGCTCGGTGCGCACCCGCTCGGCGGTAATGCGATCGATCTCCGGGGCCATGGCCACGATCGCCGCGCGCACCCGCGGGGCCAGCTCGAAGCCCAGCTGCGAGACGAAACGGGCGGCGCGCAGCATGCGCAGCGGGTCGTCCTGGAACGAATCCTGCGGCAGCGCAGGCGTATCCAGCACACCCTCCAGCAGATCCTCGATGCCGCCGAGGGGATCCACGAATTCCAGCTCGCCCAGCGCGCCGATGCGCACCGCCATGGCGTTCACCCGGAAATCGCGGCGCACCAGATCGCCCTCGAGGGTGTCGCCGAAGGTGACCTCCGGATTGCGCGAGACCCGGTCGTAGGAGTCGCTGCGGAAGGTGGTGATCTCGAGCTGCTGGCCGCCCTTGGACGCGCTCACCGTGCCGAAGGCCAGGCCGCCGGTGTCCCAGAGATTGTCGGCCCAGCCGCGCATCATCTCCTGCACCACCTCGGGGCGGGCGTCGGTGGTGAAGTCCAGATCGGTGCCGAGCCGACCCAGCACCGCGTCGCGCACACTGCCGCCGACCAGATACAGCTGGTGACCGTGCGCGGCGAACAATTCGCCCAGCGGGGTCAGGACATCCGAGAGTCGCCCCAGGGTTATCGCCGCCGCCGCCAGCAGGCGAGTACGACGATCCTCCACGGCTGCTTCCTCGGACTTCGGCGAAACCACGACATCGGAGCTTAGTCGCTGCGGGGTCCGATCCCCGAAAAGCGTCCGGCCGCCCCATGCCGCGCATCCGGCGTGCCGCGCCGCGACCGGGGTCTACCTGGCACGGGAGCTCTGTATATAGGGGAGCTACCGCGGTGGGGCGGGCACGCCCGCTGTCCCCTATAGACTGGCGCAGTGTCCCCGGCCGATCGTGCGAACAGTCGACGCCGCCAGCCCCGGCGGCGCGGTTCGGCCGGTAATGCGGCGAAATCCACCGGCGCCACGAAATCCACCGGCGCCACCAAGGCCACCGGCGCTGCGAAGGCCACGGGCGCTGCGAAGGCCGCCGGTGCACCGAAGCCGCGCATGCGCACGGTCCGGGAGACCTCGGCGGGCGGACTCGTCGTCGACGGACTCGACGGACCGCGGGAAAAACGCTGCGCCGCCCTCATCGGCCGCACCGATCGGCGCGGCCGACTGCTGTGGTCGCTACCCAAGGGCCACATCGAAGCGGGCGAGACCGCCGAGCAGACCGCCATTCGGGAAGTGCAGGAGGAGACCGGCATCCACGGCACCGTGGTCGCCGAACTCGGCAGCATCGACTACTGGTTCGTCACCGAAGGCCGACGGGTACACAAGACCGTGCACCACTATCTGATGCGCTCCCTCGGCGGTGAGCTCTCCGACGCCGACGTCGAGGTGACCAAGGTGGCCTGGGTTCCGTTGAGCGAACTAGACTCCCGGCTCGCCTACGCTGACGAACGCAGGCTGGCCGAGGTCGCCAACCGGCTGATCGACCGGATGGAGAACGGCAGACAATGACGCGTGCGGGATCGCAGCGCACGCTGCTTTCACTCGTCGCGGTAATGCTGGCGGTGCTCACGCTGGGAATCATCGGACCCGGACTCGGCACGCCCATTGCCGCCGCCGAACCCACCGGCAATGGCAGCGGCCAGCAGCCCAGCGGGCCGAAATTCCTGAAACTGTCGCTGGATTCGGTCACGCCCACCGCCATCACGGCGACCAGCGACCCGTACTTCGTGGTGTCGGGCACGGTGACCAATATCGGGGACCGGCCGGTCAACGACATCAGCGTCCGCATTCAGCGCGGGGCCGCCGTCACCAGCCCCAGCGGACTGCGCTCCGCGCTGCGACTGGACCAGATCAACTACGACGTGAACGGCGAATTCGAGGACGTCGCCGACAAATTGGCGGCCGGACAGCGCAAACAGTTCAGCCTCACCATCGCCCTGCACACGGGTACCGACCTGCCCGGCGGGATCTCCTCGGTCGACATCACCGCGCCGGGTGTCTACCCGCTGCTGCTGAATGTGAACGGCCAGCCCGACTACGGCGGCCAGGCCCGCCTCGACGACGCCCGCTTCCTGCTGCCCGTGCTCGGCGTGCCCGGCGGCGGCGACCCGAAACACCAGGCCGCCCAGCCCAATCCGCCCGCCGGTGACGCCGCCCCGCCGGTCGCCACCACCATGCTGTGGCCGCTGGCCGACCGCCCCCGCCTGGTGGCCGGGCGGCCCGGATCCCCGGACGGCCCGGCGCTGCTCACCGATGACGACCTGGCCGCGTCGCTGGCCCAGGGCGGGCGACTCGACCAATTGCTGTCGGCGCTGGAGAGTCTGGCCAAACCGGACAGCGGCCGCGATCGCACCCTCATCAACGCGATCTGCCTGGCCATCGACCCGGACCTGCTGCTCACCGTGACCGATATGACCACCGACTACCTGGTCCTGGCGAGCCCCTCGGATCCGGACGGGCCCACCCGGGCGGGCACCGGCACCCACGCGGCCAAGGCGTGGCTGGAACGGCTGCGGGCGATCGCGCCCGGAATGTGCGTGGTGGCACTGCCGTTCGCGCAGGTCGACCCGTCGGTGCTGGCCGCCGCCGGTGACGTCACGCTCGCCGACCGCGCCCTCAACGCGCCCGCCGACCTGGTGGACACCACGCTCCGGGTGAAATCGGTGCGCGGCGCGGCCATTCCGGACGCGGGCTCGGTGGACACCGACGGCGCGACCCTGTTCGCGCATCACGGCTTCACCAGCGCCGTCCTCGCCGACAATGCGGTGACCACGGCCGACGGCCGGACCAACCTCACCGCCACCAAGGCCCCGGCCCCGCCCAGCGGCGGCGAGGCGGGCACCCCCGACGTGGTGAACCTCGCCGACGTCACCGTGCCGCCCCCGGTCGGTGCGACGCCGCCGCCCGCACCGGCCGACCTGCACGCCGTCACCTTCGACATCTGGGCCGCCACCGCCCTGGCCGCCATCGGATCCAACCCGCCGACACCGCCTTTCACGCCGGAGAAGGTCCGCTACGACGTCACCGTCGACTCCCGCGCGGCCCGACTGCAGGACGCGCTCGGGGCCATCACCTGGACCGCGCTCAACCCGCAACCGGGTCGGCCCCGCTCGGCGCTGCTGATGCCGCCGCAACAGTGGGGCGCCAACCGCGACGAGGCGACCGCGGTGCTCGGACAGCTCGACCTGCTGGTGCGCAACAATCTCGCCACCGCGCGCCCGTTCACCGATCTGCTTGCCCAGCAACCGGATCCGCAGCCCTACGAGCTCGACTACCTCGCCGGTGCCGCCGACGAGGCGGTACCAGCCCACTTCGCCGAACCGGTACACCAGCAGGCCCAGCGCATTACCGAGCTGATGAGCGCGCTGGTCGACGTCCCGCAGCAGGAACTGAGCCCGCGCGACTTCCTCACCCCGCTGCGCGACGATCTCATCCGGGTGCTGTCGCTGTCGGACCGCCGGGCCGGGGGAGCCGCCGCGGACACCAATGCCCAACGCCGCCTCGACCAAACCACCAAGACCCTGGACAACCTGTTCGGATCGGTGACGGTGCTGCCGCCCGGCGGCGTCTACACCCTTGCCTCCGAACAGAGTCCGCTGCTGCTGGTGGCCCGCAACGATCTGCCGGTGGCCATCCGGGTGCGCTTCAAGATCGACGCGCCCGCCGAGACGAACATCACCGATATCGGTGAACAGCAGCTGCCCGCCAAGGGCAATCGGTCTTTCCAGATCCCCACCGAGGTTTCCGACAGCCGAAACCTGGTCATACCCATCGCACTTACCACACCGGACGGCGTGCCGCTCGGCAATGCGGTATCGGTATCGGTGCGGTCCAACGCCTACGGTCAGGTGTTGGCAATAATTACGGCGTGCGCGTGCGCACTGCTGCTCCTGCTGGTCGGTCGCCGACTGTGGCACCGCTTCCGCGGGCAGTCCGACCCGGCCGACGAAGGGTTCGACCCCGGCACTCGACAGGAGCGGCGCGCACGTAAGCGGGAGTTGAAGCGACAGAAGCAGGAGGCACGGTGAGCGAGTACGGCGGGCCGCGCTCATCCGGCCGACCGGAGGGACCCGACGGGCCACCGCCGCGTCGCGCGCCCTCCGCACCCTGGGAACGCGGTGTGCCGGGGGAGCGCGGGGTGCCGCGGCCCGGGCCGCGCCGACCGCAGGGCCCCGGCTCGGGGCAGCAGCCTCGCGTACCCGGATCACAGCCTCCGCCCTCCGGGCAGCAGCGGGCGGTTCCCGGTAATCCGCAAGGGAATCCGGGCCGTCCGTATCCAGGTCAACCGACCGGTCCGCAACGACAGATGCCCCCGGGACCCGAATCCGGGCCCATCATGCACCGGCCCCGGCAGCAACCGCCTCGACCGGATCCCGCGGCGGGCGGGCGAATTCCGCCCGAAGAGCGCTACCACTGGGGACATCCGGGCAACGAGGGCAACCGCCCGGCCGGACCCGGTCCGCGCTCGCTGCCGCCGGACGCACAGCGCTACCCGACGCCGCCGATGTCGAATCCGCGGCCGGGACCGCAGCGCAACCAGCGCCCGGGACCGCCGAGCGGAGCCCAGCGCCGCGTCCAGCCGCGCACGGGCGCAATGCCCGTCGCGGTGCAGGAAAAGTCGGAGAGCGCGAACGCCAAGTTGGTCCGCGACTCCGGATCCATGGCCGTCGCGACGCTGGCCAGCCGCATCACCGGATTCGGCAAACAGGTGCTGTTGCTGACCGTGCTCGGTCCCGCTATCGCTAGTGCCTTCACCGTGTCGAGCACGATCCCGACCATGATCTCCGAGCTGCTGCTCGGTGCCGTCCTGACCGCGATCGTCGTGCCGACACTGGTGCGTGCCGAGAAGGAGGACGCCGACGGCGGTGCCGCCTTCGTAAGACGGCTCGTCACAGCCGCTTTCACGGTGCTCGCCACCGGAACCGTGCTGGCCACGGCCTTGGCACCGGTCCTCACCACGCACGTCTTCCTGTCCAACGACGGCAAGGTGAACACGGGGCTCACCACCGCGCTGACCTATCTGCTGCTTCCGGCGATCCTGTTCTACGGCATGTCCGCGCTGCTGATGGCGATTCTGAACACCCACGGCCGGTTCAAACCCGGTGCCTGGGCTCCGGTTCTGAACAACATCGTGGTGCTGGTCGTCCTCGGCCTGTACGCGCTGACACCGGGCGAGATCACCTTGAACCCGGTCCGCATGAGCGAACCGAAACTGCTGCTGCTCGGCCTCGGCGTGACGCTCGGTGTCATCGTGCAGGTCGGCAGCCTGCTTCCCGCCATCCGCCGCGAAGGCATCGACCTGCGGCCACTCTGGGGCGTGGACGCGCGGCTCAAGCAGTTCGCGGGCATGGGCGCGGCGATCATTCTCTACGTCGCCATCAGCCAGGCCGGTCTCACTGTGGCGACACGGATCTCGTCGCACTGGGATGTCGCGGGTCCCGCGATCTACGCGAATGCCTGGGCGCTGCTGCAATTGCCGTACGGCGTCATCGGCGTGACCCTGCTGACCGCCATCATGCCCAGGCTGAGTCGCAATGCCGCCGCCGACGACACGCCCGCCGTGGTGGACGATCTCGGCTCGGCCACCCGGCTCACCATGATCGCGCTGGTTCCGATCGTCACCTTCTTCACTTTCGCCGGACCCCAGATCGGGCAGGCGATGTACGGATACGGACGCTTCGGTGGCGATGCCGCGCGGCTCGGCGAGGCCGTTTCCTGGTCCGCCTTCACCCTGATTCCCTACGCGCTGGTGCTGATTCACCTCCGCGTCTTTTACGCCCGGGAACAGGCGTGGACCCCGACCTGGATCATCCTCGGCATCACCGGTGTTCAGATCACCCTGTCGATGCTGATGCCGATGTTCGTGTCGCCCGACCACGTGGTCATCGCCGTCGGTGTCGCCCGCGGGCTGGGTTTCGTCGCGGGCGCCATCATCGGCGGCTGGCTGCTGCATCGCAGCCTCGGCGACCTTCGCATGACCAATGTCGGGCGGACCATCACCCGGGTGGTGCTCGCCTCACTCGCCGGTGGGGCCGTCATGCTGATCGTGGACAAGGTGCTGGGGCTGCACCGGCTTTCGGATTCGTTCGGCGGATTCGGCTCGCTGGTGCGGGTCGGCCTCACCGCCATCGTCATGTTCGGCGTGGCCTTCGGCCTGATGCGACTGCTCGGCATTCCGGAGATCGTGGCCATTACCGTCGCCATCTCGCGCCGCCTCGGCATCACCCCGCCCGCACCGGATCTCGACCTGTCCGGCACGCCGCTCGAGGACATCCACGAGACCACGCTGCTGCCCAAGCCGGATCTGCGGGCCGCGCCGTACTACTACCGCTTCGACCCGTATCTCGACGCGCAGACCATGGTGCTGCCCGTCATCCGGCCCGATGCGGTTGACATCACCGGGACGGGCGAGTTCCCGTACCCTGTTCCGCAGGCAAACGCAACTGCCCGCTCCGGCATGCCCGCAGACAGCCCCCGCGGATATCCGGACGCGGCGGTTCCGGGCCCCACACATCGGTCTTCGACACACCACGGCGAAGGAGGAACCAGGGTGAGCGACGACGCGGCGGGCGGCGTCCCGGCCGCCGAATCCGCAGCGGCCTCGGGCGGCGGGCTCTCCACGGACGCACCTCCCCCCGGCACGCCCGGCGGAAAGTCCGGCGGCCGAGCCGAATCCGCGGCACCTACCGGCGGCGGCGAGCGGGCGGAACCGGAGAACCTACCGGAGGACGCGGACCACCCGGGTCCGGAAACCGGTGTGTACGAGGCCGTCTCGCCGCAGATGCCGCCCATGCGGGTGGAATCGCCGAGCAAGCGCATCCAGCGCGGCCCCAAGCTGACCCCCGGCGCATCCGTGGCCGGTGGCCGCTACCGGCTGCTGGCCAGCCACGGCGGGGCGCGCGGGCTGAAGTTCTGGCAGGCCCTGGATGTGAAACTCGACCGCGAGGTCGCTCTCACCTTCGTCGACGCCGACCAGCAGGCCACCGACAACTCCGGACACGATGGGCCGCAGGCCATTCTGTCCCGCACGCTGCGCCTGGGCCGGATCAATTCGCCCGGCCTGGCCCGCGTGCTGGACGTGGTGCGCGGCTCCTCCGGCGGCATCGTGGTGGCCGAGTGGACACCCGGCCGCTCGCTCAAGGAGATGGCCGAGACCGTCCCGTCGCCGATCGGCGCCGCGCGCGCCATTCGGGCGCTGGCCGCCGCGGCCGAAATGGCCCACCGCGGTGGCGGTTCGCTGTCCATCGACCATCCGGACCGGGTGCGCATCAGCGCCTCGGGCGACGCCGTGCTGGCGTTCCCGGGCACGCTCTCCGATTCGGACGCCCAGTCCGATGTGCGCGGGCTCGGCGCGATGCTCTACGCGCTCATCACCGCGCACTGGCCGATTCGCGTCGGCGGAGTGTCCGGCAGCGCCGCGACCGTCGGCGGGCTCCCGCTGGCCGACTTCGGCCCGGACGGAACTCCGGTGGAGCCCAGGACGATTCGGCCCGAGGTGCCCTTCGAGATCTCCGCGGTCGCGGTGCGCTCGCTGGAGTCCAACAAGGGCGTGCGCACCGCCGCGACCGTACAGCACGTGCTGGAGCAGGCCTCGGTGGTCGACCAGAAGACCGACTTCATTCCGGTGCTGCGACTGGGCCAGAAGCCGCCCAGCGCACCCGACGAGACCCTCGCGGACCCGGAGCTGCTGGCGGCCGAGAAGGAACGCTCGCAGCGAATGATGTGGATCCTGGTCGGTCTGGGCGTGCTGGCCGCGCTGGTGGTCGGCGTCATCATCTGGTGGCTGCTGAGCGTGTTCGCGCCCGGCTCCTCCAACGCGCCGCTCAATGAGCAGCGCAATATCGGCCTGACCACCTCGGCCACCCCGCCGCCCAGCCCCGGCTCGTCCCAGACCCCGGCCGGTGCCCCGGCCACGGGTGGCGTGCCGGTGCCGGTCACGGGAGCCACGGTGTTCTCCCCGGAGGGCACCCCCGACAATGTCGGCAGCGTCGGGGCGGTGCTGGACAACAATCCGGCCACCACCTGGCGCACCGACGCCTATTTCCAGCAGTTCCCGGCCCTGAAGAAGGGCGTGGGCGTGCTGACCACCCTGGGCAGCCCCAGCAAGCTGACCAAGGTGATCATCGAATCGCCCTCGCCCGGAACGCAGGTCGAGATCCGCACCTCGCCGACCGCCTCGCCGACCCTCGATCAGACCCAGCTGATCGGGTCGGCGGTGCTCGGCGACGGCACCACGGAGATCCCGGTGCGGGCCGACCAGCCCGCCCGGTACGTGCTGGTGTGGATCACCCAGCTGGCCAACAACGGGGGGCAGTTCCAGTCCTCGATCGCTCAGATCAACTACGAAGCTGCACCGTAATTCCGGGGGTTCTCCGCAGCCGGTGACGACGCCCGGTTAGCCACATTCTGGGCGGTCATCATCCGTCCGATTCGCCCGAACAACCCGCCTACCAGGGCTTTTTTCGCGCGATCCATTGCTATCGAATCGTTACCTTCGATATGATCTTGCGTACTCTCGGCAAAGGGGAGCGCCCGGGGACCCGGCTTCTACGGTCCCGGATGACAGCCAAAAACACTCGGTGACACAGCCAAAACACTCGGTGATGTCCGGTCCGTGTTGTCAGGCCGTGCGCACCGGTCTGAGGGGATGCATTGTCGTCAGCGAACGAGCTCGTGGAAGCAGCGCAGGTCAGCGATCGCGACCTGTTGGCCGCCCATGCCAGCGGGGCGCCCTACGCCTTCGCCGAGCTACTTCGCCGTCACCGCGACCACCTCTGGCAGACCGCGCTGCGCGCCTCCTACAGCCCCGAGGACGCCGACGACTCGCTCCAGGACGCCCTGCTCTCCGCGCATCGGGGCGCCGCCGCCTTCCGCGGCGACGCCGAGGTGCGCAGCTGGCTGCACCGCATCGTGGTCAATGCCTGCCTGGACCGCATTCGCCGCAACAAGCTGCGCCGCACCGAACCGCTGTCGGAGGACGTCGCGGACGAACCCCGTTGTCCCCGAGACGATTACGCTGCACTGGAGGCCAACCTGCTGGTCGACGCGGCGCTGTTCGCGCTGCCCGCCGACCAGCGCACCGCCCTGGTCGCGGTGGAGCTGGAGGGCTACTCGATCACGGATGCCGCTGCGCTGCTCGGCATTCCGGAGGGGACGGTCAAGAGCCGATGTGCGCGGGGTCGACGGCGACTCGCGGCGCATTTTCGAAACCAATGAATCGTTATGGAACACCGTGATTTCGAGGGAACCTTGTACGGTTCCGCTGCGTCGGATACAAAGACAGGTCTGCGATTCCTACTCGAAGCCCTGGAGGGGCAATGGAGGACACAGGAGGAGCAATGGCGGGTACCGCGGTGCCCACGCCGCCCTTCTCCACCGAGCTGCTCGCCGATCTGCACGGCGGCAGCCTGCCGACGGACGAATCCGAACGGCTCTGGCCCGCGGTCCGGCAGGACCCCGAGGCCATGCGCTATCTGCGCTCCCTCGACCATGTCGACGAACGCCTGCGCGACCTCGGCCGCGACGACACGATCGTGCATCCCATGCCCCCCGAGGTGGCCGACCGCCTCGAGCGCATGATCGACGACCTCGCTGCCGCCGATGACGACACCCCGGCGGCGACCCCGACCACCCAGCTCGCCACCGTCACCCGGCTGCCCATGGCCCCGCCGCCCGTCACCCGGTCCACCCACCCGGCCCCGGCCGCCACCGCCCCGATCCCGATCCTCAACGGGTCCATCTTCGACACCGGCCGACTCGACCCCCGCGACCTGGAAGACCCCGAACCCGACCTCGAGCTGCCGGAGGATACCGAGCTCGCCGAACCCCTCCCGCTCGAGCGCCCGTCCGGCCGCCTGCGCTGGCTCACCGTCGCCGCGGCCGCCGCGGCGGTCATCGCGGGTGCCGTGGTGGCCGTGGACGCCGTCAGCACCCGGACGGTGGCCCCCGCCGCCCAACCGGCGGCAGGCGACAATCTGGACGCGTCCATGCCGCCCACTGCCCTGCTCACCGCGATGGGCCACCACGACATCACCGGCCCGCTGGCCGCCGGAAACGCCCTCACCACCTGTCTGCAGGCGGCCGGTCTGGACCGGCAGGTGCTCGGCTCGCGCAGCGTTGTGTTCTCGGGCACACCCGGCGTGCTGGTACTGCTCGCCGGACCCAAACCACCGCAGATCACCGCGGCCGTGCTCGGAACCGGCTGCGGCCCAGGCAATCCGCAGGTGCTCGGACGCGCCGATATCGGCTGACGTCCGAGGTCGAACAGGCGCGGGAACAACAGCGTTTAGGCTGTTGTTGACCGACACGCTCACGCTCGAACACATCGAGCCAATCTGCACAACTGCTTCGGAGGGCCCCTTGAGCACGCCTGTTCGCGACCTGATCATCGTCGGTTCCGGTCCGGCCGGGTACACCGCCGCGGTGTACGCCGCCCGCGCGGAACTCGAACCGCTGCTCTTCGAGGGCACCCAGTTCGGCGGCGCGCTCATGACAACGACCGAGGTCGAGAACTTCCCCGGCTTCCGCGAGGGCATCATGGGCCCCGACCTCATGGAGGAAATGCGGGAGCAGGCCAAGCGTTTCGGCACCGATATCCGCACCGAGGACGTGGACGCCCTCGACCTGTCCGGTCCCGTCAAGAAGGTGACCGTCGGCGGCGAGGTGTACGAGGCCTACGCCGTGATCCTCGCCATGGGCTCGGCGGCCCGCTACCTCAACGTCCCCGGCGAGCAGGAACTGCTCGGCCGCGGCGTCAGCGCCTGCGCCACCTGTGACGGCTTCTTCTTCAAGGGCCAGGACATCGTGGTGGTCGGCGGCGGCGACTCGGCCATGGAGGAGGCGACCTTCCTCACCAAGTTCGCCAACTCGGTCACCATCATTCACCGCCGCGAGGAGTTCCGCGCCTCCCGCATCATGCTCGAGCGCGCCAAGAACAACGAGAAGATCCGCTTCATCCTGAACTCGGAAGTCGTTGCGGTGCACGGGGATACCAGCGTCACCAGCCTGACCCTGCGCGACACCCGCACCGGTGAGACCACCGAGCACGCCGCCACCGGCCTGTTCGTCGCCATCGGCCACGACCCGCGCAGCGAACTGGTGCGCGGCCAGGTCGATCTCGACGACGAGGGCTACGTGCTGGTCCAGGGGCAGAGCACCTACACCTCGCTGCCCGGCGTCTTCGCCGCGGGCGACCTGGTCGACCACACCTACCGGCAGGCCATCACCGCCGCCGGTACCGGCTGCCGCGCGGCCATCGACGCCGAGCGCTGGCTCGCCGAACAGGGTGACATCACCACCAACACCCTCGATCACGCCGGTGCGCCGGTGGAAGTGAACAACTAAGGAGCAAGCCAATGTCCGATGCCAAGACCTCGGCCACCAAGACGGTGACCGACGCCACCTTCGCCGACGAGGTGCTGCTCAGCGAGAAGCCCGTGCTGGTGGATTTCTGGGCGGCCTGGTGCGGCCCGTGCAAGATGGTCGCCCCGGTGCTCGAGGAGATCGCGGCCGCCAATGCCGACAAGATCACCATCGCCAAGCTCGACGCCGACAACAATCCGGAGACCTCCAAGCACTACGGGATCCTGTCCCTGCCCACCATGGTCCTGTTCCAGGGCGGCAAGGAGACCAAGCGCATCGTGGGCGCAAAGGGCAAAGCGGCCCTCTTGCGTGAACTGCAAGAAGTTCTTTAACGACGCTGGATAGAATTTCGGCGCCGGTGGAAGCCCGCGTATTCGCGCGGGCTTCCGCCTTGGGGTCCTGACACCTGTACCGGGGTTAGGATGCCTGCACTCGACAGTTGCCGAAATTCGGTCCGGGTCTGAAACAATCATTCGACGCTCCGGTCGTGCGAAGGTGTGAACCACCGCATGAGTGGGTACCCGGGTTGGCGGAAGGAAAGGGCTCTCACGCATGCACCGACTTCGTCACGGCGATACAGGTCCAGCCGTAGCAGAGGTTCGGAGCACCCTGGCAAGCCTCGGGTTCCTGCATTCCCACCCCAATACCGACCCCTCGGGTCCGATCGGGGAGTACTGGAAGGACGCCGACGCCACCTTCGACCATGATCTCGACTCCGCCGTGCGGGCCTTCCAGCAGCACCGCGGACTCCTGGTCGACGGCGTGGTCGGTCCGGCCACCTACCGCGCGCTGAAGGAAGCCTCCTACCGGCTCGGGGCGCGCACCCTCATCTACCAGCTCTCCGCACCGCTGTACGGCGACGATGTCGCCACCCTGCAGCGCCGACTGCAGGACCTGGGCTTCTACGTGCACCGCGTGGACGGCTACTTCGGGCCGCACACGCACGACGCGCTCACCTCGTTCCAGCGCGAGATCGGCCTGTCCTCGGACGGCATCTGCGGTCCGGACACCCTGCGCTCGTTGGACCTGCTGGGCGCGCGCGTCACCGGCGGCAACCCGCATCGCATTGCCGAGGAAGAGGTGGTGCACCGCGCCGGACCGCAGCTGACCGGCAAGCGCATCGTCATCGATCCGGGCCTGGGCGGACCGGACAAGGGCTCCGCGGTGCCGACCGAATTCGGCGACGTCTACGAATCGGAGATCCTCTGGGATCTGGCCAGCCGCCTCGAAGGACGCATGGCCGCAACGGGAATGGAGACCTTCCTGTCCCGGCCGTGGGGCGCCAACCCCTCCGACGCCGAGCGCGCCGAGACCTCCAATACCTTCGACGCCGACTTGATGATCTCGCTGCGCTGCGCCAGCAATGACAGCGGTTCGGCCAGCGGTGTCGCCAGCTTCCACTTCGGCAATTCGCACGGCTCCACGTCCATGATCGGGCAGGTGCTGGCCGGGTTCATTCAGCGTGAGATCGTGGCGCGAACCTCGTTGCAGGACTGCCGGACCCACGCGCGCACCTGGGATCTGTTGCGGCTCACCAAGATGCCGACGGTGCAGGTCGACATCGGTTATCTCACCAATGATTACGACGCCTCGGTGCTGACCAACCCGCGCATGCGCGACGTGATCGCCGAGGCCATTCTGATCTCCGTCAAGCGGCTGTACCTGCTGGGCCAGGACGACCAGCCCACGGGGACTTACACATTCGCCGAACTGCTCGCAGAGGAATTAGCGGCCGCAGACCGGCTCTAGATGTTGAACGGAATGGGGGCTACGCCCCCAAACCCCCAAGAAAGAGTACGGGGGCCCGGCCCCCGAACCCCCAATTTCCAAACCCCTCCAACCCCAATGGGGTTGGAGGGGTTTGTTTCATGTGAAACATCTGGCCGGAGGCCGCTCACCGCGTCGCGATGCGGGTGGGCATGGTGAGCTCCGCCGCCGCCAGCAGCTGATCGAGCGCCCGCTCGACGTCTTCCTTCCACAGGTGCTCGTGATCCAATTCCAGCCGCAGCCGCGGGAATCGGTGATGCGAGGCCACCACCTTGAAACCGACGTCCTCGAGGAAGTCGGCCTCGATCATGCACCGCTCGGGCGAACAGCCGTCCGGGGCGGGTGCCGAGGAGCGCAGGGGCGTGCCGATCCGCTCGCGCAGCGACATGGATCCGATGGCGGGCATCGGCGTGGTCGGCGGCTCCTTGCGAATGCCGAACGCCTCGATGGCCCGCACGCCGCGGCGCACCAGATCGGCCACCACGGCCTGAATCAGCTGATGGGCTACATCGGTGTCCTGGTACGGCATTTCGGCGCTCAGCGTGGTCAGCAGCACGGCGTCCGGGCTCACGGGGGAGGTGGGGAACAGGCCGGAGCGCGGCACCGCGCTGGGCGGCGCGTAGAGCGCGCATCCAGCCGAGCGATCCTCCACCATGGCGACCTGTCCGCAGGATCCCCACTGCAGCATCACGGTGGAGAGCCAGGCCTCCTTCTCGAAGGTCGGGTCGCTGAAGTCATGGGAATCCGCCGCCACCGCCGGATCGATCTCCCAGAACACGCACCGCCGCGCATGTACCGGAAGTTTGTCGAGTCCGCCGAGGGTAAGTGCGGTCACGCTGGTCGACACCGCTCTGCTCAGCCTCCAGCTGTCCGATTCATCCACACTCACGCCGCATCACACTGTGCTCGCCAGCAAGAATAAGCGATCAACGCTCTACGCCTCTCCAGGGCCATAAACCCGAACGTCACAGTGACGTTTCCACTGTGACCCTCGGGCTGGGCCCACTCTAGGGCTTCGACTGCTCCATGAGACTGACGATCCGCTCCAGATCGTCGATGGAACCGAACTCGACGGTGATCTTGCCCTTGCGCTTGCCCAGCGCCACCGTCACGCGGGTGTCGAAGGACGCCGACAACCGCTCGGCCACATCCTGCAATCCGGGCATCTGAATCGGCTTGCGCTTGGGCGCCGCCGGGGGAGCGATGGCATCCGGGTTCCGGTTGGCCAGGGTGACGGCCTCCTCGGTGGCCCGCACCGACATGCCCTCCGCCACAATGCGCGCCGCGAGCGCCTCCTGTGCGTCCGCACCCGCCTCCAGCGCCAACAGCGCGCGGGCATGTCCGGCGGACAGCACGCCCGCCGCGACCCGGCGCTGCACCGGAATCGGAAGCTTCAGCAGCCGAATCATATTGGTGACGACCGGACGCGAGCGCCCGATCTTGGCCGCCAGTTCCTCGTGGGTGACGCCGAACTCCTCCAGCAGCTGCTGATACGCCGCCGCCTCTTCGAGCGGGTTCAGCTGCACGCGATGGATGTTCTCCAGCAACGCGTCCCGCAGCATGGAGTCGTCCGCGGTCTCGCGCACAATGGCCGGGATGGCATCCAGGCCCGCCTCCTGGCTGGCCCGCCACCGCCGCTCGCCCATGATGAGCTGATAGCGCGGCTCCGGCAGGGTCGCGATCTGGCGCACCACGATGGGCTGCATCAGACCGAATTCCTTGATGGAGTGCACCAGTTCGGCCAGCGCCTCTTCCTCGAAGACGGAGCGCGGCTGCTTCGGATTGGGCTCGATCTGCAGCGGCGGGATCTCCCGGTACACCGCGCCCGCGTCGGTCGACTCGACCGAGTCGACCGGATCGGGGACGCGATGCAGATACGCCGACGCGGGCTGCGGCCCGACCGGATCGAGACCGATGACGACGTTGGCGGCGGCACTGCCGAGCCCGCCGGGTGTGGTCGCCGGGCCGGTCGGGATCAGTGCCGCGAGACCGCGCCCCAGTCCACCCTTCTTCGCCTGACTCATCGGCCTACCGACCCCTTCCGTTGTTCACCGCCACCAACATTCACTTACACACCGGATTGTGCGTCGGAAACCCGCGCGGTCGCGGTCTGGCGCGCCGTACGCGACGCGATCTCCCGTCCGGCGTCGAGATAGCTCATGGCACCTCGCGAGCCCGGATCGTAATCGAGGACGGTCATGCCGTAGCCGGGAGCCTCCGACACCTTGACGCTGCGGGGGATGACCGAGCGCAGCACCGCGTCGCCGAAGTGCGAGCGCACCTCCTCGGCCACCTGATCGGCGAGCTTGGTGCGGCCGTCGTACATGGTGAGAACCACGGTGGAGACGTGCAATTCGGGATTCAGGTGTGCCTGCACCAGACCGATATTGCGGAGCAGCTGACCCACGCCCTCGAGCGCGTAGTACTCGCACTGGATGGGGATCAGGACTTCCTTGGCGGCGACGAGCGCGTTCACGGTGAGCAGACCCAGCGACGGCGGGCAGTCGATCATGACGTAGTCGATGTCGTACCCGGCGAGGTTGGCCTCCTGGATGGCGGCCTTGAGCCGACCCTCGCGGGCGACCATGGAGACGAGCTCGATCTCGGCGCCCGCGAGGTCGATGGTGGCCGGGATGCACAGCAGTCGCTCATTGTGCGGGCTCTGCTGAATGGCGTCGCTGACCGAGCACTCGCCAATGAGGAGTTCGTAGCTGGAGGGGATGCCCGAGTGGTGCTCGATGCCGAGCGCGGTGCTGGCATTGCCCTGGGGGTCGAGATCGATGACGAGCACGCGCATGCCCTGAATGGCGAGCGCGGCGGCCAGGTTCACGGCGGTGGTGGTCTTACCCACGCCGCCCTTCTGATTGGCGATGGTGAGGATGCGCTGTTCGTTGGGGCGCGGAATGTGCGCGTTCGTGCCGGACAGCACCTGGCTCGCGCGCTGCGCCTCGGCGGCGATCGGAGTCTCGGTGGGGGAGATGTTTCCGAACGGAGTGCGGCTGAACTCGTCCGTGTCGAAGGGACCGCTATCGAGCATGCCGGGCACCCGGGACGTTGTTTCCCGTGAAACATTCGCCGGACGATTGGACATACAGGCTCCTAACCCCGAGAACTCAAAGACACGTGGCCGAGCAGGATTTCGCGCACCTGGCAGCAACGGCCGCGACGCTGCGTTGTTACCGAGGGCTGGCTCGAATCGGCTGGAAGTCGTTCACGCTCGACGTTCACTAGCTTGCCAGTAGAGGACACAATACGGAAGTTGAACGGGCACCTTCGCACCGCGACACACTCAAAAGCGGCAAAACTGTTCATGTTTCACGGGAAACATTGCGCCGCGAGCTTCGTCAGTGACGCTTCGGTCGACCGGTCCCGGACCGTCCGCTCTTGCGTTCCGCACGGCGCTCCGCGCGGTCGAGGCGCTCGGCACTGATGACGAAGGTGGGCGTCTCCAGCACTCCCACACCACATTCCAGGACCTCGGCATGACCCGCGCCCGCTTTGGTCAGATCGTCGCGATCGCGCTCGAGTTCCTCCGCGGCGCTGATTCCCTTGAGCGCCAGCATCCGTCCGTGCTCGTGGACCAGCGGCATGGACCAGCCCGCCAGCTTCGCCAGGGGAGCGACCGCCCGGGAGGTGACGATGTCCGCGCCGCCCGCCTCCTTCTTCACCCCCGCCTGCTCGGCCCGGCCGCGAACGATGAGCACATTGTCGAGCCCGGCCTCCGCCACGAACTCCGCGAGGAAGACGGTCCGGCGAAGCAGCGGCTCCACCAAGGTGATTCGGAGATCGGGTCGGGCGATGGCGAGCGGGATGCCGGGCAGCCCCGCGCCGCTGCCGATATCGACCACGCGCACGCCCTGGGGGATGAGGTCACCGATCACCGCGCAGTTGAGGATGTGGCGATCCCACAGCCGGGGCACCTCACGCGGACCGATCAGCCCGCGCTCCACACCCGCGGTCGCGAGCGCGGTGTAGTAGAGCCGAGCCTTGTCGAGCCGATCGCCGAAGACGACCGTCGCCGCGGCGGGCGGATCGACCGGACCCGGCGCGCTCATCTCGGTCTCTGGTTCCACGTGAAACATCCCTTCCGAACGCCTTGCCCCCAACCGAACTTCAACTGTCCCCACCCGCACACCTCTGGATAAGAGTAGGGCCCCCGATCGTTTCGATCCGGGGGCCCTACCTCGAGTGTTCCGCGTGTCAGGCGGGGAGCACCACCACGCGGCGGTTCGGCTCCACACCCTCGCTCTCGCTCACCACACCGTCGAGCGCGGCCACGGCGTCGTGGACGATCTTGCGCTCGAACGGGGTCATGGGGGAGAGGGCCTCGCGCTCACCGGTTTCCAGCACGCGCTTGGCAGCCTCGGTGCCGAGCGCGCTCAACTCCGAGCGACGCTTGGCACGCCAGCCCGCCACGTCCAGCATGAGTCGGCTGCGCACGCCGGTCGCCTGCTGCACGGCCAGGCGGGTCAGTTCCTGGAGCGCGTCCAGGACCTCGCCGCGACGGCCGACCAGCTTCGACAGATCCTTGCCGCCGTCGATGCTCACGACGGCGCGATCGCCCTCGACATCCAGATCGATATCGCCATCGAAGTCGAGCACGTCCAGCAACTGCTCGAGGTAATCGCCCGCGATCTCACCCTCTTCGATGAGTGCTTCCTCGGCGTCGGTCGCGTCCGGTGCCGCCGTCGCAGCCGTCACAGTGGGATCCCCTCCGTCGGTTTCAACAGTCATGGTTGTTTCCTTCATCTGGAGTTGTAAGTCTCAGCGACGCCGCTTCTGATTGGCGCGACCACGATTGCCGGAGCGCTTCTTGGCCTGCCCGGGCTTGGCACCGGGGGCGGGCTTGGAGCCGTTCTGCGAGGGCTGCGGCGCATCGGTCTTGGCATCCTCGACCGCGTCCTCGACACCGTCGGTCTTGGCGGCCGCCTGCTTCTTACGGACGTCGACCGGCTTCGCGCCCGGCTTCGGGGCGTTCTGGGCGCGGCGCTCGAGCGCGATCTTCTTCTTCTCTTCTTCTTCTTTTTCGATCTTGCCGAAGACCAGATGTTGCTGACCGTAGGTCCAAATGTTGTTGGACACCCAGTAGATCAGGATGGCGACGGGCAGGAACGGACCACCGACCATGACGCCGAGCGGGAAGACGTACAGCGCCAGCTTGTTCATCATGGCGGCCTGCGGGTTGGCGGCCGCCTCCGCGGACTGGCGGGCCACCGAGGCGCGCGCGTTGAAGTGGGTCGCCAGGCCCGCGATGATCATCAGCGGAATCGACACGGCCGCGATGGCGACCTTGCTCGGCATGCCGCCCCAGTGCGCGAAGGACTCCAGCTGTGCCATCGGCTGGGTGATGTAGGACGACAGCGGAGCGCCGAAAAGCCGTGCGGACAGGAAGGACTGGACGTCCGCCGGGCTGAAGATGTAGTTCGCGGTATTCGCGTTCTGCTCCGCGGTCATGCCGCCGCTGTGGCCGAAGCCGCCGAAGCCGCCGGTGCCGACGCGGTTGAACGAGCGCAGCACGTGGAACAGGCCGATGAACACCGGCACCTGCAGCAGCACGGGCAGGCAGCCCATGAGCGGGTTGAAGCCGTGTTCCTTCTGCAGCTTCTGCATCTCGACCGTCATCTGCTGACGGTCGTTCTTGTACTTCTTCTGCAGTTCCTTGATCTGCGGCTGCAGCTCCTGCATCTGCCGGGTGGTGCGGACCTGCTTCACGAACGGCTTGTAGAGCACGAGCCGCAATGTGAACACCAGGAACACCACGGCCAGGGCCCAGGCGAATCCGCTGTTCTTGCCCAGCACATACCCGAATGCCTGGTGCCAGAACCAAAGAATGGCCGACACCGGGTAATAGATGAAGTCGAGCACGGCGCTATGCACTCCCGTCGTTCGAATCGCCGGTCACCGCGGGCGATGACCCTTCACAAGCTGATGCCGCGTGCCGGTGCTTGCGCTCCGGTACGGGGTCCCACCCACCAGGGTGCCAGGGCGCACATTTCGCCAATCGGACGGCCGTCAGTCCGAGTCCGACGAACAGTCCGCGGGTGCGCAACGCCGTCACCGCGTACTCACTGCACGTGGGGGTGAAGCGGCACACCGGCATGCGGGTGGGGGAGATATAGGTCCGATACAGCTCGATGAGGAATATCAGAGCTTTGGCAGGTAGGCGCGCAGCGGCGCGCAGTGCGTTCACAACTCACTGCCGACGGAGAGGAGGCCGAGCTTGCGCAGCCCACTCCGCAACTGCCGCAACAGTTCCTCGGAGGGCGCGTCGGCGGCACCGGGCAGGGCGCGAATGACAATGTCCGCGCCCCCGGGCAATTCGGCCGTCAGGGTCGCGCAGATATGACGCAGGCGGCGGGCCACCCGGTGGCGTACCACCGCCGGACCCACCGCCTTGCTGACGATCAAGCCGAAATGCGGACCGCCCACCCGGATGGCCGGGGTCGGTCCGCTTTCGTGGTCGTCGTGTAGCAGTACGTGCACAACGAGGTCCCGTCTCCCGATCCGCCGGCCCTGGCGCACCGTCCGGGAAAAGTCGGTGCGCCGGTGCAGCCGGTAGGGCTCAGGCAGCACCTGAGCATCCAGCGGAATGCGGGCGGAGGGGGGACCGGAGACCGGACGGCGAGTCGCTCATACGACGCCGCATCCGGGATTACCGAATCAGGCGGTCAGCTTGGCGCGGCCCTTGCCACGGCGCGCCGAGACGATGGCGCGACCCGCACGGGTGCGCATACGAAGACGGAAGCCGTGGACACGCGCCCGACGACGGTTGTTCGGCTGGAACGTCCGCTTGCCCTTGGCCACGGTCAACACTCCTCTAGGTGGTGGACGTCCGGTGACGCCCGAAGCTGTTCGGTGAAACGTGCTCTCGACGGACGGGAGTCCCTCGGCGCAATACCCTTGTCGGCACGGGCAGCAGACAGCCGCCACCGCACCACAGGGTGACTGTAGAAGGGTACTTACCCCCTGGACGAGGGTCAAACTCGGGGGTAGAACACCGGTTCCGCGCGCCGCTTGCTGCGAGTTCGTGTGTCGGGGCGGGGTTCGTGTACGGTCCTTTCCAGGCCTTCGACGGTACCTCCGTTGCGACCGCGGTTGACTTTGCCAGCAGATAGCTGTGAACCCGCAGGTACGCGCCAGATTCGGGGAATCAGACACGCGGCCGCGTGTATCCCCAGGTTTTCCACATCTGTGGATAATTGTGTGGAAAGACCCCTGGAGTGGCATATTCGTAGGGCCGACGGTGCCTCGCCTACGCCCGGTTACTGGGGGAGCCGAGCAGTGCGGACCGTCTGCTCCTATCGACCTACATCCGGGGAGGACTACGTTCGTGGACGACGAGCAGAATGTGCTGACCGCTGTCTGGCCGGAGGTGATCGCCGAGCTGGCGAGCGGCTCCACGGATGGGGAGATCCAGCCGGTCAGCAAGGCGCACAAGGCGTGGCTCAACACTATCGAACCGATCACCTTCGCGCAGGGATTCGCCCTGCTCTCGGTGCCGGGCACGATGGCGCAGGTCACGGTCGAGCGCGACCTGCGGGAGCTCATTCTGCGATCCCTGGCCCGCCGCGGACTCCAGGTCGAGGGCCTGGGCGTGCGCATTCGCGCACAACAGAATCCGCCGACCGGTCGCTCGGGCAATCCGCCCCGGCACGCGCGCATGACCTCGCGCCCGGAACGCCCGCGCGAACCCGAGCCGACGCCCCCGGCGTATCAGCCCGAACCGCCCCTGGCCGAGCGGCCGCAGCAGCTGTACCAGGCACCCCAGGAGTACGCCGCGCCGCGCTACCTTCCTCCCCAGGACTACCCGGCCGAGTACGACGACCGGGATGCTTATCCACCTGTGGAATTCGGGCAGCAGCCGATGGCCGAAGAGTTGCCGATGCCGGTCGCCGAGCCGCCCGCACCGCCTCGGCGACGGGAGAACCACCGCGGTTCGACCATGCCGCCGGGCCAGGAGTCGCTGTTCTCGCCGGAACCCGACGACGAACCGGCCCGGCCCGCGCCGCAGCGCTACGCCGAGGAGCCCGCCCAGCGGTACGAGGAGTCCCCGCAGCGCTACGCGGACGAGTCCCAGCCCCAGCGCTACGCCGAGGAGCCCGCGCCACAACGGTATCCGGACGAACCCGCCCGCCGACCGGTGGACGAGGCCCACGACGACGAGCCGGTGGTCAATGTCCGCAACTCCTGGCCGACCTATTTCAACCGGACGCCCGAGCGCGAGCCCGCGCCCGCCGCGTCGTCCTCGGCCAGCCTGAACGCCAAGTACACCTTCGAGACCTTCGTCATCGGCGCCTCCAACCGCTTCGCGCACGCGGCGGCGGTGGCCATCGCCGAGGCCCCGGCGCGCGCCTACAATCCGCTGTTCGTTTGGGGCGCTTCGGGTTTGGGGAAGACGCACCTGCTGCATGCGGCGGGTCACTACGCGCAGCGGCTGTTCCCGGGCATGCGGGTGAAGTACGTCTCCACCGAGGAGTTCACCAACGACTTCATCAACTCGCTGCGCGACGACCGGAAGGTGGCGTTCAAGCGCCGCTACCGCGAGACCGACATTCTGCTGGTCGACGACATTCAGTTCATCGAGGGCAAGGAAGGCATCCAGGAGGAGTTCTTCCACACCTTCAACACCCTGCACAACGCCAACAAGCAGATCGTGGTGTCCTCCGACCGGCCGCCCAAGCAGCTGGCCACGCTGGAGGAGCGACTGCGCACGCGATTCGAGTGGGGCCTCATCACCGATGTGCAGCCGCCGGAACTCGAGACCCGCATCGCGATCCTGCGCAAGAAGGCGCGCATGGACCGCCTGGACGTGCCGCACGATGTGCTCGAGCTGATCGCGAGCCGGGTGGAGCGCAATATTCGTGAGCTCGAGGGCGCGCTGATCCGCGTGACGGCCTTCGCCTCGCTGAACGGCCAGCCGCTGGATCTCTCACTGGCGGAAGTGGTGTTGCGCGATCTCATGCCCGATACCGCGACGCTGGAGATCACGGCAGCCACGATCATGGCCGTGACCGCCGAGTACTTCAACACCACGCTCGAGGAGCTCACCGGTCCCGGTAAGGCCCGCCCGCTGGCGCAGGCCCGGCAGATCGCCATGTACCTGTGCCGGGAGCTCACCGACCTATCCCTACCCAAGATCGGTCAGGCCTTCGGCCGCGACCATACGACGGTCATGTACGCGGAGAAGAAGGTGCGCAAGGAGATGACCGAGCGCCGCCGCGTGTACGACCAGGTGCAGGAACTCACAGCCCGGATCAAACAGCGTTCGCGCTGATCCACAGTCCGGCGCACTGATCCACAATTCACAGAACCCCACGTCACCTGACGTGGGGTTCTTCGCTTTTCGGGGTTGTGGATTCCTCGAGGAGTCCTCGAGGAAGGGGTGTGGACTCCTCGAGGATTCCCACTGTTGTCCACGGGGTTGCCCCCAGGTCGCCACCCCCACCCGTGCACAGGCGTTAGTCCACATGGCTAACAGGGGAATTCATCCTCGAGCCCTGAACTGGGCGGATGGGAGTTGTGCCCTGGGGATTCCTCGAGGAGTCCTCGTCAGGTCCTCGAGGAATCCTCGAGGTAGTCCCCGGTTTCATCCTGATGTTGGCTACCGGGCCTCGAGCGGGGGAGCAACTCGAGGATGGCTCGAGGATGGATGTGGAACAGCGCATCGACTCCACAGCCACCCGTTGTTCATCCTCGAGCCACCCCGACGACATCCACACGACGCCGCCCGTCCCCACCTGCGTAAACGGCCGAAGTCCACAGAACTAACAGGACCTACTACTACTTCAGTTATTCATCTAGAGAAGGTTCTTCTAAAACAGGGTGTGTGGAAACTCGAGTTGGGGGAGCACGGTCCGTCGGGCAGCCCCTCCACATCCGATCGGGCAGCAGGGAGAAGCGGGGTGATGGATTCCAGCGCAGCAGACGGCTCGGAGGGTCGGCGTAGGCAGTCGGGGCTCTCGCGGGTACGGTTCTCTGTCAGTCCCCTGTGCGATCCTGCGTAGGCGGCTGACGCAGATCAGCAGAGTTCACGAATCACACACTGGGAGAGGACAGACCGGGCGATGGAGCTTGCAAGCATGAAGTTTCGGGTCGCCCGCGAGGACTTCGCCGAATCCGTAGCCTGGGTGGCCCGCAGCCTGCCGTCGCGGCCTCCGGTGCCCGTGCTCGGTGGCGTGCTTCTCGTGGCCGACGAGGATGGACTGACGGTCTCCGGCTTCGACTACGAGGTCTCCGCGCAGATGCGCGTGGCCGCCGAGGTCGCCGGTCCGGGTCAGGTGCTGGTGTCGGGCCGCCTGCTGGCCGATATCACCAAGGCGCTGTCCAACAAGCCGGTGGATGTGTCGGTGGACGGCACCCGCGTGCTCATCGCCTGCGGCAGCGCCAAGTTCTCGCTGCCGACCATGCCGGTCGAGGACTACCCCCAGCTGCCCGAGCTGCCGCCGCAGACCGGTGAGCTCGCGGTGGATCTGTTCTCCGAGGCCGTCTCCCAGGTGGCCGTGGCCGCCGGGCGCGATGACACGCTGCCCATGCTCACCGGTATCCGCGTGGAGATCGAGGGCCCCAAGGTGGTCCTGGCCGCGACCGACCGCTTCCGCCTCGCCGTGCGCGAACTCGAATGGCAGCCCGGACGCGCCGATGTGGAGACCGCGGTGCTCGTCCCGGCCCGCACCCTGTCCGAGGCCGCGAAAACCCTTGGTGCGTCCGATCAGCCGGTGCAGCTGGCCTTCGGCACCGGCACCGACGGCCTGCTCGGCATCGTGAACGGCGGCCGCCGCACCACCACCCGTCTGCTCGACGCCGAATTCCCCAAGTTCCGCCAGTTGCTCCCCAAGGAGCACACCTCCATCGCCACCCTCGCGGTGAACTCGCTGACCGAGGCCATCAAGCGTGTGGCCCTGGTGGCCGAGCGCGGCGCGCAGGTGCGACTGGAGTTCTCCGAGGAGGGCCTGTTGCTCTCCGCCGGTGGTGACGACGCCGGTCGCGCCGAGGAGTGGCTGGAGGCCGAGTTCCGCGGTGAGCCGCTGACCATCGCCTTCAATCCCGGCTACCTGCTCGACGGCCTGTCCGCCTCGCATTCGGACCGGGTCACCTTCGGCTTCACCACCCCCAGCCGTCCGGCCGTGTTCCTGCCCGCGCCGGAGGAGGAGCCCGCCCAGCTGGAGTCGGGTGCCTTCTCTGCGCTGTCGGGCAGCTACATCTACCTGCTGATGCCGGTGCGGTTGCCGGGCTGATCGGGCGACTCACCTGTGCACAGTGTTGACAAACCTGTGAAAAACATGGACTGACCGGATGCACGTGCGTGCGCTGTCGCTGCGCGATTTCCGCTCCTGGGAGGCCGCCGAACTCGAACTCTCGGCCGGTAGAACGGTTTTCCTGGGATCCAACGGGAATGGCAAGACCAATCTGATCGAGGCCATCGGCTATCTGTCCACACTCGGCTCACACCGGGTGTCGACAGACGCGCCCCTGATCCGGATCGGCGCGCAGAAGGCCCGGATCGGGGCGACGGTCGTCAATACCGGCCGCGAGCTCCGGGTGGACATGGAGCTGAATCAGGGCACGGCCAATCGCGCCCAGATCAATCGCTCCCCGGTGCGGCGGCCGCGGGAGATCCTGGGGATCCTGCAGACCGTCCTGTTCGCCCCGGAGGATCTCTCCCTGGTGCGTGGCGACCCGGGGGAGCGGCGGCGCTTCCTGGACGAATTGGCCACCGCTCGGCTGCCGCGGCTGGCCGGGGTGCGCGCGGATTACGACAAGGTGCTGCGGCAGCGCTCGGCCCTGTTGAAAACCGCTGGGCGCAATGCCCGTTCGGGCCATCGGGGCGCGGAGATGAGCACCCTCGATGTGTGGGACGGTCATCTCGCGGCGCACGGCGCGGTTCTACTGGCGCAGCGGCTGCGGCTGGTGCACGAGCTTTATCCACATCTTGCACAGGCTTATTCAGGTATCGCTCCCGAATCCCGGCCCGCCGCAATCGCTTACCGAAGTGCGAGTTTGCCGCCGGAGCTGCTGGATCCCGCCCGTTCTCCACAGCCTGAGGACGAATCGGAGCTCGAGGCAATCCTGTTGCGGGAGTTGGCCGTCGCCCGTTCCAAGGAGTTGGAGCGCGGGGTGTGTCTGGTCGGTCCGCATCGCGATGATCTGGAGTTGATGCTGGGTTCGGCGCCCGCCAAGGGATTCGCGAGCCACGGCGAATCCTGGTCGTACGCGCTGGCTTTGCGGCTGGGCGCGTTCGAACTACTGCGTTCGGCCGGAACCGATCCGGTCCTGATTCTCGATGACGTGTTCGCCGAATTGGATCGCCGCCGCCGCACCGCGCTGGCCGCCGTCGCGGCGGGAGCGGAACAGGTGTTGATCACCGCCGCGGTGGCCGAGGATGTGCCCGCCGAATTGGCGGCGGTGCCGCTGCGGGTGGAGACCACCGGCGAGGCCGATCGGCGTGCGTCGCGGATTGTCGAAGAGGGAGTCGACGCCGCCGAGTCGGCTTCGCTGTGAGCGTCGGACCGATGCGGCAGAATCACGTGGCGAACCGAGATCACGTGACGAACCGATGGTGAGGTTCGGGATTCCCCAGTGTGGAAGGAGTTGTGGATGGTCGAGCAGCCGGACGCCGACGACCGCATGAGCTCCGAACAGAGTTCCGAGACAACGGGATCCGAACCCGAATTGCGCGGCGTCGATCTGGCCCGGCGCGCCCTCGAAGAGGCCCGCGCCGCGGCTCGCGCCGCCGGAAAGTCGGTCGGGCAGGGCCGGGCCTCGCCGCGCAAGGGCGGTGTTCGCGCCCTGCGTCGCCGCCGTACCGGATGGTCGGGCGCACACCCGGACGACCGTGACCCCCAGACCCTGTCGGCCTTGGCCATGCAGTTGGCCAAGGGGCGCGGCTGGTCCACCAAGGTCGCCGAGGGCACGGTCTTCGGCCGCTGGGCCAGCGTGGTGGGGGAGGACATCGCCTCGCATGCCCAGCCCATCTCGCTGGAGAACGGCATTCTGAGTATTCAAGCGGAGTCCACGGCCTGGGCCACCCAGTTGCGCATGTTCCAATCCCAGATCCTGGCCAAGATCGCGGCCGCGGTCGGCAATGGGGTGGTGAAGCAGCTCAAGATCAATGGCCCGACCGCCCCGAGTTGGCGGCACGGCGATCGCCACGTCAAAGGCCGAGGCCCGCGCGATACCTACGGGTAGATCTTGTTTCACGTGGAACGTTTCCGACGGCCCGGGGAGATCGTCGCGAACCCGCGCGCAAACGGTCTCCGCGGTGTCGGCCGAGGTGTCGGGCGCCGCCCGCGCATCGCCGTCTGAGGCTTCCGGAACCGCCCGCACCCATAACCGGTCATATCGCAGGTCGATTTCATGACCCTACGGCCCACTCAGGGGTGTCATAGGTGGGTTCTCTGTCGGTCGTACCAGTAGGATGGGGGAGTAACTAGCGGCGATACCTCCCGGCGCGTTCCGCAGCGCCCGCGCGTGAGCCCCCGTAATTCTCGAGCAGACACAGTCTGATGCTCGAGCAGACAGTGTCTGACGGCCTCACGCGTGCCACCGCACGGCGTCGGGAGGATCAGCAAGTAAGGAGAGCTACCGACCAGTGGCTGCCATGGACTCCAACGCAGACGGCTCGACCCAGCCCAAGTCAGGCAAGCAGACGACGTACGGTGCCGACTCCATCACCGTCCTCGAGGGTCTCGAGGCGGTGCGCAAGCGCCCCGGTATGTATATCGGTTCCACCGGTGAGCGCGGTTTGCACCATTTGATCTGGGAGGTCGTCGACAACTCGGTCGACGAGGCGATGGCCGGATACGCCTCTCGGGTCGATGTCACCCTGCTGGCCGACGGCGGTGTCGAGGTCGTCGACGACGGCCGCGGTATCCCCGTCGGCATGCACGCGCAGGGTGTTCCCACCATCGAGGTGGTCATGACCCAGCTGCACGCGGGCGGCAAGTTCGACGGTGAGTCGTACGCCGTCTCGGGCGGTCTGCACGGCGTCGGCATCTCGGTGGTGAACGCGCTGTCCACCCGGCTCGAGGCCGAGGTGGACACCGACGGCTACCACTGGGCCCAGGAGTACAAGGACTCCAAGCCCGGCAAGCTGGTTCAGGGCGACCCGACCAAGCGCACCGGTACCACCATCCGGTTCTGGCCGGATCCGGAGATCTTCGAGACCACCACCTTCAGCTTCGAGACGGTGGCGCGTCGCCTGCAGGAGATGGCGTTCCTGAACAAGGGCCTCACCATCACGCTGACCGATCAGCGCGTGGCCGAGAACGACATCACCGACGAGGTGGTCAGCGAAACCGCCGAGGCCCCCAAGCATCTCGACGAGAACGCGCCGGTCGCCGAGCCGAAGGTGAAGACCCGGACCTACCACTACCCGGGCGGGCTCGAGGACTACGTCAAGCACATCAACCGGACCAAGACCCCGATCCACAACTCGATCGTGGCGTTCACCGGCAAGGGCACCGGCCACGAGGTCGAGGTGGCCATGCAGTGGAACTCGGGCTACTCCGAGTCGGTCCACACCTTCGCCAACACCATCAACACCCACGAGGGCGGCACCCACGAGGAGGGCTTCCGCGCGGCGCTCACCACCGTGGTGAACAAGTACGCGAAGGACAAGAAGCTCCTCAAGGAGAAGGACGGCAACCTCACCGGTGACGACATCCGCGAGGGCCTGGCCGCCATCGTGAGCGTCAAGATCGCCGACCCGCAGTTCGAGGGCCAGACCAAGACCAAGCTCGGCAATACCGAGGTGAAGTCCTTCGTCCAGCGGACCTGCAACGAGCACATCTCGCACTGGTTCGAGGCCAACCCGGCCGATGCGAAGACCATTGTGCAGAAGGCGGTTTCGTCGGCGCAGGCGCGCGTGGCGGCCCGCAAGGCGCGAGAGTTGGTGCGGCGCAAGTCCGCCACCGATCTGGGTGGTCTGCCGGGCAAGCTGGCCGACTGCCGCTCGAAGGATCCGGCCAAGTCCGAGATCTACATCGTGGAGGGTGACTCCGCCGGTGGTTCGGCCAAGTCCGGCCGCGACTCCATGTACCAGGCGATCCTGCCGCTGCGCGGCAAGATCATCAATGTGGAGAAGGCGCGCATCGACCGCGTGCTGAAGAACACCGAGGTCCAGTCCATCATCACGGCCTTCGGCACCGGCATCCACGACGAGTTCGACATCGCCAAGCTGCGCTATCACAAGATCGTGCTGATGGCCGACGCCGACGTGGACGGCCAGCACATCTCGACGCTGCTGCTGACGCTGCTGTTCCGCTTCATGCGCCCGCTGGTCGAGCACGGTCACGTCTATCTGGCCATGCCGCCGCTGTACAAGCTGAAGTGGCAGCGGTCCGAGCCGGAGTTCGCCTACTCCGACCGCGAGCGCGACGGGCTGCTCGAGCGCGGCCTGGCCGCGGGCAAGAAGATCAACAAGGACGACGGCATCCAGCGCTACAAGGGTCTCGGCGAGATGAACCCGAAGGAGCTGTGGGAGACGACGATGGACCCGTCGGTCCGCGTCCTGCGCCTCGTGACCCTCGATGACGCGGCCGCCGCGGACGAGCTGTTCTCCATCCTCATGGGTGAGGACGTGGAAGCTCGGCGCAGCTTCATCACTCGCAACGCCAAGGACGTTCGCTTCCTCGATGTGTGATCGGGACACCCCAGCCCGGGGGTAGGGGAGAAGGGGGCAAAGCCCCCAACCCCTTTCGGGGGCAAGCCCCCGAACCCCCGGACCAGCCGCCGCATTCCGACCACCACAGACTTCCTACGGAGACCTTTCTATGACTGAGACTTCGCTGCCGCCTTCGGGTGGCGACCGTATCGAGCCGGTCGACATTCAGCAGGAGATGCAGAACTCCTACATCGATTACGCGATGAGCGTGATCGTGGGCCGCGCGCTGCCCGAGGTGCGTGACGGCCTCAAGCCGGTGCACCGGCGCATCCTGTACGCGATGTACGACAACGGGTATCGACCCGACCGCGGCTATGTGAAGTCCGCGCGCCCGGTCGCCGACACCATGGGCAACTACCACCCGCACGGTGACACGGCCATCTACGACACCCTGGTGCGCATGGCGCAGCCGTGGTCGCTGCGCTACCCGCTGGTCGACGGCCAGGGCAACTTCGGTTCCCGCGGTAATGACGGCGCGGCCGCCATGCGTTACACGGAGTGCCGTCTGACGCCGCTGGCCATGGAGATGCTGCGCGAAATCGACCACGAGACGGTCGATTTCATGCCGAACTACGACGGCAAGACCCAGGAGCCGGTGGTTCTGCCGAGCCGCGTGCCCGCGCTGCTCATGAACGGCTCCAACGGTATTGCGGTCGGTATGGCGACGAACATTCCGCCGCACAACCTGAACGAGCTGGCCGAGGCCATCTACTGGGCGCTGGACAATCACGAGGCCGACGAGGAAGCCACCCTCGCGGCGTGCATGGAGCGGGTGAAGGGGCCGGACTTCCCGACCGCGGGCCTGATCGTCGGCACCCAGGGCATCCACGACGCCTACACCACCGGTCGCGGTTCGGTCCGCATGCGCGGTGTGGTGGAGATCGAGGAGGACAATCGCGGGCGCACCACGATCGTCATCACCGAGCTGCCCTTCCAGGTCAATACCGACAACTTCATCAATGCCATTGCCGAGCAGGTGAAGGACGGCAAGATCGCGGGTGTCTCCGACATTCACGACGAGTCCTCCGACCGTGTCGGCCTGCGCATCGTGATCACGGTCAAGCGCGACGCCATCGCCAAGGTGGTGTTGAACAACCTCTACAAGCACACCCAGCTGCAGACCTCCTTCGGCTGCAACATGCTCTCCATCGTGGACGGGGTGCCGCGCACGCTGCGCCTGGACCAGATGATCCGGCTGTATGTGAATCACCAGTTGGAAGTCATCATCCGGCGCACCCGCTACCTGCTGCGCAAGGCCGAGGAGCGGGCCCACATCCTGCGCGGTTTGGTGAAGGCGCTCGATCAGCTGGACGCGGTGATCGCCTTGATCCGCCGCTCGGCCGACACCGAGACCGCGCGCACCGGCCTGATGCAGTTGCTGGAGATCGACGAGATCCAGGCGACCGCCATCCTCGATATGCAGCTGCGTCGCCTGTCGGCGTTGGAGCGGCAGAAGATCCTCGACGAGTTGGCCAAGATCGAGGCCGAGATCGCGGATTTGAACGACATTCTGGCCAAGCCGGAACGGCAGCGCGCGATCGTGCGTGACGAACTGGCCGAGATCGTCGACAAGTACGGCGACGAGCGCCGCACCAAGATCATCGCGGCCGACGGCGACGTCCAGGACGAGGATCTGATCGCCCGCGAGGACGTGGTCGTGACGATCACCGAGACCGGCTACGCCAAGCGCACCAAGACCGACCTCTACCGTTCGCAGAAGCGCGGCGGCAAGGGCGTGCAGGGCGCGGGCCTCAAGCAGGACGACATCGTCAAGCACTTCTTCATCACCTCGACCCACGACTGGCTGCTCTTCTTCACCAACAAGGGCCGGGTGTACCGGGCCAAGGCGTACGAGCTGCCCGAGGCCAACCGCACCGCGCGCGGCCAGCACGTGGCGAACCTGCTGGCCTTCCAGCCGGACGAGAAGATCGCCCAGGTCATTCAGATCAAGTCCTACGAGGACGCGCCCTACCTGGTGCTGGCCACCCGCAAGG
Organism: Nocardia sp. CDC160; assembly: GCF_035818795.1. NCBI lineage: Bacteria > Bacillati > Actinomycetota > Actinomycetes > Mycobacteriales > Nocardiaceae > Nocardia > Nocardia sp. CDC160. Next base: position 1,348,144 of record NZ_JAYKYT010000001.1, on the reverse strand, counting down.
GCCTGGTGAAGAAGTCCAAGCTGACCGACTTCGACTCCAACCGCACCGGCGGCATCGTGGCGGTCAATCTGCGCGATGAGGACGAATTGGTCGGTGCGGCACTGTGTTCCGCGGACGACGATCTGCTGCTCGTCTCGGCGCACGGCCAGTCCATCCGCTTCTCCGCCAATGACGAGGTGCTGCGCCCGATGGGCCGCGCCACCTCCGGCGTGCAGGGCATGCGCTTCAATGCCGACGATGAACTGTTGTCGCTCAACGTGGTTCGCGATCAGGAGGGCATCTATCTGCTTGTCGCGACCGCCGGTGGGTACTCCAAGCGTACGGCGATCGACGAGTACACCGCGCAGGGTCGTGGCGGCAAGGGTGTGCTGACGATTCAGTACGACGAGAAACGTGGCAGTCTTGTCGGGGCGCTCATTGTCAATGACGATGATGAGCTGTACGCGATCACCTCCGGCGGCGGTGTCATTCGCACGCTGGCGCACCAGGTTCGCAAGGCCGGACGGCAAACCAAGGGCGTGCGGTTGATGAACCTGGGCGAGGGCGATACTTTGCTCGCGATCGCTCGGAACGCGGATGAGCCCGACCAGGTTGCCGAAGATGACACCAGCGGTTCGGCGAAGCAGTAGTTTCACCACAGCAGCGGCGGCACACACGGATCGAAGGATTCACCATTGACCACGAATCAGCCGAATGACCAGCGCGGTCATGCCAATGGCGTGACCGAGAGAATCGCCCCGTCTCCGATTCCGCCGCGGCCCATTCCGCGTCCGGGCGCGCCCGAGGGCGGCGCTCCGCAATCACCCGAATTGTCGGATCAGTCCGGCGATTTCGGGCCGGAAGGTAACAATTCGGCCGACGGTACCGTCGCGGATTCCGCGGACGCGCAGGGCGGTTCGCCCTTCCAGGAGGGTTGGTCGCAGCTGCCGCAGCGGGAGCCGCAGTCCAACCTGTACCGCCCGGGCCAGGCCCCGACCCCGGGCAGCACCGGCAGCCTCAAGGGTGGCGGTGGCCTGCAGGGCGGCGGCCTGAATGCCGGTGTCTCCAATGCGCGTACGACCGCCGACCTGGCGGCCAAGGCGGCGCGCAAGGAGGCGGCCATGGTGAAGTCCGTCGGCATCGACGGACCGACCCGCAGCATCGCCCGCCCCGAATTGGTCAAGGATCTGCCCGATCTGTCCGAGCTGCGGCACCCGCTGCCGCCGCCGGAGCCGATCGCACCGGCCGGTCCGGTCTCGCCGTCCGCCCCCGCGGCGGTGGCGCAGGCCGCGGCCACCGGTGAGCCGCTGCGCGCCACCGTGCAGCTGCGCCACATCGACCCGTGGTCCACGCTGAAGGTCTCGCTGGTGATCAGTGTGGCCATGTTCTTCGTGTGGATGCTGGCGGTCGGCCTGCTGTACCTGGTGCTCGAGGGCATGGGTGTGTGGGAGCGCCTGAACTCCACCTTCACCGATATGGTCTCCGACAGCTCGTCCTCGGCGCTCATCGACGCGGGCACGGTCTTCGGCTACGCCGGTGTCATCGGCCTCATCAATGTGGTGTTGCTGACCGCGCTGTCCACCGTGGGCGTGTTCGTCTACAACCAGTGCACCGATCTGGTCGGCGGCATCCAGGTCACCCTGGCCGACCCCGACTAGAAAACCGCTCTTTCGATCCGCCGTGACGGCCGGTCCGGTCTGCTGCTCGCAGGCCGCTGACCGGCCGTTTTGGTTATCGGCGCTTGCGTACGGTAATCTTCTGCCTCGTTCGAGTGACACACTTCGAACACCCACTAAGGGCCTATAGCTCAGGCGGTTAGAGCGCTTCGCTGATAACGAAGAGGTCGGAGGTTCAAGTCCTCCTAGGCCCACTTACAGGTAAAGATCGAACTGCCTTCCCAGGGGCCTTAGCTCAATTGGCAGAGCACTGCCTTTGCAAGGCAGGGGTTAGGGGTTCGATTCCCCTAGGCTCCACTGACGACAAGCCGCAGACCGAATCCGGTCTGCGGCTTTTGTGTTTGTCGTTCCAGTACTGTGGGATTCATGAAATTCGTTCTCACGATCGTCGTGATCGCCGCCGTGGTCTTCGGAATCAGCAAGCTTCGCCAGCGCAATGACGCCGATCTCTGGCACGAGGTCACCACGCGCTGAAAATCCCCGGATGGGGTGCTGAAAAACCCTGATGGTGCGCTGATTTCGTCCGGCACGGACGGGTTTGGCGCACCGTCGGAACTTCCGCACTGTGACACGGAACATGCGGAGGTTTACTGCCCGGTCAACGCCGTATCGTCGAGGCATGGCGTCCACTGAGATCTCCGAGCTGGTGCAGTCCGTGGTGGAGCCGTACCTGCTCAGTGGGTCGCGCAAATACGACCGGACGCAGGTCTCGGAACTGACGGGACTGCCCAATTCCATTACCCGGCGGCTGTGGGTGTCGCTGGGCTTCCCGGCCGATCCGGACGACAACGCGGTGGAGTACACCGAGTCCGATATCGAGGCCGCCCGCACCTTCGCCAAGCTGCACGTGCTCGCCGGTGCGGACATTCATCGACAGACCACCGCGGCCCGCACGCTGGGCCGATCCATGGCCCGGCTGGCGGAGTGGCAGGTCGATCTGGTGACCGAGGAGATCCTGGACCGGATCGCGACGTTGGCCAAGGAGCAGCCGGAGCTGGATCCGAAACAGGCCGCGCGCATCGCCACCGATGAGGTGGTCACCGAGTTCGAGACGTTGCAGCGCTATGCCTTCCGGCGGCATCTGGACGCGGCCCTGGCGCGTTCGCTGGACGGGGGCGCGGTCGCGGGCGACACGATGCGCGTGCTGGCCGTCGGTTTCGCCGATATGGTCGGCTACACCCGCCTGACCCGCCACCTGGAACCCGATGAGCTGTCGGCGCTGCTGGAGGCGTTCGAGACGGCCACGAGCAACGCGATCGTGGCGCACGGCGGCTGGGTGATCAAGAATGTCGGCGACGAGGTCATGTTCGCGGCCAATTCCGCCGCCGAGGGCGCGCGCATCGCGCTCGCGGTCCAGGAGGCCGCCATCGCCTCGCACGGCGTCACCCAGGAATTGCGGGTCGGTGTGGCGTATGGCGAAGTCCTGCAACGCTTCGGCGACCTCTACGGCTCGGTGGTGAATACCGCGGCGCGACTCACCGGTGTGGCGCGGCCGGGCACGGTGTTGGTGGATGACGGTGCGGCGGAAGCGATCGAGGACGATCCGGAATTCACGCTGCGGCATCTGGCGACGGTGCGGGTGAAGGGCATCAATCGGCTGCACGGGCATGTGCTGCGTCGCAATGTGATTCGACCGCTGGTGTGATTCGCCCGCTGATCTGAGGCCGGTCGCCGCCGGGCGCGAAACCTACCCCGGGAATAGGGGCGGGCCTCGGCGAAGGGGGGGAGTTAGCCGAGGCCCGCGTAAGGTCGGCCCGGGGGGGAGGGGCCGACGGGAACGATCCTACGCGACGAATTGGGATTGTGTGGCTATCGGGGCACCGCGTTCCAAGATTTTTTCGCGGAAAAAGTGTCGTACCCGAGTGGGAACATCCGACTGTGACCGAATTGCGTCCTTCGCCGAATTCGATTCGAGTAGCGCACTACTCGCGATCGAGGCCGGTGGCCGGGCGGATCATCGAATCGGTCGCATCCCACACCGGCAACCCCGAGCACCGCCGGACCCCCAGTGGGATGCGGCCACTTCTGTATCCGGCCATACTGGCCGAGAGCGTTTGGTCTTGTTCGACCGTATTCGTGCAGTTCAGAACCAGCGCACAGTCAGGAGAATCATGCCCGACGCCATAGTCGCCGAGGGTCTGGTCAAGAGGTACGGCCACCTGGTCGCCCTCGACGGCCTGGACCTGTCCGTTCCCGAAGGCACCGTGACAGCTCTGCTCGGCCCCAACGGCGCGGGCAAGACCACCACGGTGCGCGTGCTCACCACCCTGCTGATCCCGGATTCCGGCCACGCCACCGTGGCGGGGGTGGATGTGCTGAAGGATCCGCAGCTGCTGCGGTCGCGCATCGGCACCTCCGGCCAGTACGCCGCCGTCGACGAATACCTCACCGGCTTCGAGAATCTGGAGATGGTCGGGCGGCTGTACCACATGGGTGTGCAGCGCAGTAAGGAGCGCGCGCGGGAGCTGCTGGAGCGTTTCCGGCTCGCCGACGCCGCCGACCGCCCGGTCAAGGGCTACTCCGGCGGTATGCGCCGCCGCCTCGATCTGGCGGGCGCGCTGGTCGCGAATCCGCCGGTGCTGTTCCTGGACGAACCCACCACCGGCCTGGATCCGCGTGCGCGCCTGGATCTTTGGGACGTGATCGAGGAGCTGGTGGCGGGCGGCACCACGCTGTTGCTGACCACCCAGTATCTGGAGGAGGCCGATCGGCTGGCCGATTCCATCGCGGTCATCGACCACGGCCGGGTCATCGCCGAAGGCACCTCCGACGAGCTCAAGGCCATGGTCGGCGGTGACCGCATCGAGCTGGTGGTCGATCACGTGGACAATCTGGCCATCGCGCGGCAGGCGCTGGAAGGCTTGGCGCACGGGGAGATTCGGCTCGAGCCGGGCATGCGCCGGATCATCGTTCCGGTCGAGGACGGTTCGCAGGCCCTGGTCGACGCCATCGGTCAGCTCACCAAGCACGAGGTGAAGATCCACGACGTGGGTCTGCGGCGGCCCTCGCTCGACGATGTGTTCCTCACATTGACCGGGCACGAGGCCGAGGAACTGATCAACGGTGATCGCGAGGCCGATGAGAAGGTCGGCGGTGGTGCCCGATGACCGCCTTCGCCGTCGCCGAGAAGCCTTCGCCCGCACAGCGTCTGGCCATGGTGGTCACCGACAGCGTGACCGTCACCAAGCGCAATGTCATCAAGATTCGCCGCGTCCCGGACGTGCTCATCTTCTCGACGCTGTCGCCGATCATGTTCGTGCTGCTGTTCGCCTACGTCTTCGGTTCGGCGATCAAGCTGCAGGGCACCTCGTATCGCGAATTCCTGATCGCGGGCATCTTCGCCCAGACCGTGGTGTTCGGCGCGACCTTCACCGGCTCGAGTCTGGCCGAGGACATGCAGAAGGGCATCATCGACCGCTTCCGGTCGCTGCCCATGGCCCCGTCGGCGGTGCTCATCGGGCGCACGGTCGCCGATGTGGTGATCAATGTGGTGAGTCTGGTGGTCATGTCGCTGACCGGTCTGCTGGTGGGCTGGCGCATCCGCGGCTCGTTCCTGGACGCGGTGCTGGCCTACGTGCTGTTGCTGCTGTTCGCGTACGCGGTGTCGTGGATGATGGCCGTGGTGGGCCTGCTGGTGCGGGCGCCGGAGGTCTTCAACAACGCCAGCTTCATGGTGATCTTCCCGCTCACCTTTATCGCGAACACCTTTGTGCCGTCGGAGAATCTGCCCACCGTGCTGCGCGTGATCGCGGAGTGGAATCCGGTATCCGCGGTGACGCAGGCGACGCGTGTCCTGTTCGGCAATACCAGTCCGCTGGCGCAAACCCCGGACGTGTGGCCCATGCGGCATCCGGTCGCGACCACCCTCATCTGGGTGGTCGTGATTCTGGCGATCTTCGTGCCGCTGGCATTGCGGCAGTACAAAAAATCAGTGAGCCGCTGACAGGTCCGGCGTCGGTGCGGAGCCGTTGCGCGAGTAGCCCAGGCGCGGCGGCTCCGGGGCCGGTGCGGGCGGCTGCGGGCGCTTGCTCACGAAGAACGCTATGACGCCGCCCGCAATCGCGATCAGGGCGGCCACGATGACCTTGTTACGAACGCTCCCCAGCTCCATCCGACCATGCTGGCACAGCAAGGGAATTCGTGCACGGATGGGGGTGTGGGGCCTAGCCCTCACACCCCTCGGCCTCACTCGACCGTGACGCTCTTGGCAAGGTTGCGTGGCTTGTCCACGTCCCGCCCCAGCGCCATGGCGGTGTGATACGCCAGCAGCTGCAGCGGAATCGTCAGGATGATCGGGTCGAGTTCCGCGCACACCCGCGGCACCCGAATCACCGCGTCCGCCAACTCATCCGGCAGCTCGGCATTGGTGACCGCGATGACCGGTCCGCCGCGCGCCTTGATCTGCTCGATGGTGGTGATGTTCTTGGCCAGCAGTTCGTCGTCGGGCACCAGCACGATGCTCGGCATCTCCGCGTCGATGAGCGCCAGCGGGCCGTGCTTGAGCTCGGAGCCCTGATACGCCTCGGCGTGAATGTAGGAGATCTCCTTGAGCTTCTGCGCGCCCTCGCGCGCCACCGGCCAGGCGCGCACCCGGCCGATGAAGAACATGCTGCGCGCCTTGGCGTATCGGGTCGCGATCTCGGCGATGGACGCGTCGTCGGCGAGCACCGCGTCGATGGCGTCGGGCAGCGCGCGCAGCCCGGACACGATGCGCTCGCCCCCGGCCGCCGACAGATCGCGCACCCGGCCCAGCAGCAGCGCCAACATGGCGAAGGAGACCGTCATATTGGTGAGCGCCTTGGTGGAGGCGACCGACACCTCCGGGCCCGCGTGCAGGAACACGCCCGCACCGCATTCGCGGGCGATGGCGCTGCCGACCACGTTCACCGCGCCGATCACCCGGCCGCCCTTGCGCTGCAATTCCTGAACGGCCGCAAGGGTATCCAGCGTCTCGCCGGACTGGCTGATGGCGATGTACAGCGCGTCGGGATCCACCACCGGATTGCGGTAGCGGAATTCCGAGGCCGGTTCGGCGGTGGCCGGAATCCGGGCCAGCTCCTCGACCAGCTGCGCGCCGAGCTGGCCCGCGTAGTAGGCCGAGCCGCAGCCCAGGAACACCACCTTGCTGATGCCGCGCAGTTCGCGCGCGTCCATATTGAGCCCGCCCAGCACGGCGGTGGCGAAGCGTTCGTCGAGGCGGCCGCGCAGGGCCCGGCGCACGGCGTCGGGCTGTTCGGCCATTTCCTTGCGCATGAAGTCCGGGTACCCGCCCAGCGCGTAATCCTCGGCCGCCATCTCGATGGTGGTCGGGATCTTGTCGGTGCGGCGCGCCTCGAGACCCAGTGTGCTGGTGCGGAATTCGCCCGCGCGCACGGTGGCCAGCTCGCCGTCGTCGAGGAACACCACGCGCTGGGTGTGGTGCACCAGGGCGGCCACGTCGGAGGCCACGAACATCTCGCCGTCGCCGACGCCGAGCACGATGGGGGAGCCGTTGCGGGCCACCACCAGTTCGTCGGGGCGGCGGGCGTCGAGCACCAGCAGGCCGTAGGTGCCCTCGACCCGGTGCAGGGCGGTGCGGACCGCGTCCTCGAGCGAATCGGTGCCGTCCAGGGCGGCGGCCACCAGGTGCGCGATGGCCTCGGTGTCGGTGTCGGAGACGAATTCCACGCCCTCGGCCGTGAGCGCGGCGCGCAGCTCCTCGGCGTTCTCCACGATTCCGTTGTGCACCACCGCGATCCGGCCGGAGCCGTCCAGGTGCGGGTGCGCGTTGGCGTCGGAGGGCTCGCCGTGGGTGGCCCAGCGGGTGTGGGCGATGCCGACATTGCCCTTCAGCCGCGCGCCCTCGGCGTCGACCCGGTCGCGCAGGTCCTGGACCCGGCCCTGGGTCTTGGTGACGCGCAGGCGGCCCCGGTGCGGCACGGCCAGCCCGGCCGAGTCGTAGCCCCGGTATTCGAGCCGGTGCAGGCCCTCCAGCAGGACCGGGACGGACTCACGGTGTCCGATGTACCCGACGATTCCACACATTGCGCGACGGACTCCTACCCGTAGACGATGCGACGCAGTTGTCGTTCGGTGAATTCGGGGGCGGCCACCGGGCGCTGCGCGAGTTCGTCGGCCAGGCGCTGCCAGATCTCGGCATTGCGGACCTGGCGGGCCTGGAGTTCGGCATGTCTGCGGCGCACGAACTGCTCGGCGGTCTCGTCGAAGTATCCGGCGACGTCGGCGACCACGCGGGCCGCGACGGCGGGCGGCAGGCCGGTGGAGGCCGCCACATGGCGGACCAGATCGGCCGGAACCCCGTCATTCACCCGACCGAACTTGCCATGCCGCGACCAGTTCCGCCACTTTTCTGCCCGAATTCGGGCAGGGAATCACAGTGTGCGGCGATTCCGGCTGCTGGGAGTGTGCCGATTCGGGGTGTAGATCCGGCCTGCACCTACGATGGCGGGCGTGACCTCACCGAATCAGACCGCCGTGGCCACGCTGCACACCAACCACGGGGACATCAAGATCTCGCTCTTCGGTAACCACGCCCCCAAGACGGTCGCGAACTTCATCGGCCTGGCCGACGGTTCCGCGCCGTACACCACCAAGAACGCGTCCGGGACCGACTCGGGCCCGTTCTACGACGGCGCGGTCTTCCACCGGGTGATCGACGGATTCATGATTCAGGGCGGCGACCCGACCGGCACCGGCCGCGGCGGGCCCGGCTACGAATTCAAGGACGAGTTCCACCCGGAACTGCGCTTCGACCGCGGCTACCTGCTGGCCATGGCCAATGCCGGACCGGGCACCAACGGCTCCCAGTTCTTCATCACCGTCGGCGCGCAACCGCACCTGAACCGGCGGCACACCATCTTCGGTGAGGTCCTCGACCCCGATTCCCGCAAGGTGGTCGACGCCATCGCCGCGACCGCCACCGACCGCAACGACCGGCCCAAGGACGAGGTCGTGATCAACAGCATCACCATCTCCTGACTCGACGCCGGACCCGAAGAGAATTCCCATGCAGCCCCAGCCGCCCGCACCGACCTGCTACCGCCACCCGGACCGGCCCACCGGTCTGGCCTGCACCAGGTGCGGGCGACCGGCCTGCCCGGAGTGTCTGACCGCCGCCGCGGTCGGACAGCACTGCGTGGAGTGTGTGCGGCAGGGACGCAGTGACATTCGACCGGTGCGCAACGCGGCCGGGACACAGGTGTCGCGGATACCGACCCCGTACGTCACCTACGCGCTGATCGCGATCAATGTGATTGTCTTCGCCGCCACCGCCTTCCAGGCGAAGAGCGTGACGAACAACGATCTCTCGAGCCTGCTCCGAAGCCTGGAACTGGTGCCCGTCCAGGTCGGCAATGGCGAATGGTTCCGGGTGATCACCTCCGGATTCGTGCACTACGGTCCGATTCACCTGCTGGCCAACATGTTCTCGCTCTACATGCTCGGGCCCTACTGCGAGGTGGCCTTGGGGCGGGCGCGGTTTCTGGCCGTCTATCTGGTGTCGCTGCTGGGCGGTTCGGCGGCGGTGATCGCGCTCTACGGTGCGCAGAGCCATTCCGGCGGCGCGTCGGGCGCGATCTTCGGCATTTTCGGCGCGGTGGCCGTGATCATGCTCCGCACCCGGCAGAACCTCACCCAGATCGCCGTTCTGCTGGTGATCAACCTGTTCATCACCTTCGCGGTGCCGGGCATCTCGATCTGGGCGCACCTGGGTGGCCTGCTGGCCGGGACGGTCGCCACCACCGGCGTCCTCTACCTCCCGAGGTGGGCGGGGGCGCGAAACCCCAAGACGGCCATGAACATCGGCTGGGCGGCGGTCGCCGCGGTCGGTGTGATCGCGATCCTGGTCGCGGTGCTCACCGCGCCCTCGGGGCCGGTGCTCCCGTACCTGCCTGTCTAGCGCGACAGGTGAATGCGCAGCACCTCGAGCACGTCCTCGGGGTGCGCGCCCAGATCCCAGCGGCCGAAGATGATGAGCTTCTCGTCCCCGTCGTGATCCACGTCCATCTCCAGCATGGGCATGCGGCGACCGAGTCGCCGATAGTTCACCACGCGGACGCGGAGGATCTGCTGGGGTGTGTAGCGCTGCGGCCCGGCCAGTCCGCGCACCACGATATGCACAGGGTTACCGGGTTCGACCGAGAGCCGCGGCCGCTGCCGCAGACCCATGCCGGTCAGGAAGAGCAGCCCCAGCGCGGCCAGCCCGATGAGCAGGCGGCCGGGACCGTCGTTCGAGAGAAAAGCGGCCACGGCCAGCGCGATGCCGCCGATGCCGCAGGCCGCGAGCGCGGCCCCGGGGGTGGACCAGGCCAGGCGGGAGGAGGGATCGGTCGCTGTCACTGTCCCCACTCCCTCCTCGAGTTGTCCACAAGGTCATCCACAGGTGTGTATGAATAACAATGATGTAAGACACTCACGCGGAGAGTTAACGCCAGCGCATGGTCATGATCAGGCCGACCACCATGAGGCCGAAACCGATCAGGAAGTTCCACGCGCCCAGATCGCTCATCCAGCCGATGTGCTCATTGGCCAGGTAGTAGACCAGCAGCCAGGCCAGCCCCGCCAGCATGAAGCCCAGCATGATGGCCACGTACCAAACCGGCGACGGACCGGCCGATTTCACGCGCACGGGCGTGCGGCTGGACGGGTTGATCGTGTAATCCGTCTTCTTCCGGACCTTCGACTTAGGCATGACGTCCTCGTTATCGGCGTTCTGTCTGCGTAGACATTATCCCGGCAACGCTGTGGAAAGCGTCGCCGGGGAGTCCCGGCGATTGTGGTGACACGGTTCGGCGGTATTGCATGCGACGGCGCGCGCCGGGGCAACTACTCTCGAATCATGCGTGTACTGGTCGTCGACAACTACGACAGCTTCGTGTTCAACCTGGTTCAGTATCTCGGACAGTTGGGTGTGGATGCCGAGGTCTGGCGCAACGACGATGATCGGCTCGCGGATGTGGATCAGGTCGTGCGGGATTTCGACGGGGTGTTGATCAGCCCCGGGCCGGGCAGTCCGGATCGCGCGGGCGCGAGCATTCCGCTGGTGCACGCCGCCGCGAAGCACGGCACCCCACTGCTCGGGGTGTGCCTGGGGCATCAGGCCATCGGTGAGGCGTTCGGCGCGACCGTGACCCGCGCCCCCGAACTGCTGCACGGCAAGACCAGTGAGGTCTTCCACATCGGCGCGGGCGTGCTGGCCGGGCTGCCCGACCCCTTCACCGCCACCCGCTACCACTCGTTGACCGTCCTCGAGGAGACCATGCCGCCGGAGCTGGAGGTGCTGGGCCGCACCGAATCCGGCATCGTCATGGCCCTGCGGCATCGCGATCTGCCCATCCACGGTGTGCAGTTCCACCCCGAATCCGTGCTCACCCAGGGCGGGCACCGCATGCTCGCCAACTGGCTGGGCGTGTGCGGCGCGCGTCCGGCGGAGGGACTGGTGCAGACCCTGGAGGCGGAGGTAGCGGCGCTGGCGTCATGAGGCCGCATGTCATGTTGTCGGTGGCCGTCAGCATCGACGGGTACATCGACGACGCGAGCCCGGATCGCCTGATGCTCTCCAACGCGGCCGATTTCGATCGCGTGGATGCCCTGCGCGCCGACTCGGATGCCATCCTCATCGGCGCGGAAACCCTGCGGCGGGACAATCCGCGCCTGCTGGTCAATAGCGCCGACCGGCGGCTGCATCGGGTCGCGGCGGGCAAGCCGGACCACCCGGTGCGCGTGATCGTCACCGCCGGTGGCGATCTCGATCCGGCGCTGCGCTTCTGGCACAGCGGCGGTGAACGGCTGGTCTACACCACCGATTCCGGGGCCGTCCGGATCGGTGACACCTTGCACGGCTTGGCCGAGGTCGTATCCCTGGGCGCGGCAATCGATTTCGGGGAACTCCTCGACGATCTGGGCAAACGCGGTGTCGCGCGGCTCATGGTCGAGGGCGGCGGTTCCATCCACACCGCGTTGCTGTCCGCCGGTCTGGCCGATGAGATCTGGATGGCCGTCGCGCCTTTGGTGGTCGGTGATCCGGCGGCCCCGCGCTTTCTCGGGCCCGCCGCCTTCCCGGGCGGGCCGAATCACCGTATGCAGTTGGCCGATGTCGGCCGCATCGGTGATATCGCGTTGCTGCGCTATCTGCCCAAGGAGGATTCCGATGTCGGATGAGGCGCGCCTGGATCGCGGATGGATGCGCCATGCCATCGGTCTGGCACGGCTGTGCCCGCACAGCGATACCGCCTTCGCGGTGGGCGCGGTGATCGTGGGCGCGGACGGGGTGGAGATCGAGCACGGTTGGTCGCGGGAGACCGATGAGAAGGTGCACGCGGAGGAATCGGCGCTGAACAAGCTGGAGCCGGACGATCCGCGGCTGCCGCACGCCACCCTCTACAGCACCCTGGAACCCTGCTCGCAGCGTGCCAGTCAGGATCGGTCGCCGTGCACGGATCGCATTCTGGCGGCGGGGATTCGGCGGGTGGTCATCGCCTGGCGCGAGCCCGCCACCTTCGTCGACAACTGTGTGGGCGTGGAGAAGCTGCGCGAGCACGGGGTGGAGGTCGTCGAACTGGACGATCTGGCCGACGAGGCGATGTCGATGAACCGGCATCTGCGCCTTTAGTTTTCAATCGCGAAGGTTTCACATGAAACAAGGGGCCCCGGGCAATGCCCGGGACCCCTTGCGCTGCACATCAGGACGACGGCATCACGGCGGGCCGAGCGACAGCACACCGGTCGTGATCGTCACGGTCTGCGTCTTGCCCAGCGCCGAGCCCGCGGTGGGCTGCTGGGCCAGGATGCGCCCCACCTCGCCCGCGTTCAGCGTGCTCATGGTGTTCTGGCTCATCTGACCGTTCCAGCCCTTCTGCCGCAACATGTCCACGGCCTGCGCCGGGGTCAGGCCGCGTAGATCCGGCATGGTCAACTGGTCGCCGCTGGAGACCTGCACGGTAATGCTGGACCCCTTGTCGGCCTGGGTGCCCGCGGCCGGATTGGTGGCGATGACCGTGCCCTTGGGCTGGTTGTTCGGCACCTCCTGGACGGTCACCTTGAATCCGGCGGTGTCGGCCAGCGTGGACTGCGCGACATCGATGCTCTGGCCCACCACATCGGGCACCCGCACCTTGTCCGGGCCGGAGCCGAGGGTGATGGTGATCTGGCTGTCGGAGTCGGCCTTCTGTCCCGCGTCGGGGGTCTGCGAGACGACCTTGTCCTTGTCCTCGGCGGCCGATGCCTCGTGCTTCACATCCGGATTCAGGCGCAGCCCTTGCGAATTCAGGGTCTGCTCGGCCTGCTGCTGGGTGAGCCCGGCCAGCTTCGGCACCGGCACCTGCTGCGGCCCGGCCGACACCTGAATGGTGACGGTGCTGCCCTTGGCGACCCGGGAACCGCCCAGCGGCTGGGTGGCGATGACATTGCCCTGCGCCACCTTGGGATCGTTCTTCTGCTGGATGGCGACCGTGAAACCGGCCTTCTCCAGATCCCGTTGCGCCAGCTGATAATTCTGATTGGCCACGTCCGGCACCGTGACCTGATCCGGCCGCGAGCCCGGCCCGATGAGCATCCAGCCCAGCACGCCCACCACCGCGACGGCGGCCGCGGCCAGGATGGCGATGAGCGCGGTGCGGCGGCGCGGATTCGCCTCGACGATCTCCTGTTCGGTGGTGTCGTCGCGGCGTTCGACGGTGCGGTAGCTGCGCGGCGGCGGCAGTTCGTCGTCGAAGCTGCGGTCCTCGTCGGTCATGATCATGGGCGCGGTGGGCTTCTGCCCGCCCAGCACCCGGATCAGGTCGGCGCGCATTTCCGCGGCCGTCTGATACCGGTTGGCCGGGTTCTTGCTCATGGCCTTGAGAATCACCGAGTCGAGTTCGCGCGGCACGCCCGGATGCACCTGCGACGGCAGCCGCGGATCCTCCCGCACGTGCTGGTAGGCCACCGCGACCGGGGAATCGCCGGTGAAAGGCGGTTCGCCGGTGAGGATCTCGTAGAGCACACAGCCCACCGAGTACACGTCCGAGCGGGCGTCCACCTGCTCGCCGCGGGCCTGCTCCGGCGAGAGGTACTGGGCGGTGCCGATGACGGCCGCCGTCTGCGTCATGGGATTGGAGCTGTCGGCGATGGCGCGGGCGATGCCGAAGTCCATCACCTTCACCGCGCCCGCCCGGTTGATCATGATGTTGGCGGGCTTCATGTCCCGGTGGACGATGCCGTTGCGGTGCGAGAAGTCCAGCGCCGCACACACATCGGCGATGACCTCCATGGCGCGCCGGGGCGGCAGCGGACCCTTGCCGCGCACGATGTCGCGCAGGGTGTCACCGTCCACGTACTCCATGACGATGTAGGGCAGCGGGCCGCCGTCCACCTCGGCCTCGCCGGTGTCGTACACCGCCACGATGGCCGGATGGTTCAGGGCGGCCGCGTTCTGCGCCTCGCGCTTGAAGCGCAGATAGAACGTGGGGTCGCGGGCCAGGTCGGCGCGCAGCACCTTGATCGCGACATCGCGGCCGAGCCGCAGATCCCGAGCCTTGTGGACCTCGGACATGCCGCCGAACCCGATGATCTCGCCCAGCTCGTAGCGGGAGGAGAGGTTCTTCGGGGTCGTCATGGCAATCCTTGCTGCGGGACTGTGGATGAATAGGGGTCCTGGTACATCGGACTGCGGTCACTGCCCGGACTCACACCGCCACCCGGGTTCGCGCCGCCGGGGTTCGCACCGGGAGTCACTGGCCATGATGGTATGTCGCCCTGCTGCCAGGGCCAGCGAGCGGTGGTGGTCGGTCGCTGCGAGGTCGTGGTCGGCGCGGTGGTCGTGGTCTTCTGCGGTGTGGTGGTGGTCGGCGGCGGCGTGGTCGTCGGCTCGGGCGTGGTGGTCGGCGGCGGCTCGTAGGTCGTCACCGGGGGCGGCGGCACCGGACGTTCGCGCGTCGTGGTGGTCGGTGTCGGCGTGGTGGTGCTCGGCGTCGCCACCGGCGGGGCGACCACCGCGCTGGTCCGCGCGGGCGGCGTGGACTCGTGAGTATTGCTGCTGGCCAAGACGATCCCGACACCGGCGAGGAGGATCAGCGCACCGACGGCCAGACCGGCCATCGCCTTCTGACCATTGGTGAACCGACCGCCGCCGGTCTTGTCGTCCGCGCCGGTGAAGGTCATCGGACCCACCGGCGTGCGCGGACCGGACATCACGGTGGTGGACCCGGTCGGCGCGATCGGCGGCCGCACGGCCTGCGGCGGCGGCGCGTAGCGCGTGGTGGCCTGATCGGCCCGGGCCCCCGGAATGATCATGGTCGGCCCGGGCGGCAGCACCCGGGTGGCCCCGGTCATGGACGGCGCCATGGGAATTCCGCCGGGCGGGGTGGGTCTGCGGCCCGAGCGCACCGCGGCCACCGCGTCGGCGAACTCGCCGCCGTCGGCGTAGCGCTGGGCCGGATTCTTGGCCATGGTGATCTCGATGAGCTCACGGACGTTCGGCGGCAGATCGGCGGGCAGCGGCGGCGGGGTCTCCCGCACGTGCTTCATGGCCACCGTCAGCGCGCCGTCACCGGTGAACGGCCGTGCGCCCGAGAAGGCTTCGTAGCCGACCACGCCGAGGGAGTACACGTCCGAGGCGGCGGTGGCGTCCTCGCCGGTGGCCTGCTCGGGCGCGATGTACTGGGCGGTGCCCATCACCATGCCGGTCTTGGTGACCGGGGAGGCGTCCACGGCCTTGGCGATGCCGAAGTCGGTGATCTTCACCTGACCGGTCGGCGTCACGAGAATGTTGCCCGGCTTCACATCCCGGTGCACGACCCCCGCCTGATGCGCGACCTGCAAGGCGCGCCCGGTCTGCTCGAGCATGTCCAGACCCTGCGCGACCGAGAGCCGGTTGAGCCGGGACAGCACCGCGTTGAGCGGTTCGCCCTGCACGTATTCCATGACCAGGTAGGCGATCTCGCCGCCGGACGGGTCCTGGGTCTCGCCGTAGTCGTAGATGCTCGCGATGCCGGGGTGGTTCAGCTGCGCGGTGGTCCGCGCCTCGGTACGGAAACGCTGCCGGAAGGTCGGATCCGTGGAGAACTCCGCCTTGAGCACCTTCACCGCGACCCGGCGGTCCAGCCGGGTGTCCAGCGCTTCCCAGACCTGGCCCATGCCGCCGGTGGCGATCAGCCGCTGCAGCCGGTACCGGTCCGCGATCATCGCACCGTTGTTCAGCATTCTCGACCCTGTCTACCTTGCACTTTCATGTCGTTCAGCCCCCCAGCCCGGCGTCCAGCACCGCCCGGGCGATCGGCGCGGCGACGGAGCCGCCCGTCGCGGCCAGGGCGCGGTCGCCACCGTTCTCCACGATCACCGCGATCGCGATCTTCGGGTTCTGCGCCGGTGCGAAGGCGATGTACCAGGCATGCGGCGGGGTGTTGCGCGGATCGTTGCCGTGCTCGGCCGTACCGGTCTTGGACGCGATCTGGTACGAGCGCGGCTGAGTCCCTCCCTGTGTGTTCTTCTCCGACTCCAGCATCAGATTGGTGATCTGGGTTGCCACCTGCGGGGTGACCGCCTGACCCACCGAGGTCGGCTTGGTGGTCTCCAGCGTGCTCAGGTCGGGCGCCTGCAGCTGGTCCACCAGATACGGCTTCATCCGCACGCCGCCATTGGCGATGGTGGCCGCGACGACCGCGTTGTCGAGCGGGGTGAGCGCCACATCGCGCTGTCCGATGCTGGACTGGGCCATGGCCGCACTGTCGGGAATGGTGCCGACGGTGCTGTCCGCCCACGGGATCGGAATATTGGGATGCTGGGTCCCGATTCCGAACGCGTTGGCCTCGTCCTTGAGTTTGGCCGCGCCCACCTTCATACCGAGCTCCGCGAAGGCGGTGTTACACGAGTACTTGAAAGCCTCGGTGAGAGAAGCGGTTTGGGCGTCGCCGGGACCGCAGTGGCTGCCGTTGTAGTTCTCCAGCGTGGTGGCGGTGTCGGGCAGCGTGATGCGCGGCGCGGCGGTGAACTGATCGTCCGGCTTGGCGATGCCATTGGACAGCGCGGCCGCGGTCACGATCACCTTGAAGGTCGAACCCGGCGGATAGGTCTGCGACACGGCGCGATTCAGCATGGGCTGGCGCGGATCCTGCTGCAGCTGCTCCCAGGTCTTCTGGGTCGCCGCGCCATCGTGCCCGGCCAGCAGGTTCGGGTCGTACGACGGCGTGGACACCATTGTCAGGATGCGACCGGTGCTCGGCTCGATGGCCACCACCGAACCGGTCAGGTTCTTGGCGGTCAGCTGCTCGTAGGCCACCTTCTGCATGACCGGGTTGAGCGTGGTCACCACATTGCCGCCGCGCGGATCCCGGCCGGAGATCATATCGATGAGCCGTCGCCCGAAAAGGCTGTTGTCCGAACCGTTCAGCACCGAATCCTCGGCGTGCTCGAGCCCGTTGCTGCCGTACTGCATCGAGTAGTAGCCGGTGGCGGGCGCGTAGGCCAGCGGATCGGTCGGGTAGGTGCGCAGGTACTTGTAGCGGTCGTCGGTGGCCACCGAACTCGCCAGCACCGTGCCGGAGGCGGAGATCTGGCCGCGCTGACGCGCGTACTCGTCCAACAGGACGCGCACATTGCGCGGATCGTTGCGCAGGCTGTCCGCCTTGAACACCTGCACGTAGGTGGCATTGGCCAGCAGCGCGACGATCATCACCATGACCGCCAGCGCCACCCGGCGCAGAGGCGTGTTCACGCGGCACCCCCCTCTACCTTGCGCAGCAATTGCGTCGACGCGTCGGCGATCGGGACGACCGGCTCGGCCCGCTTGCGCGCGGGGGCCGGACGCCGCGCGGCGTCGGACACCTTGATCAGCAGACCCAGCAGCACGTAGTTGGCCAGCAACGACGAACCGCCGTAGGACATGAACGGCGTGGTGAGACCGGTCAGCGGAATCAGCTTGGTGACACCGCCGACCACCACGAACACCTGGATGGCGATGGTGAAGGCCAGACCCGCGGCCAGCAGCTTGCCGAAACTGTCGCGAATGGCCAGCGCGGTGCGGATGCCGCGAATGGTGAACACGCAGAACAACATCAGGATGGCGGTCAGCCCGATCAGGCCGAGCTCCTCCCCGATCGCGGAGATGATGAAGTCGGTCTTGGCGAACGGCACCTGCGAGGGCCGCCCGCTACCCAGCCCGGTCCCGGCCAATCCGCCGGTGGCCAGCCCGAACAGCGACTGCGAGATCTGATAGCCGGTATTGGAGTAGTCGGCGAAGGGATGCAGCCAGGTCTCCACCCGCACCCGCACATGCCCGAACATGTTGTAGGCGAACACGAATCCGATCATCAGCAGCACCATGCCGACCACGACCCAGCCCACCCGCTCGGTCGCGATGTAGAGCATGCACAGCACCGTGCAGAAGATCAGCAGGCAGGTGCCCAGATCCTTCTCCACCACCAGCACGCCCACCGAGAGCATCCACACCAGCAGCACCGGACCCATATCGCGCATGCGCGGCAACTCCATGCCGAACACGTGCTTGCCCGCACCGGTGAACAGGTCGCGCTTGGACACCAGCACGCCCGCGAAGAACACGATCAGCGCGATCTTGGCGAACTCGCCGGGCTGAACGCTGAAGCCGGGCAGGCGAATCCAGATCTTCGCGCCGTTCACCATCGAATACCGATCCGGCAGCACCGCGGGCAGTGCCAGCGCGATCACGCCGATCAGCCCGAGGGTGTAGGCGTAGCGGGCCAGGCTCCGGTAGTCCCGCAGCGCGATCAACAACCCCATGAAAACCACCATCCCCAACCCCGTCCACAGCACCTGCTGGTTGGCGTCGGGGGAGGGGATGGGCAGGGAGGCGAAGGCGGCGTCCTGGGCCTGTGCTAGGTCGACGCGGTGAATGATCACCAGGCCCAACCCGTTCAGCAGCGCCGCGATCGGTAGTAGGAGGGGATCCGCGAAGGCCGCGAACCGCCGCACCGCCAGATGCGCGACACCGAACAGGGCCAGATACGCGGCACCGAGTTTGGCGATCTCCCAGGTGATCGCCTGCTCCTGACTGGCCTCCACCAGCACCAGCGACACCGTCGTGATGACGGCGGCCAGACCCAGCAGCAACAACTCGACATTGCGCCGGGTGGCGGGCGGCGGCGCAGGAGCGAATCCGCCGGGCGGACTGGGGAAGGCCCCAGTGGACGGCGGTGCCGGTGCGGACATCAGTCCGCCATCCTGCAGTTCTGCCCCGGAGTCTGCGGAGCCGTGGTGGTGGTGACAGGAGCGGTCGGCTGGTCGGACTTGTGGGGTTCCAGGGTGTGGGGCTCGCCGGTGCGCTCACCGCCGGTGAGGCCGCCGGGCGTGGCCGGGGTGGTCGGCGCGGCGGGCGTGGTGGTGACCGCGCCGCCCGGCTGATTCGGGTCGGTGGCGGGCGGGGGCACCGGGGTGCTCGGCGCGGGCGGCTGCGGCTTCTCACACGGCGGCAGCAGCTCGGTCTGCACCAGATTGCGGATCTGCTTCACGGCATCGTCGCGCGAGCCCGGCGGCAGACCCTTGTCGACCGAATCCCGGCCGCTGGGGCGAAGATCGTTGCGGGTCAACTGGGCGCACCCGGCGGGAAACTTGTCACCGGCCCCGGTCAGCGTCAATTCGCCCGCGCGCGTGACACATCCGACCTGATCCACATCGCGAATCGAGTAGCCCAGCACCGAACCGGGCAGGCCGCGCAGCACGACCACCTTCTCGCCGTCCACGCCGACGTAGTAGTTGCTGCGAATCATGTTGTAGCCCACCGTGAGACCCGCGCCCACGGCCACCAGCAGGGCCAGCGAGAGCGCCAGCCAGCGCAGCTTGTGACTCTTCTTGGGCGGTTCGGGTTCGGGCGTCTGCATCGCGCGGCGCGGGGTGGCGCGCGGCGGGCGCATGGCGGCGGCCCGGCCCGCGGCGGTGTTCGGCGGGGGCGTGTCCTCGTCCTCACCCGACGCCGCGCCCGCCACGATGGGGTGGCTCTGGCCGTAGTCCAGGTCGATGACGTCGGCGACCACCACGGTCACATTGTCGGGACCGCCACTGCGCAGGGCCAATTCGATGAGCCGGTCCGCCGCCTCGTCGGTGGTGCCCTCGCGCAGGGTGTTGGCGATGGTCTCGTCGCTGACCACGTCCGAGAGACCGTCCGAGCACAGCAGGTACCGGTCCCCGGCCCGCGCCTCGCGCACCACCAGGGTGGGATCGATCTCGTTGCCGGTCAGCGCGCGCATGATGAGCGAGCGCTGCGGATGAGTGTGGGCCTGCTCCGGCGTGATTCGGCCCTCGTCCACCAGCGACTGCACGAAGGTGTCGTCGCGGGTGATCTGGGTCAGCTGACCCTCGCGGAGCATGTAGGCGCGGGAGTCGCCGATGTGGGCGAGGCCGAGTTTGCGCCCGGCGAACAGGATGGCGGTGAGCGTGGTGCCCATGCCGTCGAGTTCCGGCTCCTCCTCGACCTGGTCGGCGATGGCGGCATTGCCCTCGTGCACAGCACGATTGAGCTTGCCGAGCAGATCGTCTCCGGGTTCGTCGTCGTCCAGATGCGCCAGCGCGGCGATCATCAGCTGCGAGGCGACCTCACCGGCGGCGTGGCCGCCCATGCCGTCGGCCAGCGCGAGCAGTCGCGCGCCCGCGTAGACGGAATCCTCGTTGTTGGCTCGGACGAGACCACGGTCGCTACGCGCTGCGTAGCGGAGAACAAGAGTCACGATCGCAGCTCGATCACTGTCTTGCCGACACGGACAGGGGTGCCGAGCGGAACTCGCACCGGAGTGGTGACCTTCGACCGGTCGAGGTAGGTCCCATTGGTGGAACCGAGATCCTCGACATACCAATCCTCACCGCGCGGAGACAGCCGCGCGTGGCGGGTGGAGGCGTAGTCGTCGGTGAGGACCAAAGTGGAGTCGTCGGCACGCCCGATCAGCACCGGCTGCGTGCCGAGCGAGATACGGGTACCGGCGAGAGAACCCTGAGTCACCACGAGATATTTGGCGCCCTTCTGGCCCCGGCGAAACGATGGGAGCACCGCGGAACCGCCTGCGGCCCGAGGCGCGACCCGGAGGCCGGATGCCGCGTAGATATCGCTGCGCAGGGTCCGGAGCACCGCCCACACGAACAGCCACAGCAACAGCAGGAACCCCGCACGGGTCAATTGCAGGATCAGTCCCTGCACGGTGCTCCACCTCCTGTTCGACCGTGTCGTAGGTACGGGCAAGTTACGGAGGTATGGCTCCGTGACCCCCAACCGGTGTGTTGCTGGTCAGCGTCGGTGCTCTGCTGGTTAGCGCGACCAGACTCCGCCGCGAGTGTTGGCAGCATCATAGGGCCGTCGACCGGTTGCGATCACGATACGACCGAGGAATTCCTAGCCATATCGTGACCTGCACCGCGAGCTTACGGGATCAGACGATCCGGATCAGGATCTCGGAATGTCCGGCGCGGATCACATCCCCGTCGGCCAGCTGCCAATCCTGGACGGGTGACCCGTTGACCAGCGTGCCATTGGTCGAACCGAGGTCCGAGAGCATCGCGGTCTGGCCGTCCCAGCGAACCTCGATGTGCCGCCGGGAAACTCCGGTATCCGGCAGTCGGAAGTGCGCGTCCTGGCCGCGGCCGATGATGTTGCTGCCCTCGCGCAACTGGTAGGTGCGCCCGGAGCCGTCGTCCAGCTGCAGCGTGGCCGAGTAGCTCGAGCCGCCGCGAGCGGGCGCGGCACCCGCGCCGTAGCCGCCCTGCTGGCCGTAGCCCGGCTGCCCGTAGCCCGGCTCGTCGCCGTAACCGGCCTGATCCGGGTACTGGTCGTAGCCCTGCTGGCCGTAACCCTGCTGGCCGTAGCCCGGCTCGGCGTAACCCTGCTGGCCGTAGCCGCCCTGGTCCGCGTAGCCCGGCTGGCCGTAGCCCGGCTGCTGGCCGTAGCCCGGCTCGGCATAGCCCTGCTGGCCATAGCCCTGGTCGGCGTAGCCCTGCTCGTAGCCGTGCTGCTGGCCGTACGCCTGATCGGCGTAGCCCGGCTGCTGGCCGTAGGCCTGCTCGGACTGGCCGTAGCCCGCCTGCCCGTAGCCCTGGTCGGCGTAGCCCTGCTGGCCGTACCCGCCGCCCTGCTGCTGGTAGTCGTAGCCGTTCTGGTACTCGCCGTAGCCCTGCTCGGACTGGCCGTAGCCGCCCTGCTCGTAGCCCTGCTGCTGGCCACCGCGGCCGTAATCGGCGTACCCCTGCTGCCCGGGGCGGCCCGCAGGCGGGGGCGCGTACCCGCGGTTCCGCGGATCGGACTCCGCGGGCTCACGGCTTGGGTCGTAGCCTGAGTTCTGCGTCATGGGGCCAGCTCCTGGTTGCGGGTTGGGTCGTTGTGGACGTTCAGGTCCCGGTGACGGGCCTGCCCGCCCACCCGCGTCCGGATCCACCCGGCCGCGTGTCCTGAACTGTCCGGTGTGCAGCGTAGGGGATGCCTCGAACTCCACGTGCACTTCGCCGTAGGTCTGCCACCCTTGCTCACGGATGTAATCCTGCAGATGTTTGGTGAATGCGCGCTTGGTGAGCTCGTAATCCTGCGCGGCCAGATCGCGTTCCGGCTGGCCCTCACCCGCCACGAGCTGCCGTAGATCGGACTCGTTGACGGTGATGACGTAGCTGTTGGGCGCCAAGAGATGGCCCCCGCCGAGATCCTGGACATGGTCGGCGGCCTCACGCTGCAGTGCGGCCTCGACCTCCTGGGGTACCACGCTCCCGCCGAAGGCGCGGGCGAACACATCCCCGACAGCCCCCTGGAGACGGCGTTCGAATCGGGAAACGATCCCCATTGAGCCCCCTCCCTTCCAGGGTTTCGACGCTCCCGCGCGAGGAAGCGTGCGTCGTGTCGTTCGTGACCGGCCGTGGCATGCGCGATGCATCCGAAGTGGCAACACGCAGACATGGCGTGTCGCCGCAGGGACACGGTGATTGCATGATATCCACGATCGTCCACACCTGTAACTCTTGGCGGCGAGCCAAGGTTCCCGGGTCGTAGCTACATCACGATCTCGCCCGCGTACCCCCGATAACCAGGCGATTTCGTTTTGGCCCGTACCCCGTGATAACTTTCTTCTCGTCGCTCGGGCGAGTGGCGGAATGGCAGACGCGCTGGCTTCAGGTGCCAGTGTCCGTAAGGACGTGGGGGTTCAAGTCCCCCTTCGCCCACCGAGAAGGCCCCGATCCAATGGATCGGGGCCTTCTGCTATGTCCGGGCCGGGTTCGCGGTCCGGTGTGCGCGACCGAGTCCTCGCCGCGCGGATTCCGCTCGGTGAGACTCGGAAATTCCCAGGTCAAACCGGATGTGACGAAGATCGCACACCCTGGTGGGGGAGGGTCGCCGGAGGCGTTGCCGGAGGGTGATTTCGGGCCGTCACGGGGGTGAAAATCGTTTGCCGGAAGATGCCGTTTGGGGTATGCGTCCGATTACGTCCGGGCAATGCCTGATGATCATTTGGCTAAAACGGTGCCAAACAAACTTTCGGTTTGTTTGATCTGTGGCGATCGGTGGGCAAACGGCGCTAGCTGCGACGAAACGCCAGCTTAACGTGGGTTGAACCGATGGTTAGCGGAAAACTTGCGCCTTTTTCGCAAACCTTTCGGCGAGGTTCGAAACGCATCGCGCGCAAGGGGTTGAAACTCGGGTCCGAAGGCGACCGCAAGTCTAGTTTTCTGGGCTCGGGCAGACCGTCCGCTAAGTGGATGCCGAGAATTAGCGATCTTGCCGGGTTCCCCACGGGGAAGGGGTGTTTCGCCTGGTCGCTATATACGCTTGCGGGGCAAGTCGGAGGTTGCGTAGCCATAACGATTGTGTAGAGTCATCGGCAACGCTGGCCGCAGCTGAGCCGGACTCGCTGCGGCCAGTGGAACTCAATCCGAACGGTTCCGCGACTACGAAGTCGCCACTCCCACAACCGGTTCCGGACCCTTCTCGATCGAATAGCCCGTGATGTGCTCCGGGCGATCCGCCGCCTCCAGCTCCCGCACCGCGATCCTGCCGCGCCCGAGGACGTAGCCGAGGAAGCCGAGTTCGGCCAGCGCCCCGATACCGACCCGCAGTGCGGTGGGCAGTCCGCTGGGCGTCACGAAGCCCTCCAGGAAGCCGGAAACCAGCAGCACGCCCACCAGTCCGAGGGCGATCACGGCCGTCGCCCGGCCCTGTCGGGCCAGCGCCCGCGCCCGGCTCTCCCGGCCCGGATCGATCAGCGTCCAGCCCAGCTTCAGACCGGCCCCGCCCGCCACGAAAACGGCTGTGAGCTCCAGCATTCCGTGCGGCAGCAGCCAGCCGAAGAACGGGCCCAAGCGTCCGGCCGCGGCCATCAATCCGGCACTGATTCCGAGGTTCAGCGCGTTCATGAACAGCATGTAGACCGCGGGCAGGATGAGCACGCCGAGGAACAGCACCGTGGCCGACACCCACGCGTTGTTGGTCCACACCTTGGCGGCGAACGCGTCGTGCGAATGCTCGTAGTAGTAGGTCTCGAATTCGCCACCGGGGCGTGTCAAGGCATCTGTATCCGTGTCCAGTCCGAGATGTCGGCGCGCGGCCTCGGAATTGGCCACCCAGGCCCCGAGCGCGGCCGAACCGATCAGGAACACCGACGCCACCGACACCCACCAGGACCAGGCCCGGTACACGGCGGCGGGGAAGCGGTGGGTGAAGAAGTAGCCGATCTCCCGCAGGGTGTCGATGCGGGCGCTCAGTATGCGACCCCGTGCCCGGGTCAGCACGGCCGAAAGTCCGGCGATGAGTTCGGGATCCGCCTCGCGGGTCTGCAGGCGCGCCAGCTGCTGCGACGCCAGCCGGTACCGCCGCACCAGCTCGTCGGCCTCCGCGCCGGTGAGTCGCTTGCCGCGCGAGGCCAGTTGGTCGAGCCGATCCCATTCGGGCTTGTGCACGAACGTGTAGGCGTCCAGATCCATCGGTACCCCTCCTGCGCTGACGCTGACAGAATGCTATCCATCGCGATCTCACCCGGCGGAGGAAGACGACCCATGGCTTTGTTCACCACCGGCGAGGCCGTCGCCGTCGAACTGCCCATCGCGCGGATTCCGACCCGGGCGGCCGCGTTCCTGCTCGATCTCATCCTCCAGCTCATCATCGGAATCCTGTTGACGCTGCTGTTCATCGCGCTGCTGGTGTGGGCGGGCGCGGATTCGGCGTGGCGCGATGCCGCGGTGCTGGTGGCCGGGGTGAGCGCGTTGATCGGGTATCCGGTGCTGTTCGAGACGTTCTCGCGCGGGCGGTCGGTGGGGAAGATGGCGGTCGGGCTGCGCGTGGTGCGCGTCGACGGTGGGCCCATCGACTTCCGGCACGCGGTGACGCGGGGGCTGGCCGGAATCGTGGACTTCTGGATGCTGGGCACGGGGCTGATCGCCATCGTGGTGTCGATGTGCTCACCGCAGGCGCGGCGGGTCGGGGACGCGCTGGCGGGGACCGTGGTGGTGCACGATCGCAGCCGCCTGCCCTTCGCCGCGCTGGCAGCGCCGCCGCCGTGGCTGGCGGGGTGGGCGCGGCAGCTCGATATGTCCGGTCTCCCCGATGATTTGGCGTTGTCGATGCGCAAGTACCTGCTGCGCTTCCGGACCCTCACCCCGGAGGTCCAGGATCAGCTGGGGCGGGCACTGGTGATCGCGGTGTGCGCGCGGCTGTGCACGCCGCCGCCGAACGGATATCCGCCCCTGCACATTCTGGGCGCGGTGCTGGCCGAGCGGCAGCGCCGGGCGATTCAGTCCCGTCCCCCGGCGGCGTCAGCGCCCCCCGGACTCCCGGCTACAGCGCTCCGGTCTGCTTGAGTTCTAGGTATTCGTCCGCCAGCGCTTCGGGCAGCCGGTCGGGTGCGGCGGCAATGACGCGGACGCCCCTGCGGCGCAGGGTTTCCCGGGCCACGGCGTGTTCGGCGATGACATTCTCGGCGGCGGCCGCGGCATACAGGTCGTCCAGGCCCGAGCGCCGGTTCGCGGCGGCCGCCACCTCCGGATCGGTCACCGAGACCACCAGCACGCGATGGCGTTCGGCCAGCACCGGCAGCACCGGGAGCAGGCCCTCCTGGACGGTCGCGGCATCGAGGTGGGTGAACCAGACCACCAGGCTGCGGCGGCGGGCCCGCTGCAGCGTCGCCCGCAGCAGGCCCTGGTAGTCGGTGTCGACCAGTTCGGGGGTGAGTCCGGCCAGCGCGTGCATGAGCTTGACCTGCAGGCGTTTTCCGCCGATGCCGCGTACCTCGGTGCGCACCCGGCGGTCGTAGGCCAGCAGGTCGACCGAGTCGCCGCCCGCGGCCGCGAGCCCGCCCAGCAGCAGGGCCGCCTCGATGCTGGCGTCCAGGCGGGTGCCCGCACCGCCGCCCGTCCCCGCGGAGCCGACCCGGCCCGCGCTCACCCGGCCGGTGTCCAGCACCATGACCACGTGGCGATTGCGCTCCGGCCGCCAGGTGCGCACCAGCACGTCATGGGCGCGCGCGGTGGCCCGCCAGTCGATGGTGCGGACGTCGTCGCCCGCCACATATTCACGGAACGAATCGAATTCGGTGCCCTGGCCGCGAATCGTGGTGGTGTTGCGGCCCTCCAGCTGCTGCAGCTGCCGGACCTTCGAGGCCAGCAGCCGCTCACTGCGGAACGGGGGCAGCGCCCGCAGCCGCGCGGGCACCTCCCGGCGCACCTGGCGTCCGGCCACGCCCAGCGGGCCGAGCAGGCGCAGCGTCACCGGACCGGCCACCCGGTCGCCGTGATAGTCCGGGGTCAACTCGGTGTGCACGCGAATCCTGGTGTTGGGCGGCAGATTCAGCGCGTGGGTGCGGTGGCGGGCGTGCGCGCTCGGCGGCCAGTCGTCCCACAGCGTGCCGCGTGCCGTGCGTGTACCGGTATTGAGCACCGCCAATTCCACCTCGATGCTGCGGCCGGTGCGCACGGTGGTGATCGGCTCCCGCGAAAGCTCCAGTGCGCCCGGTGATCCCAGGGCGGCCAGATCGACGGCGATGAGCGCGGCCAGCGCCAGGGTGGCCACGCCGACGCCGAGCCACGACGGCAGCACCAGGGTGACGAACAGGGCCGCGAGCACCGCCGCCGCGGCCAGCCGTCCGGTGACGACCACGGCCTAGACCGGAACGGGGACGGACATCAGCAGCGAGGCCATGACGCCCTCGGCGGTCACGCCCTCCACCTCGTGCTCGGGCCGCAGGTGCAGCCGGTGCCGGAGCACCGCGGTCGCAACGGCTTTCACATCGTCGGGGGTGACGTAGGCGCGCCCGTTCAGCCAGGCGAAGGCGCGCGCGGCCGCCATGAGCGCGGTCGCGCCGCGGGTGGACGCGCCGTGCGCGACGGCGGGGGAGGTGCGGGTGGCCCGGCAGATGTCCACTGTGTACGCGAGCACCTCGGGGCTGATGGCCACCTGGGCGACGGCGGCGCGGGCGGCCGCGATGTGCGCGGCCGTGGCCACCGGGCGCAGTCCGGCCGCGTTCAGGTCCCGGGGGTCGAATCCGGCGGCGTGACGCTGCAGAATCCGGAATTCGTCGTCGCGCCCGGGCAATTGGACGTCCACCTTGAACAGGAACCGGTCCAGCTGCGCCTCCGGCAGCGGATAGGTGCCCTCCTGCTCGATCGGGTTCTGGGTGGCGACCACCACGAACGGGTCCGGCAGCGGCTGCGGCACACCGTCCACCGAAACCTGGCGCTCCTCCATGGATTCCAGCAGCGCGGACTGGGTTTTCGGTGGGGTGCGGTTGATTTCGTCGGCCAGCAGCAGATTGGTGAAGACCGGGCCGCGGCGGAAGGTGAATTCGGCCGAGTGCGGATCGTAGATCTGCGATCCGGTGACATCGCCCGGCATCAGGTCCGGGGTGAACTGAATACGGGTGTGCTCGAGGTCCAGCGCGGTGGCCAGCGCCCGCACCAGCAGCGTCTTGGCCACGCCCGGAACGCCTTCCAGCAGCACGTGACCGCGGCACAGCAGGGCCAGCACCAGGAACATGACGGCGTGGTCGTTGCCGACCACCGCCTTGCCGATCTCGGCGCGCAGGGCCAGCAGCGCCTGGTGCGCGTCCTGCGCGGTCGGCGCCGCCGCGTCGACCTTGGTGGTGCTGTCCACGGCGTTTTCGGTCAGATCGGTCACAAGACCTCCGCTTCGATCCATTCGAGTTGTGCGGCCACGAGTTCCAGGGTGCCCCGATCGGTGACCGGGTCGAAAAGGGCGGCGCGGACCGCGATCGGGTCCATGCCAGTGCGCGCGCTCACGGCACCCACCACCAGCTCCGCCGGGGTTTCCGCGGTGAGCCCGAGCACGGGCCGCAGCCGCCGCAGCGACGCCGCCCGCAGTTTGGCCGCCACGTGTTCGTGGTCGCGGGACTTCCGGTACAGCCCGGCCTGTCCGGCCAGCAGTTCCTGCGCCGGGGCCTCCACGGGCAGCGGTTCGCGCACGATCGCGCCGCGTCGCCGCCCGCGCCACCACAGCACCGCGGCCCACGCGATGAGGAATTGCAGGCCGCCGAAGGCGAGCCAGTTCGGCAGCGTCCGGAAGATGGAATCGCTGCCCTCGCCGAAGTTCGGCGGCGGCACCTCGGGCCGCTGCGGCGGTGTGCTCGGCGGATTCGGCATCTCGGTCGACGGATGCGGCATCGAGGGCGCGGGCCCGAGCTGCGACAGCGCGTACACCAGCAGCACGACCAGCAGGATGCCGATGACGACGGCCCAGAACCGCCAATCCCGCAGCAGCTCCGGTAGTTCCGGGCGTTCCCGCTTCGACTTCTGCTTGGCGGCCTTGGTTTTGCGCGTCCGGCGTTTCTCGGTGATCTCGACCGGGCCGTCCTTGGGCGGCGGCGCGATCGAATACCGGTCCGCCCGTTCGAGTTGCCGGTACTCCGCCTCGGTGCCGAACCGCCCGCCGTAGACGACCTCGTCGAAACTGTGCGCGGCCGTGGGCAATTCGCCCGCGTCCGGCACGGACGTGGCGGCGGCCCGGGCGGTCTCGCGTGCGGTGCGCGCCCGTTCCTCCGCGAGCAGCCCGCGCTGTTCCAGGCCCCGGGTGACCGCGCGATACCGTTCGCGCAGTGCCGCACCGAAATCGCCGCGCCGGGCGGCCTCCTCGGCGGCGGCCAGGTGGGCGGCGGCCGGGCCCAGGGTGGGCTTGGGCGGGACCGGAATCCGGTCGGTCTCGGTCATCGGCCGCCCCCGGTCGGTACCGGAATGTCCCAGGCTTCACGGCGGCAGCGGCGGTCCACATAGGTGACGACCTGGGTGGCGGATTCCACCAGCTCGCCCAGCGCCACCATGAGCAGTGCGGCGGTAATGATCAGGACGGTCACCGTCCAGCGGTGGGTACCGGAGAAGTCGGCGATGAACTGCGGCAGCGCCAGCACCGGAACCAGCAGCACCAGCAGCAGGCCGCGCAGGTAGAGCCAGAGACCGACCAGCTGCCATTCCGTGCCGCCGACAAGCGTTTTGGCGCGTCGGGCGGCGGCTCGGTAGCCCGTGGCGGTGTCGAAAACGAGGGGCACCAGGGTGCAGCGTCGTCCGCGCAGCCAGGCCAGCCAGATCACCGCGAACGGAATGGTGATGAGCAGGGGAGTGCCGAGCGCCAGCACGCCCACGCCGATGAGCGTGTACATCACCTGATAGCTCAGCAGCGGACCGATTTTCGACGTCAGCTGCCCGAGCGCGCCGCGCCAACTCACCGATGTCCGATGCACGACCGACAGTCCGATCGACACGGTCACACCGCGTACGAACAAGCGCAATGCCCACGCGCACAGCAGGGTCACCAGCAGTGCGCCCCAGAAGGTTCCGCTATCGGAATCGTCGGTGATCGCCGCCGCCGCCACGGTGCCCGCGACCGCCACGACCGACGCCACCGCGACCGCGACGCCGAGCAGCGCCGCCAAGGTCTTGATCCGCGCCTGGATCAGTGCGAACGGCAGATCCAGCAGTTCCCGGAACTGCATCGGGCGAATCGGAACCACCGGTTCGGTAGAAGTCGGTCCCCCCACCGAGCCGGTCGGCGAACCGACGGAGTCGGCGGCGGTCGGCAACACGCGCCCGAGTCTATCCCGACCAGCGCGTTCGGTCGCCCGATGACAGCAACCGCGCCACCACGCGGCGATACAGCTCCGGGTCGATGGGCGGCATGCCGAGCAGGGCACGCAAATAGACGCCGTCACCGACCAGCCGCACGATCTCGGCCTGGACCGGATCGTCGATCTCGTTGTCCAGGGCCGTCTTCCAGGCGGCCAATACCTCGGTCAGCGCCCGGTCGGTCTCCGCCTGCGGGGTGTCGCGGGGTGCGTCGACGGTCCGCATGGCGGCCAGCATGGATCGATACAGCGCGAGTTCGACGGCGTCGGTCTCGTCCTCGGGGTGCGGGGCCTGCAGGTACCACTCGGCCACCGACCGGCCCTGCGCCACCGCGTGCCGAACCTGCTCGTCGGCGCGGTCGCCGACGCGGCGCAGCAGTCCGGCGATTAGCGCGTCCTTGCTCTTGAAGTGATAGAGCAGTCCGCCCTTGGAGACGCCCGCGGTGGCGGCCACGTTCTCCAGGGTCACCTGGGACAGGCCCTTGTCGAGCAGCAGGGTTTCGAGCGCGTCCAGGATCCGGTCACGGGTCCCGGCGGGGTCACGGGTGGTCACGAGACTTGACTGTACCGTCTGGACGGTTCAGACTCCTACTGTACCGTCTGGACGGTTCACGACCTCGAGAGAGAAAGCCGATGACCACCACCGCACGCTCCGGAACCCCCGTGACCAGCACCGGGCGCACCGCGCCCGCACCGAAGGCCCGGCCCAGGGATTGGGCCGGGCTCGGTGTGCTCGCGCTCGCCCTGCTGCTGATCGCCGTCGACGCCACGGTGCTCGATCTCGCGGTCCCGTCGATCACCGCGGATCTCACGCCCACCACGCCGCAGCTGCTGTGGATCATCGACGTCTACTCGTTCGTGCTCGCGGGTCTGCTGGTCACCATGGGCACCCTCGGCGACCGCATCGGACGGCGCCGCCTGCTGCTCATCGGCGCGGCCGGTTTCGCCGCGGCCTCGGCGCTCGCGGCCTGGGCGGTCAATCCCGAAATGCTCATTGCCGCACGCGTTCTGCAGGGTGTCGCCGGTGCGACCCTGATGCCCGCCACCCTGGGCCTGATCCGCGCCATGTTCGCCGACGCGCGTCAGCGCACCCTCGCCATTTCCGTCTGGGGCGCGATGGCCGCGTCCGGCGCGGCCTTCGGTCCGCTGCTGGGCGGCTGGATGCTCGAGCACTTCTGGTGGGGCTCGGTGTTCTTGGTGAACCTGCCGGTCATGGCGCTGCTGCTGGTGCTGGCCCCGTTCCTGGTGCCGGAGTCGCGTGACCCCAACCCGGGCCGCTTCGACCTGATCAGTGCCGGACTGTCCATGCTGGCCCTGATCCCGATCGTGTACGCGGTCAAGGAGTTCGCGGCCCACGGCCCGAGCCTGAACCTGGTGTTCATCGCCGCCGTCGGCGTGGTCTCGGGTGTGGTGTTCGTGCGCCGCCAGCGCGGGCTCGCGTCCCCGCTGATCGACCTCGACCTGTTCCGGATGCCGCTGTTCCGGGCCGCCGTGTTCACCAACCTGCTGTCGGTGTTCGCCCTGGCCGGTGTGCTGTTCTTCGGTTCGCAGTACCTGCAGCTGGTCTTGGGCAAGTCGCCGCTGGAGGCCGGTCTGCTGCTGATCCCGGGCACGATCGGCTCCATGCTGGGCGCGCTGGCCGCGGCCTGGCTGGTCCGATGGTGGCGTCCGGCAACGGTATTGGCGGGTGCGCTGGTGACGGTCGCGGCCGGTGCGACGCTCTACTGGCTGCTGCCCACCGATCCGCAGGGTTCGGTCACGCCGTTCGTGGTGGGCTTCCTGCTGATCGGTCTGGGTGAGGGTGTGGCGTTGACGGTGTCCTCCGACATGATCGTGAGCACCGCGCCCGAGGCCCGCGCGGGCAATGCCGCCGCCATCTCCGAGACGGCCATGGAGACCGGCATCGCCCTGGGTGTCGCGGTATTGGGCAGTGCCGTCATGGCGGCCTTCCGCCACGGCCTGGACCTGTCGCACGTGCCGTCCACCCAGGCGGACGCGGCGCGCGAGTCGCTGGGCGGCGCGGTCGAAACCGCCCGTGCCCTACCGCAACCCGCGGCCGGTGAGCTGTTGAATTCGGCGCACTCCGCCTTCGTCAGCGGCATTCATCTGGCGGCCACGTCCACGGCGGCCATCCTGCTGCTGACCGCGGTCGTCGCCTACCGCGCGGCCACCGGGAAGCGGTCCTAATCGCCTGTGCCGGGCGGCAGTTCGCGCGGGCTGCGGTAGTCCAGTTCCGGGTCGCGGCGACCCGGCAGCGCGTCCTGCCGCGGCCCGGCGGGCAGCGGATGGCCGGGCTCGACCACCTGCCCCTGCGGGAGCGCCTGATACGAGGGGTACTGGGCGTAGGGCTGATCCACCACGGTCGAGGCCACGCGCTGCGCGTGCGCCTGCTGCGGTGCACCCGGCGGCAGCTGATATCCGTACTGCGGCTGGGCGTACACCTGCTGCGGCTGCGCCGAATCCTGGGAATCCACCGTCACCTTGCGCGTGCGGCGCAGCGTGAAGGTGATCTCCTCCGCCTCCTCGAAGGCCTGCCGCACCGTGCGCAGCGGGTGCGTGGCGGTGTCGATGGCATTGGCCACGAAGGACGGAACCAGCGGCCGGATCCAGCGGGCCGCGGTATCGGTGAACGGCACCGTGCCGATGATCGGAAGCTCCAGGCCCCCACCCTTGTTCGCCGACGCGGGCGCGGCGACCGGGGTGTGCGGCGCGAGCGCGCCACCGGGCGGCAGCGGGGCCAGCGCCCCGGACGTCAGTGCGGCGGGCAGATTCGGCGACTGTGTCACGTTCCCCTCCTGGGACACGGTGCTGTCCTTTCGATCCCCGGCCGCGGCCGGGAGTTCATGTCTGGTGGCACTGTCGAATTCGGCGACCGCGCGCTGCGCGGGTTCGGTGATGCCGATCTCGAGATTGCCGATGGCGGCGATGATGCGGGTGCGCTGCCGTTCCCGGTCGATGGCGGTGTCGGCGTGTGCGGCCAGCCGCGCGGCGGTGAGTTGTTGTTCGGCGCGCAGGTTTTCGGTCTCCACCCGCACCTGCGCCTGTTTGACGGCAATGGCGGTGGTGGCGGCCTGGTCGACGCGGTCGGTGGCGGTGCGGACCGCGACGCTGCGGTCGAAGGCGGTCTCGCCCCGCCACCAGCGCAGCAGCAGCGGCAGCAGGGCCAGCACGATCGTGAGCACGGCGAGCGCGAGGCGCAGCGCCAGCGGTCCGGCGTGCCCGGTCGTGTAGTCGTTCATGGCGACCCAGCGCGCCCCGAGGCCGCGGTCGCCCTCGGTGTAGGCGTCCTTGCGGGCGGTGGCGAGGGCCTTGTCCTTCTCGGTGACCTTGGCGTCGAGCCCGTCCACCTTGGCCTGCGCCGCGGTCAGTTGGGCACGCGCGTCGTCGAGCATCTGGTTGGCGGTGCGTTCCTCGGGTCCGCGCCCGGGCACGCCCGTGGTCGGGACGCCGACGCAGTCCTGGCTCGGGTTGTATTCGCAGCGCGCGATTTTCAGCGCGGTGGCGACATCGGCCTGCGCCTTGACGATCTGCTGGTCCAGCGCGCCGCGATCGGTCTTGGCCCGATCGAACTCGGTGCGCGCGGTGACCACGGCGGGCGCGGATTCCACGGTGCGCTGGGCGGTTTCGTCGAGCAGGCGGTCGACGGTGCCGGAGAACACCACGGTGGCGGCCAATTCGGCGATGACCACACCGGCCAGCACCGCCACCGCGATGCGACCGGCGAATTCCGCCACGGCTCTGTGGTTCTCACGCCGATCGGGGGTGGCGGCGGTGGCCAGCGCCCGGCCGATGGCCCCGACCAGCAGGGTCGCGATGAGCGCGACCGCCACCAGGGCGAGGACGGGCCACTTCGCGGCACCCACGGCCACGGCCGTGACCACGCCCGAGGTGATCGCGAACAGCGCCACCACCGCGCCGGTGACCGTATAGCCCCCGCGGTCGTCTCGATCGGTGAGTCGCGGCTGTGCCCCGCCCAGCCAGACCAGCAGCGCGCCGAGTCCGGCGGCTTTGTCAGTCATGGGAACTCACATCCCTTTAAGTCCCAAGTGATTCGGCTTCGCGCCGTGCCATCGCTGAACCGTCGCTGATTCGTTGTCTCAGCGTGACAGGCTCGGCGCGGTTCCATCGACCGCGGCGGCTGGGATGTGGCCAGGCTCACAGTGGCATGTTTCGGGCGTATGACGTGGCGTTGATCACGCGCGGACCGGCTCGAACGGAGTCGAAAATCCTGTCCGGAGACCGTTTTACGGTTTGCTGAGCGTGTGCTGAATCCCACAATCAGGAAAAATTCCGTACGGTCGGCAGGTAGTGCGGTCATGTCGGCCCGGCGGCCACCGCGGCGACGGAACTTGTCCGGAAAGTTAGCCGCCTAACGCCCGGTTTGCCGGATCCCATTGTGGGGAAATCTGTTCCATTGCAGGTGAGAGGCCGTCCGGAGCTGCGTCGGAGCGGTCGTCGGTGGTCCTCGCGCGCGTGCGATGCAGTGGTGAACTCAACTGAAACGCGCGTGCACCCCTGCTTTACACTGGAGAACGCGCGTGTGTTGGAGGACCGATGAAGAAGCCCAGCTAGAAGCTGGAATTAGCGCAACCTAAGTTGGTTGGGCTCCAGTCCTGACTTATCGTTTGCTCTTACGCCGAACTACACAAATTCGGCACAACTCCCCATACGGTCAGAGGCCCGATCGGTGCTCAGCCTAGCGGGCGAGAACGGCGCGGTGTGTGGCGAACGCGTAAGAGTTCCGTTACCACCGAGCACCCGACTAGGTAATCGAAGCGGGTCGACAACTGCAAAGTTGACTGCACGGAGTGACCATCAGCGCCGCTGGTCTCCGAAACGTCCGGGCGCAGTCCCTACCGGAGGCGTTCGACGAAGGCCCTTTTTCTTCGAAGGCCTGTTTTTTGTGAAGGCAGAGGCATGACGCAACTTCCTGGCCACGGGTCCCCCGCCGGCGGTGCCGGCTACGGTCACCGTTCCATCGGGCTCTATGACCCGGCGAACGAGCACGACGCGTGTGGCGTCGCTTTCGTCGTCGACATGCACGGCCGCCGCAGCCGCGACATCGTCGACAAGGCTATTACGGCATTGCTGAACCTGGAGCACCGTGGCGCTGCCGGTGCCGAACCCAACTCGGGTGACGGCGCGGGCATTCTGATCCAGCTCCCGGACAAGTTCTTCCGTGCTGTCGTCGACTTCGAGCTCCCCGCCGAAGGTTCGTACGCCACGGGTATCGCGTTCCTCCCGCAGGCCCGCCGCGAGGCCGCCCGCGCGGGTTACGGCGTGGAGAAGATCGTGCGCGAGGAGGGCCTCGAGGTCCTCGGCTGGCGCGAGGTCCCGATCGACGACTCGTCGCTGGGCGCGCTCTCGCGCGACGCCATGCCGACCTTCCGGCAGATCTTCATCGCCTCGCCCAAGGACTCCGCCGAGCAGCTCTCCGGCATGGACCTGGAGCGGCGCGCCTACGTCATCCGCAAGCGGGTCGAGCACGAGCTCGGCAAGGCGGGCGCCGGTGAGGGCGCGACCGGCAAGGAATCGGTCTACTTCCCGTCGCTGTCCGGTGAGACCTTCGTCTACAAGGGCATGTTCACCACCCCGCAGCTGCGGGCCTTCTACCTGGACCTGCAGGACGACCGGGTCGAGTCGGCGCTGGGCATCGTGCACTCGCGCTTCTCCACCAACACCTTCCCGTCGTGGCCGCTGGCGCACCCCTTCCGGCGCGTCGCCCACAACGGTGAGATCAACACCGTCTCCGGCAACGAGAACTGGATGCGCGCTCGCGAGGCGCTGCTGAACTCCGATGTGTTCGGCACCGACTCCGAGGGCAACAACCGCCTGGAGAAGATCTTCCCGGTCTGCACCCCCGGCGCGTCGGACACCGCGCGCTTCGACGAGGTGCTCGAGCTGCTGCACCTGGGCGGGCGCAGCCTGCCGCACGCCGTGCTCATGATGATTCCGGAGGCGTGGGAGCGCCACGAGTCCATGAGCCCGGAGCAGCGCGCGTTCTACCGCTACCACTCCTTCCTCATGGAGCCCTGGGACGGCCCGGCCTCCGTGTGCTTCACCGACGGCACGGTCGTCGGCGCGGTGCTGGACCGAAACGGCCTGCGCCCCGGCCGCATCTGGGTGACCGAGGACGGTCTGGTCGTGCTGGCCTCCGAGGTCGGCGTGCTGGACATCGACCCGGCCAAGGTCGTCTACAAGAAGCGCCTGCAGCCCGGCCACATGTTCCTGGTCGACACCTCGCAGGGCCGCATCATCTCCGATGACGAGGTCAAGTCCTCGCTGGCCGCCGAGTTCCCGTACCAGCAGTGGCTGGACGAGGGCCCGATCAAGCTGAGCGATCTGCCCGACCGCCCGCACGTGCACATGTCGCACGACCGCGTGCTGATCCGTCAGCAGATCTTCGGATACACCACCGAGGAACTGAACCTGCTGGTCTCGCCGATGGCGCAGACCGGTGGCGAGGCGCTCGGCTCGATGGGCACCGATACCCCGATCGCGGTGCTGTCGTCGCGTCCGCGCCTGCTGTTCGACTACTTCTCGCAGCTGTTCGCGCAGGTCACCAACCCGCCGCTGGACGCCATCCGCGAAGAGGTCGTCACCTCGCTGCGCAGCATGATCGGCCCGGAGGCCGACCTGCTGAACCCGGGCCCGGAGTCCTGTCGTCAGATCACCCTGACCCAGCCGATCCTGGACAACGACGAGCTGTCCAAGCTCATCCACATCAATGACGACGGGTCGCGTCCCGACCTGCGTTCGGTGGTGGTGCACGGTCTCTACCCCGTGAAGAAGGGCGGCAAGGGGCTGCGCAAGGCCATCGAGGCCGTGCAGCGCCAGGTGTCGGCCGCGATCGACGGCGGCGCGCGCATCATCGTGCTGTCCGACCGCGAGTCGAACGAGAAGCTGGCCCCGATCCCGTCGCTGCTGCTGACCGCCGCGGTGCACCACCACCTGGTGCGCGAGCGGACCCGCACCAAGGTCGGCCTGGTGGTCGAGGCCGGTGACGCCCGCGAGGTGCACCACATGGCCATGCTGGTCGGCTTCGGCGCGGCGGCCATCAACCCGTACATGGCCTTCGAGTCCATCGAGGACATGCTCGAGCGCGGCGCGCTGAAGATGCCGGGCAGCACCGGCGATCTCGCGGCCGACTACAAGAAGGCCGTCTACAACTACAACAAGGCCGCGGGCAAGGGCGTGCTGAAGGTGATGTCCAAGATGGGCATCTCCACCATCGCCTCCTACCGTGGCGCGCAGCTGTTCCAGGTCGTCGGCCTGGCGCAGGAGCTCGTCGACGAGTACTTCACCGGCCTGAAGTCCCCGCTGGACGGCATCGGCCTGGACGACATCGCCGACGAGGTCGCGCAGCGGCATCGAATCGCGTTCCTGGAGAACCGCAATGAGCGCGCGCACCGCGAGCTCGAGGTCGGCGGCGAGTACCAGTGGCGGCGTGAGGGCGAGTACCACCTGTTCAACCCGGACACGGTGTTCAAGCTGCAGCACGCCACCCGCTCGGGCCAGTACAAGGTCTTCAAGGAGTACACCAAGCTCGTCGACGATCAGTCGGAGCGCTTGGCCTCGCTGCGCGGTCTGTTCAAGTTCAAGTCCGAGGGCCGCAACCCGATTCCGATCGACGAGGTCGAGCCCGCGTCGGAGATCGTGAAGCGCTTCTCCACGGGCGCGATGTCCTACGGCTCCATCTCGGCCGAGGCGCACGAGACGCTCGCCATCGCGATGAACCGCCTGGGCGGTCGCTCGAACTCCGGTGAGGGCGGCGAGCACCCGGCGCGCTTCGAGCCGGAGGAGAACGGCGACTGGCGTCGGTCCGCGATCAAGCAGGTGGCCTCGGGTCGCTTCGGTGTGACCGCGCACTACCTGACCAACTGCACCGACATCCAGATCAAGATGGCGCAGGGCGCGAAGCCCGGTGAGGGCGGCCAGCTTCCGGCCCACAAGGTGTACCCGTGGGTCGCCGAGGTCCGGCACTCGACGCCCGGCGTCGGCCTGATCTCCCCGCCGCCGCACCACGACATCTACTCGATCGAGGATCTGGCGCAGCTGATCCACGACCTGAAGAACGCGAACCCGCAGGCGCGGATTCACGTGAAACTGGTCGCGGAGCCCGGCGTCGGCACCGTCGCCGCGGGCGTCTCCAAGGCGCACGCCGACGTGGTGCTGATCTCCGGCCACGACGGTGGCACCGGCGCCTCGCCGCTCACCTCGTTGAAGCACGCGGGCGGCCCCTGGGAGCTCGGCCTGGCCGAGACCCAGCAGACCCTGCTGCTCAACGGTCTGCGCGACCGCATCGTGGTGCAGGTGGACGGTCAGATGAAGACCGGCCGCGACGTCATGATCGCCGCGCTGCTGGGTGCGGAAGAGTACGGCTTCGCCACCGCGCCGCTGGTGGTTTCGGGCTGCATCATGATGCGCGTCTGCCACCTCGACACCTGCCCGGTCGGCGTCGCGACCCAGAACCCCGTTCTGCGCGAACGCTTCACGGGCAAGCCGGAGTTCGTCGAGAACTTCATGCTCTACATCGCCGAGGAGGTCCGCGAGCTGCTGGCGTCGCTGGGTCTGCGCACCCTCGACGAGGCCATCGGCCGGGTCGACCTGCTCGACACCACCGCCGCCAAGGCGCACTGGAAGGCCGCCAAGCTCGATCTGTCGCCCATCCTGGACGACGTCGAGACCGCGTTCATGTTCCAGGACCGTCGCCGCACCAAGGACCAGGACCACGGCCTGGACAAGGCGCTGGACAACCAGCTCATCGCGGAGGCCGCGGACGCGCTGGAGCGGGGCAAGCCGGTCAAGATCGAAACCAAGATCACCAACGTGAACCGCACGGTCGGCACCATGCTCGGCCACGAGGTGACCAAGCTCTACGGCGGAGTCGGCCTGCCGGACAACACCATCGACATCACGTTCACCGGTTCCGCCGGTAACTCGTTCGGTGCGTTCGTCCCGGCCGGTATCACCCTGCGGGTCTCCGGCGACGCCAACGACTATGTGGGCAAGGGCCTTTCGGGCGGCCGCATCATCGTGCGCCCGTCGGCCGACGCGCCCGCCGAGTTCGTGGCGGAGCAGAACATCATCGCGGGCAACGTGATGCTGTTCGGCGCGACCTCGGGCCAGGCCTTCATCCGCGGTGTGGTCGGCGAGCGCTTCGCCGTCCGCAACTCGGGTGCCACCGCCGTGGTCGAGGGCGTGGGCGACCACGCCTGCGAGTACATGACCGGTGGCCGCGTGGTCATCCTCGGC
The DNA here is from genome assembly GCF_035818795.1 of Nocardia sp. CDC160. Classification (NCBI taxonomy): domain Bacteria; kingdom Bacillati; phylum Actinomycetota; class Actinomycetes; order Mycobacteriales; family Nocardiaceae; genus Nocardia; species Nocardia sp. CDC160. Next base: position 1,309,206 of record NZ_JAYKYT010000001.1, on the reverse strand, counting down.
GAGACCGGCCGCAACTTCGGCGCCGGTATGTCGGGCGGTATCGCGTTCGTCTACAACCCGAACGGCACCTTCGAGGCCAACCTCAACACCGAACTGGTCGATATCGAGCAGCTCTCGGCCGAGGACGCGCAGTGGCTCAAGGACACCGTCGCGCAGCACCGCGAGGAGACCGATTCGGCCGTGGCGGACGCCATCCTGGGCGACTGGGCGCAGCAGGTGACCAAGTTCGTCAAGGTCATGCCGCGCGACTACAAGAAGGTCCTGCTCGCCATCTCCGAGGCCGAGAAGGCCGGACGGAACGTGGACGAAGCCATCATGGAGGCCGCTCGTGGCTGACCTCCACTGCACTAACCAGGAGTACGTAAATGGGTGACGCACAAGGCTTCCTGAAGCACACCAGCCGGGAACTGCCGAAGCGCCGCCCGGTGCCGCTTCGCCTGCTGGACTGGAAGGAGGTCTACGAGGACAAGTTCTCCCACGAGACCCTCCAGACCCAGGCCAGCCGCTGCATGGACTGCGGTATTCCGTTCTGCCACAACGGCTGCCCGCTCGGGAACCTGATTCCCGAGTGGAACGACCTGGTGTACAAGGGCGCGTGGAAGGAAGGCTTCGACCGTCTGCACGCGACCAACAACTTCCCGGAGTTCACCGGCCGCCTGTGCCCGGCTCCGTGCGAGGCGTCCTGCGTCCTGGGCATCAACCAGGATCCGGTGACCATCAAGCAGGTCGAGGTCGAGATCATCGAGAACGGTTTCGACGAGGGCTGGGTCACCCCGGTCTACCCGACCCGCCTCACCGGAAAGCGCGTCGCCGTGGTCGGTTCCGGACCTGCCGGTCTGGCCGCCGCCCAGCAGCTGACCCGCGCGGGCCACACCGTCACCGTGTTCGAGCGCGACGACCGCATCGGCGGCCTGCTGCGCTACGGCATCCCGGAATTCAAGATGGAGAAGCGCTTCATCGACCGCCGTCTGGCGCAGATGGAGGCCGAGGGCACCATCTTCAAGACCGGCGTGAACGTGGGCGTGGACATCACCGCCGAGCAGCTGCGCGAGCAGTTCGACGCGGTGGTGCTGGCCGGTGGCGCGACCATCGCGCGCGACCTGCCCATCCCGGGCCGCGATCTGGACGGCATCCACCAGGCCATGGAGTTCCTGCCGCTGGCCAACCGCGTGCAGCTGGGCGACCCGATCACCGACGAGAACGGCCTGCCGCGCATCAACGCGAAGGGCAAGAAGGTCGTCATCATCGGTGGCGGTGACACCGGCGCGGACTGCCTGGGCACCTCGCACCGGCAGGGCGCGGCGTCGGTCCACCAGTTCGAGATCATGCCGCGTCCGCCGGAGGAGCGCGCCGCGTCCACCCCGTGGCCGACCTACCCGCTCATGTACCGCGTCTCCTCGGCCCACGAGGAGGGCGGCGAGCGCGTGTTCTCCGTCAACACCGAGCGTTTCATCGGTGCCGACGGCAAGGTCACCGGGCTGCAGGCGCACGAGGTGACCATGGTCAACGGTCGCTTCGAGAAGGTCGAGGGCACCGACTTCACCCTCGAGGCCGATCTGGTGCTGCTGGCCATGGGCTTCGTCGGACCGCAGAAGCACGGTCTGCTCGAGGGTCTGGGCGTGGGCTACGACCAGCGCGGCAATGTCATGCGCGACAAGGACTGGGCCACCACGGTTCCCGGCGTCTTCGTCGCCGGTGACATGGGCCGCGGCCAGTCGCTCATCGTGTGGGCCATCGCCGAGGGTCGCGCCGCGGCCGCCGCGGTGGACAAGTACCTGGAGGGTGAGACGGCGCTGCCGTCCCCGATCACCCCGACCATGGTCGCCCAGCGCTGAGTCGATCGGTGAATCAGCACTGAGCTGAAACCTGAAGAGCGCCCTCGGACTTCGGTCCGGGGGCGCTTTTCTCATGACCGAAACGCATGTGAAATAAGAACTAGTCAGTAGTTTTTCCAAAACCTGGACAGCGGCCCAGTTACACCTGTTTACTTACTCCCCGTGTGGAATCCACCTCCGAGTCGTCCGCAGCGCTCGGTAAGTCTGGATCGGTCCCGAGAACCTGCCGGGACACTTGGAGGAGAAATATGTTCCGTAACCGCCGCGCGGCCGCGATCATCAGCGCCGCCGCCCTGGTCTCCGCGGGCCTGAGCGTCACCACTCTGGAAACCGGAGTCGCGTCAGCGGATGGGACCTGTGCCATCAGCTCGCACGCCACCAAGAACGACATCAGCACGCTGGGCATCACGATGACCTACGACAAGTCCGCCAATCTGGACTCGATCGGCGTCGGCACCACCGTGACCTACAAGATCGTCATCGGCACCACGGGCATCGGCAATCCGTACGTCAACACCATCACCGACTTCCCGCCCTCCGGCTTCGCCGCCCCGACCAAGGCCACCATCACCGCCTACCACGCGGCGCTCGGCGAGCGCACCGAGGACGTCACCCCCGAGCCCAACGCGGGCGGCTGGAAGGTCACCAATACGGGCTGGTTCGTGAACTCCGGCAACCCGCTGACCTACACCATCACCTACCCGGTGCCCACGAATCTCTCCGCGGGCCAACAGGTCACCAGCGGTGGCGTCGGCGTCGCGGGCACGGTCGGGGTGAGCAACGAACTGCCCAACCTGACCGCCTGCTTCACCGCCCGCGCCAACACCGTCGGCGAGGACGTGCTGGGCAGCCTCGGCAACAACGGTCTCGGCTCGGCCGACGGCCAGCTCAGCTCGACCGGTTCGCTGAGCACGATCCTCTCGGACGCGATCCGCAAGTACATCGGCAGCTGAGTGCGGCCCCGGGCCGAATCGATCGATAGGACAACGATGTTCACCCGTAAACTCGCGGCGCTGGCCGCGCTGTCGGCGCTCGCGCTCACCGCGACCCTGTCGTCCGGGAGCATCGGTACGGCCGTGGCGGATCCCGCCGGGGCCCACCTGATTTCGATCGATCGGCCCGGTCAGCGGCAGGAGGAGATCACCGTCTACTCGGCCGCCATGGATCGGGCGATCACGCTGCAGGTGATCACCCCGTACGACAACAGCGTGCCCCGGCCCACGCTGTATCTGCTCAATGGCGCGGGCGGCGGCGAGGATTCGGCCACCTGGTACCGGCAGACCGATATCGTGCATTTCTTCGCGGACAAGAATGTGAATGTGGTGTCGCCGGTCGGTGGGAAATTCTCCTATTACACCGATTGGGAACGTGACGACCCGAAACTCGGTCGCTACAAATGGCAGACCTTCCTGACTTCGGAACTCCCGCCCCTCATCGATTCGGCGCTGCACACCTCGGGTGCGAATGCGATTGCGGGCGTTTCCATGTCCGCGAGCGCGGCCTTGGATCTGGCCATTCACGCCCCCGATCTGTATCGAGCGGTCGGCTCCTACAGCGGCTGCGCCAGCACCGCCGACCCGACCAGTCGCCAGTACATCAAGCAGGTCCTCGACCGCGGCGACGCCGACATCCGCAATATGTGGGGTGACCCGGACGACCCTGCCTGGCAGGAGCACGACGCGGTCCTCAATGCCGAGGGTCTGCGCGGCAAGGCACTGTTCATCTCCAGCTCGACCGGGTTGCCCGGCGAGTTCGACACCCTCGACGCACCGGCGATCGCCGGGCGTCCGGCCACGCTGGTCGATCGGCTGATCCTGGGCGGCACCATCGAGGCCGCCACCAATGGCTGCACCCATCGCCTCGCCGACCGTCTGACCGAGCTCGGCATCCCCGCCGACATCGAATTCCGGCCTGCCGGAACGCATTCGTGGCCGTACTGGCAGGACGCGCTGCATCGGTCCTGGCCGATGCTCGAGGCGGCATTACAGAACTGAGTGCCGGAAGTTGGCCGGGAGACGAACTTCGATCCGGAAATCGGACGAGTTCGCGAACTCGTATGGCACGGCTGCATAGGCCCCTTTATGCTTGTCGGCGGTGTGTCGCTGATCTCGTCAAACGGTCTGTTTCGGGCAACTCATACGGGGCGGTTACCTGGGTTAACCCGCAGTGCACCGGACTGTCATCCGGCGATCGCACCATGATCGGGAATCGGGACGAGCAAGAGGTCCCGGCACAAAGCGTGAACTGGAGCAGTATGCGGTTGAAGAATGTTGTCGCGGCTGCGGGGGCAGCGGCGAGCGTGCTCATGTCGGGAATCGTCCTGGGCAGCGGTCCCGTTACGGCCGACCCGGGCGCCGGGTGCCCGTCGCTCTACACGGTGGCCATTCCGGGCACCTGGGAAACCGGTCACGACCAGGATCCCAAGCCCGGCATGCTGGCCGCGGTAACCAATGGCTTGCCCGGTGAGGTCGACTATGTGACCTACGCGGCCCGCGCCTTCCCTTGGGAGGGTGCGGTTTACGCCGAATCCAAGAAGGAAGCCGTCGACAATGCCCGCGGCCTGGTGCAGGCCATGGGCGAGCGGTGCCCGGGCACCAAGATCGCCATCACCGGCTACAGCCAGGGTGCCCACGCGGCCGGTGACCTCGCCGCCGAGATCGGCACGGGCCACGGCGTGGTCCCGCCGGATCGCATCGCGGCCGTGGCGCTGATCTCCGATCCGAGCCGTTCACCCAGCGACGCCCAGATCGGTGCGATCGCCCCGGGTACGGGTGCGGCCGGGGCGCGCGTGGGCGGCTTCGGCTGGGTCAGCGACAAGGTGCGGACCGTGTGCGCCATCGGCGATCTGTACTGCTCCACCGAGCAGACCGACTTCGTCACCCGCTTCGCGGGCTTCCTGGCGCAGGCCAGCAACCCGAACAACTTCAACCCCTGGCAGACCCAGCTGCAGCTCGGGTCGATCATCAACGACCTGATGGCCCAGGGCGGTCTGCCGACGCTGCAGGCGCAGCTGGCCGAGGGCACCGACAGCGAGTACGCCCACCAGCTCGAGCAGTTCTACCGCAGCGGCACCCACACCAGCTACGGCAGCTACCAGGTCGGCGGCGGCCAGACCGCCCTCACCTGGATGCACAACTGGATCGCCACCAACGCGTAAGAAGGACTCTTGATCTCGAGGGCCGCTCCCTGACGGGAGCGGCCCTCGGTGCGAGAAGTGAGAAGTTGGTGTTCCCCAAGAGCTTTGGGGGATGTGCTTCGAAGCGGGAGCGGCTTTCGGTAGGGGCCGTGGCTCAGGTCCGTGGGCGCTGCGCGCGCGGCAGCAGGTCCCAGACGTGGCCGTTCTCGTTGATGGTGGCCGCGGTGCGGGTGCCGGTGCGTGAGTACAGGATTCGGGTGATCGAGCAGTAGTCGATGGGGAAGGTGAGCGGCCGGGCCAGGCCGAGCACGTCCTGCAGCAGCACATTGATCACGCCACCGTGCGCGAACACCAGCACGGTCTCACCGGGATCGGCGGCCGCGACAATGCCGTCGACGGCGGCGTACACGCGGCGCACGAAGGCCGCGCCGTCGATCTGCTCGGGCAGGTATCCGGCCTTGATGCGCTCGTAGGTCTCGCGGAATTCCCGCTGGGCGTCCTCGATCGGGATGTACAGGGGCAGGTCGCGATCGTATTCGGCCAGCCCGTCGAGGATTTCGATGTCCAGCCCCAGCTTCTCCGCGGTGGGCCGGGCGGTTTCGCGCGCCCGCAGCTGCGGGCTGCTCACGATCCGCGCGATCCGGTGCTGGGCCAGGGCGGCGGGGACGCGGCCCGCCTGTTCGACGCCGAGGGCGGTGAGATCCGGGTCGGCCGGGCCGGTGGATCCCACGAGGCGTTCCGGCTGGGCATGGCGGACGAGGATCAACTGCACAGCACCACTGTGCCGTACCCCGCCCGCACCGGCCTGTCGGGGTCAGTTGTTCCGGCGGCGCATCAGATAGACGATGCCCAGCACCAGCACCACGATGCCGATGCAGCAGACCCCGAGGAAGCCCCAGAAGCCCATGCCGCGCCGACCGCTGGAGCGTCGGGCCGCGGTGTTCTCGAGGGCGGCGTTCCAGGTGTCCGGGTGGGTCCACACGTGATGGTCCAGCAGCGTCGCCTGGGTCATGAGATCTAGGTAGTACATGGGATTCCCCCAATCGTCCGATGTGCCCGACGCCGGGCCGAGTCCCAGATTAGCTGGCGATTCGGCCCCGGCAATCAGGGTTTTCCCCGGTCTTGCCCGGAATCACAGGGCCGCGTTACGGGGTTTCACCAGCGGGAACGGCAGGGTTTCGCGAATGCTGCGCCCGATCAGCAGCATGACCACCCGGTCCACGCCGACGCCGAGACCGCCGGTGGGCGGCATGGCGTGTTCGAGGGCCTGCAGGAAGTCCTCGTCGAGTTCCATGGCCTCCGGGTCACCGCCCGCGGCCAGCATGGACTGTTCGGTGAGGCGGCGGCGCTGCTCCACCGGATCGGTCAATTCGCTGTAGGCGGTGGCCAATTCGACGCCCCAGGCCACCAGGTCCCAGCGCTCGGTGACGCCGCGGACGTGCCGGTGGGCGCGGGTGAGCGGGGAGACGGAGGTGGGGAAGTCGATGTAGAAGGTGGGCTCCTGGGTCGCCGACTCCACCAGGTGCTCGTACATCTCGAGCACGAGCTGCCCTTCGTCCCAACCCAATTGGAACGGCACGCCCGCCTTCTCGCAGAGCAGCCGCAGCCGTTCGGCGTCGGTCTCGGGGGTGATGGTCTCGCCGATGGCGTCGGAGACCGCCCCGTGCACGGTCTTGACCGGCCAGTCGCCGGAGATGTCCACCTCGACGACGCCGCCGTCGGGTCCCGGCCGCAGCGCCACCATCTTGCCGTTGGCGGCCAGCGCGGCCTCCTGGATGAGCTGGCGGCACGCGTGCATCATGCGCTCGTAATCACTGTGCGCCTCATAGGCTTCCAGGATGGTGAACTCGGGATTGTGGCTGTAGTCCACGCCCTCGTTGCGGAAGACGCGGCCGAGTTCGAAGACCTTCTCCATGCCGCCCACGCACAGTCGCTTGAGGTACAGCTCGGGGGCGATGCGCAGGTACAGGTCCAGGTCGTAGGCGTTGATGTGGGTGGTGAACGGGGTGGCGTTGGCGCCGCCGTGCACCTGCTGCAGCACGGGGGTCTCGACCTCCAGGAATCCCCAGCCGTGCAACGTGTCCCGCAGGGAGCGCACCACGGCGCTGCGCTTGGTCATCACCTCGCGGATGTCGGTGTTGATGGCCATGTCGACATACCGTTGGCGCACGCGGGCTTCCGGGTCGGCCAGACCCTTCCACTTGTCCGGCAGCGGGTGCAGGCATTTGCCGATCATCCGCCAGTCCTGCGCCAGCAGCGACAGTTCGCCGCGGCGGCTGCGCCCGATCTGACCGCTCACCTCGATGAGGTCGCCGAGGTCGAAGTACTCGGTGAACTCCCGGCTGCGTTCCGCGCCCACCCGGCCGCGGTCGATGAGCAGCTGGATGTCGCCGGACCAGTCGCGCAGCACGGCGAAGATGACGCCGCCGTAATCGCGAATCCGCAACAGCCGCCCGCAGACTCGCACCGTGGTGCCCTGCGGGGAGTGGCGCGCGGCGTCCACCGTGTGGGTGGGCGGGTAGGCGACCGGATAGGCCTCGACGCCGGATTCCTGGAGTTTCTCCAGCTTGTCCATGCGCACCCGCACCTGTTCGGGGCGGCGCGGGCCGGTCTCCTCGAGTTCCTCGGGTGGCAGGTCGGGGGTGCTGCCGTCGGCGTGCAGCCCGGTCATGGTGGGCGGCACCGACGGTCGCAGACCGGTGTGCGCGGAGGCGTCGTGGTCGCGGCCGATGCGGGGCAGGAACCCCTCGGCCAGGGCGCTGGCCATGGCCACCCGCAGCAGGTGGCGGCGCTCCTCGAACAGCGAGAAGCGCGGCACCCATTCGGGCTGGTATTTCACGTTCGAGCGGTACAGCGCCTCGAGCTGGTACCAGCGGGAGAAGAACATGAGCACGCCGCGCCACAGGCGCAGCACGGGTCCCGCGCCGATCCGGCCGCCCTCCTCGAAGACCGCGCGGAAGACCGCGAAGTTCAACGAGATTCGGGTGATGCCGTACTGGTCGGAGTTCAGCGCCAGCCGCGAGATCATCAGTTCCATGAGCCCGTTGGGGCCGGTGCGGTCGCGGCGCATGAGGTCGAGGGAGACGCCGGTGCGGCCCCACGGGACCAGCGACAGCATGCCGAGCACCTGCCCGTTCGGGGCCACCGCCTCGACCAGCAGGCAGTCGCCGTCGAGGGGATCGCCGAGTCGGTCCAGCGCCATGGAGAAGCCGCGTTCGGTCTCGGTGTCGCGCCAGGCGGCCGCGCGGCGCATGACGTCCTGCATCTCCTCGGCGGAGATCTCCTTGTGGCGGCGGACGCGAACCGTGATGCCCTGCTTGGCGAGTCGGTTGGCGGCCTGCCGGACCGGTTTCATCTCCGCGCCCGCGAGGGAGAAGTTGCGGGTCTCGAGGATGGCCTCGTCGCCCAGGCGCAGCGCCGAGAGTCCGGCCCGCCGGTAGGCGGTCGCGCCGAGTTCGCTCGCGCCCATGACGGCCGGGGCCCAACCGTATTGGTCGGCCAGCCGCAGCCAGGCGTCGATGGCGTGTGGCCAGGACTCCTTCTGCCCGATCGGGTCGCCCGAGGCCAGGCAGACGCCGAGTTCGACGCGGTAGGTCAGCGCCGCCTTGCCATTGGGCGCGAAGACCACGGCCTTGTCGCGGCGGGTGGCGAAGTAGCCCAGCGAGTCCTCGACGTCGGAGCGTTCCAGCAGCCCGCGAATGGCGGATTCGTCGAGCCCGGTCAGCGCGTTGGAGGAGCGCTGCGAGCGGAACAGCGTGATCACCGCGGCCAGCAGCGCGATCGCGCCGAACAGGCCGAGCAGCAGGTTCACCGGATGCGGGGCGCGGCCGTCGAAATCGTCGTTGGAGACCAGGATCGCGCCGGTCACCCGCGACACCGCCCACAGCGCGCGTTCGGTGTGATCGGGCAGGGTGTGCGGGAACAGCTCGACCAGACCCCAGCCGACCAGGCAGCCCAGCGTCAGCCCGCCGACGAGCACGCCCAGTGCGCGCCATACCGCGCCGCGCTGGACGTGGGTGTAGAACTCCGGCCACGACGCGATGAGCACGCCGATCACCACGAGGTGAACGATCAACGCCACCAAGGCGTTGACGTCGCCCTCGGAGGCGAAGTCGAGGGAATTGGCCAGGGCGTAGGCCGCCATGTAGCCGATCAGCAGCCACCAGGCGATGCGCTTGCGGCTCGCGGTCGCGCCCGCGAGCAGCCCCACCACCAGCGCCCACACCAGCGAGGTATCGGGTGCGTCGAAGTAGTAGGTGTCGACGAAGTGGCGTAGGTGCGAGGTCAGGAAGCGTAGGCCCGGCGAGATCGACCAGGCGAAGCAGAGCACGGAGAAGACGCCCAGCGCGGTGCCCGCGATGTGCGGTACCTCGCGCAGGCGGCCGTGCCCGCGATGCGGGACCTCCGGCGACCGCGGCTCCGGTCTCGGGTCGGAGTCGTGCTGCGGCCGGTCCTGCGTGGAAGTCACCGCACCAGTGTGAATGTTGCCCTTGCCCATGTGCACTCAGAACCCGGTTCGTGTCTCGTCGCCGCGGTGCGGCCGGTGGTCATTGTCGCGGTGCGGCCTATGGTCATTGCCGCGGTGGAGCGGCTGGTGGTGGGGGCGGCGTTTGGTCTCGGGGCGGCCGCGGGTAAGGATGTACCCCATGTCGGATCCTGTCGATGTCCCGATCGAGGACGATGTCATTCGACTCGGCCAGTTCCTGAAGCTGGCGAACCTCATCGATTCCGGTTCGGAAGCCAAAACGGTGATCGCCCAGGGCCTGGTCCGCGTCAACGACGAGGTGGAGCTGCGCCGCGGGCGGCAGCTACACGCCGGGGATGTGGTGGCGTTGGCCGGGCACAAGGCCCGGGTCACGAGCGGCTGAAGGCACACGGGTTCCCATTCTGGGTGGTGATCGCCCGCAGCCGCTGCGAACTTCCCGAGAGTTTTCTCAGTTCTCGCTGCGCACCACGATGCCGTCGTGGTCGCTGTAGAGCATCTCGCCCGGCACGAAGGTGACGCCGCCGAATTCGACGACCACATCCTTCTCGGCATTGCCCTCGATCTGGGTGCTCTTGCGCGGATTGGTGCCCAGCGCCTTGATGCCGATGGGCAGGGTGCGCAGGATGGCCGAGTCGCGGACCGCGCCGTTGACGACGACACCGGCCCAGCCGTTGTCCACGCCGCGTCCCGCGATGATGTCGCCGACCAGCGCGGTGTGCACGCTCGCGCCGCCGTCCACGACCAGCACGCGGCCCTCGCCGGGCGTCCCGAGGGTCTGCTTGACCAGCAGGTTGTCCTGGAACGTCTTGATGGTCACGATGCGGCCGGAGAACGCCTCGCGGCCACCGAACTGGATGAACTGGGTGTCGCAGCTGCGGATCTTGGGGCCGATCTCGTCGGCTAGGTCGGCAGTCGCGATGGTCTCTGCGGATTCGGTCACGCGATCTATCTTGTCAGGGCGAATATCCGCAAGTCGCGGGCGGTGCGATTGCGGTAGGCGGTGTACGCCTCGGTGGTCTCCTCGAAGCGTTCGAAGATCGCCCGCTTGCGATCCTCATCGGTGACCAGGGTGGCGGTGACCGGAATGTGCTGTCCCGCGATGGTGACCTCGGCGGCCGGATTGGCGAGCAGGTTTCCCGTCCACGCCGGGTGGTGGGCCTGACCGAAATTGGAGCCGACCACATAGAGCGTGTCGCCGTCGTGGACATACAGCAGGGGTGTGGTGCGCGGCTGCCCGGACTTGCGGCCGATGGTGGTGAGCAGGATGACGGGCGCGCCGATCGGGCCGAGCACGGTGTACTTGCACGCGGTGCGCTCCAGCACCTTCCGATCCAGCGGGGTCACCGCGCGCACGACCGCGGAGCCGACCTTGGTCGCGGCGAACGAACTGGCCATCCGGCCAAGGAGACTCGTGCGGGAACCCCAGATCCGTTCCGGAAACTGCTCACTCATACCGCGACTCTAGTGGCCCCGCGACCGGCCGTGTGCGGTCGGCGCGATGCGCTCCGTGCTTGCTCGGCGATCTATCCACAAGAGGCATTCAACCGTGCAGTCGGAGTCGCGGGCGCATACTGACGGCACCCGATGAGTCCAGGTCGGGGGAGGACATGAAGGTGGAACCGGCGATCGACTCGGGTGCCGTCGACGAGACCCGCTCCCTGCTGGCGTCGGTGATCGCGAGATTCACCGCCGCGTGGGAGGACGCGGGCGCGCCGCCGCGGCTGGCCGAATTCCTGCCGCGCGCACCGGAGATCCGGCGGCTCGCGCTCATCGAACTGATCAAGGTGGATCTGGAATATCGCTGGATCCGCTACGACTTCCCCAAACGGCTCGCCGAGTATCGAGCCGAATTCGACGAATTGCGTTCCGGCCCACTGCCCCCGGATCTGGCCTACGAGGAATTCCACGCGCTGCGTCGCTCCGGCTTCGCCCTGGACGTGAGCTGCTATCCGACCGAGGCCGCCGCCACCGAATGGGCCGAGCGCGACTACCGCAGCACCCTGCTGGCCCGCCCGCGCGCCCAGCACGCGTTGGAGGGCATCGAGGTCGGCGATCGGGTGGACGATTTCGATCTGCTGGTGGAATTGGGCAGCGGCGCGTTCGCGCGGGTGTTTCTGGCCCGGCAGCGGTCCATGCAACGCCTGGTGGCGGTGAAGATCTCGCAGAATCACGGCACCGAGTCCGAGACCCTGGCCCAGCTCGACCACGAGCACATCGTGCGGGTCTTCGATCAGCGGCTGCTGGCCGAGCGGGAACTGAAACTGCTGTACATGCAATATCTTCCGGGCGGCACCCTGTCGAAGGTATTGGCGCTGGTGCGTTCCCGGGAGCCGGGGGAGCGCGACGGCGGGCTGCTGCTGGAGGCCGTGGACGCGGCCATGCGCGACAAGGGCGGGCTGGTACCCGGCGAATCGCCCACCCGTGCCGCCGTGGCGGAGCGGACCTGGCCGGAAACCGTGGCGTGGCTGGGCGGTCGGTTGGCCCGCGCCCTGGACTACGCCTCCGACAACGGGGTGCTGCACCGGGACATCAAGCCCGCCAATGTGCTGCTCACCGCCGACGGCAGCCCGAAGCTGGCGGACTTCAATATCAGTTTCAGCCTGCACGTGGCGGGTACCAGCCCGTTGGCCTACTTCGGCGGCTCCCTGGCCTACATGTCGCCCGAGCAATTGGCGGCCTGTCATCCCCAATTGCCGGAAACCGCCGAGGATCTCGACGGCCGCAGCGATATCTACGCCCTCGGCGTGGTGCTGTGGGAGCTGCTCACCGGCCGTCGCCCCTTCGACGACGAGAACCGCGCGGGCGATTCGGAGTCCTCGCTGGAGCGCATGCTGCGGCTGCGCGGGCACGAGATCGATCCGCGCTATCTCGACGACCTGCCGCCCGACTGCCCGCCCACGCTGCGCCGGGTGCTGCTGAAATGCCTTGCCCCCGACCGGGAGGACCGCTGGCCGACCGGTGCGGCCCTGGCTCAGCAGCTGGAGTTGTGCCTGGATCAGCGCGCCCGCGATCTGGTGGATCCGCCGGAGCACAGCTGGCGGGCCCGGGTCGGACCGTGGTCGCTGCTGGCCCTGATCACGGTGGCTACTTTCCTGGGCGACCTGCTCGGAATGGCCTACGCGAACCTGCACAATCACGGGCTGTGGGCGCTGTGGTTCTCGCCGGGGGAGCGGGCTCGGCTGCAGGTGGTCGGAAATCTCTTGGCGCTCACCGCGACTCCGGCCGCCGTCGTGCTGACCAACTATCTGTGCCGCCGCGCCTTCATAGTCTGGCGGGGTGTGCGGCGCGGCCGCGTCTACGATCCGGTGGCGCTGTCGCGAGCGCGCCGGGACGCCCTCGTCGACGGTGACCGGGTGGCCTTGGTCGCCTTCGCCTGGTGGGCGCTCGCGGCCGCGGTATCGGCCATCGCGCTGGTGGTGTTCACCGGTGCGCCGCCCGGTCACATTGTGAATCTCGTTGCGACGATGCTGGTTTCGGGCGCGATATCGGTCGCCTACCCGTTCTTCGTGGTCACCTTCTTCGTGGTGCGCTGCTTCTATCCGCGGCTGCTGACCCACGGGGAGACGGCCCGCGATCGCGACGCGCTGCATGCCCTGAGCCGCCGCTGCACCCGGTATCTGGCGGTGGCGGTGGCGATTCCCTTGATCGGCGTCATCTCCAGCCTGATCTTCCTGAATGCCGAGGAGGTGTCGCTGGCGCTGGTTCCGATCTACGGCCTGTGCGTGGTGGGCGTGCTCGGCTTCCTGGGCGACTACTGGCTGTTCCGTCAGACCGAGGCGGATCTGCGCGCGTTCGAGCGCGCGGTCTCGGCCTAGCCCGGGGCTATGGTGAGGGTGCAAGGGCCACAGCGAGATTCAACGGAAGAACACCCAGGCGAAGATCGTCATCCACATGACTTACACCGCGAGCCCGGCGATGGCGAAGCCCCGGTCCTCGCGCCGCTCGCCGTCGGTGAGCGCCACCAGTGCGAGGATCACGGCCGGGACCGCGGTCAGCCCGCAGAAGAAGCCGAGCACCGCGAGCACGAACGAGGTGATCCCCATCCCCTTGGAACGCGGCGCGGCGGGCGCGTAATACAAAGGCGCGGCAGAATAGGGCGGCATATTCGGATAGACCGGCAGACTGGCCCGCTGCCACGGCAATCCGGCCATGACCACATCGAGTTGCGCGAAGGTTCGCGCGTTCAGCGCCGTCCCAATGCGATCCGACAGCTCTTCGACGGTGAGCCGCCCGGCCTGAAAATTCTGTTTGAGCGCCTCGATCGCCCGCTCTCGATCGGCATCACTCGCGAGGTAATACGCTGCCGCCCAGTGAGGTTCCATCTGGTTCTCCATCGAACCCGAAGCCGAATAACTCTCACTTCGAGCCTATTCCTCCGGCACGTCACGGAGGTCGAATGGAGACCGGGGACACAGGGGTCGGCGGCTTTGGCGACCCCGGGCAGCTAGGCGTTGGTGCGGACGGTGTGGAACTCGGAGACCTGGGTGACCAGGTTGTGGGTCGAGCTCTTCACGGCGATCTTGACGAACGGCTCGATGGTCTTGCCGAGGATCTTGCCCGCGATGCCGCCCGGCACCCGGTAGTCGACAATGGCGTCGATCGTGCAGGATTCCTCGCCCTTGTCGTGGAAGAGGAAGGTGGATTCGATCTCGAAACCCTTGATCGACTTCACGCCAATGGCGTATCCGGGCTCGTGCCGCACGATCTGGATGGTCGAATGCAGGGTGATCGGACCCAGCGCGATGGTGCCGTCGAAGGTGGCGCCCACCCCCTCGACCTGATCGGTCAGCGGCGTGAAGGCGCTGATCTCATTGATGAATTTCGGCAGGTGCCGGTAATCGTTGACGTAGGCGAAAGCGGATTCGGCCGAGGCGGCGCAGTCTGCGACGATCTTGACTTCGGTCATGCGCGCCACAGTAACGGGTTCCAATTTCATTCGCAGATCTTGTGATGCATGCCATCTATCAGGCGGTGATGGCCAGCGTTCCGGCCAGTCCGAAGACCAGCGCCATCACCAGCACCTCCACGATCGCGCGACGCAGTGACGCGTCCGCCGTCAGCCGATGGTCGGCGGCCCGCGGCACCCAGGTGCGCCGCCACCACCAACCGGTGACGACCAGCAGGCACAGCACCACGGTCTTCGCCAGCAGAATGCGCCCGTATCCGGAATGCACCAGTGGCGACAGCCCACCGATCCGCACCAGCCCGTTGATCACCCCGGTGCACAGCACCGTAACCACCAGCGGCAGCGCCCAATTCGAGTATCGGGGCAGCAGCGTCGCCCATTCGCCCCGGGTGCGCACGGTCAGCGCCAGCGCCAGCAGCACCCCGAACCAGGCCGCCGCGGCCAGCGCGTGCACCGCCGCCAGCACCGAGCCGAGGGTCTGCTGGGACATGTGCCCGGTGATCGGCCGCAGCGTCAGCGTCACGGCCGTGAAGACCAGCACCAGATCCGCGCTGGCGCGGTCCGGATTGCGAAAACCGAAGGCGCTGTAGGCCGTGACGGCCCCGCAGCCGAGCAGAATGGCGATGCCGATCTGCCCGCCGCTCACATGCGCCAGGTAGTCGCCGAACTGCGCGGCGCTCATCCGCTGTTCCGCGACCCCCTGCACCTCGGCGGCTTCCAGCACCAGCATGCCGAATTCCATTGCCCCCCAGACCGCGGCGAGCAGGGTGAGCAGCCGCCAGCGCGGTGCCAACCGGTGCCACAGTCGCGGCAGCGCCGCCAGCCCGAGCACGGCCGCGCCCGCGCAGTCGGCCAACACCCGCACCGGGGCCTCGGCCTGGACCGGATCGCTTCCGGCCAGGATCCAGGCCAGGGCCGCACCGTCGAGGGCGACCGGGATGACCAGCAGCAGTAGCCATCTCGGTGAGCTGCTGCCGCCGGTCGTCCCGCGCTCTCGGCGACGATCGGTGCGGTCGGGCCGATTCACTTGCGCTGCTTGCCCCGTCCGCCGAACAGGGCGAAGGCCAGGCCGCCGCCGAAGAGCACCACCGCGCCCACGATGAACACCCACAGCGGCACGCCGCCGCCGTCGGAGCCGCCGGAGGAGGCATTGGCGTCGGCCTTCGGGCCGGGAGTTCCATTGCCCGCCTTGGTGAGTGTGAAGGTCCGCTTACCGCTGACGGGGTGCCCGTCGGCGGAGGTGACGCGATAGGCGATGGTGTACTCACCGACCGGTCCCAGCTCACCGACCTCGATGCTGATGGTCGGTCCCTCCACCTTCGGCTGTCCCTTCGACCACAGGTTCTTGTCGGGACCGGTGACCGTCATGGACGGGTAGGCGGGCTGCAGGTTCTCGTTGAACGTGATGCTGACCGTCGCGGGCGAGGTGTCGATCGAGGAGCCGTTCTCCGGGCTCGACGAAATGGGCGCCGAGTGCGCGTTCGCGACACCGCCGCCCAGCAGCGCGAATCCGAGGGCGAGCAGGCCGGTCACCAGACCGGCCAGCAGCTTGCGGGTCATGACCGGCGTCCCCGCAGCACGCTGCCCAGACCGAGGGCCGCGCCCAGCGCGCCCAGCGCCAGGCCGACGCCGCCGAGCCAGCGCGCGGTGTTGTCGGTGCCCTTGTCGGAGGTGTCGGAGTCGGCCGCGGCGGGTGCGTCGTCATCGCCGCCCTTGCTCTTGGCCAGGGTGAGCGTCGGCGCGGGATGCTCGGGCTCGGAGCCGTCGCCGTTCATCGGCTGATTCCATTCGACGACCTTGCCGTCGCTGTAGGTCTGGGTGGCGTTGAAGCTGACCTTGTCCTGCTTGGGCAGCGGGCCGATGGACAGCGGGAAGCGCTGGAACTGGCCGGGGGCGATGCCCGGGTTGCCCGGTGCGGCGGTCCAGGTGACCGAGGTGATCTCGCCCTGGGCGTTCTTCTCGACCGTGGCGGTCCATCCGGCGATCGGCTCGGTGCGCGCGCTCTTCAGATTCGGCAGCGCGACAGTGAGTTTGGTGGTGGAGGCGGTGTCGGACTCGTCCGGCACCCGGAAGGTGGCGACGCCGTAGCCGCCCTGGGTCGCGCCCGGGGCGTCCACCACCACGTGCGCGGAGGCGATGCCCGCCGCGGACAGCAGCAGGCCGGACGCGGCCGCGGCGGTGACGAGGGCGCGCGAAAGAGAGGTGTTCATGAAGTGGGTTGCCTTCTCTGACAAGGGTTACGGGAAGTTAGGGAGCGGGGTTACGCCGTAACCGGTGGCGCGCGCGGTCCGCCCGCGCCCAGTGCGAGAAGGGTTTTCGGGGTCCAGATCGAACGGGTGCGGCGCGATCGCGCGTGCCCCGTCACGAATTCCTCGGGCCGGGTGAGCACCGCCCGGACCGCCTGCGAGACGAGTCCGTAGAGCCGCTCGGCGACCAGGATCAGGAAGGCGCAGCCGACGGCCGCGACCGCGTGCGCCGCCACCATCGGGCCGTGGCTGGCGAATTCCATTGCGTGCGCGGCATGCCCGTGCTGCACCAGACCGCTCAGCGCGATATGGCAGGCGGGCTGACCCGCCACCATGAGCACCGGCAGCGCGGCGCGCGGGCGGATGGCGGCGGCCAGCGCGCCCAGCGCGGCCGTCACCAGCACCAGCAGCATGAGTCCCGAGGAGCCGGGATAGCCGCCGCCCGCGAACCCGTGCGCGCCGACCGCCAGTGTCGCCATGGCGACGCCTGCCAGTCCACCGCGCACCGAGCTCATGGGGTACTCAGTTCACGCCGAGACGCGCGAGCACATCGGCCTCGAGGCCGGAGAGCTCGTTGGAAATGGAGGCGTGCACGGCGCGGCGACGCTGCACCGGCATCTGGGCCGCGGTGCGCACGGCCGCGGACAGGCTGTCGAGCCGATCGCGGCTCGCGGTCACGAACTTCTTGGTCTCGGCGTCGGAGTGCTTGGCTTCGATATCCGACAGCGTGGATTCCGCGCTCGCGATGCGGGCCTGCAGCTTCGCGCCGGGACCGGAGAACTCGCCGAGTTGCTCGAGTCCGACGCCCAGCTGCTGGGCGCGGCGGGTGTCGAGCTGTCCGCGCACGAAGGTCGCGGCGCGGTAGGCCAGCGGGGCCAGCACCGGCACCAGGATGCGCGCCACGCCCAGATACTTGCGGATCGAGGCCGCGCTGAACGGATCCCGTTCGGCCCGGGCGGCGAGCTTGTTCGCGGCCTTCTCCTCGGCCTGCAGCT
Source organism: Nocardia sp. CDC160 (assembly GCF_035818795.1). Taxonomy (NCBI): domain Bacteria; kingdom Bacillati; phylum Actinomycetota; class Actinomycetes; order Mycobacteriales; family Nocardiaceae; genus Nocardia; species Nocardia sp. CDC160. The sequence goes on along the minus strand of NZ_JAYKYT010000001.1, from coordinate 1,291,602 downwards.
TGGCGATCTCCGCCTTGGCGACCTGCTTGTGCGTACGCGCCTCGGCACGGTTGCGCTTGCGCTCGTTGCGCGCGGCGAGCTTGGCCTCCATGCCAGCCTTGTGCTTGAGGGCTTTCGCCTCGGCTCGGCGGCTCACCTTCTTCTTGCGCTTGCCGAACAACCCCATAAATGGCCTCCGTCATGCTGGTTCGCCATGGCAGCACAGGGCCGGGGGGTTTGCCTGTCCGCCCATGAAACACAGTTTGCGAATCACCCTAACGGGTGGGCTCGCCGCACAGCGAGTGCCGGGCGGTTTCGGTGCCAGTTCGTAGGAATGTCGGGGGTGGAGGCCATACTGGCTGGCGTGTATTCGGGCATCGGTGACCATGGCGAGCGGGCTGCGTTCTTGGACGCGCGGTCGCTGATCGGATGTCGGCACCGGCTTCACCTCGACGCCAGCCATCCCGGCGTGTTGACCGGTGTGGCCGAGGATGCCGGTGTGCAGCAGCGGCGTGAGGCCGCGGCCGCGCATCGATTGCAGGTGCGCGACACCCTGGTTGGGGCCGCGCCCGAGCGGTGGACCGTCATCGATCCCCAGCAGCCCGCGCAGCAGCGGGCCGCCGCCACCATGGCCGCCCTCGCGGCCGGGGCCGAACGCATCTGGGGCGGGCTGCTGCCGCAGGAGGCCGACACCGGCCGTCGCGGTGGCTGCGAAATCCTTTGGCGCGACGACGATCGCGGCGGCTATATCCCGATCATCGTGGTGAACCACAAGGTCAGCGATCCCCGCCAGCCGGACCCGGCCGACTATCACCCCACCACCAGCGATCTGTACGAGTGGAATCCCAAGCCGGACAGGCATGTTCGCACCCGCCCGCAGCCCCGCGATCAGCAGCGCCTGGCGCACCTCTACCGCATGCTGCAGCGCCACGGCCTGGCCAGTCCGGCCCTGGTCGGCGGTGCCATCGGCTACCACTTCGACCGCATCCTCGTGCACGACCTGGGCCCGATCCTGGCCGACTACGACATTCGCTACGCCGACCGCATCGCGGTGGTCCGCGGCGAATTGCCCACCGTCCCTTCGAAAGTCCCCGAATGCCGCCAGTGCCCCTGGTGGACCCGGGCCCCGGAGGAGGGCGGCCGCAGCTGTGAGCAGTGGCTGGCCGAGCATCGCGATGTGAGAGCCTGGTGGCCCCGGGCTCGCGCGCGGAGACGCTGCGTCGCCACGGCGTCGAGACCATCGACGACCTGGCCGCCTGGAACGGCGACGAACCCGACGACTGGCAGTACGAGCCCTTCACCGAGACGGTCGTCACCGCCCGCGCCTGGGCCACCGGTGCGCCCCTGGTCCGCCGGGTCGACCGGGTACGCGTCACCCGCGCCGACGTCGAGGTGGATGTGGATCTCGAGAGCTTCCAGGAGCACGGCGCGTACCTGTGGGGCACCCTGCTCGACGGCGTCTACCGCCCGTTCGTCACCTGGGATCCGCTGCCCACCGAGGACGAGGGCCGCTCCTTCGCCGAGTTCTGGGGCTGGCTCATGGCGGTGCGCGCCCAGGCCGCGGTGGACGGCAAAACCTTTGCCGCCTACTGCTATTCCCGCACCGCCGAGGACAAGTGGCTCTACGAGTCGGCCCGCCGGTTCGCCGGTCGTCCCGGCATACCCACCGAGCGCGAGATCCAGCAGTTCGTGGACGGCCCGCAGTGGGTCGACATGTTCCAGGCGGTGTCCGAGCAGTTTATCTGCCCGAACGGCAAGGGCCTGAAGAAGATCGCGCCGGTCGCCGGATTCCACTGGCGCGACGCGGAAGCCGGGGGCGAGGCGTCCATGGCCTGGTATCGCCTGGCCGTCGCCTACGACGGCGGCGAGCCGGACCTGTCGCAGCGCACCCGCATCCTCGAGTACAACGAGGACGATGTGCAGGCCACGAAGGTCTTGCGGGACTGGATGACCGATCGCGCGGACGCCGAGGTTCCCGCCATCGCCGACTTCGCCCGTCGTAATATCGCGTCGTGAGCGAACACATCGAACACCTGGAGTTTCAGGCCGAGACGCATCAGCTGCTGGAGCTGATGATCCACTCGGTGTATTCGAACAAGGACACCTTCCTGCGCGAGCTGATCTCGAACGCCTCCGACGCGCTCGACAAGCTCCGGCTGGAGACCTTCCGCGACAAGGATCTGCAGGCCGACACCTCCGATCTGCACATCGAGCTCGAGGTCGACCGCGACAATCGCGTGCTCACCGTGCGTGACAATGGCATCGGCATGTCGCGCGCGGAGGTCGTGGACCTGATCGGCACGCTCGCCAAGTCCGGCACCGCCCAGCTGCGCAAGCAGCTGCTCGAGGCGAAGGCGGGGGACCAGCAGCAGGCCGAGGAGCTGATCGGCCAGTTCGGCATCGGCTTCTACTCGACCTTCATGGTCGCCGACAAGGTCACCCTGACCACCCGCAAGGCGGGCGAGACCACCGGCACCCGTTGGGAATCCGAGGCGGGCAGCTCCACCTACACGATCGAGGAGCTGGACGCGGCCCCGCAGGGCACGTCGGTGTCGTTGCACCTCAAGCCCTCCGACGACGAGGACCACCTCTTCGACTACACGCAGGAGTGGAAGCTCCGCGAGATCGTCAAGAAGTACTCGGATTTCATCGCCTGGCCCATCCGCATGGATGTCGAGCGCACCGTCATGGACGGCGAGGGCGAGGAGAAGACCGAGAAGAAGCTGGTCGAGACCCAGACCCTGAACTCGCAGAAGGCGCTGTGGACGCGCCCGCGCTCCGAGGTCTCCGACGAGGAGTACAAGGAGTTCTACAAGCACGTCTCGCACGCCTGGGACGATCCGCTCGAGATCATCCCCATGAAGGCCGAGGGCACCTTCGAATACCAGGCGCTGCTGTTCATTCCGTCGCACGCGCCGTTCGACCTGTTCACCCGCGAGCACAAGCGCGGTGTCCAGCTCTACGTGCGCCGGGTGTTCATCATGGACAACTGCGAAGAGCTGATGCCGGAGTACCTGCGCTTCGTCAAGGGCGTGGTGGACGCGCAGGACCTCTCGCTCAATGTCTCCCGCGAGATCCTGCAGCAGGACCGGCAGATCCAGATGATCCGCAAGCGCCTGGTCAAGAAGGTGCTGTCCACGGTCAAGGATCTGCGCAACGCCGAGGACAAGACCAAGTACCAGGAGTTCTGGAAGGAATTCGGCCGGGTCCTCAAGGAGGGCCTGCTGTCGGACATCGACAACCGCGAAACCATCCTGGGCGTCTCGTCTTTCGCTTCCACGCACTCCGAGACCGAGCTGACCTCGCTGGCCGAGTACGTCGAGCGCATGCCGGAGTCCCAGTCGGCCATCTACTACATGACCGGCGAGACCCGTCAGCAGATCGAGAACTCCCCGCACATCGAGGCGTTCAAGGCCAAGGGCCTCGAGGTGCTGGTGCTGACCGACCCGGTCGACGAGATGTGGGTGGGCTCGGTCACCGAGTTCGAGGGCAAGCCGATCGTCTCCATCGCCAAGGGCGAGGTGGATCTGGAGACCGAGGACGAGAAGAAGGAATCCGAGGCCCTGCGCGAGCAGCAGGAGAAGGATTTCGCCGACGTCCTGACGTGGCTGCGCGAAACCCTGGACGCGGACGTGAAGGAGGTGCGCCTGACCAACCGGCTCACCACCTCCCCGGCCTGCATCGTGGGTGATGTGTTCGATTTCACCCCGATGCTGGAACGCATGTATCGCGCCTCGGGTCAGGAATTGCCGCACAGCAAGCGCATTCTCGAGCTGAATCCGACGCACCCGCTGGTCACCGGCCTGCGCGACGCGTTCGCGAAGGTGTCCGGCGAGGCGGACAAGCCGGTGGAGCTCACCGAGACCGCCGAATTGCTCTACGGCACGGCGGTTCTCGCCGAGGGCGGCGAGCTGAAGGATCCGGCGCACTTCGCCCGGGTGCTGGCCGACCGCCTCACCCGGACGCTCTGAGTTCCTACCGACTCTCAGGGCTCACCCGGACGCTTCGGCGTCGAAGGCTGATCGGGCTCCTGCGGTGTTTCCGCAGGAGCCCGACCTATAGCAAGCGGGAATTGGTCATACCCGATTTATCCCGAATGTGATGGTTCGCATCTCGCGGCGATTTCGGGAACTCCTCGCGGACGCGTACGTTGTACGTCTTGGTCGTAAGTTTTTCGTGTTCGTGTTCAACATGCTCGCGCGGAACATTGTGCGGGCGTCGCTTCACCTTGCGAAGCAAGTTGCAAGCCGCCTTCTGATCGACCCCGGGTGCCGCGGCCGCGTCACCCACGCACCAAGGAAACACCTCGTCAGGAGAAGGTAATGGTTCAGGGCACCGTCAAGTGGTTCAACGCGGAGAAGGGCTACGGCTTCATCGCCCGCGAAGACGGCCCCGACGTTTTCGTCCACTACTCGGAGATCGAGGGCAACGGCTACCGTCAGCTCGAAGAGGGCCAGGCCGTGTCGTTCGAGATCACCGAGGGCAAGAAGGGCCCGCAGGCCGCTGCGGTCCGCGCCCACTAATTCGGTAGGTCGGGCGCGGGTGACTCAACCCACGCCGCCCACTTTTGAATAACCAAAGCCCGCACCGGTTTTCCGGCGCGGGCTTTGTCGTATCCGGACCCGGCGTCAGCGCGGAGCCATACGCAGCGCGCCGTCCATGCGGATGGTCTCGCCGTTGAGGTAGTCGTGCTCGGTGATGTACTGCGCCAGCTGCGCGTACTCGTCCGGGCGGCCCAGGCGCGACGGGAACGGCACGCCCGCCTCGAGCCCCTTGCGGTACTCCTCGGTGACACCGGCCAGCATCGGGGTGTCGATGATGCCGGGCGCGATGGTGTTCACGCGAATGCCGAACTGCGCCAGGTCACGCGCGGCCGGAATGGTCATACCGGCGACGCCGCCCTTGGAGGCCGAGTAGGCGATCTGCCCGATCTGCCCCTCGAAGGCCGCGACCGAGGCGGTGTTGATGATGACGCCGCGCGAGCCGTACTCGTCGACCGGATCGGTCTTGGCGATGGCGTCGGCGGCCAGGCGCATCACATTGAACGTGCCCAGCAGGTTCACGGTGATCACCGTGCGGAACAGCTCCAGATCGTGCGGGCCGTTCTTGGACAGGATGCGTCCCGCCCAGCCCACACCGGCGCAGTTGACGACAATGCGCAGCGGCACACCGGATTCCACGACGGTGGCGACCGCGGCGGCCACCTCGTCACCGCTGGTGACATCGGTCGGGATGAGGGTGACACCGGCGGGGACGCTGTCACCCGCACGCTCGATCGACTGGGCCAGATCCAGGCCGAAGACGGTCGCGCCCGCGTCGGCGAAGCGCTTGGCGGTAGCCGCACCCAGGCCGGACGCACCTCCGGTGACAATGGCGGCGGAGCCCGAAATCTCCACGGTGATTGGTCCTCTCGACGGTGGAGGGCCCTCTCACTGGCCCTCCGTCAATAGGCACCCTAGCGGGGTTCGGTGCGGCCCCTGCGAGGGGTGCTCGCAAAGTTTGCGAACACGAATGTTCGTCTAAGTGGTAGTTTCGCATACATGAATGCCAGCCCGGCCCGGGCCTTCCGTGGATTCCGCCGAAAGACCCCGCGAGTCGCGGGCAAACGCATCCTGATCACTGGCGCGGCGCGGGGGATAGGGGCCGCGCTGGCCCGGCAGCTGCATCAGCACGGCGCGCACGTGGCACTGCTCGGCATCGAGGAGTCGCTGCTGGCCCAGGTCGCCGCCGACTGCGGCGATGCCCCGTGGCGGTACTGCGATATCGGTGATCCGGCGCAGGTGCAGCGAGTCGTCAACTCCCTCACCGCCGAACTGGGCGGTCTGGACGCGGTGGTGTGCAATGCCGGTATCGCGCGGCAGCTTTCGCTCCTGGGTGGGGATCCGACCGTGCTCGAGGAGACCCTCACCGTCAATGTCCTCGGCGTCTACTACACGCTGCGCGCCGCCGGGCCCCACCTCGCGCACCGCGACGGCTACGTCCTGCTCATCTCCTCGCTGGCCGCGGCCATCCACCTACCCTTGGCCGGGGCCTACAGCGCCTCCAAGGCGGCGGTCGAGGCACTGGGCGACACCCTGCGCATCGAATTGCGCCACACCGGAGCCAAGGTCGGCATCGCCTACTTCGCCGAACTCGACACCGAGATGACCAGCCGCGGCTTCGGCACCGAGGCGGCGCGCAGCATTCTGGGCCGCACCACCGTGTCCGGCATCGCCCCGCTCGGCCCGGCCATCGACGCCTGCGAACACGCGCTGGCCCGCCGCTCCCGCCGCATCGTCTCGCCCTACTGGGTGAGCATGGCGCTGTGGTGTCGCCCGCTGACCCAGCGCCTGGTCGACTACTCGCTCCGCGGCGGGGTGGCCGGTGGTTTGGAGATCGCCCGCACCGAACCGACGGGCTTCACCACCGAACAACCGGCTCGACCCCGCAGAATGAGAAGGCTCGCCTGATCGCCCCCTGATTGCTCGGCCAACGGAGTCCACATGCCCGAATCGGCAACTCGCCAACTGCCCCGTGGCCGCCACGGCCTTCCCCGTGAAGCCGTGGTCGCGGCTCAACGCGACCGCATCCTGCTCGCCATGGCCGAGGCGATGACCGAGAACGGTTATGTCGGAACGCCGGTCGCCGCGGTCATCAAGCGCGCCGGTGTCTCCCGCGAGACCTTCTACGAGCAATTCCGTTCCAAGGAGGACTGTTTCGAGGCCGCCTACGAGCGCGCCGCGGAACTCATGCTGTCGGGCATTCTGGCCGCCACCGGCGCGGAGTTCGACGGCGAGTCCCGCACCGAGCGCATCGAGCGCGTGCTGGGCGCCTACCTGGACGCGCTCGCGGGCCAACCCGCCTATGCCCGTTTGTTTCTCGTGGAGGTCTACGCCGTCGGTCCCGAGGCCATCGCGCGCCGCACGGCCCTGCAGGAGACCTTCGTGGCCATGGTCGCCGATGTGCTGGGCGCGGACACCGAGCCGCAGCGCTTCGCCTGCCAGACCCTCGTCGCGGCGTTGAGCGCCATGGTCACCGCGCGCATCGCGGTCGGCGATCTGGACGGCCTGCGCGCGCTGCGGGAGCCGCTACTGGACCTCGTGCGGCGCAGCGGAGATCTGTTCGGCAGCACGGTCCTCGGCGACTGAACGCCGGGCCGCGGTATCCAGCGCGCGGCGGCGCAGCAGGTACAGCACGCCGCCCGCGAGGGCGGGAAGGATCAGCGCCAGCGCGGCGGCGACGGGAGTGCCGAGGCCGTGTGCGAAGGCCTCCAGCAGGGTCAGCGCGCCGAAGTACAGGAACAGCAGGCCCGAGCAGACCGCGATGAACCGCTCCGGAATGTGCTTGCCGACGGTCACTCCGATCAGAATGGCCAGCCCGCCCGCGGCCACCATGCCCGCCACCGAGCCGATCCACACCGCGACCCAGCCGTTGTTGGTGGCCAGGGCCATGGTGGCGAACATGGTCCGGTCGCCGAGTTCGGCCAACAGGAACGCCGAGAGTACGACCAGGAAAGCGTTGCGAGACTTGGGTTGTGCCGCGATCTGCGGCTCGTCGTCCGGGGCGGTCACCGGCAGGGTCTCGCGCAGGGTCCACAGGCCGACGCCGAGGAGGGTGGCCGCGGCCAACAGCGAAATGACACCGGTCGGCAGCGCCGCGCCGACGAAGTGGCCGACACCGACGGCGATCAGATTGACCAGCACGCTCGCGACGGTGATGCCGCTCAGCACCACCCACCAGCGGTAGCGCAGCGCGAATGTCAGTGCCATGAGCTGCGATTTATCGCCCAGTTCGGCGAGGAAGAGCACGCCGAAACTCAGCAATATCGTGGCGATCATGAAGGTCAGCTCCCAGGTCTCCGGCCTGTCGGCTGAATGCGGGGGCGCTTCAGCCGACACCGCACCGGTCAATCGGTTTGGTTTGTTGTCGGCCGAAGGTCTCGCCCACCGGAGGTTTCCGGTTCACGCGCCGGACCCGGGAAGGATCAGTATGTCGACGGCGTGATTGGGGGCTACTCCCCTTCGCTCGGGGCCACTCTACTCCGGCAAACCCGGCGCGTGCAAACGACTGTCGCCCAAATCGCAATGCGCACAATAAGTTTGGCGATACTGCCGAAAGGTTTCGGTTACCCTTACGCCGCCAGCAGCATGGCCAGAACCGCGGTGTCGGGATCGCTGATCGGATCCACCCCGACCCGCGAAACCATCGAGGTCACCGAGCCGTCGCTATCGGTCTCCACCCAGGCCGCCCGATGTTCGAGCCCCAGGTGCGGCAGCCCCGGCAGCAGCAGGCAGCCCGACGCCGCGCCCGCGCACTCGGGCAGCGAGGGCCGCGTCTCGCGCGGCGGATGCAGCATGATCAGGGCGGGTGGCACACGTTCGGCAAACTGACCGGGCTGCAAGGCTTCCGCGCCCAATACCGTGCCCTCCGCGATGACCAGACCCACCATCGCCGGATCCGGATCGTCGGGAAGCTCCTCCCGCGCCCCGAACACCGTGGACGTGGGCAACAACCCCGGCAGACTCGCCACCCGCACCGCGAGCACCAACACCTGCGCCCATTCCTTGGTGGAGTCGGGCCAGCGCCCGGAGATCACGAACCCTTGCAGCGAACCGCCCGCGTGGAACGGCATGACGCCGATCTGACCATTCATGAATGCCTCCCGAACCCTCCCAGGGGGCGGCTGTGCCCGGTGTTGTCGCTATAGCTGTTCCCATTGTTGCCACTGGGAACACCAGGTTGTACCAGAGCAGAACTGGCACACAAGTACCAAAGAGTGCTAGCACCCGGGCCTCTGAAATGCGAGTGGCCCTGAAATGCGAGTGGCCCGCGAACCAGTCGGTTCGCGGGCCACGCATCGGGCGTACGGGGCAGACACCCTCGAGTCCTCGGGGGTTCGGGGGCTGGGCCCCCGAATATCCCTTTGGGGGTGTGGGGGCGTAGCCCCCACCGGCATCAGCCGAAAATAAGACCCTTGCCCTGGTTGACGGCCTTGCTGTAGCGGTCCTGGATTTCGGCCCAGTTCACCACGTTCCAGAACGCCTTGACGTAGTCCGCCTTGACGTTCTTGTACTGCAGGTAGAAGGCGTGCTCCCACATGTCCAGGCCGAGCAGCGGGATGATGCCGAGCGGCACGTTGCCCTGCTGATCGGTGAGCTGGAAGGTGAGCAGCTTGTTGCCCAGCGTGTCGTAGCCCAGCCACGCCCAGCCGGAGCCCTGCAGGCCGTTGGCGGCCGCCGAGAACTGCGCGACGAACTTGTCGAACGAGCCGAACTCCTCGTCGATGGCCGAGGCCAGGTCGCCGACCGGCTTGTCGCCGCCGTCCTTGGACAGGCTCTTCCACCAGATGGAGTGGTTGACGTGGCCGCCGAGGTGGAACGCGAGGTTCTTCTCGTTGAGGAAGATGGCGGCGTGGTCGTCCTTGGCGCGCGCCTCCTCCAGCTTCTCGAGGGCGGCGTTCACACCGGCGACGTAGGCCGCGTGGTGCTTGGTGTGGTGGATCTCGTTGATCTGCCCGGAGATGAAGGGCTCCAGGGCCGAGTAGTCGTAATCAAGTTCAGGCAGCGTGTAAACAGCCACGATGTCCCTTTCAGTGTCGGGGCCGTGTGCCCTCGGCATGGTCCGAGGCGCACCCAACCATCATTCGTACACCCGCTCGTCTGCAACCGGGCTGCGTGCCCCCACATTCCGGCCGATGTATATCTTTCCCAACGTTTGGAATCCTGGCGATCCCAACTTCGTCGGCGGTCTCGCCGGGTCCCGTAGCATCGAGCCATGTCGTGGTACGACGAGTTCGTTGGGCGTTTGCGACTACCGGAACCGACCATGGTCACAGCCGAGCAAGCGTTGCCCGGTCGTTCCGAGCCCCTGGTGATTCCGGAGAAGCACTACCTCAATGGCCACCCGCTGAAACCGCCCTTCCCGGCGGACATGCGGCTCGCGGTGGTGGCCATGGGCTGCTTCTGGGGTGCGGAGAAGGGGTATTGGCAGCTCGAGGGCGTGTACAGCACGGCGGTCGGCTACGCGGGCGGGTACACACCGAACCCGACCTACGAGGAGACCTGCTCGGGCCGCACCGGGCACACCGAATCGGTGCTGGTGGTCTTCGATCCGCAGGTGATCGACTACCCGGGAATTCTCAAACAATTCTGGGAGAACCACGACCCAACCCAGGGCATGCGGCAGGGCAATGACCGCGGTACCCAATACCGGTCGGCCGTCTATACCTTCGACGACGAACAGTTCAAGGTCGCCGAGGAGACCCGGGGGATGTATCAGGAACGCTTGACGGCGGCCGGATTCGGCGACATCACCACCGAGATCGCCCCGCTGCCCGACCTTTCCGCATTCTTCTACGCCGAGGGCTACCACCAGCAGTATCTGGCCAAGAACCCCGGCGGCTACTGCCCCGACCACGGCACCGGCATCGCCTGTCCGATCGGCTTGGGCGCGTAGGTCCTTCGCTCGAGGCAATCGAAAGGGGTTCCGGGACATCGTCCCCGAACCCCTTTTACGTGTGTGATCGGCTGTCTACAGCGGCGGGACCACGTCCGGGCGCTGGGTGCGCGGGTCGCCCGCGTCGTGCGCCTGCCACCAGCGGACACCACCGGCGATGAACTCCTGCAAGGGAATCGGATTGCCCGCCTTGTCGTGGACCTCCGCGCCGTCGAACCACACGCGCACATCGAGTTCGCGCGGGTCGATGCCCTCTTCCTGGGAGAACTCCATCATGTGCGCGCCCTCGGTGTCGCGCAGCCGGGTGTCGAAGCTGAGCAGTTTGCGCCACTGGCTCCAGGAGCTGTCGCTCAGATCGAGGAAGTCCCAGCCGTGCAGCGCGCCGCCGCCGAAGCTGTTGACGGCGTCGTGCAGGCCCTCGAGGGTGAGGGGGAGCACAACGGGTTCGAGGTCGTCCCAGCGCTGGCGGCGCAGCGAACAGGCGACCCGGCTGACCCCGGTGAGGGTCAGATAGATATCGCAGTCGGCGGGCGGCGGGCCGTCCTCGGGCAGGGTCAGCACATCGAGTTCCAGCCGTAGCGTGCCCGCCGCGGTGTCCACGTCGATGCCGAGGCACGTCGCCTCCGACAGTGCGAGGTTGAGTCCCTTGATGTCCAGGCCGTCGAGTAGCCCCCTGCTCACAGTCATAGCGCCAGGCTACCGATCTTGCCTGGCCGGGCCCAGGATTTCCGTTTTTCGGTAGTGTTGTCGTTTTTTTCCTTTCCGAACGGAACCGCGGGCCGACCTGCGGCGTCAGACTGGATGGGGCCTTCTGGGACAGAGGGCTCGGGTCGGCCGCTCCGGAACGAGGAGGGGACTTCCGGATCGGCCGACCGCGGGAAACACGGACTATTCGGTCGGCTGTCAACCTGTGGATCAGGTTGTGGATTATGTGGATAACTCCCGAAACCAACCTCGCGCAGGTATGGAACTCCACCACCCTCGCGCCCGCGTGGCAGGATCGAAACCGTGACGAACCCCGACGTACCCACGGTGCCGATCGACGCGGTGCCCGCGGAATTCGATGCCGCCGACGGCTGGGGTTCCGTGTCGCCCGCACCCGCCCAGCTCCTGGACGTCCGCGAGGACGACGAATGGCAGCTCGGCCGCGCGCCCGGCGCCCTGCACATCCCGATCACCGATGTGCCCGCCCGCCTGGACGAACTGGATATCGACGCGGAGATCTACGTGATCTGTCGACAGGGCGGTCGGTCCATCACCGTCGTGCAGTACTTGAACCAGATCGGCTACGACGCCGTCCATGTCGCGGGTGGCATGGTGGCCTGGCAGCAGACCGGGCGGCCGCTCATCGGTGACGGTCCCGAGGCGAAGATCTACTAGGCGACGATCGACTAGGTGCGGAGAGGTGGAGCGATGAACGGGGGACAGGTGGGCCGATCGCGATCCGCCGTCGTGCAGCCCTGCGCCCGCTGCGGCGCGCGCTGGGCCGTACAGGGCAAGCCCTTGCACTGGTGCCCGCGCTGCCACGGCGTGCTGCTCTCACCCGCCCCCGTCGACGCGCCCGCCGACCGCCGCAACTACCGCTGGGTGGCGCGCCCGCCGGGCCGGAAATCGGCTGCCGCGCACCCCGTCCGGCGGCCGGTCGCCGCGGCGACGCCGCGCTATCACCAGATTCCGCAATGGGGCTTGCACGATCGTCCCCCGGCCGAGGCCGTCGCCCCGCGCCGTCCGCTGGCCGCGTTGAGCGATCGAATCGGTGTCCTGATCCCGCTCACCGCGGGCCTTTTCGTGCTCGCCGCCCTCGCCGAACTGGGCCGCTACGGGATTCTGCTGCGCAATCGCACCCGGCTGATCCAGCCCTGGCTGCTGTGGATTTCCGATGGGGCGGTGACCGTTTCCGCCATTGCCGCCCTGGCGGTGGCGCTGGCGGCGGCGGTGGCGCTGGTCGGCTGGCTCACCGAGACCCGCCGCGCCGCCTACGCGAGCCTGGGGGAGACCGATCCGCGCACGCTGCGCGCCCTGGTGCTGGGTTGTGTTGTGCCGGTGGTGAATCTGGTGTGGCCCGGGGTGTTCCTGACCGAGGCGGCCCGCTTGCGGATCGCCGACGGCGCGGACCCGCGGCTGCTGCGCGCGGTCCGAATCTGGTGGGCGGCTTGGCTGTTGAACGCGGTTCTGGTGCTGGTCTCGGTGCTCTACAGGTTCGCGAGTTCGCTGCAGGCGCAGGCCGACGGGGTGCTGTTCAGCATGTGGACCGACCTGGTCGCGGCCGGTGTCGCGCTCGCGTCGCTGGCCCTGGTGCGCGCCTTCGCGGGTCTGGATCTGCGGGGTCGGCCGAAGACGCTGCGGCGCTGGGTGATCGCCACCGCGCCCGCGCGGCCGGTGATCGAACCGGTGCGCCCGGGTGTGACGGAGCGCCCTGGTGTGACGGAGTCCGCCGAGCGCGCGCCCGCGGTCGCGGTCGGGAATGATGAGGTCACCGCGGAACAACAGGAGGTAGTGGCGAAGTGAGCCGGGCCAGTCGTGCGCCGTTCGTGGTAGCGCACCGGGGGGCGTCGGCGGCGCGACCCGAACACACCCTCGCCGCCTACGATCTCGCCCTGCGGGAGGGCGCGGACGGTGTCGAATGCGATATCCGGCTGACCCGTGACGGGCACCTCGTCTGCGTGCACGACCGCACCGTGGATCGCACCTCGAACGGCACGGGCGCGGTCAGCGAGCTGACCCTCGAGGAGTTGAAGGCGCTGAACTTCGGCACCGCCGACGAACCCGAGGGCGTGCTCACCCTCGCCGAGCTCATCGAGCTGGTGCTGGACTGGAAGAGCCGTCCCACCAAGCTTTTCATCGAGACCAAGCATCCGGTCCGCTACGGCGCGCTGGTGGAGACCTCGCTGTTGACCGAGCTGAATCGCTACGGGATCGGCGCGCCCGCGTCGGCGGATCACTCCCGCGCGGTGGTCATGTCCTTCGCCGCCACCGCGGTCTGGCGCATTCGCCGCGCCGCCCCCCTGCTCCCGACGGTCCTGCTCGGCGAATCCTCGCTCTACCTCACCGGCGGTGCGGCCCACACGGTCGGCGCGACGGCCATCGGCCCGTCGGTGCGCACCCTGCGCGAGCACCCGGATCTGGTCGACAAGGCCGCCGCCGCGGGCCGCGCCACCTACGTCTGGACCTGCGACGCCCCCGAAGACGTCCAACTGTGCGCCGACCTCGGCGTCGACTGGGTCGCCACCAACTACCCGGCCCGCACCAAAGCCGTTCTCACCACCGCCTGAACCAGAAGAACGAGACTTTCAGCGCCGCAAACCCGCCCGGAGCGAAGCGGAGGGCATCAAACACAGTAGGTTTGCCACTCATGGGTAAGAGCAAGCGCAACAGTCCCAAGCCGGACAGCAATCGCGCGGAGAAGCTGGCCGCCCGCCGCGCCGCACAGGAGGCGGCGGCGCAGGCCGTGACGCGGCCGTTCGAGGGTCTGGCCGCCGAGTGCGATCTGGTCGCGCTCCGGGAGTTCGTGCCGTCGGCGACCGCCACCTTGAAGCTGTCGCCGAGCGTTTCGGCCGAGCGGTCGGTCACCCTCGCCACCGTGCTGCCGGGTGCGGTCGCCGCGCTGGTGCGGGCCGGTGACGAGCCGGTCGGTTTCGTCGGTACGCAGGTGCAGTTCCAGTCCGCCGATCCCGCCGCGGATCTGGCCGCCGCCATCCTGTGGACCCAGGCCGCCGCGCCGGGCGAATCGCTGAGCACCGCGGATGTCGAAGGCGCGCCGCGGCTTTCGGAGGTGCTGGATCCGGGCGCGGCCCTGGACCTGACCGTGCACCAGGACTTCAACTGGTGGGTGCCCGCGGGCGTCACCCCCGATCCGCAGGTGGCGGCCACCATCGAGCAGGCCAATCAGGCCATCATGCCCTCGGCCCGCCTGGAGCTGGGCGCGGACGGCATCGGCGCGGCCTGGTGGGTGGACGCCGGGGAGAAGGCGCACATTCGCTGGGTGCGGCCGGAGGACGAGGATCGGCTCATGCTGGCCCTGGCCCGCCTGCACGCGGCCGGTGACCTGCACCTGGGCGAGGGCTCGCGGTTCGCGGGCTCGTTCCGCACCCACGGTTTGCTGGTGCCGGTCTTCGACCTGGATCCGGAAAAGCACGCCAGCGAATGGGAGGCTCCCGCACGCGAATTCGGTGCGAAGCTGGCGGCGGCCGTGCAGTCGGATGCCCCGCTGACCTCCGAGGAGCGCCGCTCCCGCGACGGCCTGCGGTCGCGTCAGGTCACGCTGCGCTGAGTTTCGGCCACGCTGCGCTGAGTTTCGGCGCGGAAGGCTTTCGGGCCGTTCGCCGGGTGGATCGCCGCCTCGGTGAACGGCCCGAATTCTTTGCGAGAGTTTTCTGAAAAATGCATGTTTCGGACGGATGGCTCGGCTAGGTTCTCCTCATCCTTGATGTTCAGATGAGGAGGATGCCATGGATGCCATTCTGTCCCTGGTCAAATCGATGTTCAGCACGCTGTCGGCCACTATGTCCGCCAACTCCACCGGCAACGTTCAGGTGCCCATGAAGTAAGAAAAGGCGGGTATACGTCCCGGCATATCGAGCACACGAGACAGGCCCGGTCCAGCGCAAGGGACCGGGCCTGTCGTGTCGAATCCACCGCGCACGACACAGGGGAACCGAATATCATTCGGCCCCTACGGATTCGATTGTCTAGAGCGAGCCGCCCGCGGCGTGCGGCGCGCCGGAAGCGTCCTTCGGGCCGCTCATTTCGCGTTCCACAAAACGCTCCAGATCGAACATATTGTTGCTGGCCCGCTCGGCCACGGTGAGCAGGGTGCGCATGGTGGCGACCTCTTCGACCTGCTCCTTGAGGAACCACTGCATGAATTGCTCGCCCTGGTAGTCGCCCTCTTCGCGGGCGGTCTTGGCGAGCTGGACGATCTGCTCGGTGACCGTCTGCTCCTGCTTGAGCGCCAGTGCGATGGGCTCCTTGGCATTCGCGAATTGCGAAGTGGCGGCTTCGATCCCGGGCATTTCGACAGCGATGTCCTGATCGATCAGGTACTGCGCGATCATCATCGCGTGATTGCGTTCTTCGACGGCCTGCTTGTAGAAATACTTGGCCAGGATCGGCAGATCGGCGCTGTCGAACCACATCGCGACGGCGATGTACTGGTGTTCGGCGCTGAATTCGTTGCGGATCTGATCCTGGAGCAGGCCCTGGAACTTGCTGCGTTTCGTCTGGGTTCGGGTGGACATGCGGACGACATTAACCCTGGTCAAACCGCGTGTCATCCAAGTGCAACCTTATTGAGCACAACCTAATTGAGGCTAGTGTTGCCTAATAATTGCTAGCTGCCCACGGTCGTGATCAAGTCCTGCGGGATCTGTTGATCCTTGGCCAAGGCGTCGAAGAACGCACTCGCCTTGGTCTTGTCCCAGAGCAGCACATTGCCGCTGCCCGACACGTCCTCGAAGCCGCCGACCGGCACCGTGGTGGTGATCGGATCGTCGTTCAGCGCCCGCCCGAGGGTGGCCAGGTTCCAGATGTGCGCGCCCTTGTCGACCTTGAGCGCATCGGTCAGATCCCGCACCAGCGGCCAGGATCGGAACGGATTGGCCAGGGTGGCGGGGCTGGCGGCCTTCTTCAGCAAGGCGCTCAAGAACATTCGCTGGTGCAGCATGCGGTCCAGGTCGGCGCGCGGGGTGGCGCGCGAGCGCACGAAGCCCAGGGCCTCGGGGCCGTTGAGGGTCTGGCAGCCCGCGGGCAGATCGATTCCGGCCAGCGGATCCTTCATGGGCGAGTCCAGGCACATCTGGATGCCGCCGACCGCGTCGACGATATTGGCGAAGCCGCCGAAGCCGATCTGCGCGTAGTGGTCGATGTGCACCCCGGTAGCGCCCTCCACGGTCTTGACCAGCAGTTGCGCGCCGCCGACGGCGAAGGAGGCATTGAGCTTGTCCTTGCCGACGCCGGGAATGCTGACGTAGGAGTCGCGCGGCAGGCTGACCAGCGTCGGCCGCCCCGACTTGGGGATGTGCACCAGGATGATGGTGTCGGTGCGCTCGCCCTCGACATCGGAAGAGTCGCCGGTGGACAGCTGCTGTTCCTGTTCCTTGGTCAGTCCCGCGCGGCTGTCGGATCCCACCAGAAGCCAATTCGTCCCGGGCGTGTCGCCGACCCGGCCTTGATAGTTGGCCAGCGCGTCGATCCGGGTGATGTGGGTGTCCACGTAGATGGCCGCCGCGATCGGCAGCATGAGCAGCACCACCAGCAGCGACAGGATCCAGCGGAACCAGTGCCGCTTCTTGCGCGGCCGCGACCCGCGCGGCGGGCGGCCGCCACCGCCACCGCCGCGGCGCTTGCCCGGGGGCAGCGGCGGCGGGGGAGTGCGGGGCGGTTCGTCGTGGAAGGGTTCGGGCTGTTGGGTGGGCGCGTAACCCATGGCGCTGGCCGCGGGTTCCCGCACCGGCACTCGATTGCCCTGCGGTACTCGATTTCCCTGCGGCATCCGATCGCCGTGCGGGGGAACCCGATTACCCGGCGGCCGTTGCGGCGGCGCGGGCCGTCGGGTCGGCGGCACCTGCGAATAGGCCAGGGCCGGACCGGATTCATTGCGTCGGATCACCTGGGTTGGTTCTATCCGGGGTGCCCCGTCGTTAACGGCCGCGCCGTCCCCGTCGGGGTGGTGAGACGAAGGTCTCTGCGCTTGCCCAGGATTCGCCATGGGTCGCGGGGGATACGCCGGGTGCTCGCCCGGGCGTCCCGGCGGCGGCTCCCGGCGCATCCGTGCAAAGTGCTGGGGGTCGTCGCCGTTCATCACCAGAAACAGTACCGACCGCGACGCCCGCGTGGCTCGTTCCGATTACATTACTTCCCGGCATCAGGGCAGCCAGGAGACGTGTCCGCGCAGAAATGTGTAGCCGACGTAGGCGATCGTGTCGATGAGCGCGTGCGCGAGTAATAGTGGCCACAGTCGATTGGTGCGCTGCCAATAGCGGCCGAAGATCAACCCCATCACCACGTTTCCGAGGCCCCCGCCCAGACCCTGGTAGAGGTGGTAGCTGCCGCGCAGCAGCGCCGAGGCCAGCAGGGAGCGATGCTCCGTCCAGCCGAGCGAGCGCAGTCGGGCGATCAGATAGGCGACGACCAGTACTTCCTCGGCCGCGGAATTCGCCCAGGCGGACAGCACCAGCACCGGTAGCCGCCACCAGTGCTCGAGCGAACTGGGCACGATGGTGACGCTCACCCCGAGCGCGTGCGCCGCCAAATACAGTCCCAGCCCGGGGATTCCGATCACCGCCGCCAGCACCAGTCCCGGCAGTACGTCGGCGCGCCAGCGCAGCCGCCGCACCAGTCCGACCGCTCGCGGCGCGATTCCGCTGCGCCACAACAGATACAGCCCCAACGCGGCCCATCCCAATAGTCGGGCCACGCCCAACAACTGGAACAGCAGGTCGATGGTGGACTGCGCCGCCCGCGACGCGTTCAACGCCACCGTCTGCCCGCCCACCCCACCGGGTGCGAGCGCGCTCTCCACCAGCGACAGCGCCGCATTGGCCCCGCTCAACCCGAAGGTGACGACCAGCACCACCGCGATCTCGAGCTTGATCGCCCGTCGCTCCTGCTCGGACGACTCGGGCGCGGGCCACGCGGGCGCACGATCAGCGGAAACCATGCTCGCCAATCTAGGCCCGCCGACCCGATCCGGCCCGGCACGCTGCGGTGGCGTGCGGCCGGGGTGTCAGATGCGGTGCAGGCCGCGGCGGAAGGGGTTGCCCGCCAAGGCGTGGACCTCGCGACTCAGGGATTCGATGTCGTCGGCGGGGGTTTCGAAGGGGATGCGGATGTCGTGGTCGGCCTCGACGGCCTCGACGCGCAGGGTGACGCCGTAGCGGTCGATGGCCAGCGGGTGGATGAGCGCGCCGCGGCGCAGGGCGTGCGGGAGACGGCGGGCCAGTCGGTCGATGACGTCGGCGTGGTCGGCCTGAAGGTGTTGCAGCCAGCCCGCTTCCATGGCGCAGAACGGGTCGGGGCGTGCGTCGCGCAGTTGCTCGCGGTCGGCCGCGGCGGCACCGGAGGTGTCGGCGACGACGGCGGAGTCGATGACCAGCCGCAGCAGCGTCGAACCGTGGCCCACATCGAGCAGGGCCGGATGCGGGTGGTCGGCGGCGACCGCCCCGGCCAGCGCGCGCTGGGCGTGCGCGGGGACGGTGTACACCCAGCCCCGCAGCCACACCAGGGCCCGCACCCGTTCCCGGAGCTGCAGCGGAGCCTGGTCGGTGAGCTCGAGCACCGCCGGGGATCCGCTTGTGCCGCAGCCGAATACCAGCCCGGCGGCGGTGGAGGTGGCCGACACCGCCATCACCATGTCGCCGCACTGCCGCAGCAGATGCACCGAGGTGGGCACGGGGTCGAGGCCGGGCAGGGCCAGCATCGCGCTGTCGGCGTGAGCGCAGGCGCTGTGCACGCGTTCGGCGGTAGTGGGTGCGACGACCTGGGCCGCGTATGGCATACACACCTCCGGATTCGGAATTAGGTAAACCTAAGCTAAGTGATCCGGATCGCTCCCGCAAGGCCCTGCCCTCCGGGGCAGCCGCGATCGCTACGGTGAAGGCGTGCCGCACGATTCGTCCCCCGCGCCCGAGCCGGTCGCGCTCACCCTGTCCGTCCCGCCGCGTCCGGCGCGCGGTCTCGTCGAGGGGCTGGTCCGCCCGACCTCGGCCGATCCGGGGGTCGAGATGCTGGATATGGGGCTCGACGAGGAGGCGATCTCGGAGTTTCTGGTGCGAATCGTCCACGGGGACAGCGGTTTCGTGGCTCGTGCAGCCTCGGGGGAACGGGCCGTGGCGGCGATTGCCGCGACCGTGGCCGCGCTCATCGGCGAGGACATTCGGGCGGCGTTGGCCGCCCCGGACCTCGACTTCCTCACCGGTTTGAAGCCGCCCGCCGTCGAGGCCTTCCGGGATGTGCTGCTGGCCATCGAGACCGATGACGTCGCCGCCGTCACCGCCGCGCTGTCGGTGCTCGGCGGCTGATCCCCCGGGTGCGGGCGGCTGACCTGTCGGTGCCACTGCCCGATTCATTGATGCTGGGCGGCTGATCCCCCGGTCGGGGGTGCGAAGTTACCCGGGAGTTGGCCAAAGCGGGAGGGGACCGCGCGCACGCAAGTAATGTCGTAACCGTGCCGCGCATCGCCTACTTCGGGCCGTCGGGAACCTTTACGGAGATGGCCCTCGCCAAACTGGAGTCCACCGGAGTCTTCGATGGGCCGGTCGAGCGTGTCCCGGCCCCGAGCCAGGGCGCGGCGATCGAGCTGGTGCGGACGGGGAAGACGGCGGGCGCGGTGGTGCCGATCGAGAGTTCCGTCGAGGGTTCCATCGCGCCCACGCTGGACGCGCTGGCCGTCGGTCCCCGGCTGCAGATCATGGCCGAGACGGATCTGGACGTGGCCTTCACCATCCTGGGTCGCCCGGGCGTCGAGCTCGCTCAGGTGCGTCGCATTGCCGCGTATCCGGTCGCGGCCGCCCAGGTCCGCATGTGGCTCGCGGTGAACATGCCGCTGGCGCAGCTCTACACCTCCGCCTCCAATGCCGCGGCCGCCGAGGATGTCGCGGCCGGGCACGCCGAGGCTGCGGTCTCGACCGCCTTGGCTGGCGAGCGGTTGGGCTTGACCACCTTGGCCTCCGGTGTCGCCGACGTCGATCGAGCCGTCACCCGCTTCGTCCTCGTCACCGCGCCGCAACCCGCGCCGCCGCGCACCGGGGTGGATCGCACCTCCATCGTGCTGGAGTTGGCCAACGAGCCCGGTTCGCTCATGCGCGCCTTCGCCGAATTCGCCACCCGCGGTATCGATCTCACCCGCATCGAATCCCGCCCGACCCGTACGGGCATGGGCACCTACCGTTTCTACCTGGACTGTGTCGGCCATATCGACGACACCGCGGTGGCCGAGGCGCTCAAGGCCCTGCACCGCACCGCCGCCCGGATCCGTTTCCTCGGTTCCTGGCCCGCCGTCTCGGCCACCGGCACACCGCCGCCGCCCGACGCACCCGCCGCGGCCTGGCTGGCCGATCTGAAGAAGGGGGTGGCCGACCTGTGAGCGGCAAACTCATCCTGGTCCGGCACGGCGAGACCGAGGGCAATGTCGGCAAGATCCTCGACACCCGGCTCCCGGGCCTACCCTTGACCGAACGCGGTGTGGCACAGGCGAAGACCTTCGGCGCGAACCTGGCCGCCCCACCGCAGCGCCTGTTCTCCTCGGCCGCCCTACGCGCGAGACAGACCGGCGGCTACATCGAAGCCGCCACCGGCGTCCCGCTCGAGGTGCTCGAGGATCTGCAGGAGGTGCAGCTCGGCGAGCTCGAGGGCCTGAGCACCCGGGCGGCGCACGAGGAATTCCAGAAGGTCTACCACGCGTGGCATTTCGGCGATCTGGATCTGCGGGTGCCGGGTGGTGAATCCGGCGCGGAGGTGCTCGCCCGCTATATCCCCGCCCTGCAGCGTATTCGCGACGAATACCTCACCGATCCCGACGCCGGGGATGTCATCCTGGTCAGCCACGGTGCGGCCATGCGCCTGGTATCCCGTGAACTCACCGGTGTGCCAAGGCTTTTCGCGGCCAACAACCACTTGGACAATACCGAGACCATCGAATTGCTCCCGTTCGAGAACAATCTCTGGGAGTGCACCCGCTGGGGCCGCTATCCGGCCCCGTTCGCCGACGCCATCGAGCCGACCGGCGACGACCCGATGGGTTAGGCGTTTCCGCTCGGGCCGGGGAATTCGCTACGCAGCGGCAGTGATTCGAGCAGATCCTGCAGTGCCGTACGGAAGCGGGCCGGGGTGCCGCTGGCGAAGGACGTCCACTTGGTGCCGTCGCTGGCCGTCGTCGTAATGGCGAGGAACCGGCCGTGCCGAGTGTTGTACACGGCCACGTGACTGTCGGCCTGGTCGCGCGAGCCGTCCCCGTAGAGCACGCCGACGATCTCCGCGTGCGAATTCACCTGCACCAGAGCCGAAGCGAGGGTTTGCGCGTCGCGGGCCGGATTGCACACCTTGGTCAATCGCGCGGCGGTGGTGGCCGCGTCGCCCGCATCGTCGAAGATCGGCACCAGATCCTCGGTGGGCGCGTTCATTCCGGCCAGTTCCAGCGGTTCGCACGGTCCGAGCGCGGCCAGCACGGTGCCCGCGAGATCGTTGCTCGCCTCGTCGATCACGTACGAGCCGGGACCGCGCAGCGCCACTACCTCGAAGTCCGAGCCCTTGGCCAGACAGAGCCGGTTGACCTGGCCTCCGACATACCAGCGCACGGCCAGCACCCAATGCGGCCGGTAGAGCACGCGCAGGCGTTCGGCCAGTTCGGGATGCACCTGATCGTCGTCGAGCAGCTCGCGTTCGGCCAGGCTCGCGGCCGCGGCGGCCATGGCGGCATCGTGCTCGGCGGCATTGTCGTAGCGCCCCATGGCATTCAACACCACGGGCAGCTCGTCGATCTCCAATGCCTCTTGGAGATACTGCATTTCATCGAGCGACAGCGTCACCGACCCCAGTAGCGAAGGCCCACGCCCCGCCCCGAGAACCCCGCCGCTCGCGCCGAGCACTCCATCGCCCGCGCCGCGGCTGCCTTGGCCGGAGCCGGGAATCCCTTGGCCCGAGCCGACTCCGGCGCCGGAGCCGAGCACCCCGTGGTCCGCGTCGGGCACGGTCACCGGTCGGTCAGCGGGTCGCCGCCGATGACCGCGGGCGCGATGACCCGGCCGTCGGCGAACACCTCGACCGAACGGCCATAGTCGTGGCCACGGTGTGTCTCTTCCTCGTCGCTGCCCTGGCTGCCCAGCAGCGGGCCGGTGCCGGAGGAGCGAACCGGGGTGGTGGCGGCCGGAGCGGTCGCCACATTCATCGGCTCGGCGATCGGCGCGGCGGAAGGCGTTGCGCCACCGGGTGTTCCGAGGCCGGTGCCCCAACCGTCGGGGAGCCGAAGGGTTCCGCCGCCATTGCCGATGTTCACCGAGGTGCCCACGCCGTTGAAGGACACTGCCTGCGTGGCCAGTGCCGCGCCGCCCGCGCCGACGGTCGCGGCACCCGCGCCCGCCATTACCGGCAGGCTCGAAGTGGGCAGTGCCGGGGTCTGCGTCACCGCGTTCGCGATGGCCGTAACCGCCGTGCTCGCAACGTTCCCCGCGCTGCTGACACCGCTGGTGACCACCATCCCCGCCACCTGAGCGGCCTGTGAGAGGGCACTGGTGACGGCTGGATTCTGGGCCAGCGCGGCGGCCGCGCCGAGTGCCGCCTGCACCGGATCACTGCTGTTGGCGAAGGCGTCGCCGCCCGCATTGGCCGAGCCCGCGCCCATGGCGATGGGCGGCGGCATGAGGAACTGGCCGGGCGTGGCGACCATCAAACTCGTTGCGGCCTCATAGGTTTCCATCACCAGCGCGGCCCGGATGTCGAGGGCCAGCTTGGCGGCCTCGGCCGCTTCGGCCGTGCCGTTGAGCGCGCCGCCGCTGGAGTAGGCGGCCACCCGCGCGGCCTCCACGGCCGCGATCTCCGGCAGGCTCGGCATGGCGATGCTGGCCACGGTGTAGGCGGTGGCATTGGCGGCGGCCTTGCCCGCCATGATGCCCGCCATCACGGCCTGCTGTTCGGCCCAGCCGGTGAAGACGCCGAGCCGCGCCAGCACATTGATGCCGTTCAACCCTTCGAGTCCGACGCCGATCTCGGCCATGACCCGCGCGACCGTGGTGGTGGCGTCGACCCAGGAGGCGGTGAGCGCGCTCCACGCACTGTTCGCGGCCACCAGCGGGATGGCGTGCGTCCCGGCATTGAGCGAAATGGAATTGATCTCGGCCATGCGGGGCAGCCAGAACACCCCGGTGATTCCCAGCGTCATGTGTATCTCCCCTTCTACACCTGGATCGCGGCGATACCGGCGGCGCGCAGGGCGTCCTGGGCCAGATATTGGGCCAGCTGGCTGCGCAGGGTGGCCGCGGCGTGATGCAGCTCGAGAATGCCCTGGGCGACCGCGTGGTCATGGGTGAAGGCGGCATTGTTGAAATGTGCCGCCGCCAGGAAGGACACCTCTTCGGTGCCGGAGGGGAGCACGTGGGTGGCGGGTGCCGTCGCGCTCGCGGCCGCGGCCAGCCGTTCGGCGAGCAGGTCGAGCTCGAGGGCCGCCGCGAGGATCACCTCGGGCTGCACGAGGACGTGGCCAACCATGATCGGGCTCCCTTCTACGTTCCACCCCGGTTATGAAGATTGGACGCAGAGGTTTGCTGATCGGTTCCCAGCGCCGCTGTCAGCCCCATCCCAACTGATGGAGGCGCTCGTCGTCAATCCCGAAATAGTGCGCTATCTCATGAATCACTGTGATTGCCACCTCTTCGACCACCTCTTCTTCGCTGTGACACATCTCGAGGATGGCGTCGCGATAGATGGTGACGGTGTCGGGCAGCGCGCCGCCGTAGTGGCTGAAGTCCCGGTCAGTGAGCGCAATGCCGTGGTAGAGCCCGAGCAGGTCCGGTTCCTCGGCATTGCGCGGTTCGATGAGAATCACCACATTGTCGATCGCCTGTGACAGCTGCGGCGGAATCAGATCGAGTGCGTCACCGACGAGCTCCTCGAAGCGGTCGTCGGACATCGAGACGGGCATGCGTTTTCGCTATCGCCGACTCAGCGTGGCTGGGGGATAACCGGCGGGGCCGCGCCGGGCAGTGGCGGCGGGGTGTAGCGGCCGCTGTTGGGCGGCGGGACCGGGGCCTGGCCGTCGATCTGGATATCGCCCTTGGCCGATCCGGTAATGGTGGCGAAGCCCTGATCCGCGCCCTTGCCCACCATGCAGTTGAGGCTGCGGGATCCGGCCAGCCAGCTGCGGGCGTCCAGGGCGTCCCAGAACAGGGTCAAGGTCTTGTTGCGCAGCGCGTCCGGGGTGCCGAGGTAGTCGGCGGCGTCCTTGGCGCACTGGTCTTCCATGAACTTGTCCTGATCGTCCTTCGAGGGCGGACCGCCGTTGAAGTGGGAGGCGAGGTCCACGGTGGAGACGATCTCGAAGGCGTGCGGCTGGGTGCAGTCGACCGGATCGGTGGGCAGGTTCGACTTGATGCCGATGCAGGTGCCCACGTCATAGACCTTGGACTGGTTGATTTCCCGCACGCTGCCGGTGATCGGCTTGGTGGCGATGCCCTGGCTGCCCGAGACCTGCAGGCCGCAGCGCAGCGTGCGCTCGCCCGCCTTCCAGCCCGCCTCGCCCGGATTGATCAGGCCGACAACGAATTTGCCGCGCGGGTCGAGCTTGCCGCCGAGGTATTCCTGGGCGGCGCTGACGCAGTGCTCGTCGCGCAGTTCGGAGAAGCGCAGCGAGTCGGGGAAGCGCGAGCCGGGACCGAACTCCTTGCCCGGGTACTTGCTCAGGTCGATGTCGGCGGTCACCTCGAACAGGTGCTTGCTGCCGCAGTCGACCTTGGTCAGGTCGGAGGCATTGCTCTTGGACCAGGTCAGGCAGTCGCCCTCCTTGGCGGTGCCGAAGGCCGCGCCCGCGACCGCGCCGGTGGGCTGCGCGGCCCCCGGCGCGTGTGCCTTCACCCGATTCGAGTCGAACCCGTTGGAGACGAACATGGTGATGAGCACGGCCAGCGTGACGCCGACCGCCATCGCCAGCAACCCCCATCGCACGGTCGACGCCGATAGTGGACCGTTCTTGTCCAGCTTCGACTCGACCGCGCGCAACGGTGCCAGCAATCGATCCAGCGCCGTCGGTTTCCGACGGTTGGGTGACCCGGGGCGCTGCGAACTCGGCGGCGCGGGCCACTGCGGAGGGCTCTTCTGCTCAGGCATCGCGACCCATCATTGCAGCGCCCTCCCACGTCCGCCACGAACCACCGGCCTTCCGCCCGATCTTCGCACCCCCAGAGCGCTTACGACATGATCAGGTCGGCCGCCTTCTCGCCGATGAGCACCGCCGGGGCGTGGGTGTGGCCGCGGGTGATGATCGGCATGACCGAGGTGTCGGCGACGCGCAGGCCCTCGATGCCGCGCACCCGCAACTGCGGATCCACCACGCTGGTCTCGTCCTTGCCCATGGCACAGGTACCGACCGGGTGGTACAGGGTGTGCGAGTGGTCCTCGAGGCAGCGGCGCAGCACCTCCTCCATCGGGGTGTCCGAGGGCACGGCGGGCTGCATGAGCTCGCCGATGTGCTCCTTCATCGAAGGCTGGTGTGCCAGTTCGACGCACTGCCGCAGCCCCGCCATCAGCGCGGCCCGGTCGGCGGGTTCGGCGCAGTAGCGCGGGTTGATGCGCGGCGCGGTGAACGGGTCGGGCGAGGTGAGGGTGATGCTGCCGATGGATTCCGGCTTGAGCAGGATGGCTGCGAAGGTCAGCGCGTGCCCGTCCGGATCGCCCAGTCCCTCCGCGATATACGGCGCGGGTCCGAAGATGAGTTCGAGGTCCGGCAGTTCCAGATCGTCGCGGCTGCGCGTGAACCCGTACGCCTCACCGATGTTGGAGGTGAGCTGTCCGCGCCGCAGCACCAGGTAATTGGCGAGTTCGAGCAGGTTCTTGTCCGCGCCGTAGAGGCTGCCCGCCCGGGTGCGGTAGACGATGGGCGCGGCGAGGTGATCGCGCAGCCCGCGCCCGACCTCGGGCAGATCCCGCACCACCGGAATCCCCAGCTCCCGCAGCCGATGTCCGTCGCCGATCCCGGACAGCATGAGCAGCTGCGGGCTGTTGATGGCCCCGCCCGACAGCACCACCTCCCGCTTGGCGGTGATCTGCTTGGTCTCCCCGCCGATCCGGTACTCCACCCCGATCGCCCGCGTCCCCTCGAACAGGATCCGGGTGGCGTGCGCCTCGGTGACGATGGTCAGATTGCGCCCCTGCTGCCGGGCGGGCCGCAGGTAGGCGTCGGCGGTGGACCACCGCGCCCCGCGCTTCTGGGTCACCATGGTCTGCGAGAACCCTTGCGGCCGAGCGCTGTTCGCGCGTTCCACCGAATATCCGGCCTCGGTGACGGCCTGCAGATAGGTGTGGGTGAGCGCGCGCGGGCTGCGCTGGCGGGAGATGTGCAGCGGCCCGCCGCGGCCCTCGCCGGGTTCGCTGGCCTCCTCGACGGACTCGATCTTCTGGAAGTAGGGCAGCACGTTCTCGTAGGACCAGTCGGGTCCCGCGTAGCGACCCCACTCGTCGTAGTCGGCGGCGAACCCGCGCACCCACATCATGGCGTTCATGGAGGAGGAGCCGCCGAGCATCTTGCCCCGCGGCCAGTACACCTTGCGGTCGCTGAGTTCGGGCTGCGGTTCGGTGTGGTAGTTCCAGTCGTAGGGCCCCTGGAAGAGCTGGTTGAACGCGGCGGGAATGTGGGCGAATTTGTCGCTGTCCTCGCCACCGGCTTCGAGGACCACGACGCTGACGCCGGGTCGTTCGCTCAGTCGTGCGGCCACGGCGGCCCCCGCGGATCCGGCCCCGATGACGACGAAATCGGCGGTGTGCGGGGTGTATTGGGGCATGGTGACTCCTCGTCAAAGACCACGGCGGAGCCGCTGCCGGACTCCCTGCCGTCCCATGCGGCTAACCCTAGGTCGGAAATCGCCCGGTCGTGGGCCGGATGAGCGGGATCGGGAGGCGCAATTGAGCCGATCAAGATCAAATAGTGAGCGCCGACCTATCCGAAATTCGGTGGCGGCCGCCCACTAGGCTGAACCGCATGATCGACCTTCGATTCCTGCGGGAAAACCCGGAAGCGGTTCGTGCGTCGCAGCGTGCTCGCGGTGAGGACCCGTCTCTGGTGGACACCCTGCTCGAGGCGGATGCCGCCCGTCGCGCCGCGGTCGCGACGGCCGACAATCTGCGTGCCGAGCAGAAGGCGCTGGGCAAGAAGGTCGGCAAGGCTTCCCCGGAGGAGCGCGCCGAGCTGTTGAAGCACGGCCAGGAGCTGTCGGCGAAGGTGAAGGAGGCCGAGGCGGCCGAGAACACCGCCGACGCCGAGATGGTCGCCGCCCAGCGCGCGCTGTCGAACGTGGTGCAGGAGGGCGCGCCCGCGGGTGGCGAGGACGACTACATCGTGCTCGAACACGTCGGCACCCCGCGCGAATTCGATTTCGAACCCAAGGACCACCTGGACCTGGGTGAATCGCTGGGCATCATCGATATGGAGCGCGGCGCGAAGGTCTCGGGCTCGCGCTTCTACTTCCTCACCGGTTACGGCGCGCTGCTGCAGCTGGGTCTGCTGCAGCTGGCCGCGCAGAAGGCCACCGCCAACGGCTTCACCATGATGATCCCGCCGGTGCTGGTGCGCCCGGAGGTCATGCAGGGCACGGGTTTCCTGGGCCAGCACGCCGCCGAGGTCTACCACCTGGAGGAGGACGACCTGTACCTGGTCGGCACCTCGGAAGTGCCGCTGGCGGGCTATCACTCGGGCGAGATCCTGGATCTGAGCGCGGGGCCCAAGCGCTACGCGGGCTGGTCGTCGTGTTTCCGCCGCGAGGCGGGCAGCTACGGCAAGGACACCCGCGGCATCATTCGCGTGCACCAGTTCGACAAGGTGGAGATGTTCGTCTACACCACCCCGGACCAGGCCGACGCCGAGCACAGGCGACTGCTGGCCTGGGAGCAGGACATGCTGGCCGCCATCGACGTGCCCTACCGGGTCATCGATGTGGCCGCCGGTGATCTGGGCAGCTCGGCGGCGCGCAAATTCGATTGCGAGGCTTGGGTTCCCAGCCAGCAGACCTACCGCGAGCTCACCTCGACCTCGAATTGCACGACGTTCCAGGCCCGCCGCCTCAATGTCCGGTACCGCGACGAGAACGGCAAGCCGCAGATCGCCGCCACGCTGAACGGCACCCTGGCCACGACGCGCTGGATTGTCGCCCTGCTGGAAAACCATCAGCAAGCCGACGGTTCGGTGCGGGTGCCCGCTGCGCTGGTGCCTTTCGTCGGCACCGACGTGCTGGTACCGCGCTGAGAATTCGCTACTCGGCGTGGCTTATTCCGCCGGTTGTGTCTACCGCTGGCTGGGCTTATGTCTAGGCTAGGCAGCGTGCGAGGAATCGGGTCTCGCGGCGATACCCGAACCCGGGTGCGGGCGGCATCGGCGCTGGCGACGGCAATGGTCATGGCTCGGACCACCGGGGCGTTCTACGTCATGGGTGGGCTGCTGGGTCTGATCCTGACGGCGGTCGCCCCGGGTAACGAGGGGAATCGGCCGCTGGTGGGCGCGGCGGCGTTCATAGCGCTGCTGCTGGGTATCAGCCTGCTCATTTGGGGTCCGCGGCTGCCGCATTCGGTGCATCACGCCTATGTGGCGACCGCGACCGTGCTGGTGACCGTTGCGGTGCACTGGTTTCCGAACACGGTCGGCGCGATCAGCCTGGCGGCGTTCTACGTGTTCGTCGCCTGTGATGCCGCCATCTTCTTCTCCTGGCGGTGGCTGAGCGCGCATATCGCCTTCGCTATCGCCTGCTGTCTGTGGGTGGTGCCCTCGCGCGGGTTGCCGTGGTGGTCGGGTCTGATTCCGGCGGGCATCACCTTCGGAATCGGCATTGTGGTCGGCATTTTGACCCGCATGGCCTCCGACGCCGATATCGACGTATTGACCGGTCTGCTGAATCGGCGCGGTTTCGATCGCGCGCTCAGCAATGCCATCGCGCACGCCACCCGCACCGGGCAGGGGCTGGCGCTGGTGCTGGTGGACCTGGACCGCTTCCAGAAGATCAATGACCATCTCGGGCACCGGGCCGGTGACGCCGTGTTGCAGCGGGTGGCCGACACCTGGTCGAAACTGCTTGCGCCGGATCAGCGTCTGGCCCGCTACGGCGGCGACGCCTTCGCGCTGTTGCTGCCCGGCACCACCGAGCAGGCCGCGATTCTGCTGACCGAGGAGTTGCGGGCCGCCGTCACCACCGGCTGTTCGGCGGGTGTGACGTCCTGGCAGCCGGGCGAATCCGGGTCGCTGCTGGTGTCGCGCGCGGATGTGGGCCTGTACCGGGCCAAGCAGGCGGGCCGCAATCGTACGGTGCTGGAGTCGTCGCGGCAGCTGCCCTTGGCGGTGGAGCTGCGCGAGGCCATCGACCGGGGCACCTTGGACGTGCAGTACCAGCCGATCGTCTCGCTCTCCGACGGCGCGACCCGCGCGGTGGGTGTGGAAGCGTTGCTGCGCTGGTCTTCTCACGCGCAGCCGGATGTCACCACCGAGGGCCTGATCCGCGTCGCCGAGGAATACGACCTCATCTCCGACCTGGACGAGTTGGTGCTGCGGCGCGCCTGCGCGGATGCCGCCCGCCTCCAGGAGACCTTCGCCCAGCTCGATCTGACCCTCAATGTGAATGTGAGCGGGCTCGAGCTGGCCGAAACCGAGTACGCCGACCGGGTTTCCGGCATTCTCACCGAAACCGGTTGGCCCGCGGAGCAACTCGTGCTCGAGGTGACCGAGTCCGAGCTGGCCGCCGAATCCGAGACCGCCATCGCCAATCTGCACAAGCTGCGCGAGCGCGGCGTGCGCATCGCCATCGACGATTTCGGCACCGGCTACTCCTCGCTGAGCCGCCTGGCCACGCTGCCGTCGGACATCCTCAAGGTGGACCAGTCCTTCGTGGCGGCCATCCGCTCCGATTCCCCCGCCCCGCCACTGCTGGGCGTGATCGCGGCACTGAGCAAGTCCCTGGACCTCCAGGTCATCGCCGAGGGCGTCGAGACCGAATACCAGGCCGCCGTCCTCACCGAACTCGGTTTCGCCCTGGCCCAGGGCTACCACTACAGCGACTCCCACCCGGTCTCCGAGCTCATCAACGACCTCAACGACCGCCACGGCCTGGTGGGCGCGTCGATCTCGGAGGGTGAGCCGTCCACCAACGGCTGGATCCCCCTGGACAATCCGCTTGACGGCAATGGCCCCGGCGCGCAGAGTTGACCGCATGCGGCTGCTGATCTACGCCTGTTGATTCGTCCTCCGTAGTGCCCTGACCCGGGCTCGTGCCGACCGCGCGGCCCCGAAACACGCATCCTCCAGCACGGCACTCTCCACCCGCGCATCGACTCCGCGCATCCACTCTGCGCTGACGCAGCGCGTCGCTCGTGCGCTGACGCAGCATTTCATCAGTGGACTGATGCAGCGCCGCACTCATGCGTTGGTGCAGCACGGCACCCGTGGGCTGACACTGCGCGCGGTCGCGTTCGCGTTCACGGCCGACCTGATTCCGCTCTACGCCATCTACGCCTTGCTGTTCGCCGACCACGGCCTGAACGCGGCGCAGATTTCGTCCCTGTTCGCCATCTGGTCGGCCACCTCGTTCCTGCTGGAGATTCCATCGGGTGCCTGGGCCGATACGGTCTCGCGCCGCGGGCTGCTGATGCTGTCGGGTGCGCTGCTGGCGGCGGGTTTCGCGGTGTGGACGCTGTGGCCGTCCTACCTCGGTTTCGCCGCCGGTTTCGTGCTGTGGGGTACCTCCGGCTCGCTGCGGTCGGGCACGTTCGAGGCGCTGATCTACGACGAATTGCATGCCCGCGCCGCCACCGGCAACTATCCCCGCCTCATGGGCTACGTCCGAGCCGCGAGCGAATCCGCCGCCCTGGCAGGCATTCTCGCCGCCGCCCCGCTCTACGCGTGGGGCGGCTACCCCCTCGTCGCCTGGTCCAGCGTCGCCATCGCCACCCTGCACACCCTGACCGCCTTCCTACTCCCGAGCGCGCCGAAATCCGTCTCCGCGGCCGACATCGACGACCTGGAGGACGCAGCGGATGATCTCGCCGAGGTCTCGGCGGACAGCCCTGTCTCGCAGTCGAATTCACGCCACCGGGACGACCGCTCCGGTGATCGGATCGGCGGGGCGGAGTCGATCCCCGACGGGGCTGTGTCGGTATCCGGTACCGCTGCGTTGGAGCAAGATTCGCGCGGATACCTCGCCATGCTGCGCGTCGGTCTCCGTGAAGCCGTTCGCGTGCGGGCAGTACGGCGCGGGGTGGTTCTGGTGGCGCTCTTGAACGGGATCACCGCGTTCGATGAGTATTTCGCGCTGCTGGCCGAGCATGCCGGGGCGGGGCCGTCCCTGGCGGCGGTGCTGGTGGGGGTCACGGTTGCGGGTGCGCTGGCCGGTGCGACGCTGGCGGGGCGGACCGAGGGGATCTCCGCTCGGGTCATGGCGATGGCGCTCGGTGTGGCCGGTGTGCTGTTCATCGGTGGCGCGTTGCTGGCGGGGCTTGCCGCGCACCATCCGAATGCGATGTATGTGCTGACGGCCGTGGGCTTTTCGGCGGTCGGCATCGCGTACGGCATCGACTACAACGCCGATGTCATCGCCGGTGCTCGCCTTCAGGACGCCATCGAGGGCCCGGCGCGCGCCACCGTGACCTCGGTGTCCGGTGTCGTCACCGAAGTGATCGCCCTGCTGGTCTTCGGATTTGCCGCACTGGCGACGACCTGGTTGTCGCTGCCGGTAGTGGTGGCCTCGCTCGGCGTGCCACTCCTCCTGGCCGCGGTCCTGGCCCCCACCTGGCTGCCCTCGGCGAGATGTCGGCACCCTGAGGCAGATTGGCGGCCATGAGCGAGCTCGACGGGCGGTCGGTCGTGGGGGGTGGGGGTGAGGGCAGAATCTAGCCGTGGCGGTGCGGCGGTGGCTGGGGTTGGTGTTCGGGGGGTCTATTGGGGCTGCCGTGGCCACGCAGTCGCGGATCAATGGGGAACTCGGGGCGCGGCTGCACGATGGGATCGCGGCGGCGACCATCAGTTTCGGGAGTGGGTTGCTCATGCTCGCCGTGGTGTTCGCGTGCAGTGGGCGGTTGCGGGCGGGGGTCGGGCGGGTGCGGGCCGCGCTGGCCAGCGGGGAGCTGCGGTGGGGGCAGCTCATGGGCGGGCTGTCCGGCGGGTATTTCGTGGCCTGCCAAGGGCTTACCGTGGCGACCATCGGGGTCACCGCCTTCACGGTCGCGGCGGTGGCCGGGCAATTGGTGAGCAGTCTGGTGGTGGATCGGCTCGGTTGGGGGCCGGGCGGGCGGACGCCGGTCACCGCGTGGCGGGTCGGCGCGGCGCTGCTCGGCCTGGTCGCGGTGCTGCTCGCTGTGGTGGGGCGCAACGGCGGCGATTCGATCCCGGGTGGGCACGCCGGGGCATCCGCCCTGCTGGTGGTGCTGCCGCTTGTCGCGGGCATCTTGGTGGCCTGGCAGCAGGCGGTGAACGGTCGCGTGGGCGCGGTCGGCGGACCGTTGACGGCGACGCTCGCCAATTTCGCGACCGGCACCGCCGCGTTGGTGGCCGTCGAAGCCGTGGTGCTGGTTCGACGCGGTGGGCTCGCACCGCTGCCCAGCGAACCGTGGCTGTATGTCGGTGGGCTGATCGGCATTTCGTTCGTGGCGCTGGCCGTGGCGGTGGTCCGGTGGATCGGCGTGCTGCTGCTCGGCCTGACCTCGGTCGCGGGACAGCTCCTCGCCTCGGTGGTGCTCGACCTGGTCGCCCCCACCGGCGCAGGCGTCTCGAGCCTGGCTGTCATCGGCTGCGCGCTGACCTTCGTGGCCGTGGCGCTGGCGGCCCGTACCCGCGGCTGATCCGGTCGCCGGGGCTGGCGGGCCCTGATGTCGCCGTGGCACCGCTCGGATTGCGGAACCCTACGCTCTGGATCGCAGAGGCCTGCTGGCGCTCACTTCCCGCCGCTGGCGTGAGCACCGCCCTTGCCCCGGCGGCCTGGACATGCGGTGATCCGGCCATGGGCTAGTCCGGTCCTACGGCCTTTCGTGCACGGGTGTGCGCTGCCGGTGGCGGTTCCGGCCATCTCGCCCATCAAAACTGTTCGGCTGATTCGTAATTCGCTGTCCATATCGGTGTGCGATGGTGCGACTATGGCTGTCGACTACGTGGTGTGGGCCGCGCGGCTGGTGCTGGCCGTCGTGTTCGGGCTTTCGGCGTGGGGGAAGTTCGCCGATGCGTCGGGTACGCGGAAGGCGGTGGGGGAGTTCGGGATTCCACTGTCGTGGGTGCCGAGCGTGGCTTGGGGGTTGCCGACGGTGGAGGCCGTGGTGGCCGTCGCGGTCGTGCTGCCGTGGACGGCGGCCGGTGCGGGTCTGATCGCGATCCTCCTGTTGGGTATGTTCACCGGGGCGGTGGTGCGGCTCCTGCGCCAGGGAAAGCGGCCGGTCTGTTCGTGTTTCGGGGCCGCCAGCGCCGCACCTATCGGCCGAGGCACGGTGATTCGCAATATCGCCCTGATCGCGCTGGCCGGGTGGACAACCGTCGCGACGCTGGCGGAACCCCAGGTGCCGGGCGTCCTCCCGGTCGACCACGCGATCGCAATGGGCACCGCCGCGGTCTTCGCCGCGATCCTGGTGTCCCTGTGGGGTGAATTGCGCGCCCTGCGACGGCGGTTGGACGAGCAGGTGCTCTCGACCCTGGGCGCGGAGGGTCTGCCGCCCGGCGCGGTAGCCCCGGAATTCGAGGTGCTGAAGACCGGCGGCGGACGGACCGGTCTGGATGAATTGCTTTCGCCGGGAAAGTCCTTGCTGCTCGTCTTCGTCCATCCGGGATGCGAGATGTGCGCCGCGCTGGCGCGGGAACTGCCGCGCTGGCAGGCCCGTTCCGCCGATGCGCTGACCATCGCTCTGCTGGGCAATGGCGATGTGGCCGAGCATGCGAAGTGGGGCGAGGAACAGGGGCTGGGCGATATCCCGGTGCTGGTGCAGCAGGGGAACGAGGCGGCGCTGCGGTATCGGGTACGCGGCACGCCGTCCGGTGTGCTCATCAATGAGCAGGGCCGAGTGGCGGCTCCGGTGGCGCGCGGTGCGATGGCGGTGCGTGACTTGATTGTTCAGGCGAAGCGGACTGGTAAACCGCATAACCCCGCAACAAACGGGGCGGTTCTCTAAACCAACTGGTACGCAATCGAATTCAGCGTTTCACCTGGTTTGCGAGCTTTACCATCGAAAAGCAGGTCCTGCCCCACCCGATCGCTCCGTCGAAGGGAACCACCATGGCCTACTTCGCTTTTTCCGATTACTCCGGCAAGGAATTCGTCTTCGAGCTGCGCAATCCGCAGCGCATCGAGGAAGCGCGCCGCATCCTGTCCGGCGAAGAGACGATGTCCACCCATGTGATGGGCAGGATTCGGAAGCAGAAGGCCCCGTACAACCCGGGCTGGGATTTCTTCCTCGATCCCGACACCATCACCTTCTTCACCATCGCCATCGAAGTCTGTGACGCCAGTATCGATTACCTCGAAGACCATCTCGACGAGGCCTGCGGCGCGTTCCTGCCGGGATGCTTCTGGTGTCCGTGGTCCTCGCGGCTCACCCGTGAACTGCAGGAGTCCGAGATCGGCAACTGATACCGCGGCACAGTGAGTGCGGCCGATACTCGGGATCGGCCGCACTCGGCGATCACACCAGCTTCTTCGAGCGCAGCTCGTGCCCCTTGGAGGTCTTGCAGCGACCCGACTCCAGGTCCCACTGCCAGCCGTGCAGGTTGCAGGTCAGCGTATTGCCTTCCACCACACCGAATTTCGACAGATCCGCCTTGAGGTGCGGGCAGCGGCGCTGCACTTCCCAGCCGTCGAGCTCGGTGGAGGCGGAGTCGTCGTGCGCCTCGGCGAACCAGCCGTCGGCGTAGGCGATGCGCTCATCGGTGAGGCACTTGAAGAAGGTGTAGAGGAATTCGTTGTAGCCGCCGATGCGCCAGGTGGTGAAGCGCGTGGACAGGAAGATGGTGTTCACCCAGTCCGGCTCGTCGTCACGCAGCACGGTGCGCACCAGTTCCGGCGCGATGCGGAATCCGTAGCGGTGCTTGCCCTCTCCCTCGATGGGCTCGCGCACCACGCGCTTGGGGAAGTCGAGCACCACGGTCTCGTCACCCATGACGAGACTGACCGGGTAGCCGATGCCGTCGCAGATGAGATCGCTCTGCGCCATGATCGGCTCGAACTTGGCCTTCAGCGCGGGCAGCAGCGGCTCGCCCTCGGCCGGAGCCCAGGTGGCCTTCTCGGCGGCCAGCACCGGAGCCATGCGCTGGGCCATGGCCTCGATGTAGGCGGCCTTGTCGCCGTAGATGGTGTCCGGATCGACCGGGTGGGTGAGCGAAAGCAGTTCCTTGCCACGCAGATCCGCGGTCGAGCCCGGAATCATGAGCAGCCCGCCCTCGCTGCCGTGGATCTTCATCTGATCCAGGAAGACGATCTGGTCGGGGAAGATATTGCCTTCGTCGCCGTGATCGTCGTTGAGGTAGCGCAGCTCGTCGTCGAGGAAGACCGGCGGGCCCGCGGACGGAACGACCCAGGTGGCCCCGACCTGCTCGATGTAGGAGCGGGCGCGGTCCATGCCGCGCTGGCGCTTCTGCTTGCCGAAGTTGGCCTTGGTCTTGGTCGGAATGTCGTAGACCATCGGGTACCAAATCGCGCCCGAGTACTGCAGCAGGTGGATGTCCACGTGCCCGAAGTTGTCGTGCAGCACATCCATGTCGACCGGCCGCGCGTCGTTCATGTTGAAGCACACGGTTTCCCCGTCGGCGACCACCAGGGCGGAGTCACCGATGGGCCCGTCGGCGGGCGCGCGCAGGGCGATGATCATGATGTCGAGATCGCCGCCGGGACCGGTGACCGTGGTCTTGACCGAATCCTCGGTCTCCACGAACTTGGTGAAGCCCAGCTTCTCGAGTTCGCGCTTGAGGTCCGGCACCGGATAGTCGGGCAGCAGGACGGTGGCGTTCTTGTTCACCTTGTCCGCGAGGTGCTTGGCGTCCCAGTGATCGCGGTGCAGGTGCGAGACGTAGAGGAAATCGCAGTTGCCGAGCTCGTCCCAGTCCAGCTGGGTGTTGTCGGGGAACGGGAACCACGATCCGAAGTAGGCGGGGTTGACCCAGGGATCGCAGAGGATCGTCCCGGCCGCGGTTCGGATGTGGAATCCGGCGTGTCCGACGCTGGTGATCTGCACGAGCTTCATTCCTCCCTGGACCGTTACCAGCCACCCAGAGTACCGACTAGCCGGAGACGTCGCCGATGCAGTAACCCTCGGAGCCCGACTTCAAGGTGTATATCTGCTTTGTCTGATTACCCGTCCCGGTGGTGACCGGCACCGACACGGTGATGTACCCGCCGCGCGGCCACTCGGACTTGATGGACTCGTCCACGAAGGTCCTTACCGTGCCCGGCTTCGACGGGTTCACCGCCAGCGGCGCATTGGCCGGTTTGCCCGACCCGTCCGGATCCCAGGTGCGGCCCGCGGCACAGACCAGCGGGTAGGCGTCCTCCCGGTCGCTGGGATCCAGCGGTCGGCCCACGGCACGGGATAGGAAGCGCCGCACGGTGTGTCGCGCGTCGGCGTCATTGAATCCGATATCGCCGCCGGTGGTGAAGACGCGCGGGCACGCGTATCCGCTCGCGATATCGCGATCCTGCGCGGTGACCGTGAGGATGCCGTTCTGCCAGGTGGACGCGCTGCCGCTGTGCACGCCCGGCCCGGCGAGCGCCACGAGCACGGCCTGCGGATCCGCGTACATGGTTCGCACATTGCCCGGGGCCATGGTCCAGCACCGATCGGCCAGCCCATCGACGCCGTGCCCGCGCAGATCCGCCGCCCACCGTGCGACCGCCACCGCGGCCTCGGGTTTCCCGGGCACCGCGCCGACGCCCTCGGTGGCCGTCGCGGTCGCCGCCTGGGTATCGACGCTGGGTTCGGTGGCCGCACCGGCGTCCGCGTGCCAATCGGTCCCCTCGATCCCGACCCGCGAATCACACCCCGCGCCCACGCACGCCGCGATCGATAACACCGTCCCGACCAGCCCCTTGCGGAGATGTACACGCAGCGCTGTCCGGCTGTACTCCACTCCTGCGAACCTCTTTCAGTGTCTGGAAGTCACATCTATCAAGAAGGTGTTGCCTGGATCACTGGATGCCGCGCGGGCAGCGACTACGCTAGCGGACTTGTGGAACCCGTCTACTACCCCGTCATCGGGCTGGCCCGCACCATTTTCGCGCTGCAGGGCCTGAAGTTCACCGTCAAGGGTGACGAGAATATTCCGGCGACCGGTGGTGCGGTGATCGCGATCAACCACACCGGGTACATGGACTTCACCTACGCCGGTCTGCCCGCGCGCACCACGAAGCGCTACATCCGCTTCATGGCCAAGAAGGAGGTCTTCGACAGCCCCGTCTCCGGCCCGATCATGCGCGCCCTCAAGCACATTCCGGTCGACCGCGCGGCGGGTGCGGAGTCCTACCACGAGGCCGTCAACCGCCTGAAGGCCGGTGAACTGGTCGGCGTCTACCCCGAGGCCACCATCAGCCGCAGCTTCGAACTCAAGGAATTCAAGTCCGGCGCGGCCCGCATGGCCATCGAGGCCAACGTCCCCATCATCCCCATGGTCATCTGGGGTGCCCAGCGCGTCTGGACCAAGGGCTTCCCGAAACGCCTGGGCCGCACCAACACTCCCATCTCCATCGCGGTAGGCGAGCCCATCGCTCCCTACGAGCCCGCCTCCGCTCTCACCGCGCAACTGCACAAAACCATGGAAACCATGCTCCTGGACCTGCAGCAGGACTACGTCCACGAGCCCGGCGCCTACTGGGTCCCCGCCCGCCTCGGCGGCAGCGCCCCCACGCTGGAGGAAGCCAACGCCATGGATGCCGCCGAAGCTGAGGAGAAGGCCGCCCGCCGCGCCGAGAAATCCGGCGAATAGCCCTCTCGCTGAACGACATACGGCCTGTTCCGGGGTAGAGCCCCCCGGGGCAGGCCGTGTCTTGTTCGTCGAGTGCTCCGGCCGCGCCGGTGTCTTACGCCCGTCGTGCGGTCTTCCGGACGCGGGCGCGGGCGTCGTATTTCTCGAAGTAGCTGGCATCATCGCTGTTTCCCCGCCGCAGATGCCCGATCCCGAACCGCTCCCCGTTCGACAGCACGATCCCCCGATCGGTGGCCTGATCGATCCAACACTCGACCGCATCCCGCCCGGTAGCCCGAAACCGCACGGCCGCAGCCGCTTTGGCCCACTCCGGCAGCCTGTTCACGCCCGCACCCCTTCCCTCGGAGTGATCGGAATAATCGCGCCTCGGGAATTCCTCGGGAGCGATATACGGATTCGTCATGCCCTCACCCGGCCCGATGCCGACCGTGTACCCGATACCGAGTCCCCGGCGGAACCCGCCGCAACGCAACCCCACCGGCAACAACCAGCGGAGCCCCACCCCCAGGCGGAGCCTGACCCCGATCCTCGCCAACAGTCCAGTGGACTCCCGCGACGAGCGCGAGGAACGAGGTGGCAGTAAGCAGAAAAGTCCATATTTCCAAAGGCATTTCGACATCCCTCGATTCGATTGGTACCGGACGTATCTCAAGCAGACGCCTCGCCTCAGAGGGTGGCATTGGCAATACGGCAAACCCGCGAAACTGCCCCGAAAGCCCTGGAACATTGCCAAAATGGCTTCACGCGGTTGCCATTCTTCATACGCATGAGGGGGTAGTGGTCGTGGCGAATGCGAACCCAGCGCCAACCTCGGTCGCACGCAAGCAGGTCGGCATGCAGCTGCGCGAGGCGCGCGAGAGGGCGAACCTTGATCTCAAGGATGTCGTCGACGAGATCGGGCCGGGGTGGAGCATCAGCAAGCTAGGTCGCATCGAGCGTGGCGAGTCCGGCCGAATCAGTCTCCCGGAGGTGGATCTGCTCGCGAAGATCCTCGAAATGGACGAAGACGCCCACGCTAACTTGATCGCCCTGGTCAGGCAGGCTGCGTCGAAGTCCTGGTGGTACAAGTACCGCGACGTGGTCCACAGCGGCTTTCGCATCTACGCGGACATGGAAGCCTGCGCGCAGCGGCTCACCATGTACAACAGCAACATTGTGCCCGGTCTGCTTCAGACACCCGAGTACGCTCGGGAATTGGATCGCATCTATTTCAAGAATGATCCGCCGACCGTTCTCGACCGCCGACTCCAACTCAAACTGGAACGTCAAACCTTCATCACTCGAAGGACCAAACCGATTGCCGTGCAAGCGATCCTGCACGAGGCGGCGGTCCGGGTACAGGTCGGCGGACCGAAGGTGATGGAAGCCCAGATCGAACATCTCGTCGAGATGAGCAAACGCGCCAATATCAATCTGCGAGTCGTTCCCTTCAGTGCCGGGCACCCACTGGGAACGGCCGTCGGATCATTCACGATCATCGAGATGAAGCCCTCCGGCGGCATCGATCAGCAGCCGGTCGTGTACTTCGATTCACTGGTCGGAGCCGCGTGCCTCGAAGACTCGGACAGCATCGCAACCCACACCGCCGCAATCGATTCACTCCGAGCGGCAGCGCTGGACGAAGTCAGTACCCGCACGCTGCTGCGGCAGATCGGCAAGAACGCAAGACCGAAGGGATAGCGCACGATGTACAACCTGTCCGGAACGGACATCCGGGTTCGAAACGCCAACTTCCGTAAGAGCAGCAAGAGCGGCAACGGACCCGACTGCGTAGAGGTGGCCTTCCTATCCGACGGCGCTGTCGCAGTGCGTCATTCGAAGGCCAAGGACGGACACGTCCTCGTCTACACACCCAGCGAATGGGATGCCTTCACGGCAGGCGTCCGGAACGGTGAGTTCGAGCGGCCATAATCGGCGGGTTGTCCTGGGGCGGGGCCACCCGCCGCGTCCAGTCCATGATGATCTTGGGCCTAAACCTGCACTATGGCAGTGGAATTGGCAGGAAACTGTTCTCCGGCAGCGATTTGTGCAGGGATTGGCCCATCGCGTGCGCTTGAGGCTGTCTCGCTCGGTTCTTGGGTAGTCTGCGGCCGTGGGGATGGGTCTGAACTCCGAGGACTGGCTGGATGACACGCGGAGGTCCTATGATTCCGTCGCGGTTACCTATGCGGATGTCACGCGTCATCTTTTGGATGAGACTCCCGAAGAGCGGTCAGCCTTGGCGTCTTTCGCCGATAGGGTGCGCGCCCAGGGCGGGGGACTGGTTGCGGATGTGGGTTGTGGGGCGGGGCGGATCACCGCTCACCTGCGTGAGCTGGGTGTGGACGCCTTCGGAATCGACCTGTCGCCCGGGATGATCGACGTCGCCCGCCGCGAGCACCCTGGTCTCCGATTCGAAGTCGGCTCCATGACAGACCTCGCCCTCGCGGATGCCTCGTTGGCGGGCCTGGTCGCCTGGTATTCGCTCATCCACATCCCCGACGACGAGCTCGGTTCCGTCCTCGCCCACTTCCGTCGAGTGCTCCGCCCAGCCGCGCCACTGCTACTCGCCTTCCACGTCGGAGACGACTCGGAGCTGAAGACCCAGGGCTACGGCGGACACCCGATCCGCCTACACGTCCACCGCCGCCAGCACAGCCGCATGCGCGAATGGCTCACCGACGCCGACTTCACCCTCGAGGCAACCAAAACCACGACCTCCCCCGAAAGCCCCCTCGGCGGCCTCATCCTCGCCCGCCGCCAAACCTAACGGGCTCGGCGATCTCGGGATCAGGTTGGGTCGGAGCCGCGGATGGCGGTCAGCCAGGTTGCGGCCGCTGCGGCGACGACGGTTGCGACTGCGAAGGCAACCCAGCCGCCGCCGGAGGTGTATACCCACAGCAATCCCGCGAACGGCCCGACAACGGCCGACTGCGCGTCCAGCAGCAGCCTGCGCCCGATCCCGGTGCGGCCCAAGGCCTCTGGATCCGGGCGTGCTGGATTGTCGATGAGCTTGCCTATCGGCTCCGAATCGCGCAGCCGCCCGGACGGATACATCCGAACCCCGCCAACAGACACCGCCCGCCCCTCCAGTTCGGCCGTGTCCTGTGTCATTGTCACCAGCGCCGAATCGAAAAACACCGGCAGCCAACGATTCTTACCCCCGACCGTGAACTCCAGCCACGACCGACTCACCAGCCGATGCTGCTGCCGCACCCGCCGCACCGCCACCTCGCGACTGTCCTTCGGCAACCCCGCCGGAAGCAGACCACTCGCAACCGCAAACCGAAACCCGCTGTAGCCCAGGATGATCAAGGAGATCGTCCCGAGCATGGCGATCTGATCCGAATCGGCGAACGGGACCCAGACGAGCGTCATCGCCAGAGCCCCGATCGTCACGAGCGCCGGATAGGCCAGCGGATGTCGCATCCGAAGGGTCACTTAAGGAAGCCGATCTTGGTGTAGTCCTTGTCTGCCATGCCGAACGCGCCATAGTTGGCGAGGTTCTTGCGGACGGCGTAGGTGCCCGCGGGCTGATTGAACGGCAGCGACCACACCTCGTCCCAGATCATCTGGTCGGCCTTGTTGGCCAGTGCGATCGCCTTGTCGGGATCGAGTTCGGCGACCGCCTGATCGATGACGGCATTGAGTTCCGGCGACCCGATCCGCGACTTGTTGCCGAGCCAATTGCTCGGGTTGTAATAGAACAGCTGCTTCAGAATCCCGATCGGTAACGGGCCTCCACCGATGCTCCATTGCGCGAGATCGTAGTTGCCCGGGTCGATCACATTGGTGAACAGGCCCTGTCCCGGAACGGTTTGAATATCGAGTTTGGCCCCGATCTTCTGGAAGTCGGCCTGAATGATCTTGGCGTCATTGACCCAGGCGTCCTCCTGGTACATGACGTCGCGAATGACCAGCTTCTTGCCGTCCTTTTCGCGAATGTCCCCGGTGCGGACCCAGCCGAGTGCGTCGAGCTCCTTGGCCGCCTGATCCAGATTGAAGGCGAACGGCGCCGAATTGTCCTGGTAGCCCTTCTGTCCCGCGACGTAGACGTGGTTGCCCAGCGCCTTCGGGTTGTCGACCACGCCGTGCAGGAAGGTCTCCACGATCGTCTGCCGGTCGATCGCCTTGGCGAGGGCCTGGCGCAGTTTCACGTCCTCGAGGATGGATCCGGGCGCACCATTGAACGCGATGAAGGAGTAGCCGGGTGGTGGACTGCGCCGAACCTCGACACCTGGCGAATTCCGTGCCGTCGTGATGCCCTCGAGACCCGAGGCCTGAGCAATATCGAGCTCATTGTTCTGAACGGCGGGCAGCATGGCGCTGTAGTCCAGAACACTGAGGGTGATGGTGTCCAGCTTCGGCGTATCGCCCCACCATGTGGGATTTCGGCCCAGGGTGATTCGGTTCTGCGTGCGGTCGATGTTCGTGATGACGAACGGTCCGGCGCTCACCGGCAGCGTGTTGCGAGCCCAATCACTGAGGGCCTGAGGCGATTCCGTCGCGGCCTTCGGGTAGAGCGGTGAGAACAGCCCCTTCCACTCACCGTACGGCTGCTTGTAGGTGACGACCGCCTGTCGGTCGTCGACGCCGCGCTCGACCGTGCCGATGCGGTCGTAGCCATCGGTCGACGATACGAGATAGGCATTGTCGGAGCCGTTCTGCGCCTGGAATTCCGACCGCAGATCCTCCCAGGTGATGGGACTGCCATCGGTCCACACCGCCTTGGGATTGATGGTGTAGGTGACCACCTGTGGATTGGTGCCGGTCAATTGGACATCGGTGAAGTAGTTCTTGTCGATGCTCAATTCACCGGCCGCGTTGGCGATGAAGGGCGAGCCCAGGAGCGGACCGATCACACTGGCGGTATCGCCGGTGGTCCCGTCCACGTGTAGATAGTTGAACGATTCCGGGAAGGAGGTCAGCGGCAACCGAAGGTTGCCGCCGTCCTTCAGATCGGACACGGGATGCGGATTGATGTCGTTCGTGGTGCCGAGTTCGCCGCTGCCGGTGGCACCACCGTTGTTCGAACTACACCCGGACACCACCAACCCGAGCGCAACCACCGGGATCGCTAGTCGGATCAGGGTGGAAGGTATCCGCATCACCGCTCCCTTCGTCGAGTTACTTGAGGAAGCCGACCTTGGTGTAGTCGGGGGTAGCCAGACCGAACGCGCCCCAGTTGGCAAGGTTGATGCGGACGGCATGGGTGCCGGAGGCCTGGTTGAACAGCATGGAATGGCCTTCGTCCCAGATCATCTTGTCGGCCTTGTTGGCCAGTTCGATCGCCTTGTCCGGGTCGAGTTCGGCAATGGCCTGATCGATGACCGCATTCAGTTCCGGCGATCCGATGCGGGACTTGTTGCCCTGCCAGTTGTGCGGGTCGTAGTAGTAGAACTGCTTGAGCGCGCCGATCGGCAGCACGCTGGTGGAGCGGCTCCACTGGGCGAGGTCATAGTTGCCGGGATCGATCACATTGGTGAAGAGGCCGGTACCGGGGACGGTCTGGATGTCCATCTTGACGCCGATCTTCTGCAGGTCGGCCTGGATGATCTTGGCAGTGTTCACCCATTGGTCCTGCTGGTACATGACGTCCCGGATGGCGAGCTGCTTGCCGTCCTTCTCGCGCACATCACCCTTCATGACCCAGCCGAGGGCATCCAATTCCTTGGCGGCCTCATCCAGGTTGAACGCGACGTCCTGCGAGTTGTCCTGGTAGCCCTTCTGGCCATCGATGTAGACGTGGTTGTTCACGGTCTTCGGATTATCGACGATGCCGTGTTGACCGTTGTTGACGATGGCCTGCCGATCGATCGCCTTGGCGATGGCCACCCGCAGCTTCTGGTCCTCGAAAATAGAGCCGGGTGCTCCGTTGAATGCGATGAAGCTATAGGTCGGTTCCGCCGCGCGCCGGATCTCGACGCCGGGCGCCTGCTTGGCGCCGGTGACGGCCTCGAGCCCGGAAACGTAGGCCTCGTCCAGCTCATTGTTCTGGATGGCGGGAACGGTCGCCATCGAGTCGAGCACGCTGAACGTGATCGTGTCCAGTACCGGCTTGTCACCCCACCACTTGGGGTTGCGGCCCAACGTGATTCGATTCTGGGTCCGGTCGATGTTGGTGATCATGAACGGTCCCGCGCTGAGCGGCAGCGAGTTGCGGGCCCAATCGTTGAACGCGGCCGGTGATTCGGTGTCGGCCTTCGGGTAGAGCTGCCCGAACGCGCCCTTCCACTC
This sequence comes from Nocardia sp. CDC160, assembly GCF_035818795.1. Taxonomy (NCBI): domain Bacteria; kingdom Bacillati; phylum Actinomycetota; class Actinomycetes; order Mycobacteriales; family Nocardiaceae; genus Nocardia; species Nocardia sp. CDC160. The sequence goes on along the minus strand of NZ_JAYKYT010000001.1, from coordinate 1,247,354 downwards.
ACCGTACGGTTGGCTGAAGGTGACCACGGCCTGACGGTCGTCGACGCCGCGCTCGACCTTGCCGATGTGGTCATAGCCGTCGGTGGAGGCCGACTGGTACTCGTTATTGGTGCCGTTGTTGGCCTGCCACTGCGACTTCAGATCCTCCCAGGTGATGGGCGACCCATCGGTCCACACCGCCTTGGGATTGATGGTGTAGGTGACGACCTCGGGATTGGTCGAGGTCAGTTGGATATCGGTGAAGTAGTCGTGATTCACCGTCAGCTCACCGGCGGCGTTGCTGTTGAACGTGTACGGCAGGGTCGGACTGACGACGTCGGCGGTGTCCTGCACATTGCCGTCGACGTGCAAGGCGTTGAACGACGCGGGGAAGGAGGACAGGCTCAACCGTAGGTTGCCGCCCTCCTTCAGGTCCGAGACCGGATGCGGGTTGATCTTATTGGTGGTCCCCAGCGCCGCCGTCCCGCCCTCGGTGGAGCTCGAACTACACCCGGTCACAACCATCCCGAGCGCGACCATTGGGATCGCGAGTCGAATCATGGTCGAACGTATCCGCATGGACCGCTCCTTCCGCCGAGACGGCTGTCGTCTTATTTCAGGAAACCGATACTGGTGTAGTCGTACGAGGCCAGCCCGGGGGATCCGAAGTTGGCCAGATCGGACCGTACCCCGAAGTTGCCCTCGTCCTGTATCAGCGGCAGGGAGTGGCCCTCTTCGAAGACCTTGCGGTCCACCTGGTTCGCCAGCGCAATGGCCTTGTCGGGATCCACTTCCGACAGCGTCTGGTCGATCAGTGCGTTCAGCTCCGGAGATCCGATTCGGCCGTAGTTCAGCTGAATGTCATTCGGGTACAACCCGAACACCTGCGGAAGGCTGCTGTATACGAAGGCGTCGCCGGAGAGGATGAATTGGGCGACATCGAAGTTGCCCGTCTCCAGGATGTCGGCGAAAAAGCGCTGCGGGGAATGCGCGTCGATGGTCAGTTCGACGCCGATCTTGCTCAGATCCTGCTGAATCAGCTTGGCAACCTGGAGGTGAGCGTCGTCTTGAACGAAGACGTCCCGGAGGACGAGCTTCTTACCGTCCTTGAACCGACCGTCGCCCTGCTTCACCCACCCAGCGGCGTCGAGTTCCTTGGCCGCGGCGTCGGGATCGAGGGCGGGGGCGTTGTCCTGGTATCCGTGTTGCCCGCGTAGGAAAACGTGATTGTTCAGCGGTCGCGGCTTGTCGACGATCCCGTTCTGCAGGGTGTCGGCGATCCGCTGCCGGTCGATGGCCTTCGAAATGGCCACGCGCACTTGCTGATCGGCGAGGATGGAGCCCGGCGCACCGTTGAAGGCGAAGTACCGCCACCGGTTCCATGCGGCATGCCGGACCGACAGATTTGGCACTGCGCGAACAGCCTGAAGGTCGGGCAGGGTGCGCAGCCGCGCGGCGTCGAGTTCGTTGTTCTGCAGATCCTGAGTCCACGCATTGCTATCGAGAACCCGGAAGGTCACGGTGTCCAGCTTCGGGGTGTCGCCCCACCATTTCGGATTGCGGGCCAGAGTGATCAACTGGTTGGTGCGGTCGATGTTCTGCAGCAGGAACGGCCCGGCGGACACCGGCAGACCGTTGACCAGCGACTTGTTGAACGAATCTGGTGTCGCGGTCACCGATTTCGGATAGAGCATGGAGTTGCCCGACAGCTGTCCGCGCCAGTCGGCATAGCCCTTGTCGAAGGTGATCACTGCCTGCCGGTCGTCGACCCCGCGCTCGATCTTCGCCACCCGGTCGAAACCGTTGCTGATGGCGATCTGGAAGTCCTTGTTCTTGCCGCTCAACGAATTGCCTTCGGAGGCAATGTCTTCCCAGGTGATCGGGCTGCCGTCGGACCAGACGGCCTTGGGGTTGATGGTGTAGGTGACCACCTGGGGATTGGTGGATGTCAGCTGGACGTCGGTGAAGTAATCATGATTGACGCTGAGATTGCCCGCGGCGTCGGTATTGAAGGCGCGCGGCAGCATGAAGCGCTCGATGTCCGCGTAATCGCCGTCATTGCCGTCGATCTGTTGGGAGTTCCAGTTGACCGGAATCTCCGGGGTCGGCAACCGCAGGTTGCCGCCATCCTTGATGTCGTCGCGCGGATGCGGATTGATGTCCGCCGTCATGCCCAGCGCACCGGTCCCGGTCGGGGCCGAAGTATTACTGCTGCAGGCCGCCAGCGTGAGTCCGCTCGCGAGAACCAGTGCGGTGCAGGCTCGTCCAATCCGCATCCGACACCCTCCTATCGGGTTGCCACCGGAACCGGCACCGCATCGATCAGTGCGCGGGTGTATTCGTGCTCTGGACTGGCGAAAATCCGTTCCGCCGGACCGTATTCGACGATCTGCCCGCGGTACATGACCGCAATGTCGTGGGCAAGATTACGCACCACGGACAGGTCGTGTGAGACGAACAGATATGAGAGTCCGCGCTCGGTCTGCAGGTTGCGCAGCAGGTTCAGCACACCGGCCTGGATGGAGACGTCCAGTGAGGAAACAGGTTCGTCGAGTACCAGCAACTCCGGGTCGAGGGCCAGGGCACGCGCGATATTGATGCGCTGCTTCTGCCCACCGGAGAAGTCGGCCGGGTAGCGGTCGGCATGCTCGGGGCGCAGGCCCACCTGTTCCAACAATTGCGGTACGCGCCGGTTGATTTCCTCGCGCGAGCGCCCGTCGATGCGCAGCGGTTCGGCCAGCGCGTCCGAGATGGGAAGGCGGGGATCCAGCGACGCGGACGGGTCCTGGAACACGATCTGCATCTTGTGCCGGATCTCCCGGCGCTGCGGCGTGGTCAGGGTGGCGACGTCGTGCCCGAGGATCTCGATGCTGCCGCCCTCGGGTCGCACCAGATCCATGATCTGGGTCAGCGTCGTCGACTTGCCGGAACCCGATTCGCCGACAAGTGCCAGCGTCCGGCCCGAGCGGACCTCGAAGCTGATGCCGTCGACGGCTTTGACCTCGCCCATCTTGCGCTGGAACACCACGCCCTTGACGATCGGAAAGGTCTTGCGCAAATCGGTGACCCGCATGACCACTTGCGAGGCGTCCACCGCCGCAACCTCTTCGGGCGGCTCGATTTCCTTGCGGTATGCCGTGAACAGGTCCGTCGTGCCCACCTCGGAGGTACGGATGCAGGCGGCGCGATGCCCGGGCCCGGTGTCCTGCAACGGGGGTTCTGCGGCGCGGCAGTCGTCGATCGAGACCGGGCAGCGCGGCGCGAACGAACAACCCGGCGGCAGCGCGTGCATGGCGGGCGGAGTGCCGACGATGGGGATCAGGGGCCGACGGGCCGGACCGTCCATGCGCGGGATGGAACCCAGCAGGCCGACCGTGTACGGCATCCGCGGCGCGGTGAAAAGTTCCTGCGCCGGAGCGGTTTCGACGATCCGCCCGGCGTACATGACGGCAACCCGGTCGGCCAGTGTCGCCGCGATGCCCATGTCATGGGTGATGAAGATGACGCCCGCACCGGTAATGTCGCGTGCTTTCCGCAGCAGATTGAGGATCTGCTTCTGCACGGTCACGTCGAGCGCGGTGGTCGGCTCGTCGCAGATGATCAGCTCGGGATCGTTGGCGATGGCCATGGCGATGACCACGCGCTGACGCATACCGCCGGAGAATTCGTGCGGAAAAGCCCTGGCGCGCTGGGCCGCGTCCGGAATGCCCACCAGTTCCAGCAATTCGACCGCCTTGGCGGCGGCCTCCTGCTTGCTCAGCTTCTTGTGCGCCAATAACGCTTCCGCGATCTGGTCGCCGACCCGATAGACGGGGGTCAGTGCCGACAGCGGGTCCTGAAACACCATGGACACCTTGCTGCCGCGCAGCTTGGACATCTCCCTGTCGCCCAGCCCGAGCAGTTCCCGGCCGCGCAGCCGAATCGAGCCCTGCACGCGGGCCTGCTCGGGCAGCAGGCCGATCACGGCCATCGAGGACACCGACTTGCCGGAGCCTGATTCGCCGACAATGGCCAGCACCTCGCCGTCATTGACGGTGAAGTTCACTCCGCGCACCGCGTCGACCCGACCCTCCTCGCCCGGGAAGGACACCCGCAGGTCGGATACCTCCAGCAGCGGCGCGGTGGTCTTGGAACGCTCGATCGTCTCCGCCGAATCCTGGGTCATTTGTCGGCCTTTCGTGCCTGCTTGGCCCGTGCCTTCTTCGCGGTGGGGTCGAAGGCGTCGCGCAGTCCGTCACCCATGAGGTTCGCAGAGAGCACGATGATGACCAGGAACGCGCCCGAGAACATGAACGTCCACGGATAGGTGCCCGCGTTCTTGGAGTTGTCGCCGATCAGCGAACCCAGCGAGACGTCGGGCGGCTGGACACCGAAACCCAGGAAGCTCAAACCGGTTTCGGACATGACCGCGCCGCCGATCGCGAGCGTGGTGTCGATGATCAGGATCGAGGCGATGTTCGGGAGGATGTGCGTGGTGATGATCGTCCAGTTGGATGCGCCCATATACCGTGCGGCACGGACGAATTCCCGATCTCGCAGGGTAAGTGTCAGTCCCCGCACCATGCGGGCCGAGATCATCCAGCCGAAGACCGCGATCAGCACCACCAGCAGGACCACCGAGTCGTTGCCCTTGGTCTTCGGCGCGAACAGCGCGATGAAGATGAAGCTGGGTATCACCAGCAGTAGATCGACCAGCCACATGATGGCCCGGTCGGTCCATCCGCCCAGCAGACCCGCCACCGATCCCGCGGTCGTCGCGATGACGGCCGAGATGAGGGCCGCGCCGAAGCCGATCACCAGGGACTTCTGCAAGCCGTGCAGCGTCTGCGCCAGGACGTCCTCGCCCAGCGAGGTGGTGCCGAACCAGTGTTTTCCATTGGGCGGCTGCAGGTTCGCCGTGGTGTCGATGTCGTGGTACGAGTACGGCAGGAAATGCGGCACGGTGAACGCGATCACGAAAAGCAGGATCAACACCATCGCGGCGGTCACCGCGATCTTGTTGCGCAGGAACCGTCGCCACACCAGCTTCCGGCGTCCGGCCGCGGCGACCTGCGGCGCGCCCTGGACTATGGTTTCCACCTCGGTCATCAGACACGCACCCTGGGATCGAGAATCGCGTACACGATGTCGGAGAGCAGACCCGACAACAGAATCACCACGCCCGCGAAGAGCGTGACGGTAAGCACGACATTGATGTCCTGGGAGTGGATGGAGTCCACCAGCCATTCACCCATGCCATGCCAGCCGAAGATCTTCTCGGTGAAGGTCGCGCCGGTGACCAGTCCGCCGAAACCGTAAGCGAACAGAGTCGCCATGGGGATCAGCGCGGTACGCAGGCCGTGTTTGTACAGCGCACGGGTGCGGGTCAGACCCTTCGCGCGGGCCGTGCGAATGAAATCGCTGCCGAGCACGTCGAGCATCGCATTGCGTTGGTAGCGGCTGTAACTCGCCATCGCGCCCAGCGCCAGGCTGAGGGTCGGCAGCACCATGTGCTGGGCGCGGTCCACGATCTGATTCCACAACCCGTGCACGGCCGTCGCCGATGTCTCACCGGTGTAGAGGAAGATCTGCTTCCCGGTGGACAGATTGATCTCGAGCGCACCGTATTTCAGCAGCGTCGCCAGCAAGAACACCGGAGTGGACAGCAGCAGCATGGACACGATCGTGCTGACGTAGTCGCTGAACTTGTACTGGCGGATCGCATTCGCCGCACCGATCAAGACACCGAGCGTGGTACCGACGATGGAGCCGATCAGCAGCAGCCGGAGACTGACCCCGACGCGGCGACCCAGCTCTTCCGTCACTGGCTGCCCGGCCATGGTCTTGCCGAAGTCGCCCTGCACCACGCCGCCCGCCCAGGACAGGTAGCGCACCGGGATCGGCTCGTCCAGATGCAGTTCGGCCCGTTTCGCTTCGATCACCGACTGTGGTGGGCGCGGCTTGCGCTGTTCCAACTGGTCCAGCGGGGTGAACGTGTACGCGCACACCGTGAACGCCAGGAACGACGCCAGCACCAGCAGCACGACATAGTTCAGCGCACGTCGCAGCAGAAAACCGGCCATCATTCCCTTTCGGGGTCGAGTACTGACCCCAGATCATAGGGACAGGAAACCGTAAACGCCGGGTACGTCGGGGGGACGCGACGGCAATCCGTGTGTTATCGGGTGTGGCGTGGGGGTCGGGGCGGTTGGGGTGCGGGGGTCTCGAGGGTCTGTCCGAAAGGTCTCGTTTGTACGGCGGCGTCCGTAATCCACGGGCGCGTGGGTTGGGGCTCGAGGCAGGATGGAGTAGGTGACGCTCTTTCACCTGCCCAAACCCAAGATGGTTGCCTCCGATGTCGATGGCACGCTCATCGACCATGAGGAGCGGGTGAGCGCGCGGACCAAGGCGGCGATCGGGGCGCTCATTGCCGACGGGGTGCCGTTCGTGCTCGCCACCGGTCGGCCGCCGCGGTGGATCGATCCGGTGGTGGATGGGCTCGGGTTCGCGCCCCTGTGCGTGTGCGGCAACGGTGCGGTGATCTATGACAGCGCGGCCGATCGGGTATTGGACACGCGCACGCTGGATATCGAGACGCTCACCTGGGCCGCGGATCTGGCCGAGCGGCTGCTGCCGGGGTGTGGGTTGGCGGCCGAGCGGTGCGGGGTCAGCGCGCACGATGCGGCGACGCCGCAGTTCGTGAGTTCGCCGGAGTACGAGCACGCTTGGCTGAATCCGGACGACACGCAAGTGTCGCGCGCCGAGGTCATCTCCGCGCCCGCGATCAAGATGCTGGTTCGACTGCCCGGCACCGCCAGCGCCGTCATGCGCGCGGTCCTCGAACCCCACCTCACCGGCCGCGCCGATCTGACCTACTCGACCGACAACGGCCTCATCGAGCTATCCGCCCCGGGCGTCACCAAGGCCACCGGCCTGGCCACGGTCGCCCAGCGCCTCGGCGTCCAGCACAGCTCCCTGATCGCCTTCGGCGACATGCCCAACGACGTCCCCATGCTCCTCATGGCGGGCCACGGCGTCGCCATGGCCAACGCCCACCCCGAGGCCATCGCCGCCGCCGACGAGGTCGCCCCCTCCAATGTCGACGACGGCGTGGCCCGCACCCTCGAACGCTGGTGGTCCTGAGCTAGTTGGGTGTGGCGGCCGGGATGGATTTGGCGGGAACGGGGTCCTGGACCGCGCCGTAGTTGTTCAGGACCGTGGTGACGATTCCGGTCAGCTTGTTGAAAATGAGCGCGCCGTTCTGGAAATCGGTGCGGACGCCGTCGGGGACCGGGTACTCATTGCTCGACGGGAGACCCAAAATGCCTGCGCCCGCGCCCAATTGCAGGAAGCGTTCCAGAATCTTGCCCACCACCGAGAAGATCTGGCCGGACGGGGTCGAGTACACGTAGCCATTCGTGAATTGCCCGTACTGGCCGCCGTCGGCCAGGGCGACCGGCTCCGCTTTCGGTTGTCCCAGTGGGCCGTTCGCACCGCCCTGCTCGTTCCAGTACCGTGCCACCGGACTGCGGTCGAGCATGCTCAGGATCTTCTGGGTGAGATCCGCCAGGGCGGCCAGATCGGCCTGATTCGACTGATTCGCGTCGGGCGCGGGGGCGGGAGCGGGCTGCGAGTTCCCGGCGTTCTGGCCGGGCCGCGGACGTGGTGTAGTCGTTTGCGGCGCAATCGAATTCGTACCAGTGGCGGTGTCCTCGGCAATCTGACGGATCTTGTCCATCAGCGCATAGGCCGCGTCGCCGGGGCAGGTGGTGTTGCCGACATCGCGGTGCGCGAAGATATTCGGCAGCTTGACCGCCTGTCCGAGCGCGTATTTCGTGTAATCGCTGCCCTCGGAGTACATGGTGGTCGAGCCCTCGGGATCGATACCGGCCACCTTGGCGCGCCAGCCGATGTACTTGCCGATCGCCTGGATGGAGACGTCGGTCGGGGCCTCGTCCTCGTAGTCGCCCATGAGCGCGACACCGGCGGTATTGATGTTGAACCCGCCCGCGTGCGCACCCTCGACCGGGCGATCCAGACCGCCGTAACGGCCCTCGAAGATCTGCCCGTACTTGTCGACCAGCGCGTTGTAGCCGATATCGCACCAGCCCAACGTCTTCGCGTGATAGGCGTAGATGGCGCGCACGATGCCCGCCGACTCGGCCTTGGTGTAGTCATTGCGACCGGCCGTGTGGTGCACGGTGATCGCCGAAACACCGTCGTCGTAGGTGGGTTCCTCGCAGCGCAGCGATTCGTCCGCGCCCCACTGGGCCCGGGTGATCACCTTGGGTCCGCCGCCCGGCAGCGGGGCCGCCACCGAGGACAGATTCTGGTCGATGCCGCCGCGGCCCGGATCGATCAGCACCGCGGCCAATTTCTCCAGATTGATCTGCGCCGGATCGGCCGACGTGTCGTCCAGCGGTTTGGGTTCGGCGGGTGCGGAGACCGGCTTCCGGGTGACCAGCATCTGCACCGTCTTGGTATTGCCGACGTAGATCGGCTCGGTGCCCGTGCGCTTTCCGGCCACGGGATGGTCCTTGCCGTTCTCGGTCTCGGCGTCGTACCACGGACCCCAGGTGCCGTCGGGACGTTGCGCGCGGATCTTGGTGGTGGTGCCGACCAGGTCCGCCGCGGTGAGCGCGACCATGCTGAACGGGGTGTCCCGGGTCAGCTCCTTGACCTGCGCGCCGACCTTGTCGATCAGGTCGTTGGGCACCGCGCCGGGGGACAGGGCGGGGGTGCGGAGATCACCTTCGAGGCCGGGTACGGCGTGCGGGCCGGGGGCCTCGGCATTGTCGGCCGCCGGGATCTGGGCGTCGGGGGCTGCAACATTCTGGGTCGGGACGCCGGAATCGATTGCGGGAGCCGGAGATTCGTTCCCAGGGGCGGCCGGGGACTGCGCGGCGTCCGGGCCGGGTTCGGCGACGAATCCAGGGGTTCCGGGGGCCGGACTGGTCGGTCGCGTAGATCCGGGGGTAGCGGGGCGGGCCGCGTTCGGAGTGGCGGCGGGGGCCACGGGAGCTGTCGTGCTGGGAGCCGCGCCGGGTGTCGCGGGCCGAGGAGCGCCGGGCGTCGCGGGCCGGGTGGTGGCGGGCGCTTTCGCGTCGGGCTGCGTCGGGTTCAGCCGCGGTAGTGGAATCTCGCTGGGTAGTTGGACGCCCGGTATGAGATTTGGCGGAATCGGAATCGATCTGGGTAGCGGCAGCATCCGCAGATCGGACAGGTGGAGGTCGGGCAGATTCAGGCCCGTCAGCTCCCGCAGCGGGAGCGTGATGTCGGGCGCCGAGGAAAGGGCGACTTCGGCGATTTGTGCAGGTATAGCTGCCAGATTGCTTTCATCCGCGACCCGGACATCTCGGGAATCGCTCAGGGCCAGAATGCCGACGGGCGCGGCCAGGGCGAGGACGGTGACAACCGGGAGCGTTATGGCGTGTTTCGGTCTGCGATACGGCACGAGCATCTCCCATTCGAGGTAAATCCGTCTAACCGCGCCCGGAGCACATGCTTGCTACTTGGCGCATCAAGGATCACACTAGTCCCTACTGTCACATTCCCTGAACGTATGGTTGAGGCTTAGCTTTGGGTAACTCGAATGTAGCTTCGGCTCTCGACAGAACGGGTATGACATGCCGAACGGGTACCTAGCCCAGCGCCGAAAACGGCGCGGTCTGCTCACCCTGTCCCTGCTCGTCGCGGCCACCACCGGCGGTACCGCCCTGCTGCTCTGGGCCTGGCCCGACAATGCCTTCCACTTCACCGCGAATGCCGGTCACGGCCGCGGCCTGAGCCAGAACGGCGCGTTCGACAAGGCCGTCGAAGGCTGGACCGCCGATCGCATTCTCGCCAACTACTACTCCGGCGCCGAGTTCGCCGATATCGGCCCGACCACGGTCCGCGTCCGCCTCATGGAGCAGGACGACAAGACCCTCGACATCGCCTCCGACTCCGTCTTCTACGTCGCCGGTCGCCGCGTAATCCCCGGCCAGGCAGCACATTTGACGCCCACCGCCACCGGCGCGGACGTCAGCATCACCCAGGGCTGCGACGGCAACAAGCTCTGGGAGGGATCCACCGACGACCCCTGGGCCTACCCCGTCGCCGACGGCACCGACCGCCCCGCCAACGAACAACTCGAAATCTGCGGCGGCAACGCCTACCGCGGCGTCCTGGGCGTGGCCCTCGACAACGGTTCACCCCGCACCGTCAACGACGTCGACCTCGAGGACTACCTCAAGGGCGTGGTCCCCGCCGAAATGGTCCCCGGCTGGGCCGACCAGGGCGGCACCGAGGCCCTGCGCGCCCAGGCCATCGCCGCCCGCTCCTACGCCCTGGCCGAACAGCGCTACTCCTACGCCCAAACCTGCGACACCACCGACTGCCAGATGTACCTCGGCACCGACAAGGAAGACCCCCGCACCACCGCCGCCGTAAAGGCCACCGCGGGCCGAGTCCTGGTGCGCGACAACCACATCCTCCGTGCCGAATACTCCGCGGCCCCCGACGGCGGCCTCCCCACCCCCGCCTCCGCCATGGAAGTCGGCCCCGCGATCACCGACTTCCCCGCCGCAACCCCGGACCTCCCCGACCTCCCCTTCCAAACCGCACCCCAATCCCAGCCCACCCCAACGGAATCCGCCCCCACGGCTCCCGCCATCCCGGATCCCACGACCCCCGACGCCACCACCCCGACCTACCCGGACGGCACCCAAGGCGTCGAAACCCCCACCACCCCGGGCAATCCCACTCAGGTCCGCCCCACCCCCAACAACCGAACCCGAGTGGGCATCCCCCTCCCGCCCCTCCCCGCGCTTCCGAGTCCCGGCAGCTCCGACCCCAACTCGATGCTCTCGGACTCGCGCTGGGCCCCCAATCCCGCCACTCCCCAAGCCCCACTCAACCCCGCAATCCCCACGGCCACCCCGGCGCCCCGCACCGCCTCGACCCCAACCCCGCCGACCGCGCCGGGTTTCATGCCCCCGCAGGTGACCGCGCCCGCGTTCACGCACTGAGGATTCGAGCAAGGCGGCGCTCCCGGTGGAGCGCCGCCTTTTTCGCGTCTCAATCCAGCGAGACGTCGCCGAGGGCTTCGGAGAACTTGCGGAGGAGCGGGATGAGGGTTTGGCGGTCGGTGGGGGTGAGGGCGGAGAGGAGGCGTTCTTCGTTGGCCACGTGGAGGGGGAGGAGGCGGTCGACGAGGGTGCGGCCGGAGTCGGTGAGGACGACCTTGATGGCTCGGCGGTCGTTCGGGTCGGGGACGCGCTCGACCCAGCCCTTGGCTGTCAAGCGGTCTATGCGATTGGTGATGGCGCCGGAGGTGATCATGGCGGCCTTGTTGAGAGCGCCTGCGCTGAGGCCGGTTTCGTTGCCGGAGCGGCGGAGGGTGGCCAGCACGTCGAACTCCCAGCGTTCGAGGCCGTGACCTCGGAAGAAGTCGGTCAGTTCGCGGTCGACGAGGCGGCCCAGGCGGGAGAGGCGGCCGAAGATCTCCATGGAGGAGGTGTCGACGTCGGGGCGTTGCTCACGCCAGGCGGCGGTGATCTGGTCGACGGCGTCGGGCACGGGGTCTCCTCCTGCTCGGAATAATCTCAACGTTGAGATACTTGACGGTGAGGTACTTAAGATGGTGTTATCTCAACGTTGAGATTATCAATGAGGAGCTACCGATGACCACCTCACGCGCTGGAGCCGCCGGACTCGCCGGGACGCTCGCCCTCACCGGGCTCGCGCCGCTGGTGTGGGGGTCAACCTACGCTGTCACCACTACCTTCCTGCCTCCTGAACGGCCCATGTTCACCGCGGTCATGCGGGTGCTGCCCGCCGGACTGCTGTTGCTGGCCATGACGCGGAAACTGCCACACGGCCAATGGATTTCGCGGGCGCTCGTGCTGGGCGTGCTGAACATCGGAATCTTCACGGCCCTGCTGTTCGTCGCCGCCTACCGGCTGCCGGGCGGGGTGGCGGCCGTACTCACCTCGGCCGCACCGCTTTTCGCGGTCGGCTTCGCCGCACTCGCCGGAATCGAACGGCTCACCGGCCGCAAGATCGCCGCGGGTCTGATCGGCGTGGTCGGAGTCGCACTCGTGGTCCTCAAGGCCACGGCGGTTCTCGACACCCTGGGCGTGATCGCCGGACTGGTCGCGGCCGTCGCCATGGGCAGCGGCACGGTGCTCACCAAGCGCTGGGGACGCCCGGAGGGAGTCACGCCGCTGGCCATGACGGGCTGGCAGCTGACCGCGGGCGGGCTCATGCTGCTGCCGATCGCCGCCCTCGTGGAGGGCGCGCCGCCCGCGCTGGACGCCCGCAATATCGGCGGCTACCTCTACCTCGGACTCATCGGCACCGCGGTCGCCTACGCCCTGTGGTTCCGCGGCATCGCCAAGGCCAGCGCCACCTCGGTGCAGTTCCTCGGCCTGCTCAGCCCGCTGTCGGCCACGGTCATCGGCTGGGCCACACTCGGCCAGTCGCTGACCCTGCTGCAGATCCTGGGCATGGTCATCGTGCTGGGCGGCACCCTGCTCGGCCAGACCGCGAGCGCGCCCCGCGCGGTGGAATCCACGCCCGCGGCTCAGCACACCAAGACCTCCCTCGCGGCCTGATCCGCGACCTCTCTTCAAGGAGCTGAAAGACCATGCAGATCACTGTCTTCGGAGCCAGCGGCGACGCCGGGAGCCGAGTCGTCGCCGAGGCCCTGAGCCGGGGCCACCGGGTGCGGGCCGTCGTCCGCCACGAGGACCGGCTGCGCCAGCTGCCCGAGCAGGCCGAGGTATGGGTCGGCAATGCCGCCGACCCCCGCGATGTCGAGAAGGCCGCCGCCGGTAGCGATGTCGTGGTCGGCGCGACCCGTCCACGGTCCGGATCCGAGCACGAACACCCCGAGGTGGCCGCGGCCCTGCTGGAAGGCTTGGCGGACAGCGGAATTCGCCTCGTGGTCATCGGTGGCGCGGGCAGCCTCACCGTGGCCGGAACCGGCAAGCTCCTCACCGAGCAGCCCGACTTCCCCGCCGAACTGCTCCCCATCGCCGAGGGCGGCAACCGTCAGCTCGAGGTGTTCCGTACCGCCGGACACGCGGTGGACTGGACCTACATCAGTCCGGCCGCCCTGTTCGAACCCGGCGAGCGGACCGGCGTCTTCCGGATCGGCCGCGACGAGCTGCTCGTCGACGAGAACGGCGACTCCGCGATCTCCATGGAGGACATGGCGATCGCGCTGCTCGACGAGATCGAACAGCCGCGCCACCGCCGCACCCGATTCACGGTCGGTTACTGAAAAGCACTGCCGCACACGGCCGAACACCTCGACACGCGAAAACGGGGCGTGACCGAATCCGGTCACGCCCCGTTCGCCGTGCATCACATCAAGCGATGTGGAAGCCCGCGCCCGCCCCGCCGTGGCGGTCGATATCGGCCAGCACCGCGGTGATATTGGTCGACAACTCCGGCTCGTGGATCAGATTTCCGCCACCCTCGCACAGCGGCAGCTCGACATCGATCGGCCCGGCCTTGAAGTCGGTGCCCGCCACGACCATTCCGACCAGCTGATCCCCGCGCAGCACCGGCGCACCCGAGTCACCGTGGTTGGCACACACCTGGCTACGGAAGGTCAGGGCCTTGGTCTCCCAGACCGGACCGCAGGTGAAGCCGGTGGTGCGGCCGTTCTTGCAGACGTTCTCGCCGATCTGCGGCGGCGCGCCGACCGAGTTGATCACCGACTGCGCGACCTGACGGGTCGCGTTCACCTTCTCCGGATTGAACACGATGACGGCCCAATCCATTTGATCGCTGCGCTCGGCGATGACGCCGATGCCACCGCTGCGGGTGTACTCGGCGGCGACGCGCGCGCCGACCTCACCGCAGTGGCCCGCGGTCAGACCGACGAGCTGGTTCTTGTTGTCGTAGCCGACGGCCGTCAGCGTGCAGTCGCTGACCGTATCGGTGGAGGTGAAATCCTCCACGTACACGCCGGATCCACCGCCGAGCACCACCGGCGCGGCCGCGTCCGCGGGCCCGGCGAACAGGAGGGTGGAGCTGACAGCGGTGGCGGCGATGGCCGCCCAACGCAGAACTCGGGCGCGGCCCGCAGAAGACATTGGGTTTTCCTCATCCCCCGAAAATCGAATCCTGCGCGCGCGGAAATCGGGAGTCCGGCAGCGCGCACGCGGAGCATGTCACGCCCTCCTCCCGGAAGCAAGTCGCATCCCGGGTGACCGATACGACGACCTATTCCGAAGACTTTGCCCGCCAGTCGGTTCCGCGTGACCAAAACGGACTTGGCGCTGTCGGTGCCCCGTGATAGAACTCCGGACAGTGGTGATCGCACCACGAGAGCAACGGGGTGGCCTTTCTGACGGGCCGCTTCCAATTGGGGAGAATTTCGAATGGCTTTCTCGGGCAAACTCGCCCTGACCATGTTCGTTTCCGCTGCCGCGGTGCTGGTTTCGTCGCTGGGGGCGGGCACCGCGAGCGCCGAGCGTGGACCGGACGGTTCGTTGTACGGCTCGCTCGCGCTGAGCACCGACGGCGGCACCTTCTACGGCGCCGCCTGGAACTACCCGGACTGGGGTTCCTCCGACGCCGACGCGCTGGGCCAGTGCGGCCACCGCGGCTGCAAGGTCATGGTGCAGTTCCGTGACGGCTGCGGCTCGATCGCCGAAAGCGCCGATCACACCTACTACTACGGCGGTGCGGGCCGCAATCGCGCCGAGGCCGAGCAGGACGCCATGAACCGGCTCACCAACTGGATGCCGTCGCCGACGCCCATGTTCGGCAGCTCGGCCGCGCCGAAGCAGTCCGTGCACATCCGCTACACCGAGTGCACCGACGGCGCGTAAATTAATCCTTGACCTTGACGCTGCGTCAACTTGCATCCTGAATTCGTCGAGGAGAACGCGAGGACAGGAAAGGCCGGAACGTGACTGCCGAATGGTCGATCCAGGAATTGGCGAAGGTGGCCCGCACCACCAGCCGCACGCTGCGGCATTACGGTGACCTCGGGTTACTGCCGCCCACCCGGATCGGATCCAATGGCTATCGCTATTACGACCAGGAATCCCTCGTGCGGTTGCAGCGCATCCTTTTGCTCCGAGAACTCGGCCTCGGCCTCCCGGCCATCGCCGAAGTCCTCGCCGGGCAAAAGGACACCGCCGCCGCCTTGCGCACGCATCTGGAATTGCTGAAAAACGAGCAGGACCGGATCGCGCGCCAAATCGCCTCGGTGCAAACCACATTGCGCAAGACGGAAGCAGGTGAACAACTGATGGCAGATGAAGTATTCGACGGATTCGACCACACGCAGTACAAGGACGAGGTCATCGAACGCTGGGGCAAGGACGCCTGGCAGAGCGGTGACAACTGGTGGAAGTCCAAGACCGACGCCGAGAAGAAGGCGTTCCAGCAGGCACACCTCGATATCGCCGCCGACTACGGCCGCGCCCACGCGGCCGGGCTCCCGGTCGACAGCGACGAGGTGCAGGCCATCGTCCAACGCCACTACGACTGGCTCGGCGCCACCCCCACCGGTGGCCCGATCAGCGCCCAGTACTTCAACAACCTGGGCGAGATGTACGTGGCCGACCCGCGGTTCGCGAAGAACTACGACGTGCACGGCGCAGGCACCGCCGAATACGTCCGCGACGCGATCCGCGCCTACACCGCGGCCAAGCTGTAGCCGAAACCGCACCGCCGCAGCCCCTTCCGGTCATTGCCGGAAGGGGCTGCGGTCGTGTGGCCGGTCGGTGGCGAATCAGGCGGCGGTGGCGAATCAGGCGGCGCACATGGATTGCATGACGCCGCGCAGGATCGGCGCACCGTAGGTGGCGGGGGCGAAGGCGATGGTCTCGGCAATGCCCATGGGAGTGGTGATGGTGGAGGCCACGCCGGTGAAGCCCGCGATGGTATTGCCGATCGTGAGCAGCAGGCTCGTGGTGTCCAGGGCGACGGTGATGAGGGCGAAGATGTTCTCCACCTTCACATCCGCCAGCGCGACGGTATTGAGCGCGCGGCCCTCGTAGATGTCGAAGCCGAGGTTGGCCAGGAAGGTGAGCGGGCCGTAGTCGAGGGCGTCGACGATCGGGCCGAGCTGTTCGGTGCGGCGCAGCATCATGACGTCGGCGACCCGGTTGTCACGCAGGAACGCCTGCAGGGCATCGGCATTGGCGTTGACCGCGTTCGGGTCGACCGGCAGCGACGCGGTGGTCAGGAAGTTGCGGGTGCGCTCGACCAGATCGGCGGTCTTCAGTTCGGCGATCGGGGTGCACGCGCCGTCGGCCTTCATCACCTGGTTGGCCAGATCGATGAGGGGCTGCGGGATGTCGACGTGCTCGTCGGGCAGATCCAACTGCAGCTTCTGGTAGACGCCGTTCGCGCCGCAGCCCACCGACAGCTGCGACTGCACCGCGCGCGCCAGCGATTTCACGCCATTGAACAGCGCGCCCACGATGGGCTTGAGCACGAAGCCGACGGTCGGCACCAGGCTGGCGGCGAACTGCGCCGGGATCTTCACGATGCGGGTGGCCAGGATGAACACCTCGACCACATCGCGCACCTTCAGCTGCGAGAGCGCGATGGCCCGGTGCACCTGCCCGGTGTGGATGGCATCGAGGTTGTTGACGATGTAGGTGACGATCGGATCGTCGAGGAACTGGGTGCGGTCGTTGACCTCGTCCGGGCTCAGCGGCAGGAAGCCCTGTCGATGCACGTGGACCGAGGCGATGTTCTGCCGGAAGTCGTTGACGGACTGGTCGTAGGCGGCCTGCTGCCCGGCCGGGACGACCGTGCGAATGGCGCTGGCGGCCGCGGTGATGATGTCGTCGAAGGTGGCCTGCCCGGGCTTGCCGCAGACCTCGCCCGCGTCGGCGATCTCGGCGGCGGCCAGGGTGTCGCCCTCGTCGGCGCGGGCGGTGGCCGCGCCGGGTACCAGGGCGGCCGTGCCGAGCACGGCGGTGATCGAGAGCGCGCCCACCAAGGGGGCGAAGCGTGTGAAGCGCATGGGTGAGGGGTCTTCCGGGTCGAGCGGGTGGCACGGCCGCGGTTAACCCACGGCAAAAACTGGTCGTACGTTCAGTTCGAGTGGATATGTAATACAGCTCTCATGACCGAGCTGTCTGCGATTTCGTGAACTTTGCGCAAAAAACTTGCGACCAATCCCATTCACCGGGATGACGCGGGTCACTGCGCGGCCTACCCTCGCGGAGTTGGCCGCCGGTCCCGGCAAAGCCTCGGCGGCACCCGCCGCGAAGCCTGCCAACCCACCCCGACGGAGCCCACGCGCGCTCACGGGTGGTGCCGGTAGTCTGGGCTCCCGTGACCGTCGCATCCCCCTTCGATCTCATTGTTGTCGGCTCCGGCTTCTTCGGGCTGACCGTCGCAGAACGCACCGCCAACCTGCTGGGCAAGCGGGTGTTGGTGGTCGAACGTCGCTATCACCTGGGCGGCAACGCCTACTCGGAGGCGGATCCGGAAACCGGCATCGAAATCCACAAGTACGGTGCCCACCTGTTCCACACCTCGAACAAGCGCGTGTGGGACTACGTCAACGAATTCACCGAGTTCACGAACTATCAGCATCGCGTCTTCGCCATGCACAAGGGCCAGGCCTACCAGTTCCCGATGGGCCTGGGTCTGCTGTCCCAGTTCTTCGGCCGCTACTTCACCCCGGACGAGGCGCGCGCGCTCATCGCCGAGCAGGCGGCGGAGATCGACAGCAAGGACGTGACCAACCTCGAGGAGAAGGGCATCTCGCTGATCGGCCGCCCGCTCTACGAGGCGTTCATCCGCGACTACACGGCCAAGCAGTGGCAGACCGATCCCAAGGACCTGCCCGCCAGCATCATCACGCGACTGCCGGTCCGCTACACCTTCGACAACCGCTACTTCAACGACACCTACGAGGGTCTGCCCAAGAACGGCTACACCGCCTGGCTGTCGAAGATGGCGGAGAGCCCCAATATCGAGGTGCGGTTGAACACCGACTGGTTCGAGGTGCGCGACGAGATCCGCGCCCAGAACCCGGACGCCCCGGTCGTCTACACCGGCCCGCTGGACCACTACTTCGACTACAGCGAGGGCGAACTCGGCTGGCGCACCATCGATTTCGAGACCGAAGTGCTCGAAACCGGTGACTTCCAAGGCACCTCGGTGATGAACTACAACGACGGCGACGTCCCGTTCACCCGCATCATCGAGCCGCGCCACTTCCACCCCGAGCGTGACTACCCGACCGACAAGACGGTCATCATGCGCGAGTTCTCGCGCTTCGCCCAGACCGGCGACGAACCGTACTACCCGATCAACACCCCGGACGACCGCGCCAAGCTACTCGCCTACCGCGAGCGCGCCAAGGCCGAAACCGCTTCGGCCAAGGTGCTTTTCGGTGGCCGCCTGGGCACCTACCAGTACCTGGACATGCACATGGCCATCGGCGCGGCGCTCAGCATGTTCGACAATGTGCTGCGCCCGCACCTGGAATCCGGTGCGCCGCTGGTGGACACCGCCGAATGACCGCCCAACTCACTCGGGAAGACATGAGCACCGAGACTCGCGCCGTATCCCTGCTCCAGCGCATCATCCTGCCCCGGCCGGGTGAGCCGCTCGACGTCCGCAAGCTGTACCTCGAGGAATCCGAGACCAATGCCCGTCGCGCGCATGCCATCACGCGCACCGCGCTGGCCATCGGCGCGGAGTCCGAGGTCTCCTTCTGCACCTACTTCAACGCGGTCCCGGCCAGCTACTGGCGGCGCTGGAGCGTGCTGAAGTCGGTGGTGCTGCGGCTCGAACTGTCCGGCCACGGCCGCGTGGACGTCTACCGTTCCAAGGCGGACGGCTCGCGCATCCACGTGCAGGGCGACGAGTTCAGCACCCCGGGCGACGGCGCGGCGGCCGCGGATTTCGTCGAGTTCGAGGTGGATCTGGGCCCGTTCGAGGACGGCGGCTGGATCTGGTTCGACATCACCACCGACAGCCACGTCGAAATGCGCAGCGGCGGTTGGTACGCGCCCATCGAGGCCCCGGGTGAGGGCAGCATCGCGGTGGGTATGCCGACCTTCAACCGCCCCACCGACGCGGTGAAGACGCTGACCGCCCTGGGCTCGGATCCGCTGGTGCTGGAGAAGATCAAGGCCGTCATCATTCCCGACCAGGGCACCAAGAAGGTCGTGGACGAGCCCGGCTTCACCGAGGCCGCGGCACGCCTGGGTGGTCGCCTGGCCATTCACAACCAGCCGAATCTCGGCGGCTCCGGCGGGTACAGCCGGGTCATGTACGAGGCGCTCAAGACCACCGACGCCGAGTACATCGTCTACATGGACGACGACATCGAGATCGAGCCGGACTGCATTCTGCGCGCGCTGGCGTTCTCGCGTTTCGCCAAGTCGCCCATCCTGACCGGCGGCCAGATGCTCAACCTGCAGGAGCGCTCGCACCTGCATGTCATGGGCGAGGTGGTGGACCGCTCCATCTTCATGTGGACCGCGGCCCCGAATGTCGAGTACGACCACGACTTCGCGAAGAACCCGCTGCGCGACCGCGACAACTCCAAGCTGTTGCACCGCCGCATCGACGTCGACTTCAACGGCTGGTGGACCTGCGTCATCCCGCGTCAGGTCGCCGAGGAGATCGGCCAGCCGCTGCCGCTGTTCCTCAAGTGGGACGACGCCGAATACGGTTTGCGCGCAAGGGAACACGGCTACCCGACCGTCACTCTCCCCGGTGCGGCCGTGTGGCACATGGCCTGGTCCGACAAGGACGACGCCATCGACTGGCAGGCCTACTTCCACCTGCGCAACCGCCTGGTGGTCGCCTCCCTGCATCTCCCCAACGACGGCCGCCCGATGGTCGTCAACACCATCAAGGCCACGCTGAAACACCTGCTGTGCCTGGAGTATTCGACGGTCGCCATTCAGAACGAGGCGATTCGCGACTACCTGGCGGGTCCGGAGAAGCTGTTCGAACTGCTCCCCACCGCGCTGGGCAAGGTGCACGCCATGCGCAAGGAGTACCCGGACGCGGTGATCCTGCCGTCCTCCACCGAACTGCCGCTGGCCTCGCACGCCGAGGTGGGCGCGGTCGGCGAACCGGGCAACCCGATCGCGAAGGTGGCGCGCCTGGGCAAGGGCGTGCTGCACAACTTCCGCAAGGCCAATCCGAAGCACCACGAGACCCCGCAGCTGAACGTGCCGACGCTGGACGCGCGCTGGTTCCTGCTCTCGCAGGTCGACGGCGTCACCGTTACCACCGCCGACGGCCGCGGCGTCGTCTACCGTAAGCGGGATCCGCGAAAGGCCATGGAGCTGTTCAAGGAAGCGATGCGCCTGCGCAAGGAGCTGGCCGAGCGCTTCCCGGAGGTGCGCGAGCAGTACCGTCGCGCGCACTCGCACCTCACCAGCAAGGCCGCGTGGGAGAACGTCTTCGGTATCGATACTGAATCAAGGAACGAGCCCAAATGACGGCTGCACAGCCCGCTTCCGGCCCCGACCGCGGATTGCACGTGGTCCCGGACGCCGACCAGGCCCCCGCGGGCCCGGTCGCGTCCCCGGCCGAGGTCAAGATCATCAACCTGGTGCAGGGCACTATCGGCCAGAGCCCGGCCGTCATCAAGGCCGCGCGCGGCATGTCGCATTTCGGTGAGCACTCGCTCGGCTGGCTGGGCATCGCCGCGGTCGGCGCGCTGGTGGACAAGCCGCGCCGCCGCGAGTGGGCGGGCGTGGCCGTCGGCGCGTTCGGCGCGCACGCCGCGAGTGTCGTGATCAAGCGCGTCGTGCGTCGCAAGCGCCCGCACGACCCGTCGGTGCAGGTCAACGTGTCGACGCCGTCGAAGCTGAGTTTCCCCTCCTCGCACGCGACCTCGACCACGGCGGCGGCTGTGTTGCTCGGCCGACTCACCGGGCTACCCTTGCCTGCGGTGCTCGTCCCGCCGATGCTGCTCTCCCGGGTCGTCCTCGGCGTGCATTACCCTTCCGACGTGCTCGCGGGTTCGGCGCTCGGCGCAGCATCCGCCGCCGCCGTGCTCGCCGCCGAAAAGAGACTCGCGAAATGACCGCCCAGGAAAGAGCCATCGTTGACATGAGCGAAGAGCCCACCAGCACCGACCTAGCAGAGGCGGTCATCAAGGGACCGCCGAAGACGTTGGGCGGCGGCCTGATCAAGGCCATGCGCCCGCGCCAGTGGGTGAAGAACGTGCTGGTGCTGGCCGCGCCGTTGGCCGCGGGCAAGACGGCGGCCGGTGACCTGGTGGCTACAGACTGGTCGGTCCTCGGCCATGTCGCCATCGCCTTCGTGGTCTTCTGCATGGCCGCCTCCGGCATCTACCTGGTCAACGACGCGCTCGATGTCGAGGCCGACCGCGCCCATCCGACCAAGCGCTTCCGCCCCATCGCCGCCGGTGTGGTGCCGGTGAACCTGGCCTACGGCCTGTCGGTGGTGCTGCTGCTCGGCTCGATCCTGCTGTCCTTCACCGCGAATTGGCATCTGGCCGTGGTGATGGCGGTCTACATCGGTATCCAGCTGGCGTACTGCTTCGGCGTCAAGCACCAGGCGGTGCTGGACATCTGCATCGTGTCCTCGGGCTTCCTGCTGCGCGCGGTCGCCGGTGGCGTCGCCTCGGATATCCGTCTGTCGCAGTGGTTCCTGCTGATCATGGCCTTCGGCTCGCTGTTCATGGTGACCGGAAAGCGCTACGCGGAGTTGAAGATCGCGCTCGACACCGGTGCCAAGATCCGCAAGTCGCTGGAGTACTACACGCCGACCTACCTGCGTTTCGTGTGGACCCTGTCGGCCACCGCGGTCGTCGTGTTCTACGGTCTGTGGGCGTTCGAGCAGGATCGCGCCAAGGACACCATCTGGTTCGCCATCTCGATGATCCCCTTCGTCATCGCCATCATGCGGTACGCGGTGGATGTCGACCGCGGCGAAGCGGGTGAACCCGAAGAGATCGCCCTGGGGGACCGGGTCCTCCAGTTCCTCGCAATCGCCTTGATCGGAGCGGTAGGTGTCGCTGTCTATCTCACCTGACGTGGTAGAGGGAGAAGAGCGAGAAGAGGGCGCGCCGACGGCACAATTGCCGGTCGGTCGCGCCCGTCGGCGTGCCGACGCGACCGTCGGCCGCTTCTCGCGACTATCCCGCGCCACGTTCATCGGTGGGATCGCGCTGACCGCGACGCTGTTCGCGGCCGGTGCGTGGCAGCGCCGCTGGATCGCCGACGACGGTCTGATCGTCCTGCGCACGGTGCGAAACCTGCTGGCGGGCAACGGGCCGGTCTTCAACGCGGGCGAACGGGTCGAAACCAATACCAGCGCGGCCTGGACCTATGTGGTCTGGTTCTTCAGCTGGCTGACCCAGGCCCGGCTGGAGTACGTGGTGCTCGGCATCGCGCTGAGCATGTCGGTGCTGGCCATCGTCTTCGCCATGCTGGGTGCGGCCCGACTGTGGGGCGGAACGTCGTCCGCGCTGCTGGTGCCCGCGGGCGCCCTGGTCTACATCGCGCTGCCCCCGGCGCGCGACTACGCCACCTCCGGACTGGAGAACTGCCTGGTCATCTTCTGGCTGGCGATCCTGTGGTGGTGGCTGATGCGCTGGTCGCAGGCCGAAAAGGTGCGCCCGGCAAACTTTTTCGGCCTGGTGTTCTGGGCCGGGCTGGCGCCGTTGATCCGGCCGGAGATGTCGGTCGTGGGCGCGCTGGCCCTGCTCATGCTGTTCTGCGCACCCGTCCCCGCGACGCGCCTGCGCCCCTGGCTGTTCCGCACCCTGGTGGTGGTGATCGCCGGACTGGTGCCGGTCGGTTACCAGATCTGGCGGATGGGCTACTACGGCCTGCCCTATCCGAATACCGCCGTGGCCAAGGACGCCGGTGGCGCCAAGTGGTCGCACGGCTTCACCTACCTCTGGGATCTGGTCGGCCCGTACTGGCTGTGGCTGCCGCTGCTGCTCCTGCTGGCCGCCGGACTCGTGCTGATGCGCCAGCACCGCGCCGAGGGTGGCCACGCGGTTGCCGAGGAGTCCCGAAAGTCGGGATGGCGCGGCCGGATTCGGGCCTTCAGCGAATGGCTGCGCACCCCGGCCGCGGTGGTGACCCTCATGCTCGGCAGCGGTGTGCTGCTCGTCGTGTACGAGCTGCGCGTCGGCGGTGACTTCATGCACGGCCGCATGCTGCTGCCGCAGCTGTTCCTGTTGCTGCTGCCGGTGTCGGTGCTGCCGATTCGACTGCCCAGCGCGGCCGCCTCCGGTGCGCGCCGACTGGACTGGGCGTTCGTCTTTATCCTGGCGGCGTTCGTGGGCACGGCGGGTTGGGCACTGTTCGCGGCCAACACCACCGCGATCAAGACCGGCACCACCATCCGCGCCAACGGCATTGTGGACGAGCGCATCTACTACGTCCTGCGCACCGGCCACGATCACCCGATCCTGGCCAGCGACTATCTGGACTATCCGTGGATGCGGGCCATGGTCCGCGATATCAACAACTCGCCGGACGGTGCGCTGTTGATCGTCTCGCCGTCGTTCATGAACTGGTATCTCGATCCGGCCCCGATTCCCGAGCCGGGCAGCGACGGCAAGCCCGAACATGTCGTGTTCTTCCTGAATCTCGGCATGACCAGCATGAACGTTCCGCTGGACGTGCGCGTGCTCGATCAGATGGGCCTGGCGTATCCGCTTGCCGCGCATACCGACCGGTTGACCGATGGCCGCATCGGACACGACAAGGCGCTCTACCCCGACTGGGTCGTCGTGGATACCGGCATGGTCGACAAGCACCCGTGGATGCCGTCGTTTCTGGACGAGAAGTGGGTGACCCAGGCGCGAACGGCCCTGTCCTGCCCGGACACCCAGGCCCTGCTGGCCTCCTCACGCGCGCCGCTGACCTTCGACCGCTGGCGGCACAACCTGCAGCAGGCCTTGGACTTCGCCAAGTACCGCATCGACCGGGTGCCCAAGTACGAGATCCAGCGGTGCGGGTTGGTCGATCCGACGCAGCCGCCGCCCGCGGCTCCCGCACCGCCGAAGTAAGCACTCCGAGCAGACCCCGCATCCATACCGGATGCGGGGTTTTCTCTTGTCGGAAAGGGGTTTTGACCGATTGGTCACGGTAGGGACGCGAGATATGGGAAGCTGTCTCGATTTGGTAACACCCCGGCGCTGATTTCGCGATAAGCTCCGCGAGTACTCCCGTTGCCAGCCGGAAACCACCTGCGCCGCAACGGTTGTCGCAATACGAACCCGGGCGGGTGGACAGGGAGGCCCGGGGCGCACGGACGGAAGGCCGAATATGCGGGGCGTGACGGTTCAGGGTGGGGCACGAAGCTGGTTGCGAAAGTCCGTGCTGGGCTTGGCATTGGCGACCATGGTTCCGCTGGGGGTGTCGGTCCTCGGGGCCGCTCCCGCGCAGGCCGCCTACAGCCCGGACGGCATGGACTTCTACGTCGACTCCTCCATGGGTCCGATCAAGAATCGCGTCTTCCGCGCCGCCGACGGCAATACCGCCCGCGTGGTCTACGCCCTCGACGGCGAGCGCGCCCGCGACGACCTCAACGGCTGGGAGATCAATACCGATGTCGCCCACGCCCTGACCGCCGCCAATATCAATGTGGTCATGCCGATCGGCGGTCAGTCCAGCTGGTACGCCGACTGGAACGCGCCCAGCACCTTCCTCGGCCTGCCCGCGGGCACCGCCTCGCAGCAGTCCGGATCCGGTGTCACCCAGGTGCTTTCCGGCGGTCCCGGCAAGTCGTACACCTACAAGTGGGAGACCTACCTCTCCTCGGACCTGCCCAACGCGCTGCGAGATCGCCTGGGCTTCAGCGCGTCTCGCAACGGCATCTTCGGTCTGTCCATGAGCGGCGGCTCGGCGCTCATGCTGGCGGCCTTCCACCCGAACCAATTCTCTTACGCCGGTTCGATGTCCGGCGCGTTGGACCTGTCGCTGCCGGGCATGCGCGACGCCATTCGGGTGGCCATGGTCGACGCGGGCGGCTACAACGTGGACGCGCTGGCGGGGCCCAAGGACATGAAGTGGCAGCACCTGGATCCCTTCCAGTTCGCGCCCAAGCTGAAGGCCAACGGCACCCACCTGTTCCTCTCGGCGGGCAGCGGCCTGCCCGCCTCGCTCGCCGACATCAACACCACGGTGGTCCAGGCCATGGGCATCGAGGCGGTGGCGCTGGTCGGCACCAAGGCGTTCCAGGCGCGCTGGTCGGCGCTCGGCGGCGGCAATCTCGTCACCGACTACCCGGCCATCGGCGTGCACAACTGGCCCAACTGGGAGGGCGAGCTGAACCGCATGCTCCCGGATCTGTCCAAGAACATCGGCTGAGCGCAACTGCGTGGAGTAATAGCGGATGGATATGGGTCTGAAGGGGCGTAAATCACCTCTCGAGTCGCAATCAGGCACTGGTCTGCGCCACATTCCTGGCAAACCGTGGCGCTGGTCACTTTTGTCACGTTCCGATAACGCTCCGTTACCACTCACGCGATAGGGTCCCCGAGACCTCTGCCGTGGTCACGAGCACACGGTGAGACCGAACGACAGGAAAGGCCGGACACATCAATGCGAGGCGATAGACGTCAGAGATCCCGCGGTTGGCTCAAGAACTCCGTGGTCGGACTTGCTCTGGCGGTAGCACTGCCGTTCGGGGTGTCGGTGGTGGAAGCCGGTACGGCGAGCGCGGCACTCGATCCCAGCGGTTTCGATTTCTACGTCGACTCGGCGTCGATGGGCCCGGTCAAGTCCCGCGTGTTCCGCGCGGCCGACGGCAACACCAGCCGTGTCGTGTACGTGCTCGACGGCATGCGCGCCCAGCAGGACCTGTCCGGCTGGGAGATCAACACCGACATCACCCACGCGCTGACCGCCGCGAACATCAATGTCGTCATGCCGATCGGCGGCCAGTCCAGCTTCTACGCCGACTGGAACGCGCCCAGCAGCGTCCTCGGCGTCGGTGACGGCGGCTCCTCCTCCGGCTCGTCCTCGCTGTCCTCCTCGGGTTCGGCGTCGGGCTCCTCGTCGGGCTCGGGCGCCTTCCAGCTGCTCGGCGGCGGTCCCGGCAAGAGCTACCGCTACACCTGGGAGACCTTCCTGTCCCAGGACCTGCCCAGCGCCCTGCAGAGCCGACTCGGCTTCAGCCGCACCCGCAATGGCATCTTCGGTCTGTCCATGGGTGGTTCCGGCGCGCTGACCCTGGCCGCCTACCACCCGGATCAGTTCAGCTTCGCGGGCTCGTTCTCCGGCTACCTGAACATCTCCGCCCCCGGCATGCGCGAGGCCATCCGCCTGGCCATGATCGACGCGGGCGGCTACAACGTCGACTCGATGGCCCCGCCGTGGGGGCCGCAGTGGCTGCACATGGATCCGTTCGTGTTCGCCCCGCGCCTGCGCGACGCCAACACCCGCCTGTGGATCTCCGCGGCCAGCGCCATTCCGGCCGCGGGTGACGTCACCGGCATCATGCCGGTGATCCAGGGTGTGCCGCTGGAGGCCCTCGCGCTGGTGAACACCCGCGCGTTCCAGGCCCGCATGATGTCGCTGGGCGCGAACAACGTGACCTACGACTTCCCGGCCACCGGTGTCCACAACTGGAACAACTGGAACGCCGAGGTCTACCGGATGCTGCCCGACCTCTCCAACAACATCGGGTAACAGCGACCCTCGACGAGGCCCCCGCCCACTCGGGCGGGGGCTTTTTCGTGCCCGAGTGAAGATCGTTTCGCGACTCGCCGCGCGGAGAGCACCGGACACGCCCAGTTGGTCATCCGATACTTCTTCCGTAGCGAAGATCAGTTCTGCGTGGTGATCAATGTTCTGCTCAAACCGAGAAGGGCTGGGTCGATGCGGGTGCGAGGCTTCACACGAAAGGTCTTGGGCGTCGCCGCTGCCGCCCTCCTGATGCCAGTCGGGGTGGCGGTGATCGAAGCGCCACCGGCGGCCGCGGCCTTCGATCCCGCCATCTTCGACTTCTGGGTCGACTCCCCGGTCATGGGTCCGATCAAGACTCGCATTCTGCGTGCGCGCGACGGCAATACGCAGCGGGTGGCCTATGTCCTGGACGGCATGCGCGCGCAGGAGGACCTGTCCGGCTGGGAGATCAACACCAATGTGCCGCAGGTGCTGGCGGACTGGAACATCAATGTGGTGATGCCGATCGGCGGCCCGTCCAGCTTCTACGCCGACTGGGACGCGCCCAGCTCCTTCTTCGGCCTGACGCCGGGCACCGGATCCTCCGCCTACGGCACCGGTTCGGGCGCGACCGAGGCGCTGGGGGCCGGGCCGGGCAAGAGCTACCGCTACGCGTGGGAGGACTTCATCACCAACCACCTGCGCTGGGAACTGGCGAATCGCCTGGGCTTCAACCCGAATCGCAATGGCGTCTTCGGCCTGTCCATGGGCGGCAGCGCCGCGCTCACCCTGGCCGCCTACCACCCCGACTTCTTCAGCTACGCCGGTTCCTACTCCGGCTATCTGAACATTTCGGCCCCGGGCATGCGCGAGGCCATCCGGCTGGCCATGCTCGACGCGGGCGGCTACAACGTGGACTGCATGGCCCTGCCTTGGGGACCGACCTGGCTGCGCATGGACCCCTTCGTCTTCGCGCCGACCCTGATCGCCAACAACACCCGCGTCTGGGTCTCCGCGGGCAGCGGCGCCCCCATGCCCGACGACCTGAACATCCCGATCGGCATGGCCGCCGACCGCCTCATCCGCGGCGCCCCCCTGGAAGCCTTGGCCCTGGCCAACTCCCGCGCCTTCCAGGTCCGCATGCTCACCCTCGGCGCCCAGAACGTCGTCTGGGACTTCCCCGCCGACGGCCTCCACGCCTGGACCAACTGGGCCAACGACGCCTACCGCATGATCCCGGACATGTCCGCGAATATCGGCTGACGCCGCAGGAACAGACAATGGCCGCCGCCCGAAACCGAGCGGCGGCCATTGCATTTGAACGGGGACGGGTTCGGGCGCGCAGCTGGTGAAATCTCGAGGAGGTTTGGGGGTGCAGCCGGTGAAATCTCGAGGGGGGTTCCGGGGCGCAGCCCCCGAGATCTTCAGGGGGTTCGGGGGCAAAGCCCCTGAGAGTCTCCCGAGAGTTGGGATCTATCACGGTTTGGTCGCGGGCGGTGTTTCGAGAGCGGTTGGCTCCGGGTGGGGGCATATAGAAGAGCCAGCGTTCGCAGTTTCTGCATTTCGGCTGTGGTCAACGGTGACCACGCCTCGTGAAAGGCGAGTCGATGCGGTCTGTTCGGGTGCTTCGCGGGATGCTGTGGCGGTCTCTGGTGGGACTGGCCGCGGCGGTCACCGTTTCACTGTCCGGGATGGTCGGCGTCGCGCCCGCGCACGCCGCATTCGATCCGGGCGGCTCCGACTTCTGGGTCGATTCGAGCATGGGCCCGATCAAGTCGCGCGTCTTTCGCGCCGCGGACGGCAATACCCAGCGGGTGGTGTACGCGCTGGACGGATTGCGCGCGCGCAACGACCTTTCCGGCTGGGAGATCGATACCGATATCGAGCGGGTGTTGACCGCGTGGAACATCAATGTGGTGATGCCGGTCGGCGGTCAGTCCAGCTTCTATTCGGATTGGGTGGCGCCCTCCAATACGAATGGCCAGACCGTCCCGTACGCCTGGGAGACCTTCCTGACCCGCGATCTGCGCAATGCCCTGGCGGCCCGGCTGGGTTTCAATCCGCACGGGAACGGCGTGTTCGGCCTGTCCATGGGCGGCAGCGCGGCCCTGGTGCTGGCGGCCTATCATCCGGACCAGTTTCGTTATGCCGGATCATATTCCGGCTATCTGAACATTTCCGCCCCCGGTATGCGCGAGGGTCTGCGCGCCGCGCTACTGGACGCGGGCGGCTACAACATCGACGCCATGTGGGGCCCGCCGTGGAGCGAATTGTGGCTGCGCAACGATCCTTTCGTTTTCGCGCCGCTGTTGCGCGACCACGGCACCCGGCTCTGGATCTCCAGCGGTAACGGCCTGCCCGGTCAGCGGGATGTCGTGCACACCCCGCTGGACGTCTACAACGTCGGCAATGCCATGGGCCTGGAAGCGATAGCACTCGCGAATACCCGCGCGTTCCAGGCGCGGATGGATTCGCTGGGCGCGAACAATGCGGTCTTCCAGTTCACCGCGAACGGTGTGCACAACTGGCCGTACTGGGCCGACCAGGTCTACAACATGCTGCCGGATCTGAGCGCCAACCTCGGGTGAGCCATTCCGCGAAGCCGGGTGCGGCGTAAGCGATTTCCGCGTTGCCGCGACATCACGAGGGATTCGCGATATGGTCACCGCACCATTACGGTCGTATGCGATGGTGGGATTCCGCCAATCATTAAGCATGACCTTGCCAACCGCTCGGGGGGTCGAATACCCTCCAGCGAGCGCAAGTGTGACCAACCCGTGGTAGCGCTTCGCTCACAGAGAAGTGTCGGGATTCGCTGTGAGTGCTGATCGCTCATGTCCAGGTGTGTCCTCGTCATGCCTGGAAGACGCGGCGATTGACAACTTAAGACACCGCAGTAGCGCAGTGCTGCGGTAGAGAAGGAGCAGTATCCATGCGTTTCGGCAGGTCCGCCGTGCCGGGAGTGTCGTCGCGACGCCGTGCGCAGAGTGGTTGGCGCACACGGCTCGCCGCCGCCGCCGTCACCGCGACGGCGCTCGCTGTCCCGACCGCCTCCCTGGCCGCCCCGTCCATCGCCAATGCCGCCCCGGCCTTCGGGATCGCGCATCGCGGTGCGCCCGGCAGCTTCGAAGAGCTGATGGTGCCCTCCAGCATGGGCCCGATCAAGGTCCAGGTGCAGTGGGCGAAGAACGGCGGCAGCTCCGCGATCTACATGCTCGACGGCATGCGCGCCCAGGACGATCACAGCGCGTGGGCCAATGCCAATGAGGGCGACGCCCCCGGCATCTTCGCCAACGACGACATCAACGTGATCATGCCGGTCGGCGGCCAGTCCAGCTTCTACGCCGACTGGGTGTCCCCGTCCAACACCAACGGTCAGAAGTTCACCTACAAGTGGGAGACCTTCCTGACCAAGGAACTCCCCGACTTCCTTGCCGGATACGGTGTTTCGCGTAACAACGTGGCCGTGGCGGGCCTGTCCATGGGTGGCTCGGCCGCCCTCATGCTGGCCGCCTACCACCGCGACATGTTCAAGCAGGCCACCTCGATGTCGGGCTACCTGAACCTGTCCGCGCCGGGCATGCGCGAGGCCATCCGCATCGCCATGCTCGATGCCGGTCGCTACAACGTGGACTCCATGGCCGCGCCGTGGAGCCCGGCCTGGCTGCGCATGGACCCGTTCGTCTTCGCGCCGCAGCTGAAGAACCTGCCGATGTTCATCTCCTCGGGCAATGGCATTCCGGGTCGCTACGACGGTGTCGGCTCCTTCGGCGACGCCTTCAACACCGGCAACGCGATCGCGCTCGAGGCGCTGTCGATGGTGAATACCCGTGCCTTCCAGGCACGTCTGGGCCAGATCAACGTCCCGGCCCAGTTCGACTTCACCGGCACCGGCACCCACAAGTGGGGCTACTGGCACGACGAGCTGATCAAGGCCCGCCCGCAGATTCTCGGCGCCCTGGGACTCGCCTAAAAAGTTGGCAGTCGGCTCGCCCGAGCCATAGCGCAAACGAATGAACCGGTCACCCGAAAGGGCGGCCGGTTCTTTTATGCCTCCCCATGATTCGCCGCAACACGGTAGAAAACTACTGTGACAGCTGTGGCAATTGGTAGATGGGGGAGAGGCGGCCGCAGAACGCTGGTCGCGCTCGCGATGGCCACGACAGCCCTGCTGACGGGTGGGACCGCCGCTGCCGAACCGGGGGCGGCGCCACCAACGGGCGAACCGGCCAAACCGACCAGACCCGCGATTCGAAACGCGGTGTGGCTCACCGACAGACGGGTGGCCCTGTGGGTGGACTCACCCGCCATGGGCACCCAGATCCAGGTGCAGCTGCTCCTGGCCCGGGATTGGAATGCCAAGCCGGACGCCAAATTCCCGGTGCTCTACATGCTCGACGGCCTGCGCGCCACCGACGATCAGAGCGGATGGACGAAAGACGCGGGGGCCGAGGCGTTCTACGCCGACAAGAACGTCACCGTGGTGCTGCCGGTAGGGGGCGCGGCCAGCTTCTACTCCGATTGGAAGCAGCCCGACAACGGCAAGACCTACAAGTGGGAAACCTTCCTCACCAAGGAATTACCGCCCCTGCTGGACCGTGATTGGCGCACCACGAATGTGCGCGGCCTGGCCGGACTCTCCATGGGCGGCACCGCGGCCATGCAGCTGGCGGCCCGCAATCCCGGCTTCGTCCGCTACGCCGCCTCCTTCTCCGGCATGCTCACCCTCACGACTCTCGGTATGCCGCAGGCGATCGCGTACGCCATGCGGGACGCGGGCGGCTACCACGCCGACGCCATGTACGGTCCGGCCACCGATGCCGAATGGGAGGCGCACGATCCCTACGCCCTGGCCGAAAAACTGAAGGGCCTCAGCCTGTATGTGTCCAGCGGCAGCGGCCTGGCGGGCGTCTACGACCTGCCCTCGGGCATTCCGGGCGTCAGCACCAACTGGACGGGCATGGCGCTGGAAGTGCTGTCCCGCTTCTCCTCTCAGCAATTCGTGGCCAAGCTGAACAAGCTGAGCATTCCGGTGCAGGTGAACTACCGGCCCTCCGGCACCCACTCCTGGCCGTACTGGGATTTCGAGATGCGGCAGTCCTGGCCGCAGGCGGCCTCGGCGCTGGGTGTGGAGGCGGCCAAGCCGGACTGCGCCGCAGCGGGCGCGATTCTGCCTGTGGCACTGGGGAAGTCGTGGCTGGGTGACTGCCTGACCGCGGAGTACCAGGTGGCGGGCGGTGTGGCACAGGACTTTCGGGGTGGACGGGTGCTGTGGACGGCCGCCACGGGCGCGCATTCGGTGGGCGGCATGATCGGCGGCGCGTACGAGGGCGCGTCGGGACCGGCTGGCACACTCGGCTTTCCCACGTCCGACGAAACGCCCATTCAGGGCGGCGTGCAACAGGCTTTTCAACACGGCACCATCGTTTTCCACGACGGGAAGGCCGAGATACACGCCAGCTGAACGGGATACCCGTCGATTGGTTCCGAGCCGACGGTAGAGTGCACCGTTGTCCGTGACTCCCGTCACGTCGGCGTGCTTCCCCCTGCGGTTCAGGAGATCGATCTCTATGGCAGTACAGGGCGCTTCGTCATGCCCGCAGAACGGTTCGGCTCGGAAATCCCGGCGCGCTCGCGTCGGACGCCTGTGGCGGCGCGCCCTGGTGGCCGCCGCGGCCGTGGTGGCGCTGCCCGGTCTGGCCGGCCCCGCGCTGGCCCTGCCCACGCATCCGCTGCATCGCACCCCCGAGGGCGGGTTCGAGGAGTTGATGGTGCCGTCCAGCATGGGCCCGATCAAGGTGCAGGTGCAGTGGGCCCGCCACGGTGGTGACGCGGCGCTATACCTGCTCGACGGTCTGCGCGCCCGCGACGACTTCAATGCCTGGACCTTCGAGACCAATGCGCTGCAACAGTTCGCCGAGGACAACGTCACCCTGGTGATGCCGGTCGGCGGTCAGTCCAGCTTCTACACCGACTGGCGCGCGCCCTCGAGCACCAATGGCCAGAAGTACACCTACCGGTGGGAGACCTTCCTGACCGAGGAGCTGCCCGCCTTCCTCGAGGGCTACGGCGTCTCGCGCACCAACAACGCGGTGGCCGGACTGTCCATGGGCGGCTCGGCGGCGTTGGCGCTGGCCGCGTTCCACCGCGACCAGTTCAAGCACGCGTCCTCGTTCTCGGGCTACCTGAACATCTCCGCGCCCGGCATGCGCGAGGCCATTCGCATCGCCATGCTCGACGCGGGCCGCTTCAATGTGGACTCGATGGCCTGGCCGTGGAGCCCGGCGTGGCTGCGCATGGACCCGTTCGTGTTCGCGCCGCAGCTGCGCAATCTGCCCATGTTCATCTCCGCCTCCTGGGGCGTGCTGGGCGCGCACGACCACCCGGACTCGCCGATCGGCCTGTTCAATACCGTCAATGCCGTTGCCCTGGAAGCCCTGTCGATGGTCAACACCATCTCCTTCATGGCCCGCATGAACCAGCTCGGCATCGGCGCGCACTACAGCCTGCCGACGCGGGGCACCCACTCGTGGGGCTACTGGCAGGACCAGCTCGCCGCCGCCCGGCCCGACATCCTGGCCGCCCTCGGGGTGTCGTAGCGCGACACGCCGCCTCCCATATGAAAACTGGTCGTTTGCTGTAAGGCGGTCGGTTTCCGTGTGTCCTACCGGGAGTCGTGTCCTTCCGGAGGTACAACACATGTGTGGCTGGAGTTGTCCGTGGGATGAAACGAGGGCGTGTGCGCTGGTTGGCGTGCGCGGCGGCGGCGGTATTTCCGCTGGCCGCGGGCACTTTCGCGGGTCTCGGACCGGCTCAGGCCGCACCCGAGGCCCCGGCCGCCGCCCCCGCCAGCATTCAGAAACTGACGTGGATGACCGACCGTCGCGTGGCCCTGTGGGTGAACTCGCCCGCCACCGGCGCACCGGTCGAAGTGCAGTTGCTGCTGCCGCGCGACTGGAACTCCAAGCCGGACGCCAGGTTCCCGGTGATGTACATGCTCGACGGCCTGCGCGCCACCGACGACGAGAACGGCTGGACCAAGGACGCGGGCGCGGCCGGGTTCTACGCCGACAAGAACGCCCTCGTGGTGCTGCCCATCGGCGGCCAGTCCAGCTTCTACGCCGACTGGCTGGCTCCCGACAACGGCCGCACCTACATGTGGGAGACCTTCCTGACCAAGGAGCTCCCGCCGCTGCTCGAGAGCCAGTTCCGGGCCACCGATGTGCGCGCGGTGTCGGGACTTTCGATGGGCGGCACCGCGGCCATGATGCTGGCCGCCCGCAATCCCGGCTGGGTCCGCTCGGCCGCCTCCTACTCCGGGTTCCTCACCCTGACCTCGCTCGGCATGCCGCAGGCGGTAAATTTCGCCATGCACGACGCGGGCGGGTTCGACTCCAGCAAGATGTTCGGCCCGCCGACCAGCCCGGCCTGGAAGGAACACGACCCGTACGAGCTGGCCGACAAGCTCAAGGGCATTGCCCTCTACGTCTCCAGCGGCAATGGCGTCGCGGGCACGACCGATCCGCTCTCCGACATTCCCGGCATCACCACCAATTACGCGGGACTGGGCCTGGAGGTGCTGTCGCGGCTGTCCACCCAGAATTTCGTGGCCAAGCTCAACAAGCTGAACATTCCGGTCTCGGTGAACTACCGCCCCTCGGGCACCCACACCTGGCCGTACTGGGATTTCGAGATGCGCCAGTCCTGGCCGCAGACCGCCGCCGCGATCGGCGTGGACTCCACCGTGCTGGACTGCAAGGTGGGCGGCGCGATCGCCGGGGTGGTGCAGGGCAACAACTGGCTCGGCGACTGCCTGTCGGGCGAATACCAGGTGCCCGGTGGCGTGGTCCAGGACTTCCGCGGCGGCAAGGTGCTCTATTCGCAGGCCACCGGCGCGCAGCCGGTGGCCGGGGCGATCGGCGGCAGCTATGCCGGACTGGGCGGCGCGGCAAGCGGTTTGGGCTTCCCGACCGCAGGGGAGGGCGGACTGCCCGACGGCCGCGGGCGCTTGCAGCCCTTCCAGCACGGCTCGGTCTACTGGACCCCGCAGACCGGCGCGCAGGCCGTACGCGGGGCCATCTTCGACGAATGGGCCAAGCAGGGTTACGAGCGCGGCCCGGCCGGATACCCCAATGGGCAGGAGACCCGCACGCCCCAAAAGGACGGTGTGGTCCAGGGTTTCGAGAACGGGCCGATGTACTTCAGCGCCAAGACCGGCGCGCACCTGGTGCAGGGTCTGATCCTGGGTAAGTACGCCCAGCTCGGATTCGAGAACAGCCCTTACGGTTTCCCGATCGCGGGGGAGCAGCCGCTGCGCGACTTCGGCCGCTACTCGGCCTTCGAGGGCGGCAGTATCTATTGGAGTCCGCTCTCGGGCGCGTGGGGCGTGCGCAACGGTCCGATCATGGACGCTTGGCGCGCAACCGGATTCGAGAACGGCCCGCTGGGCTATCCGCTCTCGGACGAGGGCCAGATCCCCGGTGGCGCGCAGCAGACCTTCCAGGGCGGCACCATCACCATTCGCGACGGCAAGGCGAGCGCGGCCACCCTCGACGGTCGACCCATCGTGATCCCGGGCAGTGAGTCGCCCAAGCCGGATCCGGTGCAACCGCAGCCCGCCGCGCAGCAGCCCGCACTCCCGCTGCCGGGAATGCCCGCCCTGCCTCAACTCGCACCGCAGGCCCCCGCGACGCCCGCACCGCAACCCGCCGCGGTCCCGGCTCCGGCTCCCGCGCCGGAGCCCGCGCCCGCCGAGCCGCCGCCACCCGCGCCGATCCCCGCGCTGGGTCCGGAGGTTCGTCCCAACTGAGACTTTTCAGACCGCTCGGCCCTAATTGGCCCTAAGAACTGGGTGAGGATGCGTTGTGGCCCGGGACTATGACCCGGGTTACGGCTAGCCTGGGGGCGACCTTTTGCCCTTGGACAGATATAGGAAGCGAATAGATGCACGGGACCCGTGGAAAGGTAGTCGGCGTGGTAGCCGCCATCGCCGCCGCCGGACTGCTCGCCGCCTGCGGTAGCAATGACTCCACCGCCAAGAGCACGCCCACGCTGACCACCACGAAGGCCGCGGCCGCCGCCCCGACGACCCCGGCCGCCGGGTCGCCGTCGTCCACCGATCAGCAGGCCCCGGCGCCCGCGCCGGATTCCGCGACCGCGACCTCCTCGCCCGAGCGTCCGCAGCCGGTGCCGAGCCAGTTCATCACCACCCCGAGCGGCTCGCCCGCCTTGTCGGACAAGGAGAAGGGCTTCCTCGACGACCTGAAGAAGGCGGGCATCACCCCCGGCTCCTCCGATATCGCCATCACTGCGGCCAATCTGGTCTGCCAGGGCATGGCCGAGAACGCGCCGCAGGATCAGATCGTCACCTACGTGACCGCCATCGCCGGTTCCGATCCGTCCTTCGATCCGTCCAAGATGTCGGTCGAACAGGCGGGCAAGATCTACTACGACGTCGCCTCGAAGAGCTACTGCAAGAAGTGACGACGCGACGCCGAATCGGACGCCGCCGGTCCCGCCCGGCGGGTTGCCTGCTGCTGGTCATCGCCGCGATCGTGCTCGTGGTCGTGGTGGCGCTGCTGCTGTGGTACCTGCTGGCG
Organism: Nocardia sp. CDC160; assembly: GCF_035818795.1. Lineage (NCBI taxonomy): Bacteria > Bacillati > Actinomycetota > Actinomycetes > Mycobacteriales > Nocardiaceae > Nocardia > Nocardia sp. CDC160. The sequence continues at coordinate 1,211,200 of NZ_JAYKYT010000001.1, read as the reverse complement.
GGCCGGTTGCGGCTGCCCGGCCCCAAGCCGCCGGGGCCGCGCCCTCCGGTGTCGCAACCCGCCGACTGCCCGGACGTGTTCCTGCTGTCGGTGCCGGGCACCTGGGAGTCGAACAGCAATGACGACCCCTACAACCCGACCGCGAACCCGGCGTCGCTGATGTTGAACATCTCCAACCCGATTCGGGCCAAATTCCCCAACGACCGGCTCGAGGTCTACACCGTCCCGTACGTGGCGCAGTTCTCCAATCCGGTCGCCATTCCGCCGGACGGCCAATCCTCCTACAACAACAGCCGTTCCGAGGGCACCAAGCGCGCCACCGACCAGCTGGCCAAGACCTACGCCCACTGTCCGCTCACCACCTATGTGCTGACCGGCTTTTCGCAGGGCGGCGTGATCGTGGGCGATATCGCCGCCCAGATCGGTGCGGGCAAGGGCCCCATACCGGAGAATCTGGTGCTGGGCGTGACCACCATCGCCGACGGCCGCCGCGATGTCGGCGATCCGGGCGAGGCCACCGAAATCGGCCCGACCCCACCGGGTGTCGGCGCGGAGGTGGCGCTCAAGGGCCTGAACGTGCCGGGCATCACCATGACCGGCCCGCGCGGCGGCTTCGGCAAGCTCGCCAACCGGACGTTCACCATTTGCGCCGCAGGCGATTTGATCTGCGACGCCCCCCGGCAGGCGCTCAATCCGGCCAATATCCTCGGCAGCCTGAACATCCTGGTGCGCGCGGCGGGCAATCCGGTGCACAGCCTCTACAACGGCTACCAGGTCGACGACAATGGCACGACCGCCACGCAGTGGACCGTCAACTGGGCCTCGGGCCTGATCGAAAACGCTCCGCACCCGGCACATTCATAAGCGCGTGCTCAGAGATCTTTATGCGATCGGGCGCACCATGGTTGATGGGCACCGGGCCGCGTATGTGACCCCCACCGACCGACCCCCCAGTTTCGGGGTCACCCGGTAAAGTGCTCCGGGTTGCGACACCGCCGAGACCCGGCACGTGCGGCAACTCACATCCTTGTCCTTGTTGTGTCCTATGTGGGGCGCTCCCCACCCATTTGGAGGCATTCGCGCCGGTGAACCCATAGTCCAGAGGTGTGAGCTGGGAGATGTTCGGCCGCTCCGAAGCATGGCCGGGCAGCTGCTCTGTAACATGTCCCTGGTTTGAGAACATCTAGCCATTAGACGGTCACCGCGCAGACCGCAACACAATTCTGCAGGTTGGCTCTCGCATGGAGCTCCCGCGGGCGAAGAGAGTCGGGGCCTCACAGGTAACAGCGGCAATGCATGCCGTTCCATGCCGCGTGTGCCTCGGAGGAGAAGAAGGAATGGACGAGACTTTCGACGATTACCTCGACGAAACGGGGAACATCACGATTCCCGAGGGCCGCACCCTCGTCGACTACGTCGAGAAGCACACCCACGGTAATGACGCCAATGACTTGGCCTACCGCTACATCGACTACTCACGCGAGCGCGACGGTGAGTACCAGGACCTCACTTGGAGTCAGTTCGGCACGCGGCTGCGCGCGGTGGCCGCCCGACTGCAGCAGGTGACCAAGCGGGGCGATCGTGTCGCGATCCTGGCTCCGCAGGGGCTGGATTACGTCATCTCCTTCTTTGCCGCCATCTACGCGGGCACCATCTCCGTGCCCCTGTTCGATCCCGACGAGCCGGGCCACACCGATCGCCTGCACGCCGTGCTCGGCGACTGCACGCCCTCGGCCATCCTGACGGCGAGCTCCTCCGCCGCCGGTGTGCGCCAGTTCTTCCGGTCGCTGCCCGCGGCCCAGCGCCCGCGCATCATCGCCGTCGACGCCATCCCCGACAGCGTCGGCGAGTCCTGGATCCGCCCGGACATCGCGGTCGACGACATCGCCTACCTGCAGTACACCTCCGGCTCCACCCGGACCCCGGCCGGTGTCGAGATCACCCACCGCGGTGTCGGCACCAATGTGCTGCAGATGGTGAACGCGCTTGATCTGACCGAGAATTCGCGCGGTGTGACCTGGCTGCCGCTCTACCACGACATGGGTCTGCTGACGGTGATCCTGCCCGCCGTGGGCGGCAAGTACATCACCATCATGTCCCCGGCCTCGTTCGTGCGCCGCCCGTCGCGCTGGATCAACGAGCTGGCCGCGGTCTCCGACGGCGCCGGAACCTTCGCCGCCGCACCGAACTTCGCCTTCGAGCACGCCGCCGTGCGCGGTCTGCCCAAGCCGGGCGAGTCGCTGGACCTGTCGAACGTCATCGGCCTGATCAACGGCTCGGAGCCGGTGACCACCAAGTCGATGAAGAAGTTCAACGAGGCGTTCGCGCCCTACGGCCTGCCCAAGACCGCCATCAAGCCGTGCTACGGCATGGCCGAGGCCACCCTGTTCGTGTCGGCCACCCGGCACGAGGACGAGGCCAAGGTCATCTACGTGGACCGCTACGAGCTCAATGCCGGTCGCGTGGTGAAGGTCGAGCCGGACAGCGAGAACGCCATCGCGCAGGTGTCCTGCGGTTACGTGGCGCTGTCGCAGTGGGCCACCATCGTGGACGGCGATTCCATCGACTCCCCCGAGGGCGCGCGCGAGCTGCCGGACGGGCGGGTCGGCGAGATCTGGCTGCACGGCAACAACATCGGCATCGGCTACTGGGGTCGCGCCGAGGAAACCCAGAAGACCTTCCGGAACCAGCTGGCCCATCGCCTGCCCGAGGGCAGCCACGCCGAAGGCGTTCCGGCCGACGGCATCTGGCTGCGCACCGGCGACTACGGCGTGTACGTCGACGGCGAGCTCTACATCACCGGCCGCGTCAAGGACCTGGTGATCGTGGACGGCCGCAACCACTACCCGCAGGACCTCGAGTACTCCGCGGAGGCGGCCTCGACCATGCTGCGTCCCGGCTTCATCGCGGCCTTCGCGGTGCCCGCCAACCAGCTGCCCGCCGAAGTGTTTGCGCAGGACAGCCATTCGGGTCTGAGCTACGACGCCGACGATGCCAGCGAACAGCTGGTTATCGTGGCCGAGCGCGGTCCGGGCGCGGGCAAGGCCGATCCGGGCCCCATCGCGGACGCGGTCCGCGCGGCCATCTCCTCCCGCCACGGTGTCACCGCGCGTGACATCCTGCTCGTCCCGGCCGGGTCGATTCCGCGCACCTCCAGCGGCAAGATCGCGCGTCGCGCCTGCAAGGCTGCCTATCTGGAAGGCACACTGCGTGGTGGTTACACGCAGCAGGCCTTCCCCGATGCACCAGACGAGGAGTGAGACGACCGTCTCACAGATGGATGGCGCGAGCCGGTTCGGCTCGCGCCATTCATGCATGGATCACCAACCCGGATTCACGCCGCGCACCGTACGCAGACAGGTAGCTTGAGGAACTGATGGCTGAGAACGAGGGCATCGACCCGACCCAGACGACCGACAACGCTCCGACGGACGGCGACGCCGCACGGTCCGCTGAGAAGGCACCCGCGGCCACCGACATGTCGGTCGCGGATATGCAGGAGTGGCTGCGCCGCTGGGTCTCCGGAGCGACCGGGCAGCCGATCGAGAACATCACCGTGGACCGGCCGATGGAGGAATTCGGTCTGGCCTCGCGCGATGCGCTCGCGCTCGGCGGTGATATCGAGGAGCTGACCGGGGTCGTGCTCAACGCGACCATCGTGTTCCAGCACCCGACCATCGCCTCGCTGGCCGAGCGAATCATCAACGGGGAGCCCGAACTTCCGGCCGAGGCCGCCGACGACTCGTTCTACACCCAGGGCCTCGCGCCCGGCGAGGCGCACGACATCGCCATCGTCGGCCTGTCCACCCGGCTGCCGGGTGCGGGGGATACGCCCGAATCCACCTGGGAGTTCCTGATCAATCGCGGTGACGCGATTCGGGATCTACCCGAGGGTCGCTGGTCGGAGTTCATGGACGATCCGCGCCTGGTGGAGCAGCTCACCAAGACCAACGTCAAGGGCGGTTACCTGGATCAGGACGTCCTCAAGAGCTTCGACGCCGAGTTCTTCGCGCACTCCCCGGTCGAGGTCGAGCGCATGGACCCGCAGCAGCGCTGGGCGCTCGAGCTGACCTGGGAAGCCTTGGAACACGCCCGAATTCCCGCCAACACCCTCAAGGGTGAGCAGGTCGGCGTCTTCATCGGCTCCACCAGCACCGAATTCATGATCATCGCGGGTATGGCGGTCGGCAACGGCGACGCGAACACCCCGCTGTCCGCCGACGGCTACGGCGTCATGGGCAGCGTCTCGGCGATCATCCCCAACCGCGTATCCTACTTCTACGACTTCCGCGGCCCGTCGGTCGCCGTCGACACCGCGTGCTCGTCCTCGCTGGTGGCGGTGCACCAGGCGGTGCGGGCGCTGCGCAACGGTGAGGCCGACCTGGCGCTGGCCGGTGGCACCAACGTGTTGCTGTCGCCCGCCGCCACCATCGCCTTCGACGCCAACGGCGGTGTGTCGAAAGACGGTCACATCAAGGCGTTCTCGAACGACGCCGACGGTATGGTCCGTTCCGAGGGCGCGGCGCTGGTGGTGCTCAAGCGCCTGGCCGACGCCGAGCGTGACGGCGACACCATCTACGCGGTGATCAAGGGCTCCGCGGTCAATAGCGACGGCCGCTCCAACGGCCTGCTGGCCCCCAACCCGGACGCCCAGGCCGCCGTGCTGCGCCAGGCCTACCGGGACGCCGGAATCCCGCCGTCCCAGGTCGATTACATCGAGGCGCACGGCACCGGCACCCCCATCGGCGACCCGATCGAGGCGGACGCGCTGGGCCGCGTGATCGGCCGCGGCCGCGACGCCGACAAGCCCGCCCTGCTGGGTTCGGCCAAGACCAACTTCGGTCACCTGGAGGCCGCGGCCGGTGCCGCGGCGCTCGCCAAGGTGATCATGGCGTTGCAGCACAACATCATTCCGCCGCACATCAACTACGCCGGTCCGAGCCCGTTCATCGCGTTCGACCAGGCGCACCTGAAGGTCACCGACGAGGCGACCGAATTCCCGCGCTACAGCGGCAAGGCCACCATCGGCATCTCCGGCTTCGGCTTCGGCGGCACCAACGCGCACGTGGTCGTCCAGGAGTACGTGCCCGCCCCGGCCACCCCCGAGCTGCCGGAGACCACCGACCTCGACGACGAGACCACCGATGTGGTCGCCGAGGCGGAAGCCATCGCGGAAGCGGTTGCGCCGGAACCGGAGTGGAGCAACCGCGACGAGCCGTTGCCGATGATCATCCCGGTCTCGGGCTACCTGCCCTCGCGTCGCAAGCGCGCCGCCAAGGATCTCGCCGACTGGCTGGAATCCGAAGCGGGACAGGCGACTCCGCTCGAGGACGTGGCCCGCGCACTGGCCAAGCGCAACCACGGCCGCTCGCGCGGTGTGGTGGTCGCCAAGACGCACGAGGAAGCCGTCGCGGGCCTGCGGGCCATCGCGGAGGGCAAGCCCGGCACCGGCGTCTACACCGCCGATTCCCCCGCGCCCCTGGGCGCGCTGTGGGTAATGGCCGGTTTCGGTGCGCAGCACCGGAAGATGGGCAAGCAGCTCTACACCGAGAACTCGATCTTCCGGAAGGCCGTCGACCAGGTCGACGAGCTGGTCGTGGACGAGGCCGGGTACTCGGTCAAGGAGATGATCCTCGACGACTCCATGGACTGGGACATCGGCACCGGCCAGGTCGGCACCTTCACCATTCAGGTGGGTCTGGCCGCCGTGCTGCGCGCGCACGGCGCGGAGCCCGAGGGCGTGGTCGGCCACTCGCAGGGTGAGGTTGCGGGAGCGTACATTTCGGGCGGTCTGACGCTCGAGGATGCGGTGCGCGTGATCTGCGCCCGCTCGCGGCTGATGGCCGAGGGCGAGGCCATGCTCACCGACGACCAGGTGCGCAATATGGCGCTGCTCGAGTACTCGGCCGACGAGGTCGCCAAGCTCATCGAGACCGAGTTCCCCGATATCGAGGTCGCGGTGTACGCCGCGCCCAACAACACGGTCATCGGCGGCATGCCGGATCAGGTGCACGCGATCGTGGCGCGCGCCGAGGCCGAGGGCAAGTTCGCCCGCGTGCTGCAGACCCGCGGCGCGGGCCACACCTCGCAGATGGACATGCTGCTGGGCGAACTGGCCGCCGAACTGGCGGGCATCGAGCCCACCAAGCTCAAGCGCGACCTGTACTCCACGGTCCACCGGGACGCCGTCTACAAGGCGGGCCACGCGCCGGTCCACGATGTCGACTACTGGGTCACCAATATGCGCGGCTCGGTGTACTTCACCAATGCCATCCGCAAGGCCGTCGACACCGGCATCACCACCTACCTGGAGCTCGCGCCGAATTCCGTTGCGCTCATGCAGGTTCTGGGCACCACCTTCGCGGCGGGCGTGCACAACGCGGCGCTCATCCCGACGCTGAAGCGCAAGGAGGACGAGGCCGCGGGCGTCATCTCCGCGCTGGCACAGCTGTACGTGCACGGCCACAAGGTGGACCTGCCCTCGCTGCTGCCCGCCGGTGCGTACGGCGACGTGCCGCGCACCGCGTTCGTGCGCAAGCAGTACTGGCCCCGGGTGTCCGGTGGCTTCGGCGGCGGCGCGGGCAATGGCCGGGTCCCGGGCGCGCATGTCGCGCTGCCGGACGGTCGCCACGTGTGGGAGGTCCAGGCGTCGGCCGTCACCGAACTGGCCGCGCTGGTGAATGTCGCTGCCGCCCAGGTGCTTTCGGATGTCACCGTCGGGGCCTCGGTCGCGCACGGGCAGATTCCCGCCGCGGGCACCCTGACCACCACGCTCACCCCGCACCCGGGTGGCGCGTCGGTGTCGGTGCACGCCAAGGAGGGCAACGCCTTCCGCCCGCTGTTCGACGCGGTCGTCACCTCCGGCGCACCGCTGCCGGAATCCGTGGTGGCGGCGCCGGTCGCGGTCGTCGAGGCGGCTCCGGCCGCCGCGGTGGAGGCGGCGCCCGGTGAGCGCTGGGATCCCAACGGCACCCAGACCATCGAGGAGCGGCTGGCCATCATCGTCGCCGAGTCCATGGGCTACGCCGTCGAGGATCTCCCCATGGAGATTCCGCTCATGGAGCTGGGCCTGGACTCGCTCATGGCCATGCGCATCAAGAACCGCGTCGAGTACGAGTTCGACATTCCGCAGCTGCAGATCCAGGCGGTGCGCGACGCCAGCCTGCTCGAGGTGGGCAAGGTGCTGCGCTATGCCGTCGAGCACCGCGATCAGCTCGACGAGATCGCCGCGCGCCAGGCCGCGGGCGAGGACATCAGCGTCGACGCCGACTTCATCTCCGCCGCCCGCGCCGCCATGGCCGAGGGCAAGGATCCGGCCGCCGTGCTGCCCAAGCCGGAGCTGTCGACCGGCAGCACCGCGCCGACCAAGGCCGATGAGCTCGACGCGGTGACCCACGATGTCGTGGCCGAGGCCGCCGAGATCACGGAAGCGGCCGGATCCGAACAGAGTTCGGTCACCGCCGCCGATCTCGAGGCGGCCCCACCGGTCGCCGAGACGGACGCGGACAATGTCCCGCCGCGCAATGGCGAGGAGCGTCTCGCCTTCGCCACCTGGGCGCTGGTGACCGGTAAGACCGCGGGCGGCATCTTCAACCCGCTGCCCGAGATCGACGACGCCACCCTGGAGAAGCTGACCGCTCGCCTGTCCGAGCGGGTCAAGGCCGAGGTCGATCCGGCCGAGGTGAAGGCCTGCAAGACAATTGAGCAGCTGTCCGAGGTGGTCGTGCGCTACCAGGGCAAGAGCTCGGATCTGGACGGCTTCGTGCGCACCCTGCGCGCGAAGGAAGCCGGTTCGAACGCGGTGCCGGTCTTCGTGTTCCATGCTTCCGGCGGTAACACCCTGGTCTACGAGCCGCTGCTGAACCGCCTCCCGGCGGGCACGCCGATGTACGGTTTCGAGCGCGTCGAGGGCACCATCGAAGAGCGTGCGCGCCAGTACATTCCGGAGATCCGCAAGCGGCAGCCGGAGGGTCCGTACGTGTTCTACGGCTGGTCGCTGGGCGCGGTGTTCGCGCTCAAGGTCGCCGAGATCATGCGCGCCGAGGGCGCGGACGTCCGTCAGGTCGGTCTGATCGACCTGGCCTTGCCGGTCGAGCCGTTCAACGACGCGCCGGAGGAGCGGGTGGAGCGGATCCGTCGCTACCAGGCGTTCGCCCAGAAGACCTACGGCTTCAACGGCGAACTCGATCAGGAGCAGATCGAGGAGCTGGCCGCGGCGTCCGACGCGGAGCAGATCGAGATCATCATGGAGCTGCTGAAGTTCGCCGGGGTCGACATCCCGGGCGGTGTGATCGAGCATCAGCGCACGTCGTGGATCGACGGCAAGGAATTGGAGAAGATCGAGCCGACCAAGTACGACGGCGATGTGACCCTGTACCTGGCCGACCGCTACCACGATGGAATGATCGAGCTGGAACCGCGTTTCGCCGACCGGCGACCGAACGGTGGCTGGTCCGAGCACATTCCGAATCTGGAGATCATCCACATTCCGGGTGACCACATCCAGATCATCGATGAGCCGCGCATCGCGACCATCGGCGCCGATCTCACCAAGAAGCTCGCCGAGATCGACACCACAGCAGCGAAATAGCACCACTGCCACACGGGTTCTGCGAAAGTAGGTTTTTGCCGAAAGGAGACCAGTGAGCACGACCGCCGAGAAACTCGCCGACCTTCGACACAAGCTCGACATCGCGAGGGAACCGGCGGGTGATGCGGGAATCGCCAAGCGGGCCAGAAAGGGTATTCCCTCGGCCCGCGACCGCATCAATATGCTGCTGGATCCCGGCACCTTCGTGGAAATCGGTGCGCTGGTGCGCAATCCGGGCGACAAGAACGCCCTCTACGGCGATGGCGTGGTCACCGGCCACGGTCTCGTGGAGGGCCGCCCGGTGGCCGTCTTCTCGCACGACCAGACCGTCTACGGCGGTTCGGTCGGCGAGATGTTCGGCCGCAAGGTGGCGGGCATCATGGAATTCGCGGCCAAGGTGGGCTGCCCGGTGGTCGGTATCAACGACTCCGGCGGCGCGCGCGTGCAGGAGGCGGTGACCTCGTTGGCCTGGTACGCCGAACTCGGTCGCCGTCAGGAGCCGTTGTCCGGCCTGGTCCCCCAGATCTCCATGATCCTGGGTAGCTGCGCGGGCGGTGCGGTCTACGCGCCCATCAATACCGACGTGGTGGTGGCCACCGAAGAGGCCTATATGTTCGTGACGGGCCCCAAGGTGATTCGCGAGGTCACCGGCGAGGACGTCAGTCTCGAGGAGCTCGGCGGCGCGAATTCCCAAGCCCAGTACGGCAATATCCACCATGTGGCCAAGGACGAGGCCGCCGCGTTCCAATGGGTGCGCGACTATCTGAGCTATCTGCCCTCGAGCTGCCAGGAATTGCCGCCGATCGTGAATCCGGGTCTGGAGCCCGAGCTCACCGAATCGGATCTGGAACTCAACGCCATCGTGCCCGACGCCGACAATGCCGGATACGACATGCACGAGATCCTCATTCGGATCTTCGACGACGGCGCGTTCCACGAGTTCGGGGAATCCGCGGGCAAGAACATCATCTGCGGATTCGCCCGGGTGGACGGCCGCACGGTCGGCGTGGTGGCCAATCAGCCCATGGTCTACGCGGGCGCGCTGGATGCCCGCGCCTCCGACAAGGCGGCGCATTTCGTCCGGCTCTGCGACGCCTTCGAGATCCCGCTGGTCTTCGTGGTCGACACCCCGGGCTTCCTACCCGGGGTGGAACAGGAGAAGATCGGCGTCATCAAGCGCGGCGGCCGGTTCATCTTCTCCTTCGTGGAGGCGACGGTCCCCAAGGTGACGGTGGTGGTCCGCAAGTCCTACGGCGGCGGCTACGCGGTCATGGGTTCCAAACAGCTCGGCGCGGACGTGAATCTGGCCTGGCCCACCGCGCGCATCGCGGTCATGGGCGCGGAGAGCGCGGTCTCGCTGATCGGGGCCAAGACCCTCGAGGCCGCGCCGGAGGAGCAGCGCGCGGCCATGCGCCAGCAGATGATCGACTTCTACAACGCCACCATGGCGACCCCGTGGGTGGCGGCCGAGCGCGGCTATATCGACGCGGTCATCGAACCGGCCACCACCCGCCTGGAGATTCGCCGGGCCCTGCACGTGCTGCGGGACAAGCGGATTCCCCGCAATCCCCGCAAACACCACCTGCTCCCGCTCTAGTTGTGAAAACATCGCATTCCAATTCTTGAAATGCGAGCTTGGGAGCGAAGCAGCATGGCTACCCGTCGAATTCGGCAGTCGATCCTCGGCGGCGCGGTGACCGCCGCCACCGCGCTGGCGGTGCTGTCCACCGCGCCCGCGGCGTCGGCGCAGGTCACCAGCGTGTCCGCGGGAACCGCGCTGGCCCACGTCAACTCGACCTACACCCTGACCGCGTTCGTCGGCGGCTCGAACGCGGGCACCCAGGTGAGCTTCTGGATCGCCGACACCTCCGGCAATGCCACCTATCTCGGGGCCTCCCCGGTGGCCTCGGGCTCCGCGACCCTGGCGTGGACCCCGACCACCGCGGGCAGCTACAACATCATCGCCAGCGACGACGGCAACCGGACGAGCGCCAACGCCGGTTCCATCGGCGTCAGCGTCACCTCGGTCCCCGCGGGCCAGATGGGCAGCGGCAGCGCGAGCAAGATTCCGATCATCGGCGGCGTGCTCAGCGCCCTGCTCAACCAGTTCGGCCTCGCCTGACCGGGTTTGTTCAGGCGGCTCGCCGATTGCGCCGAATCCGTCGGGTGGCCGGGGCAGATGTGAGAGCCTTCAGCTATGAGTACCTCACCGAAGGCGCTACTCGAAGGCGGGCCGGATGGCCTCGAACAGCGGATCGTTCCGATCACACCACCGGGCATCGAGTTGCGGGTGGCATTCGGGGGCGGGTACGAGCGGTTCAAAGTGACGCCACGGTGGCAGGAGACGCCGGAAGGAAGCCTGCCCGTCTACGAATGGGTGGCGCACGTAGACGCCAAGCGTTAGCCCGGCTGGCCGTTTCACATCGGTAAGTCCCACAACGACAGTGGCCGCCCGCAAGGCCGCGGGCGGCCACCGATTAGAGCATGTCCCGGGTCAGAAGACTCGCATCTTGCCCGGTGACCACAGTCCGGAGCGAGTCACCACATGGGTGTCGATCTGGGCGGGCTTGGGGAACTTCGTCGGGTCCGAGGGGTCGGCGTAGTACGGGTTGTACTGCTCGAGCGAACCCCAGTCGCGGGCGTAGTTGTCCTTCAGATAGGTCGGGACCGTCTTGGAGCCCGACAGCATTTCCGCCCAGCCCAGCGGACCACCGAACTCCTCGGCCTGCCAGGTATTGGTGGAGCTGATGGCCAGCGGCCGGTCCGGCAGGATCCGGTACTTCGGGGCGGAATCCACCACACCGTCGCGGTGATCGAACGGGTGCTGGCACGGGAACTGCAGGCCCACCGCCCAGTCCAGCAGGATCGGCTGCTCGGAACCCAGATAGCTGTTGAGCGACACCAGCTTCGGCACCCGGGGCGGGGTGAACGCCAGCCACTGATCGCCGATCAGGATCGGGTCGCGGGCGTAGATGCGGACCGCGTCGGCATCGTCGGGCAGCGCCGAGCGCGGAATGCGCAGATTGCGCCACGACGGGGCCGGGCCGATATCGAGCGGGCGGTACTGGCCCAGCTCGGTGACGCTGCCGTCCGGATTCCGGTGGCCGTACTTCAGGAAGATGTCCTGGCCGTAGGTCATGTTCCCGGTGTCGTCGAAGGACATGACGCGACCGGCCGCCGAGATCACGATCAGCGGGGTGTCGTCGGTCCGGGCGGGCAGCTCGTACCAGCTCGAGGTGAGCTCGGCGGGCTGCTGCACGCCGTCCTGGTAGCTGCCCATGACCGGGGTGGTGGCAGGGTCGAGCCCGAAGGGCAGGGCCACGGTGGACCCGTTGACGCCCTCCGCGCCCTTGCCGCCGCCGGTGCCCGCGTTCTGGCCCTTCTCGAAGGCCGGGCCGACGGTCTGGGTGGAGGTATTGCCGGTGCCCGGCTTCACCTCGACGCTGTCGGCGTCCAGCTTGTCGGCGACACCATTGGGGGAGAAGCCCTTCGGGTTCTCCCCGGCCAGCGGGTCGCCGTCCTTGGGCGGGTGGGCCGGGTCGATGATCGGGGTCAGGTTGCCGCCGTTGACATTCCCCTCCACCAGCACGTCATTGGCCAGCCCGCAGGTCTTGCCGGACAGCGCGTCGAAGTTCGACCGGGCCAGCGAGTACGCCGGGTACTGCGTCACCGCGCCCTTGACCAGCGACAGCACCTCGAACGCCACCATGAGTGCGGCCACCACGGTCAGCGGGATGGCCGCGAACTTGCGGATCCTCCTGCCGCGCTTGGTCTTCCCATTGGCCAGCGGCTTGGCGTAGCCCTCACGCAGCGACTGCCAGGCCACCACGGCCAGCGCCAGCCCGAAGAGCATGAGCATGAAGGTGTTGGACTGGAAGCCGTGCAGCGACACGCGCTTGTCGAACCACGGCACGCCGTAGCTGGAGACGTACCAGTAGCCATTGATGCCGGAGAACGCCACGGCCAGGGTGAACAGCAGTCCGGCCAGGAACACCGAGCGGTTCTTGCGGGAGCGAAGTGCGGTGGCGGACACCGCGACCGCCGTCACCGCCGCCAGCGAGCCCGCGATGCCCGCGTACGAACCGAAGTGGTGGGTCCACTTGGTCGGGTTGAACATCATGAAGAAGATGGTTCCGAACACCACGCCCATGAGTCGCCAGGTCGGCGCGCTCGCGATGCCCGGCACCTGCCGCCGCCGCAGCAGCACCAGCATGGTGGTGATCAGGCACAGGATCATGAGCAGGAACGCGAAGCGGCGCGCCAGCGAGCCGTCCACGGTCTCGACGAACAGGTAGTAGTAGCGCAGATAGTCCTCGTACCAGGCCAGATTCGGCCCGGTCACCTGCCGCACCCGGTTGGCCTCCATGATTCCGGCGAAGGTCTGATCGGCGAAAACCGCCACCAGCACCAGGAATCCGGCCGCCGCGATGGGCGCCAGCAGCGCCAGATCGCCGAACTGCTTGCGCCGCCGCACCACGATCCGCACCAGCGGCCGGATGCCCGCGAGCAGCGCCGCCACACACATCAGGCCGGTCGGCGCGGCCGCCAGCGTGAACGCCGCCACCAGCACCGCCACCGCGGCGGGCAGCAACCGTGAGGTGGCGATGGCCCGTTCGATGGAGACCCAGGTCAGCAGCGCGCCCAGGGCCACGATGGGCTCCGAGCGCAGGCCGTTGTCGTAGGGCAGCCAGAAGGCCAGGAACACCAGGCCGCCGGTCCACAGCGCCACGTTCGACTTGGCGACCGCGTTGCCCAGCCGCGGCACCACCTCGCGGCTGATCACCAGCCAGCACAGGATTCCGCAGAGCAGGGCGGGAATTCGCACCCACGGGCTGGCGGTGGAGACCTCGGCGAAGGCCTGGATGACGTAGTAGTACCAGCCGAACGGCGCTTCCGGCACACCGAACCAGCGGAAGTAGTTGGCCAGGTAGCCCGCGTGCGGCGCCGCCCGAACCATGGTCAGGATGTAGCCGTCGTCGGAGGTGTTGGCGCCCACGAAGTGCCACAGCAGCAGGGTGCCGATAATGCCGCCGTCCGCCCAGGTCGGCTTCAGCCAGTGCGCGGGCAGAATGCGCCGGTGCCCGCGCCCGTCGCTGGTGTCCAGCACCGCCAGCGCGCCCATGGCCAGCAGGGTGAGCAGCACGGCGGCGATGATCGCCACCAGCTTGAGCACGGTCGGGGTGGAGGAGAACCGCGAGTCCACCGTCATGTGGAACGAAAGGCCCTCCGGCACCGCGCCTTTCATATCGGTGAAGACGCCCACCACCTGCGGGCGCAGATCGCCCAGCAGTTTGCCGTCGGCCGGGACGGTGACCAGTTCCCGGCCGCCGTCGGCGGTCGGCTTCTCGACGGTGCGGGTGATGCCCTCGAAGATCGCGTAGGTCTGCTTGTCATCGGAGGTGATGACGATGCGGGAGCATTCGTTCAGTTCGGCCCGGGTCGCGGTGGCCACCACGGCATTCCGGTCCAGCACGTCCACGCTCTCGCCGGACACCCGGACGAACATGGCCTCCAGGTCCGCGCCCTTGCCCTGCGGCGGTGCGGTAGCCAGCAGAATGCCGCCGCGCGGATCCAATTGCTGGACCGCGGAACACGGGATGGTGACGTTCACGTCGACCGGCACCTGCGACACCAGGGCCGCCTGCACCGGATCGAGCGAACCGCCCTGCGGCCAGCTCACCTCCGCCTGCGTCTGCTGCACCGGCAGGAAGGGTGTCGCCAGCGCGAACAGCGCGCCGAGCAGGCCCGCGACGGTCGCGATGAGCTTCGCGATCCTGAAGTCGCGCTGTGAAGCGGGTGCGGGAGCCGGGGTATTCGGCTTCGTGAGGACTGCGGAGGCGTCGGGCACGGTTGCTGATGGTATAGGTAGTCGCTGAGAGTGGCCGCCTTCACTCCGGCGGTGCGACACGCATAGTGCGAAACAACCAAAACGCCCGCTGGAAGCGATGCTTCGAGCGGGCGTTTCGCCGGTTACTACTTGGCCTTGATGGGTGAATCCTTGGCCAATCCCGAGCGGGTCTGGACCGTCACGTCCAGTGTGGGCTTCGGATTCGCATCCGGGACATAAGGGGTGAACTGCTCGAGGGAGCCCCAATCGCGGGCCCAGTCGTGGTTCAGATACGACGGCCGGGTCTCGGATTTCAGCAACAAACCCGTCCAGCCCAGTGGACCGCCGCCGATATCGTCCTGCCAGGCGTTGGAGGCGTCCTGGCCGACCCGGTCGGGCAGAATGCGCCACCGCGGCACCTCGGCCACACCGTCGTGGTGGTCGAAGGGGCGCTGGCACGGGAAGGCCAGGCCGACGTGCCAGTCCTCCAGCACCGGAGCCGTATCTCCGACAAGGGAATTCAGGGTCTCCAGCTTGGGCAGGCGCGGCGGGGTGACGGCCAGCCACTGGCGCGGGGTGATGTCGGCGTCATTGAGTACCAGGCGAATGGCATTGGCACCGGCGGGAATCTGGTCCAGCGGGACGCGCAGATTGCGCCACGACGGGCTCGGGCCGATATCGATGGGCCGGATCTGTCCGGTATTGGTGACATTTCCGGCGGCATCTCGGATGCCGTACTCGACGAGCAGGTCCTGACCGTAGGTCTCGACACCGTCCTTGTTGAAGGACTTGATGCGGCCCGCCGCCGTCACCACCAGCACCTTGTAGGCGGGGTCATTGCGGACGCTGTTCAGCTTCTCGGCGTTGTACCACTGCGTGGTCAGCTTCGAAACCTGCTGCTCGCCATCGGTGTAACTGCCCTCGATCGGCGTCTTGGCCGGATCCAGCCCGAACGGCAGGGCCACCGAGCTGCCATTGATGCCGACCTCCTCGCTCTTGCCGCCGCCGGTGCCCGCGCCGGTGGTCTTGGAGGTCTTGTTGCCGGACTTGTCATTGACCGAGTTGGCCCCGCCGGTGACGGTCTCCTCGGCATCGGCGGTCAGGTCCGACGCCACGCCATTGGGCGTGAATCCGACGTTCTCGGCGGACAATCCGTCGGCGTCCGAGCCGGTCCACGGGTGCAGCAGCGACTCGGCGGTATCGGTCTCCACCAGCACCTCGTTGGCCAGCGCGCACGAATCACCCTGCAGCGCACGCAGATTCGACTCGGTGATGGAGTAGGCCGGGTACTGACCGATGGCCGCCTTGGCCAGCGACAGCACCTCGAACAGCACCAGCACGGCCGCGGCGACGGTGAGCGGCATGCTGGCGAACTTGTCGAAGCCGCGCACCGGCTTCGGCTTGCTGTAGGGCTCCCGGAAGTGCTGGTAGGCCGCGATGAGCAGGCACAGCACCGCGAGGCCGAGGAACAGCGTGGAGAAGCCCTTGCCCGCGATCAGCGGGGCCTTGTCGAACCACGGCACACCGTAGCTGGACACGTACCACCAGCCATTGGGTCCGGTGAAGGTGATGGCCAGCAGGAAGAACACCGCCGCGGTGAACAGCGTCCGATTGCGTGGCGACCGAATCCCATTGACTCCCACCGCGACCGCGGCCAGCGCCGCCACCGATCCGGCGAGCCCGGCGTACACGCCGAAGTGGTGGGTCCACTTGGTGGGCGTGAACATCATGAGGAACAGCGACATGAAGATGATGCCCAGAATGCGCGCCGACGGCCCGCGCGAGGTGCCCGGGATCCGGCCGTTCTTGCGCAGCATCACCATGACGCACACGATCAGGCACAGCAGCATGGCCAGAATCCCGAAGCGGCGCGCGAGGGAGCCGTCGGGGGAGAGCATGAGCAGCGAATCCCAGCGTGTGCGCTCGTCGAACCAGGCCACATTCGGCCCGATCAGGGTGCGCACCCGGGTCGCCTCCATGACCGAGGCCAGGGTCTGATCGGCGAAAACCACCACCAGCACCAGGGTTCCGGCCGCCACGCCCGGCGCGAGCAACGCGCCGTAGCGCAGCAGCCAGGAGCCTTCACCCTTGGCGCGCTTGATGATCACCATGAGCACCGGCCGCGCGCCCGCGATGAGCGCCGCGATGCAGATCAGTCCGGTGGGACCGGCGGCCAGCGAGAACGCCGCGATCAGCACGCCCACCGCCGCGGGCAGCAGACGCCCGGTGGCAATGGCCCGCTCCACCGAACACCAGGTGAGCAGCGCGCCCGCCGCGATCAGCGGTTCCGGGCGCAGGCCGTTGTCGTAGGGCATCCAGGCGGCCAGGAACACCAGTCCGGCGGTCCAGATGGCGACATTGTCGCGCCGCACCCGCGAACCCAAGCGCGGCAGCACTTCCCGGCTGATGACGAGCCAGCAGGTGATACCGGCCAGCAGCGCGGGCAGGCGCATCCACGGGCTGGAATCACTGATCCGGGTCATCCACGCCAGCACCTCGTACGGCCAGCCGAACGGGGCCTCGGCCACCCCGAACCAGCGGTAGTAGTTGGCCATGTAGCCCGAAACCTTCGAGGCCCGAGCCATATTGAGGATGTAGCCGTCATCGGAGGTGTTCGCGCCGATGATGTGCCACACCAGCAGCGTGCCGATCACCGCCACATCGGCGAACCGCACCCGCCACCAGTGCGCGGGCAGGAACCGGCGCGGCTTGCGGCCGTCGGAGGTGTCGAGCAGATGCAGCGCGACCAGGGCGATCAGCGTGAACACCACGGCCAGCACGGTCGCCACCCGCTTGATCCAGTTCGGGCTGGAGGTGAAGCGCGCGTCGATGTTCACCGTGGCCGAGGCGTTCGCGAGCTGATCCCGCTTCAGATCGGTGAACAGGCCCACCACCTGCGGCCGGGTGTCGCCGCCGACCTTGCCGACGAACGGTGTCCCGTCTTTGCGATTCACCCCCGTGAACTCGACCCGGGTCTCCCTGGCCTCCGAATGCACGGTGATGGCCTGGCAGCTCTCGATTTCCGACACCGGCGCGGACAGCAGCGGAATCAGCCGCACCAGCACCGACACCGTGCGCCCCTTGTCGGGCTCATCGGTGACCTTGACGACCAGGCCCTTCGACTCGGCCTGCCCCGAGGCCTCGGGCACGGTCGAGAACAGCGTGCCGGTCGGCAGCTCCCGCAGCATCTGGCACGGCAGGCTCACGTCCAGGCTCAACGGCACATACGAGACCAAAGGGGCATCGACATTCGCCGTATCCCCTTGGGGCCAATGCAGTGTCGGCCGATCCTGGTTGACCGGCAGGATCGGCGTGATCGCCGCCAACAGGAATCCGAGTAACCCGGAGACCAGGGCGACGACGCGGATGCGGTGGAACGCTCGGGAGTCTGCGCGCACGAGCACCGACTCTATCGACCCGGCCCACAGCTCTCCGCGAGGCTGCGCTGTAGCCGAATTCGCGGTTGTCCGTCAGGATGGTTGTTATCCGAACTGGGCGTGGGGCCGGGCCGGAAAGACAAGAGGAAGTATGACCGAGCTGCGACCTGGCGAAGTTATCGCCGGGTATGTGATCGCGCGGCGAATCGGGGCCGGGGGGTCGGGCGTCGTCTACGCGGCGCGGCACCCGCGGTTACCCAGGCTTACGGCCCTGAAGATCTTGAAACGCGACGATGTCGTGGGGGACGACGACGTGTGGCGGCGTTTCGAGCGCGAGGCCGATATCGCGGCCCACTTCGATCACCCCAATATCGTGCAGGTCTACGACCGCGGCGTGGCCGATGAGCTGTTCTGGATCTCCATGCAGTTCGTGGACGGCCTGGATGCGGCCGAGCTGCACCATGTTTCGCCCGACCGCGCGCTGCGCATCGGCACCGAGATCGCGGCCGCGCTGGACTACGCGCACGGCAAGAACATCCTGCACCGGGATGTGAAGCCCTCCAATATCCTCATCGCCGACCCAGACAGCGGCCGCCCGGAGCGGGCCCTGCTCACCGACTTCGGCATTGCCCGGCTGCGCGACGAGACCACCAAACTCACCCATACCGGAAATATCTCCGCCACTTTCGCTTTCGCATCACCCGAGCAGGTAAGCGGCAAACCGGTCGGTCCCAAATCCGATCAATACTCCCTGGCCTGCACGCTTTTCGTGCTGCTCACCGACCATCGCCCCTTCCGCGCGGACAATCCGCTGGGCTGGGTGCACGCCCACACCCAGGAACCCCCGCTGCGCGTGAGTGAGGTGAATCCCGAACTCCCCGCCGCCATGGACGCGGTGTTCGACCGGGCCCTGGCGAAGGATCCCAAGGACCGCTTCGACAGCTGCGCGGATTTCGCCTACGCCGCCACCCAGGCCTACTACTCCGATCCGGCCCTGGCGCTGACCGCCCCGGCGCGCCTGCTTCCGCAGCCGTTCCCGCCCCGGCCCGGCGGCCGTGGGCGGAAACCGCTGTGGCAGAGCGTCTTACATCGCCGCACCCTCATCCCGGTGGCGGTGGCCGCGGTGACGGCCGCGGGTGTCGGCTTCGCCCTGAACCAGGGCATTTCGCCGCCCGCCCCGGCCACCGGCGGACTCGTGCCGGACCGGTTCGTCGGCACCTGGCTGGCCACCGAGGGGCAGACCAATTACCGGCTCACGGTGCAGCAGGCCAAGATCGGCGACCCGGTGCTGTCCAATCGCGTGGACGGCGTGCTCCCCAATGGCAGTCCGTTCCACTGCGAGTTCTCCGCACCCCTCGACGAGGTGCCCGGCGACGGCGATCGCCTCATTGTCGGGACCTCCGAGATCGTGGTGCGCGAACCGGCGAACGCCTGCAAGGCCAACGGCCCCACCACCCTCACCCTGCTGCCCGACGGCCGGGTCAGCCGCAAAACCGATGTGAGCGGCCTGATCACGTACACCAATGCCGACGCGGTGGTGTCGTCCTGGGGCCGCGAGGACGCGGCCATCGCGCGCACCTTCCCCAGCCTCATCGGCCAGCTCGCCTCCTCCGGCACCGCGGTCGGCTGGCAGGGCGGCCTGTGTCAGCCCCGCGATCCCGGCCCCGGCGAGGCGGCCCAGGGCGCGCACCGCGTGCGCTGCAATGCCGACGACACCTCCGGCCAGGTGCACTTCGACGTGCTCGACTTCGATACCCGCCCCGGGCAATCGGTGGCCCAGCTGTTCTTCGACAGCACCCCGGTCCACACCACCGCGGTCGACCACGAGGACGTGGCGGGCAATCTGACCGTCACCACCGGCGCGACCGTCGACCCGGCCACCACTACCGATACCGAATCCCATCGCGCCATCGCCGCGGTCAGCTTTCCCGACGGCGATCCGCGCTCCCGCTTCGTCATGGTGCTGCGCTGGCCCGGGCACACCGTTAACAGCCTCCTGACCGACTGGCTCGAGAGGGCTCCCCTGAAGTAACTAGGTGTGCGATCATGACCGATCTGAAGCCGGGCGAGGACATCGCCGGATACGTCATCGAACGCTGGATCGGCGCCGGGGGCTCCGGCACCGTCTACGCCGCACGCCATCCCCGACTACCGCGCCTGGCCGCCCTCAAGGTCTTCAATCGCGACGAGGTGACCGCCGACGCGGAAGGGTGGCGGCGCTTCGAACGGGAAGCCGATATCACCGCCCGCTTCGACCACCCGAACATCGTCAGCGTCTACGACCGCGGGCTCGACGACGGGCGGCTGTGGATCGCCATGCAATACGTGGACGGCCCGGCCGCGGACCACCTTTCGGGTCTGTCCCCGGAACGGGCGCTGCGCATCGGCGACGGCATCGCCTCGGCCCTGGACTACGCGCACAGCAAGGGCGTGCTGCACCGGGACGTGAAGCCGTCCAATATCCTGCTCTCCCCGGCCGAGGACGGCCGCCCCGAGCGGGCCCTGCTGACCGACTTCGGCATTGCGCGCCTGCGCGACGAGACCACCCACGTCACCAAGACCGGCGACATCTCCGCCACCTTCGCCTTCGCGTCACCGGAGCAGGTGTCGGGCCGCTTCCTCGACCCTCGCACCGACCAATACTCGCTGGCCTGCACGCTTTTCGTGCTGCTGACGGGATCGCGGCCATACCTGGCGAACGATCTGGCCGGTCTCATCTACGCGCACACGAGCACACCGCCGCTGCACGTGACCCAGATTCGCCCGGACCTGCCGCGCGGCCTCGACGCCGTCTTCGACCGCGCCCTGGCCAAGCATCCCGACGAAAGATTCGCCAGCTGCGCCGATTTCACCGATGCGGCCCTGCGGGCGTGGCGCGCACCGGCCACCGCGACCGTCTCGCGTTCCTCCCGTACCGATCCGACGGTCCTGGGACCGGGGCATTACTACACCGATCCCCCGCAACCCGTATACGGCGTTTCCTACGGCGCGTACTCCGGACCCGTCGAAGACGATGCGCCGCACCGACATCGGGCCCCGGATCCCGTGCGCACCGCACCCGATACCGGCCGGGCCGTGCTCACCGGCATGCTGGCGGTGCTGGCGGCCACGGTCATCGGCGGTAGTGCCATCTGGGTGACGGTGAGCCTGGAAAGCCATGGGCGGAACAACAACACGCCGCTGTCCGCCGCGGTGCCCACGGTCGCGACGGTCGCGCCGACGACCCCGGCGGCCACGACGACCCCGGCCGCCAGCACGCCAGCCGGGCGCGTGCCGTCCGAATTCGTCGGCGACTGGACCGGATCCAGCGATTCCAATACCAACGACTACCGCCTGACCATCCGCCAGGGCGAGCTGAACCAGCCGCTGGTGACCTCGACCATCTCCAATGGCGGCCGGGTCATCTGCGTCTTCGACTATCGCCTGCTCGGGGTGCCCAGCACCGGCGACATCACGCTCGGCGCGGGCACACTCACCTCGGGCGGCAGCGGGTGTCAGGTGCAGGGCACGCACGAACTCGTCTTGAGCAATGGCGTCCTCACCCGGGCGCTGTCGGTCAGCGGCTTCGTGACCTATCGGAAGGTGAGCTGATCGCACAGTCTCGCACCGGCCAGCGCAGTCTCACACCAGCCCGCGCACATCCCAGACCCACACGCCGTCAACGAGTTTCGCGGGGAATCCGAGCAGCTGGTCGACGGTCTGTCGCAGGGTATCGGTGTTATCGGTGGGCGGCAGCACCAGCACGTCCGCGCGCCAGTAGCGCAGATCCGCCAGCGCCTGGGCGCGGGCGGCGTCGTCCACCGTCGGAACCGTGTTGGTCCGCTGCGCCTTCATGAGCAGGCTGGCCGTGGGCCGATCGTCGGGACCGTAGCGGCCCTTCTTGGAGGCACCGGTCGGACCGACGAAATAGCCTCCGGCGAGCGGGAATTCGAAGCCGGAGTCGACCTGCCAGCGCAGCGCGCGGGCATCCGGCGGGGTCGGCGGCGGGACCACCACCACCGAGCCGTGCGAAACGTATTGGCGCACGGTGCCGTCGGTGAAGAACTCCGGGGTGGCCGGACGCTGCACCACCGGCAGGATGGTCGGGGTGAGCGGCAGCAGGGCGAAGGCCAGCGCGGCGAACAGGGCCAGCGGCCGCCAATCGGTCGCCGCCACCTTCCAGTAGTCCAGGGCGCGCTGGGTGGCCAGGACCAGAATGAGGGCGATGGCCGGAATCGCGGCCATGGTGAATCGCGACTCCAGCACCGTATCCAGCAGCGCCACGTTCTCGAAGTGCTTCCACGGCAGGCTGATTCCGGTGTCGTGCTTGCCGATCATGAGCGTCGAACCCAGCGACATCACCGAGAACACCACGATCACCACCGCCGCGGCGCGCACCACCCGCTCGCGCCACATGAGCACGGTCGCCACCGCGACCACGATCCACAGCGGCCAGCCGAAATACGAGTTCTCCTCGGTGGGATTGATGGCCACGTTCTGACCGTGCGCGACCAACCCGCCCAGCGATTCGGACGGGAACTGGAACAGCGCCTTGAGATCGTTCTGCATGGTCCCGTGGTCGATGGACCGGTAGGACTGCGGGCCGAAGAACTGCCACCACAGCGGAATCTCGGTGAGCGCCACCGTGATCAGCGCCGCGAGCAGCACGGTCGGGGTGATCGCGCGCAGGGCGTGCAGGCCGGTGCGCGGCGTGTGCAGGTGGTAGACGACGGCGAACAGGCCGAAGGAGAGCGCGAAGATCAGCAGCGGCTCCTCGCCGAGCGCGATCTGCAATGCCACCAGCAGGCCCAGCACCACCGCGTCGCGATTGCGTCGCGCCTTGCGGACGTGCTTGGCGGAGTCCGCGCGCCGGGCCATGCGGATGAGCTGCAGCGCGATCAGCGGAAGCAGCGCCAGCACAACGAAATTCGGGTGCGCGTTGGCGTGCGAGATCATGGCGGGCGCGAACCCGCAGAACAGACCGCCCACGGACGCGGCGAGTCTGGACGCCACCACCTCGCGCGAGAACAGCCAGTACCAGGCGAAGGCGGTGCCGAACAGGCCCAGGGTGAGCACCAGGACGAAGGTGACCGTCGGACCGAACAGCAGCGTGACGGGAGTCAGCGGCACGCCCACGCCGAACATGGCCGTATTGGCCATCATGTTCACGCCGTCGGGATAGTTCTGCAGCAGCGAGCCCAGCGGGTTCTCGAGATGCGCCACATTGTGCGCGGTGACGGCGAAGAACCACTCCCACATGGTCTGGTCCTGGCCGCTCTTGATCAGATAGCCGCGATCGGTGTGCAGCCACTGCCCCGACAGCACCAGCACCGCGAGCGCCAGATATCCGGTGGCGACGAGAAGATCGGTGCGGGCCAGGCGAATGCGCCGGGCGACCCGCTGCGGTCGACTTACCTTGGGAGGAGCCGTTTTCGGGGCGGGGCGGTCGAGAACCGCTACCGCCGCACCGTCTTCAACCCCCCGGTCGGAAACCCGCCCCTGTGCCACGCGCTAACTCCTTGATGCCTTGCAATTAGCGGCCCACGCTACCGGGTTCGCCTGAGATTGCACTGGCAAGTCGCGAAGTTATCCACAGAAACGAGGATCTATCCACAGAATCGGACCGCTTTTTGGGGATAAGTGATGCTTGTCTCGTTCCTTGGTTTAGACACGCACCACGAGCGTAAACGGGCCGATATCGGTGATCCGGTAGTGCGCGTCATCGAACAGGGACTTGGGGAAGGTCACTGTGAACCGCTTCACATTCGGGTCATTGGGATACACGTCCTGCGACAGGCGCAGCGAGTAATCATCACCGGAGCGCCGGAACAGGAAGGCGTCCGGAGCCCGCCAGCGGCAGTGGTTCAGCGCGTCGGTCAACTCCTGCGGCGTCGTCAGCGTGCTCCAGCGCTGGATCTCGGCCGTGCGCGCCGCGAAATCGGCCAGCGGGTTGGCGTAATGCGAAGTGAGCGCCTGGAATCCGTAGTACGGGTAGATGGCCAGGAAGCTGGTGTCCGTGGTCAGCACCACGCTCGCATCCCGCGGCCGCCCGGTCTGCTCCAGCAGTTTCGCGTCGATATCGCGGTAATACGACACCGCCGAGGGTGCCCGCTTGTCGGCGCGCTCGCCATTGCCGTCGGTATCGGTATAGGCGGTATTGATCTCGGCCGCCAACACGTTCGGAATCCCCTGACTGAACCCGATCGCCCCCGCGAGCGCGACCGCCGCCGCGGCGATCCGGAACCGGCCCGGCTCGTTGAGCGCCTGATAGATCGCCCGCGCGCCCTCGGCGAAGCCGAACACACCCGCCGCGGCGAGCAGGGCGATCAGCGGGGACTCGAGCCGAAAGGCCAGCAGCGTCGTGCCCGCGGCCGTCGCCAGCATCGACAGCAGACACCACAGATAGATCGCGACGACTCCGATACCCAATGCCTGCGCGCGCCGCGAACTCCCGGCCCGCAGCACCAGCCAGATCGTTCCGGCCAGGCAGAAGACACCGAGCAGGTTGAACTCGGTCATGGGCAGCGGCAGTCGCGAACCCGACTCCGGCAGGTAGTGGAAGGCCGAACCCGAGCCCAGGGACGCCTTGCCGGACACGAACTTCAGCAGGAACGGGGTCCACACCGTCAACGCGAGCAGACCGGCGATCGCGCCGATTCCGATGAGTCGCACCAGGATCGGCAGGATCGACCGCCAGGTGCGCTCCGCGCGGATCGCGAGACCCGCCGCGATCACCGCCATCAGGCACACCGCGAACACCGCGACACCGAAATACAGGCTGTAGAAGGTGGCGGCGAGACCCAGGAACAGTCCGGCCCCCAGCACCGCGCCCCAGCCTCCGGCCGTCGATTCCTCGTCGCTCCCGGCTTCGGTCTTGCTCCCGGTGGCCTCGGCGGGCCGGTGCAGCGCACCCCAGGCCAGCAGCAGGGCGGGGCCGAGCAGCAGGGTCAGCACCGCGCTGTAGGCCTCCGGCGCACCGTAGGCCAGTGTCACCGCGGTCGTCGCGGCGGCCACCGCGACCGCCCAGTCGGCGCGAATCAGGTTGGACCACAACACCAGTGCGACCACCGCCGCGACCGCCAGCCCGATGATCGCGTACGGTTTGAACGCCTCCCACCCGGCCATCCCGGTCAGGCTGGCGAATCGCCCCCCGATCCAGAACCAGCCCGCCGGATAGAACGGCGGCAGGTCGATGTAGTTCATATCGTGCAGTGCCGCGCTGTCGGTCAGGCGCGTCAGATACTGCGTCCGGAACTCCTGATCCACCGACATGCCGAACAGGTACAGCTTGGTGGCGGCCAGCGGCATCCCCAGCGTCACCGTCACGAACGCCGAAATCCCGCCCCACGACAGCAGTTTCGCCAGCCATCCCCACTTGTGCAGGCGCAGCAGCACAATCGCACCGACCAGCAGCGCCAGCGCGACGACCTGCCCCACGGTGGTCAGCGACCGGGTCACATTGGACGAGTTGAACGCGGGCCAGTGCACGGTCGAGAACGCCTTCAGCCCGACGGCGGCCACCACCCCCGCGACCACCGCCGCGAGCACCGCCTCGCCGATCGCCCCACCGGCCTGCCGCGCCAGCGGCGTCATCCGCCCACTCGCCCGCTCGCTCATCCGCACCCTGCCTTCGCATTCGTGTCCAGGACCGCGCGTCAGCCTAGTCACTAGGGTCGTATGAGCCTCGAAGGAAGGGATGGGAGCGTGCGAGTACTTGTCACCGGTGCCGGGGGCTACCTGGGTCGGGCCCTGGTCGCCGCCCTGACCGCGGCCGGACACGAGCCGATCGCCATGGTCCGGCCCGGCGTCGGCGCCATCCCCGGCGCACGGGAGACCCGCGCGGCCGATCTGCTCGACCCCGATGGTCTGCGCCGGGCCGTCGAGGGCGTCGATCGGGTCTGCCACCTGGCCGGACTCACCCGCGCCCGCGAATCCTTCGATGAGCCGCTGCGGTATTTCCGGGTGAACACCGGCGGCACCCTCGCCCTGCTCGAGGCCATGGCCGACGCGGGGGTGCGGGGTCTGGTGTTCTCCTCCACCTGCGCGGTCTACGGTTCGCCGGATCGGCAGCCCATGACCGAGGACCTGCCCGCCGCGCCGCCGCATCCCTATGCGAGCAGCAAGGTGGCGGCCGAGGCCGTGGTCGAAGCTCAGGCGAACAGCGGTGCGCTCGGGGCGATCGTCCTGCGCCTACCGAATCTGGCCGGGGGAGCGGACAAGGATCCGACCCGGCTGATTCCCCGGGTGCTCGCCGCGGCGACGAGCCGGACGCCGCTGGGCGTGAACGGCGACGGCTCCGCGGTCCGCGACTACCTTCACGTCGACGATGCCGCTGCCGGTTTCGTGGCTGCCGTCGAGCGCCTGCCCGCCCCGGGTGGGTTCGCGCGCTACAACCTCGGAAGCGCGCGGGGGACAAGCATTCTCGATGTGGTGGCGGCGGTGGAGCGGGTCACCGGGCAGCGAGTCCCGTTGGTGCACAACCCGCCCGCGCACGAGCCGCAGGTCCTGATCGCCGACGCCACCCGCGCGGCCGCCGAACTCGGCTGGGAACCAAAGCTTTCCGACCTGGACTCGATCATCGCGTCGCTCCGATAACGAACAGCGCCGCCCCGGGTCGGGGCGGCGCTGGTACCGGGTCTGTCGGGGTTTCAGGGGTTTACCCCTGAGAGTCCCGAGAGTTTCTCAGATCGGCAGCTTGCGGAAGATCGGGCGCGGGATGTGGCGCAGGATCATCATGACGTACCGGAAAGTGCCCGGGGCCCAGACGATTTCCTTGCCCTTCTCCGACGCCGCGACCGCGAGTACGGCGACGTCTTCCTTGTCGACCGTGAGCCCGTTCTCCTTGGCGTGCGCGGAGAGCTTGGTGCGCACCATGCCGGGGCGGATGACGGTGACCCGCGGGCCGAACTTGGCCAGCGCCTCGCCCAGGCCCAGGTAGAAGCCGTCCAGACCGGCCTTGGTGGAGCCGTAGACGAAGTTGAAGCGCCGCACGCGCTCACCGGCGACCGAGGACATGGCCAGAATCCGGCCGAAGCCCTGCGCCTTCATCTTCTCGCCGAGCAGCACGCCGACCGACACCGCGGCGGTGTAGTTGATCTCGGCCATCATGACGGCCTTGCGCTGGTCCTGCCAGAAGATCTCGCCGTCGCCGTCGATGCCGAACGCGACAATGGCCACGTCCACGTCACCGGCGGCCCACGCGGCGTCGATCACGGCCGGGTGGCTGTCGGTGTCGAGCGCGTCGAAGTCGATGACCTGCACCTCGGAGGCACCGGCGGCCTTCATCTGCGAGACGGCGTCCTCGCGCAGCGGGTCGCCCGGCAGGGCGGCCAGGACAATGCGCGCGGGACCCTTCTTCAGGTACTCGGCGCAGATGGCCAAGCCGATCTCCGAGGTGCCGCCCAGCAGCAGAATGGATTGCGGGTTCCCTACCGCATTGATCACTGAAGCTCCAGCCTTCTCGCCATATCGGACATGAAAACGCCTGTGGGATCGACACTTCGGCGGATCTTGATCCACTCGTCGATCCGGGGGTACATCTTGTGGAAGGTCTCCGCGTCGGTGCGCGAGTCCTTGGCAGTGTAGAGGCGACCGCCGAATTCCAGGACGCGCCGGTCCAGTTCGCGCACGAATTCGTTGAGACCGGGGCGGACCGGGAAGTCCACGCAGATGTTCCAGCCCTCCATGGGGAAGCTCAGCGGGGCCGGGTTGCCCGGGCCGAAGAACTTCAGCACATTGAGCGCCGAGTAGTGCCCGGAGCGCTGGATATCCACGATGATCTTGGTGAATTCATCGAGCGCCTCGGGCGGCAGCACGAACTGGTACTGGATGAAACCCGCAGGTCCGTAGGCCCGGTTCCACTCCGAGACGACATCGAGCATGTGGTAGAACTGCGTCAAGTTCATGACCTTGCCGGTGTAGTTGCCACCGAGCGCGTAGTACGCCTCGCCGACCATACCGAGTGTGAACTTGTTGGCCGCGAAGCTCGGGAAGATCGGCGGCACCGTCAGCAGATTCGGCGCGTCGAACTTCAGCGGATTCTTGCGCAGCTTCTTCGGCAGCTCATCGAGTTTCGCCAGCCGACCGCGAGACACATTGGCGCGCCCCAGCTTCGGCGGCGCGCTGATCACGTCGAACCAGGTGGAGGAGTAGGTGTAGTTCTCCTCGGACCCGTCCTTGTGGACCGCGATGGTCTCGTCCAACGAGGTGGTCTTGATGCCGTCGGAGATGAAGTAGGCCGTCTCGGTCGGCGTCATCTCGATGGTGGCGCGCAGGATGATGCCGGTCAGGCCATTGCCGCCGACGGTGGCCCAGAACAGCTTGGCGTTCTTCTTCGGCCCGATGGTCTGCACCTTGCCGTCGGCGGTGAGCAGATCGATGGACCGCACGTGATTGCCGAAGCTGCCCGCGCTGTGGTGGTTCTTGCCGTGGATGTCGGAGCCGATGGCCCCGCCCACGGTCACCTGCCGGGTGCCGGGCAGCACCGGAACCCACAGGCCGAACGGCAGCGCCGCCTTCATCAACTGGTCCAGGGACACGCCCGCGTCCACGTCCACCAGCCGGGAGTCCCGGTCGATGCGGTGAATGCGGTTGAGGGCGGTCATGTCGACGACCAGGCCGCCCGCGTTCTGCGCGTGATCGCCGTAGGAACGGCCCAGGCCGCGGGCGATGACACCGCGCCGCAGGTGTGCGGGCTTGGCGTCGTTGTCCTCCGCGACCATGGCGACCGCCTTGGCGATCAGCTCGGGGTCATTGGTGGAGAGCACTTCCGACGTGGTGGCCGCGGTGCGACCCCAACCGTGCAGGCGCCGGGTCTGCGTCGGCAGGCCGAACGCCCCCTGCGCCGCTGTGCCCTCTTTTTCTTTGCCGACGACCGGGCTCTCGCCTGCGGAGCTGGGCTCCGTGGCGGCCGCGGTGGTGGTCTGAGCTTTCGTGGACATCGGCATAGAGGCTACAGGGATAACCGTCTCGAGGCTTGTGTCCTTTGTCCCGGGCATTACCCTTCTGCACTGTGACCGCCGAACCCCATCTGCCACTCCCGCCCGAACTGCCCCTGGTCGATGAACCGGGCGGTACGGACGTTGAGCTGAAGACGCAGATCATTCGATTCGCGGTCACGGGCGGCCTGTCGGCCATTGTGGACTTCGGCCTGTACACCCTGCTTTTCAAGCTGGTCGGCTTTCCCTTGCCGGTGGCCAAGTCCATCAGCTTCATCGCCGGTACGACCACGGCCTATCTGATCAATCGGCGCTGGACCTTCAAGGCCGAGCCGAGCCGCAAGCGCTTCCTCGCGGTGATCGCGCTGTACGCGCTGACCTTCGCCTTGCAGGTCGGGATCAACCAGCTCTGCTACTACGCGCTGCCGGAGGCGTGGTGGCGGATCTTCTTCGCGTTCTGTGTCGCGCAGGGCACCGCCACCGTGATCAACTTCATTGTGCAGCGGGCCGTGATCTTCAAGATCAAGTAATCGGGCTCACGCCGCGCCTATATCAAGACTCGACCAGGGCGTTGTTCTCTTCCTTGGCTCGGAAGAAATCGCCGCCCTTGGCGCGCACATTGTCGGTACCCCATTCCCGCGCCTCGCGGCGGGCCGGGACCAGGTGTGGAATGTGTTTGCGGCAGTGGATATAGGCCTCTTCCACATCGACGACCACCCAGCGCTCCGGAATCCGCCCGCGCTGTTCGACGGGCAGGTCGGGCACGCAGCGGCGCATGAGGGCGTCGTCCACGATGCGGGCGGTGCCATTGACGTGCAGTCCGATCAGGTCGTGCACGAAATCGATCATGAGAATGCCGACGTGCGGGTTCTCGAGAATATTGCCGAGGCTGGCCATGACGCCGTTGCCGCGATACTCCGGGTAGGCCACGGTGTGATCGTCGATCACGTGCAGGAAGCCGGGTTTGCCCGCGCGAAAGCTGGAATCGCATTCCCCGTGCTTGTCGGAGGTCGCGATGAAGGCCATATCCATCCGGCGAATGAAATCGATCATGTGGGTATTGAGCCGATCTCGCACCTGGTCGCTATAGAAGCGCCCGGCCCTTTCCTCGGTTCCGTAGCGCTCCTGGAGTTCCCGCTCGCCGTCGCTGCCGTTTCTGATACCGGGCATCGTGCGCCCCCTTTGGTAGCTGAATACCGGATGGAAGAGGCTCGGCCACGAACTTCGGCCATCCGAAATCCTATACGGTTGAACTATTTTCGTGTGGCGAATGCGTGAACCGGCGGATCTGCCCTGGTGGGGCTTCCTCGACTGGTGCCGGACAAACCTTCCCGGGCGAGGATCCTCCCGGATGAAAGGGTTCACAAGGGACCTTTGGCCCTTAACTGTGGGGATGCTATGGGGAGTTCCGGGGCGCGGGTACGCGAGATCCCCAGGGGCCCCGGGGATTTCGCATTCCTGCTTTGTCCATTTTGCGGAGTTTTGGACTGCGCTCTCCGCCTGTCATCCCCCTAGTTGTGACCGATCTTCGGTACGCGAAACATTAATACCGAAAGGTCTTTAATACTCGGGTACGCGGCAATTCTCAGGCGCGCGTGAGAGTTACCGGCACCCCATTGAAGATCGCGTTTCCGGACGGGGCGTCCACCAGCGAATCATCGGTCAGCGCATTGGCATTGACGCCCGCGTGTGCCCGCGCCACCGATTGCGCGCTGTCCTCGTGTCCCCACCCGTGCGGCAGGCTCACCACGCCGGGCATGATGTCGTCGGTCGGCTCGACCTCCACGGTCAGCGTGCCCGCCGCCGATTTCACGATGGCGGTGCCGTTCAACCCGAGCCGGGCCGCGTCCTGCGGATGAATGTGCAAGGTGCACT
Organism: Nocardia sp. CDC160; assembly: GCF_035818795.1. Classification (NCBI taxonomy): domain Bacteria; kingdom Bacillati; phylum Actinomycetota; class Actinomycetes; order Mycobacteriales; family Nocardiaceae; genus Nocardia; species Nocardia sp. CDC160. Next base: position 1,180,615 of record NZ_JAYKYT010000001.1, on the reverse strand, counting down.
TGTTCGATCCGCCCACCAGCGGCGGAACATTGTGCAGCCAGCTGTTGTTCGACCGCAGCTGGCGCCGACCCACCAGCACCATCTCCGGCTGCTCGGCCCGCAGCCGGGCCCGCAGGCGCTCCAGATCGGCCAGCAACTCGGCGGGCGCGAGTTCGACCTTGCGGGAGGCGGTCCGCAGCACGCCGGGCAGCCGGGATTCCAGCGGACCCAGGTCGATACCGTGCGGATTGTCCAGCAGCACCTGCAGATTCAGCTTGCCGCGCCACTCGTTGGTGTCATCGGGTGTCGACGCCCACTCGCCGAAGGGTCCGAGCCGCAGCATCATGTCGATGCGCTGCTCGGTGGTGTTCTCGCCCAGCAGTTCCTTGCGCCGATCGGCCATGCCCGCCTTGTGCAGCGTCCCCGCGATGACGATCTCGTCGACCACGGTCAGCGGATCGAGACCGGGTTGCGGCTCCTGACCGGAGACGGCGAGCGCCAGCCGCGCCAACACCTCCGCCTCGGACATCTCGCCCGCGCCCAGCGGCACCAGCGGCCGCGAATACCGCGCGTAGTTGTGCACCGCGAAGTTGAGCAGCGCGAAATCGTAGTGCGGCGACTGCAGAATGCGCGGGGGCGGCAGGATGACGTCGGCGTGCCGGGTGGTCTCGTTGAGGTAGCGGTCCACGCTCACCATGAACTCGAGCCCGGCGAAGGCGGCGTCCAACCGCGCGCCGCTGGGCGCGGACAACACCGGATTGCCCGCGACGGTCACCATGGCCCGGATCTGCCCCTCGCCCGGGGTGAGAATCTCGTCGGCCAGCGTCGCCACCGGCAATTCGCCCATGGCCTCGGGCAATCCGCGCACCCGACTGCCCCAGCGCGCGGTCCGGAACGGCCGCGTACGCACGATGCCCAGGGCCGCCCCGGTGGCGAACATGGCACCGCCGGGCGCGTCGAGATTGCCGGTGAGCACATTGATCACCTCCACCAGCCACTGCGTGAGCGTCCCGAATTCGGCCGTGCAGGTACCGATTCGGGCGTAGACGGCCGCGGTCGGCGCGGCGGCCAGCTCGCGCGCGATGCGCACGATCGTCTCGGCCGGAACCCCGGTCCGCTCGGCGACCAGCTCCGGGGTGAAATCGACTGCGGCGGCGCGCACTTCGTCCAGCCCGTTCACCGCGACCCGCACGTCGACGAGATTCTCGGCGAACAGCGTGTGCACGATCCCGAACAGCAGATACGCGTCACTGCCCGGTCGCACGAACAGATGCTCGTCGGCCAGTTTGGCGGTCCGGGTGCGTCGCGGGTCCACCACCACGAACCGTCCGCCGCGCTGCCGCAGCGCCTTGAGTCGACCGGGGAAATCCGGTGCGGTGCACAGGGATCCATTGGATTCCAGCGGATTCGCGCCCAGCATGAGCAGATAGTCGGTGCGATCCAGATCCGGCACCGGCACGGTGAGCGGATCGCCGAACATGAGCCCGCTCGCCACCTGCTTGGGCATCTGGTCGGCGGTGCTGGCGGAGAACAGACTCCGGGTGGCCAAGGCGCGGATCAGCAGCGGCACGTACAGCGCCCCGGCCACGGTGTGGGCATTGGGATTGCCCAGGTACAGCCCGACCGCCTGGTTGCCGTGCGCGGCCGAGACCCGCGGCAGCCGTTCCCGGATCACCCCGAACGCCTCGTCCCAGCTCACCGTGCGCCAGGTATCGGTGGCGCGATCGCGAATCATGGGCGCGGTCAGTCGATCCGGGTCGGCGTCGAGGTGGCCCAGGGTCGCGCCCTTGGGGCACAGGAAGCCCTTGCTGAAGGGATCGGCGTGATCGCCGCGCACCGAGGCGACGCGATCGGCGCTGTCGAGGGTGATTTCGAGGCCGCACACGGCCTCGCAGAGCGGGCAGGTGCGTAGCAGTGTCCGGGGGCTGTCCGCGACGTGGGTCATACCCCATGATCGCCCGGAGCCGGTGCGGGCGAAACACCCGCGGTGGGATTTGCGCCCGGGCCTCGGGCCATGTCCGTTATCTCTGAATTTGCAACGTTTCGAGCGGGATACAGCGAAACCCGCGAGCGCCGGGGTGCACTCGCGGGTTTCGCGTCGATTCTTCGAGCCTGTCTCAGGAGGCGATACGAGCAGCCTTGGCAGCGCCCTTGGTGGCGGCGCGGACGGCGGCGGCGATGGCCACGACCGGCGGGACCCAGCGGGCCTCGTGCGGGGCGACGCCCCAGCAGGCCGCACCGGCGGACAGCTTGCTCGGCGGCAGCGGGATGCCCGCGCCGTCGGTGTGGACGAGGACACCGGCCTCGCGCAGCGCCTCGATGGCGCGCTCGGCCTTGCGCAGCCCGGTCACCAGGTGGATCTCGCGGCGCTCGGCGCCCGGGATCTCGATGACCGGACCGGTCAGATCATTGGCGCGCAGGTAGCGGCGCACGAACGCGGCGGTCTCGCCGGTGACCTCGATACCCGAGATCTCCTCGTCGGTGACCAGGCAGACGCCATTGGCGGTTTCGGCGACCGTCCAGCCGCGCCGGATGTAGTCCTGCGCAGATTCCGCAACGGAAGACGAAAACGTCGTACGCACTGGATTCTCCATTCCCCGGTAGATCTAGTTCCTGCTCTGTGCGACGTATCGGAACGAGGCGTTCGGGTCGTTACACACCCTTTTTCACCAAAGGTCCGGTTGTGTGCCGAATCGGCGGGTGCCCGGTCTGTTTTGACCCATTAGTGAACTTGGCCCAGAAGCGACGCCATGCCTCGGCAGGGGATCTGCCTGCGACAACGCTGTCAAGGGCGCTGGAGACCCCATCGTGGCCCGCAACCGGCGCGGGAGCGGGACGTGTTCTACAACACACTGTCTCGGACTGCGCTTCGCCGGTGACACCGGCGACACTGGATCCGCCGAAAAGGTCTGCGGGAGAGGAGATCGTCGGCATGGCCGACCAATCGGGTGGGAACACCGCCGACGTCGAGGAGTTCGACGAGTTCGACGAGATCATCACCGAGGGCCGCTGGGCGGCCTTCAAGGAGTCCGCGACGCGGCGCATGTCCCGGCGCATCGCTGAAGAGGAGACCGCCGAGGAACCGGTCGAACCCTTCGCCAGCCCAAGCGCTTTCGGCTCCTGGAGCGTGGACGCCGCGCGCGCCCTGCTGGACGTGCAATTCCACCGCGCCGCGACCCGCACCCTGCTGCCGCTGGCGTATCTGCTGGGCCTGGCGAGCGCGGTCGCCATTCCGATCGTGGGAACCGTAGGGCTGTGGCGGATTTCGGCCTGGCTGGGCATCGGCTTCGCGGTGCTGTTCGCGATTCCGCTGGGCCTGGTGATCGCCGCGACGGTGCGCCTGCTGCTGGAGTTCGTGCTCAACGCCTCCCGGCTGGCCGCCCGCGTCTCGCACATTTCCGATATGGCCGACGATCTGTTCCAGGCGCTCTCGGATGTGGCGGAACCGGTCAATCAGCTCTCGAAAGATGTTCAGGCCGTGCAGTTCTGGCGCTTCCGCAGGCGGTCCTCGAGGAAGTAGCCTTGATAAAGGTCGCCATCCTAACCACCCGGCCGCGTCCCGCGTCCATGGATCGCTGAGTTTTCCTGTGCAACAATGCGATCGCAACACTGGTATAGGGGGACGAATGGCTCTACCGCAGGGGATTACCGGATCGACCGTGCCGCGTCGGCAGCTCGGCCGACACCTGCGCGATCTGCGCAATCGCGCACGGATGACGACCCGGGTGGCCGCGCAGCGCCTGGAATGGTCCGAGGCCAAGATCTGGCGCATCGAAACCGGGCAGACGTCTTTGCGCAGCCTGGATGTCGAGGCCATGTGCCGGATCTACGGTGCCCCCGAGGACGCCATCGAACCGCTCACCACGCTGGCCCGCGAGACCAAGGCCCGCGGCTGGTGGACGGAGTTCAGCGATGTGATCGACGAGGGCTACGAGGTCTACATCGGTCTCGAGGAGGCCGCCGGGCGGCTCACCACCTATGAGAACGAGCTGGTCCCAGGGCTTTTGCAGACCGAGCAGTACATGCGTGCGGTGCTCGCCGGGGCCTACCCGGGCATCTCGACCGAGCAGATGGACCGCCGGGTGCGGGTGCGGCTGGCGCGGCAGTCCCTGATCACGCGCACCGAATCGCCGCTGCAACTGGACGTGGTGATCGCCGAGGCGGTGCTGTGGCATCGCATCGGCGGCGACGAGGTGACCCGCGGCCAGCTGGATCGGCTGCGTGCCTTCGGCGAACTGCCCAATGTCCGGCTGCGGGTGCAGCCCGCCGATTGCGGCTACCACCACGGCATGGATGCCGGTCGGTTCGTCCTGCTCGAATTCCCCACCGCCGCAGGCGAACCCACGGAACCCCCGGTGGTCTACGTGGAATCCCTCACCGGCTCCTCGTATCTGGACAAGGAGCACGAGGTGGAGCGTTACCGCGAGGCCTTCACGGGCGTGAGTTCCCTTGCGGTGGCGGCGCTTCCGGTGATCGACACCCTCCGCGCCGCCGTCTAGCTCAGACCTGCGGGGACCCGAGAGTTTCCGCCAGCACTTCCCGGTGCGTGGGCGCGGCCTGCCTGTGCAGCTCGCGCCCTTTGTCGGTGAGGCACACGAAGATCGCGCGGCGATCCTCGGTACACAGGGTGCGATCGACCAGTCCGTCGCGCTCGAGTCGAGCCACCGTGCGCGAGAGCGCGCTCTGGCTCAAGTAGATGTCATTGGCGAGATCGCTCATCTTGCAGCTGTCGCTGCCTGCTTCGACGAGACGGTCGAGGGTTTCGAATTCGCTGAGCCCGATGTGGTGGCGGCCTTGCAGTTCCTTTTCCAGAGCGCACGAGGTCGTCGCGTGCCGGGCGAGCAGATCGCGCCATTCGCCCACCAGCCCGGACGTGTCGAAAGACGTTGCCACGGGCCGGTCGACAGACGCTGTCGGCTTCGGCATGCGGCCCATCCTAGTGGTTTCGGTCAAACCATGCAACCGCATTAAATGCTTGTGCATTTGATGCGTGTGCATGTACTGTCGCTTCTCGTGACTTCCACCGAGATTCGCCCCGCAGTGAGCACCGCGGCCGACACCACGCAATGGACCGGTCGGCTCTGGGGCATGCTCATCACCCTGTGCATCGTGCTGTTCCTCGACGGCCTCGACGTGTCGATGATCGGCGTCGCGCTGCCGTCCATCGGCACCGAACTCCACATTCAGACCTCCACCCTGCAGTGGCTGGTCAGCGGTTACGTGCTCGGCTACGGCGGCCTGCTGCTGCTGGGCGGGCGCACCGCCGACCTGCTGGGTCGCCGCAAGGTCTTCCTGATCGCCCTGGCCGTCTTCGGATTGGCCTCGCTGGCAGGAGCTTTGGTGAGCTCCCCGGCCCTGCTGATCCTGACCCGCTTCGTGAAGGGCCTGGCCGCCGCGTTCACCGCGCCGACCGGTCTGTCCATCATCACCACCAACTTCGCCGAGGGACCCGCCCGCAACAAGGCGCTGTCCATCTACACCGTGTTCGGTGCGGGCGGCTACTCCATGGGCCTGCTGTTCGGCGGTCTGATGACCGGCCTGGGCTGGCGCTGGACCTTCCTGCTCCCGGTCCCGGTCGCGGCGGCCGCGCTGATCTCCGCGTACTTCGTTGTCCCCAAGGACAAGCCCGCCGAGGAGGGCGGCCACGATCTGCTCGGGGCGCTGCTGTCCACCGCCACCATGCTGCTGCTGGTCTACACCGTGGTCTCCGCGCCGCAGGCGGGCTGGGGCTCGGCCCGCACCATCGGATCGTTCGTCGGCGTGGCCGTGCTGGGTGCCGCGTTCGTCTACACCGAGAACAAGGTGCGCTACCCGCTGGTGCGCCTGGGCATCCTGCGCAAGGCCACCCTGGTCCGGGCCAGCCTGGCCATCATCGCGGTCGGCGGCTCGTACTTCAGCTGGCAGTTCATCACCACGCTGTACCTGCAGGACACCCTGGGCTGGTCGCCGCTGAAGCTGTCGATGGCACTGCTGCCGGTCGGCCTGCTGGTGGTCGCCTCGGCCTTCGTCTCCGACAAGCTCGTTGACCGCTTCGGCACCGGCCCGATCATCGCCATCACCATGGTGGTCATGGCCGTGGGCTACCTGATGTACCTGCGCATCGACACCGCCCCGTCCTACCTGACCGTGCTGCTGCCCGCCGTGCTGCTGGTCGGCATCGGCTGGGTCGGCTTCCCCGCCATCAATATTCAGGCCACCAGTGGCATCGAGGATGACGAGCAGGGCCTGGCGGCCGGTGTGCTGCAGACGGCCATGCAGGTCGGCGCGGCCATCGTGCTCGCGGTGACCACCGCCATCGTCACCTCGGGCGTGCCGAGCAACCCGACCCCCGCGGCCATGCTCGACACCTACCGTCCCGGCTTGGAATTCGCCGCCGGTGTGTCGATTGTCGGGGCCCTGGTCGCCCTGACGGTCTTCCTGCCCAAGCGGCGGGCCCGTCGCCAGGAGGCCCGTGAGCTGGAGGTCGAACTGGTCGGCTAGTACCCATCGGCCGGGTCCGCCGCTCACACGGACTCGGTCGCACCTGGAAAAGAGAAGGGGCGCACCGCCTTTGCGGTGCGCCCCTTCGTTGCTACGTCAGTGCGGCTGCTTCAGATCCGCTAGCCGCGGAGCCGCCGCGTCCTTGGCGGACCGGATGAATTCGAGGGGTTCGCCATTGCGGCCGACGGTCGGCCACTCGATGCCCAGGTCCGGATCGAAAGCGTCCAGATCGCGGTCGAATTCGGGGGAGTACTCGAGCGAGCACAGGTAGTTGACGGTCGAACCGTCCTCGAGCGAGAGCAGCGCGTGGCCCAGGCCCTCGGCCAGATACACCGCCTTGCGCTCCACATCGTCGATGACGACCGCGTCCCACGTGCCGAAGGTGGGCGAGTCGCGGCGCAGGTCCACCACCACGTCCAGGAACGCGCCGCGCACGCACGTCACGTATTTGGCCTGGCCGGGCGGATTCTCGGTGTAGTGGATGCCGCGCAGCACGCCCGCGGCCGAGGTCGAGATATTGACCTGCAGCAGATCGAAGGGGCGGCCCACCGCCTTCTCGAATTCCGAGGCCTTGAACGACTCGTAGAAGACCCCGCGGTCGTCGCCGTGCAGCCGGGGCGTGAACTCCCACGCGCCGGGTATCGACAGTTCCCGAATGCGCATGCGTTACTCCCAGGTTCGCCCGTGGTCCAGCAGGCCCAGCAGGTATTTGCCGTATCCCGAGCGCACCAGCGGTTCGGCCAGTCGGGTCAGATGATCGTCGTCGATGAAGCCGAGCCGCCAGGCCACCTCTTCGGGCACACCGATCTTGAGGCCCTGCCGCTCCTCGATGGTGCGCACGTAATTGGCGGCGTCCAGCAGGGAGTCGAAGGTGCCGGTGTCGAGCCAGGCGGTGCCGCGGGCCAACACCTGCACGTGCAGGCGGCCCTGCTCCAGGTAGGCGCGGTTGATATCGGTGATCTCGTATTCGCCGCGGTCCGAGGGCTTCAGATCGCGGGCGATGGCGAGCACGTCGTTGTCGTAGAAGTACAGCCCCGGGATGGCGTAGTTGGAGCGCGGCGCCTTGGGCTTCTCCTCGATGGAAATGGCGCGGCCGTCGGCGAATTCGACCACGCCGTAGGCGGTCGGATCCGAGACCCGGTAGGCGAACACCGCGCCGCCGTCGAGATCGTGGAACTTCTGCAGCTGGGTGCCCAGGCCCGGGCCGTGGAAGATATTGTCGCCCAGCACCAGTGCGGCGGTGTCGGTGCCGATGTGGTCGGCGCCCAGCACGAAGGCGCGGGCCAAGCCGTCGGGTTCGGGTTGCACCACATAGGAGATGGAGACGCCGAAGCGGCTGCCGTCGCCGAGCAGCCGGGCGAAGGCGTCGCTGTCCTCCGGGGTGGTGATCACCAGGATGTCCCGGATCCCCGCCAGCATGAGCGTGGACAGGGGGTAGTACACCATCGGTTTGTCGTACACCGGGACCAGCTGTTTGCTCACCCCGCGCGTGATCGGGTGCAACCGCGATCCGGTGCCCCCGGCCAGGATGATTCCGCGCATGTCACGAGAGTCTGCCAGTTCGATCGCGGAGCGCGGCGGCCAGGTTCCGAGTCGACCTCGAATCGATCACGCCCGTTTACCGGCGGCCCGATCTGGCGATTTCTGTTGCGTAGGTCACGTTCTCATGGTGTTCTGAAATGACGCTATGTGAGATGTCAGCGCCGACTCTCGCGCGCCGGGTTTGCCGAGCCCTCGGTCTCTTCCGGACGAACGGCTCGGCGCGCCAACAACGAGGTAGGTGCGCGATGACTCACGACACGCCCGTCCAGAACCCCGACCGGACCAGCGCCGCCGCGCGCAGCCTGACAGTCTTCTCCCGCACCGTGATCCGGCCCGCCGGTGACCGCGCGACGGTCACCGTGGGCTCGATGCCGGTGGTCAACGCCGTCATCAACGGCCTGGCCAGACTGCGCCCGAACCCACGCGGGGTGGAACGGGAGGAAGTGCGGCTGAAGGGCTTCCGCATCGAGATCGTTCGGCCCGCCGGTGCCAGCAGGTCGCTGCGCGACGGCGCGGTGCTCTACATGCACGGCGGCGGCTTCTTCCTGTGCGGGCTCGACACCCATCGCCCGGTGGTCGCGGCGCTGGCCCGGCGCACCGGGCTGCCGGTGGTGAGCGTGGAATACCGGCAGCTGCCGAAGACCGATATCAGCGGATCCGTCGAGGACTGCCTGACCGCCTACAAATGGCTACTGGCGCACGGCGTTCCGGCCGCGCGCGTGGTGTTCGCCGGTGACTCCGCGGGCGGCTACATGACCTTCGCCACCGCCCTGCGCGCCCGCGACACCGGACTCCCCGTCCCCGCCGGGCTGGTGGGCCTGAGCCCCGCGCTCGATCTGGACTGCACCGAGAAGCGCGCCCACCCCAACTACCGCCGCGACGCCCTGATTCCGTTGTCCGCCTTGGAATCCGTCGTGAAGATCGGCGCGGAGGTCGACGGCCGACTGGATCCGCGGATGTCGCCGGTCAACCATGTGCTCGCGGGACTGCCGCCCGCGCTGCTCATCATCGCCGAGGACGAGGTGCTGCGGCACGACAGCGAGATCATGGCCCAGCGCCTGGCCCAGTCGGGCGTGCCCGCCACCCTCGAGATCTGGCGCGGGCAGGTGCACGCCTTCCCCGCGATCTTCCCGAACATGCCCGAGAGCCGGGCCGCCCTGGCGCATGTGGCGCGGTTCGTGCGCGAGCGGATGGCGGCCGAGCAGATCGCTCGCACCGCGTAATCGGTTCGATCACAGCGTGATTGATGATGTGGGGCTCGGGGCGCAGACCTCGGGCCCCACATCTGCTCCCGGACAAGCGAAACCCCCGCCCGGCTGACCCGGGCGGGGGTTTCGTAGAGCTGCGGTCCGCGAATTACTTGGCGGAGATGTGCGGCTCGTTGATGGTCGAGAAGTACTGGATCGCGGCGGCGATGGCGACCGGCGCGGTCACGAAGATCTGACCGGCCAGGGTGCCCAGGAAGCCGACGGTGGCGGCACCGAGGATGCAGCCACCGAGCGGGCCGAGGCCGAACAGAGTGGCCAGCGCACCGGTCGCGACAAGACCCACGGCAACACCCGCGACACAGCCGACAGCCGCGCCGCCGATACCACCGACCAGGGTGCCGATGGTGGCACCGGTGGAAATGGTGTCCTTCATGCGGTTCCAGGCGGCCTGCTCACGGTCGTAGTCCGACTTCCACGGAGCCTGGTCCTCGTAGGGCAGCGCGACGTCCTTGACCGGTGTGTAGGCCGCGTGCTCCATGTCGTACTGCGGGGTCAGGGTCGCGGTGTTGCCGGAGATGTCCGCAGCGATCGGGAAGGTGAAGTCGTCCACCCGGAAGGACAGCGGCATGCTCGCGACGACGGTGCCGTTGGCAGCCTTGATCTCGAAGGTGCCGTTGTCGTTCACCAGCGACCCGGCATCGGTGCGCAGGACCGTGCTCTTGTCAGTGGTGGTGACCGCGTAGTCGATCGGCGCGTTCGCGTCGGCCGCGGGGGCGGCGTTGACGGTGCCAGCGGTGACGGCCAGAGCGGCGGTCACCAGCGCCGCGGTGGCGGCGAATTTCCTCATCAGCATTGTCTAGAAACCTCATCGAAGAGCTCGGGGGGACAACACGAATCGAAATGGAGGACAGCTAACGAGCGGTGAACCCATCGTGACCGTTCGTTCAAATTTTGTTCACCATCAGGATCGTGCGGTCTGCAAGGTAGTGGAAAACCACTGCCTGCGAAAGGTTTTCGCGCGTATATCTGATCAGGCTGATCGTTACCTGAGAACCAGAGTGTGACGAAGGTCACACCTTTGGCTTGCAAAGTCGTGACCATTCCTCCGCGAATGTCACGGTGAGGACACCAAATACCGACATTTCGACCAGGCGTTAGCCCTTCAATTAAGTACATATGTTTCAACCGGATGACCGATTCCGCGCACGTCGAGAGTCGGTTTGGTGTAAAGAAGGCAACTTCCCCGACCCGACGTCGGCGGCCGCCCCGGCCGACGTAATGTTTCGGTGTGCGACTGCTCGTAACCGGAGGTGCCGGGTTCATCGGCGCGAACTTCGTCCATCAGACCGTGACCACGCGTCCGGGTGTGCACGTGACCGTGCTGGACAAACTCACCTATGCGGGTAACCGCGCCTCGCTCGACCCGGTCGCGGACCGAATCGAGTTCGTGCACGGCGATGTCGCCGACACCGCCCTGGTGGATCGCCTGGTCGGCGGTGTGGACGCGGTCGTGCATTTCGCCGCCGAATCGCACAATGACAATTCGCTGGCCGACCCCTGGCCGTTTGTCCAGACCAATATCATCGGCACCTATTCGCTACTCCAGGCGGTGCGCCGACACCAGGTGCGCTACCACCACATCTCCACCGACGAGGTGTACGGCGACCTGGAACTCGACGCCCCCAAGGCATTCGACGAGAGCACGCCCTACAACCCGTCGAGTCCCTATTCGGCCAGCAAGGCCTCGAGCGACATGCTGGTCCGCGCGTGGGTGCGGTCGTTCGGGGTGCGGGCCACAATCTCCAACTGCTCCAACAACTATGGGCCCTACCAGCACGTGGAGAAGTTCATCCCGCGCCAGATCACCAACCTCATCGACGGGGTGCGGCCGCGGCTCTACGGCAGCGGCCACCAGGTGCGCGACTGGATTCACGTGGACGATCACAACAGCGCGGTGTGGGAGATCCTGGAGCGCGGGCGCATCGGGCAGACCTACCTGATCGGCGCGGATGGCGAGCGCGACAACAAGTCCGTGGTCGAGATGATCCTGGCGGCATTCGGCCGCGCGCCCGACGACTTCGACCACGTCACCGACCGTCCGGGCCACGATCTGCGCTACGCCATCGACTCCTCGCTACTGCGCACCGAACTCGGCTGGGAACCGCGCTATCGCGATTTCGGCGAGGGCCTCGCCGCCACCGTCGCCTGGTACCGCGACAACGAATCCTGGTGGCGCCCACAGAAAGCCGCCACCGAATCGGCCTACGCCGCCGCGGGCGAACGGGTCCTCTAGGACCAGCCCCGGCGGTAGTCCGCCCAATCCTGTTCGGTGGCAGCGAAATCCACATACAGCGCGACGCCGAAGGAGCGACGACCGCGGTCGGTGCGCGCCAAACCTACACGGACACCGCGGATTCCGGCCGCCACCGTTTCGGCCGCCGCGTGGTGTCCGAGATCGTCGGTCCGGAAGGCGGGCAGGCCCATCAGCAGATCCACCGTGGCCGGGGTGGCCTGGAGGGCGAGAGTGGTTTGTTGGGCGACATATCCGCCGTAGAGGGAACGGGTCGGCATGGCGGTGTCATAGGACATCACGGCGATTTGGTCGACGCGCCGCGCCACCTGCGCGAAATAGTCTTGCGACCACCATTTCCCATGATCGAACAGCGCCACTCCGACCGAATGCAATCCGGGTAGCGGATCGATAACCGGAGCGGAAACCGACAGTAGCGAGTGGCGGGCCGAAGTGACCGCGCGCACTTGCTCGAGGAGGGCGATATAGCCGCTCGATCCGGAGCGCACCGGCTCGAAATCGAAGTGAATGCCGTCGAATCCGAGATCGAGGACCTGGGACGATGTCATGACAACACGATCGCGCGTCCCCGGATCACCGGTATTCAGCCCGTCGAATTCGGGTGTGAGCAAATCTCCGAGCCAGGCCTGCACCCGAATTCCGGGCAGTGTGCGGTGCACGGCGTCGATGAACCATCGGGCCCGTGGATACAGCTCCGCGCGCAGTGTGCCGTCATTGTCGAGCGGCCCGGTGTGGACGTACAGATCCTTGATTCCGGTCCCGGCCAGCCGAATTCCCAGCTCGGCGATATCGGTGTCGCTTTTGCGTCCGTCGACCCAGGCGTGACCGAGCCAGAGCGCGTCTCGTCCGCGGGTCCGGGCATCGTCCCGCAGGGTTCCGGAATCCTCGAGCCGCAGATAGATTGCGGCCGTGGCGACCGGCGTGAGCGCCAGGCAGGCAATGACCAGCAACCCCAAGGCTATTCGCCGGTGGCGGCCCTTTCGCCGCCACCACCCCATCCCCACCAAGCGCATGCTAGCGGCGGATTCGGTGTCCGGCGAGCCGGTTTCAGCCCCAGACGATGGTCGAGTACTTGACCACCGCCGCGATGAGCGCGACCGAGGTGGCGGCCACCACGGTGATCGCCGCGCCCCGCGTCGGGAAGCGACCGGCGGCGTCGGTGAGCCGCACGGGCATCCAGCGCAACAGCACGGCCAGGGCCAGCAGCGCCAGCGGCACGAAGTATCGGCCCTGCACGCCGTCGATGATGAAGTAGCCGACCGGTGTGAAGGACATATACAGCGTCACGTAGATCATGGCCACGCTGGCGACCACCGTCAGCAGCACCAGCCAGGTGTTCAGGCGGTTCGCGCCGCGGGGCGAGAAGCGCTCGGCCGCACCGACGCTCACGGCGAAGGCCAGCAGGCTCGCCAGGATGGTCAGCGCGGGCACCTCCACGTAGGAGAAACCGAGCTCACCGAAGAACTGGACGAACCAGTGCTGGTCGCGGCGCGCGATGCTGTCGCCGAACACCCGCACGAAATGGCCGGGATCGGCGAGGATGCCGTGCAGCTGATCACCCGGACGGACGCTGCCCCAATCCTTCTTGGGCCGCATGAGGCTCATGCCGTCGCCGGTCGGCGCGGCGATCTTCATCCATACCGCGAACGCGACGGCACCGATCCCCGCGGCCGCCCACGGCAGCACCCGCTGCCACGGCGCGACCCGCTCGGCGGCCCCGAAACCGAAGCGCCGCGCGGGAATCAGCACGGTCAGCATGGCGATCAGCACATAGGTCGGCTTGCACACCGGCAGCAGGACGGTGGCGGCCAGCGCGGCCACCGTCTCCGGCTTGGTCAGTCGCTCGCCCAGGAACAGACCCTTGACCACCAGCGCCGACACCAGCAGCGCCAGCGCGTTGGTGACGGTGTCCGCGGTGACGGTCCCGGCCTGGAACAGCGCGATGGGCAGCACCGCGATGGTGAATGCCAGCCACTGCACCCGATGTCCGCGCAGCACGCGCAGCGCGAAGCCGACGATCAGCAGGTACGCGAGGAGCCCCGCCCACCGGGTGGCCAGCACCATCCCGCCCGCGTTCAGGTCGAGGGCCTCCGCGATCCGAATACCCAGCGCCGGAGGCACATACGGGACGGGGGAGTAGGCGGCGGTATTGGTGAACCAGACCTGCTTGGTGTCGGAGGTGGACACCGCCGCCGCGCCGAGCCGGTCGTACACGTGCGGATCCGCGACCATGGGATCCTGCTCGTCGTCGCGATCGCGCTGGTAGTCGTTGAAGGCGTAGCTCATCAGCGCGTCGATGCTGACGGGCACGTCGCCGCCCCACGCGGGCCCGCGGTCGTCGTGGATCTTCTCCGGCAGGAACCCGCCGTGCGCGACCTGATAGGCCCGGCCGAACTGGGTGATCTCGTCGTGTCCCCAGAACGGCGGCGTGAGCACCGACCACACCGCGCCGAAAATGCCCGCGACCAGCACGAAAATCAGTGCCGCCGAGCCGAACCGGCGCTCGATACCGATCACCGCGCGCCGCAGGGCGGACCGGGGTTCGGGCGCGGCGGCCGGGATCTTCTCCGGCGCCGCGAGGGCCGGATTCTCGTTCGCTTCGGTAACCACGATGTCCGATTCTGCTTTGCCGTTCGGTTTCTGTCCGGCAAGCTCCACGGTCATCGCGTCGGACCGGCCGCGTTGTCCTCGCCGACCGCGGAATAACGCAGGTACATCAGGCGAGCTGCCTCGTGCCGGGAGCGGCGGATGCCGTCCAGGATGAGACCGGCGGTCCAGGCCAGGCTGCCCAGGAGCAGCAGCGTGAAGCCGAGGAATAACGTCGGGAACCGCGGGACGGTGTGCGTCCGATAGAACTCGACCACGATCGGCGTGATCAGGATGACCGAGACGAGCCAGGCCAGCGTGCCGAACAGGCCGTAGAAGGCGACCGGTCGCTCGTGCCGGGCCAGGCCGATGATCAGGCGCAGGATCTTGAAGCCGTCGCTGTAGGTGCGCAGCTTGGACTCGCTGCCCGCGGGCCGATCACGGAAACCGACCGGCACGGCCGTCTGCGGGACCCGCAGGTGCTGCGAGTGCACGGTCAGCTCGGTCTCGATCTCGAATTCGCGCGACACGGCCGGGAAGGACTTCACGAAACGCCGGGAGAAGACCCGGTAGCCGCTGAGCATGTCCTCGACGTTCTCGCCGAAGACCTTGCCCACCACGCCATTGAGCACCTTGTTGCCGGTCTCGTGGCCCGCGCGGTAGGCCGACCCGGCCTCGATCTCGCGGCGCACGCCCAGCACGTGGTCGTAGGGACCCTCGAGCAGGGTCTTGATCATCTCGGGGGCCGCGGCCGCGTCATAGGTGTCATCGCCGTCGACCATGAGGTACACGTCGGCCTCGATATCGGCGAAGGCGCGGCGGACCACATTGCCCTTGCCCTTGCGGTTCTCGGTGCGCACGATCGCACCGGCCGCGCGCGCCTTCTCGGCGGTGGCGTCGGTGCTCAGATTGTCGTAGACGTAGACGACAATGCCCGGGACGGCGGCCTTCAGGTCGGTCACGACCTTCGCGACGGCGGCCTCTTCGTTGTGGCACGGCACAATGGCGGCAATACGAAGCTCGGTGGAGTCCACCCGGTCAATCCTCTGATCGGAGGCGAATATGAACACCGGGAGGGTACCCGACCTTGACGGGAATATGGATGCGGCGGGGTTGGGGTACCGTCGGCCGGTGTCTGCGAACGAGTCCACCGCGGTGAGCGACCAACCGCCGAATCCGTCCTTGACCGGCAAGATCAGGGGACTGCTGCAGCGGGGCGGCGCGTTCCTGGTGGTCGGGGCGATCGGATTCGTCGTCGACGCGGGCACCTACAACCTGCTGGTCTTCCTCGGCGGCGAGGGCCCGCTGTTCCATGCCCCGCTGGTCGCCAAGATCATTTCCATTGGCGTGGCCACCGTGGTCACCTATTTCGGCAACAAGTGGTGGACCTACTCCGACCACGAGGGCGATACCGGGGCGCGGCACATCCTCATCTACGCGGTGTTGAATGTGTTGGCCATCGGACTGCAACTCGGGTGTCTCGGCTTTTCACGGTACGTTCTCGGACTGGACAGTCCGTTGGCGGACAACGTTTCCGGGACGCTCATCGGTCAAGCGGTGGCCATGGGGTTCCGATTCTGGGCCTACGGGAAATTCGTCTTCACGCGAACACCCGAAAACGATCGTTAGCGCGGGTTCGCGCTGCCCGCGCCATTCACGATTGATATTCTCGGCCCGCCGAGCAAGACAGTGCCCGTCCAGCCAGACAGTGGCGGTGCGACCACGTCGGATGAGCCGGTGTCTCAGTATTCAAAGGATGTCGAGGGATTCATGGATGCGTCGGCTGGCCAGGCCGTGACCGAAACCGAGGACCGCAAGAGCGAGGCAGCTCCGGCGACCCTGCGCGCGGAGCACGCCGCGCCGGAGCGTCTGGTGCTGGCGCGGGGCATCTTCACCGGGCCCGCGCCCAAGATCAGCGATGAGCTGTACGCGGTGGCCAAGGGCAAGGTGAGCCGGGAGCGGCAGACCCTGCGCCTGGAGAAGGGCGCGTCGGTCCACACCAATACCTACTTCGGGCGCTTCGCCGCCGCCTACTGGCAGCGCTGGACCTCCGTCACCGAGGTCGAGGTGGGCATGACCCTCGAGGTGAGCGGCAAGGTGCGGATTCGCTTGGCCGCCTCCGATATCGCGGGGCATCGCCGGGTGGTCGACACCGCGGTGGTCACCGAGACCGGCCGGGTGGCGCTGCGCGCGCCGCTGGACATGTACATCGACGGCGGCGCGATCTGGCTCGAGATCGAGGCCCTCGGCGGCGAGGCCGTGGTCACCGATCTGGCGTGGACCGCCGCCGCGCCCGAGCACGTGCGCCCGGTGGCCATCGCCATCTGTACCTTCAACCGGGCCCAGGATTGCGCCAATACCGTTGCGGCCCTGGCCTCCGACCCGACCGTGCTGTCGCTCATCGACGCGGTGTACGTGGTCGACCAGGGCACCGATCTGGTCCAGGATCAGGCGCTGTTCACCGAGACCCAGCCGCGCTTCGGCGACAAGCTGCGCTACATCCGGCAGCCGAATCTCGGTGGGGCGGGCGGTTTCACGCGCGGTCTCTACGAGGTGTCCGCGGCCAATGAGCACGCCGATGTCATCCTCATGGACGACGACATCCTGTGCGAGCCCGAAACCGTCCTGCGCCTCAACGCCTTCGCGAATCTGACCGTGGAACCCACCCTGGTGGGCGCGCAGATGCTGTTCCTGTTCAACCCCGACTACCTGAATGTCGGTGCGGAGGAAACGAATCTGGGCAAGCTGCGCCACGGCCAGAAGGTGGCCAAGGCGCTGCGCAACACCTCCATGCTCAAGAAGCATCAGGAACGCCGCGTGGACGCGGGCTACCAGGCCTGGTGGACCTGCCTGATCCCGGCCGAGGTGGTGAAGCGGATCGGGCTGCCGGTGCCGATCTTCTTCCAGTGGGACGACGTGGAATACGGCCTGCGCGCCCGGGAGCACGGTTTCGTGACCGTCACCCTCCCCAATGCCGCGGTGTGGCACGCCGACTTCTACTGGAAGGACTTCGACGACTGGGCGCGCTACTTCTCCTCGCGCAACTCGCTCATCGTGTCCTCGCTGCACCACGACCTGGACCCGAAAGCCATTACCCGCCAGCTGTTCCGGGAGATCGGCGAGTATCTGGTCGGCATGCAGTACGGCCTGGCCCACACCACCCTGCAGGGCATCGAGGACTACCTGAAGGGCCCGGAGATCCTGCGCGACGGCGGCATCGAGGCCCTGGCCAAGGCCCGCGGCTCCCGCTCCGACTATCCGGAGACCATCAAGCATCCGGCCGCCACCTCCCCGGTCCCCAACGCGCACCTGCACGTGCGCCGCGCGGGCGGCGAGCCCAGCCACCCGCTGCTGGTGCTCTACAAGCGCGCCCTCAACCAGTGGCTCGGCCGCACCATCCCGGGCCCGGTCGCGGTCACCCGCGAGGACGCCCACTGGTGGCACGTGGGTCTGTTCGACCACGTGGTCGTCACCGACGCCTCCCAGTCCGGCGTCCGAGTTCGCGTGCGCGACAAGGAAACCGCCCGCCGCCTGCTGCTGCGCACCTACCGGGTCCTCCGCCAACTCCGCAAGGACCTCCCGAACCTCCAGCGTCGCTGGCGCGCCGCCATGCCGGAACTGACCAGCCGCGAGAACTGGGAACGCCTCTACGGAATCGACTAGAGGCCAAGATATTCGACCGATCATGGCCCGGGACCGCGTGTCCCGGGCCATGGTTCGTTCAGAGGAACAGGTCGGTGGTGAGGGGGCCGTCGCCGGGGACCACGCGGTACTTGTCGAGATCCGTGATGCCGTGGGCGGCAAGGACTTCGTCGTCGATGAAGAAGTTGCCGGTGGTGTCCTTGGCGGGGGCGGTGAGCACCAGGTAGGCGGCGTCGGCGTAGATGTCAGGGGTGCGGGAGGTGGCGATCATCTCCTCGCCGCCGAGCAGGTTCTTCACCGCGGCGGTGGCGATGGTGGTGCGTGGCCACAGTGAGTTCACGCCGATGCCGTACTTGCGCAGCTCCTCGCTCAAACCCAGTGTGGTGAGCGACATTCCGTACTTGGCGATGGTGTAGCCCAGCGCCATGCCCGCCCACTTCGGGTCCAGATTGAGCGGCGGGGACAGGGTCAGGATGTGCGGGTTGCGCCCGGCTTCCGCGGATTCCCGCAGGGCCGGAATGCTCAGCTTGGACAGCAGGAAGCTGCCGCGGCAGTTGATGTCCTGCATGAGGTCGTACTTCTTCATGGGCAGCAGCTCGGTCGGGGAGATGTCGATGGCCGAGGCGTTGTTCACCACCATGTCGATGCCGCCGAACCGCTCCCGCGTCTGCCGCACCGCGTCCGCGACCGCCTCGTCATCGCGCACATCGCCGAGGTACTTCAGCACGGTCCCGCCCGCCGCCTCCAGCTCCGCCGCCGCGGTGTGAATGGTGCCGGGCAATTTCGGGTGTGGCGCATCGGTTTTGGCGATGAGGGTGATGTTCGCGCCGTCGGCCGCCGCCCGCTTGGCGATCTCCAGCCCGATCCCGCGACTCCCGCCCGACATGATCATGGTCCGACCCGCCAGCGGCCTCTGTGCTCCGGTCATGGATCCACTCCTCTTCTGCTGTTCGTCGCCCCGAATCCGATCATCCGCGCCCGGCTGAGCCGATGGGGCAGAAACTCTCGCATCTCGGACAGTAGGCGAGAAACCGCCTATATGCAACGAAGTGCATATAGGCGGTTTCGCTGTGCGCTACTCAGCGCTGCTTGCCGCGTTCCTTGTACATGCGGCGCTGGTTCTTGTTGATCTCTTTCCACGCCTTGGTCCGCTCGGCCCGCAGGCGGGCATCCGTGCGGGCGGACAGCCATTCGTTCTCGCGGGTGAGCTTGCGGTAGCTGTCGAGCCTGCGTTGCGGGAGTGTGCCCGCGTCGATGGCCGCGAGCACCGCGCAGCCGGGTTCGGTGCGGTGCGAGCAGTCGGTGAAACGGCACCGGGTGGCCAGGGATTCGACATCGCTGAAGGTGCGGCCCAGGCCCTCGGCGGCATCCCACAGGCCGATCGACCGCAGGCCCGGGGTGTCGATGAGGGTGCCGCCGCCGGGCAGCGGTCGCAGTTCGCGGTGCACGGTGGTGTGGCGGCCGCGTTGGTCGGCCGCGCGGACCGCGTTGGTGGCGAAGACCTCCGCGCCCAGCAGGGCATTGGCGAGCGTGGATTTGCCCGCTCCGGAGGGGCCGATCAGCGCGACGGTGCCGCGGAGCAGCGCGCCGAGCACATCCATGCCGACGCCCGCGGTGGCGCTGACCGCCAGCACGGTCACCCCGGGCGCGGCGGCCCGTACCTCCTCGAGCGGAATATCGTGCGCCAGATCGGCTTTGGTGAGCACCACGACCGGTTGCGCACCGGATTCCCAGGCCAGGGCGAGCAGTCGTTCGATGCGGCCGAGATCGACATCGCCGTCACCGGCGGTGCAGACCAGGACGGTGTCGACATTCGCGGCCAGCACCTGATGCGCGGAGCGGGCCCGGGCGTCGGGCTGTCCGGAGACCGCGGCGCGCACGATCGCGGTCCGGCGCGGCAGCAGGGCACGCACGGTGCGACCGCGATCGATGGCGACCCAGTCGCCGGTGCACAGTCCGCTGATCTCGGAATCGGATCGGGGGAGCTGGGCGCGGACGACCGTTGCCGTCAATCGGCTCTCGAGGACGAAGGGGGTGGGAAGCGGTGCGGCGATATCGCATTCGCTGCGATCCATGCGGATCACGCGGGCCGGAATCAGATCGTCACCGAGCAGGGGCGAGTAGTCGGCGGCGAGGTCGGAGTTCCAGCCGAAGGGTACGAGCAGGTCGAAATCGACCGAAGACATGGGGGAGTCCTTTGACGGGCCGAGCCCGAATCACGGACTCAGCGAGGGGAATTCGAGATGGATACGCGGCGGGCGACCACGCGCCCGGGCACGACAATCCGCACTGTCGTCGTCACGAAATCCACCTCCCATCTCTCCTCACGCGGTCACCGAGGTAACCGCTCCCAACAAGAACGGGGACAACCTTGTCAGGCTGTCCCCGTTGTCGCAACGCATTTTTCGTTCAGTTCTTGGGCTTGTCGAACTGCTCGCGGCGTCCCATGCGTTGCAGGCGTAGCCACTCCATGAGCCCGGCCGGATCCTTCTGCTGTACCAGGAAGAACCACCCGAACCGGGCGACCTCCTGCGGCAACAGCTTTCGCATGCCCGGCTGGGCCATCAGGTATCCGCGGTTGCGGTAGGTGAAGTGTCGCTTGACCGGATCGTCCGGGTACTGGGTGTGCATGCGCCCGCCCAGGATCGGCTTGAATTCGGCGGAACCGTTCGGGTGCAGGTAGGCGGTCTGTAGGCAGGTGCCGAACGGCAGACCCGAGCGCACGAGTCGCCGGTGCACCTCCACCTCGTCGCCGCGCACGAACAGTCGCAGATCCGGTACGCCGATCTTGTCCACGGCCTCCGCGGAGACCAGCGCGCCGTTGAACAGCGAGGCGATGCCGGGTAGGAAGTCCTCGTCGCCGAGCTCCGAGCGCAGTCGTCGCCACACCACACCCCGACGCAGCGGGAAGGCCAACCGGTCGGGATCGTCGATATCGGCCACCACCGGCGACACCTCGACCAGCTGATGCCGCTTGGCGCAATCGAACAGCGTGGCAAGAACTTCCGGCCCCTCGGGCCGCCCGTCGTCATCGGCCAGCCACACCCAGTCCGCGCCCATGGTGAGCGCGTGCAGCATGCCGAGCGCGAAACCGCCCGCGCCGCCGAGATTGTGCTCCGAACCCAGATACGTCGTTTCGATCGGCTGCTGCTTGACCAACTCCCCGACCTCGGCCTCATTGCCGTTGTCCACCACGATCAAATGGTCGACCGGCCGGGTCTGGCTACAGAGCACCTTCAGCGACTCGGCCAGCAGGTCCCGGCGTTTGTGCGTGACCACGATGGCGACAATGCGCGCATCGTCGCCATAGACGGGGGTGGACTTCTCACTCATGCGGGATTCCGTTCCGGTTCACGTTCACGTTCCAGATCCCGCAGCACCTGCGCCACGTGATCACCCGCCTCCGGGCCCTCGTAGGCTCGCACGACTTCCTCGATTCCACCGTGCATCCGCACGTTGCCGTGGTCGATCCAGAGAGCGGAATCACACAGTTGCGCCAGGAATTCATTGGAGTGCGAGGCGAATACCAGAATGCCGGAGCGGGACACCAGTTCCTGCAGGCGGGTTCGCGCCTTCTTCATGAACTCCGCGTCCACCGCGCCGATGCCCTCGTCGAGCAGCAGGATCTCCGGATCGATGGAGGTCACCACGCCCATGGCCAGGCGGACCCGCATGCCGGTGGAGTAGGTGCGCAGCGGCATCTCCAAATAGTCGCCGAGCTCGGTGAATTCGGCGATCTCATCGATCTTGGCGAGCATCTGCTTGCGCGTCTGCCCGAGAAACAGTCCACGAATGATGATGTTGTCGTACCCGGAAATCTCCGGATCCATGCCGACACCGAGATCGAAGACCGGCGCCACGCGGCCGCGAATGCGCGCGCTGCCGCGGGTCGGTTCGTAAATACCCGAAAGCAGGCGCAGCAGCGTGGATTTGCCCGCGCCATTGTGGCCGACCAACCCGACCCGGTCGCCCTCCTTCAGCGACAGGTTGATGTCGCGCAGCGCCTCGACCACCACCACGTCGGACTGATTGCGTCCGATCGCGCCGCCGGCCTTGCCCATGAACGCCTTCTTCAGCGAGCGGGACTTGGCGTCGAAGATCGGGAACTCCACCCACGCGTTCTGGGTTTCGATACTCACATGGTCGGTCATTGAGCCTTCACACCCAGTAGGGGACGCGGGAACGGAACTGCTTCATGGCCAGCACGGCGACGGCCCAGCCGACCACCGTAATGGCCAGCACCACGATCCAGGAGGTCAGCGGCTGCGGCTCGCCCAGCAGGGGCGCGCGCACGATCTCCAGATAATGGTAGGTCGGAACCAGCTCGACCAGCCGGGCCCGCTCGCTGACCGTGCCGCCCTGATCGTGCAGCGACTTGGTGCTCCACATGACCGGCGTCAGCACGAAGAGCATGAGCGTCATGCTGCCCAGG
This sequence comes from Nocardia sp. CDC160, assembly GCF_035818795.1. NCBI lineage: Bacteria > Bacillati > Actinomycetota > Actinomycetes > Mycobacteriales > Nocardiaceae > Nocardia > Nocardia sp. CDC160. Next base: position 1,158,435 of record NZ_JAYKYT010000001.1, on the reverse strand, counting down.
ATCGGCGCGATATCGCGGTAGCGGGTGCTGAAGATGCCGAAGGCGATCGACACCCACATGGCATTGAGGAACAGCAGCAGGATGCCCGGAATCGCCAGGATGGCCGTCCAGTGCAGATCCCGCCAGACGCCGAAGCCCACCAGCATGACCGCGTAGATCACCAGGTTGTGCGCGAAGAACAGGAACTGCCGCCACACCAGGCGATACACGTGCACGCTCAGTGCCGACGGCAGCTGTTTGATCAGACCCTCATTGGCGATGAAGACATCCGAGCCCTCGAGAATGCTGGCATTGATCACATTCCAGACGATCAGACCGACCGTCACGTAGGGCAGATAGGTGTGCAGCGGCTGATGGAACAGGGTGGCGTAGAGGAAACCCATGGCCGCGGCCTGCACGCCGGTGGCGATGGTGATCCAGAACGGACCCAGCACCGAGCGGCGATACCGCTGCTTGATGTCCTGCCACCCGAGCGATAGCCACAGCTCACGCTGGCCGAATCCATCACGGAAGTCCTTGAACGCGCGACGGAACGTCTGGGAGTCCGACACTAGCGGCACGGGAGCATTGTCCGGTGTCGCCTCGGTGGCAACCGAGTCGGGGGGAGCAGCAGCAGGCACAGCTCCCGACCCTATCTAATTGCTACCGCGTTGCGGCGGGAACCTGCCGCCGACCCCGACAAATCAACGGCAGGCGTGTTCTCCGACACGGCTTACAGGTACTGCCCGCCGCCGGAGCTCTGCTGTCCGCGCGCGTCACCGCCGTGGCTCGCGCCCGGCGGGAGGGCCTGGCGCATTTGCTCGAGCTGCGCGCGGGCCGCCATCTGCTGGGCGAACAGGGCGGTCTGAATGCCGTGGAACAGGCCCTCGAGCCAACCCACCAACTGGGCCTGGGCAATCCGCAGTTCCGCGTCGGAGGGGACGGTGTCGTCGGTGAAGGGGAGGGCCAGCCGCTCGAGCTCCTCGCGCAGGTCGGGCGCGAGGCCGGTCTCCAGTTCGCGAATGGAGGTGCGGTGGATCTCGCGCAGGCGGGTGCGGGAGGCGTCGTCCAGCGGAGCGTGCCGGACCTCTTCGAGCAGCTGCTTGATCATGGTGCCGATGCGCATGACCTTCGCGGGCTGCTCGACCATGTCGGCGAGCGATTCACTCTCCCGCGAATCGTCCGATTGGCCCGAATCCCGGTCGCCGACAAGCTGTCCGGTGATCTCCACCGGCTCGCCGCCGATCTGCGCCGCCGCCGGAATGAACAGCGGCTTACCCTCGGGCCCGACTACGACAATGGATTCCGGAAGCCCATCCGATTGCGTCATGCCCCCATCCTGCCGAATCCGCGCCGCGGGCGCTAAGCGCCACCCCATTCGAAAGCATTCGGGAGCCAACGTGTAACTCGGGCGGCGCCCGGAACGAAGCCGTGGGTAGGTCGGACAGAGACGTCCGTCCGGTTTGTGCGGTAGACGCAGGTCGTCCCGATCCTCGGAGGTGCTTACCTCCCTACCGTTACCCAGTTGTGCCCTCTCCCTTTAGAGTGGCCAGCATGACTTACGACGTCGCGAGGGTGCGGGGCCTTATACCGTCCCTGGGCGACGGCTGGATCCACCTCGACCCGCAAGCGGGCATGTTGGTCCCGGATTCGGTATCCCGGGCCGTCTCAACGGGTTTCCGGACCTCCGCCTTCTCGCACACCAACCGGCACGGTGCGGCCAAGCGCAGCGCCGCGATCCTGGAGGCCGCGCGCGAGGCCGTCGCCGATCTGGTCGGCGGCGACCCGGCGGGCGTGGTGCTCGGACCGGATCGCGCGGTCCTGCTGGCCTGGCTGGCCGAATCGCTGAGCTCCCGGCTGGGTCTGGGGACCGGGATCGTGCTGTCGCGCCTGGATGACGAGGCCAATGTCGCGCCGTGGCTGCGCATCGCGAATCGCTATGGCGCGCACGTGCGCTGGGCCGAGGTCGAGATCGAGACCTGCGAAATGCCCGCCTGGCAGTTCGAGGAACTGATCGGACCCACCGCCCGCCTGGTGGCGCTGACCGCCGCCTCACCCATCGTGGGCTCCGCGCCCGCGGTGCGCGTGGCCGCGGACCGGGTGCACGAGGTCGGCGGTTTACTGGTCGCCGACTGCTTCGGCGCCGCGCCCTACGCGCTCATCGACATCGACGAACTCAATGCCGACGTGATCGCGCTGAGCGCCCCCGCCTGGGGTGGCCCGCAGATCGGCGCGCTGGTCTTCCGCGATCCCGCGTTCCTGGACCGGATTCCGTCCATGTCGCTGAATCCCTATGCCAAGGGCGCGGAACGGCTCGAGGTGGGCGGGCACCAGTACGCGCTGCTGGCCGGGCTCACCACCTCCATCGACTATCTGGCCTCCCTCGACGAGCGCGCCAAGGGCACCCGCCGCGAACGGCTCGAGATGTCGATCACGTCCCTGCAGGACCACCACGATCAGCTCTTCGAGGATCTGATGGCGGTGCTGGACACCATCCCCAACCTGACCGTCATCGGCCGCGCCTCCACCCGCATCCCGACGGTGAGCTTCACCATCGCGGGCATGCAGGCGGAGAAGGTGTCCGCCAAGCTCGCCGACGCCCGCATCGGCACGCTCAGCGGATCCCACGGCGGCAGCCGCCTGCTCGACGCCCTGGGCGTCAATGACGAGGGCGGCGCGGTCACCATCGGACTCGCGCCCTACACAACGAGATTCGAGATCGAACAGCTGGGCAGGGCGCTCGCCGCACTGGAGACCTAACCGGTACCGCAGACCTAACCGATCTGCAGGATCACCTTGCCGACGGTCTCGTCGGAGTCGAGCAGGCGATGCGCCGCGGCGGCGTCGGTCACCGGAACCTCGGCCGACACCACCGGCACCACGGTGCCGTCGGAGATCAACGGCCACAGGTGGCGGCGCAGCTCGGTGATGATCTCCGCCTTGGACCCGCGCCCGTGCTCGGGCCGCCGCCGCAGATTCGTCGCGTGAATGGAACCCCGTTTGCCCAGCAGCACACCGAGATTCAATTCCGCCTTCACCCCGCCCTGCATTCCGATCACGACCAGGTGCCCGTCCTCGGCCAGCGCCTCGACATTGCGTTCCAGGTACGCCGCGCCCATCACGTCGAGAATGATGTCCGCGCCGGGGTATTCGCTGTGCAGCGTGGTCACGAAATCGTGTTCGCGGTAATTGATCAGCACGGTCGCGCCCAATTCCCGGCAGCGATCCAGCTTGAACTGTGAGCCCGCGGTGACCGCGACCCGCGCGCCCAGCGCCCGCGCCACCTGAATCGCGTGCGTGCCGATTCCGCTGCCGCCCCCGTGAATCAGCAGCAATTGCCCGCTGTGCAGGCCCGCCGTCATCACCAGATTGGACCAGACCGTGGCCGCCACCTCCGGCAGCGCGGCCGCCGCGGCCACATCCAGTCCCTCCGGTACGGGCAGCAGCTGCGTCGCGGGCGCGATGGCGCGCTCGGCGTAGCCGCCGCCGGACAGCAGCGCGCACACCCGATCGCCCGGCCGCCAATCCCGCACTCCCGGACCGACTTCCGCGACCACCCCGGACACCTCCAGGCCCAGGATCTCGCTGGCCCCGGGCGGCGGCGGGTAGAAACCCTGCCGCTGCAGCAGGTCCGCCCGATTCACCCCCGCGGCCACCACATCGATCGCCACTTCGCCCGGTCCGGGCGCGGGCAGATCCTCCACCTGCGCCCACTTCATGACCTCGGGCCCACCGAAACCGTCGAGCGTCACCGCATACATGAAAACGAGCGTACGACCGGACCCCACCGATTACTGTCAGGCCACCCTCGGTGTGGGCACAGCATTCCCTCAGCATCGGCCGTCACCGTGGGGTGAGGGATTCGAGAGGAGATTCCATGATCACCACCCTGGCCGTGCTGGGCGGCATGCTCATCCTGACCGCCATGGCCCTGTCCGGATTCGTCGCGGACGATGCTCCCCGCGCACTCGTCCGCGTCCGTAACCGCTGATCATTTCCCATTTGTAGCCGCGAAAGTTACGCCCGGGGAAAGTAACTTCGACCCCCTCCGCGCGCGGGTCGCAGGTACTACGGTTCCGGGGCATGGGCAGTTTCGTCGATTTCCAGAACGAGATCTATCTCTCCGGCCTCGCGGGCACCGTCCCGGCACTACCGATGACGGCGGCGGGCCTGGAAGAGCGGGCCCGGGAAGTGCTGGATCCGGCGGCCTTCGCCTACGTGGCGGGCAGTGCCTCCGCCGAGCGCACCGCGCAGGCCAATCTGGCCGCCTTCGAGAAATACCGTCTGCTGCCGCGCATGCTGCGTGGTGCGAGTGGGCCGGGGGCACGGGATCTTTCGGTCGAAGTGCTCGGAACGCATTTGGCCGCACCGATTCTCACGGCCCCGGTGGGTGTGCTCGGCCTGGTGCGCGAGCACGGCGAGGCGATCGTCGCCGAGGTGACCCGGGAACTGGGCATCGGCATGTGCCTGTCCACCGCCGCGTCCACCACCGTCGAGGAGGTCGGCGAGCGCGCGGGCGAATGGTGGTTCCAGCTCTACTGGCCCAACGATTCGGAACTCGCCCGCTCCTTCGTCGAGCGTGCCGAAAAGTCCGGGGCCAAGGCCATTGTCGTCACCGCCGACACTCCCAGCCTGGGCTGGCGGCCACGCGATCTGCAGCTCGGGCACCTGCCGTTCCTGCAGGGCAAGGGCATCGCCAACTACCTGTCCGACCCGGTCTTCCGCGCCAAGCTCACCGCCCCTCCCGAGGAGAGCGAGGAGGCGATGCGGGCCGCCGTCCTCACCTGGATCGGCCTCTTCGGCAATCACGCTCTGCGCCCGGCCGATATCGCCCGCCTGCGCGACTGGACCGAGTTACCCATCGCGGTGAAGGGCGTCCTGCACCCCGACGACGCCCGCCAGGTGGTGGACGCGGGCGCGGACGCGGTGGTGGTGAGCAATCACGGCGGCCGTCAGGTGGACGGCGCGATCGGCTCCCTCGACGCGCTGCCCACCATTGTCGCCACGGTCGGGGATCGCGCGGATGTGCTGTTCGACTCCGGGATTCGCACCGGCTCCGATGTCATGATCGCGCTTTCCCTGGGGGCCAAGGCCGTTCTCTACGGCCGCCCCTGGGTGTACGGTCTGGGCCTGGGCGGGGCCGACGGCGTGCGGCACGCGCTGCGCAGCCTGCTCGCGGATTTCGATGCGGCCATGGGGCTTTCGGGCTGTACCAGCCCGCAGGACCTGAGTCGCACCATGATCTCGTCGTATCGCGTTTAGTTCGGCCACGGTGGAGGAAAACTTCTGGGGGAATCGGCGCGCCGTTCGATCGCGTGGATTCAGCGGAGCTGTTCGTCCGGGCTCCCGAGCCGAGGAGGGGCGATCAAGTACCGTCATCACAACGAGTCGGGGACCATCGACGCCGACGGTCGGGCCGCGCCCGAACCACGGTGGCTCACCCCGGAGCAGCAGCGCGCCTGGCGGGCCTACATGGACGGCAGTCAGCGCCTCATGGCCGATCTCAACCGGCAGTTGCAGCGCGACAGCGACCTGTCCTTCGCCGACTACCGCATCCTGGTGAAACTGTCCGAGGCCCCCGGCCGCGCGCTGCGCATGAGCGATCTCGCCGACGGCGTGCTGTCCTCGCGCAGCCGCCTCACCCACCAGATCCGCCGCATGGAACTGCAGGGCATGGTCCGCCGCATCGCCGCCGAGGACGACGGGCGCGGCGTGCTGGCCCAGCTCACCGACGAGGGCATGCGCCGACTACGCGCCGCGGCGCCCGGCCACGTGGCCGCGGTCCGCCGCTTCTTCGTGGACCTGCTCACACCCCAGCAACTGGCCGCCGTGGCCACCGCCCTGGACCTGGTGAACCAGGCCGCCGACCACCGGGCCGGGGAGCCCGCGACCGCCGATCTGGAGTGAACCGCGCCCGCTCGCCGGAAGTGGGAGGCAGACCGCACGCGCCATCAGTTACCATCAAGCGCCTGGAAGCGTGGCAGAGCGGCCGAATGCACTCGCCTTGAAAGCGAGCGTCGCGAGAGCGACCGGGGGTTCAAATCCCTCCGCTTCCGCCAGTTCTTATCGACGATGGGGTGGTGGCGTGCGCGGTTGGCTCGGTATGGGTCTGGCCGTGCTCGTCCTGCACCTGCTCGGGTGGGGCATTCTGCTGCTGTTCGTGGTGCCCGGCGCGCACGTGGTGCAGGGCTCGGTCTTCGGCGTCGGCCTGGGGATCACCGCCTACACCCTCGGTATGCGGCACGCCTTCGACGCCGACCACATCGCCGCCATCGACAACACCACGCGAAAACTGGTGTCGGAGAACGGTCGTGCGAAGTCGCAGACCGTCGGATTCTGGTTCGCGCTCGGTCATTCCAGCATTGTGTTCGTCATGGTCGCGCTGCTCGCGTTCGGGGTGCGGGCGCTGGCCGGGTCGATCGAGGACGAGGGTTCGGGCCTGCACCGGTGGACCGGGCTGTGGGGGACCAGCGTCTCCGGCGGGTTCCTCATCGCCATCGGACTGTTGAATCTGGTGTCGCTGCTGGGCATTTGGCGGGTGTACCGGCGCATGCGCGGCGGCGACTTCGACGAGGCCTCGCTCGAGCGGGCGCTCGCGGATCGCGGCCTGCTCAACCGAATGCTCGGGCCCGTCGTGAAACTCGTGCGCAAGCCCTGGCAGATGTATCCGGTCGGACTGCTGTTCGGCCTCGGCTTCGACACCGTCACCGAGGTGGGCCTGCTGGTCATCGCGGGCGGCGCGGCCGCCACCGGACTGCCCTGGTACGCGATTCTGGTGCTGCCCCTGCTGTTTTCGGCCGGCATGGCGCTGTTCGACGCGCTCGACGGGGCGTTCATGAGCTACGCCTACGACTGGGCCTTCGCGCGGCCGGTCCGCAAGATCTACTACAACCTGGTGATCACCGGCCTGTCCGTGGCGGTGGCACTGCTCATCGGCGTGCAGGAGATCGTCTCGATCTTCGTCGAAAAGCTGTCCATCACCACGGGTTTCGTGGCCTGGATCGGGAATCTGGATCTGGGCAGCCTGGGCTATCTCATCGTCGGGCTGTTCGTGCTCACCTGGGCGGTGGCGCTGGCGGTGTGGCGCTTCACCGACATCGAAAGTCGCTGGGAGCGCGACCTCATCGCCGAGTGACCGGTTTCTCCGGCCCGCCGCCGGGCCGCGATTTTCTGGTAAATGTGGCTGAGTGGCCAGCCGCAGTGCACGTCGCCTCCTCGGTGCCCTCGCCGGTGCCATGGTGCTGGTCGGCGCGACCGTCGCCGAAGCCCCACTCGCCCTGACCGAACCACCCGTCGAGACCGGCTCCAACGAGCAGTCCGCTCCCGGCGTGGACCCGGTGCACCCCGCCCAGGCTCGCATCGAACGCGTGGAAGCCCTGTCCGGCAACCTCTTCGGCGTCGCCGTGGCCTCCCCGGCCATGGGCCGCACCGTGCAGTTGCAGGTGCTGCTCCCGACGCGCCGGGACGCGCCCCGGCCCACCGTCTACATGCTCGACGGCCGCAGCGCCGCGGCCGAGGTCAACAATTGGACCGCCCGCGGCGACGCGCTGCGCTTCTTCGCCGACAAGAACGTGAACGTGGTCTTCACCCTCGGCGGCCCCGCCAGCTACTACACCGATTGGCGGCGTAGCGATCCCAAGCTCGGCACCAATCGCTGGGAGACCTTCCTGACCCGCGAACTGCCGCCGCTCATCGACGCCCGCTTCGGCGGCGACGGCCGCAACGGCCTCGAGGGCGTCTCCATGGGTGCGGAGGCCGCCATGATGCTGGCCGTCCGCAATCCGGACGTGTATCGCGCGGTGGCGGCCCACAGCGGCTGCTACGCAATGAGTTCCGACTTCGGCCAGGCGCAGGCCCGCGCGGTGATCGGCACCTTCGGCGGCGATCCCGACAATATGTTCGGCCCCGCCGACGATCCGGAGTGGGCCGAACACGATGTGCTGGCCCGGGCGGAAGCCTTGCGCGGCAAGGCCGTCTACCTCTCCTCCGGCAGCGGTCTGCCCGGCGAGCATGACACCCCCGGCAACCCGGATCTGCGCAACGCGGTCCTGTTCGGCGGACCCATCGAGGCGGGCTCCGACATGTGCACCCGTCAATTGGCCGACAGGCTCACGCAATTGGGCATCCCGGCAACGGTGCACCGCCGACCCACCGGAACGCACTCCTGGCCCTACTGGGCCGACGAACTGCCCCGCTCCTGGCCGACGGTGGCCGCCGGACTCGGCCTCGAGTGACCCGCGAGCGCGAACCCGCGAATCGCCCGGCGCATCAGCCCAGGAAGCGCGCGAGGATCTCCGGATCGGTGGCGAAGCGCAGGAACGCGTCGTTCTCGTGCGGATCGCCCGCGGTGACGCGCACGCCATCGGTGCCGTAGGGCCGCAGGATCACCCCGGCCTCGGTGCTGGCGGCACCGTATTCGGCACTGCGCTCACCCAGCGGCAGCCACACGAAGTTGGAGTGGCTCACCGGCACCCGGTAACCCGCCGCGATCAGCGCCTCCCGCATGCGATCGCGTTCGGCCACCACCGCATCGGTGCGCTCGAGCAGTTCGTGCCGCGCCTCCAGCGAGGCGATGGCCGCCGCCTGCGCCACGCGGCTCACGCTGAAGGGGACATGCACCTTCATGAGCGCGGTGACCACCTCGGGCGCGCCCACCGCGTACCCGACGCGCAGCCCCGCCAGCCCGTACGCCTTCGAAAACGTGCGCAGCACCAGCACATTCGGTCGGGTGCGGCCCAGCTCGACGCCATTGGGGAAGTCCTCGGCGGGAATGCGCAGGTATTCGAAGTACGCCTCGTCGAGCACCACCAGCACGTCGCCGGGCACCCTGTCGAGGAATTCGACGATCTCGGCCCGCCCGCGCGCGGTACCGGTCGGATTGTTCGGGTTGCACACGAACACCACCCGGGTGTTCGGCGTGATGGCCGCCGCCAAAGCGTCCAGGTCATGGGCGAATTCGTCGTCCAGCGGCACCTGCACGGCCTTCGCGCCCGCCACCCGCGTGACGATCGGGTACGCCTCGAACGAGCGCCACGCGAACAACACCTCGTCCTCGGGACGGCGGCAGGTGATCTGCACCAGCTCCTGGCACAGCGCGACACTGCCGCACCCGGCCGCCACGTTCTCGATCTCGACACCGAGGAAATCGGCGAGGGCGCCGCGCAATTCGACGGCGTGGTTGTCCGGGTACCGGTTCGACAGTTCGACCGCCTCGGCAATCGCCTTGGACACCGACGGCAGCGGCGGGAAGGTGGTCTCGTTGCTGGCCAGCTTCACTGCGCCGGGGTGGGTTTTCCCGGCGACGTACGCCGGGATGGCATCGAGGTCCGGGCGAATGTGCGCACTCACCCCTCTACCCTAAGTCCCGCCCACTCCGGGTCGCCTCGGGGTGGCTCGCGATCGGCCCCCGGGATGCCGCCTCGCTTGCTCGAATGCTGCTCGGCCGGAATATCTCCGGAATACCGGACCGCCGGAAAGATTTATCGCGTTTTTACCTAGCGCAACTACAGTGGCCCTATGTCGGGCATCTATCGAGAACACGCCCCTGTGCACGACACGACCACGGTTCCGCTCACCGTGCTCGAACCCGAGGGACACGCCCGCGGCGGCATCGTGGTGTTGCACGAATCCCGTGAATTCACCGAGCCATTGCTGGAACTCATGCACTCGCTCGCCGCCGACGGCTGGACCGTCCTGGCCCCCGATCTCTTCCATCGACCCGCCAACGGCAACGCACCGGACCGCGTCTTCGGCGACGATCTCTTCGAGGACTTCGACGCCTGCTTCGACTGGCTCACCGCGCACGGCGTCTTCCGCGACTGCATCGGCGTCCTCGGCTTCGACTCCGCCGGTACCGCCGCCGCCCTGGTCGCCACCAACCGCCGTATCGGCGCGGCCGTCAGCGTCGCCGCCCCCGGCATCGAGAAACCCCTGACCCCGCAGGCCGTCGCCCTCCTCACCGCGGCCCCCGGCTTCAAGGCCCCCTGGCTCGGCCTCTTCGGCGAGGACGACCCCCTCACCCCGCCCGATCAGGTCGACCGCCTGCGCGAGGCCGCCGCCCGCGCCGACGTCGCCACCCTCGTCGTCACCTATCCGGGTCTGCACCACCGCCCCGACCATCCCGGCTTCGACCCCGCGGCCCTCGACGACATCTCCGTCCTCGACGCCCAGACCAGAATCTACGAATGGTTCGACTCCCACCTACGCTGACCAGCCGATTTGGCCTATTGGTCACCCGCTGTGTAATCTTCTGTCCCGGCGGTTCGAAAGGAACCGGCGCCCTCGAAGAGGGGCACCAGGAGGCGTGCCAGAGCGGCCGAATGGGACTCACTGCTAATGAGTTGTCCCTTCACGGGGACCGGAGGTTCAAATCCTCTCGCCTCCGCCACCACCCGGCACGCCGGGTGAACACATGAATAAGCCTGCGCCCGTAGCTCAACGGATAGAGCATCTGACTACGGATCAGAAGGTTGGGAGTTCGAGTCTCTCCGGGCGCGCTTTCAAGCTGAGGGCCCCACACCAAACGGTGTGGGGCCCTCAGCTTTTCGCGTTATTTCCAGGCGGCGAGGTTGGGGAGGGGGCCGGTGAGGTCGGTGCCGGGGGAGCGGCCGATCAGCCAGGCGGCGAGGGAGGTGGCGGGGCCGGAGATTGTGGTGGTGGGGGTGCCTACGGTGCCGGTGTAGTCGAGGTCGGTGGCCACGACTGTGAAGCCCGCGCCGTTCTCGGGTTTGACCTCGGTGACCGATTGGGTCAGGAGGCGGGTGGTGAAGTCGGGGGACCAGTCGGCGGGGGTGTAGTCGAGGGCCAGGTCGACGTGGTGGATTTCGACCTCGAGCAAGCGCATCCAGGGGATGCGGGTGGCGGGGATTTCGCCGCCCTGGCGGTTGCGGACGAGGGCGGGCCAGCGGTCGTCGGGCATGACGCGGGCGAGGGCGAGCCAGCGTTCGTGGGAGGCGGTGAGGTCCTCGAGTTGTTCGCGCAGCGGGCGGGGGGCGCCGGATTCGATGTCGGCCTCGCGCAGGTATTGGCTTGCGTACTGCGGGGTTTCGATGCCGGTGCGGGCCCACAGCAGCAGGTTGACCAGGCTGTCGGCATTGCGGGACAGGTGGGCCAGCACGTGGCCGCGGGTCCAGCCGGGGAGCAGGGAGGGCTCGACCAGGTCGGCATCCGTCAGGGCGGCGACCGCGGGGATCAGGCGGTCGGTCGCGGCGGCGACGGAGTCGAGCAGGGCGGCGGTGTCGGCGAGTTGTGGGGCGTCGCTGGTCACGAATTCGACCCTAACCGTTTCGGGCGGTCAGTGACCGGACGATGACGTGGTGTGCCGATGCTTGGCCGGGAGACCGGAATCGCGTTCGGCGACAACGATTTGGACCGCCAGCGCCACCAGCCACAGCGACATGGCCCCGACCTGGATGCGTTGCGCGATACCGAGACCGTAGTTGCCGGGCAGGTTGTCGGCGATCAACATCCAGGCCGTCACCGCGGAACCGATGATGAGAATCCACAGGCCGGTATGCCGCAGGATCGGCCAGCGCCGGTACTTGAACGCCGCCACGGTGAACGCGATCATCGCGATGTAGATGGAGAACACCGCCAGTGTGCTGGTCAGCGCGTGAATCTGATGCAGCTGCGGAAACAGCCCGGTATCCACATAGCGCTTGGGCCCGTCCGGATCGTCCGGCACGATGGGCCATTGCGCGTCCGCGATGGTGGCAGCGCCGAAGCAGGTCAGCGCCACCCAGCCGATGGTCGAATAGAGCCGCCGCGAGAACAGCAGCAGCCCACCCAGTCCCGCCACCACCAGCAGCGAGCCGGACACGGTGTCGCCGGTGGTGAACACCCACCGGAACGGCGCGCCCTTCTCGGCCAGCTGACTGAGGAACGTATTGGTGGGGTCGCTGTGGATGGGGAGGATGAACTCCAGAACCCAGGAGGAGTAACCGAATCCGGCCACGGCGATCAAGATCGCGATAAGCCATCGCAGCGCCCGTCGCCATCGCGGCTGGAGCGGTGGTGCGCTCGGAGCCGCCTCGGCTAGTTTCTGCTCGGTTGGCATTACCGCGCTCGCTTTCGCTGGCCTCGCTTACTCGTACTGCCCTGCCCGCAGTTGACCTGCCCGGACTGGTCGGCTGGTCCGGTCATAGGACCATTGTGGCCCATTCGGAAACATGGTTGTCACACCCCGCGCGCCAACGCCCCCAGCACCAGGTCGGCCGCCGATTCCACGTCCTGGTGTTCCCAGACCCGCACCACGGTCCATCCGGCCGCCGCCAGCCGGGCATCGGTATCCCGATCCCGCGCCACATTTCCCGCCAACTTCGCGGCCCACCACTCGGCATTGTTCTTCGGGTGGGTCGCATGCTCCGGGCAGCTGTGCCAGAAGCATCCATCCACGTACACCGCCACCTTCAACCGGGGAAACACCAGGTCGGCCCGCCGACGCAAGCCCGGCAGCGGTGCCCTGTCCACGAAGAACCGTTTTCCGCGCCGATGCAATTCCCGGCGCAACGCCATTTCCGGCTTCGTCCCGACCCGGCGCTGCCGGGCCAGGCGCGCACTGGTCGCGGCATCGGTCCCCGGTCGCCGCGCATCCGCCATCAGGCCATCCTGGCCACGCCTCGAATCCCGGGCAAGGTCAGGCCGCCTCGCGCGGCGCCCCGCCCATCCGCTCGAGATGGTTGGCGACATCGTCGAGGAAGCCCTCCGGAAAGCGCAGCGAACCCATCCGGAACCCGATGCACCACCCCGCGATGCCCCCACGCCGCCGTCGGCCAGCTGCGGCGGGTCAGCGGCTCGCCGTCCGGAACCGGATCATCGGACGGATGGGTGATCCGCTCGGCGATCCAGGACGCCATGCGCACGCTCACCGCATTGCCGACCAGCTTCCACCGATGCCCCTTGCGCACCCCCGGCACCGCCAAAGCCGGTGTGGTCCAATCCCGATCGAAGCCTTGCAGCCGCTCGGCGTCGGTGATTCCCGGCGTGACCAGCTCACCCGACGGCAGCCGCACCGCGGGTGGGCTCGCAATGCCAAGGGCCGAACCGCCTTTCAGCGTCGGCACCGCGTTCACCGCCCAGCCCAGGCCGCGGGTGCCCTCGGTCCAGTAGAAGCCGCACGGATCGTGCGCGGGATCGCCCACCTCGCGCGGTCCGGCGTCGGTCCCGAACAGCACCGGCCGCGGGTCCTCGGTGCGCGAGGCCAGCATGAGCACCCGCTCCCGGCGCTGCGGCAGCCCGAAGGCGCGCGCGTCCACGACCCGATAGGCCCAGGTGTAGCCGAGTTCGGTGAGCGCGTCGGTGATGTGCCGCATGGCCGCGCCGCCCCCGAGTTGCAGCATGAACGGCACATTTTCGATGAGCAGCCAGCGCGGGCCCTTCTTGCGTTTGACCAGCCGGAATACCTCGTCCACCAAACCCGAACGGGCGCCGGTGATTCCGGCCGTGCGTCCGGCCTGCGAGAGGTCCTGGCAGGGGAATCCCGCCGCGACCAGTTCGGTTCCCGACGGCAGGGCGCGCAGCTTGGTCACATCGGAATGCAAAGGCACATCCGGGAAGTGCGCCGCCAATACCGCCTGCGCCCCGGAGTCGATCTCGCACAGCAGTTCACTGCGCCACCCGTGCGCCGCGAGTCCTAGCTCCAGCCCGCCGATCCCGGCGAACAGGCCGACCATCCGCGCGCCCGTCACAACAGTCCCTTTCACCCCGGAGTCCCCGTGCCGCAGAGCACGTTACTCGAGTCGCCGCACCCCTATCGTGATCAACACCGTTCCACAGGTCCGTTCCAGAGCCTGCCGCTATCACTCGGGCGGGTGATCACCGTGCGACGGCGTGGGAAAACGCCGCGGACGGGCCCGCACCATTGCATGTTGATCACGATGTCGCGCGCGCACAGTGATACCGGCCGGGTAGCGCGGGCGCGAGCACACCTGCAACTACGGTTATAGGCGTGACGGATAACGGGAGTGAGGACGCCAAGCCGGGCGCACCGCGGTGGCCTGCCATTCTCACCTGGCGGTCGCACAACGCGTCGCGCATGGAATCGGTGCGGGTGGTGCTGAGCGGCAATCGGATTCGCGCCGCGGGCCGCATCATCGCCGGGGACTGCGACGATCACCCCGCCTTCAGCGCCTCCTACGACCTGGTCACCGACGAGTCCGGGGTCACCAAGCGACTGTCGCTGCGCAGCACCCTGGCCACCGGCGAACGTCACGCCTCCATCGCCCGCGACGAGGAGGACTACTGGCTCATCGACGCCGGAAACACCCACGTGCGCTCCACCTTCGGCGGTGCGCTGGACGTGGACGTGGTGTTGAGCCCGTTCTTCAACACCCTCCCCATCCGCCGCTACGGACTGGCCCACGCCAGCGAGGACGTCCAGGTCCCGGTCGTCTACGTGCGCCTGCCCGACCTGCTGGTCCAGGAAGCCAGCCTCACCTACAGCAGCGGCCCCGACGGCATCCACGTGCTCTCACCCGTCTCCAGCGCCACCGTCACCGTCGATGAGGACGGCTTCCTGCTCGACTACCCCGGCCTGGCCGAACGGATCTAGTCCAGCGAGTTGAGGACGCCGCCGGAGCGTCCGGCGTCGATGAGCTTGGTGAGCCAGTTGTGCTCGCCGGGGCTGACATCGGTGATGAACCAGCGCTCGGTGTCGTCGTAGTCGGTGCGGGCGTCGTGGCCCGCTTCCACCAGCTCGGTGATGGTGCCGTTGGCGCGCAGGCTGTTGCGGGCCTGGGTGAGGACCTCGAGGGTGTCGTCGAGGACGTCCAGCAGGGCCGCGGCGTTCGGTTCGCAGATGGCGCGGACCAGGTCGGGGGCGGTCGCCGCCACCCGGGTGCCGTCCCGGAAGGAGCCCGCCGCCAGGCCGAGGGCCAGCGCGCCGCCATTGGAACCCTCGATGGCCAGGGCCTCGGCCAGCACGTGGGGCAGATGCGAGATGCGCGCGACCGCGCGGTCGTGTTCCACGGCCAGCACCGGCACCACCACCGCGCCGCAGTCCAGCGCCAGCTGTGCGACACGCCGGAAGGGGTCGGCGCGCACACCCGGATCCACGCTGACCGCCCAGGCCGCGTTCTTGAACAGATCGGGAGCCGATGCCGCCCAACCGGATTCGCTGGTCCCGGCCATCGGGTGGCCGCCCACGTAGTGCTGGCCGAGCCCGTGGCGCTGCACGGCCGCGGCGACCGGGGCCTTCACGCTCACCACGTCGGTGAGCACACAGTCGGGTGCGAAGGTCTTCACGTCGGAGAGCACCGCGTCGATCGCGGGCATCGGCACGCCGACCACGATCAGCGCGTCGCGTTCGGCGGCCCGGGACAGCACCGCCTCCACATCGCTGATCACGTCGTATCCGTCCATGCGAGCGGCCTTCGCGCCGACCTCGGAGCGGTTGTAGCCGAACGCCTCGTACCCGGCCGCGGCGGCGGCGCGCAGCACCGATCCGCCGATCAAACCGGTACCCAGGACGCACACAGCTGGTTTCGGAGAGCCCGTCATGCGATCAGATTGGCATACGACTTCAACATTTCCCCCGAAGCGGACTACCGTTGCGGCCATGGCAGCACAGCGCTCGAGCACGAACAGGGCGGCGTCGGACGACTTCGACGACGTGGAAGGGTTCGCAGTGGCGGTTGTCCGCGAGGAAGCCAATTGGAAAGTGACGCCCCTGAGCGAGGCGGCACTGTCCAGTCTGTCCGCGGCCGAGCACGAGTTGCGCGCGCTGCGAAGTTCCGGCGCGACATTCGGCCTGCTCGATGTCGACGACGAATTCTTCATCATTCTGCGCCCGGGCCCGACCGGCAGCCGCATCCTGCTGTCGGACGCCACGGCCGCCATCGACTACGACATCGCCGCCGATGTCCTCGAGGAACTCAATATCGAGATCCCCGACATCGATCCCGACGAGCTCGACGACATCGAACCGTGGGAGGAGGGCGACCTCGGCGTGCTCGCCGACCTCGGCCTGCCCGAGCCGGTCCTGGCGGTCATCCTCGCCGAGACCGACCTCTACCCGGACGAGCAGCTCGGCATGATCGCCCAGCGTCTCGGCTTCGCCAACGAGCTCTCCGCGGTCCTGGACAAGCTCCCGCGTTGATCGGCGCCGGTTCGCTCGCTGCCGACGAAGCGATGATGCGGGCCGCGATCGAAGCCGCGCGTGCCGCCGACCCGCGCGACGTCCCCGTCGGCGCGGTCGTCTTCGACGCCGCGGGTCGCGAGCTGGCGCGCGCCGCCAATGCCCGTGAGGCCGTGGGCGATCCGACCGCCCACGCCGAAGTGCTGGCCCTGCGCGCGGCGGCCCAGGTGCTGGGTGACGGCTGGCGCCTGGAGGGCGCGACCCTCGCGGTCACCCTTGAGCCGTGCACCATGTGCGCTGGCGCGCTGGTCCTCTCCCGCGTCTCCCGCCTCGTCTTCGGCGCCTGGGAACCCAAGACCGGCGCGGTCGGCTCCCTCTGGGACGTGGTCCGTGACCGACGTCTCAATCACCGCCCCCAGGTCCGCGCGGGCGTCCTCGAACCCGAATGCGCCGCTCTCCTCGCCGATTTCTTCGATTCCCACCGCCCCCAACCCCCCTCTCCAGCCGATTTCTGATTCCTCGGGGTGCTCAGGTAAAGTCACCTGCGGTGGCGTGTCCGAGCGGCCTAAGGAGCACGCCTCGAAAGCGTGTGAGGGGTAACCCCCCTCCGAGGGTTCAAATCCCTCCGCCACCGCTGAGGAACCCCTCACCTGTTCACGCGGGTGAGGGGTTCTTTCTATTTCCCAACCGCTCAGGCGATTTCGTAGTGGAGGACCTTGTCGGGGCGGTCGAGGAGGTAGTGGTCGTCTTCGGGGTAGTAGACGGCGCGCTCGATGTCGGGGCCCGCGAAGCCTTCGATGGCGGCGTAGGAGTCCCAGAAGCTTAGGGTGATGATTTCGGCTCGGTCGTCGTCGATCCGGGTGAGCATCCAGGCACCCTGGTTCCCCGGAGTCTGTTTGTACTCCTTGATGCCGGTGTCCTGGATGTAGGCGACGTAGGGATCCAGGTCGGTCGCGCGGATCACCCCGCGCCAGATGCGAGCGATCATCTCGCCGATGGTAGCGCCGAATATCAAGGGCGCTAGCCACTGTGGCAGTTCGGGCATGGCGGCGGTGGTGGCTGGTGGCAGGCGTGGCAGATGCCGAAGGTGTCGGCCTGTGCCAGGCCCATTGTCAGCGGAACCGAGCCCGCTACCAGGGCACCGAAAATACTTGTCGCGGCCAGCATGGTGCCGAGTGACCGTCTGAACATCGCTCTCTCCTGATTCGAGACGAGGCTGAGCCAAATCGACTCATCTACAGACACGACTCACAGGCGAATCGGTTCACCGTTGGGTCCGGAGAAGGGTTCGGCTTATCCGGATCGCAAGGGTTGGTTAAGGGGTTAGGGGCGAAGGCCTTTCAGGAGGAGGTCGAGGACTCGGTTGATGGCTTCGGGGTAGGACTCGTCGGGGGTGGCGTAGATCTGGAGGGTCATCAGGCGGCCGATGTCTTCGGGGGTGACATCGGGGCGGAGGGTGCCGTCGGTGTGAGCCTGGGTGGTCAGGCGGGCTAGGCGGTCGGTGATGGTGGTGCGGACTTCGGTGAGGGTTGGGTCGGCCTTGATGTCGGCGTGGAGGGCGGGCTCGATGGCGGATGCTGTTGCGCCCAGGCGGATTTCGGCGCATTCGCGCAGGAGGCGGGACAGGGCGTGCCAGGCGTCGGGGGATTCGCGTTCGGCGGTGGCGGCCAGGTCGGAGAGGGCCGAGAGGTAGGAGTGGGCGGCGGCGGAGATCAGGGCGCCGCGGTCGGGGAAGCGGCGGTAGAGGGTGCCGACGCCGACACCGGCGGCATCGGCGATGTCCTTCATGGAGACATTGACGCCCTGCTCGCGGAAGACGACCTGGGCCGCGGCCAGGATCTGGTCGCGGTTGCTGCGGGCATCGGCCCTGAGCTCGGCCATGGAACTCTCCTCCGAAAACTGGACGAAAATCTTCCGCTTAGCCTAGCATTCGAGAAGTGGACGAAAATCGTCCAGTTGAGTCGAGGTGAGGACAATGAGCAAGAAGGCACTGATCTCCGGGGCCGGAATCGCGGGTTCGACGCTGGGATATTGGTTGGGGCGCAATGGCTTCGAGGTGACCATCGTCGAGCGGGCGAAGGCCCAGCGCTCCAGTGGGAATCCGATCGATGTGAAGGGCCCAGCCGTCGAGGTGGTCGAGGCCATGGGAGTGATGCCGAAACTGCGTGCGGTCGCGTCGCGGGTGGATCGGATGAGCTTCGTCGACACGGCCGGTCGGCGGCGATCGGGCTTGCGGCTCAGTGCCTTTCAAGGCGGGGCGGGTGCGCGGGAGGTGGAGGTCGCCCGTACCGACCTGGCCGCCATCCTGCTCGACTCGGCGCGGGATCGCGTCGAAATCCGCTGGGGCGATTCGATTTCCGATCTCACCCAGGACGCGGAGGGCGTGGACGTCGGCTTCGAGAGCGGTGCCACCGAGCGCTATGACTTCGTCATCGGGGCCGACGGCCTGCACTCGAATGTCCGTCGGCTGGCCTTCGGCGCGGAATCCGAATTCATCCACCACATGGGCATGTATGCCGCGACGCTGCCGGTCGACCGGGCCTTCGGCGACGAGACCGAGGTGGTCATGCTGAACCAGCCGGGCCGCGCGATCTCCGTCCATCCAGCGAAGGGAAAAGCGGTGGCGGCGTTCCTGTTCCGCCGCGCCGCGGTGCCCGGATTCGACCATCGCGACCTGTCCCAGCACAAGCGGCTGGTCGCCGAGGCCTACTCCGAGCCGCTCGACATCTTCGCCGATGTCCTCGACCAACTGAAGGCCGCCGACGACATCTACTTCGACTCGGTGAGCCGAATCAGCCTGCCGCACTGGTCCTCCGGCCGCATCGCCCTGCTCGGCGACGCCGGATCCTCACTGTCCCTTTTCGGCGACGGCTCCACCCTCGCCATCGCGGGCGCGCACACCCTGGCCGAGGAACTCACCCGCACGCCCGACCACCCCGAAACCGCCTTCGCCGCCTACGAACGCCGCCACCGCACCCTCGTCGAACCCAAACAGCGAGGCTTCCGCGCCGCCACCGCCCTCATGGTCCCGGCCTCCGCCGCAGGCATCGCGATCCGCAATACCGTCACCCGTTTCCTGCGATGACCGCGGAACGCACTCGGCCCCCACCCGAAATCGGGTGGGGGCCGAGGGTTTACGAGAGGGTCAGACCGTGACGGGCTGCCTGTCCTCGACGGGCGCCGAGGCCTCCTTCAACGCGGTGAGCTTGGAGCCCTCCACGTCGATGTCGGGGAGGATGCGGTCCAGCCACTTGGGCATCCACCAGGCCCACTTGCCCAGCAGCGCGAGCAGCGACGGGATCAGGACCATGCGGACGATGAAGGCGTCGAAGAAGACGCCAGCCGCCATGGCGAAGCCCATGGACTTGGCCACCACGTTGTCGTCGAGCATGAAGGCGCTGAACACCGAGATCATGATGACGGCGGCGGAGGTCACGACGCGCGCGCCGTGGTGGTAGCCGCTGATCATGGCGTCCTTGGCCGACTTGCCGTGCACGTACTCCTCGCGCATGCGGGTCACCAGGAATACCTGGTAGTCCATGGCGAGCCCGAATACCAAGCCGATCAACATGATCGGCAGGAAGCTCACCAGCGGGTGCGGCTCCACCAGGCCGAAGTGGCCCTCCTGGAAGATGAGCACCGTCGCGCCGAAGGTGGCCGCCATGGAGAGCAGGAAGCCCAGCGCGGCGGTCAGCGGCACGATGATCGAGCGGAACACCAACAGCAGCAGGATGAATGCCGCGCCCGCCACGATCGCCAGATACGGAATGATCTTGTTCAGCAGCGCCTGCGACACGTCCGCGTAGATGGCGGTGGTGCCGGTGATGCCGTACTCCATGCCGTACCGGTCCTTGAACTCGGACTCGGCGTCGCGGGCGTTCTTGACCAGGTCCTTGGTCTCCTGGTTGTTCGGCCCGGACTTGGGCACGCCGGTGAACATGGCGGCCTGCTGGTCCTGGCTCTTCATGGCGAAGGTCAGGTAGTCCATGCCCGGGTATCCGGCGAGCTTGGCGCGCAAGGCATCCAGGGCCTCGGCGCGCTGATTCTCCGGCGTCTTGCTGAGGTCGACGGCCACCATCAGGGTGCCGTTGGCGCCCTCGCCGAAGCCTGCGGTCTGCAGGTCGTAGGCCTTGCGGATGGTCTGGTGCTTGGGCATGGAGTCGCCGCCGGGCAGACCCAGCTGCAGATTCACCGCGGGCGCGGCCAAAAGCCCCAGCAGCACAACCGAAATGCCCAGCGTCAACGCCGGAGCCTTGCCGATGAGGCGGGCGAAGCGCATGCCATTGGTGACCGAGTGCTCGTCCTCGGGATCGTGCTGGGCGACCAGCGGCAGCTTCGGCTTGAACAGGAAGCGCCCGAACGCGCCCATCAGCGCGGGCATCAGGGTGACGGCCACCAGCACCGCCATGGCCGCGGAGACCGCGCCGAAAATGCCCATGTAGGTGAGGAAGCTGACGCCAACGAAGGACAGGCCCGCCAGCGCGATGATGACGGTCAGACCGGCGAAGATGACGGCCGAACCCGCGGTGCCGACCGCGGTGCCCGCGGCCTCCTCCGGCGAATTGGACACGGCCAGTTCATGTTTGTACCGCGAGACGATGAACATGGCGTAGTCGATGGACAGCGCCAGGCCGATCATGGAGGCCAGGATCGGGGTGAAGGTCGGCACGGTCAGGAAGTGGGTGCCGAACATGATGATGGAGATGGCGGTGCCCACGCCGATGAGCGCGGTGAGGATCGGCACGAAGGCCGCCACGATCGCGCCGAACGCGATCACCATGACCACCAGCGCCACCGCGATGCCGATCAGCTCGGAGGAGCCGTTGGAGCCGCCCGGATCCTGCGCGATGGAACCGGTGAGCTCCACCTGCAGCCCGGCCTGCCGCGCCTTGTCGCCGACCTTGTAGGCGGCGTCGCGATCGTCCTGCTTGATATCGGAGAACTTCGGAATCGTGTACTTGGCCTTGACCGTCGCCACCGAATCCGGACTGGTCTTGTTGAGCACGTTCAGCGGCGCGCTCGAGCAGATGGCGGCGAAGTTCGGGTTGGACCGATCGCCACCCAGGCAGTCGATGCCCGCGGGCTCACCGATCTTCTTGGTGACCTCGATCGGGTTGGCGGGCACGGACTTCGGGTCCGACTTGTCCACGATCGACAACGCGTCCAAGTCCTGGAGGAACCCGGCCAGCGCCGCCGCGTTCGCGGGGTCGGTGAGCTTCTGGCCCTCGGGCGCGGCGATCACGTAGGTGCCGGTGACGGCATTGGGATCGAAGTCCTTGGACATGCCCGGGAAATGCTGGTCGAGGATTTCCGTGGCCCGCTCCGACGGCAGGTTGGGCATGGTGAAGGAGTCTTGGAACGGCTTGGCGAGGGAACCGCCGAGGCCGCCGATGACGAGCAACGCGGCGATCCACGCCGAGATGACTATCCATTTCCGGCGGAAGGCGAACTTTCCCCACCGATAGAGGTATACGGACACGAGGGGTTCTCCTGGCGAATGGTTACGGGCGAAACAGGGTGCTGGTTGCGCTGGCGCGTAGACAGGCACTGCCGCCGGGAGCCTCGGCCCCCCGCCTCCACGAAAACTAAATCTGCCTACCGTGCGGTAGGTAGACTACCGAGCGATTAAGTGGAGGAACAACCTCGACTCTAGGTGGCGTAGATCGCACTCCGAGCGCGGTTGGAGGACCGGTCCGCACGGGTGAGAGGATGAGACCATGGGCGCCCCAGTCGTTTCCGGAACAGTTGTCGCAGGTAGAAGCACCAAGGATGCGATTCGCGAGGCGGCTCTACAGCTTTTTTCGACCAAAGGGTTCGACCACAGCAGTTTGCGCGAGGTCGCCGATGCGGTCGGAATCACAAAAGCGTCGCTCTACTATCACTACGCCTCGAAGGTCGATCTGCTCGTCGCCATCATCGAGCCGATGTTCGACGAGGTGCGTACACAGGTCGAGGGTCTCGCCGATATTCCGCACACCCCCGAGAACGTGGAACGCGTGATTCGCGAGCGTCTGCGCTCGACGCTGGCCAATCGACAGGTTGGTGCGCTGTGCATGCGCGACACCGTGGCCATCGTGAACGCCCTCGGCAATCGCTATCCGGACCTGATCGAATTGCATCACCGGACCTGCCGGTGGCTGGCCGGGCCGGACGCCGATGCCGACACCCTGCTGCGTGCCACGGCCGCCATGCAGGTGCTGAGCACCGCGATGATGTCCCAGGAGATCGTGCCGGACACCGATATCGCCCATGTCGAGGAGACGCTGTTGAATGCCGCACTCGGCGTACTGAATCCGAAGCGATAGGGTTTTCCTTTACCCCGCCCGAATCGAATGCCGCGAGTCAGGAGTTCCCGTGCACATCACCGCGAAGGTCGATTACGCGGTGCGCACACTCGTGGAAATCGCGAAGGCGCAACCGGATTCGGTGAAGGCCGACGCCATTGTGGCCGCCCAGGACATTCCGCCCAAGGTCTTGGAATCGGTGGTCTCGGATCTGCGCAAGGGCGGATTGGTGACCAGCCGCCGCGGTCCGGACGGCGGTTATCGGTTGGCGCGCGCGGCCGCGGAGATCAGCGTCGCGGATGTGATTCGCGCGGTGGAGGGTCCGCTGGCCTCGGTGCGCGGGCAGCGGCCCGAGGATGTCGGCTATCCGGGTGCGGCCGAACCGCTGCAGCGGGTGTGGATCGGGCTGCGGGTGAATATTCGCTCGGTGCTCGAGCGGGTCACCATCGCCGATATCGCGCACGATCTGCTGCCGTCCTTCCTCGACGAACTGCTGCGCGACCCGGACGCCTGGACCCGCCGCCCGAACGGCGGCCCGGTCGCGACCCCGCACCGCGGCGAGGTCGCCGTGGAGTGGCAGGACTTGGACCAGCCCGATATTTGAGCACCGTGCCGAAAACGTGAGGGCGGCGCTCCGGTTTCGGCGGTAGCCTGCCAACATCATGTTGATCCGACTTCTACGCACCTTCCTCTGGCCCTATCGCTCCCAATTGGCCGGGGTCGTCGTGCTCCAGCTGATCTCGGTCATCGCCACGCTGTATCTGCCCACCCTGAACGCCCACATCATCGACAACGGCGTCGTCACGGGCGATATCGGCTACATCTGGACCACCGGCGGCTGGATGCTGTTCTATGCCGCTATTCAGATCGTCGCCAACGCCGCTTCGGTGTATCTGGGCTCCCAGGCCGCCATGGGCGCGGGCCGCGATATGCGCTCGGCCCTGCTGCACCGGGTCGGCACCTTCTCCGCGCGTGAGGTCGGGGTGTTCGGCGCGCCGTCGCTCATCACGCGCAATACCAATGACGTCGGTCAGGTGCAGCTGCTCATCCTCATGAGCGCCACCATCCTGGTCATGGCCCCCATCATGTGCGTCGGCGGCATTTTCATGGCGCTGCGTGAGAGCCTGCAGTTGTCGTGGCTGCTGCTGATCGCGGTGCCTGTGCTCGCCCTGACCATGGCCTTCATCATCAGCCGCATGGTGCCGGGTTTCCGGCGTATGCAGGTGCGCATCGATGTGGTGAACCGGGTGCTGCGCGAACAGATCACGGGTATTCGCGTGGTGCGCGCGTTCGTGCGGGAGCGGCAGGAGACCTGGCGTTTCGGGGTCGCCAATACCGACCTGACCGCGCAGTCGCTCTACGTCGGCAAGTACATGGCGCTCATGTTCCCCGCGGTCATGCTGATCTCCAATGTGACCACGGTCGGCGTCATCTGGTTCGGCGGCCACGCCATCGACGATGGCAAGATGCAGATCGGTTCGCTCACCGCGATGCTGACCTACATCATGTATATCCTCATGGCGGTCATGATGGCCTCCTTCCTGGCCATGATGGCTCCGCGCGCCGCGGTCTCGGCCGAGCGCATCGGCGGGGTGCTCGACACCGAGTCCTCGGTGGCCGAACCGCGCCTGCCGCAACAGTTCAAGGGCGATGCCGCCACGGTGGACCTGCAGTTCGCGGAGTTCAAGTTCCCGGGCGCGGAGAAGCCGGTGCTGCGGGCCATCCGATTCCAGACCGCGCCCGGCACCACCACCGCCATCGTGGGCGCGACCGGTTCGGGCAAGACCACGCTGATCAACTTGATTCCCCGGCTCATCGACGTCACCGACGGCGCGATCTATGTGGGTGGCACCGATGTGCGACACCTCCCGCTGGAGACGCTGCGCTCGCAGATCGGCCTGGTGCCGCAGAAGGCGTATCTGTTCTCCGGCACCGTGGCCTCGAACCTGCGCTACGGCAAGCCGGACGCGACCGACGAGGAACTCTGGCGTGCACTGGAGATCGCGCAGGCCGCCGACTTCGTGCGGGAGATGCCCCAGGGCCTGGAAACGCCGGTGGCACAGGGTGGTACGACTGTCTCCGGCGGTCAGCGCCAGCGCCTGGCCATTGCCCGCGCGCTGGTCCGCAGGCCGCGGGTCTACCTGTTCGACGACTGTTTCTCCGCCCTCGACGTGGCCACCGACATGCGGGTGCGCGAGGCGCTGCGGCCGGAGACCGCCGACGCGTCGGTGATTATTGTGGCGCAACGGATCTCGACGATTCGCGACGCCGATCAGATCGTGGTGCTCGAGGACGGCGCGATGGCCGGTATCGGCACCCACGACCAATTGCTGCGGGACTGTCCCGAGTACCGCGAGATCGTGGAGTCGCAGTTCAGCGCGGAGGAGGTGCGATGAGGCCCGGAGCCGTCAATCCCGGTGCGCCGGACGCGAAGGCGAAGTCCTTCGGCCCGTCGCTGAAGCGCCTGCTGCGCATGCTGGCACCCGAGCGGTTCTATCTGATCGTCGTTTTCCTGCTGGCCGTCGGCTCGGTCGTGTTGAACACGCTGGGTCCGCAGATTCTCGGCAAGGCCACCAACATCATCTTCGACGGTGTGGTCGGCAAGATGATGTCCCCGGGGCTGAGCAAGGACCAGAAGGTCGAGGAGTTGCGCCAGGCCGGCAACGGCAACTTCGCCGACATGCTGGCCAACATGAACGTGATTCCCGGTGTGGGAGTCGATTTCGTCGCGGTCGGCCATGTGCTGGCCTGGGTGCTGGCGCTCTATATCGGTGCCTCGGTGTTCGGCTGGCTGGAGGCCCAGCTGCTGATCATCGTGATCAACCGGACCGTCAAGCGGCTGCGCGCGCAGATCGAGGACAAGCTGCACCGGCTGCCGCTGCGCTATTTCGACTCCGTGCCGCGCGGCGATGTGCTCTCCCGCGTCACCAATGACGTCGACAATATGGCACAGACGTTGCAGCAGACCATGTCCCAGCTGATCATCAATGTGCTGTCGGTGATCGGCATCCTGATCATGATGTTCTGGATCTCGTGGCTGCTCGCGCTGATCGCCTTGCTCACAGTGCCTTTGGCCATCATCGTGACCGCGCAGATCGCCAAGCGCTCCAAGCCGCACTTCGTGGACCAGTGGAAGTTCACCGGCGAGGTCAACGCCCAGGTCGAGGAGGCCTTCACCGGGCACGAGGTGGTCAGCGCCTTCGGTCGTGTGCGCGAGGTCGGCGAGCGCTTCGACGAGACCAACGACAAGCTCTACAACGCCTCGTTCAAGTCGCAGTTCATCTCCGGGCTGATCATGCCCGCCATCATGTTCCTCGGGAACCTGAACTACGTGCTGATCGCCGTGGTCGGTGGCCTGCGGGTGGCGTCGGGTCAGCTGTCGCTGGGTGAGGTGCAGGCGTTCATCCAGTACTCGCGGGGATTCACCCAGCCGCTCACCCAGATCGGCTCGATGATGAACATGCTGCAGTCGGGTGTGGCCTCGGCCGAGCGCATCTTCGAGATCCTCGACGCCGAGGAGCAGTCGCCGGACCCGGAGGAGGATACGCGGCCGCTGGATCGCGGCCGGGTCGCCTTCGAGGACGTGTCCTTCCGCTACGAGCCGGAGACGCCGGTCATCGAGAACCTCTCGCTGGTGGCCGAACCCGGGCACGTGGTGGCCATTGTCGGGCCGACCGGCGCGGGCAAGACCACGCTGGTCAATCTGCTCATGCGGTTCTACGAGGTGGATTCCGGCGCGATCACCATCGACGGTGTCGACATCACCCGCATCAGCCGCGATCGCCTGCGCTCGCGCATGGGCATGGTGTTGCAGGACACCTGGCTGTTCGGCGGGACGATTCGCGAGAACATCGCCTACGGCCGCATCGACGCCACCGAGGAGGAGATCCTCGAGGCCGCCCGCGCCGCCTACGTGGATCGGTTCGTGCATGCCCTGCCGATGGGCTACGACACCGTCATCGACGAGGAGGGCTCCGGCGTCAGCGCCGGTGAGAAGCAGCTCATCACCATCGCTCGCGCGTTCCTGGCCAAGCCGTCGATCCTGATCCTGGACGAGGCCACCAGCTCGGTCGACACCCGCACCGAGTTGCTGGTGCAGCACGCCATGGCGGCGCTGCGCCGGGACCGCACGAGTTTCGTGATCGCGCACCGGCTTTCGACGATTCGTGATGCCGACACCATCGTGGTGATGGAGAAGGGCAAGATCGTCGAGCAGGGCACTCACGAGACGCTGCTGCGCGAGCGGGGCGCGTACTACCGGCTCTACAGCGCGCAGTTCGCCGCGGCGCTCACCGACGGCGAGGGCAACAATGTGGACGATCCCGAGCCGGACGCGGTGGGTGCGGGAAAGGCCTGATTCCCACCTGAGAGGATGGAGGCCGTGTCTGCTGCCTCCGAGTTCTCGTTCAAAGTCGGTACCCGTCTGGAAGGGCGGCACGGCAGGACGGGCGTGATCAGCACCCCGCATGGGGATATTGCCACGCCCGCCTTCACTCCCGTCGGCACCAAGGCCACGGTCAAGGCGGTCCTGCCGGAGACCATGAAGGAGATCGGCTCGCAGGCGCTGCTCGCCAACGCCTACCACCTGTACCTGCAGCCCGGTCCCGACATCATCGACGAGGCCGGGGGCCTGGCGGCCTTCATGAACTGGAACGGGCCGACCTTCACCGACTCCGGCGGCTTCCAGGTCATGTCGCTGGGCGTCGGTTTCAAGAAGGTGCTGGCCATGGAATCCGTCGGCGTCCAGAGCGACGATGTGATCGCCAAGGGCAAGGAGCGGCTGGCGCACGTCGACGACGACGGCGTCACCTTCCGCTCGCACCTGGACGGCTCGAAGCACCGCTTCACCCCCGAGGTGTCCATGGGGATCCAGCATCGGCTGGGCGCGGACGTCATGATGGCCTTCGACGAGCTCACCACGCTCATGAATACCCGTGGCTACCAGGAGGAATCGCTCGAGCGCACGCGGCGCTGGGCCAAGCGCTGCCTCGACGAGCACGAGCGGCTCACCGCCGCGCGCTCGCATCGGCCGTATCAGGCGTTGTTCGGGGTGATTCAGGGCGCACAGTACGAAGACCTGCGCCGCAAGGCCTGCCGGGATCTCGAGGCACTGCGCGGCGAGGCCGGAACCGGATTCGACGGCTACGGCATCGGCGGCGCGCTCGAGAAGCACAATCTGGGCACCATTGTCGGCTGGTGCTGTGACGAGCTGCCGGAGCACAAGCCGCGGCACCTACTCGGCATCAGCGAACCGGAGGACATCTTCACCGCGGTGGAGAACGGCGCGGACACCTTCGACTGCGTGAATCCCTCACGCGTGGCGCGCAATGCGGCGCTCTACACCGACGAGGGCCGCTTCAATATCAATACCGCCCGTTTCAAGCGCGATTTCACGCCCATCGACGAAACCTGCGACTGCTACACCTGCGCGAATTACACCCGCGCCTACATCCATCACCTGTTCAAGGCGAAAGAGATTCTCGCGGCGACGCTGTGCACCATCCACAACGAGCGCTTCACGGTGCGCCTGGTGGATCGCGTGCGAGAAAGCCTGGACGGCGGCTACTTCGACGATTACAAGACCGATTTCCTGGGCCGCTGGCGCGGTCGCATCAAAGCCCCTGGGCTGTAGGAAGTTTCGACGCGACCGCGCCGAAACCCTTACTCGTAGATGGCAGACCGCTCGCGCGGGCGATACGAGGGTTCCCGCTTCTTCAGGAAGGCGATGCAGCGGTAGCTGATCGGCAGCACGCACATCTCGACGAGGGTCTTCCAGACGAAGCCGACGATCGTGTAGTTGATGTAGTCGCCCCAGGTGTTGATACCGATGGCGGTGGCCGCGATCGAGCAGAACACGAAGGTGTCGCCGACCTCGCCCGCCACCGTGGAGCCCAGAAGTCGCGCCCACAGGTGCTTCTCCTTGGTCTTCTCCTTGATGAGCACCAGGGTGACCGAGTTCAGGAACTGACCCACGAAGTACCCGGCGATCCCGGCGAAGGCCAGCTGCGGGGTATGGCCGAGGACATCGGCGAACGACTGGCTGTTCTGATTGTCGTTGCCGGGCAGCTTGATGACCACCTGGAAGCAGATGATCATGAGCAGCAGCGCGCCGAATCCGTAGTAGACGATGCGGCGGGTCGCCCGGAAGCCGTAGACCTCGCTGAGGATGTCGCCGATGACGTAGGCGATGGGGAAGAGGAAGAACGCGCCGTCCATGGTGAGGGGCAGCACGGTGATGGGGCCGAGGGACACATGGTGTCCGGTGAAGAACTGCACGCCCTTGGCGACGCAGACATTGGAGATCAGCAGTACGGCGGTGAAGGCCACCGCCACCGGTGTGAAATATCCCCCCGCCGCGTCCGCGAATGCGGCGTGCTCCGGCGTGGGGTGTCCAGATCGGTCGTTTTCGACCGTTTTCGTTTCGCTCACGCGGAAAGTATCCCTGCCTGGACCGATACGCACGGAACCATGGGTGTCCTAGGCTGAGCGAATGACGAATCCCGGCGATTCCGACGAGTGGTGGAAACAGTACGGCGGCGAGAGCTCCGTGCCCCAGACTCCACCCGCGGCACCACAGCCGCAACCGTCGCCGCCCCCGGCCGGTTACACCTCCGCGCCCCAGTATCAGAATCCGCCGCTGACGCCGCCACCGCAGCCGGTGTATCCGAATTACCCTCAGCCACAGGCGAATCCGACTGCCGGATATCCGCCCGCGGGCCAGGTGCAGGGTGGTGGGGCGCAGCCGCCGGGCTACGGCTACCCGGGTTATCAGCCCTACGGTTACAGCCTGCCGACCCAGCAGACCAATTCGCTGGCCATCGCCTCGCTGATCGTGTCGATCGTCGGCCTGCCGGGCATGTTCATGTGCCTGTTCATCCCGCTGATCTCGATTGTCGGCCTGGTGCTGGGGATCGTCTCGCTCAATCAGATCAAGTCCAATCCACAGCAGCAGGGCCGCGGGCTCGCGCTGGGCGGCATCTGGGTGGGCGCGGCCGGAGTGGTGATCGGCCTCGGGCTGCTGGTGCTCCTCATCGCCTTGGGGGATTGGAGCACGAGCTACAGCTGAAAGGCTGTGCGGCAACAAAAGTGGGGCGCATCCGCAAGGATGCGCCCCACTTTTGTTGGGTCCGAGTCTCGGTCCGTCGGGTCCGGGTCTCAGCCCTTGAGCACCTGGGTGCCGCCCGCGAACTTGTCGTGCCAGCCCTGCTTGTTCGGGTCCTGTTCGATGGAGATCGCGGCCCAGATCATCAGGCCGATGCTGACCAGGTTGCCGAGGCAGTAGACGATGTCGGCCGCGACGAAGATATTGCGCTTCAGCGAGGTGGCGACATCCAGCGGCGCGCCGCCCGGGCCGATGACGCGCAGGCCGAGCAGCTTCTTGCCGAGGGTCTGACCGTTGTTCTGGGTCTCCATCAGCACGAAGTAGGCGGTGATGATCGCGGCGGAGATGACCGAACCCAGGATCGACGCGCTGATCCCGCCGCCCATGGCGGCCTCCAGGATTCCGACGACGATGCCGGTGGGGATACCGGCGATCAGGTAGTCGATGACGCGGGCGCCGAAGCGAACCCACAGATCACCGGGCTGCGAGCCACCGAAACCCGGTGCGCCGTAACCGGGCTGGCCGCCGCCCGGGTAGGGCTGGTACGGCTGCTGACCGTAGGGCTGCTGCTGGCCGTAGGCATCCTGCTGACCGAACGACGGCTGCTGACCGAACTGCGGCTGCTGCTGAGCGTACGGGTCGGACTGCTGGCCGTAGGGCTGCTGACCGTACGGCTGCTGCGGCTGCTGCTGACCGTAGGGATCGGACTGACCGTAGGGCTGCTGCTGCCCGTACGGCTGTTGGGGCTGCTGCCCGTAAGGCTGCTGCCCATACGGCTGGCCGCCCTGCGGATATTGGTTGGGGTCGTACCCACCGCTCGTCATTGTTTCGCCGTCCTCGTCGAATTCGTTCGGGATCTGGTCGAGTGCGTACGTTACGTATATCAGCTGGGTTGCAACAACCCGTTAGCGTCGAGTGTCCAGGGTTCGCGCGGCAGGTCTTCCGGTCGGAATTTGTCGAGCAGCGCCGACGGCGTGGTTGCGCCGGTGTAGCCGAGGGACTCCGCCAGCACGCTCAGTACGTACTCCGGGGTTTCGCCGAGCGCCATCCGATCCCGCAGGGTGACCGCGCCGTCGCGTTTGGCCAGGCGCTGGCCCGCGGTATTCAGCACCAGCGGCACGTGGGCGTATTCGGGCACGGGGAGTCCGAGCAGGGTTGCCAGATAGGCCTGACGCGGGGTGGAGGGCAGCAGGTCGTCGCCGCGCACCACCTGATCGATGCCCTGGTCCGCGTCGTCGACGACGACCGCGAGGTTGTAGGCGGGGGTGCCGTCGCCGCGGCGCAACACCAGATCGTCCACCGCGCCGCGATATTCACCGAGCAGCCGATCGGTGACGGTGAATTCGGTGACGTCCGCGCGCAACCGGAGCGCGGCGGGTCGGCCTTCGTCTCGGCGCTGCCGCTTCTCTTGTTCGGTGAGGGTGCGGCAGGTTCCGGGATACGCGCCCATGGGTCCGTGCGGCGCGGTGACGGCCTGCTGGATTTCCCTACGCGTGCAGAAGCATTCGTAGGTCAGCCCGGCCGCGGTCAGGCGTGCGATGGCCGCCTCGTACAGCGGGAGTCGCCGCGACTGCCACACCACCGGCGGATCCCAGTCCAGGCCGAGGGTCGCGAGATCCTCGAGCTGCCGTTCGGCCGCACCCTTGCGCACTCGATCCAGATCCTCGACCCGCATGAGGAATCCGCGTCCGGTCGAGCGGGCGAACAGCCAGGCCAGCAGTCCGGTGCGCAGGTTGCCCAGGTGTAGATCGCCGGAGGGGCTCGGCGCGAAGCGGCCGTTCCCGGGCTTTGCTGTGGCGGGGTCGGTGGGCATGTCTGTCGATGGTAGTTCGCATCCTTCGCATGGCCGCCGGTCCCGCGCCTTCTTGCGAGCGCGCACACCGGGTGTGCGTCCGGAAGTGAATTGTGAATTCAGTGCGAGATTGTGAGTCGCGGTCGAAGGTCGTTCTCGGACACCGGGTTTCCCTGGTCGAGCGCGGTGAGCAGGGCGTCGGCGCAGGCCAGCAGCCCGGCGGAGTCGATGTCGTAGGGTGCCGGGCCGTAGGCGGCCAGGCGCTGGGCCGCCCGTTCCAGCAGCGTGCGAGCGCCCTTCGGATTTCCGCGTTGAATGTGGGTCAGCCCAACGGCAAATTGCGCGAGGCCCTGCCACAGCGACTTCTCCGCGAACGGACCGTTCTTCCAGGCCGCCTCGAGTACCTCGTGCGCGTTAAAGGCCAGGCCGTCATCGATCAGGCGTTGGGCATAGTCGAGCGTCTCGGCGGGCGGCAGTTCGAGATCATCGGGGATGCGGGGGACACCCGCGCTGCCGAACGGGAGGGGCCGCCCAAAACGGTCACGGGGTCGGGCATTCCGGGCGCGTCCGTTCTCGTCGCGGTCCCGTTCGGCGTCTTCGCGGGTGTCCTCGGGCATGCCCTCCATGATTCCCCATGGCGGGTGCCGCGCCGCGCACCGTGTTTCTCGCCGGGCTCATCAATGACACGACAACGGAATTCGGACTTCTGAAATTCAAAAGCCTCAAATTAGGGCTATTTTCGTGCAAATAATTAGCTGGCTAACCTTGCCGCAAATTTGCTGATTGAAAACGAAAGAATGCGATCTCCTTATGACGAACCCTGCTAGTGTTTAGCGCGGGAACGGCCATCGGGGGTGCATTCCCATCGCGAAGTGCAGAGAACCGGTTGTACGGAGCGTTTGCGTGCGACCCGCGGCGTAACCGGGATTCGTGAATCTCGATGGATTCCGAGGTCGCCAAGATCGATGCCAGCAAGATCTCGTACTTGACGCAGCAAAGGAGCTAGGACCGTGAACGTGGATTTCACAGGCGCCGTGTGGCGTAAGAGCAAACACAGTGGCCCCAATGGCAACTGCGTAGAGGTCGCGTTTCTCCGCGACGGCAATGTCGCCGTGCGCGACAGCAAGGATCACGGTGGCGGGCCGATCCTCGCCTTCACCCCGGGCGAGTGGGATGCCTTCATGGCGGGCGTCTCCGACGGGGAGTTCAAGCGGGCCTGATCGGCACCGCGGGGCCTGACCGCGGCCCCACCGGGAGCAAAGCGAAGCCCCGAGTCCCGGAGACTCGGGGCTTCACTCGTGTGTACGGCGGCCAGTACTCGTACGGCGGCTAGGGCTCGGTGGTTCCGCTGTGCCCCGCCCGCTGACCGTTGCCGGAACTGCCGTTGCCCGCGGCCGCCTCCTGCGCCCGCCGCAGCACCGCCAGCTGCGCATGCTCGGCCTCGCGGTCGTTGGCGGCATTGAGCTCGCGCTCCTGCGGCGGATCCGCCCAGAAGAACGCACCCGTGCCGGGGCTGCCCGCTACCCCCAGCTCGTTCATCTTCCGAGGCACGCGAGCGCCCTGATACTCCAGGGGAATCGGATGGCCGTGCTCGTCCACCGGCCCCAGCGGCTGATGGATCTCGATGTACTCACCGTGCGGAAGTCGCCGCACCACACCGGTTTCGATGCCGTGCTCGAGCACCGCGCGATCGCTGCGCTGCAGACCCAGGCACAGCCGGTAGGCGATGGTGTAGGCCAGCGGCGGCACGGTCAGCAGCGCGATGCGGAAGGCCCAGGTGGTGGCATTGAGGGAGATGTCGAACTTGTAGGCGATGATGTCGTTGACGCAGGCCAGCGTGAGGATCAGATAGAAGCTCAGCGACATGGCCCCGATCGAGGTGCGCACCGGCACATCGCGCGGACGCTGCAGCAGATTGTGCCGGGCCCGATCGCCGGTGAGCCGCTTCTCGATCCAGGGATAGGCGATGATCAGCGTGAAGATCAGCGGCATGAACAGCGCCACCGAGAACGCGCCGGGCACGGTGTGCCCGAAGATGTACAGCTCCCAGGCCGGGAACAGACGCAGGAAGCCGTCGGTCCACATCATGTAGAAGTCCGGCTGAGTACCCGCCGAGACCTGAGAAGGATTGTAGGGACCCAGGTTCCAGATCGGATTGATCTGCAGCACCCCGCCCATGATCGACAGCACCGCCAGGGTGAAGGCGAAGAACGCGCCCTGATCCAGCGAGAACACCGGCACGATGCGGGTGCCGATGACATTCTTCTCGGTGCGTCCGGGCCCCGGGTACTGCGTGTGCTTCTGGTACCAGACCAGCGCGATGTGAACCACGATGAGCGCCAACATGATTCCCGGCAGCAGCAGCACGTGGGCGATGTAGAGCCGCGGAATGATGATGTTGCCCGGGAAGTCGCCGCCGAACATGAGCCAGTGCAGCCAGGTGCCGATGACCGGACTGCCCAGCGTGATGCCCGCGAAGGCGGCGCGCAGGCCGGTGCCCGAGAGCAGGTCGTCGGGCAGCGAGTAGCCGAAGAAGCCCTCGAACATGGCCATGATGAACAGCAGCGCGCCGAGCACCCAGTTGGCCTCACGCGGCTTGCGGAACGCGCCGGTGAAGAAGATCCGGCACATGTGCACGATCATGGACGCGGTGAACAGCAGTGCGGCCCAATGGTGTACCTGCCGCACGAACAGGCCACCGCGCACATCGAAGGAGATATTGAGCGCGGACTCGTAGGCGCGGGACATGGTGACCCCGCGCAGCGGTTGATAGGCGCCGTTGTAGGTCACGTCCTGCATGGACGGATCGAAATACAAGGTCAAATAGACGCCGGAGAGCAGCAGAATGATGAAGCTGTAGAGCGCTATTTCGCCGAGCAGGAACGACCAGTGGGTCGGAAAGACCTTGTTGATGGATCTTTTCAGGAATGCGGCACCCTGGTACCGCTCGTCCGCCTCATTGGCCTGAATCGCCAGTTTGGTTGCCATATGCGGTCACCCGCCCCCGGGACAGTGATTGGCTTCTACTACAAACGGTAGCACCCAGAGCCGGTGCGTCGTATGGAGTTTCGTTAGGGTGCTCGGGGTGAATTCCCTCGCCGCCCGGGACGCCGCCATGTACTGGCTGTCCGCGCGCACGCGCAACGACCTGTTCCTGCTCTACTGCTTCGTCGACGCCGGAAGCGATACGGAGCGGCTGCGGGCGGCCGTGGCGAAGCGGGTCGAGCATGTTCCGGATTTGCTGATACACGTGCTGGACACTCCTGCGAACATTGCGTATCCGATTTGGGCGCCTTGCGAATTCACGAATGACCAGTTTGTCGAGCACGAACTGGAGGCGGCGACATGGGCGAATGTCACCGCCGCCGTGGGAGGCCTGGTCGGCAGTGGTCTCCGCGCCGAGGACCGCCCCTGGCGGCTGCACGTCTTCCGAAATGTCCGGGACGCACCGGGTTTTGCTACCGGCGAGTCCGCGCTCGTAGCGGTGCTCCAGCTATCGCACGCCCTGGCCGACGGGCGGCGTGCGGCCCTCATCGCACGAGAGTTGTTCGGGCGGAGCGAATTTTCGGCAGCACCCGGTAAGGGTGCTGCCGCACCGGTCATTCACCGTTTGGTGCCGGACCAGATTCGCGAGTCGGTAATGAGCGTCCTCTCCGCTACCGCCGCCATACCCGGAGTCCCGATCGGTATGGCCCGCACCGTCGTTCGCGGGCTGAGCGCCGCCCGCGCGCAACGCCGCCTCGCCGAGCTGACGGCCGCCGGTGCGCTGCCGCCACCCGCACCGGATACACAACCGAACGTCCTCAATGGCGGCGGCGCGGTGCCGACCTCGCACTCCGTGCGAATGCTGGTGTGCGACAAGAACCGGCTGCGGGTCCCGGGCCACTCTGTGACGGTTGTGTTCCTCGCGGCGGTGTCGATCGCGCTCGAGCGCCACCTGCGCGAAACGGGCGAGCCGATCGATGATCTGCGCGCCCAGGTGCCCATGGCGATCGTCGAGACCGGCACCGGCCGCAATGGCTACCGCGATCTGTCGGTGGATCTGGCCGTCGCCGAACCGGACCCGCGCGCCCGGGCCGCCCGCATTGCCGCCGATCTGGCCGCGCGCCGGGAGCGTGCCGCGCATCCGCTCCAGGGCGCGCGGGACGCGGTGACCGCGGTCCTGCCCGCCCCACTGCTCCACCGTGACGTGGCTCACGCGCCGATCGACGTACTCCCCGAACGAGTTTCGGGTCACACCGTGGTGTCGAGCGTCGACCGGGGTGCCGCGGATCTCGAGTTCGGCGGCGGTGCGGTGCGCTTCACCGCCGGGTTCCCGGCCCTGGGCGCGGTCATGCATCTGACCCATGGTCTGCACGGCCTCGGCGACACCCTCACCCTCTCCGTCCACGCCGATCCCGCCGTGCTCCCCGATCCCGACCGGTACGCGAGTTTGCTGGAGGCCGCGGTGGACGAGGTCGCCACCGCTTTGCGGGAGGTCGATACCGCTTTGCCGGAGCTCGGAGCGCCCGAATAGCGGAAGGCCCCGGCCGGACTGAGTCCGGCCGGGGCCTTCGAAGCGGAGGATAGGGGATTTGAACCCCTGAGGGCTGTTAACCCAACCCGCGTTCCAGGCGAGCGCCATAGGCCACTAGGCGAATCCTCCGTCGAGCAATATACCGGGTGCACCCCTGGTCGAAGCAAATGCCGTGGTCGGCGGCTACTTCTCCGCCGAATTCACACTCACTTCTTCTTGATGTTGTCCAGGGCCTTGCGGGTCTGGTCCTTGCAGGTCTGGGCGAGGTCGTCCTTGCTGACGGTCTTGCCCTTGTACATGGTCAGGCGGATCTCGATCTTGACCGAGGCGTTGTCGTCCTTGACCGCGCAGGTGTAGTCGGTGGTGGTGAAGTAGGTGTAGTCGTCGGACTTGGACACCCAGTAGCCCGCCTCGCCGATCCCGGCCAGGTCACCCGAGGTGCGGCCGCTGCCGGTGGTGCCGGTGTCGGAGGTCTTCCAGATGTCGTACTCCGGACGGTTGTACGCGCTGGAGGAACCGCTCAGGAAGGACACGTCCAGGGTCAGGTCGGCGGTGTTGGTGTCGGTGGAACCGTATTTGTCGGGCTTGGTGGTCTCCTCGTTGCCCGCGCGGCATTCGAAGCGGCCACCCGAGTAATCGGTGGGCTTGGTCTCGGAGTGCTCGGGGGCGCCCTTGGAGTTGGCGGCGAACTTGCTGAGCACCGACGTGTCGATCACGCTGCAGCCGTTGGTGACACCGTCCATGGTGTACTTCCCGGCGTTCTTCTTCTTGTCGTCACCGAGCGGGGAGTTGCCGCCGCTGAGCGCGACCGCGCCGATGATCACGCCGATGATCACCACCAGGCCGACGACACCGCCGATGATCCAGCCGGTCTTGTTGCCGCCGGAACGCGGCGGCGGCGCGGCGTAGCCGTAGGCGGGCGCGACCGGGGGTGTCGGGGTGTACTGCTGGTGCGGGGCGAATTGTTGCTGCGGCGGGTACTGCTGCTGCGGGAAACCGCCGGACACCGGCTGACCGTAGCCGCCGGTCATCGGCTGTTGCGGATAGCCGCCACCGGACTGCGCGGGCGGAATGGCCTGGGCGGGTGGGGTGTAGGGCGGCATACCCCCGGACGCGTAGTTGAGCATGGTCGGGTCCGCGCCCTGAACCGGTTGGCCGGAATCGGTTCCGGTGGGCGGGGTGGCCCACCATTGCGCCGTCTCCTGGGCTTTCGCCGGGTCGTGTGGCCCGCCCGGTCCTGGTTCGGAACTCGTCATGTGATCTTTCCCCTCCGGAAATGAGCGGGAGACCCCGCGTATCGCAGGCATCGTATCGACCCCGGGCGGCACGGGTCTCGGTGAGCCGCTACACTGGCCGACGGATCCAGCGCGGCGCGCATCCTGTGAACTCCCCCAGGGCCGGAAGGCAGCAAGGGTCAACGGGCTCTGCCGGGTGCGCTGGGTCCCCTTTCTTTTTGGTGGGCACAGCGGGACTCTTTGGTGGTTACCGTGGGACTCCGTATATCGCTGCCGAATCGGAGTGGCCTGCTAGTAACGTGGGCGGTTGGGTTCGCGCTGAGCGCAACCCTCGACATACACCCACGCCCTTGGAAAGGCTGTCAGATGCCTCGGCAGACGCAATTCGGTTTGATGAGCCATGCGGAACTCGTGACGGAACACGAGACGCAGACCGCGAACTACGCGAAGCTCAAGACCGAGAAGCTGACGCTGGATATTACGAGGGGTAAGCCATCGCCCGAGCAGCTGGATCTCTCGCAGGGACTCCTCGAGCTGCCGGGCACCGCCGACTACCGTGACGCCAATGGCACCGATGTCCGCAATTACGGTGGCCTGCACGGCCTGCCGGAGCTGCGCGCCATTTTCGGTGAGCTGCTGGGCATTCCGGTGTCGAACCTGTTGGCGGGCAACAACGCCAGCCTGGAGATCATGAACGACCTGCTCACGTTCTCCATGCTGCACGGCAACGCGGATTCGGTGCGCCGCTGGATCGACGAGCCGGTGCTCAAGTTCCTGTGCCCGGTCCCGGGTTACGACCGCCACTTCGCCATCACCGAGGCGCTCGGCTTCGAGATGATCCCGATCCCGATGAAGGGTGACGGCCCCGACGTCCACCTGATCGCGGAGCTGGTGGCCTCCGACCCCAGCATCAAGGGCCTGTGGGCGGTGCCCAACTACTCCAACCCGACCGGCATCACCTTCTCCGAAGCCGTTGTCCGGGAGCTGGTTTCGATGCCCACCGCCGCGCCGGACTTCCGGCTCATGTGGGACAACGCCTACGCGGTGCACCCGCTCACCGAGACCGCCGACCCGGTGGTGGACGTACTGGGCCTGGCCGCCGCGGCCGGACACCCGAACCGCCCGTTCGTGCTCGCCTCCACCTCGAAGATCACCTTCGCGGGCGCGGGCGTGAGCTTCTTCGGCTCCTCCACCGCCAATGTGGAGTGGTACCTGAAGCACCTGGGCAAGAAGACCATCGGCCCGGACAAGGTGAACCAGCTGCGGCACCTGCGCTTCTTCAAGGACGCCGAGGGTGTGCGGGCGCACATGCAGCGCCACCGCGCCATCCTGGAGCCGAAATTCAAGCTGGTGCTGCGGATTCTGGAGGATCGCCTGGGCGCGTCCAAGGTGGCGTCCTGGACCGAGCCCAAGGGCGGCTACTTCATCAGCCTCGATGTGCTGGAGGGCACCGCGAGCAAGGTGGTGGCGCTGGCCAAGGAGGCGGGCATCGCGCTCACCCCGGCCGGTGCGTCCTATCCGTACGGAAAGGACCCGGAGGACAAGAACATTCGCATCGCGCCCAGCTTCCCGTCCACGGCGGAGCTGGAGAAGGCGATGGACGGCCTGGCCACCTGTGTCCTCCTGGCCGCCTCCGAAAAGCTCATGAACCTGTAAGAGACGCAAAGAAATAAGAGGCGCGCACCCCGAAACGGTGCGCGCCTCTTGTCTTTTCGGATCAGTGCGGCTTGTGGGCCAGCACGGCGAAAATGGTCACCGACAGGTGGATGTCGCCGCTGGCCGCACCGGCCTCCAGGTCCGCGAGCAACTGGTCGCGCTGGCGTTCGGTGATCGAACCGCGCGCGACGGCGCGATCGGCGACGCGCGCCACCAGCGCGCCCGCGCCGACGCCGCCGTCCTGGATGAGCGCGTGCGAGCCGATGTCGTCGACGACGAGTCCGGCCGCGGTGAGCTGCCCGGCCAGGCGGCGGCCCGCGAAGGGATTGGTGGTGCCCGCGATCATGGTCTCGATGACCTCGTGCACCACGTGCCGATCGCCGGGATGCACGATGGCCGTGCCCCAGTCGGAGTCCATGACCACCACGCGCCCGCCGGGGCGCAGCACGCGGGCGATCTCACCGGCCGCGCGGGCGGGGGCGGTCAGATGCCCGAAGACGCGCTCGCACAGCGCCACATCGAAGCTCTCGCTCCCGACGGGCAGGCCGTAGGCGTCACCGCTGACGAAGGTGGCGGTGGATCCGGCCTGTGCGGCGCGGCGTTCGGCGGCCAGCAGCAGGTCCGGGTCGGGTTCCACGCCGAGCGCGGTGCCGGTGGGCCCGACCTTGGCGGCCAGGGTCAACACCTCCGACCCGGTACCGGATCCGATATCGATGGCGCTCTCGCCGGGTTGGGTGGCCAGGGCGTCGTGGGCCCAGGCCCGCAGCCGCCGGATGCCCGGCAGGGCCGCCTGCAGATCGTTGACGTCGACGAGCTGATCCTGCCCATCGCGGTCGAATCGGTCCGGTCGCAGTCCGGCTGGGTCCATCGCGCCTCCGCTGCGCTCCAGCGATGCGGCGTCGGGGTGCGACGCGGTTCGTACTGAAGAATTAGCCATGGTGTCGGGCATGGCCGAAGCCTAGCCTTTTCGACGCTCAGGGGT
This sequence comes from Nocardia sp. CDC160, assembly GCF_035818795.1. Classification (NCBI taxonomy): domain Bacteria; kingdom Bacillati; phylum Actinomycetota; class Actinomycetes; order Mycobacteriales; family Nocardiaceae; genus Nocardia; species Nocardia sp. CDC160. The sequence goes on along the minus strand of NZ_JAYKYT010000001.1, from coordinate 1,118,817 downwards.
GACCCGTGTCACGGTGACGCACGAGTAATGGGATGATCGAGGCATGGTGAGCCGCACGCTGTGTATTGCGCAGGAATCCGATGCCGACGAGCTGCTTTCGACCGATGATTTCGCCCTCTTGGTCGGAATGATGCTGGATCAGCAGTTCCCCATGGAGCACGCATTCCGCGGGCCCTGGAAACTCGCCGACCGAATGGGCGGCTTCGATATCCACAAGATCGCCGCCGCCGACCCCGAGGAATTCGAGGAGCTGGCCGCGACCCCGCCCGCCATCCACCGTTACGGGCGTTCCATGGGGCGTCGGGTGCAGGAACTGGCCCGCTACATTGTCGAGAACTACGACGGCAATACGTCGGCGCTGTGGACCGAGGGTGATCCGGACGGCAAGGAAGTGCTGAAGCGGATCAAGAAGCTGCCCGGGTTCGGCGATCAGAAGGCCCGAATCTTCTTGGCGCTCTTGGGCAAACAGCGCGGGCTGACCGCGGCGGGCTGGCGCGAGGCGGCGGGCGCGTACGGCGAGGACGGCTCGCGGCGCTCGGTCGCGGACGTCACCGACGCCGAATCCCTCACGCAGGTGCGGGAATTCAAGAAACAGGCCAAGGCGGCCGCGAAGACGAAGTAATCCCGTTCGGCCCCGGCCGCCAGAATCAAGCTGGTTTTTAACCTCCAGAATCCTGAGGGGTTGCTTAATGCTTGCCGCCGACAGAGATCAGTTCGCGGCAGTGGGAAGCAGTACCAGAATGAAGATGAGGAAATTCGCCGGAATCGCGGCCTTGGTGATCGCGGCGACCGGCGTGACGGCGGGGACGGCCTACGCCGGACCGGCCCCGGCCGACGGCGGTGCCATCAATTACACCGGCCAGGTCACCGATACCGGCGCGATCATTCGCACCGACGCCGGTTCGCTGGCGGTCGAGGACGGCGTGCTGAAGATCAAGGCGGCCAATGGCACCACGGTCGCGGGCACGGAATTGAAGTTCCGGGTCGATGATTTCGAGTTCCCGATCGCGGCCGATATCTCCGATCGCACCGCCACCCTGACCCCGCAGCTCGACGAATCGCACGCCGTGTACAAGCCGGTCGCGCTGCCGTACGAGGACCAGGCGCCCTGGAAGACCCAGTACGACCGGGAACAGGCCGCGTGGAACCGCCTGCGGGACACCATCTCACTGGGTGCGACCGTCGGCACGCTGGTCGGTGGCCTCGGTGGTGCGGCCCTGGGCTGCGCCGCGGGTGCGGCGGTCGGTCTGACCGCCACCGGTGCGCTGCTGGCCCTGTTCGGTGCGGGCCCGCTGCTGGGCTGCGTCGTCGGCGCTTCCACCGTCGGCTTCCTCGGCACCATCGCGGGTCAGCTGTTCGTGACCGCGCCGGTGGCGATCGCCGCTGCGGTGCAATACTTCACGACCATCAACCAGCCGTTCAACGCCGCCAAGTAAGAATTACGGCAACCGATGGGCAAAGGTTCATCCGCGGGGAACCCGCCTGCCACATTGCGTTTGTAAAGGCGGGTTTCCATCACAGCGTCCCAGGGGAGACACCTGACCATGTTCCCCTGGGACGCATCTGCTCATCCGAAGAGAGATCTCCAAAACACATGCGTCTCAAGAAATTCACCGCGGTCTCCGCCCTGGTCGTCGCCTCGCTCGGCGTGACCGCCGGTACCGTGAACGCCGCGCCCGCCGCGGACACCAACGCGCCGATCAACTACACCGCCACCAGCACCGATACCAACACCATCATCCGCACGGATGCCGGTTCGATGGTCGTGGAGAACGGCAACTTCGAGATCAAGGCCGCCAACGGCAACGTTGTCGCCGGGATGCCGCTGAAGTTCCGGGTGGACGACTTCGAGTTCCCGATCGCCGCGGAGATCGCCGACCACACCGCGACCCTGACTCCGCAGTACGACATGGACCACGCGACCTACGCGCCGGTCGCCAAGGATGTCGCGCTGCCGTACGAGGATCAGGCTCCGTGGAAGTCGGACTACGACCGTGAGCAGGCCGCCTGGAACCGCATGAAGGACACCATCTCCCTGGGCGCGACCATCGCGACCCTGGTCGGTGGTCTGGGTGCCGCGGCCGTCGGCTGCGTGCTGGGCTTCGGCGTCGGCGCACTGTCCACCGGTGTGCTCGCCACCCTGTTCGGCGCGGGTCCGATCATCGGCTGCCTCGTCGGCGCGGGTGCCGTCGGCTTCCTGGGCACCATCGCGGGCCAGCTGTTCATCACGGCTCCGGTGGCCATCGCCGCCGCGATCCAGTACTTCACCACCATCAACCAGCCGCACGTCGTCGCGCCCAAGTAATACCGCGACCGACTGAAAGAGCAAGGGGCTCTATAGGAATCAGCATTACCTCATCGGGACAGCCCGCTCGATCGAATGATCGGGCGGGTTTCCCAATGTCGGGCTGATTCTCCCCTCGAAAGTGTTCACCGAATCGGTACCTTTGGGACATACTTCGTTCGCGTCGGACCGTTTCGATCATGCGGTCCGGTCCATATCTGGCGGACCGTCTGATGAGGGAACGAAATTTCATGCGCTTCAAGAATTTCGCCGCGACCGCGGCGCTGGTGATCGCGGCCATGGGCGTCACCGCCGGTACCGTGAACGCGGCCCCCGCCGCCGACAATGGCGTGATCGACTACACCGCCACCACCTCCGACTCGAGCACCATCATCCGCACGGATGCCGGTTCCATGGTCGTCGAGAACGGCAACTTCGAAATCAAGGCCGCCAATGGCACCGTCGTGGCCGGTATGCCGCTGAGCATCCACATCGACGATTTCGAATTCCCGATCGCCGCGAACATCTCCGACCACACCGCCACCCTGACCCCGCAGGTCGATATGGACCACGCGACCTACAAGCCGGTCGCGCAGGCCAAGGACGTCAACCTCCCGTACGAGGATCAGGCTCCGTGGAAGTCGGACTACGACCGTGAGCAGGCGGCCTGGAACCGCATGCGCGACACCATCTCCACCGGTGCCACCATCGGCACCCTGGTCGGCGGCATCGGCGGCGCGGCCGTCGGTTGCGCGCTCGGCGCGGTCGTGGGCGCGGGTGTCGCCTCGGCCACCATTGTCGGTCTGTTCGGTCCGTTCCTGCCCGCCGGTGTGATCGGCTGCATCGGCGGTATGGCCGCCGTCGGTTTCCTGGGCACCATCGCCGGTCAGCTCTTCGTGACCGCCCCGATCGCCATCGCGGCCGCCTACAACTACTTCGTCACGATCAACCAGCCGACGCTGAACGTGCCCAAGTAATTCCGCGTGCCACGCGCGCACTCGAACCCCCGCTCGACATCTGTCGGGCGGGGGTTCGTTTGTAATCGGTGTGAGCCCAATCCTGTCGCCGCGTCGGGGGCGGTGCTGGACTCGAGTGATGGGCGAGCTGACCACTGAGTCTCTGGGCAAGATATCCCCGATTCACGGCGCGGCTGCGGCGCTTGCTCCCGTCGACGGAGCCGATCTACGACGGACTTTCGCGCACTTCCCCAGCGGGGTGGTGGCGGTCTGCGCGCGGATCGGTGGGACGCCGTACGGGCTGGTGGCCAGCACCTTCGTGCCGGTGTCGCTGGATCCGCCGCTGGTGTCGATCTGCGTTCAGTACACCTCGGAGACCTGGCCGCGGTTGGAGCAGGCGTCCCGGCTCGGGTTGAGTCTGCTCAGCAGCGAGCAGGAACCGGCGGCGCGGAGCCTGAGTTCACGGCGCGGGGATCGGTTCCGCAATGTCGAGTTGCACACGGGCAATGGGAACGCGGCCTTCGTGGGCGGGGCCACCGCCTGGTTGGAGACCTCGGTGCACGAGCAGGTTCCGGCGGGGGATCATGCCGTCGTGCTGTTGCGGGTGCACCGGGTCAGCGTGAGTTCCGACTCGGAGCCGCTGGTCTTCCATCGCAGTATTTTCCGCGCATTCGAGGGGAAATCACCTGTCGGGCAATTGAATTCAGCCTGATCGGGACCGGCGACAGCGGCGGCGGGGCTTCGTATCGTCGGTTTCATGAGCACCCTGGCGGCATCCGCGCAGTCGGTGACAACCGAACACCCGGTGGCGGCAACCGAACCCGAGGACGGCGATCTGCCGATCGTCCGGACCCGGCATCCGTGGCGCTGGGCTACGGCCGCCGTCGCACTGGTGCTGGTCGCCCAGTTCGCACACGGGCTGATCACCAATGCCGGTTGGGACTGGGGCACTTTCGCGCAGTACTTCACCGCGAAATCGGTGTTGTCGGCACTGAAGGTGACCCTGGAACTAACCTTCTGGGGCACCCTGCTCGGCTTCTTTCTGGGCGTTTGGCTGGCCATTGGCCGATTGTCGAAAAGTCCGGTGCTGCACGCGATTTCGTGGACCTATATCTGGGCCTTCCGCTCGATTCCCCTGATCGTGCAATTGCTGTTCTGGTTCAACCTGGCGTATCTGTACAAAACGCTGTCGCTGGGCATTCCCTTCGGGCCGGAGGTCGTGCGTTTCCAGACCAATGGGGTGATCAGCGGATTCACCGCCGCCGTCATCGGCCTGGCCCTGCATCAGGCCGCCTATTCCGCGGAAATCATTCGGGCCGGGATCATTTCGGTGGACCAGGGGCAGTGGGAGGCGGCGCGGTCGCTGGGGCTGCCGTGGCGACGCCAGTTCTTCACCATCGTGGTCCCGCAGGCCATGCGCGGGATTCTGCCGAATGCCGCCAATGAGGTGATCAGCCTGTTCAAGGGCACCTCGATCGTCTCGGTCATGGCCATCGCGGAGCTGTTCTACCAGGTGCAGGTGATCTACGGCCGCAATGGCCGGGTGGTGCCGCTGCTCATGGTGGCGACGGTCTGGTACATCCTGCTCACCACGGTGCTGAGCATCATCCAGTACTACATCGAGCGGCATTACTCGAAGGGTGATCGCGCGCGGGGTTCCGCCGCGAAGGGCGGTGACCGCTGGTGAGCGAGTTCGCGATCGAAGTGCGCGGTGTCCGAAAGTCGTTCGGCCGCAACGAGGTGCTCGCCGGTATCGATCTGGCGGTCCGGCCCGGTGAGGTCACGGTCATCCTGGGCCCCTCCGGCTCCGGCAAGTCGACGCTGCTGCGCACCATCAACCACCTCGAGCAGGTGGACGGCGGTACCGTGCGGGTCGGCGGCGAGCTGGTCGGCTATCGCCGCAAGGGCAACAAGCTCTACGAACTGCACGAGCGGGAGATCCTGCGGCAGCGGGCCCGCATCGGATTCGTCTTTCAGAACTTCAATCTCTTTCCGCACCTGACGGTTCGGGAGAATGTGACGCTCGCCCCGGTGGCCACCCAACGCCGCCCCAAGGCCGAGGTGAATGCCGAGGCACTGGAGCTGCTGGCACGAGTCGGCTTGGCGGACAAGGCCGATGAGTATCCGAGTCGACTCTCGGGCGGGCAGCAGCAGCGGGTGGCGATCGCCCGGGCCCTGGCGCTGCGGCCCGAGGTGGTGTTGTTCGACGAGCCCACCTCCGCGCTGGATCCGGAGTTGGTCGGCGAGGTCCTCGATGTCATCAAGGATTTGGCGCGCGGCGGGTCCACGCTGGTGATCGTCACCCACGAGGTCGGTTTCGCTCGCGAGGTCGCCGACACCGTGGTGCTCATGGACGCGGGCCGCATTGTCGAACAGGGTCCACCCGCCCGGGTGCTGGACAGCCCGGAGCATCCGCGCACCAAAGCCTTTCTCGCACACGTCCTCTGACGTCCCCAATTAGTAAGGAATCCGCCCATGTCCCTGGCGAGCCGTCGCAGACGGACCAGCGCCTTGATCGCCGTCACCCTGCTGAGCCTGTTGGTGGGCGGGTGCGGCGGCAAGGGTGACGGCGGGGCGGAGAGCACCCGCAGCGTGAACGGCCTGTCCTACGATCTGTCGCCGGAGCAGGCCGGGCGCATTCACGCCGACAAGGTGGATGCCATTGCCGCGCAGGTCCCGCAGGCCATTCGCGACCGCGGCACGCTGGTGGTCACCGGCACCATCGGCGCGACACCGCCGCTGAGCTTCTACGCCACCGACGACCGCACCATTGTCGGCTCCGAGGTGGACCTGTCCATTCTGATCGGCGACATCCTCGGCCTGAAGGTGGACCGCCGCAATGGCGACTGGGCGCAGAACTTCGTGAAGATCGACTCCGGCGAGGCCGATCTGTTCGTCTCCAACGCCACGGTCACCGAGGAGCGCAAGGAGAAGTACGACTTCGCGACCTACCGCCTGGACAATATCGCCCTCGAGGTGCCCAAGGATTCGACCTGGACCTATCAGGACCGGAAGTCGCTGGCGGGCAAGAAGATCGGCGTCACCTCCGGCACCAATCAGGAGCAGCTGCTGGTGGCGTGGAACGACCAGAACGTGGCCGAGGGGCTGCCCAAGCTGGAATTGGCCTACTACCAGCAGCCTTCGGACTACTACCTGGCGCTGTCCTCGAATCGCATCGACGGCTATGTCGGCCCCAACCCGTCGGCCCAGTACCACTCGGCCACCACCGGCACCAAGGTGCTGACCACCTGGTCCGGCGCGGGTGACGCCCTGCAGGCCGAGATCGCCGCCATGACCCGCAAGGACAACGGCCTGATCGGCGTGGTGCAGCAGGCCATCCAGTACGCCATCGACCACGGCACCTACCAGAAGGTCCTCGACCGCTGGGGCCTGGGCGGCGAGGCCGTGAAGCAGTCCCGCATCAATCCCCCCGGCCTGCCCAAGAAGAAGGGATGAGCGGTGAAATTCCTGCTGCTGACCCTGATCACGCATACCCCCGACCCGGTGACGGGCACCACCGAATCGCCCCGGCAGCGATTGCGGCGGGTGGTCGACAGCGCCCGCCTGGCCGAGGAGCTCGGCTATGACGGCTTCGCGGTGGGGGAGCGGCACGAGGACCCGTTCATCTCCGCCGCGCCACCCGTGGTGCTCAGCCACATTGCCGCGGTCACCTCGCGCCTGGCCCTGTTCACCGGGGTCACCACGCTGAGCCTGTTGGATCCGGTGCGCGCCTTCGAGGACTACTCGACGCTGGACAATCTCTCCGACGGTCGCCTGGAGCTGATCATCGGCAAGGGCAATGGCGCGGCCCAGGCCAAGCTGTTCCACGTCACCACCGAGGACCAGTGGGACCGCAATCGCGAGGGCTACGAGCTGTTCCGCAAGCTCTGGGACAGCGACAGCGTCACCTGGGAAGGGCGCTTCCGGCCGTCGCTGACCGAGGCCAAGGCGCTGCCCCGCCCCCTACAGCCGCGCCTGCGCATCTGGCACGGCAGCGCCACCAGCCGGGAATCGGCGGATTACGCGGCGCGGCACGGGGATCCGCTGTTCTCCGCCAATGTCACCTATCCGATCGAGCCGTACGCGGAGCTGATCGACCACTATCGCGAGCGCTGGGCGGCCTACGGCCACGATCCGGCGCAGGCGCTGGTGGGTGCGGGCACCGCGGGTTTCCTGGTGACACGCACCTCGCAGCAGGCCCTGGACCTGTACCGCCCGATCTTCGAGGCGCGGCTGGCGGTGGCGCGAAAGTTCAACGTACCCATCGTGTTCGAGAGCGTCGAGGACTTCGCCGCCCGCTCGTCGGCGCTGATCGGCAGCCCCGAGCAGGTGCTGGACAAGGTGAGCCGCTACCACGAGCGCTTCGGCCACGAGGTGATCCACCTGAGCGCGGACGCCGACGGCCGCACCGAGGCCCAGCACCGCGACAGCCTCGAACTCTTCCAGTCCGAGGTCGCTCCAGCACTGCGCCAACGCATTCCGAGCCGTCCGCTCGGAGCCGACCGCTACCCCTCCGGAGATCCCCGAAACGGAGATTTTTCATGAAGCGTGCCCTCGCCCTGACCGGCGCGGTCGCCGCCGCGTTCACCCTTGCCGCCTGCGGTGGCGGTGGGGACAACGGGGGCGGGAACGGCGAGCCGTCGGGTCCGGCGCAGACCGGCGGCACCCTGCGCTACGGCCTGTCACTGGCCCCGACCTGCTCGGATCCGGCGCAGTCGGCGACCAATCAGACCATTTACGTGACCCGCCAGATCGTGGATTCACTGGTCGATCAGGATCCGGACACCGGTCAGTTGAAGCCTTGGTTGGCCGACAGCTGGACCGTCTCCCCGGACGCCAAATCCTTCACCTTCCATCTGCGCGACGGCATCACCTTCAGCGACGGCACGCCGCTGACCGCGGATTCGGTGCGCAAGAACTTCGACGCCATCGTGGCCCTCGGCGGTGCGAAGGCCCCGCTGGGCGCGAGCTACCTGGCCGGTTACATCGGCAGCACCGTGGTGGATCCGCATACCGTGCGGGTGGACTTCAGTGGGCCCAATGCCCAGTTCCTGCAAGCCACCTCGACTCCGCAGCTCGGCATTCAATCCGATGCCACGGTCGCGAAAACGGCCGACGAGCGCTGCGTGGGGACGAATATCGGCAGCGGCCCCTTCACCTACACCGAGTGGAAGCAGAACGCCTCGGCGACGCTGTCCAAGCGCAGTGGATATGCCTGGGGCTCCGCCGTTTTCGCCTCGCAGGGTGAGGCGTACCTGGACAAGATCGTGTTCACCGTGGTCCCCGAATCCGGGGTCCGAACCGGCAGCTTGGCCTCCGGCCAGCTCGATGCCATCAGTGACGCGCTGCCGCAGGACGTTCCGCAGATCGAGTCGGGCGGCGGGCGCGTGCAGTTCACCGCCAATCCGGGCGTGCCCTTCGGTCTCCAGGTGAACGTGACCCGCGGGCCGCTGCGCGATGCCGCGGTGCGGGCCGCGCTGGTGCCCGCCATCAACCGCAAGGAACTCGTGGACACCGTGCTGGGTCCGCAGTTCAAGGTCGCCACCAGTGTCCTGGCCTCCAAAACACCGGGCTACGTGGACCTTTCGTCGCGCGTGAAGTACGACCCCGAGGCCGCCAAGAAGCTGCTCGATCAGGCGGGCTGGGTGCCCGGCGCGGATGGCATCCGGGTCAAGGACGGGCAGCGCTTGACCGCGAGTGTCATCTTCGCGCCGGTATTCGCGGGCAATCAGGCGATTCTGGAGCTGACCCAGCAGCAGTTGCGGGCGGTCGGCTTCGATCTGCGGCTGGAACCGCTGTCGGTCGCGGAATCCAATGTGCGCCAGAACAACAAGGACTTCGACTTCGACTACTACAACTCGACCCGCGCCGACGGCGACATCCTGCGCACCACCTTCGCCGTCGACCAGCGCAACCTGAACGCGCGCGGACCCGCCGAACCCCTGGACACCCTGCTGTCCCAACAGCTTTCGGCCACCGACCCGGCCGCCCGCGCCAAGGTCATCGGTGACGCCCAGTCCGCGGTCCTGGACCAGGGCCTGTGGATACCCACCATCGAGCTGTCCCAGGCCATCGGTGTCGGCAAGAACGTCGCCGGGGTGAAGTTCGAGGCCTCGGCCCGCCTCCAGTTCCACGACACCTGGCTGAAGCGGTGATCCCATGGGCCGCTATGTGATCGGACGGATGCTGCAGGCGGTCGGCGTGCTGTGGGCGGCGTTCACGCTGTCCTTCGTCGTGCTCTACCTGCTGCCCGGGGACCCGGTGGACATGGCCGCCAATGCCGCCGCCGGCACCCCGGTCGACGCCGCGGCCGTGGCGGAGATGCGGGCCAGATACGGCCTGGATCAACCGCTCTGGACGCAGTACTGGACCGCGCTGACCCACGCGCTGCGCGGCGACCTCGGCCATTCGATCTTCAGCGGCCAGACCGTCACCGGCGCACTCGGTGACGCCCTGCCCTCGACACTCGCGCTGGCCGGGCTGGGCCTGTCGCTGGCCCTGGTGGGCGGCACCGGGCTCGCGCTGGTGGCCGCCTACACGCGGCGGCCGTGGCTGCGCGGCGTGCTCACCGCGCTGCCGCCGATCGGGGCGTCCATGCCCGCGTTCTGGGTGGGATTGCTGCTGCTGCAGTTTTTCTCGTTCCGACTGCGCCTGGTCCCGGCCTTCGGTGGCTCGGGCTTCCGCGGCATCATCCTGCCCGCCGTCACCCTGGCCCTGCCGATCGGCGCGGTGGTCGCCCAGGTGCTCTACACCAGCCTGGTGGTGACCTGGCGGCAGCCGTTCGTCGATGTCGCGTTCGCCAAGGGCGCGTCTCGCTGGTGGGTGCAGCTGCGTCACGTGCTGCGTCCGGCCGCGACCCCCGCGTTCACGGTGGCCGGACTCTGGGTGGGTCAGGTGCTGGCGGGCTCGGTGGTCACCGAAACCGTGTACTCCCGACCGGGATTGGGTCGCCTGACCCAGGAATCTGTGCTGCACCAGGACATTCCGGTGGTGCAGGGCATCGTGGTGTTCGCCGCGCTCGCCTTCGTCACCGTCAACCTGTTGATCGACCTGGCTTATCCACTCTTGGATCCCCGCAACGCACGGCGGGATTCGAGGAAGGAGCGTGCTCATGTCTGATTTTCGCCCGCACCACCTGATCCGGAACCTGCGCGAACGCCTGCGGGCCCCTCTTGCTTCGGGAGCCACACCGTCGTCGGGACCCCGCTCGCGCCTGCGGGTCGTCACCCTGAATCACCCGCTGCTCGATCCGGGCATCGCCTACTGGGTCGTCGACGACGCACCCGACCATTCCGACAGCGGGATGTGGGCCGATGACTGAAACCGCCTGGCTGCGCCGCAATCTCGGCCTGCTGGTGGCGGGCACGGTGGTCGCGCTCATTCTGGCCTGGGCGGTGGTGCCGTCGCTGTTCGCGGGCCGCGATCCGCTGCGCGGCGTGCCCGCCCAGAAGCTGCGCGGTCCGAGCGCGGACCATTGGTTCGGCACCGACAATCTGGGCCGGGACCTCTATACCCGCGTGGTGCACGGCACCGCGCTCTCGGTGAGCGCCACCGTCTTCGCGGTACTGCTCGGGCTGGTCGCCGGATCGCTGCTGGGATTGGTGTCCGGGACCGCGGGCGGCCTGCTGGACACCGCGCTCATGCGGGTGGTCGATGTGCTGCTGTCCATTCCCGATCTGCTCGTCGCGCTGTCCATGATCACCGTGTTGGGGCTGGGCACCCGCAATGTGGCCATTGCCGTGGGTGTTTCGCTCATCGCGCGGTTCGCCCGGGTGATGCGCGGCGAGGTGCTGCGGGTCCGCGGCGCACCCTACGTCGAGGCGGCGTTCGCCTCGGGGGTGCGGTGGCACACCGTGTTGTTCCGGCATGTGTTGCGCAATGCGTACCTTCCGGTCGCGGCGCTGGCCGCGGTCGACTTCGGCGTCGCGGTGCTGTTCGTGGCCACCCTGAGTTTCCTCGGGTACGGCGCGGTGCCGCCGACCCCGGAGTGGGGATCGCTGGTATCCGACGGGCGGGGCTTCCTGGCCACGGCCTGGTGGCTGACCACTCTGCCGGGGGTGGTGATCGTCGTCTTGGTGCTGTCCACCCAGCGCATCGCGCGTGCTCTCCAGAAGGACGATGTCCGATGACCGATCTGCTGTTGAGAATTGAGGGGCTGCAGGTCGAGTACCGGGGCAGGACCGGGACCACGCGGGCCGTTCGGGGTGCCTCGCTGGAGGTGCGGCGCGGGGAGACCGTGGCGCTGGTGGGTGAATCCGGTTCGGGGAAATCGACGCTCGCGCACGCCGTGATCGGATTGCTCCGCGGTGGTGCCATCACCGGTGGTGAGATCACCTTCGCGGGTGAGCGCCTCGAGCGGGCCGGGCAGCGGAAGCTGCAGGGGATCCGCGGTGCGCGCATCGGTTTGGTGCCGCAGGATCCGGGCACCTCGCTGAATCCGGTGCTGCGCATCGGTGAGCAGGTCGGCGAGGTACTGCGCATTCACGGCCGGGCCGATCGCCGCACGGCCGGGCGCGAAGCGGTGCGGATCCTGGAACAGGCCGGGTTGGATCGACCCGAGTTGCGAGCCCGGCAGTATCCCCAGGACCTGTCGGGCGGCCAGCGGCAGCGCGTGCTGATCGGTATCGCCCTGGCCTGCGGCCCGGAACTGGTCATCGCCGACGAGCCGACCAGCGCGCTGGATGTCACCGTGCAGCGCCGCATTCTCGACCATCTGGCCGAGCGCACCGCGGAGTCCGGGACGGCGGTGCTGCTCATCACCCACGATCTGGCGGTCGCCGCCGAGCGCGCCGATCGCATCGCGGTCATGCGCGACGGCGAGATCGTCGAAACCGGCACGGCCGCCGAGGTTCTCGGCGCTCCGCGGCACGAATACACCAGGCGTCTGATCGCCGCCGCGCCCAGTCTCGATCCCACCGAGCGCCCGCGCCGCACCCTCGAGCGGACGACCCCGCTACTGACGGCGACCGGCCTGCGCAAGTCCTTCCGCATTGCCCGCGAGGTCACGCTCACCGCCGTCGACGATGTCTCCCTCGAGATCCATCGGGGCGAAACCCTCGCGGTCGTCGGCGAATCCGGCTCCGGCAAGTCCACCACCGCGCGCATTCTCGCCCGGCTGGCCGAGCCCGACGCGGGCACCATCACCTTCGACGGCCAGGACATCACCGGTCTGCGCGGTGCGGGGCTACGGGCACTGCGTCGCCGCATCCAGGTGGTCTATCAAAACCCGTACGTGTCATTGAATCCGAAGCTGACCATCGGCGCGATTGTGGCGGAACCATTGCAGGCGTTCGGCATCGGCGATCGGCGCACCCGTCGCGCCACCACGGCCGAACTACTGGAACAGGTCGCCCTGCCCGCCTCCTATGTCGCCCGTCGTCCGGCCGAGCTCTCCGGCGGCCAGCGGCAGCGGGTCGCCATCGCTCGTGCCCTGGCACTGCGCCCGGAACTGCTGGTGCTCGACGAACCGGTCTCGGCCCTGGACGTCTCGGTGCAGGCGCAGATCCTGGACCTGCTCGAATCGCTGCAGTCCGAACTGGATCTGGCCTACCTGTTCATCTCTCACGATCTGGCCGTGGTCCGCCGCCTGGCCGACCGCGTCGCGGTGATGCGTCAGGGCTGTGTCGTCGAAACCGCCACCACTGCACAGCTTTTCGACAATCCCCAAAACGACTACACCCGCGAGCTGCTCGCGGCCGTGCCCCGGCCCGCCGCGCCCGCCGTCCCCCTCCCGCTCGAAAGGACAGCCTGATGCCGCACTCGTCCCCGCTGCTGCTGGGCCTGGAACTGTCCGGCACCGGCGCGCACCCCGCCTCCTGGCGGCGCGCGGACTCCCGCGCCGAGGAACTCTTCGACGCCCGCTACTGGGTCGACGCGCTGCGCGCCGCCGAGGACGCGGGCCTCGATCTGGCCTTCCTGCCGGACTCCTTCGCGCTGCAGTCGGAGGGCGCGCTGGGCCGCCTCGACGCGGTGGCCGTGGCCGCCCGCGCCGCCGCACCCACCCGCCGCATCGGTCTCGTTCCGCAGGCGTCGGTCACCCACACCGAGCCCTTCCATCTCTCCAAAGCCATTGCGAGCCTGGACTTCGCGAGCCACGGCCGGGCGGGCTGGGAGGTCGTCGTCGGCGTCGGTGAGGCGGCCCTGTTCGGTCGCAAGCCCGAACAGGACGACCGGTCCCGCTGGCGCGAGGCGGACGAGGCCGTGGAGGTGGTGACCCGGCTGTGGGACAGCTGGGACGATGACGCCGAGATCCGCGACCGCGCCACCGGCCGGTTCATCGACCGCGACAAACTGCACTACATCGACTTCCGCGGCGAGCACTTCTCGGTGAAGGGCCCATCCATCACCCCGCGTCCACCGCAGGGCCAGCCGCTGGTCGCGGTGCGCGCCGCCGACCCGCACAGCACCCGGGTGGCCGTGCACCGGGCCGACCTGATCCGCATTGCCGCACCGGATCTCACCACCGCCGCCACCACTCGCGGCGAACTGCGCGCCGCCGTCGCCGCCGCCGGGCGCGACCCGAACCAGGTCCGGGTGCTGCTGGACCTCGATATCCACCTCGCCGACACGGTCGACGCCGCCGCGGCCGAGGTCGCCCAGCTCGAGGAGTGGATCGCAACCCCGGCCCCGCCCACGATCTTCCACATCGGCACCGTCGGAGAACTCCGAGACCTGCTGCGGCAGGTCGGAACCGACTGCGCCGCCGACGGTGTGGTGCTGCGACCGCTCGCCCTGCACGCCGCCCTCGACCGGCTGCCCGCCCTCACCCGCACGCTGCGCGAGCGACTGGGCCTACCCCGTCCCGTCGGTCGCTACGTCCACGCCTGAGGAGCCACCATGCCGGATCAGCGCCTACGCAAGCAGATTCACCTGGCCGCCCACTTCCCGGGCGTCAATCACCACACGGTCTGGACCGATCCCGCCTCGGGCAGCCAGATCGACTTCGACTCCTTCGTGCACCTGGCCCGCACGGCCGAACGGGGCCTGTTCGACTTCTTCTTCCTCGCCGAGGGTCTGCGGCTGCGCGAGCACCGCGACCGCATCCACGATCTGGACGTGGTGGGCCGCCCGGACACCTTCACGGTGCTCAATGCCCTGGCCGCGGTGACGACCCACCTAGGGCTCGCGGGCACCATCAACACCACCTTCAACGAACCCTTCGAGCTGGCAAAGCAATTCGGCACACTGGACCATCTCTCCGGCGGCCGGGCGGCCTGGAACGCGGTCACCTACTCCGACGCCTTCACCGGCGAGAACTTCCGGCGCGGCGGCTACCTCGAGCACGCCAAGCGCTATACCCGGGCGCACCAGGTGGTCGACGCCACCCGGGCACTGTGGGACAGCTGGCCCGCCGACGCGCTCGTCGTCGACCGGGAGCGGGGCGTTTTCGCGCGGCCCGCGCCGACGGTTCACTTCTCCAGCGAGCAGTTCGAGATCGACGGCCCGTTCGTGCTGCCGCGCAGCCCTCAGGGCTACCCGGTGCAGATCCAGGCCGGTGACTCCGACGAGGGCCGCGAATTCGCCGCCGCCAAGGCCGATGTCATCTTCAGCGCGCACGGCGAACTCGAGGACGGGCAGCGCTTCTACCGGGACGTGAAGGACCGGCTGGCCAAGTACGGGCGCACCCGCGACGAGCTGAAGATCCTGCCCGCCGCCGGATTCGTGCTCGGCGACACCACCGCCGACGCCCACGAGCGCGCCCGCCACATCCGGCTGCAGCAGGTGTCACCGCAGACCGCCATCGCCTTCCTCGAACAGGTCTGGGGCCGTGACCTTTCCGCCTACGACCCGGACGGCCCGCTGCCGGACATCGACCCGGCCGAGGATGTGACCATCACCCGCGGCCGGGTCCGCCACGCCCGCGACCCGCGCGCCATCGCCGCCGCCTGGCGGGCCCGGGCCGAGGCGGAGAACCTGTCGATTCGTGAACTGATCATCGCGACCACCGCCCGCCAGCAGTTCATCGGCACGCCCGCCGAGGTGGCCGCCGAGATCGACCACTACGTCCAGTCCGACGCCGCCGACGGTTTCGTCCTGGTCCCGCACCTGACCCCGACCGGACTCGACGAGTTCGTCGACAAGGTCGTTCCGGAACTGCAGTCCCTGGGCAGTTTCCGCACCGAGTACACCGGCCCGACCCTGCGTCACCACCTGGGTCTGCGCCATCCGCATCACGCCAGCAGCAATCCGAATCACGGCACCGAAGGAGCACGCGCGTCATGACCGCCACCGCCACCGAATTCGACCAGCAGTGGGCCACCTTCCGCGCCGAACGCGCCGCCTGGGCGCGGCAACCGCTGGGCTGGCTCAGCCTGACCGGGCTGCACTGGCTCGGCAGCGACGAGGAGACCGCGGCGGGACTTCCCGGCCGCTGGCGCGCCGACGGCGAGAACGTCTACGTGACAGTCGATTCCGACGCGGGTGAGCAGCTGCGCCTCGACGGCGCGGAGCTCACCGGCTCGACCGTCCTCACCCCGGCCGAGGGCGCGCCGGGCCTCGAGGTCCGCACCGGCGACCGCGTCATCGAGGTCATTCGCCGCACCGGCCAGTTCGCCCTGCGCATCCACGATCCGGCGTCCCCGACCCTGGCCGCCTTCACCGACATCCCGGTCTACCAACCGAATCCGGATTGGGTGGTCACCGGTCACTTCGAGCCCTACGAGGTGGCCCGGGTGGTCACCACCGGCGCGGTGGTCGAGGGCCTCGAACACCATCACACCGCCACGGGCACCGTCACCTTCGAATTGGACGGCCAGGCACGCGAACTCGTCGTCTTCGGCAACCAGCTGCACGGCCTGCACATTCTCTTCACCGACGCCACCAGCGGCGTCACCACCTACGGCGGTGCCCGCCGACTGGATCTGTCCCGCCCCGCCGCCGACGGCACCGTGATCCTCGACTTCAATCGCGCGGTCAATCTGCCCTGCGCGTTCACCGACTACGCCACCTGCCCGGTCGCCCCGGCCGAGAACCGGCTGCCGCTGGCCGTCGAGGCGGGCGAAAAGGATCCCCGGAAGGAGCACGCGGCATGACCATCCCACTATCGGTCCTGGACCTGGCCCCGATCAGCACGGGGTCGACCCCGCAGCAGGCGCTGCGCAACAGCATCGACCTGGCCCGGCACGCCGAAAGTCTCGGATACCGCCGATTCTGGGTCGCCGAACACCATTTCGTGCGGGTCGCCAGCGCCGCGCCGACCACGCTCATCGGCCTGATCGCGGCCGCCACCGAATCCATTCGGGTCGGTTCGGCGGCCGTGCAGCTCGGCCACCACACCTCGATCTCGGTGGTGGAGGCGTTCGGCACCATCGACGCCCTGTACCCGGGCCGCCTGGATCTGGGTCTGGGACGCTCCGGGCATCGCGGTGAGCAGATCCGCTCGGCGGGCGTGCCGCCGGTGCCCGCGCCCGAGCGGCCGACCCAGGTGCGCGACGGCGTTGTGCTGCCGCCGCCGTTCTTCCCGGGGCAGCTGCTCGACTTCTCCCGGGTGAAGGCGGGTTTGGCGGCCTTGCACCTGCCCGGCGCGCAGCCACTGCCCTACACCGAACAGGTCGAGGACATTCTCGCCCTGCTGGAGGGCACCTATGTGAGCCCCGACGGCGTCGAACTGCACGCCGTCCCCGGCGAGGGCGCGGACGTGCAGCCGTGGCTGTTCGGCAGCAGCGGCGGCGAAAGTGCCCAGCTGGCCGGACGATTGGGACTGCCCTTCGCGGCCAACTACCACGTCTCCCCGGGCACCATCGTGGAGACCGTGGAGGCCTATCGCGCGGCCTTCCGCCCCTCGGCGCGCCTGCCGCGCCCGTATCTGGTGGTGTCCGCCGATGTGGTGGTCGCCGAGGACGATGCCACCGCACAGCATTTGGCCTCCACCTACGGGCACTGGGTCTACAGCATTCGCAGCGGTGCCGGGGCCGCCGAATACCTCGATCCCGACACCGCCGCACCGCTGTCGGATCAGCAGCGCCGCCTGGTCGACGATCGGGTCACCACCCAGTTCGTCGGCTCACCGGCCACCGTGGCCGAGCGGCTGCACGCCCTGCGCAAGCTGACCGGCGCGGACGAAATCGTGGTCACCAGCGTCACTTTCGATCACAGGGACCGCTTGAACTCGCACCGCCTGCTGGCCCGCGAGTGGGGTCTGACCCCGCAGGTGCGCGCCGCCTGAGACCACCGCCGCCCGCCCGGGAAGGGGACTCCCGGGGCGGGCGGCGGTTCCCCGCACCGCGCGCAGGGCCTCGCGCGCGTGCGGGATCGGGGTCGGGCCGGACCGTGGACCGTCCGGCCCGACCCCCCAACCCGTACACGAAAACCATTGAGCCACGCGAAAATCCCCGCCGGGTTGGTCCCGGCGGGGATTTTCGTTCGTCTGGGCTGCTAGCGCGCCGTGCGGGTGGCGCGGCGCATTGCGGACAGCGGGTCGGCGTAGAACACGCTCACCGAGGTCACCGCCGCCGCGAATTCCTGCACCCGGCCGCCGAAGCGGGAGATCCGCAGATCGGCCGCGGGCAGCGTGGTCGACTCGGCGAAGGCCTTGGCCACCCGATCCATGCCCGGCCGCCAGCCCGTGAAGGCCTGACCGCCCAGCACCACCCGGTCCGGATTGAACATGTCGCGCACCAGAGCGGCTGTGCGGCCGAGGATTTCGGCGCGCTCGATGAGCAGCTCGCGGGCGGCGGCATTGCCGGTGTCGGCGGCCCGGTACAGGTCGGTGATGGCCGGGCGGCGCGGGGCCTCCGGCTTGGGCAGCACGCCCTTGCGCACGGCGCGCTCGAGCAGGGCGCGCTCACCGACGGTGGCCTCCAAGCAGCCGCGACGGCCGCAGGTGCAATCGACGTCGGAACCGGTCGGCAGATGCGCGATCGAGCCCGGACCATTGGTCGGGGTGTGCACGCGATCGTGCAAAGTCACTGCCACACCGGCGGTTTCGCGGGCGTAGACCAGCAGGCTGCTGCCCGGTCTGGTCTCCTCGCCCGGCTCGCGCGGGGCCAGCAGCAGCTCCGCGGCGGCCATGGCCTCGACGTGCGCGGACACCGACACCGGCAGATCCAGCACGCTACTGAACACCGCCGCCACCGGCGCGGCCTGCCAACCCAGGCGCGGATGATCCACCACGCCCGCGGCCGGGTCGACGCGACCGGCCAGCGCCACACCCGTCCACAGTGGCTTGCGTCGCGGCAGTCGATCCAGGAAGGCCTTGGCGCTGCGGGCCACTATGGTCAGCGCCGCGTCCTGAGTCGTTTGGGGCGTGGCGATTTCGAGTCCGCCGAGGATGCGGCCGGACAGATCCGCGGCCACGATGCGGGTGACGGTGAAGCCGATGTGCACACCGAGGGTCACATACGAGTCGGTGTCGACTTCGAACGGGACGCGCGGACGGCCCACCGCGCCGGACGCGGTGAGATCGGCGCGCTCGCGCAGCAGTCCGGCCGAAAGCAGCGCGGACACTTGGCGATTCACGGTGGCGATGCTCAGGCCCGTGGTCTGCGCGGCGACATCGCGGAAGATCGGGCCGCGGGTGGCGGCGCGCAGCACGGCGGCCGCCGGGTTGTCGGTGATGCGCAGCTCCGGCGGGACCGCCGGGCGGGCCGGGGCCAACCGCGCGGTCGCGACCGACGCGGTGCCGTGGGGACGTTCAAGGATGGGGCTGGACACTTTTCGGAATCCTTGCTGCGGTCCCCGCTGCCGACAGGGGGACGAATGCCTACATGGAGGTATCAGCTGTGCAGCGAGGAACCCGGATTCGGAAAGCGAATCGGGGTCAGAACTCGACTGCGCGACGGCAGGGACAACACAGTTCCCGTTGCCGCGGCAGCCGAACGCCCAGCGCGACGGTCACGTAGGTGACCCGCGGCGCGGAGAGAGGGCGACTGGCAGACATAGGATCAAAGTATCATTCCGATCACGGCGAACGGAAGGCACGCGGCACCGCCCCGGCAGCATCGGGCCCGTGACGGCGCTCCCGCTCCAATCCCTTCGGACTGCCTCCGATCCGGCCGAATCTTTTGCGCCGGTTGATATTTCGCGCCAGCTGTGCGGTAGTTCCGAGCGCCCGGAAAATGTGGTGCAGGACACGTTCCCCTCCCACATCTCGAGAACACTCGCTTGCCGACAGCCCACTCCGGCCCGGCTGCGCGCACACGCATTCCGCTCGAGCTGATTCCAAGTCACAGGTCCGGTCGCCGGGTGGCGCAATAGCCGGATTCGCGGGCATTTCGGCAGGCCGCGGGCCCGGCCGGGCGGCGTAGAAGCGCACCGGGTTTCGAGCCGCCCGGTGAGCGCCCAACTCGCCCGCCCGCTCGCCATTACAGTTCTGAAACCGCAGGTCAAAGGCGTGGAAAGGAGTCGAGGTGTCGCCAGAGCCGGTACCGCTGCGCGTCCCCGAACGCCGGGCCGATCGCGCCCGCCAGGTGGCCGATGTACTGCGTCAGCAGATCCACGCGGGGGCCTTCGATCGGGCGCTGCCGTCCGAGCCGGAATTGGCCGCCGAATTCGCGGTCTCCCGCAATACCGTGCGCGACGCACTCGCCCTGCTCAAGGACGAGGGACTCATCGATCGCGTCCCGAAGGTCGGCACCCACGTGGCCCAGCGCAAGTACGACCACGGGCTCGACGCCCTGCTCGGTCTGAAGGAGACCCTGCGCGGTCACGGCGAGGTGCGCAACGAGGTCCGCGCGGCGCGCAGGCTCCTGCCGCCGCCCGCGGTCGCCCGCAGGCTGCGGCTCGAGCCCGGCGAACCGGTCGTCTACATCGAACGCCTGCGCTACCTCGGCGATCTGCCACTCAGCCTGGACCTCACCTATCTGGTCCCCGATATCGGCGACGAGGTCATCACCCGCGATCTCGAGTCCAATGACGTGTTCGCGCTCATCGAGCAGATCAGTGGCGGACCGCTCGGGTCCGCCGACCTGGCGCTGGAAGCCATTACCGCCGACGCGCATTCGGCCATGACCCTCCAGATGCCGGAGGGCGGGGCCCTGTTGCTGCTGGAGCGGCTGACCAAACTCGAGGACGGCCGCCCGGTCGACCTGGAATACATCCGGATGCGCGGTGACCGGATCACCATGCGCGGCAGTCTCACCCGACAGCCGGAGCGAACCGACTGGAGGTTGATCTAGATGGCCATGGTCGAGCAGCGGGCCGATGTCCCGGTGACCGTCGACGAATCGCTGTGCATCCAGGGCTGCACGCTGTGCGTGGAGATCTGCCCGCTCGATTCGCTGGCGATCAATCCCGACAACGGCAAGGCCTACATGCACGTGGACGAGTGCTGGTACTGCGGCCCGTGCGCCGCCCGCTGTCCCACCGGAGCCGTCACCGTCAACATGCCCTACCTGCTGCGTTGAGGAACACCCATGAAGTACCGCCCCGCCCGACTCACCGGTGCGGCCATTGCCGCCGCTCTCGTCCTGACCGCGTCCGGCTGCTCGCTCGAGAACAGCGGCGGCGGTGACACCGTCAAGGTCGTCATCGGCTACCAGTCCAAGACCATCAATACCGTCACCGCCGGAACCCTGTTGAAGGCCAAGGGCTTTCTGGAGAATCGCCTCAACGCGCTCGGCGGCAAGAAGTACCGGGTGGAATGGCAGGACTACGACACCGGCGCGCCGATCACCGCGCAGATGGTGGCGGAGAAGATCGACATCGGCTCGATGGGCGACTACCCCTTGCTGATCAATGGCTCGCGCACCCAGGCCACCGAGCGCGCCACGACCGAACTGGTCTCCATCACCGGCTACAACCCCAAGGGCGCGCTGAACATGGTCGTGGTCGCGCCCGACTCCAAGGCGCAGTCGATCAATGACCTGGCCGGGCAGAAGATCTCGGCCAGCGTCGGCTCGGCCGGGCACGGCACCCTCGTCCAGGCGCTGACCCGCGCGGGCATCGATCCCAAGTCCGGGGTGGAGGTGCTCAACCAGCAGCCCCAGATCGGTTCCTCCGCACTGGAATCCGGCCAGGTGGCGGCGCTGTCGCAGTTCGTGGCCTGGCCCGGCCTGCTGGTCTTCCAGAACAAGGCCAAGTTGCTCTACGACGGCGCGGAACTGAACGTCCCGACCTTTCACGGCGTGGTGGCCCGGCGCGACTACGCCAAGCAGCACCCGGAGGTGCTCGATGCCTTCCTGCAAGCCCAGTTGGACGCCACCGATTTCCTCCACCAGCACCCCGTGGAGGCGGCGCGCACCGTCGCCGACAACGCCGGGCTGGCCCCGGAGGTCGTGTACCTCTACAACGGGCCGGGCGGAACCTCCTTCGACACCACGCTGAAGCCCGCGCTGATCTCGGCCCTCAAAGGCGATGTGCCGTACCTGAAGTCGATCGGCGACTTCGCCGACCTCGATATCGACACGTTCGTCGACCCGACGGCCCTGCGGCAGGCGTACCGGGAACGCGGTCTGAACTACGACGCCGAGGTGGCGAACACCGCCAACCCGCTGCCGGGCGCGGGCGGCGAACTGTGGCTGTCCGGCCAGGACACCACGCAGTCGGTCGCCGATCCCACCGCACTGCTGCGCGCCGTGAAACAGTCTCGGGCACAGGGGAAGACGGTGCGGGCCGCCTACGTCCCGGACGCCGAACTCGGTACCCGGTGGTTCGCCGACAAGTCCCTGTGGGTCCGCGACGGCGAGAACTACCTGCCCTTCACCACGGCGGCGGCCGCGCAGCGCTACCTGGCGCAGCACCCGTCGGGTGTCAGTGTCGGCTACGACCAGGCAGTGAGCGAGGTCCGGGTATGAGCGCCCCGGCCGTGACGCTCGAGGCGGCGGCTCCGGTCGTCGACCCGGCCCGGCCGGACGCGGTCCGTCCGCGCGCCGGGCGTGCGCCCTGGCGATCGCGACTGGTTCGCGCACTGTCGGTGCTGGTCGCCGTCGGTGTCTGGCAGTTGTTGACCGCCAACCACCTTCGACTCTGGGTGCGGTTCGACACCCTGCCCACCGTCACACAGATCGTGCGGGCCTTCCGGCATCAACTCGGCACCGACACCTACTACCTCGACCTCGGCCAGTCGCTCATTCGCATCCTCACCGGATTCGGGCTGGCGGCGGCCGTCGGCGTGATCACCGGTGTGGCACTGGGTCGTTCGCGCTGGTTCGCCGATATCGTCGGACCGCTCACCGAGCTGGCACGACCGATACCGGCCATTGCCATTGTGCCGGTGGCGATTCTGCTGTTCCCCGACGACGAGGCCGGGATCGTGTTCATCACCTTCCTGGCCGCGTACTTCCCGGTCATGGTCGCCACCCGGCACGCGGTGCGGGCGCTGCCGACCATCTGGGAGGAGTCGGTGCGGACCCAGGGCGGCACCCGCTGGGATGTGATCTGGCGAGTCGTGTTGCCCGGCAGCCTGCCCGGCGTCTTCGGCGGACTGTCCACCGGCATCGGCGTGGCCTGGATCTGCGTGGTGTCGGCCGAGATGATCTCGGGGCGGCTGGGTGTCGGCTACCGCACCTGGCAGGCGTACACCATCGTCGACTATCCGGGCGTCTTCGTCGGGATCATCACCATCGGCGTGCTCGGCTACACCACCTCGGCCGCCGTGGAATTCCTCGGACGACGGGTCACACACTGGCTGCCGCGCGGTGAGGAAGTCGCGAAATGAGCACCGCCGGAATCGGATTGACCCTCGACCGGGTCGCACTGTCCTATACGGGAGCGCCCGTGATCGACGACCTGTCGCTCACGGTGCGGCCCGGGGAGATCCTGATCCTCACCGGACCCTCCGGCTGCGGGAAGTCAACCGTCCTGCGCGCACTGGCCGGACTGCTCCGGCCCGACTCCGGACGAATTCTGGCCGACGGGGTCGAGGTGACCGGCACCCATCGCGATCGCGCGGTCGTCTTCCAGGACAACGCCCTGCTGCCCTGGAAGAGTGTGCGCGCCAATATCGAACTGGCCCTGAAGCTTCGAGGTGAGCCGCGCCCCGGACGCCGGGCACTGGCCGATCGCTGGATCGCCGAGATCGGGCTCACCGGCTTCGCCGACTTCCTACCCAAATCCCTGTCCGGCGGCATGCGCCAACGCGTGCAGCTGGCCCGCGGACTGGCGGGCGCGCCCCGCGCGGTCATGATGGACGAACCCTTCGGCGCGCTCGACGCGCAGACCCGAAACACCATGCAGCGCTTGCTGATCGACACCTGGCGCAGCCATCCCACCACCGTCGTCTTCGTCACCCACGACGTGGACGAGGCGCTGTCGCTCGGCGACCGCGTCGCGGTGCTGGGCCGGGCCGGTCAACCGCTGCGCGCGCTGCTGGACGTCCCGCGGCCCCGCGAAACGGGCGTCGACCGCACCGCACTGCGCACCGAAATCTTTGCCGCCCTGGATCATTCGGGCGAGCTCACGGAGGCAACGAACTGATGGATATCCCCGATCTCGCCGACACCACCCGCCTGGACTGCGATGTGCTGGTCATCGGCGGCGGCACCGCGGGCACCATGGCCGCGCTCACCGCCGCCGAGGCGGGCGCGAATGTACTGCTGCTCGAGAAGGCACACGTCCGCCACTCCGGCGCGCTGGCCATGGGCATGGACGGAGTCAACAACGCGGTCATCCCCGGCAAGGCCGAGCCGGAGGACTACGTCGCCGAGATCACCCGCGCCAATGACGGAATCGTCGACCAGCGCACCATCTATCAGACCGCCACCCGCGGATTCGCCATGGTGCAGCGGCTCGAACGCTACGGCGTGAAGTTCGAGAAGGACGCCTACGGCGAGTACGCGGTGCGCCGCGTGCACCGGTCGGGGTCCTACGTGCTGCCCATGCCGGAGGGCAAGGATGTGAAGAAGGCGCTGTACCGCGTGCTGCGGCAGCGCACCATGCGCGAGCGCATTCGCATCGAGAATCGGCTCATGCCGGTGCGGGTGCTCACCGAGAACGGTCGCGCCGTGGGCGCGGCCGCCTTGCACACGCGCACCGGCGAATTCGTGGCGGTGGGCGCGAAGGCGGTCATCCTGGCCACCGGCCCCTGCGGCCGCCTCGGCCTGCCCGCCTCCGGCTACCTCTACGGCACCTACGAGAACCCCACCAATGCGGGCGACGGCTACGCCATGGCCTACCACGCGGGCGCGGAGCTCTCCGGCATCGAATGCTTCCAGATCAACCCGCTCATCAAGGATTACAACGGCCCGGCCTGCGCGTACGTGGCCAATCCGTTCGGCGGCTACCAGGTCAACGCCCTGGGCGAGCGCTTCGTGGACTCCGACTACTGGTCCGGCCAGATGATGTCGGAGGTGAAGCGCGAGATCGAGTCCGCGCGCGGGCCCATCTATCTGAAGGTCTCGCATCTGCCCGCGGAGACCCTCGACGCGCTCGAGGGCATCCTGCACACCACCGAGCGACCCACCCGCGGCACCTTCCACGCCAATCGCGGCCACGACTACCGCACCCACGACATCGAGATGCATATCTCCGAAATCGGTTTGTGCAGCGGACATTCCGCGTCCGGAGTATGGGTGGACGAGCATGCCCGCACCACGGTCCCCGGGCTCTACGCCGCCGGTGACCTGGCCTGCGTGCCGCACAACTACATGATCGGCGCGTTCGTCTACGGCGACCTCGCCGGGGCGCACGCCGCGTCCACCCTCGCCGAGGTGCCCGCCCCCGCCGAACTGCCCGCCGATCAGCTCGCCGACGCGCACGAGCTCATCTACCGTCCGCTGCGCAATCCCGACGGGCCGCCCCAGCCGCAGGTCGAATACAAGCTGCGCCGCTTCGTCAACGACTATGTGGCCCCGCCCAAGACGGCCACCAAGCTCTCCCTCGCCATCGAGACCTTCGACCGCATGCGCGACGATCTCACCGCCATGGGGGCGCGCACCCCGCACGAGCTCATGCGCTGCGCCGAGGTCGGCTTCATTCGCGACTGCGCGGAAATGGCCGCCCGTTCCTCGCTGACCCGCACCGAATCGCGGTGGGGCCTCTATCACCAGCGGGCCGACCTGCCCGCCCGCGATGACGTCGAGTGGCGCTACCACCTGAACCTGCGCAAGACCGACGACGGGCGGATGGAGTTCCTGAAGCGGCCGGTGGCACCGTATTTCGTGCCAGTGCCCGGGCTGGACGACCTGCCTTCGGCCGACCCGACCGTCATTCCGGTGGCTCAGCCCGCCCTGGTCGGCACGCCGCCCAACCTGGGCGCGCAGGTGCGATCGCACGCCCCGGCCTCGGCGTCGGCCCCGAAAGACGTTGTCGCCCCGCGTATCGCGCTACTGCTGGGCCTGGACGCACCCGGCATCACCGAGTTGCGGCCCTTCCTCGCCGATGCCGATCCGCGCGTGCGCGCCACGGCGCTGTCCGTCCTGACCGAGAACACACCCGAAGGCTTCGCGGAGGAATTGATCGACGCGCTCGCCGACGAGGACGCGCAGGTGCGGCTGGCCGCGGTCGCGGGCCTGCGGGAACTGGCCGAAATCCTGCCCACCGCAACCGGTCTCGTCCGGCACGCGGATTCGCCGGATCCGATCGTGCGCGCGGCCGTGGTGGATCTGTCCCGCGCGCTTCGCTCCGGCTCCGCCGAACTCTTCGCCAAGGCCGCCGTCGACACCGACCATCGTGTCCGGGTCCAGGCGGTGCACGCCCTGGTCTCCCTGGACGATTGGTCCGCCCTGACCGCCGCCGCCCACGACGACAATCGCGAGGTCCGCATTGCCGCCGCGCGCGGGTTGGCCACCATCGGACTCGGCGGGGCCGACACGGTGCGCGCGCTCATCCGCGACCGAGATCCGCTGGTCCGGGCCGCGGCGCTCACCGCGCTGGCGCGCCTCGGTACGGAGGCCGATACCGCGACCTTGACTGCCGCCCTGGGTGATTCGGCCTGGCAGATCCGCGAGGGCGCGGCCCGCGGCCTCGCGGCGGTCGGTGCCGAGCTCGCCGCCGAGCCATTGCGCGCCGCCCTCGCCGATATCCACCCCGACATTCGCAAGGCGGCCGTGCTGACGCTGAGCACCTGGCCCGAATCCGCCGCGGCCCGCGCGGCACTGGACACCGCCCTCGCCGACAGCGATGCCGACGTGCGCGCCTACGCCCGGCGCGCACTGGCCGTGCACGCGGGCTGAGTCCTACGCCGCGTCCCTACCCGCGTCCCGGAACAAACCCTCCACCGCGGTAATGAAATACGGGAAGTGCGCGCCGAAACGGTGCAGTCGGCGATCGCCCTCGAAGCCGCCGAACCAGTACAGGCCCGGACTCCCGTCCGCCGTCGGGTCCAGGTCCCGGAAGGTGCGCACCCACTGGTCACCGCGCCGCGCGGCCACCAGGAAGGGCAGCGCCCGCGAGAAGACCGATTCCTGGTCGGGAGCCGGAATCTGCTGCGGCGCAAGCGCGTCCAGGCCTCGCACCATGGCGTTGACCTGGGCTGTCAGCTCCCGGCCCAGGGCCGTGCGCGCGGGCAGGTAGCGGGGGAGCAGCAGCGCCGCCACGCCACCCAGGGCGATGGCCACACCGACCAGGGCGTGCCGCTGCGGACCGAACGCCAGCGCCACGGTCGCGATCACGCCGAGGGCGAGCAAGGCCGCGCCGAGCCAGAATTCGAGGCCCCGGCGGGAGCGGTCGATGAACACCCCGGCCGCCACCGCGTCGTCGATGAGGGTGGTGCGCACCGCCTTCGCGTCGATCTGGCCGCGCCGCTGCGACAGCAGCACCGAATCGACGCCCTCCGGAATCAGGGCCGCGTACACCGCGCGCTCGTAGGCGGTCAGCTGCTCGTCCGGCGGATTCACCCGGGCGAAGCGCCAATCCGAATCGCCGACGGCGCTTACCCAGAGATAGTTGCGCACCGCCAGATCCACCACCGTGGACGCCATGTCGGGGACGTCCGCGTGGCCGTCGAGCAGCAGCCCGGCCGTGCTCGGCAGCATGCCGTCCGGCGAGGTGAACTGGACCCGATCACCCTGGCGCACCAGCGGATCCAACACCTCGGTACCGGTAGGAGTCGAGCGGCGCGACCACACCACGTATCCGGCCGCCGCGACCAGCGCCGCCAGCAGCACGCCGAAGGCGGCGAAGACGGGGCCGGTCACCGAGAACGCGTTGGGCGCGTTGTCGTCGCGGACATCGGCATTGGCCTTCACCGTGTTCGGCGGCAGCTGCAGCGTCACATCGAGAATGTCGCCCTTGTGCAGGTCCGTCTTCGACAAATGCGCGAACCCGTCCGGTTCGACGCGAATATCGGCGCAGTCCTGGGGATTTCCGGGCGGGCCAATGGTGCACTTGGTGACGCCCATGCGGAAACTCGGGCTCGAGACCGTCGCATTGATCGACGCCACATCGGTATTCAGCACGCCGGTCCACTGGAACACCTGCGCGCCCGTAGCGTCACTGACGGTGTTGTGCACCGTGTACTTGACGGTGGTCGACCCCGGGCGGGCGGTAATCGTGAACTGATCGTTGGCCACACCCGCCTCGCCATCGCCGGTCGCGGAGACGTCGGTGACCTGGAAATTCCGCTGCACCGACGCGCCGGTCTGCACCCGCAGCGGCAGCACCTGCCGAAATTCCCCGCCCTCGGGCACTTTCACGGTCTCGGTGATCCGCAGCAAACCGTCGTCGCCCAGATTCACCTCGGCGGTGATATCCACACCGTCCGCCTGTGCCCGCGCGGCCGGTGCCGCCACACCCGCCAGCGCGAGCAGCAGCGCGACGAGGGCGGCCCCCCGAAAAATCTGCATGACCGAGTACTCTAGCCAGCTTGCTATTCTTCCTCAGCGGCAAGTCGCAGGCAGGTTATCGCTGAGGAACGAGGGGGTGCGGGGGATGACTCGCCCACCGTCCGATCACGGACCCACGCCCCCGGGCCAGCGGCCGCCGGGAACGCCCCAGCCGCAGGGCAATCCGGCCTACCCGGCCTCGCCGCAAGGCTTTCCGGCGGTGCCGCGCCAGCGGCCCGGTACCCCGCAACCGAATTCGACACCGGCGATGCCGCCCGGCTATCCCCGCCCGTCCGGCACCCCGCAACAGCCGGGCCGCCAGGTCCCACCGCCGGGTTATCCCCAACGCCCCGGTTATCCACAGCAGCCCGGTGCCGCCGTCCCGCCCCCGGGTTATCCACAGCGCCAGGGCTTTCCGCCGCCCCCGGGCTACGGCCAGCCGCCCTACGGTCAGGCCGCACCCGGCTACCGCGCACCCATGCCGCCGCCCACCGCCGCCCCGCCGACCGGTGGTTTCCCGGTGGCCCGCCCCACCCCGGCGCGCCGCGGTCGGGTGGGAGCGCTGCTGGTGATCCTGGTCCTGGTCGTGACGGGTGTCCTGCTGCGCACCGCCGTCAGCACGGGCCTGCACTCCATCAACGCGGGCTCGACGGTCAAGACCACCTACTCCGGCGATTCCGGTGAGAACCGCGGTGTACAGGCGACTTCGGACAATCCGTTGCTCACCAACCCCGACTACACGCTGCTGCCCGCGAAATGCGCCTACACCCAGTGGAGTACGCAGGTCGAGGTCGCCCGCAAGTTCTTCCAGACGGCCGCCGACTGCCTGTACTCGGCGTGGAAGCCGTTGTTCGACAAGATGAATCTGCCCTTCGAGCAGCCGAAATTGAACGTGTCGGCCACTACCAGCGGCATCACTACGCTGTGCACCGGGAACAGCAGCAATTTCGCGGCCTTCTACTGCTCGGCGGATATGACCATCTACATGCCGATCAGCCAGCTGCAGACCGATCTATTCGGCAACAACTGGGTGGTCTACCTGTCGGTCTTCGCCCACGAATACGGCCACCACGTCCAGGCCCAGGCCGGAATTCTCGGCAAGGTGCACTCCCAGCGCCGGGACGCGGGCGCGCGCAGCGACCTTGGCCTCGAGTTGTCCCGCCGCACCGAGCAGCAGGCCCAGTGCTTCGACGGCATGTACCTGTCGTCCTCGAGCAATGGCGGGTCACTGTCCAGCGCCCAGATCGGCGTGGCCAAGAACGACGCCTACCACCGGGGTGACGCCCCCGGCGATATGCGCGACCACGGCACCGCGCAGAACATGGGCGACTGGTTCGTCGTCGGCTACGACAAGGACCGCGCCATGGCGTGCAACACCTTCAGCGTCCCGGCCAGCAAGGTCAACTGAAAGAATCAGTGCCAACCAAGCGCCTCAGTGCCCCGACGGCTTGCCGATCCGGCTCGGCGAATGCCCGTGCACGCCTTCGGCGTACGCGGTTTCGGCGTGCAGCGCGAAGTCCACGCCGCCGATCTCGTCCTCGCGGCTGACCCGGAAGCCGATGGCCTTGTCGATCAGCTTGCCCAACAGGAAGGTCACCCCGAAGGCGAAGGCCGCCACCGCAATCACACCCACGGCCTGCTTGCCCAGCTGCCCGAGCCCGCCGCCGTAGAACAGACCCTCCGGACCGCCGGTCATGACCGCGGCCGCCAGGAACCCGATCAGCAGGGTGCCCACGATGCCGCCCACGAAGTGCACGCCCACCACATCGAGCGAATCGTCGTAATTGCCCTTGAACTTCCAGCTCACCGCGAACGAACACACCACGCCCGCGACCAGACCCACGATCACCGCGCCGATGGTGTTCACCTCACCGCAGGACGGCGTGATGGCGACCAGACCCGCCACCGCGCCCGAGGCCGCGCCGAAGGTGGTCGGCTTGCCATCGCGGCGCGCCTCGACCACCAGCCAGCCCAGCATGCCCAGACAGCCCGCCACCAGCGTGTTCAGGAACACCGCTGCGGCAATCCCATTGGCCTGCAGGGCCGAACCGGCATTGAAACCGAACCAGCCGAACCACAGCAGACCCGCGCCCAACAGCACGAACGGCAGATTGTGCGGCCGCATGGCATCGGTCTTGAAGCCCACGCGCGGCCCGAGCACGATCGCCATGGCCAGCGCCGAAGCGCCCGAGGCGATCTCGACCACCAGGCCGCCCGCGTAATCCAGCGCGCCCAGCTTGTTCAGCCAGCCGTCCGGCGTCCACACCCAGTGCGCGATCGGGGCATACACGATCAGCGCCCACACCGGCACGAAGATCATCCACGCCGAGAACTTGGCGCGATCGGCGATCGCGCCGCTGATCAGCGCCACCGTCAGAATCGCGAAGGTCAGCTGGAAGGTGACGAACAACAGCTCCGGCACCGCCGCACCGGTTTTCGCGTCCACCACGTGCAGGGTGTCCGGATTGATCCCGGCGAGCCCGAAATGCCCGAGGTCGCCGATGATTCCGCCCGCCGCGTCGTCCCCGAAGGCCAGGCTGTAGCCACCTAGCAGCCACACCACCGCCACCAGCGGAATCGAGATGAAGCTCATCATCAGCATGTTGAGCACACCGCTGGACCGCACCATGCCGCCGTAGAAGATGGCCAGGCCGGGGGTCATCAACAGCACCAACGCCGTGGCGGCCAACAGCCAGGCCGTCGCCGCCGGGTCGAGGTGGGGTGTCATGCGGTAACTCCTTCCACGCGGATCGCGTTTCGTGGAAGTTACCGAATCCTCACGTTAAGGCGCTGTTACAAATATGCGAGTTTGGAAACCGTCCCGTAACAGCTCTAGCTGCGGGAACTCTTGACCTTTTTGGCCAGGGCGCGCAATCCGCGCGGGCCGGGCACCGGATTGCCGTCCTCGAGCGCCATCCACTCCGCGGTCACCAGCCACTGCTGCTGGGCGCGGGCATCGGCTGTGTCGTTGAACACCCGGCGACCCCGGTCGTCGCGCAATTCGTAGGCCAGCACCGACCAGCGCGGCGGGCGGCCGAGTTCGGCGACCTGATCGCGCAGATAGGCCGCGACCAGCGTGCCGATGGTGTTGACCGGCCGCAGCGAGACCCGGTTTCCATACCGCGCGGCGTGGAAACGCCTTCCGGCACACAGGGATCGGGGCGTGGCGTTGTAGGCGATCCAGCCCGCGCGCTGCGCGCGTTCGATCAGCCACAGATGCTTGATGGCCGTCGGCGGAATCTCGCCCACCCGATCGCGGATCAGGGCGATCACCGGCTCGGTCAGCAGAATGTCGCGACGAGTCGGACCGGTGCCGTGCGCGGTCCAGTACTCGTCGGTGAGTTTGGCCAGCACGCGCCCGAAGTCGTCGATGCTGCGCTGCGCCCGGCGGCCCAGCCGCTCGATGCGCTCGGCCTCGGCGCGCATGTCGTTCTGCACGATGAGGGTCTTGATCGCGGCCATGGTCGGAACCTGGCCGCGCTGGAGTAATTCCAGGATCGCACCCGCGGTGGCCGGATCGGCGGCGGCGGACACCGGTAGCGAATCACGCTTGATGTCGTAATCGTGCGGGCTGATGGCTCGACTGAGCAGACCGGCGGCGGCGGGGTCACCCGCGAATTCGGTGCTGGAGAGCCAGGCGGCGGCGATGACGTCATGCGACGGCACTTGGGCATTTCCTCCGGGAGATTTGGTTGTGCCCCGGTCGGGATGAGGGACCGGCCGGGGCAACCAACCTGATGAAGGTTTGGCTACCGAAGTTGCCGATGTCCACGGTAGCCAAACGATTGCGATCTTGCCGCATCGATTGACTGGATCGTTATGTCCGCTCTGTGGAGTTGAAACAGAACGTAAGTCTGTATCTGGTGACGTAGCAGATGAGGCGGGTTCGGCAATCCGGGTCTAAAGACACGCTGAGAATTTGCTGCGAAGATCAGCAGGGTTTGGAGTTCGGTCCGGTCGGTATCTACTGAGCCCTCGGAATGCATGTGATTTGCATCACAGTCCGGGTGGTCCGGCAGCGAATCGTTCCGTGTCGGTAGCGGCCGGTAACCTTCCCCCGTGGCTCTGTACCGGAAGTACCGACCGGCAACGTTCGCTGAAGTGGTGGGTCAGGAGCACGTCACCGATCCCCTGAGTACCGCGCTCGACACCGGGCGGATCAGTCATGCGTACCTGTTCTCGGGACCGCGCGGATGCGGCAAGACCTCCTCCGCGCGCATTCTCGCGCGCTCGCTGAACTGTGCGCAGGGCCCGACCTCCACGCCGTGCGGCGTGTGCTCGTCGTGTGTGGCGCTGGGCCCGGGCGGTTCCGGCAACCTCGACGTCATCGAACTCGACGCCGCCAGCCACGGCGGTGTGGACGACACCCGCGAACTGCGCGACCGCGCCTTCTACGCGCCCGCCGAATCCCGTTATCGCGTCTTCATCGTCGACGAGGCGCACATGGTCACCACCGCGGGCTTCAACGCGCTGCTCAAGATCGTGGAGGAGCCGCCCGCCCACCTGATCTTCGTCTTCGCCACCACCGAGCCGGACAAGGTGCTGCCCACCATCCGCTCGCGCACCCACCACTACCCCTTCCGTCTGCTCCCGCCCGCCACCATGCGCGGGCTGCTCGGCAAGATCTGCGATCAAGAGGGCGTGCAGGTCGAGGAGTCGGTGTATCCCTTGGTGATTCGCGCGGGCGGCGGCTCGCCCCGCGACAGCCTCAGCGTGCTCGACCAGCTGCTCGCGGGCGCGGGTCCCGAGGGCGTCACCTACCCCCGCGCGGTCTCGCTGCTCGGCGTCACCGACGTCGCCCTGATCGACGATGCCGTCGAGGCCCTGGCCACCGCCGACGGCGCGGCCCTGTTCGGCACCATCGACCGCGTGGTGGAGGCGGGCCACGACCCCCGCCGCTTCGCCACCGACCTGCTCGAGCGCCTCCGCGACCTGATCCTGCTGCGCGCCGTCCCCGATGCCACCGAGCGCAACCTGGTCACCGGCCCCGGCGATGTCCTCGACCGCATGCGCGCCCAGGCCGACCGCCTCGGCCCCGCCACCCTGGCCCGCCACGCCGAACTCCTCCACGAGGGCCTCGGCGACATGCGCGGCGCCACCAACCCCCGCCTCCTGCTCGAGGTCATCGCCGCCCGCATGCTCCTGCCTGCGGCCTCCGACGCCGAAACGGCCACTCTGCAACGCTTGGAGCAGCTGGAACGCCGAATCGCCACGGGCGCAATCCCGGCCACCCCGCAACAGGCCCAGGCCGCGCCGCAACAGGCAGCCACGACCCCGGCGTCGTCCGCGGCCGCCGCCGCGCCCCCGGGTCGTCGCGGTGCTGCCGCCCTGGCCGCCATGCGCGCCGAAAAGTCCGGTGAGCCAGCGGTTCCCGACGCCGAAACGGCACCCGCGCCGGTAGCCCCGGCACCGGCCGCCGTGCCGACGCCCCCTGATCCCGCGCCCGCCAGCAGCGCGGTCCGCCCGCCGGAGCTCAGCCCGGCCGTGGCTGCCCATCCTGCCGAGCGCGCTGCGGCGCAACAGATCTCGCCCGCGCCCGAAGCTGTTGCCACTCCGCCCGCAGCTGTGGACGTGGAAGTTCCGGCGGAAACGCCTGCCGCGCAGCAGGTTTCCGCCCCGGCCGAACCGGCACCCATCGAACCCGCACCCGCGGAATCGATTGCCCCGACAACCGCGCCCGAGCCGATCGCGGCTCCCGAGCCGGTCGTCGCACCCGAGCCGGTCGCGGAACCGATCGCGGCGGCTGCCGAGGAATCGCCGGTGAGTCAGGCCGCGCCCGTGGGCGATGCCGTGCTGGCCGAGATCGAGGCGGCGTGGGCGGATATTCGGGCCAAGGTGCGGGAGTTCGGGGCGGCGGTGCATGCGCTGTTGTCCGGGGCCAGTGTGGCGCGGGTGGAGGGGGAGACGATCGTCTTCGCGCATCAGCACGCGCCGCTGGCGCAGCGGCTGTCGCAGCCGCAGTACGTGGAGGCGGTGCAGTCGGCGGTCAAGGCCGTGTTGGGGCGTGAGCACGGGGTGAAGTGGGAGGTCGGCGGGGCCGGATCGGGCGGTGGCGCCGCGAAGGCGGGTGCGAGCCGAGGGCCCGCGGCACCGGCCGCGCCCGCCGCGCCGAAGAAGGCCGCGCCGAAGTTCTCCCGGCCGAGTCAGGCCAAGGCGGCCCCGGCCGCGCCGGTGGCCGAGCCCGCCGCGAGCGGGTGGGGCAGCTCACCCGCGCCCGCGACTCCGGCCGCCCCGCCCCCCGCGCCGTCGGCTCCGTCGGGTGGCGATTCGTCCGAGGCGAGCAACGCCCGGTTCGCGCCGCCCGAGGACGATATTCCACTACCTGACGGGCCGGACCTTCCCGATGATCCGGGGCCGGGGGACTACTCGCCGGTAGGTTATGACGGCGTCCCACCTGCTACTACGCCGGAGGAAGAGCGGGAGATGCTCGAGGAGTCGGCCAGGCCGGTGCCTCCGGAGGAGCGTCGCGACCCGGATGAGGTGGCGCTAGCGCTGCTGCGGTCGGAGTTGGGGGCCACACCTCTCGAGGGTTGACAGTTCGCCTGCGGGGCAGATTAAGTTAACCGGAGTTCGCATAGTTCGGTACTATGATCGGGTGGCCGTGAGTATCGGTTTCGCGAGGTTCTAAGGTATGCCCAGGCGTGAGGGCCTACTGGAGCGTCAACAAACCTGCTCGTGACGTGGTTTGTACAGCGTCAGGCGATCGGTCGAGAGGCCGGTCGGCGAGGTTACCCGCGGCCGCTCCGCACAACGCGGTGACGGCGCACCCAAGAGAGGAAAACTCCGATATGACCACAGAGGCCTACATTTACGAGGCCATCCGCACCCCGCGCGGCAAGAACCGCGGGGGCGCTCTGCACTCGGTCAAGCCGATCGACCTGACCACCGGTCTGGTCCAGGAGCTGCGGAACCGGTTCCCCAACCTGGACGAGGATCGCATCTCGGACATCATCCTGGGTGTCGTCTCGCCGGTCGGTGACCAGGGCGCCGACATCGCCCGCACCACCGTGCTGACCGCGGGCCTGCCCGACACCGTCGGCGGCTTCCAGATCAACCGCTTCTGCGCCTCCGGCCTCGAGGCCGTCAACCTGGCCGCGCAGAAGGTCCGCTCCGGCTTCGACGACCTGGTCATCGCCGGTGGCGTGGAGTCCATGTCCCGCGTGCCGATGGGCTCCGACGGCGGCGCCATGTTCATGGACCCGAAGACCAGCTACGACAGCTACATTGTCCCGCAGGGCATTTCGGCCGACCTGATCGCCACCATCGAGGGCTTCTCCCGTGACGACGTGGACGCCTACGCCGTCCGCTCGCAGGAGCTGTCCGCCAAGGCGTGGGACAACGGCTACTTCGCCAAGTCCGTCGTCCCGGTCAAGGACATCAACGGCCTGACCGTGCTGGACCACGACGAGCACATGCGTCGCGGCACCACCGCCGCCGACCTGGGCAAGCTGAAGTCGGCCTTCGAGGGCATCGGTGAGATGGGCGGCTTCGACGCCGTCGCCATGCAGCGCTACCACTACGTCGAGCGCATCAACCACGTCCACACCGGTGGTAACTCCTCGGGCATCGTCGACGGCGCCGCCATGGTGCTGGTCGGCTCCGAAGAGGCCGGTGCCGCTTCGGGTCTGACCCCGCGCGCCCGCATCGTCGCCACCGCCACCTCCGGCGCCGACGCCACCATCATGCTCACCGGTCCGACCCCGGCCGCCGAGAAGGCGCTGGCCAAGGCCGGTCTGAAGCGTGAGGACATCGACCTCTACGAGATCAACGAGGCCTTCGCCTCCGTCGTGCTGAAGTTCCAGAAGGATCTGCAGATCCCGGACGAGAAGCTCAACGTCAACGGCGGCGCCATCGCCATGGGTCACCCGCTGGGCGCCACCGGCGCCATGATCACCGGCACCATGGTCGACGAGCTGCACCGTCGCAACGCGCGCTACGCGCTGATCACCCTCTGCATCGGCGGCGGCATGGGTGTCGCCACCATCATCGAGCGCGTCTGACGCCCACCGACTTTTCTCAAGGGAGACACGAAAGACTATGACCGAGAACATGATCGGCTGGGAAAAGGACGCCGACGGTATCGTCGTGCTGACCATGGACGACCCGAACCAGGGCGCCAACACCATGAACCAGCTCTACAAGGACTCCATGCGGGCCACCGTGGACCGCCTGGTCGCCGAGAAGGACGACATCACCGGTGTCGTCATCACCTCCGCCAAGAAGACCTTCTTCGCCGGTGGTGACCTCAAGAACATGATGCAGACCACCCCGGCCGACGCCGCGGCCATCATGGAGGAACTGACCTTCATCAAGAGCGACCTGCGTCGCCTCGAGCAGCTGGGCAAGCCGGTTGTCTCGGCCATCAACGGCGCGGCCCTCGGTGGCGGCCTGGAGATCACCCTGGCCACCCACTACCGCATCGCCGCCGATGTGAAGGGCCTGAAGATCGGCCTGCCCGAGGTGAAGCTGGGCCTGCTGCCCGCCGGTGGCGGTGTCACCCGCATCACCCGCATGCTCGGCATCGCCAACGGCCTGATGGGTGTCCTGTTGCAGGGCAACGAGTTCAACGCCCAGAAGGCCAAGGCCACCGGCCTGGTCAACGAGGTCGTCGGTTCCGTCGAGGAGCTGGTCCCGGCCGCCAAGGCGTGGATCCTGGCCAACAAGGACAACCCGGACGCCGCCGTGCAGCCCTGGGACAAGAAGGGCTTCAAGATCCCGGGCGGCACCCCGTCCACCCCGGCGCTGGCCGCCAACCTCCCGGCCTTCCCGGCCAACCTGCGCAAGCAGCTCAAGGGCCAGAACATGCCCGCGCCGCAGGCCATCATGGCCGCCGCGGTCGAGGGCGCGCAGGTCGACTTCGACAATGCCTCGCTCATCGAGTCGCGCTACTTTGTGTCCCTGCTGACCGGCCCGGTCGCCAAGAACATGATCCAGGCGTTCTTCTTCGACCTGCAGGCGATCAACAACGGTGGTTCGCGTCCTAAGGACGTGCCGAAGCGTGAGATCAAGAAGGTCGGCGTGATCGGCGCGGGCATGATGGGCGCGGGCATCGCGTACGTCACCGCCAAGGCCGGTATCGACGTCGTCCTCAAGGACGTCACCATCGAGGCCGCCAACAAGGGCAAGGACTACTCGGTCAAGCTCGAGGAGAAGGCGCTCTCGCGTGGCAAGACCACCGAGGAGAAGTCCAAGACCCTGCTCGACCGCATCAAGCCGACCGCCGACGCGGCCGACTTCGCGGGCGTGGACTTCGTCATCGAGGCCGTGTTCGAGAACCCGGAGCTCAAGGCCAAGGTCTTCCAGGAGATCGAGGACATCGTGGACGCCGACGCGCTGCTCGGCTCCAACACCTCGACCCTGCCGATCACCCTGCTGGCCAACGGCGTGAAGCGGTCCGAGGACTTCATCGGCATCCACTTCTTCTCGCCGGTCGACAAGATGCCGCTGGTCGAGATCATCAAGGGCGAGAAGACCTCCGACGAGGCGCTGGCTCGCGTGTACGACTACACCCTCGCGATCCGCAAGACCCCGATCGTGGTGAACGACTCGCGCGGCTTCTACACCTCGCGCGTGATCGGCAAGTTCATCAACGAGGCCATCATGATGCTCGGTGAGGGCGTCGACCCGCAGACCATCGAGCAGGCCGGTCTGCAGGCGGGCTACCCGGCGGCGCCGCTGAAGCTGTCGGACGAGCTGAACTTCACCACCATGCAGAAGATCTACAAGGAGACCGCCGAGGCCATCGTGGCCGCGGGCGGCGAGATCGACGCGGCCTCCGCGGCGACCGCGCAGATCCTCGACAAGCTGGTGGGCGAGTTCGACCGCAAGGGCAAGGCCGGTGGCGCGGGCTTCTACGACTACGACAACGGCAAGGCCACCAGCCTGTGGCCGGAGCTGCGGTCGCTGTTCAAGACCTCGACCGAGCTCCCGGAGGGTGTCACCTTCCAGGACCTCAAGGACCGCATGCTGTTCGCCGAGGCCATCGAGACCCAGAAGTGCTTCGACGAGAACGTGCTGACCTCGACCGCCGACGCCAATATCGGCTCGATCTTCGGCATCGGCTTCCCGGCCTGGACCGGTGGCACCCACCAGTTCATCGTGGGCTACCCGGGCGGCCAGGAGGCCTTCGTGGCCCGCGCCGACGAGCTGGCCGCCAAGTTCGGCAGCCGCTTCGAGGTTCCCGCCTCGCTGCGCAAGTAATCCGGAGGCGGTCGCACCGCTGACGCTGTAGAAACCGAGACCCGGGTCGCGAAATACGCGGCCCGGGTTTCGGCGATTAACGGGTATGGCGGGGATAGGTCGGGACGACGGCACGGGCGCGGTTTCCTGCACACGTTGTCCAGGTCCGCGCTACGTTGGTTTATGCGCGGGTAGAACACCGGAAACAGCCCGTACGTTCGGTACGCGCTCGTTCCAGTTCGACGGTGGCAGTTCGAGGTGGTCCAGATGAACCAGGCGCGCCCGGGTGGCTCGCGGAGTGAGCAGACCTCTTCCGAAAACTCCACGCAGGCATACCTTCCCATGAGCATCACCGACGAGCTCGAGGCCATGGGCCTGTTCGACGCGGAGGAGATCGGTCGGGGTGGGTTCGGGGTGGTGTACCGCTGTGCCCAGCGGTCCCTGGATCGGGTGGTGGCGGTCAAGGTGCTGTCCACCGAGATAGACGACGACGGCCGGGAGCGGTTCCTGCGCGAGGAACACGCCATGGGCCGACTGTCCGGACACCCGAACATTGTCGACATCCTGCAGGTGGACGTCACACCGAGTGGCCGCCCGTACATCGTGATGCCCTATGCCACAAGGGGTTCGCTGGAGCAGGTGGTGCGCGACAACGGACCGTTGAGCTGGGCCGACTCGCTGCGGGTGGGGGTGAAGCTGGCCGGGGCCATCGAGACCGCGCACCGTGCCCAGGTGCTGCACCGGGACGTGAAACCGGCCAATGTGCTGCTGAGCCGCTATGGCGAGCCGCAGCTCACCGATTTCGGAATCGCCCGCATCCCAGGCGGTTTCCGCACCTCCACGAGCATGATCACCGGCTCGCCCGCGTTCACGGCCCCCGAGGTGCTCAAGGGCGACGAGCCCACGGTGCGCTCGGACGTCTACGGTCTGGGCTCCACCCTGTTCGCGCTGCTGACCGGTCACGCCGCCTTCGAACGGCAGGCGGGGGAGAAGGTCATCGCGCAGTTCCTGCGCATCACCAGCCAACCGGTGCCGGACCTGCGGGAGTTGCAGATTCCGGCGGGGGTGGCCGCGGCCATCGAGGTGGCCATGGCGCCGGACCCGCGGGACCGGCCGGGCAGCGCGGTGGAGTTCGGTGAACTGCTGCGCACCGTGCAGGACGAGCAGGGGCAGGTGCCCGACGAGATGGCCTTGCTCTCCGGTGACGAGACGATCGGCGAGGGCACCGATCCCGAAGCGACACAGGCCTATACGCGCCAGCGCACGCACACGGTGGTGACCGCGCCGCGCAGTCCGTCGTTGACGCTGCGGCCGTCGGGCTCCCCGAGCATCCGCTTCCCGGCCACCGGCAATACCGTGCCGCCCACGGCCGCAACGAAATTCCTGCCGCCGACCCCGGCGCGCGAACCGATTCCGCGGCCCCGGTTGTTGGAGCCGCTGCGCGCGGGCGGGCGGCGGCGACTGGCGATGATTCACGGCCCGGCGGGCTTCGGCAAGAGCACGGTGGCCCTGCAGTGGTGCGGTGAGCTCACCGATCGCGGGGTGGCGGTGGCCTGGATCGGCATCGACAGCGACGCCGACAACAATGAGGTCTGGTTGCTGTCGCACATCATCGCCGCGATTCGCAAGGTGCGGCCGGAGATCGGCGCGGGGCTCGAGCAGCTGCTGGAGGAGCGGCCCGCCGAGGCGGTGCCGTACGCGGTGTCGGCGCTCATCGACGAACTCGCGGCCAGTGACGCCCCGGTGGTGGTCGTTGTCGACGACTGGCATCGCATCACCGATTCCGGGGCGCAGCGGGCCATGGAGTCGCTGCTCGACAATTGTTCGCACCACCTGCGTTTCGTGATCACCAGTCGGGAGCGGGCCGGGCTGCCGCTGAGCCGCCTGCAGGTGGCCGACGAGCTGGTGGAGATCGGGGCCCAGGAGCTGCGGCTGACCGCGGACGAGACCCGCCAGATCCTGGTCGAGCGCATGGGGCTGGAGTTGAGCGACCGCCAGGTCGAGCAGATCCACACCGCCACCGACGGCTGGCCCGCCGCGATCCAGCTCGCGGGCCTGTCGCTGCGCTCGACTGACCATGACGTGGACCGGCTCATCGCCGGACTCTCCGGCGACAACAAGGCGATTCGCGAGTACCTCGCCGAGAACGTGTTCGACACCATCGAGCCCCGCATGCTCGAATTCCTCAGCGCCATAGCGGTTCCCGAGCGGGTGAACGCGTCCCTGGCCGAGGCCCTGACCGGTGCGTCCGACGCGGCCGAGCTGCTCGAGCAGGCCGAGCAGCGAGAATTGTTCCTGCACCGGCTCGCCGGGGATTCCAGCTGGTACCGCATGCAGCCGATGGTGGCCGAGCATCTGCGCGCCCGACTCGATCGCGCCCAGCCCGGACAGCTGAAGAAGTTGCACGGCAAGGCTTCCCGCTGGTTCGCCGAGCACAATCTGATTCGCCAGTCGGTGGATCACGCGCTGGCCGCCACCGATCTGAAGTACGCCCTGGATCTGGTCGAGAAGGGCGGCATGGACCTGATCGACAGTTCGCGGCTGGCCACGCTGTTCGGGACCGTGTCGAAACTGCCGGTGCAGCAGGTGGCTTCGCGATCCAAGCTCTTGATGGCGCTGGCCCGGGCGAATGTGAACCTGCAGCAGTCGGGCGCGGCCCGCACGGCGTTGGGGCGGCTGTCGAACATGCTGGCCCGCAGCTCACCCAATGACACCGAGGCGGCGCACCAGCGCTGCCAGGCCGCGGTGCTGGCCGCGGCCGACCAGGTGGCCCGCGATCGCACCGACGGGGTGCTGGACAAGCTCGCCGAAAGCCTGAAGCTGGCCGACGAACTCCCGCCCTGGACGGTGTCCACGGCCGCGAATCTGGCCTCGTACGTGCGCCTGTGCGAGTTCGACTTCGAGGGCGCGCGGCGGATGCAGGAGTGGGCCGAGCCCTATCACGCCCGCTCGGCGGATCCGCTGGGCGCGGTGTTCGGGCTGTGCGGCCAGGGTGCGGCCGCCTACGAGGAACTCGATATCGACACCGCCACACAGTGTTTCGAGAAGGCCTGGCAGACCGCGCGGGACCGGGCGGGTTCGCGCTCGAATCCGGCCCGGGTGGCGGCCGCGCTGCTGGGTGAGCTGGCCTACCGGCGCGGGGACCTGGACATGGCCGAGCGACTGCTGGATCAGAGCCACGAATTGACCGCCCGGGTCGGGCCGGTCGACTTCCTGGTGACCATCTTCGTGAGCGGGGCGCGGGTGAAGGCGGTGCGCGGCGACCTGGAGACCGCCACGGCCCGCCTCGACGAGGGCGCGCGAATCGCGGCCGAGCGCAAGCTCACCCGGCTGGCCGCCCAGGTGCGCGCCGAGCGCATGCGATTGGGTCTGCCCGCCGATCCGCTCACCGCCGGACTGGTCACCGATCCCATGGTGCGCTCGCTGCGCCACGCCACGGGCTCGGCGGCACTTGCCGCCGAGGCCGAGGAGATCGCCACCATTCGCGCGCTGCTGGCCCGGCACTATCGCGGGGAGGACCGCGGCAGCGACGATCTCGCGCCGCTGGGCACCGATGACACCGCGGTCAAACGGGCCCGCGCCCTGCACGCGCGGATCCGCGATCAACACCGCCCGCGCGCGGAATTGGATGCGGCGCTGCTATTGGCCGAATGCCTGTCCGCCTCGGGCTGGCTGGGCGAATCCATCGCGGTGTTGAGCCCGGTGGTGATACGGTGCGCCGAATTGGGTTGGCCGCGACCGCTCTTGGACGCGGGGCCGGGCGTCCTCAATATCCTGCGCACCCTGCGGCACGAGATGCCGCTGGGCGCGCCGGGTCCGGACGGTCAGGAGCTCCCGCGCCGGTTCTTGGACTCGCTGCTGTGAGGGTTGGTGCCCCTGCTGTAGCCGACGGCCCGGCGTCCAGTCTTCGTGGAGGGTGTTCACAGCCTTTCTCGAGGAAACTCGTCGACAATCGCCGTCGTGTCATTGACCCGTGCGCCGATGCGATTGCCCCAGGCACCGATGCAGTCTCCGCCCCTCGGGCCGCCGCCCGCACCGCAGGCACCGGCCGCGCGGACCGGGTATCCGGGCTTCCACCATGGGCTTTCGCTGCTGCACGGCTGGGTGCCGCAGGTGGTGCTGTTCGTCGCGGTGCTGCTGCTGGTGCTGGCGTTCGCGCGGTTCACTCGCCGCTGGTGGCTGCTGTGGATGCCGGTGTGCGCGGTGGTGGGCGGGGCCGCTGCCTGGGCGGCGTGGAGCTACACCAATGATCAGGGCTTGGCCTCGGATCCGGCCCCGGCGCTGTTGTGGGCGTGTGTGGGTCTGACGGGGGCCGGGCTCGCGGCCGCCCTCGTCGGCCTGCGGACCGGATCCTGGTGGCAGCGCATCGCCGCGGTGCTGGCGGTGCCGGTGGCGCTGCTGTACACGGGTGTCGTGCTCAACCAGTGGGTCGGCTACTACCCGACCGTGCAGGCGGCGTGGGACGCGGTCAATGCCGATCCGCTGCCGCACCAGGTCGACCAGGACGAGCTGGCGTCGCTGCGCAATACCAATGTGGGGACGGGTCGGATCGTCGAGGTCGATATTCCGGAGGCGGGCAGCGACTTCCGGCATCGCAGCGAATACGTGTACCTGCCGCCCGCGTGGTTCGCCGGTGACAAGCCGCCCGCGCTGCCGACCGTCATGATGATCGGCGGGGAGTTCAATACGCCCGCCGACTGGGCCCGCAGCGGCCAGATCATGCCCGCCGTGGACGATTTCGCGGCCAGGAACAATGGTGTGACGCCCGTGCTGGTGTTCGTGGACGCGGGCGGCAGCTTCAACAACGACACCGAATGCGTGAACGGCCCGCGCGGCAATGCCGCCGACCATCTGACCAAGGATGTGCCGGGCTATATGGAGTCGACCTTCGGGGTCTCGCCCGATCCGGCACTGTGGGCGGTGGTCGGCTGGTCCATGGGCGGCACCTGCGCGGTGGATCTGGCCGTCATGCATCCGGAGCTGTTCGGCACCTTCGTCGATATCGCGGGGGATCTGGGGCCGACGGCGGGCACCAAGGAACAGACCATCAAGCGCCTCTACGGCGGAAACGCCGACGCCTACGCCGAATTCGACCCGCTGACGGTCATGGCGAAGCACGGGCCGTACACGAATGTCGTTGGCCTGTTCGACGATCTGACCGCGCCCAAGCGCAACGACTCCGGCCAGCAGCCCAACGGCCAGCAGATGCACTACCCGGGCATGCCGAAGGTGAACGAGGAGCAGATCGGCAAGGGCGGCCGCGACGGCGTCCGGGACACCAATGAGGAAGGTGCCGCCGAGAAACTGTGCGACGAGGGCAAGAAGGTCGGCATCGACTGCACGGTGCACACCACCGTCGGCGGGCAC
Source organism: Nocardia sp. CDC160 (assembly GCF_035818795.1). NCBI lineage: Bacteria > Bacillati > Actinomycetota > Actinomycetes > Mycobacteriales > Nocardiaceae > Nocardia > Nocardia sp. CDC160. Next base: position 1,075,393 of record NZ_JAYKYT010000001.1, on the reverse strand, counting down.
ACCTGGCAGTTCGCCGCCTCGGCGTTCACCTCGTCATTCCCTTGGCTGACAGCGCGATTGGGAATCCCGGTGCCGGGCATATCGTCGTAGAACGTAAGAAGGAGTGCGCCAAAGGCGCACTCCTTCTTGGTCTTACGAGCGTTCCTACGCCTTCCACCAGGGACGCAGTGGCACCGTCCAGGCCTGGTCCTCACCCAGCTTCACACCCAGAATCTGGTGCAGCTGCACCACATTCCGCTCGAAGCCCAGCTGACAGCCAGCCATGTACAGCCCCCACACCTTGGCGGTGCCCTCGCCCACCTCGGCCACCGCGTCGTCCCAGTTCTTCACCAGGTTGTCGCACCATTCGGCCAGCGTGAGCGCGTAGTGCCGACGCAGGTTCTCCTCGTGCAGCACCTCGAGGCCCACGTTCTGGATCTCGGAGATGATGCGCCCGGAGCCCGCCAGCTCGCCGTCGGGGAAGACGTAGCGGTCGATGAAGTCGCCCGCCTTGGTGACGCGGGTGTTGTCCGGCCGGGTGATCGAGTGGTTGAGGAACAGGCCGCCGACCTTCAGCTTCGACTTGATGAACTCGAAGTACGCCGGGTAGTTGTGCACCCCGATGTGTTCGGTGAGCCCGATGGAGGACACCGCGTCGAAGTCGCCCTCGCGCACGTCGCGGTAGTCGGAGTGGCGCACCTCGGCCAGGTCGGACAGGCCCTCCTCGGCGATCTTGGCCTGCGCCCACTCGGCCTGCTCGGCGGACAGGGTCGCGCCGATGACCTTGACCCCGCGCTTGGCGGCGTAGCGCACCATGCCGCCCCAGCCGCACCCGATATCGAGCAGCCGATCCCCGGCCTTCAGGTTCAGCTTGTCGAAGACCAGGCGGTACTTGTTCTCCTGCGCCTGCTCGAGGGTCCAGGCCGGATCCTCGTAGGCGGCGCAGGTGTAGGTCATGGACGGTCCCAGCACGTACTCGTAGAAGGTGTTGGAGACGTCGTAGTGATGGTGGATGGCCTCGGCGTCGCGAGCCTTGCTGTGCCGCAGGCCTTCCATGGCGATGCGCCGCCAGCGTGGCAGCGTCTCCTGCGGCGGCGGGGCGATCGGCTTGAGCAGCTCCCAGCCCAGCGAGCGCGCGATGACCACCAGCTGCAGGGCGGTGGGGCGGCGGAACTTCAAGCCGCCCATGGCCTTCAGCAGCTCGTAGGGGTCGCCGGGATGCACACCGTGGGCTTCCAGGTCACCCGCGATGTAGGCGCGGGCCAGGCCGAGGTCGCCGGGCGCGGTGGCGATGTAGTTGACCCCGCGCGGGGTCTTGATCTCGAGGCCGAACTCGGAGTCCTCCGGACCGGCACTGCTGCCGTCGTAGCAGGTCAGCCGAATGGGCACGGGGCCGTCGAGCAGCGTCTCGAAGATCTCGGCAATGCTGAGTTTGGTTCCGAGCTCGGCGAATACGTCGGAACGGTCCTTGAACGTGGTCACTTGCGTTGCACCGCCTTCGAATACAGATCCAGTAGACGAGAATCCGGGTCGTAGCGTTTCTTGAGGGAGGAATAGGTGTCGCCGCCGTAGTAGAGCGCGGCGAACTCATCCTGGTCGTAGTAGGCGTCCGAATACAGGGATTTATGACCGTCCAGTTCGGAAACCTTGCGCTCGATGGCGCGGTTGGCCGCGCCCTCCGGCTGTCCCGGCGTGGTCGGCACCGCCGACCAGAAGCCGACATTGACGTACGTGCGGTCGGGCTCGAGCGGATACAACGGCCAGGGGCGCTCGCCCTCGGTGTCTCGCAACCGCAAGGGGCACAACCAGATCGGCTCGATCGGGATGTCGCGCAGGAACCACTCCACGAAGTCCGCGGTGCGCTCGATGGGCACCTCGATGTCCTGCACCACCCGCTCGCGCGGCGGATTCCCGTGCCGCGCTTCGATCTTGTCGCCGATGGCGTACTTGTGATCCAGCGCGATGAGCTTCCAGTAGAAGCTCGAGCGCCGGTACTGCTTGGGCCAGAACCGGCGGATGGTCGGATTCTGCGCGCCGAAAGCCCGTGAGCACCAGAACCAGTCGGTGTCCCAGCGCCACAGGTAGTCGTGAATGGTCAGCCGATCCCGCTTGGGCTGCTTGGAGTCGTGCTGGATGGACCGGTAGAAGATGTCCATGCCGGTGTAGTCGCTGACCGGGCCGGGCTCGTCGGTCTGGCGTCCCAGCACCAGGTAGCTCTCGTCGGCGGTGAACACCACGCCGTCGAGGTAGTCGACCCGCTCGCCGTCCCAGGCGCGCTCGGCGATGATCGCGACCATGGCGGCCTCGAGCTCGCGCAGATCGTGAAACCTGATGTGCCGCAAGGCGACGTAGGGCTCGACCTGCTCCAGCTCGATCTTCAGCCGCGTCGAATAGCCCAGTGTGCCGTACGAATTCGGGAAGCCGCGGAACAGATCCGCGTGCTCGCCGTCGCGGGTCGCGGTGACGATCTCCCCGGCGCCGGTGAGCACGTCGATCTCCAGGACCGATTCGTGCGGCAGGCCATTGCGGAAGGAGGTGGACTCGATGCCCAGCCCGGTGACCGCACCGCCCAGGGTGATGGTCTTGAGCTGCGGCACCACCAGCGGGGCGAGTCCGTAGCGCAGGGTGGTGGCGACCAGGTCCTCATAGGTCGTCATGCCCGCCACATCGGCCGTGCGGGCCTCCGGGTCGACCGCGATGACCTGCGTCAATCCGGACACGTCGAGTCCCGGCGCGGTGGTGCGCGCCCGGGCCCGGAAGAGGTTGGACGTCTTCTTGGCCAGGCGTACGTTCGCATCGGGTGGGATGGCCCGATAGGAGGCCAGCAGGCGATCCACTCCTGCCTGATGCGCGGTGAAACCTGATTCCTGTGCCGGTGCGCGTCCGGCCTTCCCCAACAGACTCACTGCCACCCTCGGAAACCTAGCGTGCACCGACCGGTACGGCCAGCAGGGGAGCACCGGCGGGGCGGGTTTTCACGCATAGTTTGCATGCGTGTCGGCAGTCCTTACCTGCCTTCCTGTGAGTCTATTCCCTGTATTTTCGTGATGATTCTTACTCTCGCTAACGATTGAAGGGCGATAATCGCGTAATGCCCGATCTAGATCAGCTGGAGGCCCGGCGGTGGCGGCCGAGTGCCCTGGACACGGTCCGCATCGGGCTGCTGGTGGCCGGGTTGCTCTGTGTGGCAACCGGACTGCTGCCCCGCCACGAGGCGGCCGTGAACATGCGGCGGATCGCGCCGCTGCTGTTGTTCCTGGGCAGCGTGATCGTGCTGGCGCAGTTGGCGCGGCGGGCCAAGGTGTTCGATGTGATCGCGCATCGGCTGGCGATCGTGGCGGGCGGGAACTATGTCGGATTGTTCCTGCTGTGCGTGCTGTTCGCCGCGACCACCACCATGGTGCTCAACCTCGACACCACCGCGGTACTGCTGACCCCGGTCATGCTCGCCCTGGCGGTGCCCGCCCGGATTCCCCCGCTGCCCCTGGCCATGACGACCCTGTGGCTGGCGAATACGGCGAGTCTGCTGCTGCCTGTGTCGAATCTGACGAATCTGCTGGCGGCCGATCGGGTGGCGCTGACCGCGACCGGATTCGCCGCCGGAATGTGGCTGCCGCAACTGCTTTCGATCGCGGTGACCATGGCGTGCCTGTGGTGGTGGTACTGGCGGCGCGCACAGCGCGGGGCCGACCGGTACGTGGTGCCCGAGCCGATCCGGCTGGAGAACGCGCGCGAGCGGGTGCTGTTCTACGCCTCCGGCGGCGCGTGCGTGCTGTTCGTGGTGGCGATTCCGGTGGTGGGGGATCGGATCGGGATCGCCGCCACGGTGGCGGCGGCCATCGCGGTGGCGGCCTGCGCGGTCTACGACCGCGCCGCGCTGCGCTGGTCGCTGTTCCCTTGGCGGCTGCTGGTTTTCGTGTCCGGACTGTTCCTGGTGGTGCCCACGCTGTCGCTGCACGGGCTCTCGCACGTCATGGCCGATCTGATCGGCCGGGACGGCAGCGGCCTCGGCGTCATCCGGGCGGCGGGGGCGGGCGCGGCCCTGTCCAATGTCGTCAACAACCTGCCCGCCTACACCGCCGGGGAGGCCGTCATCGCCGACGGCGAGCGAAACCAGTTGCTGGCCTTGCTGATCGGTGTGAACGTCGCCCCGGTGGTGACGCCGTGGGCCTCGCTCGCGACGCTGTTGTGCCTGGAGTTCTGCCGCACCCACGCGGTCGAGGTGCCGCTGCGCAAATTCGTGCTGACCGGCCTGGTGCTGGCGGTGGCGGCGACCGCCGCCGCGACGGCGGGCCTGTTACTCACCCGCTGAGCACCCGGGCGTGGCGGAGCCCACGTGGCGCGGCGAACCGGCCCGTCGCGATCCGGCGTAGCATGACCCGGTCGGCCCGCGTAATCACAAAGGAGCACATGGTGGGACAGGTCAGCGCCTCCAGTTCGATCGTCGTGTCGGCGGATCCCCAGCGCACCCTCGACGCGATCGCCGACTACGAGACAGTGCGGCCGAAGATCCTCTCCTCGCACTACCGCGACTACAAGGTGGTCGAGGGCGGCCACGGTGCGGGCACCGTCGCCGAGTGGACGCTGCAGGCCACCGAGAAGCGGTCCCGCAATGTGCGCGCGGCCGTCTCGGTCTCCGATTCCATGGTGACGGAACGGGATTCGAACTCCTCCATGGTCACCGCCTGGACCGTGACCCCCTCGGGTTCGGGCTCGCTGGTCACCGTGCGCACCACCTGGAAGGGCGCGGGCGGCATCGGCGGCATCTTCGAGGGCATCTTCGCGCCGCTCGGCCTGAAGAAGATCCAGGCCGAGGTGCTCGAGAACCTGAAGAAGGAACTGGCCGCCTAGTTCGAGACGCCGATATCGAAGAGGTTGCCCTCCGGGTCGCTCAGCGTCGCCCACTTCGCGCCGTATTCGTCGAAGTCCGCGATGTGCTTGGCCCCGAGGGCGACCGCGCGCTCGATCTCGTCGGCCAGCGCGCCGCCGGTCAGATCCAGGTGCACCACATTCTTGCCCGGGTTCTTGTCCGGGACCGCGACGAACATGAACGTCGGTGTGGCGGCGGCATTGTCGATGGTCGCGAAGTACTGGTTCGCGCCCTCGTCGACGGGGCGATCCATCAACTGTGCGTAGAAGCCCGCCAGGGCGGCGGCATTGTGGCAGTCGAACACGATATTGCCGAGGGACAGTGCCATGGTTCTCTCCTTGTTCTCAGGGCCGATATTTCAGAGCCGACCGATCGGCCAGCAGACTTCGGTGCGGTAGTCGGCGGGCTCGGCGTCACCGGGGCCGACCAGGTAGATCTCGCGGACGGGTTCGGCCAGCGCCGAGTCGTGTTCGGCCACATGGCTGCCCAGGGCGCCATAGGTGCGGTCGAAGTCCTCGAACGGGCCCGCGTGCACGGCGATGGCGAAGCGGCGGGCGGGCAGGTCCAGCACGGACCCGGCGTCGAAGCGGTCACGGTGGCGCGGGTCGATCGGCACGTAGGTGACGACCTCGCCCTTGTCGTATTCGAAGAACTCCAGCGCGTAGGTCGCGCCGCCCGGCCCGGCCGGTGCGAGATTCGCCGCGGCCAGGCTGCCGTACATCGCCCCGAAACTCTGCTCACACCACTGTCCGCACTCGTCGCGGGTCACGGTCGCGGTCATGGCAAGTACGGGAAGGCTTGCGATGGAACGGTATTCGACCGTCAGCCCCGCGGACGGCAGCAGCAGCGCCTTCAACGACGCCACCACGTCCCGGGTGCGCACCAGCTCGGCCTCCATGCGTTCGAGATGCGCGCGAATGGCCGCGTCCCGGGCGGCCTGATCCGGGGCCGCCATGACCGCCTTGATCTCCGGCAGCGGCATGTTCAGCTCGCGCAGCCGTTTGATCAGATGCGCCTGGTCCACCTGCTCGGTGGAATAGAACCGATAGCCCGAGCTCGGGTCGATGGCGACCGGCTCCAGCAGCTCGATCTCGTGGTAGTAGCGCAGCGTCTTGATGGTCAGGTAGGTGAGTCGGGAGAACTCGCCGATCGGAACCGTTGCCGTCATGCCCTAAGCGAACACCCTCCAGCGAGGGGAGAGTCAAGAAGATCGCCGCGCAAGCCGATCGAGTCGGTGATCCGTGCCGCCGACTAGGCTGGGGTGCAATCACCATCCCCCAGGAAGGACGCGCCGTGCAGCCCGGTGAAGGATTCGACATCCAGCAGTTGATGGCCCAGGCCCAGCAGATGCAGCAGGCCGTCATGGCCGCGCAGCAGGAGATCGCGGAATCCGAGGTCGAGGGCGAGGCGGGCGGTGGCCTGGTGCGCGCCAAGATCAAGGCCACCGGTGAGGTGCTGGCGCTGACCATCGACCCGAAGGTGGTCGATCCGGAGGACATCGAGACCCTGCAGGACCTGGTGATCGGCGCGCTCAACAGCGCGATGACGGCCGCGCAGAACCTCGCCGCCGAACGCCTGGGTCCGCTCGCGGGCGGCATGGGCGGCGGCGCCCTGCCCGGATTCTGACGGCGGAGGACGGCGCAGGTGTACGAGGGTCCGGTTCAGGATCTCATCGACGAGCTGGGCAAACTGCCCGGCGTCGGCCCGAAGAGCGCGCAGCGCATCGCGTTTCACCTGCTCGGGGTGGAGCCGCCGGAGATCGACCGCCTGCAGGCGGCGCTGCAGAAGGTGCGCGACGGCGTGCGGTTCTGTGCCGTCTGCGGCACCGTCTCCGACGGGGAACTCTGCCGCATCTGCGCCGACCCGCGCCGCGATCGCACCATGATCTGCGTGGTCGAGGAGCCCAAGGACGTGCAGGCCATCGAGCGCACCCGCGAATTCCGCGGTCGGTATCACGTGCTCGGCGGCGCGCTCGACCCGCTCTCGGGCGTGGGCCCGGACCAATTGCGCATTCGGGAACTGCTGACCCGCATCGGAAATCAGGACGACGGTGTGGACGTCACCGAGGTCATTATCGCCACCGACCCCAATACCGAGGGCGAGGCGACGGCCACGTATCTGGTCCGCATGCTGCGAGACTTCCCGGGCCTCAGCGTGACCCGCCTGGCCAGCGGCCTACCCATGGGCGGCGACCTGGAGTTCGCCGACGAATTGACCCTGGGCCGAGCCCTTTCGGGTCGGCGGGCGCTCTAGAGGTTTATGTCCAGGTCGGCGGCGCCGGGAGCGCCGCTGGCTGCGGGCATGGAATGTGCTGCACATTCCGGGGGATATCCGCCCCCGCGCCGCTGGCGTGCAATGCCACCGCGATGGCGAAGGTCGCCGCTAATCCGGCCACGACGGCCAAGCCCTTACGTAGGGTCCCCGCGCTCATGGTCGGACGTAGCTTCATCTCTCGCTCCTCGCCTGGGTGAGTAATGCGCACAAGCCGAAACACCGCATGCAATTAGCCTGTCTATTAACTGCAGGCTAGCTTTCGCGCACGCGTGTACTCGTCATTGCCGAGGCGGGTGAGCCGAAATTGAAATCTCTCCGTTATTCAGCGCTCAGAATGTGAGACGCTGCCAATCGAGGGCCGTGAATCCCGAACGATCTCCGGTGGCCCATCCCCAGATCAGATCCGCGACAATTCGCGGATCGTTTGCGGTGGCCGCGAAATGCTTATCGGCGGACCCTTCGCGGTATTCGAGATCGAAATGCCCATCCGGATGCCGATAGGTCTGGATGTAGACCTGATCACCGGTTTCCACGATCAGATACGGGCCGGGCTGCCCGAGATCGGGCACCCATTCGTCCACGAGTTGCTTTGTCAGGTACGGGAACTCACCGGCGCCACCGTGCGTGACGGCGGCGGCCACCGAATCGGCCGGGTCCATGAGCCAGGCCAGCTGCGGATCCCACACCGCGTAGCCGCGCGGGGTTCCCAGCTCGAACAACAGGTTTCGGGTGTGCCCGATGGCGTCGTAGGGCGTGGACACGAACAGCGCCGCGCCCAGCACGCCGTCGACGGCCGGTGCGCCCAGGAAGGCGTCCGCCTCGGGCAGCTCGGCATTGCGTTTGTCCAGCTCGGCCGCGATCTCGGCGACGGCATCGACGGCCGGTCGACCGTCCTGCGCGGTCAGGTACGCGTCCACCTCGGCGGGGGACGCGGCGGCGCCGGAGGGCAGCAGAACGAGGTCGTAGCTCACCCGGCCAGGCTAGTGGCTAGCCCACTCGAGCCTGCCGACCGGTCCGTACCGGCGGCGCGGCGCAGGCGCAGCCACCCGCCACATCGGCGCAGTCGGCCACGAAGACATGCCGGGCCCGGGCGGTATCGAAACAGTCGGATTCGGTGCAGTCCACCGAGCCCGCGGCGTGCACGATCAATGTCCCGTGACAGTGATCGAGGGCCGATTCGCACAGTGCGCATTCGATGCGTTCCACCGTCTCCTCCTTCACGCGTCGTTACGGTGATATCACCACGGTGCGACAACTGTGGGAGCTCACCGCGTGTCGCCCGAACTGTCGGAAAAACGCCAGCGTGGCAGGCACTCCGCGTGGTGAACTGGACGGATGGGGATCAAGGTTTCCCTCGAGCATCGCACCGTCTACACCTTCGACCGCGCCGTACGGATTCATCCGCACGTGGTCCGGCTGCGCCCGGCACCGCATACGCGCACCACCATCGAGGCCTATTCCATGCGGGTGACGCCCGCCGAGCACTTCGTGAACTGGCAGCAGGACGCCTTCGGCAATTACCTTGCGCGCCTGGTGTTCACCGAGCCCGCGCGGGAATTGTCGGTGGTGATCGGTCTGGTCGCCGATCTGGAGGCGATCAACCCGTTCGATTTCTTCGTCGAGGAATACGCCGAACACTTCCCCTTCTCTTACACCCCCGACCTCGCCACCGACCTGGACGTGTACCTGCGCCCGGTGGACGAGGGTGAACCCGGTTCCGGCGCAGGGGAACTGGTGCGCGCGTGGGTGGCGGCGCATCGGCCGAAAGACCATCCGCGCACCATCGAATTCCTGATTTCGCTGAATCAGGCCCTGCGCCACGATGTCGGCTACACCATTCGCATGGAGCCCGGGGTGCAGACGCCGGACCACACGCTGCGCACGGCGCTCGGCTCCTGCCGTGACTCGGCCTGGTTGTTGACCGCCATCCTGCGCGAATTCGGTTTGGCCGCACGGTTCGTCTCCGGCTACCTGATCCAGCTCGCCCAGGACATCCCCTCCCTCGACGGTCCCTCCGGCCCGCCCGCCGACTTCACCGATCTGCACGCCTGGACCGAGGTCTATCTCCCCGGCGCGGGCTGGGTGGGTCTGGACCCCACCTCCGGGCTCTTCACCGGTGAGGGCCACATCCCGCTGGCCGCCACCCCGCACCCGGTGTCCTCGGCCGCCATCACCGGCGCGACCGATCCGGTCAATGCCACGCTGGACTTCTCCAATACCGTGCGTCGCATTCACGAGGATCCGCGAACCACAATGCCCTACAGCGACAGTCAATGGGAGCGCATCGCGGCCGCCGGTGCCGCGGTGGACGCCCGCACCCGCGCGGCGGGCATCGGCCTGACCATCGGCGGTGAACCCACCTTCGTCTCGATCGACGATCAGACCAGCCCCGAATGGACCACCGAGGCCGACGGACCCCACAAGCGCGAACGCGCCGCCGACCTCGCCCAACGCCTGCGCGCCATCTACGCCCCGAACGGCCTGGTCCAATACCGCCAGGGCAAGTGGTACCCGGGAGAACCCTTGCCCCGCTGGGATATCTCCCTGCTCTGGCGCACCGACAACCAGCCCCTCTGGCTCGACCAGACCCTCCTCGACGACCCCTGGCTCCCGCCCGATCAACGCAGAATCCGCCCGCCTGCACCGGATTCCGGCAAATCCGGCGAGAATGACGGCGGTAGCCGAGTGGCGGCACGTACCGTTGCGCTGGGCGAGCCCGGTCCCGGCGGCGCGGCGGAGCATGAGAATGCCGAGTTGTCCGACACGGCAGACTGTGTCGGCGACGGTGGCGCGGCAGAGCCGATCTCAGTCGGACTGTCTCATTCGCAGCACGCTCGTACATCCGTCGCCGACGCGGGCGTCGAGATGCTTGACACGCCGATACCGGGCGACGAGGCTGCCATGCTCACCGCTTCGGTACGAGTCGGCCATGAGTCTTGGCAGATACCAACCGGTCGCGCCGAGTCGCTGCGCCCGGCGGTGGCGGGCGGTGCCGCGGGCGCGCGAAGCGGGCAGGCCGACGAGGCCACGCGACCCGCGCGAGAGTTGGTCGAGCATGTCGCGCGTGGGCTTGGACTGCCGCCGAGTCAGGCGCGGCCCGCGTACGAGGACGCCTTGCTGCGGCTGGCGGCGAAAACCCGTGCGCCGGACGGGGAACCGGTCCACGCCGACGATGATCTCGAGCCGGGGGAGGATTCGGTGCAGGCGCGCAAGGCGCTGCTGGCGGCGCTCGACGCGGTGGTCGCCGAACCCGCCGCTTATGTGTTGCCGCTGTATCGGCGCGCGGACGGTGCGGGTTGGGCCAGCGCGGACTGGCGGTTGCGGCGCGGGCGAATCGTCTTGACCGAGGGCGATTCTCCGGCGGGGCTGCGGTTGCCGCTCGGCTCGATTTCCTGGCGCGACGCGCCGGTACCGCCGGATTCGGATCCGCTGGCCCCGGCGACGAGCCCGCGTCCGGACGAGGCCGCCGTGGTCGAACCGGCCGACGGCGCACCGACCACCGCGCTGGTGGCGGAGGTTCGCGACGGGCGACTGTTCGTATTCCTGCCCCCGTTGGAGGATTTCGACGCCTTCTGCGATCTGGTCGCCCGGATCGAGGCGGCCGCCGCCGAGGTCGGGCAGCCGGTCGTATTGGAAGGCTATGCCCCGCCGGGGGATTCGCGGCTGCAGACCCTGTCGATCACACCCGATCCCGGCGTGATCGAGGTCAATGTGCAGCCGACGTCCAGCTTCGCCGAACAGGCGAGACTGCTCGACGACCTGTACGAGCAGGCGCGACTGGCCCGGCTGGGCACCGAATCGTTCGATGTGGACGGGACCCACAGCGGCACCGGCGGCGGGAATCACATCACCCTGGGTGGGCGCACGCCCGCGCGGTCGCCGCTACTGCGGCGACCCGACCTGCTGGTGTCGATGCTTACCTACTGGCAGCGGCATCCGTCGCTGTCCTACCTGTTCTCCGGGCGATTCATCGGGCCGACCTCGCAGGCCCCGCGGGTGGACGAGGGCCGGTCGGACGCGCTGTACGAGTTGGAGATCGCCTTCGCCGAGATCGCCCGGTTGAGCGCCGAGCGGGCGGGCGAGGACGGTGAGTCCACCTCGGCCCCTTGGGAAGTCGATCGGGCGCTGCGGCATCTGCTCACCGATCTCACCGGCAATACCCATCGCGCGGAATTCTGTATCGACAAGCTCTACAGCCCGGAAACCGCGCGTGGGCGACTCGGGTTGGTGGAATTGCGCGGCTTCGAGATGCCGCCGCATTTCCGCATGGCCATGGTGCAGTCGCTGTTGGTGCGGGCGCTGGTGCTGCGGTTCTGGGAGCGGCCCTACACCGCGCCGCTGCTGCGCCACGGTGACAATCTGCACGGCCGCTATCTGCTGCCGCATTTTCTGCTGGCCGATATCGCCGATGTCGCGGCCGATCTGCGCTCGCACGGTATCGAATTCGATATCAGCTGGCTCGAACCGTTCGCGGAGTTTCGTTTTCCGCGGATCGGCACCGTGGTACTCGGGGATATGGAAGTCGAACTGCGCGGGGCCATCGAACCGTGGAACACCCTGGGCGAACAGACCACCGGCACCGGCACCGCCCGCTACGTGGACTCCTCGGTGGAGCGGCTGCAGGTGCGGGTCGTCGGCGCGGACCGGGGCCGATACGCGCTGACCTGCAATGGATTCCCGGTGCCGCTCATCGCGGCGGGCAAGGCCGACGTGCAGGTGGCGGGCGTGCGCTACCGGGCCTGGCAGCCGCCCAACTCGCTGCACCCCTCGCTGACGGTGGACGCCCCACTGGTCTTCGACGTGGTCGACCTGGAGACCGGTGTCTCGCGCGGCGGCTGCCGGTACTACGTGTCCCATCCGGGCGGCATGTATTTCGATTCGCCACCGGTGAACGCCGCGGTCGCGCAATCGCGGCGCAATCGACGTTTCGTACCCTTCGGGCATACCTCCGGTCAGGTCGACATTGCCGGGCTGCGTGCCAAAATGGCCATACAGGCCACCGATGTGGGAGCGCCCGGGATACTCGATCTGCGGCGAGCGCGGACCGTGTGGGCCCGGTACGGTTCCACCGCGAGCGTGGCGGGCGACCGATAGGCACACCGGGGAGTGGTAGCGGTGGAATTCGCGAGTTACCGTGCCGCCGCGGCCGGTACCGGCGCGCTCGACGCCTGCGGCCTGCCGACCGGCGGCTTCTACGACGAGCTCGTCGACCGTGACGGCCGCCTGCGCACCATGTGGGCCGACCTGTCCGCCGACTTCCTGGACCAGGGCCGGGAAGGGCTGCACCGCATAGACGGCCGCGTGCGGCGGCTCATCGAGGACGACGGCATCACCTACACCGAACTGAACCCCGCCGAAGCACCCGCCGCGCCCTCGCCGTGGCGGCTGGACCCGATCCCGCTGCTGCTCTCCGACACCGACTGGGCCGCGCTGGAATCCGGTGTGGTGCAACGCTCCCGGCTGCTCGACGCGGTGCTGGCCGATGTGTACGGCCCGCGCCGCACCATCCTCGAAGGCATGCTGCCGCCGCAGGTGGTCTTCGCCCATCGCGGGTATGTGCGTGCGGCGCACGGCATTTCGCTGCCGGGACGGCATCAGTTGTTCCTGCACGCCTGCGATGTCAGCCGCTGGAGCGACGGCGGTTTCCGGGTGCTGGCCGACTGGGCGCAGGCCCCCTCGGGCGCGGGCTACGCGCTGGCCGATCGCCGGGTGGTCTCCGCGGCCATTCCGGAGGCCTTCGAACTGGCCAGCCCACGCCCGCTCACCCCCTTCGTGCGCGCCATGCGACTGATGCTCATCGAGGCCGCCCCGCAGGCCGCCGACGAGGACCCCACCGTGGTCGTGCTGAGCCCGGGCGTGCACTCCGAAACCGCCTTCGACCAGGCGTATTTGGCATCGGTGCTGGGGTTTCCGCTGGTCGAGAGCGCGGATCTGGTGGTGCGGGACGGACGGTTGTGGATGCGGTCGCTGGGCACGCTCGAGCGCGTCGACGTGGTGCTGCGCCGGGTGGACGCGGAATTCTCCGATCCCCTGGACCTGCGGCCGGATTCGCAGCTGGGCGTGGTCGGTTTGGTGGAGGTGCTGCGCCGCGGCGCGGTCACCGTGGTCAACACCCTGGGCAGCGGGCTGCTGGAGAATCCCGCGCTGGCCGCGTTCCTGCCAGTCCTGTCGCGGCGGCTGCTCGATGAGGAATTGAAACTTCCCGGCATCGAATCCTATTGGGGCGGTGACGATTCCGAGCGCTCCCACTTGACCGCCAAGCTGCACCGCCTGATCCTGCGCTCCGCCGTGGACGACACCACCGTCTTCGGTCCCATCCTCACCGCCGCCCAGCGCGCGGAATGGCGGGCCCGCATCGAGGCGGAGGGCTGGAAGTGGGTCGGCCAGGAACCGGCCCGGTTCTCGGTCGCCCCGGCCGTGGCCGGTGACGGCGGACTGGCCGCCGCGCCCGTCGCGGTGCGCCTGTTCTCGCTGGCCGGTCGCGTCGGATACCGCATCATGCAGGGCGGATTGGGGCAGTTGCACCAGCGCGGCGGACCCGAGGGCATGGTGGGGGAGGCCGCCGCCAAGGACGTGTGGGTGCGCGCGGCCCCCGCCGCCGTCCCGGCCGTGCCCGCGGTGGAGGTACCCGAGGAGCGGGAGCGCCGGGTGGCCGCCGTCGCCTCGGTGGACGTGGTCAGCTCGCCGCGCGTGCTCAACGACCTGTTCTGGCTGGGCCGCTACGGCGAACGCGCCGAGGTCACCGTGCGCCTGCTCAGCGCCATTCACGACCGGCACCAGGACTACCGGTACCGGCCCTGGATGGAGGGCGCGGAGGCCATGCCGGTGCTCATGTCCGCGCTGGGCCGCATGACCGGCACCGTCCAGCCGCCGCCGAGAAAGACCGCCGCGCAACGGGATACGGCCGAACGGCGGCGCACCCGGCGTCGGCAGGTGCAGGAGCAGGCGGCACAGGGGCAGTCGCAGTCGCAGTCGCAAACCCAGTCCACGCGCCACCGCGAATACTCCGACGAGCCGACCATGCCGATCGCGCTGCCCGGCGCGTCCCGGCGCGATCACGACTACCTGGTGTCGCTCACGGTAGACCGTGAGCTCTCCGGTTCCGTCGCGTATTCGGTCGAGCGCTACGCGAAAGCCGCACGCGCCGTGCGGGATCAGCTCTCTCCCGACACCTGGATGGTCATCGGCTCGATCGATCGCGCCCTCGCCGAGTACACCGGGCGCGGCGATCGCGGTGCCGCACTCGCGGCCGTGCACTCGAAGGTGCTGTCCGGCTTGCTCGCGCTCACCGGCATCGACGCCGAATCGACCGTGCGCGACACCGGTTGGCACGTCCTGGATATCGGCCGTCGCATCGAACGCGCGCTGGCGCTGTCGGCCCTGCTGTCCGCCGCGCTCACCGACACCTACCCGGAGGAGGTGGGCCGGGTGGTGACCGACGCGGTCCTGTCGGCCACCGTCTCCGCGGTGAGTTACCGCCGCCGCCACCGGGATTCGGTCCGGATCGCCGCCGTCGCGGGCCTGCTGCTGTTCGACGAGCACAATCCGCGCTCGCTGGCCTATCAGCTGGAGCACCTGGACGCCGACTTCCTGTCCCTGCCCGGCGCCTCGGGATCCTCACGCCCGCAACGACTCCTGGCCGACACCCGGCGCATGTTGCGCCGCGTCGATCCCGCCGATCTGGAGGCCACCGACGCCGACGGCCACCGCGTCGACCTGGCCGACCTGCTCGACGGCGTCCACCTGCGGCTGCGCAAACTCTCCGAATCCTTCGAGGCCACCCGGCTTTCCGTGCCCCGCGAGACCCAGCCCCTGTGGGGCTCCACACGAGTGGTGGGGTGAGCCATGCGTCGTCTGCGCGTGCTGCACCGCACCGTCTACGTGTACTCGGATGTGGTCAGCAGTTCGTACGGCCGCGCGTTTCTCACGCCGCGCGAATTCCCGGGCCAGCACCTGCTCTCGCACGACATTCGGGTGGACCCGGTGCCGTCGGATCGCTCGGTCGGCACCGACGTGTACGGCAATACGACGCTCTACTTCCATGTCACCGCCGAACACCGACGCCTCGAGGTGACCGGCGAATCCGTCGTGGAGCTCGAGCCGCCGCCCGCGCCCGAGGAGCAACCCACCTGGGAGCAGGCCCGGCCGACCGGTGAAAACGGCCCCCTGGCAGTCGAATTCGCCCTCGATCTGACACCGCCGGAGATCATCCCCGAGGTCGCCGCCTACGCCGCCGAATCCTTCCCGCCCGGCCGTCCGCTGCTGGAGGCCGTGAAGGAGCTGACAGCCCGCATCCACACCGATTTCGCCTACGAATCCGGGTCCACCACCGTGACCACCCGGGTCGCCGACGTCTTCGCCGACCGCCACGGCGTCTGCCAGGATTTCGCGCGCCTGGCCATCGCCTGCCTGCGATCCCTGGGGTTGGCTGCCCGCTACGTCTCCGGCTATCTGGCCACCGACCCGCCCCCGGGCAAGGAGCGCATGGTCGGCGCCGACGCCACCCACGCCTGGGCCGCGGTGTGGCTGCCGGGCGACGGTGAAGGGCTTTCGGGCGACGGCGAGGGGCACTGGATCGGCTTCGACCCCACCAACAATCAGTTCGCCGACGACCGCTACGTCACCGTCGCGTGGGGCCGCGACTACGCCGACGTCCCACCGCTGCGCGGCATCATCTACACCGACGCCAAGGAATCCACCATCACCGTCTCCGTCGACGTCGCACCCGTGGAGGACTAGTCATGCGCGATTTCGCCTGTCCCCGCTGCGGCCAGCAGCTCGCCTTCGAGAACACCGTCTGCCTCGGCTGCGGCAGCGACATCGGTTTCAGCCTCGAGGCACGGGCCCTGCTGCCCGTCGATCCCGAGAAGTTCGTCATGTGCGCGAACCAGTTTGTGGCGCAGTGCAACTGGCTGGTGCCCGCCGACACCGCGCCGAGCCCGTGCGAATCCTGCCGCCTGACCCGCGCCCGCCCGGCCACCCTGGAAGGCAAGTGGCTCACCGCCTTCGGGGAGGCCGAGGCCGCCAAGCGTCGCCTGGTCGTCGAACTCACCGAACTCGGGCTGCCCCTCGTCGATCGCGCCACCGATCCCGAGCTCGGTCTGGCCTTCGACCTGCTCTCCAGCGCCGAGGGCCCCGTCACCACCGGTCACGAGCACGGTGTCATCACCCTCGATCTGGCCGAGGGCGACGATCTGCACCGCGAGCGCCTGCGCGTGGAGATGGCCGAGCCCTACCGCACCCTGCTGGGCCACTTCCGCCACGAGATCGGGCACTACTACCAGGTGCTGCTGCTCACCGACGGTGAGACCGTTCGCTTCCACGACCTGTTCGGCGACCCCTTCGCCGACTACCAGGAGGCACTGGACCGCCACTACGCCGAGGGCGCGCCGCCCGGCTGGGAGAACACCCACGTCTCCTCCTACGCCACCATGCACCCCGTCGAGGACTGGGCCGAGACCTTCGCCCACTACCTGCACATTCGCGACACCCTCGACACCGCGGCCGCCTTCGGCTTCGCGCCCGCCGGGGCGACCCTGGACCGGCTCCCGGCCGGGAACGCCGCCTTCGACCGCATCATCGAGCTGTGGCTGCCGCTGGTCTGGGCGCTCAATATGATGAATCGCGCCATGGGCCACCGGGATCCGTATCCTTTCGTGCTCGCGGACCCGGTTCTCGACAAAATGCGCTTGATTCACGAACTCTGCGCGGCGGCCGCGCGAGGGTGACACACTCGGACCGTGCAGGCGCAGACCTCCGGTGTGGCCCCCGCCTCCCCG
Source organism: Nocardia sp. CDC160 (assembly GCF_035818795.1). NCBI lineage: Bacteria > Bacillati > Actinomycetota > Actinomycetes > Mycobacteriales > Nocardiaceae > Nocardia > Nocardia sp. CDC160. The sequence goes on along the minus strand of NZ_JAYKYT010000001.1, from coordinate 1,058,491 downwards.
ACTTCCGGGCGTCTATCGCCCGCATGTAAACTCGTGATCATCATGCAGCGGGCCCTTCTTCTCCTCGGCCGCCGCGACGGGTTCTGATACGGACCGGCTCCCGTCGCGGGGATTTGCCGCGCCGGTCTACCCATACCTGGGATCCAGCCACACCCTCGGAGATAAATCGCCATGTCACCCGCTGACGCTTTCGTATCCGGTACGCGCACCATCACCCCGCCGTCCAAGCCCGCGCCCGCCGACCAGCCCGCGTGGAACGCGCAGAAGAACTCCTCGATGCCGACCTTCCGGTATCGCCCGTTCGCCGAAGAGGTCGAGGCCGTCGAGCTGCCCGACCGGACCTGGCCGAACAAGATCATCGACCGCGCGCCCGGCTGGTGTGCCGTGGACCTGCGCGACGGCAACCAGGCGCTCATCGATCCCATGAGCCCGGCCCGCAAGCGCCGCATGTTCGACCTGCTGGTGCGCATGGGCTACAAGGAGATCGAGGTCGGCTTCCCGTCCGCCTCGCAGACCGACTTCGACTTCGTCCGCGAGATCATCGAGGACGGCGCCATCCCGGCCGACGTCACCATCCAGGTGCTGACCCAGTGCCGCGCCGAGCTGATCGAGCGCACCTTCGAGGCCTGCAACGGCGCCCCGAACGTGATCGTGCACTTCTACAACTCGACCTCGATCCTGCAGCGCCGCGTGGTCTTCCGCGCGGACCGGGACGCGGTCAAGAAGATCGCCACCGACGCCGCCACCCTGTGCCTGGAGATCGAGAAGCGCTACCCGGACACCAACTGGCGCTACGAGTACAGCCCCGAGTCCTACACCGGCACCGAGCTGGAGTACGCCCGCGAGGTGTGCGATGCGGTCTCCGAGATCATCGCGCCGACCCCCGAGAAGCCGCTGATCATCAACCTGCCCGCCACCGTCGAGATGGCGACCCCGAACGTCTACGCCGACTCCATCGAGTGGATGAGCCGCAATCTGGCCCGCCGCGACTCGATCGTGCTGTCGCTGCACCCGCACAATGACCGCGGAACCGCCGTCGCCGCCGCCGAATTGGGCTACCTGGCCGGTGCGGACCGCATCGAGGGCTGCCTGTTCGGCAATGGCGAGCGCACCGGCAATGTCTGCCTGGTGACGCTGGGCATGAACATGTTCTCCCGCGGCGTGGACCCGCAGATCGACTTCTCGAACATCGACGAGATCCGCCGCACGGTCGAATACTGCAACCAGCTGCCGGTCGCCGAGCGCCACCCCTACGGCGGCGACCTGGTCTACACCGCCTTCTCCGGCTCGCACCAGGACGCCATCAACAAGGGCCTGGACGCCATGAAGGCCGCCGCCGACGCGCAGGGCGCGGATGTCGACGACATCACCTGGGAGGTCCCGTACCTGCCCATCGACCCGAAGGACGTCGGCCGCACCTACGAGGCCGTGATCCGGGTGAACTCGCAGTCCGGCAAGGGCGGCGTGGCCTACATCATGAAGACCGATCACGGCCTGGTGCTGCCGCGCCGCCTGCAGATCGAGTTCTCGCAGGCCATCCAGCGCATTACCGACGGCGAGGGCGGCGAGGTCACCCCGAAGGAGATGTGGGACGTCTTCTCCGAGGAGTACCTGACCCCGATCCTGCCGCTGGAACGCATCCGCCAGAAGGTCACCGCCTCCGAGACCGACGGCGGCGTCGACCACATCGAGGCCGTGGTCAAGGTGGACGGCGTCGAGCACGCCATCTCCGGTGAGGGCAACGGCCCGCTCGCCGCGTTCGTCGACGCCCTGGCCACCATCGGCTACGACGTGCGGGTGCTGGACTACAGCGAGCACGCCATGTCCTCCGGTGACGACGCGCAGGCCGCCGCCTACGTCGAGGTAGCCATTGGCGACCAGGTCACCTGGGGCGTCGGCATCGCCACCTCGATCACCACCGCCTCGCTGCGCGCGGTCGTCTCGGCGGTCAACCGCGCTGCCCGCAAGGGTTGAGCGAAACCGCAGGTTGTCGAGCCCGCCGCGATGATTTCGCGGCGGGCTCGAACTGTCCGGGCGGGCCGATAATGCTAGCGTTGGTTCGCAATAGCGCCGAGCTCTCTGTTCGAGCTGTCGAGCAGATGGGGGACACGTGACCACGAAAGATCAGAATTCGACCGCCAAGCCGGGTGATCCGGAGGACCTCGACGACGCCCTCGAGGCGTCCGCGGGGCGGGACGAGACCGACGAGGCGAAGGAATCCGAGGCCGACTCCGAGGAGCAGGCGGCGGGTTTCTTCCCGCCGGTACCGGATTCGATCGACCAGACCGTGCACATGGCCGGGCCGGGGGAGGGCTCGAATCCATTCGCGGCACCCGCCGGTCCGTTCGCCGCGCCGGGCGGCCCCGGGCCGTACGGCCCGCCGGGCTTCCCGCCCGCCGGTGGTTTCCCGCCGCCGGACGCCGGGCAGTTCGCGCCGCCGCCGAATCCCGGTGCGCCGAATGGTTTTCCGCCGCCCGGCGCGCCGCTGGGCGAGGTCGTGGACCACACACCCTACGGCGACATCCGTCAGGAGATCGGCAGTGACGGCATGGTGCGACGGGTGTTCCCCGAGAACAGCGGACCCGGTCCCGTCGAAATGAACGGGGAGCCGGGGCATTTCGGCGGTCCCGGGCAGCCGGGCCAGTTCGCGCCGTCCAATGATCAGCCCGACGGACCGATCTACAGCTGGTCGCCGCCCCCGGCCGCGCCGCCGCAGCAGCAGCCCCAGCCGCCGCAGGTCGGCTTCCAGCCGGGTTGGAATCCGCAGCCGCAGCAGGGTTTTCCGCAACAGCAGCAGCCACCGGGCAGCTTCGGACAGCAGTACGGCCAGCAGCCGATGCCCCCGGGCCATTCGGTCAATGACCTGAACCTGTTGAAGCGGGCCAAGCGCGCTCCGCGCAGTGGCTGGCGTCGCGCCATTCACAAGGCCTCCGGCGGTGCCATCAATCCGGGCGAGTCGGCCGCGGATGTGGTGTACCGGCAGTTGGTGGACCGGGTGAACCAGCCGGTGCGCGGGGACTACCGAATCGCCATCCTCTCGCTCAAGGGCGGCGTCGGAAAGACCACCACCACGGTCGGTCTCGGCTCCACCTTCGCCTCGCTGCGCGGCGACCGCGTGATCGCCATCGACGCCAATCCCGACCTCGGGACGCTGGCCCACCGCGTGCCCCGGCAGACCCGCTCCACGGTGCGAAACCTGTTGGAGGACGGGCACATCAGCCGGTACTCCGATGTGCGCGCGCACACCTCGCAGGCGCCGAGCCGCCTGGAAGTGCTTGCCTCCGAACAGGATCCGGCCGTGTCGGAGGCGTTCTCGGAGGCGGACTACCGCAAGGCCATCGGCATCCTGCAGCAGTTCTACAACATCATCCTCACCGACTGCGGCACCGGTCTGATGCACTCGGCCATGTCGGGTGTGCTGGATATGGCCAGCTCGCTGGTGCTGGTCACCTCTCCGGCCATCGATGGCGCGCGCAGCGCCTCGGCGACGCTGGACTGGCTCGACCACCACGGCTACCACAAGCTGGTGGAGCGAACCGTGGTGGTGGTCAACGCCTCTCGCAAGGGCTCCTCCACGGTGGACCTGGACCAGCTGCGCAAGCTGTTCCTGGATCGCACCCGCGCGGTGCAGGTGGTGCCGTTCGACGATCACCTGGCCGAGGGCGCGGAGATCGATCTGGAGCTGGTCGGCAAGCCGACCCGGCGGGCGCTGCTGGAGCTGGCCGCCATGGTGGCCGACGACTTCGGGTATCACGCTGCGGCGCAGGGATTCCCGCCGCAACAGGGCGGATATCCGCAGCAACAGCCGGGATTCCAGCCGCCGGGCGGCTACCCGCAGCAATGACGAAATGCCCCGCGGCTCGAAAAGAGCCGCGGGGCATTCTCGTTCGTACCGTTCAGCCGCGGACCAGCGGAGCCAGCGCCCGCCCGGCGAGCTCGACGCTGCCCTCCTCGTGGCCGTTGGTGATCATATTGACGATGAGGCCGTCGATGCCATGATCGAGCACTCGGGTCTGGAACTGCTCGGCGACTTCGTCAGGCGTGCCGACGAATTGGCGATCGGCCGGGCTCTGCCGCAGCGTCTCCACCGGCAGCGCGCTCAGATCGGTGATCCCGATGCGGGCCAGCATCTCGGCCTGGGTCTTGCGGGCGCGGTCGCCGTCCTCGTCCACGATGACGAAGGCCAGGAAGCTGGTCTCCAGGGTCTTCGGGTCGCGGCCGACCTCGTCCAGGCGGGCGTGCAGTGCCTCGAGCTTGCGCGGAATCTCCGAGGCATTGCAGATGATGTTCAGGTGGTCGGCGAAGCGGGCCGCCAGGCCGAAGGTCTTCTTCTCCCCGCCACCGCCGAGCAGGATCGGCAGATCGTCGCGCACCCGCGGCTCGTTCATGGCGTCCTGGGTGCGGTACCACTTGCCGTCGAAGGTGGAGTGCTGGCCGCGCAGCATCGGCGTGATGATCTCGAGGGCCTCCTCGAGCTTCTCGAAGCGTTCGGTGAAGGTCCCGAAGTCGAAGCCGTAGGCCTGGTGCTCGAGTTCGAACCAGCCCGCGCCGATGCCCAGCACGGCCCGGCCCCGGCTCACCACGTCCAGGGTGGTGACGGTCTTGGCGGTGAGCGCCGGATTGCGGTAGGTATTGCCGGTCACCAAGGCGGACAACTGGATTCGCTCGGTGGACGCCGCCAGGCCGGACAGCGCGGTGTACGCCTCGAGCATGGGCTCGCTCGGCGCGCCCATCAGCGGCAACTGGTAGAAGTGATCCATGACGAAGGCCGCGTCGAAGCCCGCCGCCTCGGCCTCGCGCGCCTGCGCCACCACCGCCGGGAAGAGATCCCGCGGCGCGACCCCGTAGCTGAAGTTCGGCATTTGATACCCGAGTCGAATGCTCATGCAGCACACGCTAAAACTTGGAGTGCACTCCAAGTCAACAGCTGGATTCAGGCTCCCGTCGCCTTGCGCGCCGCGGCCTGGAAGGCGGCGATGACCATGGCCACGGCGGGACGCTTGTCGGCGTGCGGGCGGGTGGCCAGATCGTACACGCGCGCGGCGCGCACCCCCGCCAGGCGCAGCATGACCAGATCCGGATGGCGGACCGCGTACCGGGGCATCAGGGCCACCCCGTACCCGGTGGCGACCAGGGCCTCGATCACGCTGAACTCGTTGAGCCGCTGCGTGATTCGCGGCTGCACGCCGGTGACGGTGGCGATGGAGCGCAGCACATCGTCGACCGGGAACCCGGTACGCACGCTGATCCAGGTCTCGTCGGCGAGCTCCGCGGGCACCACCGCGCCCTGCCGGGCCAGCCGATGGTCGGGAGCAACCACGACATCGATCGGTTCACGCATGAGCACCCGCGACGACACCCGCGGCCCGCCGAGCGCGGAGCCCCGCTCATCACGGTGCGTGAGCACCACGTCGTAATCGGCCAGCAACCGCGGCACCTCACTCGGCGGCACATCCTCGTCGGCCGCCACCATCTCCACGCCGCTACCCGCCAATTCGGCCAACACGTGAGGGAGGAGCAGCGTCGCCCCCGAGGGAAACAGCGCCACCCTTACCCGCCCGCGCGGCGACCCCCGATACTCGGCCATCTCGTTGACCGCGCGTTCCATGGCCTCGAGCACCTCATCGGCCCGCACCACGAGCGCCCGCCCCGCATCGGTGAGCCGAACCCGGCGACCATCCGGTTCGAGCAGTGAGACCCCCGCCTCCCGCGCCAGCACCTTGAGTTGCTGTGACACCGCCGACGGTGTCATCGAGAGTGCTTCGGCCACAGCCGCAACCGTCCCGCGATCGGCCAATTCCCGCAGCACCCGCAGTCGTTCGAGCGACATGAGCGGCCCGTCTACCCGGCCCGCGGGCGAGCCGCCGCCGGTCTCCGTCGCGACCGGGTCGATGCCGGTCATGGGGGTGGTCCCGGTTCGACCGCGGGCAACTCGCCTGACTTTGGCCGGGCCGATGCCCGTTCCGGGTGGTGAGGTTGGCTCGGCGGGGGTGCGAGGTGCCGCTGGCGACGGTGTGTCGCGGGTGACGCGGCGTGGGGGTGGGACCGCTCGGGGTGGGTCGGGCTGGGGCACGGTTAAGTTCTACTACATTGTTGTTGCAGAATTATTCGATTGTTCTTACCTATTAGCCAACGCAAGATTTTCGGCATGACCAATCGTGATCGACTGCTGGGGCTCACCGTCGTGGTGCTGTGGGGGCTGAACTTTCTGGCCATCCATGTGGGTCTCGAGCACTTCCCGCCGTTCTTCTTCGCGGGCCTGCGGTTCGCCGTGATCGCGATTCCGGTGTTGATCTTCGTGCCGCGGCCGCAGGTGCCGTGGAAGTGGCTGCTGCTGTACGGGACCGGGTTCGGGATCCTGCAGTTCGCCTTCCTGTTCACGGCCATGCGGGCGGGCATGCCGACCGGGCTGTCCTCGCTGGTGTTGCAGTCGTCCGCGCCGTTCACGGTCCTGCTGGGCGCGATCTTCCTGCGGGAGCGGCTGCGCGGGATCCAGTTGGCGGGCATCGCGGTGGCCATGCTGGGGATGGGTGTGATCGGCTGGGATCGCTCGCACCACGCCGCGCTGCTGCCGCTGCTGCTCACCCTGCTGGGCGGTCTGGGCTGGGCCTTCGGCAATATCGGATCTCGTTTGGCCGCAGCGCGATCGGAGAATGTGAACCCGCTGCACCTCACGCTGTGGATGGCCGTGGTGCCGCCGATTCCGATGTTCGCGCTCTCCGCCCTGACCGAGGGTTCGACCACCGGTTGGAACGCGCTGATCGGGTCCTTCTCGCCGAGCGGGTGGCCCGCCTTCGCGGCCCTGGCCTACATCGTGCTGTTGGGCACCATCGCCGGTTCGGGCCTGTGGACGTATCTGATGAGTCGGTACCCGGCCAGCACGGTCGCCCCGCTGTCGCTGGCCGTGCCGGTGGTGGGCATTGCCGCCTCCTGGGCACTGCTGCACGAGACCCCGTCCGCGCTGTCCCTGATCGGGGCCGTGATCGTCATCGCGGGAGCCTTCACGGCCACGTCGGCGGGCCGCCGAGCATCCGCGGCCATGCAACCCGCCGAGCCGACACGCCGCCTGGAAATAAACCCGAATCTCGTCGAGGCCTAGCCGAACAGTCGGGTTTGCTGGGGTTCGCAAGATTTGCGGGCCCCCGGCATGAAAATTTCCACCCCAACCGACCATCTGTCTGCGACAGCTCCATAGGATGCGGACCAGGCTGGGAGGTAACGGGTATGGCAGGACAACGTTTGTCCGTCACACGACGGACAGTGCTGCGTGGAGCGGTCGCGGCCGGGGCGATGGCGGGGGCGGTGGCGGCGGGGGCCGCCACCCCGACCGCGGCCCGGGCCGAGACCGGGCGTCGGGTGGCGGTGCTGGGCGGGGGTGTCGCGGGTCTGACCGCGGCCCACGAACTGGCCGAACGCGGCTTCGAGGTGACGGTTTACGAACGGCGGGCCCTGGGCGGCAAGGCCCGCAGCATCGCGGTGCCGGGTACCGGCAAGGACGGGCGACCGGAACTGTGGGGTGAGCACGGATTCCGGTTCTTTCCCGGCTTCTACCGCCACATTCCGGACACTATGCGGCGAATCCCGTTCGCTGGCAATGCGAATGGTGTGTGGGACAACCTGGTGGCCGCCCCCGAGGCGCGTTTCTCGCGCAAGGACGCGGACGACACCCTGATCCCCATGGGCAAATTCGGGAAGGCCTGGTCCACCCCGGCCGATTTCCGGGAGACGGTCGGCTCGGCCATCGCCACCTCCACGGCCATGGGCACCGCGGACGCGCTCTACTTCGCCAATCGCCTGCTGGTCTTCAACACCAGCTGCGACGCCCGCCGCTACGGGCAGTGGGACCAGATGTCCTGGCGCGACTACGTCGGTGCGGGCAAGCGCTCCAACGAATTCCGCATGCTGCTCTCGCGCACGCTGACCACACTGCTGGTCGCCGCGAAGGAGGACAAGGCCAGCACCCTCACCATCGGCACCATGGGCGAGCAGTTCCTGGGCAATCCGCTCGAGGTCGCCAATGACGGCGCCCTGGACCGCCTGCTGAACGGGGCCACCAATGAGGCCTGGATCGATCCCTGGGTGAATCGGCTTCGGGATCTCGGCGTCACCTTCGTCAACGCCGAGGTCAAGGGTCTGGAGCTGGAGGGGTCGCGGATTTCCGGTGCGCGCGTGGTGGATTCGGCGGGATCGGCCCAGACGGTCGCGGCGGACTACTTCGTCAGCGCGCTGCCGGTGGAGGTGGCCCGCACCCTGTGGACGCCCGAAATCCTGTCGCTGCGACCGGAATTGGCGGGCATGAACCAGCTCACGGTGGATTGGATGACCGGCATCCAGTTCTTCCTGCGCCGCCCCACCGATATCGCGCGCGGCCATGTCGCCTACGTGGATTCCCCGTGGTCGCTGACCTCCATCTCGCAGGGCCAGTTCTGGAATCGCGCCCCGATCACCGGTCTGGGCGACGGCACGGTCCAGGACTGCCTGTCGGTCGACATCTCCGACTGGAACACCCCCGGCATGCTGTACGGCAAGACGGCCAAGGAGTGCACGCACGAGGAGATCGCCCGCGAGGTGTGGGCGCAGCTGAAGGCGCATCTCAACGACCGCGCCGAACTGCTGCGCGACGACGACCTGCATTCCTGGTTCCTCGACACCGGGGTGGCCTGGGATGCCGCGCAGCAGCGCAACACCAATGCCGATCCGCTGCTGATCAATACGGCGGGCTCCTGGGTGCTGCGCCCGGAGTCCTATAGCGCCGCCCTCGAAAACCTGTTCCTGGCAGGTGATTACGTGCGCACCAACGTGGACCTCGCCACCATGGAGGGTGCGTCGGAGGCGGCCCGCACCGCGGTCAACAAGATCCTGGACGTGTCCGGCTCGGATGCCGCGCGCTGCAAGCTGTTCACCCTCTACCGCGCGGTGGAACTGGAGCCGTTCCGGCAGCTGGACGCACAGCGCTACGCCGCGGGGCAGCCGAATATGTTCGACGCCTAGCCGAATTCCTCACACCGGCGAAAAAGGCTGGTGTGAGGACCGGTGTTCCGCGTTGAATCGAGTCATGAACGAGATCACGGACCCTGTCGAACTGCGCGAACTGCTGGGCGAGGTCGCCTGGCGGCCGAAGAACAAGGTCCGTAACTCCCTGCACGAGCACGATCGCGAGTGGATCGCCCGGACACCCTTCATCGTCCTGGCGACCAGCGACGCCGACGGGAATTGCGACGCCTCGCCCAAGGGCGACCCCGCCGGATTCGTGAAGGTGCTCGACGACAAGACCATCGCCATTCCCGAGCGGCCCGGAAACCGGCGCGCGGACGGGTATTTCAATGTCCTGAGCAACCCGCACGTCGGCGTGCTGTTCGTCATCCCGCGCCGCCGCGACACCCTGCGCATCAACGGACGGGCCCGGCTGGTCCGTGACGCACCGTATTTCGACGACATGATCGTGAAGGGAAACCGTCCGATCCTGGCCCTCGAGGTCGAGATCGACCAGATCTTCTTCCACTGCGCCAAGGCCTTCATGCGCAGCTCGCTGTGGGAGCCGGAGCGGTGGCCGGAGGACACCCTGCCCAGTGCCGCCCGGATGGCGAAGGACGTGGTGCCCGCGATCGCCGAGACGGTGGAACAGCTGGAGGAGTACTACTCGCCCGCGAACTACGAAAAGATGCTCTACAACAGCTGACCCCGGTGTAGTTCACGTCACCGGCCTCGATACCGCCCGAGCGTCCGGCCCGCCGTCCCCATAAACTCGCGTCGTGGCAGACATCTCGATGCGCGGACAGCTGGCGTTGCGGGCCGCGACGGCGGCGTCGTGGGCCTCCCGGCGGGCCGGGCGCGGCAACGGCTCCATGATCGGCGGGCTGATCGCGCTGAAGATCGACCCCTCGCTCATGGCGCAGCTGGGTTGTGGCAAGCGCACGGTGCTGGTGACCGGCACCAATGGCAAGTCGACCACCACCCGCATGACCACCGCGGCGCTACAGACGTTGGGTCGGGTCGCCACCCAGGCCGACGGCGCGAACATGGACGCCGGAATCGTGGCCGCGCTCACCGCGCACCGCACCGCGCCGCTGGCGGCCATCGAGGTGGACGAATTGCACCTGCCGCATGTGGCCGACGCGCTGAACCCGTCGGTCGTGGTGCTGCTGAATCTTTCCCGCGATCAGCTCGACCGGGTCGGCGAGATCAATATGATCGAGCGCCGTCTGCGTGAGGGCATGGCCCGGCATCCCGCGGCCGTCCTCGTCGCCAACTGTGACGACGTCCTGGTGACCTCCATCGCCTACGACCACCCGAATGTGGTGTGGGTGTCGGCCGGTAGCGGCTGGTCGGTGGACGCCACCAGCTGCCCGCGCAGCGGCGAGCCCATCGTGTGGGAGGGCGAGCACTGGTACAGCACCGGCGCGGACTTCAAGCGACCCGAGCCGCAGTGGCGGGTGGACGAGCAGGGCCTGCACGGTCCCGACGGGCTGGAAATCCAGCTCTCCCTTGCCCTTCCGGGCCGCGCCAATCGCGGCAACGCGGCCCAGGCTGTTGCCGCCGCGGTCGCCCTGGGTGCGGATCCCGTCAAGGCCGCCGCGGCCACCGGCACCGTGCGCGAGATCGCGGGCCGCTATCGCAGCATCGATGTGGACGGCCGCAGCACCCGCATGCTGCTGGCCAAGAACCCGGCGGGCTGGCAGGAGGCGCTGTCCATGATCGACCCGGCCGCAACGGGTCTGGTGATCGCGGTCAACGGCCAGGTGCCCGACGGCGAGGACCTGTCCTGGCTCTGGGATGTGCGTTTCGAACACTTCGAGGGCACCCAGGTGGTGGCCGCCGGTGAGCGCGCCACCGACCTCGCGGTGCGCCTGACCTACGCCGGGGTCGAGCACATCACCGTCGCGGATCCCGTGCGCGCCATCGCCTCCTGCCCGCCCGGCCGCGTCGAAGTGCTGGCCAACTACACCGCGTTCCGCGACCTGAACCGCGATCTCGCCGAGAAGACGGGTGTCCGCGCATGACCGAATCGATACTCCGCATCGGCCTCGTGCTGCCCGATGTGATGGGCACCTACGGCGACGGCGGCAATGCCGTCGTGCTGCGCCAGCGGGCCCGCATGCGCGGCCATGCCGCCGAGATCGTCGAAATCCCGCTCACCGAGCCGGTTCCCAACTCGCTGGACGTGTACACCCTTGGCGGCGCGGAGGATTCGGCGCAGCGGCTGGCCACCCGGCATCTGCAGCGCTACCCCGGCCTGCAGGAGGCCGCCGAGCGCGGTGCGCCGGTGCTGGCCATCTGCGCGGCCATCCAGGTGCTCGGCCACTGGTACGAGACCTCCTCGGGCGAACGCGTCGACGGCGTCGGCCTTTTCGACGTCACCACCTCGCCCCAGGACAAGCGCGCCATCGGCGAGGTCGCCACCCAGCCACTGATTCCCGGCCTCTCAGCGCCCCTCACGGGCTTCGAAAACCACCGGGGCGGAACCAAGCTCGGCGGTGACGCCAAACCGCTGGGACGGGTCACCAAGGGCGTCGGCAACGGTGTCGGCGACGGGCTCGAGGGCGTGGTGCAGGGTTCGGTGCTCGGCACCTACATGCACGGTCCGGCCCTGGCCCGCAATCCGGAACTCGCGGACTACCTGCTGTGCCGGGCCCTGGGCGTGGATTCGCTTCCGCCCTTGGATCTCCCGGAGGTCGATCAATTGCGCCGGGAACGCCTCCGGGCCTGAGGGAATTGGCCATATCGGTCAGAAGCGGCCCTCGATCACTGTGAGAGTCGGCGAACCTGTTGAGGGGTTGGGGACCGGCCGGTAATCTCGCGCGCGGTCACGGGAACAGAGGGAGGTGGCCGGTTGCGTAGACGCACCGTGCTCAAGGCTGCCGGGATGGCGGCCCTGCTGGCAGGCGTCGGGACGGGTGCCGCCACGCGCGGTGCCGGGACCGCGTCGGCCAATCCGCTGTGGAACGCGCTGTTCCAGGCCTGGGTGCCGGAAATCTTTGCGCCGCTACCGGATCCGCCCGAACACTCCGAGGCCATTGTCATCGGCTCCGGCTTCGGGGCGGCGGTGACCGCGCTGCGCCTGGCCGAGGCGGGTGTGCAGAACACGGTGCTCGAGCGCGGCTCGCGCTGGCCCAACGACCCCTGGCGCGAGATCTTCACCGGCGACGACCTGCCCGACGGCCGTGGCTTCTGGCATCGCACCAGCTTCACCGGCGTGACTCGGGTCCCCATGCCGTGCGCGTCCTTCGGCGGCGTCCTGGACGTCACCGAATACCCGGGCATCGACGTGTGGCGGGCCGCGGCGGTGGGCGGCGGATCCATCGTGTTCACCGGGGCCATGGTCGCGCCGCCGAAGCACCTGTTCGATCAGGTCTTTCAGGGCGTGGTGAACTACGACGAACTGGATTCGGTCTACTACCCGCGGGTCCGGCAGATGCTGCGGCTGTCCACCATGCCCGGCGATGTGTACAACTCCGCGCCCTTCACCCATTCGCGGGTGTGGGATCAGCAGGTGCGCGCCGCGGGATACGAACCGCAGGCCAATGATTCGATCTTCAACTGGGATGTCATCCGCTCGGAACTGGCGGGCGGCAGCCGCGCGTCCGCGACCGCCGCGCGCAGCAATCTCGGAAACTCCAACGGCGCCAAGTTCGATCTGAACCAGAACTATCTGCGCTACGCCGAGGGCACCGGCCGATCCGCCATTTACCCGGGCCACCAGGTGGATTCGATCGGCCAGGACTGCAATGGCAAGTACGTGGTCTCGGTGACCAAGCTGGCCCCCACCGGTCAGGTGCTCGGCACCCGCACCCTCACCTGCGATCGCCTGTTCCTGGGCGCGGGCTCGGTCGGCACCTCCGAACTGCTGGTGCGCGCCCAGGCCACCGGCACCCTGCCCAACCTCAACGAGCACGTCGGCGACGGCTGGGGCACCAATGGCGATGTGGTGCTGGCCCGCAGCATCAGCGAGCCGTCCATGACCGGCGGCGGCGTGCCCAGCGCCAGCCGCATCCTCGACGAGTCGGGCATGCCGCTGCACCTCGAAAGCTGGTATGTCCCGGGCATTCCCGTGGACACCGGCGCCATCGCCTCGCTGGGCATCGTGCTGGATCCGACTCGGGCCCGCTTCGGCTACGACCGCGGCAGCAACGCGGTCGGCCTGCGCTGGCCCACCGCCGCCCAGGAGGCGGTGGTCGCGGCGTGCCGGGCGGTCGACCACAAGGTGGCGCGGGCGGGCGGCTCGATGATGGATTACCAGCCGATCGGCTATGACGCCCAAGGCTTCTTCACCGCGCATCCGCTCGGCGGCGCGGTGCTGGGCCGGGCCACCGACGGCTACGGTCGCGTCATCGGACATCCGGGTCTCTACGTCATGGACGGCGCGGGAATTCCGGGCAGCACCGCGACGGTGAACCCGTCGCTCACCATCACCGCCGTGGCCGAACGCAATATCGAGGCGATCATCCGCTCCGGACGGTAGCCGCCCGTACGCCGACTACGCTGGCGGGACCGTTCGATGAGGAAGGGGACGTCGTGGCCGCGGTGGACGAGATCGGTGGAGTGCCCGGCGCACCGGAGGCGGACGAGTTTCCGCACAAGCCCCCGGCCCTGTGGGGCGACTTCGTCATGCTCGCCCTCGCGGTGGTCTCGGTGGTGCTGGTCGCCTGGGTGACCTTCTTCCCGGTCGCGGGTCAGACCTACCGGATCATCCGGGTCGTCGACTACAGCATCTGCGGCGTGTTCCTCGTCGAATTCCTGTGGCGCTGGCGGCACGAGGGCTGGAGCTGGACCTTCCCGTTCATCTACTGGTACGAGGTGCTGGGCATGGTCCCGGTGACCAGCCCCTTCTTCCGCGGCTTCCGGCTGCTGCGCATCGTGGTGATCGCGGTGCGGCTGGGCCGGGTCGCCGACCGCGCCTTCGGCGACCGGATCACCGCCATCATCGTCAGCCGCTCGGTGGGCGCGATCGTCGACGCTATCAAGCGGCCGGTGACCGTGGCGGTGCTCGAGGAGGTCGCCGAGGTGTTGCGCACCGGCCGCTACACCCGCAATATCGCCAGCGCGCTGGAGGAGAACCGCTCCGAGATCGACCAGATGATCCTCGAGATCATCCGGCAGGACCCGCAATTGGGCCGGGTGCGCTATGTCCCGTTCCACGAGGAGATGATTCGCGGCATCGCCGACGCCAGCTTCCGGGTCGTCTTCCAGGTGCTGGCCGATCCGCGCACCGACGAACTGGTGGCGGATGCGCTGCGCGAGAACATCAATCAGATTCGCGCGGCCGTGCACGCGGGGGAGCGGGTGCCGGAGGCGATCGACAACCGGCTCACTCCAGCCCGTGCCGGATCAGATCCCGCGGCTGGGCGTAGCGCACCACCTCGAAGGTGATCAGCGCCAGCAGCACCGCGCACAGGATGCCCAGGGCGGCCAGGGCGGGCAGGGCCGAGGCGACCGGAATCAGCAGCACCAGCAGCAGCGCCGCGACGATCCGCGGCGTGAGCACCTTCCCGGTCGCGTAGTGCCGGAACCCGACCAGCGCGATCAGATACGCCACCACGCCGCCGTACAGCGCGAACAGCGGTATCCCGTGCAGCTCGTCGCTGAGCGAATGGCCCTGCGCCCCACCCACGTAGCCGAGCACCTTCTTCAAACCCAGTGCCATGGCCACGATTCCGGCGATCATCGGAAAGTGCCAGAAGGTGTAGCAGTTGCGCGCGATCTGAATGCGGCGCGCGCCCCCGGCGCGATGCATGGCGTGCTCCACGACCAGGGCGGCCACATCGAAGTAGGCCCACCACAGCAGCCCCGCCACCGCGAGACCCAGCATCGAGCCCACGGTGATCGACCACGAGATCGGCAGCCCGGCCACCCCGACGCCGATCGACACGATGGATTCACCCAGCGCGATGATGACGATCAACCCGTACCGCTCGGCGAAGTGCGAGGCCGAATAGAGCCGCCACTCGTTGCCCGCGAAGAACGTCCACCCCATGTCCCAGACCAGCGCCGCCAGCCACAGCACCAGCTGCGCGGTCCCGTGCGTGGCGATCGCGCCGACCACCAGCAGCACGCTGGCCACACTGAGCGAGCCCGCCGCCCAACGGATCACCTGTCGGCGCAGCTGGGCGTCCTCGGCGCTGGCCAACCAGAACACGGCCAGGTGGATCAGCCGCACGGCCAGATACGAGATGACGAAGACCAGCGGCCCGTACCAGCCGCCGGGCAGATCGTGGAAGGACTCGGGAATGGTGAGCGCGATCATGAAGGCCGCGCCCATGGCCACGAACATGGCCACCCGGGCGACGCCCTCGTCGGCCTTGACCACATTGCCGAGCCAGGAGTAGCCGATCCAGGCCCACCACAGCATGGCCAGGATCAACAGGGCGCGCAGCAGGTTGACCGCGGTGGTCTCGTGCGCGGCGAAGTCGGTGACCATGGTGAAGGCGAACACGATCACCAGGTCGAAGAACAGTTCCAGCTGCGTCACCGAGGCGTTCTCGGCGACCGGCATCATGCGGGCTCGTTGCAGACCGGGCATGGCAGACATACTGCCTGGTCCGGGTCGCGAAAGGCAGTGTCAGCGGCGAGTGTTCGCCCTCGGCGTCACGCGGTGCCGAATCCCGGCTCGAAATTGCGGCCGTAGTCGATGCGCTGCGCGTAGCCGGGCTGGGCGTAACCGGGCTGCACGAAGCCGCCGCCGGACTGCTCGTACTCGGTGGCCGGTTCGGTGTAGGGCGCCTCGTCGACCTCGGCGAGTCCCTCGATGCCGGTGACGGATTCGACGAAGGCGATGAAGTTGGTGATCATCGTTTCGCCCTCGCGCTTGGCGCTGCGCTTGAGGATCATGCCGGGCGCGGGAATCGGCAGGTAGATCTCGGAGTGGTACCAGACCTCGGTGGCGCCGTCCTCGGTCTCGCCGAGATCGAACCAGCCCTTGCCACCGGCCCCGGCGCTGGATTCGGAGACCCGCCATTCGATGCGGTTCTCGGTGCAGGTGTATTCGACGACCTGCCGGTCCGGGCGACCCATCAGGGTGGCCGAGACGTAGACGCGTTTGGGGCGGCCGAACTTGTCGCGGGTGGCGACCCGGACATCCTGGTGGGAGGGCGACCAGTCGGGCATCTGCTCGACCATGAGCAACGCGTCCATCACCTGTTCGGGATCGATGTCGATGACGAACCGGTGATCAGTTTTCGTTCTCATATCTACCCTCCACTCGGGGACCGATTGTGACCAGCGTCGCTTCGAGAGTCAACCTCGCATCTCGATGCTTCTGACCGACTGGTCGGTCTGATTGATCCCAATTTCCCTGTTCAACAGGGAGATTCGACCGTGCCGGAACGTGTACGTAAAAGTTCTCGATACGGCCGCGGTGAAGGGTCGCGCGGGGCCGGGCTCAGCCCGGCTTCACCACCGAGTCCGGGCCCGGGAACACCAGGCTGCGCCGCCCGTCGGCGAACTCCACCACATACGGCGGTTCACCGTCCGCGCCGCGCACTTCGACGATTTCCGCGGTGTGATCGGGGAGTCCGACATTGCGCCCATGGATGACCAGATGGTCACCGACACTTGCTCGCATACCTCGAGATTATTCGCGAGGTGATGCTCGTCACAAGGCCGGAATCGCGCGCTCGACCGCCATCGCGACCAGGTGCGCGGCCTGTTCGTCGGTGAAAATGCCTGGCAGCGTGAGCCTTTCGACAATGAGCCAGTTCAGCGCCAGGTACAGCAGGAGGACCGAGTCCGCGTCGCCGGGCAGTCCGGAGTCCAGGTGGTTGCGCACATTGAGGTCGAGATCGGCGCGCACCCGCTCGGTGAGGATCGCCTGCAGCTCCGGGCGGCGGGTGGCCTCCAGGCGCAGTTCCAGCAGGGCCAGGTAGCCGGTGCGGAAATCGGTGATGCGCCCGACGGTTTCGTTCATGAGCTCCGCGATGGTCTCGCGGGTGCGCGGTCCGGTGAACAGGTGGTCCATGGTCTCGGCGCTGGGTTGTAGCCGCTCGTAGAAGCGGTGCCCGGCCTGTACCAGCAGTTCGTCGCGGTTGGGGAAGTAGTTGGACGCCGTGCCCGCGGGCACCCCGGCCTCCTTGTCGACCGCGCGGAAGGTGAGTCCGCGCGCACCGTCGCGTGCCAGGACCTCGATCGCCGCGTCGATCAAGGCATTTCGTCGTTCCGGATTCGTCCGAACCATTGACACCACTCCATGTGTAGTACTACGTTCGTAATCACTACGGACATAGTACAACGAACAAGGCGGTAAACCATGCGAAAGCTTGTCTACTACGTGGCGGTCTCTCTCGACGGTTACATCGCCGGTCCGCAGGGGGAGTACGACTTCTATCCGATCGGCGAGGACATGATGGCCTGGTTCGGTGAGGCCATGCCGGACACGATCCCGACTCACGTGCGCGGCATGATCGGCATGCCGGTCGATACCCCGAACCAGGTGTTCGACACGGTCCTCATGGGCCGCGGTGCCTATGAGCCCGGACTGGCCGCCGGAACCGGCAGCCCCTACAACCACCTGAAGCAGTACGTCTTCTCGACCACCCTCGCACCGGTCGACAATCCGCGGGTGGAGGTCGTCTCCGGTGATGCGGTCGAACTGGTCCGGGGTCTGAAGAAGGAAGAGGGCCTGGACATCTGGCTCTGCGGCGGCGCGAATCTGGCGGGGCAGCTGATCGGCGAGATCGACCAATTGATCGTCAAGAGCTACCCGGTCATCGCGGGCGCGGGCGTGCCCATGATCGGCGGCAACTTCAGCCCGACGCGGTTCCAGGTCACCCAGCGCCGGGAGTTCGGCAATGGTGCCCAGGTCACCTGGCTCGACCGGGTCTGATCGATCGGCCTCCGAAAGCGGCTGGGTCCCTTGGGCTCAGTCGCTTTCGCGCAGCAGCGTGGTGACGTGCACGGAGGTCTCGTGCAGTCGATTGAAGATCTCCAGCAGTAGTTCGAGCTGCTCATCGGTGTAGTCCCGGGCGACCTTGCCGAACTCCCGGGCCAGCACCTCGTAGTGCGGCGCGATCTCGTCGATCCGTTCGGGGACCGCGGTGACGATCACCCGCCGCCGATCCTTCGAATCGTGTTCGCGCCGAACGAATCCGCCCTTCAGCAGCCGGTCGATCATGCGGGTGATGGCCCCGGTGGTCAGGCCGGTGCGTTGGGCCAACTCCCCGGCCGTGGCGGGTCCGCTCGCCCGCAGCATGGTCAGGCAGCGCAGATCGGTGACGTGCAGGCCGAGCTTGTCGGCCATGGCCCCGTGCAGCATGACCGCGTCGGTGGCGCTGCGCTGGGCGGCGAAGGTCAGCGCGGCCCCCAGTTCGTCGTGTTTTTTCGTCATCGCCTTGACAGCTTAGCCTTACTCGGACAATATCTGAATAAGTCAACTACTTACAGATTCAGTTGATGAATCACGCAGATAGTTTCGGAGGAATGTCATGACCATCCAGCAGCGCACCGATGAGGAAGCCGTTCGCGACCTGCTCGCCCGGGCCGATCGCGCCTGGGAGGCCGGGGACGCCGCGGCCTTCGCGGCGGTCTTCGCGCCCGACGCGGACTACACCACCTGGTTCGGTCAGCGACTGAAGGGGCGCGAGGCCATCGAGGCCTCGCACGTTCCGCTCTTCGCCAAGTATCTGAAGGGCACCCGCACCATCGGCGAGATCACTTCGGTGCGCTTCCTGGCGCCGGACGTGGCGCTCGTACACGGGCGGGGCGCGGTGGTGAAGGGCGACAAGAAGCTCACTCGCTTCAACACCAAGATGGTTCAGTACGTGATCGTGCGCACCGGGGGTGAGTGGTCGATCGCCGCCTTCCAGAACACCAAGTACCACTGGCTTTTCAATGCGCTCTTCGCACAGCAGTAGCGGCTCTCTTCGCCCGGCAGTAGCGCGGTTTCGCGCAGGTAGTCGGAGGTAGGGGAAATCCGCAGGACCTCGGCCGGTACTCTTGTGGGTCGGTAGCAGCAGTTTGTCGATCTTGGAGGATTTCCGCCGTGGCTCTAGTCGTCCAGAAGTACGGAGGATCCTCGGTCGCCACCGCCGAGCGCATCCGTCGGGTCGCTGAGCGGATCGTCGAGACCAAGAAGCAGGGCCACGATGTGGTCGTCGTGTGCTCCGCCATGGGTGACACCACCGACGAACTGCTCGATCTGGCCCAGCAGGTCGCGCCCGCCGCCCCGGCCCGCGAGATGGACATGCTCCTCACCTCCGGTGAGCGCATCTCCAATGCGTTGGTCGCCATGGCGATTCACTCGCTCGGCGCGGAGGCCCGCTCGTTCACCGGATCGCAGGCCGGTGTCATCACGACCGGCACGCACGGCAACGCCAAGATCATCGACGTGGCCCCGGGCCGGGTGCAGCAGGCGCTCGGCGAGGGCACCATCGTGCTGGTCGCGGGCTTCCAGGGCGTGAGCCAGGACAGCAAGGACGTGACAACGCTGGGTCGCGGTGGTTCCGACACCACCGCCGTCGCGCTGGCCGCCGCGCTCAATGCCGATGTCTGCGAGATCTACACCGATGTGGACGGCGTCTTCTCCGCCGACCCGCGCATCGTCTCCGACGCCCAGAAGCTGGACACCGTCTCCTACGAGGAAATGCTGGAGATGGCCGCCTGCGGCTCGAAAGTTCTCATGCTGCGTTGCGTCGAGTACGCGCGCCGCTACAACGTGCCCGTCCACGTGCGGTCCTCGTACACCGACAAAACGGGCACCATGATTACCGGATCGATGGAGGACATCCCCTTGGAGCAAGCAATCCTCACGGGCGTCGCGCACGACCGCAGCGAGGCCAAGGTGACCGTGGTCGGCATTCCGGACAAGCCGGGCTACGCCGCCAAGGTGTTCCGCGCGGTCGCCGATGCCGAGATCAATATCGACATGGTGCTGCAGAACATCTCCAAGGTGGAGACCGGTAAGACCGACATCACCTTCACCCTGCCCAAGCTCGAGGGCCCGCGCGCCGTCGAGCTGCTCACCAAGCAGCAGGGCGACATCGGCTTCTCCCAGGTCGTGTACGACGACCACATCGGCAAGGTGTCGCTGGTCGGCGCGGGCATGAAGTCGCACCCGGGCGTGACCGCCACCTTCTGCGAGTCCCTCGCCGACGCGGGCATCAACATCGACCTCATCTCCACCTCGGAGATCCGGATCTCGGTGCTGGTCAAGGACACCGACCTGGACGAGGCGGTCAAGGTGCTGCACTCGGCATTCGATCTGGGCGGCGACGAGGTCGCCGTGGTGCACGGCGGAACGGGGCGATAGGGACATGGGCGTACGAGTAGGCGTCGTCGGCGCGACCGGACAGGTCGGCGCCGTCATGCGAAAGCTGCTGGAGGACCGCGACTTCCCGGCCGACGAGGTGCGGTTCTTCGCGTCCGCGCGCTCGGCGGGCAAGACCCTGCCCTTCCGCGGCAAGGACATCGTGGTCGAGGACACCGAGACCGCCGACCCGAGCGGACTGGACATCGCGCTGTTCTCGGCCGGTGCCACCATGTCCCGGGTGCAGGCCCCGCGCTTCGCGGCCGCCGGTGTCACCGTCATCGACAACTCCTCGGCCTGGCGTAAGGATCCCGAGGTGCCGCTGGTGGTCTCCGAGGTGAACCCGGAAGCCACCCGCAACCTGGTCAAGGGCATTATCGCCAACCCGAACTGCACCACCATGGCCGCCATGCCGGTGCTCAAGGTGCTGCACGACGAGGCGGGCCTGCGGCGGCTGATCGTGTCCAGCTACCAGGCGGTTTCGGGTTCCGGGCTGGCGGGCGTCGAGGAGCTCGCGAGCCAGGTGCGCGCCGTCATCGGCGATGCCGAGAAGCTGGTGCACGACGGTTCGGCCGTGCAGTTCCCGGCCCCGAACAAGTACGTGGCCCCCATCGCCTTCGACGTCATTCCGCTCGCGGGCTCGCTGGTGGACGACGGCAGCGGGGAGACCGACGAGGATCAGAAGCTGCGCAATGAATCCCGCAAGATCCTGGGCATCCCGGATCTGCTGGTGAGCGGCACCTGCGTGCGCGTCCCGGTCTTCACCGGCCACTCGCTGTCCATCAATGCCGAGTTCGCGCAGCCGCTTTCGGTGGAGCGCGCCGAGGAATTGCTGGCCAAGGCGCCGGGCGTGAAGCTGACCGACGTCCCGACCCCGCTGGCCGCCGCCGGTATCGACGAGTCGCTGGTCGGCCGCATCCGCCAGGATCCGGGTGTGCCGGACGGTCGTGGTCTGGCGCTGTTCATCTCCGGTGACAATCTGCGAAAGGGCGCGGCGCTCAACACCATTCAGATCGCCGAAGTTCTTTTGAACAACTGATCAGATATATGCGTAACGGGCCGTGCACGACAAAGTGCGCGGCCCGTTTTCGATCGGACACGGCGTGATCCGATACCGGTCAATCCGTCCAAAGTTCCGCACAGGGCAGGGGTGGCAGCCGGTCGGTTCGGAACCCGTCGATCGTGACTTCTATCCGATGCGGACGCAAATGCGCTGCCAGCCGTTCGGCAATTGTGCGCTCGGTGCGGTAATCCAAGATCATTCCGCCGGGAAAGCGCAGCCGCACATGCACTTCCTCGGTTTCGGGCAGCGCGGTCATCTCGACGGGGCCCGATGCGCCGCTGGTTGACCTTTCATTGACCGCGAGTTCCGGATACCCTCGCGTTCGAGGCGTGCGGTGATGGATTGCACCGTCGCCCCGTCGGCAGTGGAGGAATACTTGGTGGCCGCAAGGGCGCACGCCGCGAACCACATTGCCGCGCCGCCGATTCCGGCTCCGAGTAGGAAGAAGAGAAGTTCGCCGGGCATGACCACCCCTTGTCGTCCGTTTGGTTCGACGGGTCCTCTTCAAACGTTAAACACAGAAAAATTGCGGTGCAATAAGAAAAATCCATGTTCCATACTGTGCGCCGTAAGCTCGCCCGGTCTGGAATCCTTGTCGGCAGATCCCGTCTGGACAGAAAGGGCGGAAGGAGAAGGGCATGGTAGACATCGGCGAAACAAGCGGGCGGTGACGGCCGGGAAAGCCGATCAGGCAGAAGGAGTTTGACCCGGTGGCCGAAAGTACCCTTGGGGCACGGGTAGCGGAGTTGCGCCGGAGGCGGGGGCTATCGCAGAAGGAGTTGGGAGCGGCCATACGTCGCTCGGAGAGTTGGGTATCGCAGGTCGAGCGAGACGTCCTGCCTGTTGAGCGACTGTCCGTTCTGCAAAGACTGGCGGATGTGCTCGGCGTGGCGGTACGCGACCTGAGACCCGAGGCGGCCGAACCCATGGCCGCCGATCGCGGTGACGGGCAGCGGCCCGGCTCGGCGGTTTTCGAACGACTGCGCCTGCTGCTGACCGGACATCCCGCACTGGACCAGCTATTCGGAGACGACGCCGATCGCGAGTCGGCCAAACTCTCGGAGCTGGAAGAACGTGTAGACCTGGCCTGGCAACTGGCCAATGAATCCCGTCTGGTCGAGGTGGGCAGCAGTCTGCTGGAACTGATTCCGGACCTCGAGCACGCCGCGCGGGCCACCACCGCGCAGCGGTCCGAAGTGCTGACCCTGCTCTCGCGCGCCTACCAGGTGGCCGCGACCGCGTTCACCCGTCAGGAAGAAGTCGACGCGGCCTGGGTCGCGGCCGACCGTGCGCTGTCCGCGGCCGAGGAATCCGGTGACGCGCTCAGCGTGGTGGCCGGAACCTATCGCATGGCACAGGCCTTCCTGCGCCTGCAGCGACTCGAGCAGGCCGAGCAGGCGGCGCGGGTGTCGGTGACGGCGCTCGCCGCGCAGGTGGCGTCGGAGTCACCGCCGCCGGAAGTGTTGTCGCTCTACGGATCTCTGCAGCTCATGCTGGCGGTGATCGCGGCGACGGACGGCAATCGCACGGCGGCGCGCAGCGGATTGGCGGCGGCTCGCGTCGCGGCCGACCGATTGGGCGAGGGCCGCAATGATTTCGACACCGAATTCGGGCCGACCGGCGTCGCCGTGCACGCGGTGGCGGTGGCGGTCGAATTGGGCGATGCCGGTGAGGCACTCGACACCGCGCGCACCGTCGACGCCTCGATCCTCTCTCCGGAACGGCAGGCCCGCTTCCTGGTCGACGTCGCTCGCGCGCACGCGCAGCGGCGGCAGGCGGCCGAGGCGCTGGACGCCCTGCTCACCGCCGAGCGACTAACGCCCGAACTGGTCCACACCGACCATCGCACCCGCGAGGTGGTGCGAGATCTGCTGCAGTTCGCCGGTCGTCGACCGGCCGACGAACTGCGGGAGCTAGCGGGCCGCGCCGCGATCACCCCGTGAGCGGGGCTGCGGTCCGTCAGTGAATACCCGGTGTGCGCGGGTCGGGTCCGACGCATGCCACGAGTACGCACCCCGGTGGCGCGTCGCTGAAGGGTGCGCGCAGGGGGAGATTCAGGCAGGAGAGCAGATCGCAGCCCGGATACGCGTCCGCGCCGACACCGAAGACGGCGAGCGTGATGTCGGGATCGAAATAGCCGCGATAGTCGACCGACAGCGGAGCCTCCACATACGGTCCCGGATCGGGAATCACGTTGTCGTCCAACGCCGCCAGCAACCGCCGAAAGAACTCGTGGGGCGGCTCGTCCCCGTACTGCAGGATGCCGCTCGGCCCCTGTGAGCTGTGGACGCCGAAGACACCGGTCCACACCACCATGAGATCCAGACTGGGCACGATGTACACGTGCTGCAGCCCCAGGCCGGACATGGAATACATGTCCGCGGGCAGGAATTCGGGATTCTCCGCGCATCCGGGACCGGTCCAGAACAGATAGCCGTAGCAGTGGTTGGTGGCCGACGGGGTGGTGGCGCGCGTCAGGTAGGCGGGCGAAACAATGGTGCGCCCGTTCCAGTTTCCGTGCTCGGCGACCAGCATGCCCAGCCGGGCCAGATCATCGGGCGGAATGAACAGGTGCGCGTAGCCGTAGGTGTGCCCGGTCCGGTCCCGCGCCCAGTAGTAGTCGGTGCGCTGAATTCCGAGGGGATCGAACAGTTCTCGCTGCGCGAACTGCTGGAGCGGTTCGCCCACCGCCAATTCGATGACATACGACAGCAGATCCACATTGCGCTGGCTGTATTGAAAGGTGGTGCCCGGCGGCTCGTCGAACGGAACGCCCAGCGCCTGCACCGCACTGAACGGATCGATGGGCACGATCCCGGTGATCCCCTCGGTCACCGCGCCGACCCGCAGCCCGGACGACTCCTGGAGCAGATTCTCCACGCTGATCGCGCGATGGTCCGGCGCGCCGATCCCCGGCGGCAGGTACCGGTCCAGCGGCGCGTCGATATCGAGTTTCCCCTGATCCCAGGCGATTCCGGCCACCAGCGAGACGATGCTCTTGGTAACGCTCCAGACGTTCCACGGCACCCCACCGGTTTCGGCATTGAGCGGTCCCTCACCGATCAGACAGTTGTGCCGAAACACCTGAACATTCAATCGATTTCGGGAGGCCGCGAAGTCCAGCGCCGCCGCGAGCCCGGCCGAGTCCACGCCGGTATCCTCCGGCGCGGCCCGCTCGAACTCCCGCCCGTCCGGTGCCGCACAGCGCGCGGAAGGCGGTGCCGCTGCCGCGACACCGCCTCCGATAATCACACTGCCCGCCACGAGTACCGCAGCGAACCCGGCGGCCAACCCCCTGCGCATGCGCACCATGTTTCCGAGGGTAGGGCCACCCCCCGGCTTTCCCGGGTAAGTAAACGCCGACGCCCAACAAGCGCCTCTCGGCGAGTGGTCGCTCGTAGCGACAAAGGGTGCGGCCCGGGGCTGTTCCGACGCCGGCAACTGTGGTCAACGGGTGGTTCGGCGGATCTATTCCCCCGGTCGGAGCGGCCCGGAGTGTATACACCTTTGTTTACTCACCAGCCTGCTCGCTTTTCTTGACTAGTTCCAGAAAACTCGGCAGGCTCGGACGCATGACCAAGGCGACCACCACCAATTCCGGCGCCCCTGTGCCCAGCGACAACGAGTCGCTCACCGCGGGTACCCAGGGCCCGATCCTGCTCCACGACCACTACCTGATCGAGAAGCTGGCTCAGTTCAATCGTGAGCGGGTGCCGGAGCGGGTGGTGCACGCCAAGGGCGCGGGCGCGTTCGGCGAACTTGTGGTTACCGGCGATGTGAGCCGCTACACCAAGGCCGCGGTGTTCCAGCCGGGTACCCGCACCGAATCGCTGGTGCGCTTCTCCACCGTCGCCGGTGAGCAGGGCTCCCCCGACACCTGGCGCGACCCGCGCGGTTTCGCGGTGAAGTTCTACACCACCGAGGGCAACCTCGACATCGTCGGCAACAACACCCCGGTGTTCTTCATCAAGGACCCGATCAAGTTCCCCGACTTCATCCACTCGCAGAAGCGCCTGCCGGGCTCGGGCCTGCGCGACGCGAACATGCAGTGGGACTTCTGGACCCTGCGTCCGGAGACCGCCCACCAGGTCACCTGGCTCATGGGCGACCGCGGCATCCCGGCCACCCTGCGCCACATGGACGGCTTCGGCTCGCACACCTACCAGTGGATCAATGCCGCCGGTGAGCGCTTCTGGGTGAAGTACCACTTCAAGACCGACCAGGGCATCAAGTGCCTGACCCAGGCCGAGGCCGACGAGATCGCCGGTAAGGACGCCGACTACCACCGTCGCGACCTGTACGAGGCCATCGAGCGCGGCGACTTCCCGAGCTGGACCCTCAAGGTCCAGATCATGCCGGTCGCCGAGGCGGACAACTACCGCTTCAACCCGTTCGACCTGACCAAGGTCTGGTCGCAGCAGGACTACCCGCTCATCGAGGTCGGCCGCTGGACCCTGAACCGCAACCCCGCGAACTACTTCGTGGACATCGAGCAGGCCGCCTTCGAGCCGTCGAACACCGTTCCCGGCGTTGCCTTCTCGCCCGACAAGATGCTGCTGGGCCGCGTGTTCGCCTACGCCGACGCGCACCGCTACCGCATCGGCGCCAACTACGCGCAGCTGCCGCCGAACCGGCCCAAGGCCGCGCAGGTGAACTCGTACTCCCAGGACGGCGCGATGCGGTTCTCGCACAACGCCTCCAGCGTCCCGGTGTACGCGCCCAACTCCTTCGGCGGCGCGCACGCCGACCCGGAGCGCGCCATCGACGACGGCGCCTGGGCCTTCGACCCGACCATGGTCCGGGCCGGATACATCCAGCACCGCGAGGACAACGACTTCGTGCAGGCGGGCACCCTGGTCCGCGAGGTCATGGACGACGCCCAGCGCGACCGCCTGGTCTCCAACGTCGTCGGCCACATCCTCGGCGGCGTCCGCGAGCCGATCCTGAGCCGCGTGTTCGACTACTGGAAGAGCATCGACGCCGATCTCGGCAAGCGCATCGAGGTGGGCGTCCGCGAGCAGCTGGGCAACTAGCCCGGCCGAGTGAGCCTCCGAAAAGGCCCGTACCGCATCCCGCGGTGCGGGCCTTTTCGGTGCTCGTAAGGTGGATAGTCGCGCTACCCGTCACGAGGAGGTTCGATGCGAATCGGTGAGCTGAGCAAGGCCAGCGGTGTGTCCACCCCGTCGATCAAGTACTACCTGCGGGAAGGCCTGCTGCCGAAAGGCGAAGCGACCGGCCACAATCAGGCCCAGTACGGGGACGAGCACTTGCGGCGGCTCCGCCTGATTCGCGCGCTCATCGATGTGGGCGGGCTGTCCATCGCCGCGGCCCGTGATGTGATCACGGCGCTGGACAGCCCGGACCTGGGCACCCACAAAATCCTCGGCGTCGCCCAGCACACCGCCACCCGCAGCATCGCGTTCTGTGATGAGGAATCGAAGGCCGCTGCCCTCGAAGAGGTTCGGGCCATGGTGGATCGTCTCGGCTGGCGGGTCGGGCACGGCAACCCCGCGGTGCTGGCCGCCGCCGAAGTCGTCGGTGCACTCCGGCAACTGGGCCACGGCGACATGGCCGACCGCCTCGACGACTACGCGCGCGCACTCGAACCGGTCGCGGAACTGGATCTGGCCCTGCTGACCTCGCGTGCCGACATCGACAGCATGGCGGAGACCGTGCTGGTGGGGAACATCCTGGGCAACGAGTTGATCAGCGCCCTGCGGCATCTGGCGCAGACCAATCGCTCGGCCGAATTGTTCAGCCCCGGGCCAGAATCGAGTCGGTGAGCCGCGCGGCCACGGCGTCGTCCAGCGGCGCGTGGCCGAGGATGAAGCGATACCAGAACACTCCGTAGAACTCGTCGACCATCAAATCCAGATCGGCGTCCGCCGGGAGCTCGCCGCGCTGTTGCCCGCGGGCCAGCACCGCGTGAATGGCCGCCCGCCGCTGGGCGGTGAATTTTTGCAGCAACTCCGCCAGATGCGGATCGTGTGCCGCCTCGCGCACCAGGGTGCGCAGTGCGGGCGCGGTCGAATCACTCTGCGCGCCACGGAAGGTCGCTTCGATAAGGCTGTGCAGATCGGTGCGCACCGAGCCGGAGTCGGGATCGGGCACCTGTAGCGCGGACCGCTCGGTGAGCGCGTCGAGCAGTACCGCCCCCTTGGACGGCCACCACCGGTAGACCGTCTGCTTGCCGACGCCGGCCGCGCGCGCGATGGCGTCGGCGGTGACCGGTGCGCCCTCGGATTCGCCGAGCAGTCGCAGGGTCGCGTCCAGGATGGCTTGGCGGGTGGCCTCGTTGCGACGCCGCCCGGTGTGGGGTCGCTCGTGATGCACATCACTCCTTTGTCGAGACTAAAAGTCTCGTCAACGGTGTTGTCGAGACTGTCAGTTCCGTAAGAATAAACGGACAGCGACAGAGAGGTTTTTCCGACAATGACCACAACACCGCGCGTCGTCGTCATGGGTGGCAGCTCCGGCATCGGCGAGGCCACCGCCACCGCCTTCGCCGCCGACGGCGCCGAGGTCGTCATCACCGGCCGCAGCCGCGACAAGCTGGACGCGGCCATCGCTCGAATCGGCGGCAAGACCACCGGTTTCGCGCTCGACGCCACCGGCCAGACCGATATCGACGCCTTCTTCGCCCAGGCCGGAACCATCGACCACCTGGTCATCTCGGTCAGCGGCTCGGCGGGCAGCGGACCGTTCGCCGATCTCGACCTGGATCAACTGGCGGCGGGTTTCGATGGGAAGTTCTGGCCGCAGGTGCGCATTCTGAAAGCCGCTCTCCCGCACCTGAATCCGGAAGGCTCGGTCACGCTGGTCACCGCGGGCTCGTCCCGCTCGGCCTTCCCCGGCACCGCGGGCCTGGCCGCCATCAATGGCGCACTGGACGCCATGGTCCGGCCGCTGGCGGTGGAACTGGCTCCGCTGCGCATCAATGCGGTCTCCCCGGGTGTCATCGACACCCCGTGGTGGGACCGGGTTCCCGAGGAACGCCGCCGCGCCCTCTTCGACGGCCTGGTCGCCACCACCCCGGTGGGCCGCGTCGGTCGCCCGGAGGACGTCGCCCGCGCCATCCACATGCTGGCCACCAATGGTTTCATCACCGGCGTCGTGCTGGATGTCAATGGCGGCACCAGCCTGGCGACGGGCCGCTGACCGGGCAGTAGTTTGGGCGGCATGCACGAAAGCTCCGCCGCCCCACCGGAATCCACCACGCCGCGCCGGGCCACCTGGTTCGAGTGTTTCAGCGACCTGGTGTTCGCCGCGGCGGTCGGCCAGATCACCCACCGGGTCGGATCCCATCCGGATGTCGGCTCGGTGGCCGCGGCGGCCGGACTGTTCGTGCCGCTGTGGTGGGCGTGGGTGCTCTACGCGGTGCATGCCAATCGAGCCGATCGGGACACCGCGGCGCACCGGGTGCTGACCGGTTGCGGTCTGGCCGGAATCGTCGGCATGGCGGTCTTCGCGGGCGCGGTGGGCCAAAGCCGCGCCGTGGACGCCGGATTCGTGATTGCCTACCTCGGCGCGCGGGCGGGCGTCGCGGCGCTGTACGCCTGGGACTCCCGGCAAAATCCGACCTTGCGGCCTGTATTCCTGTCGTTCACCACGGGTTCGGCCGCGAGTGCCGTCTTCTGGCTCGGCGGTCTGGCATTCGGATCCCAGGTCGAGCGCTACACCGCGTGGGGCATAGCCATGACCATGGAGTTGGCGCTCCCGCTCATCGTGAACCGTCGCCTCGCGCGGGTCGAGCAGGAAACCGACCACCTGCGAGAACGCTTCGGGCTGTTCACCATTGTGATCCTCGGCGAATCCGTGCTGGGCTTCACCAATGGCCTGGCGACCGCGCGGACCGCGGGCTGGGCGGCTGTGACCGCGGCCGCCGCCTTCGCGCTCACCGTCGGCCTGTGGTGGTCCTATTTCAATGGCAGCGGCATCCGCCCGGGTTCGCACACCGAGCTGGCCCGCACCGGAAAACTCTTGCACGTCTTCACCTTCGGACACCTACCCATGCTGCTCGCGCTGGCTTTGACGGGCGCGTCCATGGGTATGGCGGTGACCGGAGGCGGCTCGCACCTCAACACCACCGCCGCGGATTGCATCGTCGGTGGCGTAATCGTCTATCTGGTCTCGGTATCCGTGGTCCGAGCCGCCTTCACCGGGATTCGCGAGGGCGTGGTGGTGATTCGGCTGGTCACCGCGGTACTGGTAGCGGCACTGCTGCCGATTGCCACGCATGTCCCGGTGGCCGGGCTGCTCACGGTGCTGGCCGCATTGGTCATCGGCTCGGTGATCGTGGAGACTCCGGCCCAGCGCCAACGGCTCGCGGAACTGGGCTGAATCGGCCCGTGCCGCAGGCTATTTCCCGGTGCCGCGAGTGCGTCGCACTTCCAGCCCATCCAGGATGAGCTGGAGCTCTTCCATGAAAAAGTCCTCCCGCGACTGAACTACGTCCAGATTTCGGTACACGTCATAGCGTCTGGCAATGCGCGGGTAGGCCCGTGTCACCCGCTCGGCCATGTCCATGAACTTGGCCATGTACTCCTGATCGCTCAGTCCGCTGCGGGCGATGGTGGTGAGCATGGCGGTCTCGCCGCTGGTAGCGCCGAAAGTGTAGGACCAGAAGGCATTCGCGGCCCGGTCCGCTGACGTGTCGTCGAAGCCCGCCGCCTCGAGGATGGCGAACATGCCTTCGGACAGGCGCATGAGATTGGGGCCGAGGTAGGCCAGTCCGGCTCCGGTCATGGCGGTGCTGATCCACGGATGCGACAGCACCGCGGTGCGCACGTCGCTACCCAGGGTGAGTAGATCGGCGCGCCAGTTCGCGGGGTCGATGGTGTCAGGGAGTCGGACGTCGTTGAACGCCTCGTCGATCGCCAATTCGAGGATCTCGTCCTTGTTCGTGACATGGGTGTACAGGGAGGTGGCACCGGCATTTAGTCGCGTGCCGAGCTTGCGCATGCTGAGCGCGTCGTAGCCCTCGGTATCGAGCAGGGCGAGGGCCTCACTGACGATCTGCTCGCGACTGAGTGCGGGCTGGTCACGCCGTTCTCGTTGCGGCCGGGTCCATACCGACGAGAACTCCTGCGTGTTTGCCGCCATGGCTCTTCCTCCTTCGTCTGCGGAACAGCATAACCCCAGCTAGAACGCCGTTCGTCCAGCCGCACACCGTTCCCTCTTGCGAACACTGTACGGAGACCGTACAGTGTTCGACAACGCCGCACAGTGTGCGGTCGAGCTTCTCGAAGGGGACCTGATATGACTGCCGACAAACTGACCGAGGCGCTGACATCGCCTGCGGCCGAGCGCAATCCGAAGCGCTGGCTGATCCTGGTCGTGCTCTGCCTGGCCTCGCTGGTGCTGGTGATCGACAATATGGTCCTCACCGTCGCGCTGCCGCAGATCGCGACCGACCTGCACGCCGGGCCGCAGGCGCTGCAGTGGGTGATCGACTCCTACATCCTGGTTTTCGCGGGCCTGCTGCTCACCACCGGCAGCCTGTCCGACCGCTTCGGCCGCAGGCTGGTCATGATCGTGGGGCTGGTGCTCTTCGGGGCGGCCTCACTGCTGGCCGCCTACGCCACCAGCCCCGAGACCCTGATCGCGGGCCGCGTGGTGATGGGCATCGGCGGCGCGCTCATCATGCCGAGCACGCTGTCCATTCTGATCACGGTGTTCGACGAGCAGGAGCGGCCGAAGGCCATCGCGGCCTGGAGCAGCGTGGCCATGATCGGCATGGTCGGCGGCCCGGTGCTGGGCGGCGTCATGCTCGAACACCTGTGGTGGGGTTCGGTTTTCCTGCTGAACGTGCCGATCGCGGGCGTGGCCATCCTGGCCGCGCTGGCGCTCATGCCGGAGTCCAAGGGCCCGGCCCGGCCGACCGATCTGCCGGGCATGGCGCTGTCCATCGTGGGCACGGTGGCGCTGGTATGGAGCATTATCGAATTCCCGACCAAGGGCATTGCCGGAACCTGGGTTTCGCTGATCGTCGCGGCGATCTTCCTGGCGGCTTTCATGATTCGTGAGCTGAAGGCCGAGCATCCGATGGTCCCGCTGCACCTGTTCCGCAACCGGGTTTTCACCGGATCCAGCTTCTCGCTGGTGCTGGTCACCTTCGCCAATGCCGGTCTGCTCCTGCTGCTGACCCAGTACCTGCAGTTCGTGCTCGGCTACTCGGCCATGAAGACCGCGCTGGCCTTCACCCCGCTGGCGTTCGCGGCCCTGGTCGCGCAGGGTGCGGGCGCGGGTCTGGTGCAGAAGTTCGGCGTCCGCCCGATCACCCTGGTCGGCATGCTGGTGCTGGCCGTCGGTTCGGGTGCGCTGGCCGCGCTGGACACCGACTCCGGCTTCTGGGCCGCGGCCCTGGCGATGGCGCTGGTGGGTGCCGGTGCCGGTCTGGCCATGCCCGCCGCGATCGGCGCGCTCATGGGTGCGATTCCGCCGGAGCAGGCCGGTGTCGGCTCGGCGCTGAACGACACCATTCAGCAGACCGGTGGCGCGCTGGGCGTCGCGGTCCTGGGCGCGGTGTTGGCCGGAACCTACACCGACGCCATGCCTTCGGGCGCTCCCGCCGCGGCCCGCGACAGCATTGCCGGGGCCGTCGCCACCGGCGACGGCACCCTGATCGCCGCGGCCCGCGATGCCTTCACCCACGCCATGTCCACCACCTTCCTGGCGGGCGGCGCGGCGGTCGTGGCCGCCACCGTCATGGCCTTCTTCCTGATGAAGGGCGCGAAGGCGGCGGGCGGCGAGGCAATGGCCGTCGAGTCCGAACTGGTCGAGGTCGGATAACCGGCACGACAACACAATCCGCCCCGGCACCGATGCCGGGGCGGATTGTCGTCGTCGGACCGTCAGCCGATCAACTGCTCGATTCGCGCGGTACAGAACCCGGTGATGTTCATCTCCGGCGGCAACTGCACCCGACGCGTCATGCGCAGCAAGGGAATCGACAGCAGCGCCGCCGAGAAGACCTCCTGGTATTCGAGATTGCGGACCGCGGTTCCGGTGCGCTTCTCGTAGTAGGCGATCGTCTCCTCGCGCGTCGGTGTGCCGGGCAGCGGCGGATGCCCCTCGAATTCGCTGCACGCCCAATCCAGGAACAGCATCCAGGCCAGATCCGACTCGGGTGCGCCGAGATGCGCGATCTCCCAGTCCAGCACCCCGCGCACCCGAAAGTCCGCGTCGTACAGGATGTTCGACATGCGGGCATCACCCCAGCACAGGCAGGGCTGTTCCGGCTCGTACAAATTCTCCCGGAGATAGGCCACGGCCCGCCGATAGGTATCCGGCGGATTTCCCTCGCAGGCCCAGTCCAACGCGGCCGCCAGATAATTCACCCCCTGCTCGATGACACCCGCGCCGAATCGCGGAAAGGCGAGGAAATCCAATCGCAGTGCCCGCCAGTCCAGTTGGCCGACCTCGGCAATGGTGTCCACGCACCCCCACCACATGCGTGCCCGCTGCTCCGGCGTGGCCTCGAAGTAATTCCCGGCCGCGTGATACGACGGATAGTCGCTCGGCGCTTGCCCTTCCAGCCGGTTCATGACGAAATACGGGCTGCCGAGCGGATTGTCGCCGCGCTCGAGCCAGGCGACCGTCGGCACCGGGATCGGCGTATCGGCCAGCCGCTTCATGACCAACACCTGCCGCAGCAGATCGTAATCCGGGAACAACGACAGATCCGGCGGCCGCCGCAACACCAACGGCAGCGAGCCGTACTCGTCCTCGACCTCGAAAAGATAGGTCTCGGTGGCGAACCCGCGCTCGGTCCGAACCAGGTTCCGCACCCGCCCGCCACCTGATCCCGGAAGGTGCTGGCGCACCGCAGGTTCCAAGGCCGTCGCCAGGTGCTCGACGGGAATTCGGCTGTAGCTCACGGTCAGTACCCCGCGTACCCGTACCGCGCATTGCGACCCATGAACACCATCTCGACCAGCCCGTACCCGACCTTGCCATCGGTCTCGATCCGGCAGAAGGTTTCGCTGAGCATGCTGACC
Organism: Nocardia sp. CDC160; assembly: GCF_035818795.1. Classification (NCBI taxonomy): domain Bacteria; kingdom Bacillati; phylum Actinomycetota; class Actinomycetes; order Mycobacteriales; family Nocardiaceae; genus Nocardia; species Nocardia sp. CDC160. The sequence continues at coordinate 1,025,196 of NZ_JAYKYT010000001.1, read as the reverse complement.
TGCTTCAAATCCGCGGTGTCGGTGAGGTCGGCGGTGAAGCCGTCGCTCCAGTCCGGGCCCTTCCACAGCCCCGAGGCATAACCCCGGTAGTGGTCGTATCCCGCGATCCCGGGCCAGAAGTCGGAGATCGGTGTGATCGTGAACTCGCGCTCGCGCCCATCGGCGGACCGCACGGTAAAGCTGCCGCCGCTCACGATCCGGAAGTCGTCGCGGAAGCTCAGCGCGTGATCGGTGGTGAGGATCGGGACCGGCGGCCGCCCGGAGTCGATGGGCCCGAGCACCGTCCCCTCGAAGTGCCAGCGCTGGCCGTCGGCGGTCTCACGCTGCGCGAAATGCACCAGCTCATTCTCGAATTGGAAGATGCCCATGTAATACAGGACGCCGTCCGGGATCTCGCTCGGCTGCAGTCCCTCGCCCTCGCCGAGGCTGCCGCCGCCCCCGCCGTGCCGGGTTCCCCACGAGTGATCGCGGCCGAACCACCATGTCTCCGGGTCGATGTCGAAGCGCGTCCCCTCGACCTCGAGCCAGCCGGTAATGCGCCCGTTCTGGTAATACCGCCGAGCATCCTCCCGCACCCGCCCGCGGCTGCGAAAGAACGCGGGTTCCTGTTCATAGGCGGGGAATTGCCCCTCGAACTCCAACTCCAGCAGCACGCCGTGCTCATTGTCGCCGAGGGTGGCGCGTACCTTGCGCAGCGGTTCCAGGACCTCGTACCGGTAGGGCCCCACGGTCCAATCCGCGATCCCGTCGTAGCGCCCGCCGATCTCGCGCGAGAGCCGGACCACGTGCGCGGCCTTCCCGCCGATGGTGACCATGGCATAGGCGTCGAGCACATTCCGATTGGGGTAGCGGGCCATGCCGGTCATGACGCTGACCTCGCCGGTGGTGTCGAAGCCGTAGAGCACGACGCGTTCGGTCCAGCGCAGATCGCTCTGCTGCACGTGGTCGAAGGTGGTGGGGAGCTGGTGGGCGAGCAGTTCGTCCTGCGGCGTCAGCATGGGGGTGCCTCCTGAATTAGAATACGAGGCGCAGCGTATTTCAAATGCGGCCGCCATGTAACCTGTTTCAGAAATTGTGATGACCCACAGTCAGAGAGGGGAATCGGTGACCGCAGCAGCCCCCCGCACCGGCCCCGGCCGTCCCCGCGATCCGCAGTTGGATGCCCAGGTGCTCAAGGCCGCCCAGGAACTCCTGGTCCGCGACGGCTACCAGGCCACCACCATCGCCGCCGTGGCCCGGCGCGCGGGCGTGGTCACCACCTCGATCTACCGCCGCTGGCCCGGCAAGCGCGCGCTGGTCGAGGATGCCGTCTTCGCGCTGGACACCGCGAACCATCCGGCCCGCACCGGCGACCTACGCGCCGACCTGCTGGCCTGGACCCGCCTGTTCTTGGATGCCGCCGCGCATCCCGCGGCCCGCTCGGCCATTCCCGGGCTGCTCTCGGAGTATCACGACGACCGGGAGAGCTACCGTCGCCTGCTCGACGGTGGCGAGCGTCCGACCATTGCCGCGCTGCGGGAATTGCTCGCCTCCGCCGCCGATTCCGGTCAGGCGGATCCCGATTGCGATGTCGAGGCGATCTTCGAATTCCTGCGCGGTGCGACCCTGATGCGCGCTCTCACCCATGGCACCGAGGATGCCGACCACTTCAGCCGTCGTATCGCCGACGCGCTGTACGCGGTCGCGCGAACCCCGACGTCAGAGTAGGCCCCACCAATAGATCAGGCAGGCCAGTACGAAGACGACCACGGTTTCCATCGTCAATCCCAATCTTCTTGGCGCTCTTGCCTTCCATGATGCCGTGCGCCGGGCGGCGGGGGCCAGAAATCGGACGAACAAGATCGCTGACCGGTAGCCTTGGACGCGAAGAACCCGCTGTATCCAACACCCCTCGTGGATGAATACAGCGGGTTCGGCGCTGGCCTACCACCCCCTTCGCGGCAGGCCAGGTCTCCCATCGAGAACCGATTGGTTGGTTTGCTGTGGTCGACCCGCCACCCCTCGTAGGTGGGTCGACCCCAGCGTCCCCACCCCCGGTTGGTGGCTCGTCGGGTCCGCCGGTGTGCTCCGGCGTTGACACAAACGATGCCCAGCCGCGCTTGGCGCGGCCTTAACAAGATCTTGTATTCATGAAAGGTCCTGGCAAAGGGCCATTTTCGAGATAGTGGACGTCAATTGCGAAGCTCGCGACCGAGTCTCAGGGTGTAGAGCAGCACGGCCACCGCGGTCAGGGCGAGCAGTATGTAGCCGACGGTGTATTCGTCGGTGGCGCTGTAGACCGCGCCCATGACCAAGGGCGGGAAGTAGCCGCCGAGTCCGCCCGCCGCGCCGACCAGACCGGTCACCGTGCCGACCCGGGCGGGCTCCACCAGCCGGGCGATGAGGGCGAACACGCCACCGGTACCGAGGCCGAGGAAGAAGGCCATGAGCACCAGGCTGACCCCGGCCGGAATCTCCGGTTCCGGCTTGAACGCCAGCACGATGGCCATGATCGCGGCACCCGCGAAGGAGATGACCAGTACCTTGATCGGTCCCAGCTTGTCGGACAGGGTGCCGCCCAGCGGTCGCGCGAGCACGCCCGCGATGGAGAAGCCCGCGGTGCGCAGTCCGGCCTCGGACTGGGAGAACTCGTAGACGTTCTTGAGCACGGTGGGCAGGTAGGTGGAGAAGGCGACGAATCCGCCGAAGGCCAGCGCGTACAGGATCGAGCCCTGCCAGGTGGCCTTGAGTTTCAACGCGTCCATGATCCGGGGCAGTGCCGGTTCGGTGGCCGGTTTCCACTGCGGGGAGTTGCGGCTGAACAGCCACATGATCGCGCCGAGGATCGCCAGCGCGACGGCCATCAGCACGTGGGTCTGGGCCCGGCCGAGGTGATCGACCAGGCGCGGGGTGAGCAGGGCCGAGAGTGCCGTGCCGCCCATGCCGAGGCCGAACATGCCGGTGGCGAAGCCGCGGCGGGCCGGTTCGAACCAGGAGTTGACGAACGGGATGCCGACGGCGAACGACGTGCCCGGTATGCCCAGGAAGAATCCCCAGATGATCAGTGCCACAAAGGAATTCGACCAGCCGACCAGCAGCACCGGGATGATCGAGACGACGGCGATGACGGTGAACATGAGCCGCCCGCCGAACTTGTCGGTGAGCACGCCGATGGGAATGCGTCCCAGCGACCCGACCAGGACCGGAGTCGCCACGAGCAAGGACTGCTGGCCCGGTGAGAGGCCCAGCTGCTTGGTGTAGCTGCTCGATAGCGGACCAATCAGATTCCAGGCCCAGAAGGTGAGGGCGAAGGCCAGTGTTGCGAGTGTCAGATTTCTCGCGTTCATCCCCTTTGTCTAACAGAAATGCAGGTAGAACGGACTAAATTCGGCCATCTCGGCGCGCCTCACCATCTCGTCCCGACCGGTCCGCACCATGTCTGCTGTCAGATTGCGGATCTCCCAGGAGGAGCATGTGAAGTTGTGGCGATCCCGGCAAGGCCGCGCAGTCCTGCTGCCGACCTTGACGGGTGTGCTCGCGGTGGCCGGAACCATCATCCAGGCCGGAGCACCGGCCGCGGCCGACCCCCCATCGGACCTACCCCTGATCCTCGACGTCAGCACCCCGCACGACGGGCCCTGCGACGGCCCGCTGCACGGCACCACCGCCGTCTACCTCCCGCCGGGCGTGCCCGCCCACGCCGAGGTGGAATGGCGAATCCTGGGCGGCGGCCAGCCGATTCGCACCGGCATCACGGTGGTACAGAACGATGTGATGACCGTCGGCTTCGACATCCGCCGCGACGAACTGCCCCCCGACGGCCTGCTCCGCGTGGACGCTCGCGCCCGCGTCCCCGGCGGCGACGTGACCGGCTACGGCAAGCCGTGGAGCTTCCGCGTGAACACCGAATGCCGTCCGCTGCACGTGGTTTCGGTCGGCGATTCGGTGCTGTGGGGGCAGGGGCTGGACCGCGACCGCACCTTCGCGGACCTGTTCACGCAGGCGCTGGGCACCCGCACCGGCCGCACCGCGCAGCTACACGACTACACCACCTCCGGCGCGACCCTCGACGCCCCGGCCCAGCACGTCGACGGCTGCCCCCGCGGCGACGACGCCACCCTCGATGTCTTCTGCCAACTCGAGCAGGCCGCGGCCGAGGCCGCCGCGAACGGCTATCGAATCGACCTGGTCCTCATGGACGGCTGCCTCAACGACCTGGACCCCTTCTTCGGCATCCCCGTCGGCGTCACCCCCGGCACCCAGGACCTGGCCGCCGCGGTGCGCCGCGAATGCGGCGGCGTGGGCGCGGACGCGGCGAATCCGGCCGCCGACCTCCCGTACTTCAGCGGGGCCAAGCTCGGCTACGGCGGGCGCGGCATGCGCGAGGCCATGCAGGCCGCCCATGAGCTGCCCGGTGCGCCGAAGGTGTTGGTGGGCGACTATTTTCACGGCTACGACGCGGGCCGGGTCCCGCAGGGGCTGACCCAGCGGTGGTCGGAATTCGTGCGACTGTCGTCGGAGGTGTTCCGGCAGGCCGCGGCGGATGCGAACGCGGCTGCCGGGGAGACCTTCGCGGCGGCCGCGGACGGCCTGTTCACCCAGGACGCCGTGCCGACCGGGGACCGCAGACCGGCCATGAATCCCCTTGGCGACGAGGCGATCTCGCTGCGCCAGCTGGCCTGTGCGCAGCCCGGTCTGCCGCAGTGCCTGACCGTGCCGGTCGCGGCGGCGGCCGACGCCGACGGCGCGCGCAAGTACGCCGACGCCTTCCTGCTGAACCCGCGCGTCAACGAATGGTTCGGTGGCGGTGCGGCACTCGGCGACGGCTTCACGGCCTCGTCGCACAGCACGACCCCGGGCACCCCGGTCGTCTTCGATGCGGCCAAGGCGGGCAGTGCGATCCGCCAATACGACTGGTACTTCGGCGACGGCTCGCACGAGACCACCACCGAGACCACCATCGCCCACACCTACAACGGCCGCGGCCCGAACCTGCCGCGCCTGGTGGTCACGGACATGACCGGCCACCGCAGCCTGTTCGAACTCGACCGTCCGGTCATGGTCGACTGAGTCGGTAGCAATACGACAGCCCCGGGCCGAGAGGAAAGGGCCCGGGGCTGTCAGCGGTGACGGAGCAACCAGGGAAGTAGCAGCGCCCTCCACCGCGGTTCGGGGGTTCAGGGGCAGAGCCCCCGAGTTTGGAATTACCCGATGAATTCCGCCGCCTTCTCGCCGATCATGTAGCTCGGCGCATTGGTATTGCCGCCGGTAATGCTCGGCATGATCGACGCATCCGCCACCCGCAGCCCCTCGATGCCGCGCACCTTGAGCGTCGGATCCACCACGGCCCGCTCGTCCACGCCCATGCGGCAGGTGCCGACCGGGTGGTAGATCGAGTGCACGCGGTTGGGCAGCTCGCGCCGCAGCGCGGTCTCGTCCATCAGCGCGGGCCCGGGGGCCAGCTCCTCGGTCCAGTCGCTCGCAATGCTCTTGTGCGCCATGATCTCCCGGATCATCCGGATGCCCTCGACGAGGAATTCGGTGTCGCGGGGGTCGCTCAGGTAGCCCGGGTCGATCAGCGGCGAGGCGAACGGATCGGCCGAGGCCAGCTTCAACTCACCGCGGCTCTTCGGGTAGATGAGGCTGGGGAAGATGGTGAAGCCGGGGCGACGATCGACCAGGTGCAGTTTGTCCTCGTCCTGGTTGGGGATCGGGTAGCTCCACGGCAGGGTGTGGATCTGCATGTCCGGGTAATCGCCCTCGGCGAACTTGGTCTTCACGAAGCCGCACGCCTCGAAGACCGTGCGGCCCATCCACGAGCTGCCCGGGCGGCGCAGCTCCTGCAGGATGCCGCTCGCGAAATGGGTCGGAATGCCGCGGTGGATGGCCTTTTTGGAGATGAAGGTCATGGGGACGAACAGGTGGTCGTGGAGGTTCTGGCCGACGGGCAGGTCGGCCACCACCTCGATGCCGTGCTCGCGCAGATGCGCGGCCGGGCCGATGCCCGAGAGCATGAGGATCTGCGGCGAGCCGATGACACCGCCGGAGACGATGACCTCCTTGGCGGCCCGCACGACCCGGCGGGTGCCATTGCGTTCCACGATCTCGACGCCGGTGGCGCGTCCCTTCTCGATCACCACGCGGGTGACGTGCGCGTGCGTGACCACGGTCAGGTTCTCGTTCGGCATATCGGTGATGAAGCCGCGAGAGGAGCTGTAGCGCAGGCCGTTTCGCACGGACTGCTGGAAGATCGAGATGCCCTCCTGCGATTCGCCGTTGTAGTCCTCGATGATCGGCGCACCGAGGGTGTCGGCGGCGGCGGTCATGAACTCCTGGGCGATCGGGGTGAGGTCCTGCTGGCGGGTGACCTCGATGGGGCCGCCGGTCGCACGGTAGTCGTTGTCGCCGTCCTGCCAGTTCTCCAGGCGCTTGTAGGCGGGCAGCACGTCTTCGTAGCTCCAGCCGGTATTGCCCTCGGCGGCCCAGGAATCGAAGTTGGCCCGGTTGCCGCGCACGTAGAGCATGCCGTTGACGGAGCTGGAACCGCCGAGCACCTTGCCGCGGGTCATCGGGATCCGACGGTCGTTGGCGTGCTTCTGCGGGATGGAGAACTGCTTCCACGTCACGCGCTTCTTCAGCTGCGGAACGGTGTGCACCATGCTGATCGCACCCGGCATGGTGACCATGCGGGTGTTGTCCTTGCGTCCGGCCTCCAGCAGGATGACCCGCGCGCCGCGCTCGGCGAGACGTCCCGCCACGACGGCACCGGCGCTACCCGCGCCTACGACGACGTAATCGGCCTCGTTCGTGGAGCCCGGGGAAGCGGTCATATCAGTTACCTCATCTTCGAGTGCGCCTGGCATCACTGTAGAACAAGTTCTAGTCTGCCGAGTGGCTGGACGCAATGTCCAGTAGCAAGATCAACTGGCCGGAAACGCCGCCCAACCGCAGGTCGACGTGGTTGAATCGGTGTGAAACACGTTCCAATTTCGTGATCATAGCGGCACCTTGCCCGAGGAGGAACAGTGTCTGTTCCGTCATTACCGGCCGGATTCGACTTCACCGATCCCGCGCTGTGGGCCGACCATAGCCCCGCCGAGGAGTTCGCGCTGCTGCGGCGTACCGCACCGATCTGGTGGAATGCGCAGACCCCCGCGCAGGCGGCGCCCATGGACGACGACGGCTATTGGGTGATAACCCGCCACGAGGACGTCAAGGAGATATCCCGGAAACCGGAACTCTGGTCCTCGAATCGCAAGGGCTCCATCATCAGAATGCCCGCCGACTCCCAACCCGAACAGTTGGAGTTGGGGCGGGAGGCACTGCTGGTGAATATGGATCCGCCCAAGCACACCAAGATTCGGCGCATTGTCTCCAAGGGTTTCACGCCCCGCGCCATCGAAGGCCTGCGGGCCGCGCTCACCGCGCGCGCGGAAAAGATCGTGCGGGAGGCGAAAGCGAGCGGCGGCGGCGATTTCGTCGCACAGGTGGCATGCGAACTGCCGCTGCAGGCGATCGCGGAACTGCTGGGGGTGCCGCAGGACGACCGGCACAAGCTGTTCACCTGGTCGAATCAGCTGCTCAACTACGACGATCCGGAATTCGCGGGCCAGAACATGACCGCCAATGCCGAACTGCTCGGGTACGCCTACAACATGGCCGAACAACGCAAGTCCTGTCCGGCCGAGGACATCGTCAGTCAATTGGTGACCGCGGATGTGGACGGCGAGGCGCTGGGTTCCGACGAATTCGGATTCTTCGTCATCCTGCTGTCGGTGGCGGGCAATGAGACCACGCGCAATGCCATCGCGCACGGCATGAAAGCCTTTGTGGACAACCCGGATCAGTGGGAGCTGTATCGGGAGCGTCGCCCGCGCACCGCGCCCGATGAAATCGTGCGCTGGGCCACCCCGGTGACGGCATTCCAGCGCACCGCCACGCAGGACACCGAACTCGGCGGGCAGAAGATCCTGGAGGGTCAGCGGGTCGGATTGTTCTACAGTTCGGCCAATTTCGACGAGGAGGTCTTCGACGATCCCTTCTCGTTCGATGTGCTGCGCGACCCGAATCCGCACGTCGGATTCGGCGGCACCGGAAACCATTTCTGCGTGGGCGCGAATATGGCGCGGCTCGAAATCGATCTCATGTTCAATGCCATTGCCGACGCCATGCCGGGGATCGCCGAGGTCGCGCCGCCGCAGCGGCTGCGGTCGGGGTGGATCAACGGGATCAAACACTGGCAGGTGCGCTACTCCTGAACCGCGCATCCCGCCGAACCCGTTCTAGGATCGGTATTCGTGACCACTCTTCGCGAGATTCCGCTGCGCACCCTGACCGATAAGCCCACGACGCTCGCCGAACTGGCGGGTGACAAGGTCGTGCTGCTGGTCAATGTCGCCTCCAAGTGCGGGCTCACCCCGCAGTACACCGGCCTGGTCGAACTGCAGCAGACCTACGGGCCGCAGGGTTTCACCGTGGTCGGTGTGCCGTGCAATCAGTTCATGGGCCAGGAGCCGGGCACGGCGGAGGAGATCGCCGAATTCTGTTCCACCACTTACGGCGTGGATTTCCCGCTGCTGGAGAAGTCCGACGTGAACGGCGAGGGCCGGATTCCGCTCTACCAGGCCCTCACCACCACCGCCGATGCCTCGGGTGAGGCCGGGGATATTCAGTGGAACTTCGAGAAGTTCCTGATCGGGCGCGACGGAACCGTGCTGGGTCGGTTCCGGCCGCGCACCGAGCCGAAGGATCCGGCCGTCGTCTCCGCGATCGAGGCGGCGCTGTAGTCAGCTCGGCCGTGCGCGCCTGCGGTAGCGGACCGCGCACGGCTGTTGCAGCTGTACCACCATCTTCGAGTGGTCGTTGCGGTAGCTGTCGGACGGCTGGGCCAGCTCGAATTCCCAGTCCCGCAACAGGATCGAGAAGATGGCCTTGAGCTGCATGAGCGCGAAGGCCGCGCCGACGCAGCGGTGCCGTCCCGCGCCGAAGGGGATCCAGGTCCAGCGATTGGCCAGATCCTCCTGGTTGGGATCGAGGTAGCGGCCCGGGTCGAAGCGCTCCGGATTCGGGAATGCCTCCGGAATCCGGTTGGAGACAGCGGGACTCGCGGCCACCAGATCACCGGGATCGATCCGGTGCCCGCAGACCTCGAACTGCTCGCGGGCGACGCGCATGAGGATGATGAGCGGCGGGTGCAGGCGCAGTGCCTCCTTGAGCACCGCCTCCAGGTTCGGAATCTGGCGCAGGGCATGGAAACTCACGTCCTTGCCGTCGGCGTAGAGATCGTCGAGTTCGGTGACGACCCGCTCCAGAACATCCGGGTGCCTGAGCAATTCGATGATCGTCCAGGCTGCGGTTCCGGACGTCGTGTGGTGACCCGCGAACATCATCGAGATGAAGATGCCGGTGATCTCGCTCGCCGAGAAACGCGGCCGCCCTTGCTCGTCGGGAATCGACACCAGCACATCGAGCATGTCCCGGTCGTCCTTGCCCCGCGGCGGATTCGCGAGCCGCCCGGCCATGATGTGCCGCACCAGTTTCACCAGCTCCCATCGCGCCTCGTCGCGACGGCGAAAGCTTTCGATGGGTGCGTACGGATCCACGTAGCAGTAGGCGTCGGTGCCGCGCTCGAGTTCGTGGTACAGGTGCGCGAAGCGGTCGTCGAGCTCCTCGCGGAACTTGGTGCCGATCAGGCAGGCCGAGGACGTGTAAATGGTGAGTTCGGCGAAGAATTCGAGCAGATCGATCTCGCCCTCGTCACCCCAGCGGGCCAGCATGCGATCCACCTCGCGGGCGATGGTGGTGGCGTGGCCGCGCATCTGCTCGGCGCGCAGGGCGGTGTTGTGCAGCATCTCCTTGCGGCGCTCGGGCGGCGCGTCGAAGACCACGCCCTCGCCGAAGATGGGCTTCATGAACGGATACGCCGCGGCCTGATCCAGCTCGTCATCGCTGGCGCGGAAGAAGAACTCGTTGGCCTGCGCGCCCGTCAGCAGGATGACGTCGCGATCCGCCAGTCGGAACGAGCCGATATCACCGCATTCTTGCCGCACCCGCGCCATGAGGGCGATGGGGTCGGTGCGGAATTCCTCGAGGTGGCCGTGCTCGTGCTCGCCACCGGATACCGCGCGCGGTTTGACCAGGGTCATCTGTGACCTCCCGGGTAGACACCTGTCCAGACGGTACTACGGAAGGCATTGCACGGCAAGGGATCTCACGAAATCGCGAGATATTCCGGAATGGTTGTTTCAGGGTTTCGGGATGCGCATTCAGGGTTTGAGGATGCGCAGCGCGGATTTCTCCATCCGCTCGGCAATTTCGGCGTAGGACGCATAACCCATGCCCGCGCGGACCAGTGCTCCCGCGTAGATCATTTCCAGTGTTTCTACGAGTTCGGGATCGGCGTCGCCGCCCAACGCGTCGATCAACCGCCGCCGGATCTCGCTGCCGATCCGCAGCCGCAGATGCGCCACATCCGGATCGGTGCCCAGCAGCGCGGCCGTCACCGCTCCGGCCAGGGTCGGCTCGTCGGCCATCAGCATGGCGATCTGCCGCAGCACCGCCAATACCCGCGTGGTCGAATCGGATCCGTCCTCGGCGGGCGCGTCCGTCGCGGCCAGGCGCCGCCAGAACATCTCCGCGACCAGGTGTTCCTTGGAGCTGAAATAGGTGTACGCGGTAGCCGTACCCACCCCGGCCTGCGCCGCCACCATCCGCACGGTCAACCCGGCGAACCCCTCCCGCGACAGCACGTCCATGGCCGCCCGCGTCAGCCTGTCCACGGTATCGGCCTGCTTCTCGGTGAGCCGCCGCCGGGTGGCCTCCATGCTCACCGCCGACCGAGCGGAATAGGGATCAGACACGTGTCCGGATGCTACTATGGCCAAGCCCCCCGAGCAACCAGCGCCAAACCGAATCCGCCTGAATAAGCGTCGTGGAGAAAGGCTTTCGAATGACCTCCCCGATGCTCACCGCCGTGGTTCGCGAATTACCCGCACTCCCCGAGCAAATCGCCGACGCTGTGCGCCCATACATCGGTAACGGCACCATCCTGGAAGTCGCGACCACCGCCGAATCAGCCGACCCAAATTCCTACCGCGAAGCAGTCGCGGCCTGGCGCACCCCGCTACGCCTACTCCTCATCCTCGACCCGGACTCCGAATCGACCGCCACCCGCGCCTATGCCGACTGGGGCCATTGGATCGCAGGCGGCGGCCTGCTCGCCCTCCGGAATGCCAACGACCTCCACCGCCGAATCCTGCTCGGCGGCAAATACCGTGACCTCGCCACCGTCGGCCCCGTCCACATCCTCCAGCGCCTCGCCGCCTGCAACTAGCCGAATCCCTCAGCGCCCACGGTCAGCGTTTGACGACGATGCGCGGGTTCACCGCGCACATGTGTGCGAGGGCGTGGTCAGGGATCAGTTCCCGGGGGCACACGGTGGGGCGAGTGGTGGTCACGACGGCGATTGGGCCGTGCAGCGTGATCGAGCGGATTGACGAATAGGGAGTCCTGGTCCAGACGTCGGCCTGCTGGAAATCGACTGCGTCCGAGCCGTAGCGGACGGTGAGTGGCAGTCCGGGTGGCACGGCCAGACCGTACGACTCGGTTAGCTGGCGCAGGGTTGTCACCGCCACCGTTGCTAAGAATCCCGCGATCACCACCAAGAGGGCGAGCGCTATCGCGATCCCCAACCGATTGTGTGCGAGTAGCGCGACTCCGAGGGGCATAGCTGCCAGGGCGAGGGCCGTGCCCAGCAACGGGCGCAGGGCATACGGGGTGTGGGTGCGGGCCATTCGCCCGGCCGTGTCGGTTCCAGCGACGAATGTTGCGGTCGGCTTTTCGACGGTCGGAATGGGCGGCAGTTCGGTGACCGCCGATTCATTCACGGGTCCGCCGCCGCGCCGGGCGGCGGTGATGAGCCCGATGCTCCACTCGGGGAACAGCTGCTCGGGGAGTGCTAACAGGCCTCCCCGGTAGCGCAACACCACCGCGCCGGGGTAGCCGGTGTATACGGATCGAATATCGCTGTAATACATCCTGGTGCGGCCCCGAGAGCTGCTGGTATCCAGGGCATCCGGTCCGAAACGGATGGCCTGCACCTGGCCGGGGACGAAGTTCGCCTTCGCGAGGTTGGTGTATCTCCGGACCACGCTACCTTTTCCGGTTAGGCGGGCCACCAGACTCGCCCCGAAGACCATCGCGCCGAGGATCGCGCCGTCGCGTCCAAGAAAAAGCGTGATCACTCCGGCCACTCCGCCCCACAGTAGAACGAACCACACCCATGAAATTGGGCTCCGCTGCCCCCAATTCGCTAGGGCCATCCCTAGGCGTACGGCTGTGTCCGGCTGCGCCGTGAACACGGCGTGCGGCTGTTCCAAGGGTGGAATAGGCGGTAGCGGAACGAATTCCGCCGCCGTGGTGTCGCTCGGATCTCCGGGTGGCACCTGGTCTTGCTCCCAGCCCGGATAATGCATCGGGCTGGCTTCACCTTCACTCACTCGGCGAAGCTTAAGACTGACCGGAGTAGTTTGCGGACCGGGCGGTCTTATGGTGTCGGCGGACCGGATCAACGCGCGGACAGCCTTCGTGGGTCCGAGTTGAATTCTATTGATAGCCAAAGAATTACACGGTGTGTTGGATCGATCATGCTGTTGTGTCGGGGGTTTCGAAATTATGATCGATTTATGAGTGAAATCGCTGATGAGTGGGCCGCTGCTGAGGAGGTGGTGGAGCGGCTTCGTGTGGTGCACTCGGAGATTGCTGTGTTGCAGGCTGAGGAGACGGCGTTGATGACGTTGTTGTATGAGACTCGCCGCGCTCAGCAGATTGCGCTTGGGGTGGGGCTGGCGCATGCGGGGGAGGATGCGGCTACTGAGATTGGGGTGGCGCTCAAGGTTTCGCAGCGGTCGGCGGATAATTTGATCGGGCTGGGGCTGGGGCTCAAGCATCGGTATCCGTCGGCGGGGGTGGCGTTCGCGGAGGGGCGGATTGATCTGCCTCGGGTCCGGGCTATCAGTGAGACGCTCACCAATGTGTCCGAGGAGCTGCTCGCGGAGCTCGAGCCCAAGGTTGTTGCGTTGGCGGAAAAGGTTGACCCGCAGCGGGTTCGGCGTACGGCGCGGCGGTGGATTGCCGAGGCTGATCCGGAGGGGCAGGCCGTGCGGCGCAAGGAGGCCGAGGCTGAGCGGTATGTCAGTGTCAATGCTGCCGATAACGGGACCGCTGTGGTGGATGCGGTGTTGCCTGCTGCGGGTGGGCGGACGCTGTACGAGCGGTTGCGGGAGATGGCTTGCACTCAGGTGTGTGGGGAGGATCCGCGCACTCAGAATCAGCGTCGGGCTGATGCTTTGGTCGCGCTGGCCGATGGCAGTGGGCGGCTGAGCTGTCTGTGTGGGCGGGCGGATTGCCCGCGCGCGGACACCGATGCGGAGTTGCCGGTGGCGCGGAAGGCGTTGGTGCAGGTGGGTGTGTCGGCGGAAACGCTTGCGGGGCTGCGGGACAACCCGGGTCTGCTGGCGGGGTTTGGTGCTATCGATGCCGACCTCGCGCGGCAGATTGCGCGGCACGCTCGCTTCGAGATCATCACTGAGACCAGCGGTACGGATGCTGCGGCTCCCGCACCGGTCGAAAACGCCGGTGGGAATGCCGAATTGCGGTACCGGCCGGGTGCTCGGATGGCCGGGCGGGTGCGTGCGCTGGATGGGATCTGCCGGGCGCCGGGGTGTCAGGTTCCGGCGGCGGATACCGATCTCGATCATCAGGATCGGTTCGATCATGCGGAACCCCACAAGGGGGGTCGCACCAGCGAACACAATCTTGGAGCGCGGTGTCGACGCCATCATCGGCTGAAGACACTTGCGGATAATCAACGCAATGGCTGGCGGATTACTCACCATCCCGGGCGGGAGGTGGAATGGCGCACGCCCAGTGGCGATTCGGTGACCACTGCTCCTGAGGGGACGCCGTTCCTGTTTCCCACGGAAGCTGTTGCGCCGGTGACCGCTGGCGGGGTGCCCGATGCTGAGACCATCAGCCCGTTCATTGATCCGGGGCCGGTGATCAACGGGCTGATGGAAATGGTGCACGTTTACTGCACACCGTCTCAGCGGCGTGCGTTCTGGCGGGCTCGGCGCAATATGTGATTCGGATGCTCGAGGTCAGGTAACCCGGGGGAAGACTACTTGGGTGGATGACTGACGACTGGAATCCTCTCGATGGCAGGTACCGGAAGTGTGGTTGCGTCGCCTGCCCTACCGGACTTGGGCTGACGCCGGGTTGGGAGCCGTAACTCACGTTCCGGCCCACGGACTGCACGGATCACCTTTTAGGGATTAGAAAGACCCAAAGGAGATAGCTTTCCGGCCAAACGGTCTAGGTAGGCGAGGACTTCTGATTCCGGTTTGTCTGGGAGGCCGTAGAGGACGTCGGTTACGCCTGCGGCTGACCAGGATTCGAGTTGTTCGGCGTTCGGTTTGTAGGCCAGTGCTACGACGCGCGGAGCTCCTGATCGGCCCGCCTCTTCCCAGTGCTTCATGAGCAGAGAGGTCGAGGCGGAGACGTCGGATTCGTAAGGAGTAGTGATCCAGCCGTCGCCCGAGCGGGCAATCCACTTGAACGTCTTCTCGGTGCCGCCCGCGCCGATCAGCAGGGGGATGTGGGACTGGACCGGTTTCGGCCAAGCCCAGCTCGGCCCGAACTTGACGAAATCGCCTGCGTAAGAGGCTTCTTCCTCAGTCCAAAGGGCCCGCATGGCCTCGATGTATTCCCGGAGAACCGTGCGCCGCTTGTTGCCGGGCACACCGTGGTCGGTGAGCTCGTCGGTGTTCCAACCGAACCCGGCCCCAAGCGTGACGCGTCCCCCGGACAGGTGGTCAAGGGTCGCGATCGTCTTGGCCAGGGTGATGCAGTCGCTCTCGGTGGGAAGCGCTACCGCTGTGGACAATTCGATCCGCGAGGTGACCGCAGCGGCCGTGCCCAAAGCCACCCACGGGTCCAACGTCCGCATGTAGCGATCGTCGGGAAGACTCGAGTCGCCCGTCTGCGGATGCGCCGCTTCGCGTTTGACCGGAATGTGCGTGTGCTCGGGCACGAAGAAGGAGTCGAAACCGCGTTCCTCGGCGGCCTTGGCGGCGGCCGCTGGCGTGATGCCGCGGTCGCTGGTGAAGAGGACGATACCGAATCGCATGGGGGAAAGGTCCTTTCAGAGCTGCTTGGCAGCGGCGACACCGGCGCGACGGCCGTAGAAGCTGCCATCGCCGAGGGAACAGCCGGAGGCGTAACCCCCGGCGCAGATGCCGGAGGTGACTCGCCCGGCGGCGTAGAGGCCGGGGATGGGTTCGCCGGAGACGTGCAGGACCCGCGAGTCCAGGTCGGTGCGCAGGCCGCCGAGGGTGAAACCGCCGGTGTAGCCGCGCAGGTCGTACGCGCCGAGGGGAGTGCGAATGGGCTTGACCCACTCGGTCTTCTTGCCCAGGAAGGGGTCCTCGCCCTTCTCGGCGTGATGGTTGTAGAGGTCGATGGTGGACTGCAGGGTGTTCTCGGGCAGCCCCATCTCGCTCTCCAACTCGGCGACCGTCTCGGCCACCCAGGTGGGCGCGGTGCGCAGGAACGACAGGGAGGACTGGGTTTCCATGGCCTCCTCCAGCGCGATCTCGTCGATCACCAGGTAGGCCTGATTGTCCTGGTTCTGGAGGACCGCCTGGCCCATGCGACCGGCATACGTGTCCTCGGTGATGAAGCGTTGGCCGCGGCCGTTGACCAGGATGCCGCGGGCTACCAACTGCGGGTCCACCACCAAGGCGACCTCGGTGGCGTCCATGTGCGCGAGGTCCGCGCCCAGCGCCTGCGCCACCTGGATGCCGATGCCGTCGTGTTCCTCGACGGTGGCGGTGGGGCGGCCGGAGATCTTGGGCGCGAAGCGTTCCACCATGGCGTGGTTGTAGGCGAAGCTGCCGGTGGCCAGGACGACGCCGCGGTCGGCGCGCACGTGGACGGGCTTGCCGTAGCGGGTGGCGGCCACGCCGACCACGCGGCCGGACTCGTCGGTGATGAGGCGTCGCATGCGGACGTCGTATTCGTGGCGGACTCCCAGTTCGTCCGCCTTCTGGGCGAGCGGCTCCATGAGCATGTAGCCGCCGCCCTTCTCGCCCAGCTTCTTGTCCTTGGTCCAGGCCAGATGGCCGCGGGGAGCTGGCGGGACGAGGTCCTTGAAGGGGGCGGCGTTCTCGCCGCCGGAGTACATGAGTCCCTGGTCGGCGGGCGGCTCGTAGCCGGGCTCGCCCCAGAATTCCTCCTTGAACGGGACACCCTGGGCGACCAGCCAATTGAAGTGGTCGACGCTGCCCTGGCAGTAGTCGTGGATCTTGGCTTTGTCCACGCCGGGGCCGAGGGCCGCGGTCAGGAACTTCTCCATGTTCTCCGCGGTGTCCTCGAATCCCAGCTTCCGCTGGAGCGCGGTGCCGCCGCCGAGGTAGATGAATCCGCCGGACATGGCGGCCGCACCGCCCCAGCCGCCGGTGCGTTCCAGCACCAGGACGTCGGCCCCGGAGCGGGCCGCCTCGATGGCCGCGCACACCCCGGCGATGCCGAAGCCCACGACCACCACATCGGCCTCGTGGTCCCAGGTCTCGACCTCGCTCGCGGCGAGCGGCCGGACGGTAGGCGATTCCGCCATATCTCTGAATTCCTCACTGCGGGTTGGGATTACTTCTTCTTGTCCTTGGCGAGCGTCTTGCGAATGACCCCGTCGAGCTTGGTGGCGGCGGGCCAGCCCACGTAGTGGGCCAGGAAGACCGCGATCTCGCGCAGCTGGTCGGCATCGAGTTCGCCATTGCGCAGGGCCGCGCCGACCTGGATCTCGGCGATTTCCGAATGGCCCTGTGCGGTAATGGCTCCGAGCAGCAACAGCCGCCGATCGCGCATCGACAGATCACCGGGTCGGTTCCAGATATCGGCGAAGAGGTGGTCGACGGTGACCTCGTAGAAGGGGTCGCCGTTCAGGTTCGGGAGATCGAAGCCATAGACCTCCGACATCGTCTTCAGTCCGCGCTGCCTCGTCTCGGACGGCAGCTGTTCGTCGGTCATGAGTTCTCCTTCGCGATCGGGCCGGGTCCCACGCCGAGTCCGGTGCCCAGGTCGTGCAATGCCCGTTGTGCCAGGGGTAGATCCACATCCAGTCGGCTGGCCAGGTCGAGGGCCAGCGCGAGATCCTTTTCGCCGAGGTCGCGGACGTGGCCGAGGATGGGGAACCAGAAATCGTCGGCGGCGACCGGTGCGGTGGTCTTGCGGAGCATGATCGCGCCGGGGCCGCCCGTGTGTGAGTCGGAGTGGCGGACCACCTTGCCGAGGGCGGCGATGTCCAGGCCCGCCGCCTCGGCCAGGCGCTGAGCCTCGGACGCGGCGGTGAAGGCGACGAAGTGGAGGAGGTTGCGCGCCAGCTTCATTCGAGTTCCCGCGCCGACCTCACCGGCGTGGATGACGAGTGAGCCGAAGCGGGAGAACGGTTCGCGGACGGTTTCGAAGGCGACGGCGCTGCCGCCGACCATGATCGCCAGTGCGCCCTTTTGCGCGGCGGGTGCACCGCCGCTGATCGGAGCGTCCACGAATTCGACGCCCTGCGAGGCGCATTCGGCGGCCAGCTCGACGGCGGTGGTGTCGGAAATGGTCGAGTGGACGGCGATGACGGTGCCGGGTTTGGCGGTCATCAGTAGTCCGTCCGGCCCGGTGACGACCGAGCGGACCTGCTCGTCGTCGAGGACCGCGATGGAGATGACGCCGCAGCGTTCGGCCAGTTCGGCGGGGGAGTTCGCGATCGCGGCCCCTGCATCGGTGAACGGCTGCACCGCGTCCGGGCGCATGTCGCAGACGACCAGCCCGCCCGGCCAATCGGCCAGGCGTTGGGCCATCGGCGCACCCATATTGCCGAGCCCGATGAAACCTACTGAGAATTCCGAAGTTTCGCTCATGGCCGGAAAACCTGCCCGCCATCGACATTCAAAACCTGGCCGGTCACCCACGCGGCATCGTCGGACAGCAGGTACAGGCACGCCCCGACCATGTCCTCGGTGGTACCCAGCCGCTTCAACGCCATCTGGTTCACCAGTTGATCCACGAACTGCTCCGGCACGATGCTGCGGGTGGCCTCGGTATCGGTCGGACCCGGCGCGATGGCGTTGACACGAATCTTGGAGTGGCCCAGCTCGTGCGCCAATTGCTGTGTCAGGCTATTGATTCCGGCCTTGGCCAGACCGTAGAAGCCGGAGTAGGTCCACGCGGCGGTGGAGGACTGGTTGACGATCGATCCGCCACCCGCCTTCGCCATATGCTTGTACACCGCGCGGGTCATGTTCAGCGCGCCATCGAGATTCACGGCCATGAACTTCTTGTAGTAATCCCACGGCACGGTCAGCAGAATGTCGAGCTTCATATCGCCGTAGATGGCGGCATTGTTGACCAGGTGGTGGATGCCGCCGAAATTGGCGACGGTGAAATCGGCGACGGCCTTGGCCGAGGCCGGGTCGGCCACGTCGACCTGTGCGAAGACCGCGGTCCCGCCGTCGGCGGTGATCTGCTTGGCGACTGACTCGCCCAGCTCGCTATTGAGGTCGGCGACAACGACTTTCGCGCCCTCGGCGGCCAGGGCCCGGGCGTAGGCCGCGCCGATGCCGCGGGCCGCGCCGGTGACGATGATCGACCTGTCGGTGAAACGGCTCATGTCAGTGCTCCTCAGCAGCCGGTCGCGATGAGTTTGGTCTCGGTGTATTCCTCGAAGCCGAGGACGCCCATTTCCCGGCCCAGGCCGGACTGCTTGTAGCCGCCGAAGGGCGCGTCGGCCGAATACCAGACGCCGCCGTTCACGCTGAGCGTTCCGGTGCGGACGCCTTCGACGACCGTGCGCACGCGCTCGGGATCGCGACCCCAGACCGATCCGGACAGGCCGTAGGGCGAGTCATTGGCGATACGAACGGCATCGGCGTCGCCGTCATGGGGGATGACGGTGAGGACGGGGCCGAAGATCTCCTCCTGGGCGACGCGGGAGCTGTTGGGCAGGCCGGTGATCAACGTCGGTTCGATGAACCAGCCGGGCCCGTCGAGCCGGTTGCCGCCGGTGACGATGGTGCCGCCCTCGGCGCGGGCGATATCGAGGTAGCGTTCGATGCGGGCCAGCTGACGCTCGGAAATGACGGGGCCGCAGACGGTTCCGGGCTTGGCGGGATTACCGGGCTTGATGTTGGCCAAGGTCCGCGCTGCCGCTTCGACCGCCTGATCGTGAAGTCCGCGCGGCACCAGCAGCCGCGTGCTGATCGCGCAGCCCTGCCCGGCATGCACGCAGACCCCGAAAGCCGCGTAGCTTGCCGCCGCCGTGATATCCGCGTCGTCCAGCACAATGAATGCGGACTTGCCGCCGAGTTCCAGGAAGACTTTCTTCAACGACGCCGCCGCCGCGGCCATAACCGTCTTGCCGGTCGCCGTTGACCCGGTAAACGAGATCATGTCCACCCGCGGATCGGTGACCAGCTGTGCGCCCAGCCCATGATCGTCCGAGGTGACGATATTGACGACACCGGCCGGAATATCGGTCTCCTCGGCAATGATTCGGCCCACCGCCGCCGCGACCCAGGGGGTGTCGGGCGCGGGTTTGAGCACCACCGTGGTGCCCGCCGCCAGTGCGGGACCCAGCTTGGCGAAGTTGATCTGATGCGGGAAGTTCCAGGGCGTGATCGCCCCGACGACGCCGATGGGTTCGCGGCGCAGCGTGCGCGCACTCTTGATACCCATCGGCGAGGCAATGCCGAGATCGGTTTCCCACTCGTAGTTTTCGGCCAGGTCCGCGAAGTAACCGAGATCGGTGATCGGGCCTTCCAACTGCGGCCCGCTGGTCAGCATGCGCGGTGCGCCGACCTCGGCGATGGTGATTTCGCGCAGGTCCTCGAGGTGATCGCGCAGCGCGTCGCGGAGTTGCCGGAGGCTGGTCGCGCGAAAACCCGGATCGCGCGACCAGTCCGTGGTGTCGAATGCCGTGCGGGCCGCGGCGATGGCCGCGTCCATATCGGCGGCGTCGGCATTGGCGGCGTGGCCGAGGGGTGCCCCGGTGGCCGGGTCGACGGTGGTGAACACACCGCCGCCGCCGGGCGTCAGTTTGCCGCCGATCAGCAACTGCGAACCGCCGTCGGGGACGAGATCGCTCGGGCTCATAGGTAGCTCCCATGCTGTCCGGACACGTGTACGGACTATAGGTTCGTGGCTCGGAGACGCGCAAGAACCTGTTTCAGTTTGCGTCCCCGTCGCCAATTCGGATTCGGGATTCCGTTGTCAGGTGATCCCGTCGCTAGTACCGTACAGACACATGTCCAGCTATGTGTCTCCGTTGCTGGAAAACGTTCATCAGAGCAGATGAACGCGTTATCGAATACGAGGTGCAGACACAATGACCGCAGCCTCCGTCGAGCCGCTGCTGTTCGACCCCTACGACTACCGCGTGCACGAGGACCCGTATCCCGTGTATCAGCGGCTGCGCACCGAGGCCCCGCTGTACCACCATCCGGAGCTCGACTTCTGGGCCCTGTCGCGGCACGTCGACGTGGCCGCCGGATTCCGCGACAATGTGCGGCTCTCCAGCGCCAACGGGGTCTCCCTGGATCCCGCCGCCTGGGGGCCGCACGCGTGGCGCACCATGTCGTTCCTGGCCATGGACGACCCGGGGCACCTGCGGCTGCGGAAACTGGTCTATCAGGGCTTCACCTCGCGCCGAGTCACCGAGATGAGCGAGCGGATTCGGGCCATCACATTGCGCTATCTCGAACCGGCGCTGGCCGCTGGCGATTTCGACTGGATCGACGCGGTCGCCGGACAGGTCCCCATGGACGTCATCTCCGAGCTGCTGGGCGTGCCGGAATCCGATCGCGCCGAATTGCGCAGGCTCGCGGATCTTTTGGTGCATCGCGAGGAGGGTGTGCTGGATGTGCCCGTCGCGGCCATGGAAGCGGCGTTGCAGTTGGCGGGCTATTACAACGACATGCTCGCGGCCCGTAAGCAGCGGCGCACGGACGATCTGACCTCGGCCCTGCTGGATGCCGAGGCGGACGGCGACCGGCTCGCCGACGAGGAGATCCTCGGGTTCATGTTCTTGATGGTGGTCGCCGGGAACGAGACCACGACCAAACTGCTTGGGAATGCGTTGTATTGGGCGAGCCGCAATCCGGAGCAGTACGCGAAGGTGGCGGCGAATCCGGAACTGGTGCCGGACTGGGTGGAGGAGACGCTGCGTTATGACGCGTCGAGTCAGATCCTGGCCCGGACCGCCGCCGAGGATCTCGAGTACTACGGACGGACGATCCCGCAGGGGTCGAAGGTGTTGCTGCTGGTCGGGTCCGCCAATCGCGATACCGATGTCTTCCATGATCCGGACCGCTATGACATCGAGCGGCCCGATAAGGGTGGGTTGATCAGTTTCGGCCGCGGCGTGCACTTCTGCCTCGGCGCACATCTGGCGCGGCTGGAGGCGTCGATCGTGTTGCGGGAGTTCGCTACTCGCGTGCGGGCGTACGGGATCGGCGACTCCGGGATTCAGCGTGTGCATTCGGTGAACGTGCGCGGGTTCGCGCATCTGCCCGTCGGCGTGGAGGTTCGATAGATGGCTCGCTTCGCACCACATCCCGACCGTCGCCCGGCGATTGTCGCGGGGGCGTCGTCCGGCATTGGCGCGGCGACGGCGGAAGCCCTTGCCGCGCTGGGGCATCCGGTGGCGCTGGGGGCGCGTCGGGTGGAGATCTGCGAGACGCTCGCCGAGACGATTCGGGCCGAGGGCGGTGAGGCCTTTGCCGGACGGCTGGACGTGGCCGACACCGGCTCGGTGAACGAATTCGTCAGCGCCGCCGAGGAATCCTTGGGCCCCACCGAGATCGTCGTGTCCGGTGCCGGTGACCTGGAGTTCGGCAGGGGCTGGGAGATGGATCCCGACCTGTTCGAATCACAGGTTCGCGTGCACCTGGTCGGTGCTCAGCGCCTGGCACACCGAGTCCTGCCGGGCATGATCGAGCGCCAACGCGGCGACTTCGTCATCATCGGCTCCGACTGCGCGGTCCGGGCCCGGCCCGGCGCGGGGGCCTACAACGCCGCCAAGACCGGCGTCGAGGCCTTCGCCACCCAGCTGCGAATGGAGTTGGAGGGCACCGGGGTTCGTTCCTCGATCGTGCGGCCCGGGCAAACGCTGACCGGCATGGGCATGCAGGCCACGCCCGAGGTGGTGGGGCCGCTGTTGGAGAACTGGGTGAAGTGGGGATTCGCGCGGCACGCGCACTTCCTGCGGCCCGCCGATCTCGCCGCAGCGGTGACCGCGGTCGTCTCCACGCCGCGTGGGTCGCACCTCGTGCTGGTCGAGGTGCAGCCCGAAGCACCGTTGACAGGAGATGCCTGATGCGACTCGTCGTCGATCTAGATCTTTGCCAGGGCCACGCCGTCTGCCAGGACGAGGCCCCGCAACTCTTCGAGGTGCCGAAACAGGGGCAGGTGCGGATTCTGCGCGCCGATCCCGGCACCGATCTCGAGGCGGCGCGCGCCGCCGTCCGCTACTGCCCCACCCAGGCGTTGTCGCTGGTCGACGACGACGCCGATTCGTGAAAAACGCCTACTCCTCGACAGGAGGCCGAAATGGCCTGGTCCCGCGACGAACTCGACGAGATGATCCGCCGCTGGGTGGACGAGAACAAGCAGTGTGAGGCCGCAGGGGATTGGAAGCCCCTGGAGCACTTCTACACCGAGGACGCCACCTACGGCTGGAACTACGGGCCGCAGCAGGAGTTCATGGCCGTCGGACGCGATGAGATCCGGGAGATCGCGCTCGGCCAGGAAATGTTCGGACTGGAGGGCTGGACGTATCCGTACCAGGAATTCGTGGTGGACGAGCGCAGCGGCTCGGTCATCGGATTCTGGAAGCAGGTCAACGAGCAGCGACGGCCCGACGGGCGGCCGTACTCACCGGAGGGCATCGGTGGCAGCTGGTTTCGCTACGCCGGTGGCTTCCAGTGGAGCTGGCAGCGTGACTTCTTCGACTTCGGCAATGTGACAGCGCTTTTCGTGGAGATGATCTCGAACGACGCGCTATCGTCCGGAATGCGCAAGCGCATGGAGCGGGCCATGTCGGGCCAACCGCTGCCCGGCTGGTACCCGATCGGAAAGGGGCCGGTGCCCCTGTGGTGAACAGCAGATACGAATCACTGACCAGATCCGAACTGGCCCTTCTGGTTCCGGAACTGCTGCTGTGCGGGCACCTGATCGACCGGTCGGGGATGGCGCATGTGCTCGGCGCGCTCGGACGGGAAGGGATGACGGCGGTCGCCATCGACGAATGGCGGCTGGCCAGCCCGGTGTACACGCGGCGAATCCGCAAGGCGCTCAACATCACCGGGGATGGCGTGGACGCCATCTTCAAGTGCTTTCAGCTGGATATCGGCGCGCCGCCGCAGTTCATGGACTTTCGGTATCGGGTGATCGATCACGATCACGGGGAGTTCCATTTGGACCACTGCGGCGCGCTGGCCGATGTGGAGCCGATGGGGACGGAGTTCGTGGTGGCCATGTGCCACGACATCGAGGATCCGACCTTCGATGCGACGGCCTTGGCGACCAATCCGTTCGCGCAGGTGCGGCCGGTGCACCGGCCGCCGCGTGAGCCCGCCGATCGGAAGCCGGTGTGCGCGTGGACCGTCACCATCGATCCGGCAAACGAGCCGCCCGAGCCGCATCCGGACGCACAGGTGGTGGCCGGATCCGAGGCGGCCGGGGTGGTGTTGTCGCCCATCGATCCGGAGGATCCGGGGCAGCGGGACTATTCGGGGCCCCTGCTCAGCGATCTTCGGTTCGAGGACTTTTCCCGCTCGGCGCTCGTGCGCATCGCCGACGAGGTGAGTTTGCAGCACCACCTGCTCACCCTGGGTTACCGCAACGCGGTCGAATCGCGGACGAAACCCGAAGCGGCCCTGGATATTCTGCGGAAGCAGTTCACCGGCATCGCCGGGCTCACCGCGGAACGCATTCGCGCAGCGCTGGGACTCGGGGAGGATTTCGCGGCGCTGGCGAAGGTGCTTCGCGTGCATCCGGCGTTCAATCCGGCCGCCTATGTCGATATCGATGTGACCAGTGAAACCGCCGGTGGCGAACGCTCGGTGGAGCTGCGGATCGGGCGCGGCTGCGGTGCCGTCGACGACGGCGCGTGGGCGTCCCTGCTCGAACCCGAGCACCTCGAGCCGCTCGACGCGCTGGTGCGCGGGGTCAACCCGCGCTTCTACTGCCGGGTCCGCGCCGTCGACGACTGTGCCCTGACCATCGAAATACGCTGTGCGGACCTGCCTTTCCGCACCGCCGACGAGGTCGCCATCACCCGGTTCAGCTCCGGGGCGGGCTTCACCTTCGCCGATCGGGGCGCACCGCTGCCGCTCACCGTCCTGTAGTCGAGACAACCTGGAGTAACGGCCATGGCGTGCAACTTCGCCGACCTCTACGAACACTGCGCCGACACCGTGCCGGACCGGACGGCCGTCATCGAGGGCGGGCGGCGGCTCACCTTCGCCGAACTCGACGCCCGTGCCAACCGGCTGGCCCATCACCTCGCGGCGGCCGGGGCCGGGCCGGGGACGCATATCGGTTTCCACATGCACAACAGCATCGAGTCACTGGAAACGCTGTTGGGCTGCTACAAGATTCGGGCCGTGCCGGTCAATATCAACTATCGATACCGGGCCGAGGAACTGCGCTACGTCTACGACAACGCGGATCTGGAGATGACGGTGCACCACCGGTGCTACGCACCGTTGGTCGAGGAGATTCGGCCGCAGCTGCCCAAGCTGCGGCATGCGCTGGTGGTCGAGGACGACCGCTCCGCCTCCCCGCGCTTGGGTGGCGACGGGTTGGCCAGCGGTTCGGTTCCGTACGAGCAGGTCCTCGAAAGTGGCTCGCCCGAGCGGGATTTCGGTCCGCGTAGCGCCGACGATCACTTCATCATGTACACCGGCGGCACCACCGGCCTGCCCAAGGGCGTGATCTGGCGGCAGGAGGACATGTGGCGGGTGCTGGGCGGCGGCATCGATTTCTATACCGGTGAACCCGTCGCCGACGAGTACCAGCAGTCCCGCACGGCCGCCGAGAACGCCTGGCCCATGACCTGGTTCGTGCTGCCGCCGCTGATTCACGCGGCCGCCATGATGCCCACCTTCACCGCCCTGTGGTCGGGCAACGCCGTGCTGTTCCAGCCGCGCTTCGATCCGGACGAGGTCTGGCGGGTGGTGGCGCGGGAGCGGCCCCAGGTGCTGGTCGTCACCGGTGACGCCATCGCCCGCCCGCTCGTGGACTCCTATCGCGCCCACCCGGTGGACGCGTCGTCGCTGGTCTCCATCGGCTCGGGCGCCGCCCAGCTCACCCAGCCGGTGAAGAACGCGCTGCTGGAACTGTTCCCGAGCACGCTGGTCACCGAATCCATCGGCTCCTCCGAAACCGGTTTCGGCGGTATCGGATTCGCGCAGAAGGACGACGATCCGGCGCGGGCGCCACGGGTCACCACCGGGCGCGGGGCCCTGGTGGTCGATGACGCCGGACATCCGGTCGCGCCGGGTGGCGAGGGCTGGGTGGCCAAGACCGGCAATATTCCGTTGGGCTACTACAAGGATCCGGTGAAGACCGACAAGCTGTTCCGGACCGTGGACGGCGTGCGAATGGTCATTACCGACGACCGCGCGCGGGTGGAATCCGACGGGTCGGTCACGCTGATCGGGCGCGGCAATATGGTCATCAACACCGGCGGTGAGAAGGTCTTTCCCGAAGAGGTCGACGCGGTTCTGAAGGCACATCCCGAGGTGTACGACGCCGTGGTCATCGGGGTGCCGCACGAGCGATGGGGTCAGCAGGTCGCGGCGGTGGTGTCGGCGGCCGGGAACGCGATCGACTTCGACGCGCTGACCGAGCACGTGCGGACCCATCTGGCCGGATACAAACTGCCGCGTCGAATCTGGGTGGCAGCGGCCGTGTCCCGTACGCCCAGCGGCAAGCCCGACTATCGATGGGCCAAGTCCTATGCCGCGTCCCGGGAACCCGATCACGAGACCCGGTGAGTGGGAAAACTCGATGAAACCAACCGCCAACCCCAGTGAAACCTGTTCTAATTTCGACATGGTGGAGGCGCATTCCATACTCGGCGAACAGGTCCGCATGCCGGTGGAGATCCGCCACGCGGACGCCTGCTCGGCGCTGTTCCTGGCCGATACCGCGGCGGCCCGCGCGCTGCTGGCCGACGCCGGGCTCGAACCCGTGACGGTGCTCGGGAAGGCCGTGCTGTCACTGGCTTTCGTGCGCTACGTCGACGGCGATCTCGGGCCGTATCACGAGTTCGCCTTCTCGCTCATGGCCAAGCAGCACGGGCGTAAGAACAGCACCGGGGCCTACATTCACTGGCTGCCGGTAAATCAGAGCTTCACTTGTGAAGCGGGGCAGTCGATCTGGGGTTTCCCGAAGCTGATGGCCGATATCGACATCACGCCCGACGGTCACGGTCATCGCTGCGCGGTGCGGATCGACAACGAGCTGGTCATCGAGCTGCGGGTCGCCGACGGCTTCCCGATGCCGGGCGGGGCCGGTGGCGCGTCCATCGACGCCTACACCTGGCGCGACGGCATCCTGCGCCGCACACCGTGGGTCATGAATCCCGGTGCGGTGCGCGGACGGCCCGGCGGCACCCGGGTGCGGCTCGGCACCCATCCCGTCTCCGACCAGTTGCGCGCCCTCGGCCTGCCCAGGGGTGCGCTCTTCTCCAGCCGAATCGGCGCGCTCCGCATGACCTTCGAGGACGCCGCCACGGTCCTGCAAACCCGGGAGGCCCGATGAACCGGACAGCACTCGTCACCGGCGCGGCCAGCGGCATGGGTCGCATTGTCGCGCAACGCCTCGCGGCCGCGGGCTGGCACGTGGCGGCCGTCGACCTGAACGGTGACGGCCTCGCCGACACCGCGCGGCGGTCACCGAACACGCACACCTACACCTGCGACGTCTCCGATCCCGCGCAGGTCCGGGCGGTCGTGGACAAGGTGCGCTCGGAACGGGGGACCATCGATCGGCTCGTGCACGCCGCGGGCATGTGCCACGCGCACGCCTCGGTGCTGGATCAGGATGTGGCCCAGATCCGAAAGATGATGGACGTCAACTACATCGGCACCGTGAACCTCTGCCAGGCGGTCATTCCCGCCATGAAGCAGGCCGACGCCGGGACCGTCGTCTTGTTCGCCTCGCTGGCGGGCTGGCTGCCCTCGCCGGGCCTGACCGGCTACACGGCTTCCAAGCACGCGGTGATCGGATTCGCCGACAGCCTCTCCTACGAACTGCATGACACCGGGGTGCGGCTGCTGGTGCTGTGTCCGCCCATGGTGGAGACGCCGTTCCTGGACGCGGTGCGCGCCGAGAACGCCAGCGTGCTCGGCGGCACCGGCGGGGCGAGTCCGGAGAGCATTATCGACGCGCTGGAGAAGGCGCTGGCGAAGCCGAAGACGCCGCTGTATGTGTTCCCGGGGCAGGCGCGGCCCGCGTATTACATGCGACGGTTCCTGCCCGGCGTGGCCCGGGCCATCATCCGGCGCTCGATCCATCCGACCGAGTAAGTCACGCAACCCAGCTACCACCCCGCGATAATTCAGTGGCGTGAACCCTCCCGACCAGGCACTCTGGGCTGTCTGCACTGCTCGAAGTACTGATTCGAGAGGGGATGGATGAGTTCGCGCACATCCGCTGTGATGCTGGTTCTGCGCTATTACGGCCGGGAAATGAACCGGCGCAAGACGATCACGGCCCTGGGCATGCTGGGACCGGCGCTCGGCAACACCTGTCAGCTCTACATCGCGCCGCTGCTGGTGGCGCTGGTGGTCGGCAAGGTCGCCGCCACGGGTGACTCCTCGTTCGGCGCGCTCGCGCCGTACGTGTTGGCCTTCGCGGGCGTCCTGCTGCTGTCGGAGGTGTTCTGGCGCATCGGGATTCACTTCCTGAACCGGCTCGACGCCTACGGCATCGAGGGCCTCTACACCATCGCCATGGACGAGCTGCTGGCCAAGGACGCGGCGTTCTTCCACAATAATTTCGCGGGTTCGCTCACCAAGCGGTCGCTGAGCTTCGCGACCCGGTTCGAGGAGTTCGCCGATACCTTCGCCTTCGAAATCGTCTCCGCGCTGGTGCCCCTGACCTTCGCCTCGGTGGTGCTGTGGCGCTACGACCCGATGCTGGTCGTGACCCTGTTGGGGCTGATCGCGCTGTGCGGTCTGGTGGTCGCGCCGCTCATTCGGCGGCGCCAGCACCTGGTCGACGAGCGCGAGGCCGCGGTCGCGCTGGTCTCCGGGCACGTCTCCGACAGCCTGTCGAACATGCAGGCGGTGCGGGCCTTCGCGGCCGAACCGCAGGAGGCGGCCGAACACCGGCGGCGGGTGGTCGGGCAGCGGCGCAAGACGCTGCGGTCGTGGGACTACAACAACCTGTACATCGACACGGCGGTCATGCCGCTCATGGTGATCGTGAATGTGCTGGGGCTGCTCATCGCGCTGGGCATCGACGGCGGGCACGCGTCGGTCGAGGTGATCATCGTGGCGTTCACCTACTACTGGAACGCCACGGGAATCATGTTCCGGTTCAACCAGATCTACCGGCGGCTGGAAAGCTCGGTCACCGAGGCGGCCCAGTTCACCGAACTGCTGCTGGAATCGCCGACCGTGCTGGATCCGGTGGATCCGGAACCGTTGCGGCCCAATGGCTCCGGGATTCGGTTCGAGCGGGTGGACTTCGCGCACGCGGGTGCGCCGCCGCTGTTCCGCGGCCTGGACCTGGATGTGCCCAGCGGCTCGCGGATCGGCCTGGTCGGGCGTTCCGGCGGCGGCAAGAGCACCATCACCCAGCTGCTGCTGCGCATGATGGATATCGACGGCGGGGTGATTCGCATTGGCGGGCAGGATATCTCGCGGCTGAAGCAGAGTGATCTGCGCAGCATGCTGGCCTATGTGCCGCAGGATCCCGCGATGTTCCACCGGACCTTGATCGAGAACATTCGGTTCGCCCGGCCGGACGCCACCGATGCCGAGGTGCGCCGGGCCGCCAAGGCCGCGCACGTCACCGAATTCGCCGACGGACTGCCCGACGGCATGGACACGCTCATCGGTGAGCGCGGCGTGAAACTGTCCGGCGGACAACGACAGCGGGTCGCGCTCGCGCGCGCCATCCTGCGCGACGCCCCGATCCTGCTGCTGGACGAGGCCACCAGCGCCCTCGACTCCGAGAGCGAAATCCTGGTCCAGCAGGCGCTCTGGGAGTTGATGGAAGGGCGCACGGCGCTGGTGGTCGCGCACCGGCTGAGCACGGTCGCCGATATGGACCGGCTGATCGTGCTCGATCGCGGGCGGATCGTCGAGCAGGGCAGCCACGAGGAGTTGCTGCGCGCCGAGGGCATGTACGCGCAGCTGTGGCGGCATCAGTCGGGCGGATTCCTGGGAGAGGACAAGGGGGTGTGGGGGCCCAGCCCCCAAACGTCCTCTCTTCGCTGAAAGGCCTTACTTCCCTTGGAAGTTCGGCTTGCGCTTCTCGGCGAAGGCGCGAGGGCCTTCCTTCGCGTCTTCGCTGCGGAAGACCGGCAGTCCGACCTTGGCGTCGATCTGGAACGCCTCTTCCTCGTGCATCCCCTCGGTGTCGCGAATGACCTTCAGGATAGCCTGCACGGCCAGCGGGCCGTTGTTGTTGATCAACTCGGCGATCTCGAGGGCCTTGTCCAGCGCGGTCCCGTCCGGCACCACATGCCCGATGAGCCCGAAGTTCAGCGCCTCGGCCGCCGTGATGTGCCGACCGGTCAACAGCAACTCGGCCGCGACGGTGTACGGGATCTGCCGCGGCAGCCGCACCGCCGAGCCGCCCATCGGGAACAGGCTCCACTTCGCCTCGGACACACCGAATTTCGCGCTCTCACCGGCGATGCGAATATCGGTGCCCTGCAGGATCTCGGTGCCGCCCGCGATGGCCGCGCCCTCGACCGCGGCAATGAGCGGCTTGGTCAGGCGGCGGCCCTTGAGCAGGCCGGGCATGCGCGCGGGGTCGAAGGCCGAACCCTCGGCCATGCCGTCACTCGGATTCCGCTTGCTCATCGCCTTCAGGTCCGCGCCCGCGCAGAACGCGCCGCCCGCACCGGTGAGGATGCACGAGCGGATCTCCGGATCGTTGTCGACGGTGTCCCACGCCTCGGTCATGATGGCCAGCATCTCGCCGGTCAGGGCGTTCTTGGACTTGGGCCGGTTCATGGTGACGATCAGCGTCGCGCCGCGCTTCTCGACCAGAGCGTGCGGTTCGGTATTGCTAGTCGTCTCAGCAGTCGCTGCGGTCATCGCCGACCCTTCTTTCCACTTTCCGGGCTGATTCCGGCACGAAACTACCCCGTGCCGTTGTCCTGAACAATAACGTGTTCTAGTTTGGATCATGGTGACCGCCGTCACGGGCGGCAAGTAGTGGAGAGAGTCCCATGAGCACAAAGAGCAAGGCGAAGCTTCCGCCGCGCGTCACGGAATCCCTCATCGATCGGCTCACCGCGATGGTGACCGCGGGCCAGGCCGGGGAGGCTCGCGAGCCCTTCGAAATGGTCGAGGTCTACACCGGCGATGTCGTCGGCTACCTGCCGCAGTCCTCGCCCGAGGATGTGGTGGCCGCCGCCGAGATGGCGCGGGCCGCGCAAAAGGAATGGGCCGCACGGCCGCTCAAGGACCGGCTCGCGGTGTTCGAGCGGGCGCACGAACTGATTCTCTCCGAGATCGAGACCATCGCGGACCTGATTCAGATCGGCTGCGGCAAGGCCCGGCGCATGGCCATCGAAGAGGCCTGCGACACCCCGATGGTCATCGCGCACTACCTCAAGACCGCCGAGAAGACGCTGAAGCCGAAGAAGCGCTCCGGCCCGATGCCGGTCATCACCTCCTCCACCGAGGAGCATCGGCCCAAGGGCGTGGTCGCGGTCATCGCGCCGTGGAACTTCCCCTTCGCCATCTCCATGTCCGACTCCACCCCGGCGCTCATCGCGGGCAATGGCGTGATCATGAAGCCGGACAACAAGACCGCGCTGTGCACGCTCTACGGCATCGAACTGCTGCACAAGGCGGGTATGCCGCGCGGACTGGTCCAGGTCGTGTGCGGCGGCGGTCCCGATGTCGGCCCGACCCTCATCGACAATGTCGACTTCGTCATGTTCACCGGCTCCACCGCCACCGGCCGCACCATCGGCGAACAGGCCGGGCGCAATCTCATCGGCTGCAGTCTCGAACTCGGCGGCAAGAATCCGATGATCGTGCTCGACGACGTCAACCTCGACGAGGCCATCCCGTCGGCCATCTTCGCCGTCTTCGGCAATACCGGCCAGGCCTGTATGCACATCGAGCGCATCTACGTGCACGAGCGCATCTACGACGAGTACCTGCGCCGATTCGTCGCCGCCGCAGAGGAACTCGGGAAGAAGATGGGCGCGAGCTACGACTTCGAGCCCGAGATGGGCTCGCTGGTCTCGGTGGACCACATGAAGCGCGTCGCCTCCCATGTCGACGAGGCCCGCGAGAAGGGCGCGACCGTCGTCACCGGTGGCAATCCGCGCCCCGATATCGGCCCGGCCTTCTTCGAGCCCACCGTGCTCACCGGCGTCACCAAGGACATGGCCCACGCCACCATGGAGACCTTCGGGCCCGTGGTCAGCATCTACAAGTACGCCACCGTCGACGAGGCCGTCGCCCTCGCCAACGACACCGCCTACGGGCTCAATGCCAGCGTCTGGACCGGAAACATCGACCGCGCAACGGCTTTGGCCGAGCGCCTGGAGGCCGGAGCCATCAATATCAACGACGGCTTCGTCACCAGCTACGCCGCCAAGGGCACCCCGTCGGGCGGCGTCAAGCAGTCCGGCGTCGGCACCCGCCACGGCGCGGCCGGGCTGCTCAAGTACACCGACACCATCAATGTCGGCGTGCAGAAGAAGCAGATCATGGCCGCGCGGGCGTCCATGCCCTACGAGAAGCAGCTCAAGTCGACCCTGGTCACACTGCGGCTGATGCGCCGCCTGCACCTGGGCTGAGCGGGGTCAGCGTCGCGCGGTCAGGGTCAGCCGCGCGACGCCGATGATGTGCGAACCCATCGAGAACGAAGCGACCGTGGGCATGGTGGTGGCGGGCAGGTCCAGGCTCGGGGTGTCCAGGGCCAGGACCGAGATCTGGTAGGTGTGCGGCTGGTCTCCGGCGGGCGGGCATGGGCCCAGGTAGCCGGGGACACCGGCATCGTTGGTGCCCGCCACGCCGGTCGTGCCCGCGGTGAAATCCGTTGCGGTGGCGGGGATGTCCCAGTTCACCCAGTGCCAGAAGCCCGCGCCGGTCGGGGCGTCCGGATCGAACATGGTGACGGCGAAGCTCTTCGCGGCCGCGGGGGCGCCGGACCATTGCAGATGCGGGGCTCGATTGGCGGCGGTGCAGCCGAAGCTGCCCGCGTAGAAGTCGGCGGGGAAGGTTGTGGTGGCGTCGGGGGTGGTCACGGTGAACGCGGCGGCATTGGCCGGGACGACCGGACGGACCTGGACCGAGGTCGAGGTCGGGGTCGTCGTCGTGGTGGCCGAGTCCTTGTCGCTGGTGCAGCCCGCGATACCCGCCAGCGCCGCCACGGCCAAGGTCGTGGAAACAATGCGTGCGGTGCGGTTCATGGCCGTCCTCCTCGGTATTTCGAATGGCAGGACCAGAATCCCGCGATTCGGAACGGGCAGGGAGATTGTCCGCACCCTGGTATTCCGCGTACCACCCGGCGCGGCCCTAGGCTGGCCTGGTGGACGGTACGGGATCCGGTAGGGAGCTGGGCGCTTTCCTGCGCGCGATGCGAGAGCGGTTGTTGCCGCAGGACGCCGGACTGCCGAGCGTCGGCACGCGGCGCACGCCCGGATTGCGGCGGCAGGAGGTCGCCCAGCTGGCCGCGGTCAGCATCGACTGGTACATCCGGCTCGAGCAGGGCCGGGTCGGCACGCCGGGGGCCGCGATCCTCGACGCGCTCGCGGACGCGCTGCGGCTCACCGACGCCGAGCGCGCGCACCTGCACCTCATCGCCCGCGGCGCACAGCCGCCCAGCCGCCGGACCGGCGAGCCCCCGGCCTCGCTGCGCGCCATCCTCGACGGCATGCCCTCGCTCCCGGCCTATCTGAGCGATTTCCGGCTGGATGTGCTGGCCCGCAATACCGCCGCGGCGGCCCTGTTCGGCCCCGGCTTCGAGCCCGGCGTCAATGCCGCCCGCCTGACCCTGCTGGACCCGGGCACCCGGGCCACCCAACTCGACTGGGAGCGGATCGCCCGCGAAACCGTCGGCAATCTGCGCCGCAACTCCGCACGCCACCCCGACGATGCCCGACTACGCGCGGTGATCGCCGAATTACGCACGGAGAGCCCGAAATTCGCGACCTGGTGGGACGACCACACGGTCCAGGACCGCAGCCACGGCAGCAAGCGAATCCGGCATCCCCAGGCCGGTGACCTGACCGTCTGCTACGACAACCTCAC
Organism: Nocardia sp. CDC160; assembly: GCF_035818795.1. Classification (NCBI taxonomy): domain Bacteria; kingdom Bacillati; phylum Actinomycetota; class Actinomycetes; order Mycobacteriales; family Nocardiaceae; genus Nocardia; species Nocardia sp. CDC160. Next base: position 991,654 of record NZ_JAYKYT010000001.1, on the reverse strand, counting down.
CAGCCCCGACGGCGCGGACCACAGCCTCACCGTCCTCACCCCCGCCGACGAGACCTCGGCCGCCGTCCTGCGCACCATCCTCACCGACCACGCGAATCGCCTGGGCGGCACCCGACTTCGCCCGGTCGCAGGCTGACCGACCCCGCACAACACAAAACCCCCGACTCTCGAAAGAGCCGGGGGCCGAGTTGTGTCTCAACCACACAGTCGGGGTGACAGGATTTGAACCTGCGACCTCTTCGTCCCGAACGAAGCGCGCTACCAAGCTGCGCCACACCCCGTGAGGCGAACCTGGAGTAGCTTAGCGCACGGTCGTGCCAGACGTTAAATCGGCTGGTCAGGTGGTCTAAAGCAGGCGGAAAGTGGCGAACAGTTTACGCGCGAAATCGGCGGTGACCGAGCGATCCACGCCCGTGTCGGCGACGAGTGTCAAGACCAGTGAGCCCTTGCCCGCGGTGCCCACGCTGAGGGCGAAGGTGTAGACGGAGAAGGTGGTGGCGCAGCCCGCGGGGGCGGTGAAGGTGCCGCTGGTCTCGAGGAAGATGCCGTGCAGGCTGTCGGTGGTGGCGAAGGGCTGCGGGGTGCCGCCGGTGACCGAGGTCTTGGTGGAGTAGCCGATGCGCGCGGCGCGGGTGCCCACATCGGAGGCCGCCGCGGTCGCGTCGTCGATGTCCGAGGAGGTCAGAAACATGGTGGTGCGCACATTGTTCGGGCAGTACTCCTCGCCCTCCTGCGCGTAGCCCACGGCCGGGATGCTGTCCTCGCTGGTGCCGAAGGTGCTGATGGATTGATCGATGCTCCAGTCCTTCGGAATGTCCCACGCGGCCGTCAGGTCCTTGGGCACGTCGACCTGATAGCCGGGGATCTGGGGCGGCACCGTGGAGGTCGCGGGCGCGGTGGTGCGCGGTGCCGACGTGGTCGCCCGGCTGGTCGACGCGGGTGCCGAAGTGCTGGCGGGCGCGGCGGAATTGCCGGAATCGCGCACCACCACCACGATCGCGACGACCACGGCGATGACCACGACCAGCGCGCCCACCCCGACGAGCAACCACAGGCGACCACGACCGCCGGGCGGTGGTGGCGGTGTCGGATAGCCGCCGGTTGGGTTGGGCGGGAACATGTTCGGCCCGGTGGTATACGGATTCTGCACCGGCGGAATGGGATTCGGGGCCGATTGATACGGCGTGTAGGGGTTGGGGCTCGTATATGGATATGTCGGTTGCGGCGGAGTGTTGGGTGGCGTGGTGTATCCCCGGCCGGGCAGGCCCTGCCACCAATCACCGCTGGACGTGGTCTTCTCCGGATCGATGTCCCGATCGTCGTTGCCACTGCTCATCGTCGGACCCCCTGTCTGACGAGTTGTCTTGTCGCCCTTATTGAATCGGGCGGATGCTGGCGAGAATCTTCTTCGCGAGGGTCGCGTCCACCGCCTGGTCCACCCCGGTGTCGGCGGCAATGGTGAACACGAACGCGCCATTGTCGCCCGGGAAGGCGAAGGTGTAGACGGAGTAGGTCGAGGCGCAGCCCGCCGTGGTGGTCGGGGCATTGCCCTTGGTCTCCAGGAAGATGCCCTGCAACTGCCCGTCGGAGGACTGGAACGACTCCGGCGCGCCGGGTGTCGCGCCGGTCGAGGCGGACCAGCCGATGCGGCCCAGGCGGGTTCCGATATCGGCGGCCGCCTTGGCCGGATCCGACTCGTCGGACTGGGTCAGAAAGACATTGGTGCGCACATTCTGCGGGCAGTAGTCGACGCCGTCCTGCGCCAGCCCGGCCACCGGAATCGTGTCCGTGCCGCTGCCGAAGGTGGTCTGCCCGCTGCGATCCACCTGCCAGTTCCGCGGAATGTCATAGGCCGCACCGTTGTCCGGGATCGTCACCACCTGATAGCCGGGGATGACGGCGGTGGGTGTGGAGGTCGGCTTCGGGCCGGTCGTCCTGGTGGTCGTGGGCTTCGACGCGCTGGGCTTGGCCGTGGTCGAGGTGAGGGCGCTGATCAGCGAGGGCGTGGTGCTCGACTTCGCCGAGGTGTCTTGGGAATTCCGGTTCACCAGCACGACCGCCACGACCGCGGCGATGATCACCACGATCAGTCCGGCGAGGGCTACGAAAAGCCAGGTGGGGCGCTTGCCGCCGGGCGGCGGAGGATAGGGCGGCTGGCCGCCGTAGCCGGGCGGCGGGCCGCCGAACGCCTGGGTCGGCGGATACTGCTGGCCGTACGGTCCGCCGGGAACGGGTGTCGTAGGCGGTTGCTGCTGCCACGTCGGATTCGGTTGCGGGGCAGGCGGATACGGCTGCTGCCAGGTCGGCTCCTGGGCGGGCGCGCCCTGCCACCAATTCGGATCGGGTTGCCGACCCGGCTCGTTGCTGTGGTCGTTTCCACTGGTCACGGTTGCCCCCTGACTGAAAACTACATACCGCGCTGTATATCGCGGCGGGCGCTCACCGCGCGACAGCCTCCGACGCGGTACGGCCGCGACCCGACTCGGCGATCGGCTTCTTCGGCGGCGCGCCGACCAGCGTCAGCAGCGTGGCCTCTGGACGGCAGCAGAACCGGTACGGCGCCCACGGCGAGGTGCCCAGCCCGGCCGACACGTGCAGCCGGGTGTGCGCGCCCCATCGCGAGGGACCCTTCACCCGCGCCCGGTCGATACCGCAGTTGGTCACCAGCGCGCCGAAGCCCGGCACGCACAGCTGCCCGCCGTGCGTGTGGCCCGCCATGACCAGGTCGTAGCCGTCGGCCGCGAACCGGTCCAGCACGCGCGGCTCCGGCGAGTGGGTCAGTCCGATGCTCAAGTCCGCCAAGGGATTCGGCGCACCCGCCACAGTGTCGTAGCGGTCCCGCTTCAGGTGCGGATCGTCCACGCCCGCGGTCGAGATCTTCACCCCGGCGACCTCGAGATCGCGGCGCACGTGCGTCAGGTCCAGCCAGCCCCGCTCGGTGAACGCGGCCCGCAGATCCTGCCAGGGCAGCGGATCGCCGTAGACGCGCTTGTGGTCCTTCTTGAAGTACTTGAGCGGGTTCTTGGGCACCGGCGCGAAGTAATCGTTCGAGCCGAAGACGAAAATGCCGGGGCGCGCGAGCAATCCGCCCAGCGACTGCACCACGGCGGGCACCGACTTCTGATGCGAGAGGTTGTCCCCGGTGTTCACCACCAGGTCCGGCTCCAGCCGGTCCAGCTCGCGCAGCCAGGCCTGCTTGAGCTGCTGGCCGGGCATCATGTGCAGGTCGCTGATGTGCAACACCCGTAGGGACGGCTTGCCCGGTTCGAGCACCGGTAGCGTCGCTTCCCGCAGCGTGAAGGCATTGCGCTCGATGAGCGTGGCGTATCCGATTCCGGCGACCGCGACCCCGGCGGCTCCGAGTGCGGCACGGCTGAGGGTGGAGGTCGAGAAGACGGGCATTTGCCCAGAATAGGCGACCCGGCGGAGAAACATCGAGTCAAATGAGCTGGACCACGATAGAAGTCCCTCGTACCGTGTCGCTCATGTCGGAACTCAAAACCAAGCTTCGATCGGATATGACCGCCGCGATGAAGAGCAAGGACGCGCTGCGCCTGGGCACCCTGCGCATGCTGCTGTCCGCGATCCAGAACGCCGAGGTCGCCGGACCCGAGGCGCGGGAGCTTTCCGATACCGAGGTCATCGCCGTCCTGCAGAAGGAGGCGAAGAAGCGCAATGAGGCCGCCGTCGTCTACGAGCAGGCCGGGCGTGGCGAGCTGGCCGCCAACGAGCGCGCCGAAGAGCAGATCATCGACGAGTACCTGCCCACCCAGCTGACCGACGCCGAGGTGGGCGATATCGCCGACACCGCCATCGCCGACATCGCCGAGCAACTCGGTGAGCGGCCGGGGATGAAGCAGATGGGCCAGGTCATGAAGGCCGCGACCGCGCTGGCGGCCGGGCGCGCCGACGGGTCCCGGATCTCGGCGGCCGTGAAGGCCCGGCTGTGAAGGCTCGGCTCTGAAGGTTCCATGGATACGAAAGACCCGGAGTGATCGAATCACTCCGGGTCTTTTCTTTGCCTACCGCGGGATCGGTATGGGAATCGGGATCGGCGGCAGTGCCGGGATGGTGATGCTCGGCAATCCCGGTGCCGCGGGCGGTGCGTTCGGCGCGGGCGCGGGGACCTGACTGCCGTCGCTGACGTAGAGCGTGATCACCGAGCCCGGAATGGCGGACCCATTGGGCGAGACGTTCATGACCGTCCCCTTGGCCGCGCCCGGCTGGGTCGTCACCGACACCTGGAAGCCCGCCGCCACCAGCGTCGAGGTGGCCTCGGCCTGGTTCATGCCGATCACGTCCGGAATCTGCGAATTGTTCGATCCGCGAACGTATTTGTCGTCGGTGGGCGGCAGCACCGCGGGCGGGAACCGGTCCAGCACGTTCTTCATCGCGCTCAGATACGTCTTGGCCGGTTCGTTACCGCCGTACAGGTTTCCGCTGCCGCAGCTGCGCAGCGGGAACGAGCAGATCTCGCCCGGCGTCGGGCTGTCGCCGTAGATGTAGGCGGCCCCGGCGAAGGAGTTGGTGAACGCCAGGAAGGCCGAGGACCGGTGGCTCTCGGTGGTTCCCGTCTTTGCGGAGGTCGGGATGTTCCAGCCCACCGAGTGCGCCGACGCGGCCGCGGTACCGCTCACCACGTCCTGCCCCAGCGCTACCGCGAGGGTGTTGGCCAGACCCGGATCCACCACCTGCTCACACGCCTGCTGGGTCAGCGGCACCGACTTGCCACTGCGGTCCACCACCTCCTTGATGGGGGTGGGCGGGCACCACTTGCCGCTGGAGGCCAGCGTGGCGGCCACATTCGACAGCTCGAGCGGATTGATCGCGACCGGGCCCAGCGTGAACGAGCCCAGATTCTGGTCCTTGATCATGTCGGCCAGGCTCTGGTTGCCGTGGCCGGAAGTGCCGGGCTGGGTGTAGGAGCGCATGCCCAGGCGCACGGCCATGTCCACGGTCGGGGACACGCCCACGGCCTGAATCAGCTTGACGAAGGCCGTGTTCGGCGAGGTCGCCAGCGCCTCGGTCACCGACATGGAGCCCTTGTAGTTGCCCGCGTTCTTCACGCAGTAGGTCTCCGGCGGGCAGCCCGGCGTGCCGGAGTTACCCATGCCCTTGGCCTGGAAGTTGGCGGGCACGTCGAGGGTGGCGTTGATGCCCAGGCCCTTCTCCATGGCCGCGGCCGTGGTGAAGATCTTGAAGATCGAGCCCGCGCCGTCACCGACCATCGAATACGGCTGCGGCTGTACGGTTTGATGCGCGTTCGCGTCGAGGCCGTAGACGCGGCTCGAGCCCATGGCCAGCAGCGGATGGGAATCCTGGCCGGGGGCCACGATATTCATGACCTCGGCGATATCGTCCAGATTCGGATTGGTGTTGGCCGCCAGCGAATCGCGCACCTGGTCCTGGACCGCCGGGTCCAGGGTGGTGCGAATCAGGTAGCCGCCCTTCTCGATCTGATCGCGGCTGATGCCCGCGTTGTTCAGGTATTGCAGCGCGTAATCGCAGAAGAAGCCGCGGTCGTTGGCGGCGATGCAGCCGCGCGGCAGGCTCTTGGGCTCGGGCAGCACGCCCAGCGCCGTCTCCTTGGCCTTGCGGTACTCGTCGGCGCGGTTGGGCACGTTCTGGATCAGGGTGTCCAGCACGGTGTTCCGGCGCTCCAGCACGCCCTGTGGGTTGGTGTACGGGTTCAGCTTGGAGCTGGACTGCACCATGCCCGCCAGCATCGCCGACTGTGGGACGTTGAGGTCCTTGGCGTCCACGCCGAAGTAGGTCTGCGCGGCGTCCTGAATGCCGTAGGAGCCGTTGCCGAACGGCACCAGGTTCAGATACCGGGTGAGGATCTCGTCCTTGGTGAGCCGCTTGTCCAGCGTCAGCGCCATGCGGATCTCGCGGATCTTGCGCGCGGGGGTGGTCTCGGTGGCGGCGCGGCGTTCGGCGTCGGTCTTGGCGACCACGAGCAGCAGGTAGTTCTTCACGTACTGCTGGTCGATGGTCGAACCACCCTGGGACACCTGGCCACCCGAGGTATTGGTCAGGAAGGCGCGGAAGGTGCCCTGCCAGTCCACCCCGTGGTGATCGGCGAAGCGCTTGTCCTCCACCGAGACCAGGGACAGCTTCATGTCATTGGAGATCTTGTCGCTCGGGACCTCGAACCGGCGCTGCTCGTACAGCCACGCGAACGGAGTTCCGTTCGCGTCCACCATGGTCGAGACCGCGGGCACGGTGCCCTCGACCAGCTCGGCGGAGACATTGTCGACGGCGTCGGCGGCGCGGTTCGAGATGAACCCGAAGCCACCGGCGAGCGGGAACAGCAGCCCGGCGAGCAGGACGGCGGCCAGGACGCAGCTACCGGCCAGTCTCCAGAGCGTTCGTGTGATGGGCACGGGCCCTAGCCTAATTGGCCTTTCGGGCGCTCGGTGTTCGCCCGCCGGGGTGTCCATTCGTCCTAAATGGGACGGACTGCCCGGTTCCATGCAACGAATGCGTGGACGGACGTACCAGAAAATCTCGGGACGGTCTTGCGCAGGCCATGCACCTTTACCTAGATTGAGAACCCAGTGTGATAGAGCTAACACTCAAAGTGGAATGTGGTGCAGAACGCAGTGGGGTTGGGTAACTGCGCGCTGCACTCGCGATTCTGGAGCGCCGTGACCCGGTGTTCGGACTGCAAAGGGGCACACCAAATGCACATGACTACCCCGATCGCTCGATTGGACGTGGAGCAGGCCGAAGCGAGAATCGCCTGGGTTTCCCAGGCCCGATGCAAGGAAGTGGATCCCGACCAGCTGTTCGTGCGTGGCGCCGCGCAGCGTAAAGCGGCAACCATCTGTCGGCACTGCCCGGTTCTGATGGAGTGCGGGGCGGACGCCCTGGACAATCGCGTCGAGTTCGGTGTGTGGGGCGGCATGACCGAGCGGCAGCGCCGTGCGCTGCTCAAACAGCATCCGGAGGTGACGAGTTGGGCGGACTTCTTCCGCGTCCAGCGATCACAGAAGGTAGCGATGTAACCGAGTATCCCTTACCCAGATCCCCCCTATAAGCAGAACGGATCGAGCCCGCGGTAGCGGGCTCGATCCGTGTCCGGGGTCGGATCGGGCAAAGGGCGCGGAAGGGTCGAAAGACCCGGCCGTGTCAGGCGGGCTTGGCAGCCGCTGCTTCGACGAGCTGGTCTCCGACCGCGCGTAGCGCTTCCAGGTCGGCGACCTCGAACGGCAGGGCGGTGACCGCCACGATCGGGACGCTCGGGTGCGCGCCCGTGAAGCGATGCAGCAGATGCTGTTCCCGCTTCGCGGTGGCCGCCCGGTGGGCGTGGATGCGCAGCACCGCGGCCGCGAGCGACTCCGGCGTCTCCGAGACCGGTTCGGAGCCACTGCCGTTCGGCGACGTCAGGGGGGCTAGACGGTCCGCCGCGACCTGAGCCTGCTCGGCCGACAGCGAGCTCAACACCGGGTGCGTCCGATTGAGCACCAGACCCGCCAGCGGCATCTTGTCGGTCGAGAGCCGATCCACGAAGAAGCTCGCCTCGCGCAGCGCGTCCGGCTCGGCGGCGGCCACCACCAGGAAGTGGGTGCCGGGCCGCGAGAGCATGGCGTAGGTGCGGTCGGCGCGATCCTGGAAGCCGCCGAACATGGACTCCAGTGACTGCAGGAAGACACTGGCGTCTTTGAGCAACTGCCCGCCGACAATGGTCGAGACGCCGCGCAGCGCCAGGCTCATGGCGCCCGCCACGAATTTGCCGACCCCCCGGCCCGGGGCCATGATGACGCGAATCATCTTGCCGTTGAGGAAATTGCCCAGGCGCTTGGGCGCGTCCAGGAAGTCCAGGGCATTGCGCGAGGGCGGGGTGTCGACCACGATCAGGTCCCACTCGCGCTTGGACGCCAACTGCCCGAGCTTCTCCATCGCCATGTACTCCTGGGTGCCACCGAAGGAGGACGCGACGGTCTGGTAGATCGGATTGGCGAAGATCTGCTCGGCCTTCTCGGGGCTGGTGTGCTCGAGCACCATTTCGTCGAAGGTGCGGCGCATGTTCAGCATCATGGCGAACAGCTCGCCCTTGGCCTCCGGGCCGAGTTCGACCTTCTGCGGCACGTTTCCGAGGTCGCTCACGCCCAGCGACTGAGCCAGTCGGCGCGCCGGGTCGATGGTGAGCACCACGACCTTGCGGCCCGACTCCGCCGCGCGCAGCGCGATGGCCGCGGCCGTGGTGGTCTTGCCGACGCCGCCGGAACCGCAGCACACCACGATGCGGGCCGACGGATCGGCGATGATCTTCGAAACATCCAGGGGCACAGTGCCTGCCGGAACGACCATGACTAGCGAACCCCCTGGGCGCTCAAGACTTCGGCCAGCTCGTAGAGCCCGCCCAGATCCATGCCGTCGGTCAGGGACGGCAGGTAGAGCCGCGAGATGTCGACCGCCGACAGCTCCTCGGCGCTCTCGTCCTGGGCGGCCAGGCGGCGCGAATGCTCCACGGCCTCGGCGACCAGACCCTGGAAATCGGCCTCGGACAAGGTGATTCCGGCCTCCGTCAGCCCCGCCCGCAACGCGTCGACGTCGACCTCGCCCGTCGCGGCGCGTTCGCGGGTGTTCCGCGCCAGGTAGCCCTCGCTGGCCCGATTCACGATCACCGTGCCGATATTCAGGTCATTGGCCGTGAGTTCGGCGATGGCGTCGGCGGTTTCCTGCACCGGCAGCGCCTCGAGCAGGGTGACCAGGTGAATCATGGTCTGCGGTGAGTGCAGCAGCTTGGACACGCCCTCGGCCTGCGAGGCGATCGGGCCGCCGCCCGCGATCTCGGCCATGGCCTGGGTGACGTCGAGGAAGCTGGCGATGCGGCCGGTCGGCGGTGCGTCGATGACGATCTCGTCGTAGACCGGCTTGCCGGTCTTCTTGTCGACGCGCACCGCGCATTCCTTGATCTTGCCGGTGAGGATGACGTCCCGCAGACCCGGCGCGATGGTGGTGACGAATTCGATCGCACCCACCCGGCGCATGGCGCGACCGGCGAAACCCAGGTTGTAGAACATGTCGAGGTATTCGAGGAAGGCGTGCTCGACGTCCAGCGCCAGCGCGATCACCTCGCCGCCACCGTCCGCGGTGGCGATGCGAGTTTCGGTGGGCGGCAACGGCGGCAGATCGAACAGCTGCGCGATGGACTGTCTGCCCTCGACCTCGACCAGCAGTACGCGACGCCCACCCGCCGCGAGTGCCAGCGCCAATGCCGCGGCGACCGTCGACTTACCGGTCCCACCCTTGCCGGATACATAGTGCAAGCGGGCCTTGTCCGCTCGCTCCGGCCACCCTGCTTCGACCCCCGGCTCAACCGAAACGGGCACTGCTATCGGTACTCCCACGCTCGCGAGCCTATAACTCGTTCCGGATTCCTGCCCACAGGACTTGTCAACTGTCTGATACACCACTAGGGACTTGTATTTCCCAATCCCGCAGCGTAGTCGGAGGGCCTGGGGAACTGGGGTAACCGTGCCGGGGCTAGTCTCAGGCCATGAGTGATGTGACCGTGTGGGAGTACGCCACCGTGCCCCTGCTGACCCATGCCACCAAGGCCATTCTCGACCAGTGGGGTTCCGACGGCTGGGAACTCGTCACCGTGCTGCCCGGGCCGACCGGCGAACAGCATGTCGCCTACCTCAAGAGGAGGAAATGATGGCGGCATCGCAGAGCGATTCCGTTGGGGGTGGCGGCGGGGCGACGGGTCGGGCGGGGTGGGCCGAGAATCTGAAGGAGCTCGGGCTTGAGCTGCCTCCGGCTCCCAAGCCGGTCGCGGTGTACGTGCCCGGTGTGCGGTCCGGCAGCTACGTCTACACCTCCGGCCAGCTGCCGTTCGTCAATGGTGAGCTGCCGCTGACCGGCAAGCTCGGTGCGGAGATCAGCGTCGAGCAGGGCGCCGAGATGGCCAAACTGGCCGCGCTCAACGCGCTTTCGGTCGTGCACGACCTGGTCGGGCTCGACAATGTGGTGCGCATCGTGAAGGTCGTCGGCTTCGTGGCCTCCGCGGCCGGTTTCAACAGCCAGCCGCTGGTCATCAATGGCGCCTCGGAGCTGCTCGGCGCGGTGCTCGGCGACGCCGGGGTGCACGCGCGCTCGGCCGTCGGCGTCAACGAGCTGCCCCTGAACACGCCGGTCGAAGTGGAACTCATCGCCGAGGTTCGCTGACGCGAAGCCGTTGCGGCACAAGGCGAGTGTGGTGCGTTCAACCCTGGACGCACCGCACCCCGTGCACTAGGACGAGAAGATGACGCTCACCCATCCCGCGTATGAGCAACTGCGGCAAGTGACTCCGTCCGCCGCCGTGGTGCTGGCCGACAATCCCAACGGAATGACGTTGCAGGGCACGAACACCTGGCTGCTGCGCGCCCCCGGGGCAACGGAATACGTCCTGGTGGACCCGGGTCCGAAGGATCGCAAGCACACCGAGGCCCTCGTCCGCGAGACCGGCGGCGACATCGCCCTCACCCTCATCACCCATCACCACGCCGACCACACCGGCGGCATCGACCATCTGGTCAAGGCCACCGGAACCCCGGTGCGCGCCAAGGATTCCGAATTCCTGCGCGGCTCGGGCACAGTGCTGACCGACGGCGAGGTCATCGAGGCCGCGGGTTTGCGCATCACGGTGCTCGCCACCCCGGGACATACCGAGGACTCGCTGAGCTTCCTGGTGGATGGCCCCGACGGCGAACGGGTCCTGCTCACCGGCGACACCGTCCTGGGCAGTGGGACGACCGTCCTGGAATCCCGTGACGACGCGCTCGCCGACTATCTGGACTCCCTGAACCGCCTGGTGGCCGCCGCCCCGGGCCGCCACCTGCTCCCGGCCCACGGCCCCGACCATCCGGACGCCGAACCGGTCATCCGCTACTACATCGCCCACCGCGAGGAGCGTCTGAACCAGGTCCGCGCGGCGCTGGAAAAGCTCGGCCCCAAGGCCGGATCCCTGCGCATCGTCGCCGAGGTCTACGCGGACGTGGACAAGCGGCTGTGGCCAGCCGCCCAGAGCTCGGTCAAGGCCCAACTGGCCTACATCCGTTCCCGCGGTTAGAACACACGAAAGGACCGGGCATCGCCGCTACGGAGGTGACGCCCGGTCCATGCGTTGTAGTTGTGGCGGCTCAGCGGGCCCGGCGGGCCAGTCTCTCCGAGTCGGAGATCAGCACGCTCTTGCCCTCGAGTCGCAGCCAGCCGCGGTGCGCGAAGTCGGCCAGCGCCTTGTTCACGGTTTCGCGGGAGGCGCCGACCAGCTGGGCGATCTCTTCCTGGGTCAGGTCGTGGGTCACGCGCAGCGCGCCCGCTTCCTGGGTGCCGAAGCGCTGGGCCAGCTGCAGCAGCGCCTTGGCGACACGACCCGGCACGTCGGTGAAGATCAGGTCGGCCAGGTTGTTGTTGGTGCGGCGCAGGCGGCGGGCGAGAACCCGCAGCAGCTGTTCGGCGATCTCCGGCCGCTGGTCGATCCACGCCTTGAGGGCGTCCCGGTCCATGGTGACCGCGCGGACCTCGGTGACGGTGGTGGCCGTCGAGGTGCGCGGACCCGGATCGAAGATCGACAGCTCGCCGAACATGTCCGACGGACCCATGATCGTCAGCAGGTTCTCGCGACCATCGGGCGAACGGCGGCCGATCTTCACCTTGCCGGAGGTGATGATGTACAACCGATCGCCGGGCTCACCCTCGTTGAAGATGACGTGGCCGCGCGGGAAGTCAACGGGCTGCAGCTGTTTGGCGAGAGCCGCCACCGCGGTGGGCTCTACGCCTTGGAAGATGCCTGCTCTGGCGAGGGCCTCGTCCACGAATGTGCTCCTTATGGGAAATGGCTCTGTCCTGGACCGAAACGACTCGGCCGACAGTGCAGTCTACTTTGCAATACCGTCGGGTAGTGATAGACACCACGCGCCGAGCTCATTCTCGGACCCGCGTGGCCCCAGTACGCGACACGCAACGACGGTTTCGCGACACGCTTCCCTACGAATCTACGACACGCCGTGAGACCGGCGTCATGAAGATCGTAAAAAGTGGTCCGGAGCCCCAGGCTGCCGGACCACCCGACCAGAGATCCCGATGGATCAGCTGGCCTGTGCGACGTCCATTCCCTTGGCCGCGGGCCGGGCGCGCCGTGGACGCGCCGCCGCGGCGGGCAAACCCAGCTTGGTCAGATCACTGACCTCGGCATTCGTGGCTCGATCGAGGTACTGCTGGACTTCGGGGTCGGGTTCGAGAAGCTTGCGAAGTCGATTCTCGACCCGTTCCATCACCAACGCGAACAGCATCAGCGCTATCGGAAACAGCACCACAGCGAGTCCTTGCATAGGCAGCAGTAAACACGCCGAAGGTCTCAGATGGAACACGGCGGGTACTCAGCCCGGTTGTGGGACAGGGGTGGTTCCGTAAGGTGGACGCGTGCGTGTCTCTGAATCCAACGCGGCCGTGAGCGGGGCAGACCCGGATAAATCGGGCGTGTCGACAGCTGCTGACGAAGCGACGGCCGATGTCTCGGATGCGCCAGCGTTTTCGCGGCCCGGCAAAGCGAACAAGCGCGCCAAAGAGACTCGAATCGGCCTGGTCCGCCGGGCGCGGCGGATGTATCGGGATATGACCCTGGAGTTTCCGGACGCGCACTGTGAGCTGGATTTCACCACACCCCTCGAATTGGCGGTCGCCACAATTCTTTCCGCGCAGTGCACCGACGTGCGGGTCAACATGACCACACCGGCGCTGTTCGCGAAGTACCGCGGCGCACGCGATTACGCGGAGGCCAATCGCGCCGAGCTCGAGGAGTACATCCGGCCGACGGGCTTCTACCGCAACAAGGCCAATTCGCTCATCGGGCTGGGCCAGGAACTGGTGGAGCGCTTCGACGGCGAATTGCCGAACACCCTCGACCAACTGGTGACGCTGCCCGGCATCGGACGCAAGACGGCGAATGTCATCCTCGGCAATGCCTTCGATGTGCCGGGGATCACGGTCGACACCCATTTCGGCCGTCTGGTGCGGCGCTGGAAGTGGACGGCCGAGGAGGATCCGGTCAAGGTCGAGCACGCGGTCGGCGAACTGATCGAGCGCCGGGACTGGACCATGCTCTCGCATCGGGTGATCTTCCACGGCCGTCGCGTCTGCCACGCCCGCAAACCCGCCTGCGGCGCCTGCTTCCTGGCCAACGACTGCCCGTCCTTCGGCGAGGGGCCGACCGATCCGACCGAGGCCGCCAAGCTCGTCAAGGGCCCGGAGACCGAGCATCTGCTCGGGTTGGTGGGGCTGTGAGCGCCGACGCGGCGACGGGTAGGACCTGGTGGCGCTGGGTGCTGGCCGCGGTCATCGTCGCGGTCGCCGCGGCGGTCGCGCTGTGGCCGCAGTTCACGCGGCACGAGGACGGAAACGCCGCGACCGGCTCGACGACGGCCGCTCCGATCGAACCGGCTGTCGCCGAGGCGGATCGGGCCGCGGCCGCCCTGGCCGCCTGTCCGCAGCCGACCGGCGCACCCGTCGGCGACAGCCCGCTGCGCGGCCTCACGCTGACCTGTCTCGCCGACGGCAAGCCCGTGGATCTGGTTGCGGCACTGGCCGGAAAACCCGCCCTGCTGAACCTGTGGGCGTACTGGTGCGGACCGTGCGCCGAGGAACTGCCACTGCTGCAACGGTTCTCGCAGCAGGCCGGGAACGCGATCACGGTGCTGACCGTGCACAGCGATCCGGGTACGTCCAAGGCGCTGTCCCGGCTGATCGACCTCGGCGTCCACCTGCCCGGGGTCGAGGATTCGAATGCCAAGGTGCGCACCGCCGTTCACGCGCCCGCGGTGCTGCCGATCTCGGTGCTGTTGCGCGCGGACGGCACCGTTGCCAAGGTCGTGGTGCGACCGTTCACCAGCGTCGAGGACATTTCCGCCACCGTCGCGGCTGAATTGGGAGTGAAGGCGTGACGGACAGCGCGAGTGTCGGGGTGAGGGTGCGGTGATGAGAGTGAACGCGTCGACGAACGGGATTCCGGAGTGGTTGCGCGGTGTGGCCGAACACGATCCGGCCGATCCGACCGGGGTGAATCCGGTGCTGCGGCGAAGTGCCATGCGGCGCTTCGCGGCCGCGGCGACCCGGCCCAGGGATGCGGCGGTGCTGGTGTTGTTCGGTGGCTCCCCGGACGCGGATTCGACCGCGCCGGGCGGACTTCCGGCCGATGCCGATGTGCTGCTCACCCAGCGCGCCGCCACCCTGCGCCAGCACAGCGGTCAGGTGGCGTTCCCGGGCGGCGGGGTGGAGCCGCAGGACGACGGCCCGATCAGCACCGCGCTGCGCGAGGCCCAGGAGGAGACCGGCCTGGATCCGGCCGGTGTGGAGCCGATCGCGGTGCTGCCCAAGATCTTCGTGCCGCCCTCGCGGTTCGATGTGACGCCGGTGGTCGCCTATTGGCGCACCCCCGGCGAGGTCGGTGTGGTGAGCGAGACGGAGGCCGCCCGCGTGGCGCGGGTGCCGATCAGCGAGCTCATCGATCCGGCCAACCGTTTCGTGGTGCGGCATCCGCTGGGCTATATGGGTCCGGCGTTCGCCGTGGACGGAATGCTGGTGTGGGGGTTCACCGCCGGTGTGCTCGCGGGGCTGCTGGCGGTGTCGGGGTGGGAAACCGAATGGGACCATCACGATGTACGTGATCTGCAGGCCTCGCTGGCCGCGGTAGGGATGACATTATGAGCGCCTCTGGCTGGCTCGACCTCGGGATCATCATTCTGGCGCTGCTGGCCGCCACCTCCGGGTGGCGTCAGGGCGCGGTCGCCTCGGCACTGGCCTTCCTAGGCGTGATTCTCGGTGCGGTGGCGGGCATTCTGATCGCGCCGCACATTCTCAAGCACCTCAACGAGGGCCGGACCCGGGTGCTGGTGGGCGTGCTGCTCATCGTGGCGCTGGTGATCGTCGGCGAGGTCGCGGGCATGGTGCTCGGGCGCGCCGCGCGCGGCGGCATGCGGGATCCGTTCACCCGCAGCGTGGACTCCGTGGTGGGCGCGGGCCTGCAGGCGGTGGCCGTGCTGGCCACCGCGTGGCTGCTGGCGCTGCCGCTGACCAACTCCTCGCAGCCGGGTATCGCGGCCGCGGTCACCAACTCGCAGGTGCTGCGCAATGTCGATCACGTCGCGCCGGACTGGCTGCGGCGGGTGCCGACCGACTTCTCCAACCTGCTCAACACCTCCGGGCTGCCGGACGTCATCGGCCCGTTCGGACATGTCCCGATCACCGCGGTGGATCCGCCCGATGGCAGCGTGTTGCAGCTGCCGGTGGCCCAGCAGCTGCAATCCAGCGTGCTGCGCATTCGCGGCATAGCGCCGAGTTGCCAACGCCAGCTGGAGGGTTCGGGCTTCGTGGTGGCCCCCGAGCGCATCATGACCAACGCGCACGTGGTGGCGGGCACCAATAGCGTCAGCGTGGATACCGCGCGCGGGCCGCTGCCCGCCACGGTGGTGCTGTTCGACTCGTCCAAGGACGTGGCGATCCTGGCGGTGCCGGGCTTGAACGCCACGCCACTGGATCTCGCCCCGGCCGACGCCACCTCGGGTGAGAGTTCCATCGTGCTCGGCTATCCGGGCGGCGGGCGCTACACCGCCAGCGCGGCCCGCGTGCGCGAGACGCTGAACCTCAAGGGTCCCAACATCTACCGCGATGCCGACGTCAAGCGCGAGGTCTACACGATTCGCGGGCAGGTGCGGGCCGGTAATTCCGGTGGACCGCTGGTGGACACCGACGGTCGACTGCTCGGCGTGGTGTTCGGCGCGGCCGTCACCGACGACGACACCGGCTACGTGCTGACCCTGGACGAGGTGCGGCCGGAATTGAACTCGGCGGCAAGCCAATCGGCGGCGGTCGGCACGGGTAGCTGTGTCCTGAGCTGACTTCGGGCTGGGCTGGGCCGACGGGCTCAGCTCAGCGGCCGATGGTCTCAGCCCAGCGGCCGATGTCTCAGCCCAGCAGCTTGGCGATCTCCGCGGTCACCGGCTCCGGATTCTCCTGATGCGCATAGTGACCCGCGTCCGGAATAGCCACCACCCGCCGCTCCGGTGCGAGCTGCTGGCCGCGGCGCACGGTGTTCGCCAGGATGTACCGGTCCTGGTCGCCGTACATGGCCAGCGTCGGCACCCGCACCGGCTCGCTCATGGCCGCCATGAAACGCCTACCGTCGGGCCGCCATTGGCTACGGAAGGCCCAGCGCTGGTATTCCAGGGCACAGTGCGCCGCGCCGGGGATCCGAATGGCCGTGCGCATGCGGCGCGCGGTGTCGGTGAATTCCTGCGTGGCCGACCACCGTTCGCCGACCCGCGCGCGCAACATGAGCTCGATGGCGATGCCGTCGTCGCGGGTGAGCCGATGCTCGGGCAGGCGCGGCAGCTGGCAGTTCAGGAAACTCGGCAGCCAGGCCGAGCGCTGTCGCCGATCGCGCAGCACCGCCCGCTTCAGGGCGACCGGATGCGGGGAGCTGATCAGGGCGATGGACCGCACCACGCGCGGATGCAGCACCGCGGTCGCCCAGCACACCAGCCCGCCCTCGGCATGGCCGACCAGGGTGGCCTCGGTGTGCCCGAGCGCGCGAATCAGACCGGCCACATCACCGGCGAGGGTCCAGCCGTCGTAGCCGCGCGGCGGTTTGTCGGAGTCGCCGTAGCCGCGCAGGTCCACCGCCACCGCGCGGTAGCCGCGCGCCGCCAGCCCGGTCAGCTGATGCCGCCACGTCCACCAGAAGTCGCCGAAGCCGTGCAGCAGCACCACCAGCGGCGTGTCGGGGTCGGCGTAGACCGTGGTCCCCGCGGGCACGGCCTCGACCACGTGGAAGCGAATGCCATTGGCGTGCACATCCCGATGGGTCCACGGTCCGTCATAGCGGACGGTGGACGGATCGGGATGCGTATTCGACGACACGCCGATGGAGCGTAATCGAAGGTCTACGTCCGAGGCTTGCCGAGTTCGACTGTGGCGTCGGTCGTCTGCTCGTCACCGTGGCCGAAACCGCTGGGCAGCACGCTCTTCGCCTCCTTGAGCGACTCGATGGTCTTCTCCGGGGCGCGCAGCTTGCGCACCTTGAGATAGCCCAGCAGCGCGAACGCCGCCACGGCGGCGATCATGAGCAGGAACACCACCAGGAACGCGGCCCAGCGGTACAGCCAGATGTCGAGCAGCTCTGCCAGGAAGAAGAAAAAGAAGAAGGAGCTGAACAGCAGGATGGTCAGCGCCAGGATGAAGTAGACGCTGCCCTGCAGGCCCTTCTTGATCTCACCGGTCACCTCGGCCTTGGCGAGCTCCACCTCGGCGCGCACCAGGGTCGACATCTGCTCGGTCGCGTCGCGGACCAAGGTGCCGAAGGTGGCCGACTGATGGGCGTCGACATCGGACAGCGGAATCGAGGTGACGGTGCGGGTGCGGTTCCCGTCGTAGCCGTTACCGCCCTGTGTGAAGCTCAATTGCTCGACCCTTCTCCATGTCCCGGTAGTACTGTCCGGTGTCACTCTTGACTTTGCAGCGCTCGCGCGTCCCGTCGTGCCTGATGAGCACGCCCACGACGCAACAGTAGCGCCGAACCGGCCAGGGAAGCCGCCAAAGACGTGAGCAACACCGCCGCTTTTGCGAGTTCTGCCGCCGACCCGTCGCCGACGCCTTCCAGTGCCAGTTCTGCCACCAAGAGGCTAACGGTGAAGCCGATCGCCCCCAGTACCGACAGGGCGAACATGTCCCGATAACCGAGATCGGCCGGTCTCTCCGCTATACCCAATCGCACCGCGAGCCAGCTGAATCCGAAGATTCCCACGGTCTTGCCGACCAGCAGGCCCACGATGATGGCCAGCGCCAGCCGGTTGGTGAACATCTGCGAGAGCACCTTCGAATCCAGCGGGACGCCCGAGGCGAACAGCGCGAACAGCGGCACGCAGAGGGCCGCGGAGATGGGCTGGAAGAAGTGCTCGAGCTTGGCCGCGGGCACGCAGTGCTCGTCCTCGTCGTCGTCCGGGCGCACCCGGGTCAGTAACCCGCACGCCACACCCGCGAGGGTCGCGTGAATACCGGCCTCGTGCAGGGCATACCAGGACAGCAGGCCCAGCGGCACATAGATCAGGGGGCTGCCGAGCCGGAACTTCTGGCCCAGCGCCCAGCCCGCGAAGCACAGCAGCGCGATCACCAGCCACAGCATCTTCAGCGTGGTGGTGAACAGCACCGCGATGAGAATGATGGCGATCAGATCGTCGACGACCGCCAGGCTGAGCAGGAACACCCGGGCGCTGGCCGGGATCCGCGAGCCGGTCATGGCCAGCACCGCCAGCGCGAAGGCGATATCGGTGGCCACGGGAATGGCCCAGCCGCGGTCCATGCCCTCGATGCCGTGACCCACGGCCATGGCGATGAGCGCGGGCATGAGCACGCCGCCGACCGCGGCGACGATGGGCAGGGTGGCGCGTTTGCGGTCGGCGAGTTCACCGACCACCAGCTCGCGTTTGAGCTCGAGCCCGGCCACGAAGAAGAAGATGGCGAGCAGGCCGTCCTTGGTCCAGTCGGCCAGCGTGAGATCCAGGTGCAGTGCGGGAATCGCCAGCTTGGTGTCGACCATGGTGGTGTAGCTCGCCCCCCAGGGCGAGTTGACCCAGATGAGCGCGCCCGCGGCCGCGATGAGAAGGAGTGCGCCACCGAAGGTTTCGGTCCTCAGGTAGCGCGCCAGCTCCGAACGGACCTGAGTGATCACGGTGCAGCCTTTCGGTCGTAAGGGTCGACTAGAAAGCGGCGTGCGACACCACTCCAGGGACCTCGGCACAACCGCATGCCGACCAGACTTCCCGGCACACCTTTTGCGCAATTCTAACGGTTTGCCCGCGGAAACTTTTCACCGCACACGCGAAGAGGCCCCGCGACCACTGGTCGCGGGGCCTCGTGCTTGGCGTGCGCGTTTACGCCTTACCGGCCCGAATCGCCTCGAAGACGTTGGGGTCCACCAGGGTTGAGGTGTCGCCCAGTTCGCGCCCCTCGGCCACATCGCGCAGCAGGCGACGCATGATCTTGCCCGAGCGCGTCTTGGGCAGCTCCGGCACGACGTGGATCTCGCGCGGGCGGGCGATGGGGGAGATCTCGCGGGAGACCTCGGCCTTGAGCTCGGCGACCAGATCCGCGCCGGTGTCCTTGCCCTCGGCGGTGAGGATGACGAACGCCACGATGCCCTGACCGGTGGTCTCGTCGGACGCGCCGACGACCGCGGCCTCGGCCACGTGCGAGTGACCCACCAGCGCGGACTCGACCTCGGCGGTCGAGATGCGGTGGCCCGAGACGTTCATGACGTCGTCGACGCGGCCGAGCACCCACAGGTCCCCGTCCTTGTCGAGCTTCGCGCCGTCACCGGCGAAGTACCAGCCCTGCTCGGCGTAGCGCGCCCAATAGGTGTCCTTGTAGCGCTCGTTGTCGCCCCAGATGCCGCGCAGCATGGACGGCCACGGCTGATCCAGCACCAGGTACCCGTTGGCCTCGGTCTCGCCCAGCTCGACCGGATTGCCCTCCTCGTCAACGACTTTCGCCGAAATGCCCGGCAGCGGGGTCATGGCCGCGCCCGGCTTGGCGGCGGTGACGCCCGGCAGCGGCGAGATCATGATCGCGCCGGTCTCGGTCTGCCACCAGGTGTCCACGATCGGAGTCCTGTTGCCGCCCACCACCTCCCGGTACCAGCGCCAGGCCTCCGGGTTGATCGGTTCGCCGACCGAACCCAGCAGTCGCAGGCTCGACAGGTCGTGCGCCTCGGGAATCTCGCGACCCCACTTCATGAACGTGCGGACCAGCGTCGGAGCGGTGTAATAGATGCTGACACCGTACTTTTCGATGATCTGCCAGTGCCGGTGCTCATCGGGGAAGTTGGGGGTGCCCTCGTAGACGACCTCGGTGGCGCGGTTGGCCAGCGGGCCGTACACGATGTAGCTGTGCCCGGTCACCCAGCCGATGTCGGCGGTGCACCAGTACACGTCCTGACCGGGCTTGTGGTCGAAGACGTAGTGGTGGGTGTAGGCGGCCTGGGTCAGGTAGCCGCCGGTGGTGTGCAGGATGCCCTTGGGCTTTCCGGTGGTGCCGGAGGTGTAGAGGATGAACAGCGGGTGCTCGGCGTCGAAGGCCTGCGCCTCGTGCTCGGGGGAGGCCAGCGAGACGGTCTCGTCCCACCACAGGTCGCGGCCCTCGGTCATCGGGGTGTCGATGCCGGTGCGGCGCACCACGAGCACGTGCTCGACGGTCGAATCGCCTTCCGCGAGGGCCTCGTCCACCGCGGTCTTGAGCGGGGCGGGCTTGCCGCGCCGCCACTGCCCGTCGGTGGTGATGACCAGCTTGGCCGCGGCGTCGTCCACGCGCTGGCGCAGGGCGCTGGGGGAGAAGCCCGCGAAGACCACCGAATGGGTCAGGCCCAGACGGGCACTGGCGAGCATGGCCACGATGGCCTCGGGGACCATGGGCATGTAGATGGCGACGCGGTCACCGGCCACCAGGCCCAGCGCGGTCAGGTAGTTGGCCGCCCGCGACACCTCGGCCAGCAGTTCGGCATAGGTGATGGCGCGCGAATCGCCGGGCTCGCCCTCCCAGTGGATGGCGACCTGGTCGCCGTGCCCGTCGAGCACGTGCCGGTCCACGCAGTTGTAGGCGACGTTGAGCTTGCCGTCGGCGAACCACTTGGCGAACGGGGCGTCCTCCCAATCCAGCACCTGGGTGAAGGGCTGATGCCAGTGCAGACGCTTGGCCTGTTCGGCCCAGAAGCCTTCCCGGTCGCCTTGGGCTCGAGCATAAAGAGAGGCATCGCCATTGGCGGCTGCCGCGAACTCCGCGCTGGGCGGGTACGCGTCCAGGTGGTCGGCAGAGGATTCCGTGGTCATCTCGTCTCTTCTTCTCTCGCTTGCGGGCCGCGGCTGGGGTGACGGCGGCCACGTTCGACCCTAACCGACTGTGACCTGCGTCGTGTTTCGCCGTCTCGATCGGTGGGCGGTCGTGACGAACCTGTCAGAACGGGTATGAGCGAATCATGAACGCGAGGTTCGGACAGCTGTGCACTGTGCCACTCGGGGTCCTCTCTCCGTATGACCCATGTTGCCGAATTGCTAACAAGCTGAACATTCATGTTTCGATCCGCTGACAACACCGGCCGGGACGTTTACTGTCCGATTCACCCAAGGTGGATTGTTATAACCACCGGTGATCCCGCGTGGTTGTCCGGTCCGCCTTCGCACCCTTCCTGGACACGGGAGAAAAGCGTTGAGAATGAAGACGATTACCGCGCTGGCCGCTGCGGCGATTTTGGCGACCGGCCTGGCGGTGACAGGTTGTTCCTCCGGAGGCGGCGACGATTCCGGCTTCGTGACGGTCAACGGCGGTGAACCGCAACGGCCCCTGGTACCCACGGACGTCAACGAGAACATGGGCGGTCGCGTGACCGACCGGCTCTGGGCGGGCCTGAAGTACTACGACGTCAACGGCACCGCCCACAATGAGGTGGCGCAGTCGATCGAGTCGACCGATCGGCAGCACTACAAGATCACCCTCAAGGACTGGAAGTTCACCGACGGCACCCCGGTGACGGCGAAGTCCTTCGTGGACGCCTGGAACTACGGCGCGCTCTCCACCAATGGCCAGCTGCAGAACTGGGCCTTCGAGGGCATCGTCGGCTACGACGACGTCCAGGCGAATCCGCCCAAGGCGCAGACGATGTCGGGTCTGAAGGTGGTCGACGACCACACCTTCACCGTCGACCTGACCAACCCCTCGATCGACTTCGAGCTGAAACTCGGCTTCGCGCCGTTCTATCCGATGCCGGAGGCCTTCTTCAAGGATCCCAAGGCCGCCGGTGAGCACCCGATCGGCAACGGTCCCTACAAGTTCTCGACCTGGGAACACAACGTCAAGATCGAGGTGGTGCCGAATCCGGACTACCACGGCGGCCGCCCCGCCAAGAACCACGGGCTGCGGTTCGTGATGTACCAGTCCTACGACACCGCCTACGCGGATCTGTTGCAGGGCAATCTCGATGCCCTCGACATCATCCCGGACACGGCGCTGGCCACCTACGAGAAGGACCTGGGCGACCGGGCCATCCACAAGCCCATCGCCTACAGCCAGCACATCGGCATCCAGCCGACGGTGCCGCACTTCGCGGGCGAGGAGGGCGTGCTGCGGCGCAAGGCCATCTCCATGGCCATCAACCGGGAACAGATCGCGCAGAACATCTTCCACGGCACCCGCGTGCCCTGCCAGGACTTCACCGCGTTCACCCTGCCCGGCTTCCGCAAGGACCTGCCCGGCTCGGAGGTGCTGAAGTTCAACCCGGATCAGGCGAAAGCGCTGTGGGCGCAGGCCAATGCGATCTCGCCGTGGTCGGGCACCTACCAGATCGCCTACAACGCCGACGGCGGTCACCAGGCGTGGATCGAGGCGGTGGCCAACAGCGTCAAGAACACCCTGGGCATCGAGGCGGTCGGCGTGCCGTACCCGACGTTCAAGAACATTCGCGACGAGATCACCAACAAGACCGTCGGCAAGGCGTTCCGCTACGGCTGGCAGGGTGATTACCCCTCCATGTTCGAGTTCCTGACCTCGCTGTACCTCACCGGTTCCGGGACCAACAACACGCAGTACTCCAACCCGGAGTTCGACAAGCTGCTGAACCAGGCCCAGGGCGCCGCCACCCCCGAGGCCGCCTACGACATCCTCGCCCAGGCGCAGCAGTTGCTGTTCAAGGACATGGCCGACATCCCGATCTTCGACTACAACGTCGCGGCCGGGCGCTCGGACAAGGTGAAGAAGGCCGAGGTCTCCTGGTCGGGTCTGTTCGACTTCGAGAACATCGAGAAGTAAACCGCCACACGGGGGCCCGCCGCACCGGCGCGGCCCCCGCTCTCATATAGGAGCCGAAACATGGCTTGGTATGTCGTGCGGCGGTTGCTCCAGATGATTCCCGTCTTCATCGGAGCGACGCTGCTCATCTACGCGATGGTGTTCCTGATTCCGGGCGATCCGATTCAGGCGCTGGCCGGTGACCGGCAGATGACACCGGCGATCGAGGCGACGCTCAAGGCGCGCTACCACCTCGATCAACCCTTCTACATCCAGTACCTCGAATACCTGAAAGGCATTGTCACCCTGGACTTCGGCACCTCGTTCTCCGGACGTCCGGTGCGCCAGGAGCTGGCCCGCGCCTTCCCGATCACCTTCCGGCTGGCCATCATGGCCGTGTGCATCGAGTTCTTCTTCGGTGTCGCCTTCGGACTGGTCGCGGGACTGCGCAAGGGCAAACTGTTCGACTCCACCATGCTGGTGGTGAGCCTGATCATCATCGCCGTGCCGATCTTCGTGGTGGGCTTCCTGGCCCAGTACCTGCTCGGCATCAAATGGGGTGTCGCGCCGGTGACGGTCGGCGGCAAGGCGAGTTTCACCGATCTGCTGGTGCCCGCGTTCGTGCTCGGCTCGCTGTCGTTCGCCTACGTGCTGCGGCTGACCCGAAACGCGGTGGCGGAGAACATGAGTGCCGACTACGTGCGCACCGCGACCGCCAAGGGCCTGAGCCGACGGCGGGTCATCGTGGTGCACATTCTGCGCAACTCGCTGATTCCGGTGATCACCTTCGTCGGCACCGATCTGGGCTTCCTCATGGGCGGTGCGGTCGTCACCGAGGGCATCTTCAACATTCCCGGCGTGGGCGGCACCCTGTACCAGGCCATCACCCGCGGCGAGCCGCCCACCGTGGTGGCCTTCGTGACCGTGCTCATCGTGATCCTGCTGCTGACCAACCTGATCGTCGATCTGCTCTACGCCGCACTCGATCCGAGGATCCGCTATGCCTGAGCCGCAGACCGAAATCCGGGCCGAGACAACCAACGAGAACCGTCCCGGGCAAGAGCATTTCGTGGCCCCGCCGGACGAGGTCGAGGTGCTGGCCACCGACCGGGTCGACGAGGCCGCCGCGCCGACCAGCGTGTGGCGCGAGGCCTGGCATCAGCTGCGTCGCAATCCGATCTTCCTGGTGGCGGCGCTGCTGATCCTGTTCATCCTGCTCGTCGCCATCTGGCCGTCGCTGTTCAGCGGCCAGGATCCGCGGTACTGCAGTGGCGATTTCAGCATGCATCCGCCGTCGTCCGGGCACCCGTTCGGCTTCGACAAACAGGGCTGCGACATCTACACCCGGACCGTCTACGGGGCGCGGGCCTCGGTCGAGACGGGGCTCGGCGCGACCCTGCTGTTCGTGCTGATCGGCGGCACGCTCGGCGCGTTCGCCGGGTACTACGGCGGACTGCTCGACGCGGTGGTGTCCCGCATCGCGGAGATCTTCTACGCGCTGCCGCTGACCCTGGCCGCCATCGTGCTCATGCAGCTGTTGCACACCCGCACGGTGTGGACCGTCATGATCACCCTGGCCTCGTTCAGCTGGCCGCAGGCGGCCCGCATCGCGCGCGGGGCGGTGATCCAGGCGCGCAACAGCGAATACGTCACGGCGGCAAAGGCCTTGGGGGTCTCCAGATTCCGGACCCTGATCCGGCATGTGCTGCCCAACTCGACCGGGCCGCTGATCGTGGTCAGCACCATTTCGCTGGGCGTCTTCATCGTCACCGAGGCGACGCTGTCCTACCTGGGCGTCGGGCTGTCCCGGCAGATCGTGTCCTGGGGTTCGGATATCGCCGCGGACCAGAAGGAGATTCGCACCTCGGGAATCCTGTTCTATCCCGCCACGGCGCTGGCGCTGACGGTGCTCAGCTTCATCATGCTCGGCGACGCGGTGCGAGACGCGTTGGACCCCAAGGCCCGAAAGAGGTGACGACATGACCGAACCACTGCTCGACGTCCGCGACCTGAACGTCTGCTTCACCTCCGAGGGCAAGCAGGTCCCGGCGGTACGCGGCGTGAATCTGACGGTGTACCCGGGCCAGACCGTCGCCATTGTCGGCGAGTCCGGCTCCGGCAAGTCCACGACCGCGCACGCCATCATCGACCTGCTGCCGGGCACCGGCCAGATCACCTCCGGCTCCATCACTTTCGATGGGAAGGACCTGGCCAAGGCGTCCAAGCACGACATCGTCAAGGTGCGCGGCAAGGGCATCGGCTTCGTGCCGCAGGACCCCATGTCGAATCTGAATCCGGTCTGGAAGATCGGCTTCCAGATCCGGGAAACCTTGGAGGCCAATGGGATAGCCAAGGGCAAGGCGGCCAAGCAGCGCGCGATCGAACTGCTCTCCGAGGCGGGCATGCCGGATTCGGAGCGCCGGGTGAATCAGTATCCGCACGAGTTCTCCGGCGGTATGCGCCAGCGCGCGCTCATCGCCATGGGTCTGTCGTGTCGGCCCAAACTGCTCATCGCCGACGAGCCGACCTCGGCGTTGGACGTGACCGTGCAACGGCAGATCCTCGACCATCTCGACGGGCTCACCGCCGAACTCGGCACCGCGGTCCTGCTCATCACCCATGATCTGGGGCTCGCGGCCGAGCGAGCCGAGCATCTGGTGGTCATGTACCGGGGCCGGGTGGTGGAATCCGGTCCGGCACTGCGGATTCTGCGCGAACCGCAGCACCTGTACACCAAGAAGCTGGTGAACTCCGCGCCGTCGCTGGCCTCGCAGCGGCTCTCCTCGGTGCACAAGCGCGCCGAGGTGCGCGAGCAGGCCGTCGCCATGGCCGGGCAGCTGGCCGAGACCGATGCCGAATTCGCCAGTGCCCCCGACGATGTGATGGTGGTCGAGGGGCTCACCAAGGTGTTCCGCATCCGCGGCAACGCACCGTGGAAGTCGACCGAACTGCGGGCCGTGGACGATGTGTCGTTCACCCTGCGGCGCGGCACCACCACCGCCATCGTCGGTGAATCCGGCTCCGGCAAATCGACCGTGGCGCAAATGGTCCTGGGTCTGCTGCCACCCACCTCGGGCCGTGTCACCTTCGACGGACGCGAGGTCGCCACGCTGGATGCCAAGGGCGCGTTCGCCTTCCGTCGCCGCGTACAGCCGGTCTTCCAGGACCCCTACGGCTCCCTGGATCCGATGTACTCGATCTACCGCACCATCGAGGAGCCGTTGCGCACCCACCGCATCGGCACCCCGAAGGAACGCGAGGCCACCGTGCGCGACCTGCTCGACAAGGTCTCGCTCCCGGCCTCGGTCATGCGGCGCTATCCGAACGAGCTCTCCGGCGGCCAGCGTCAGCGCGTCGCCGTGGCCCGCGCGCTGGCGCTCTCGCCGGAGGTGGTGGTCTGCGACGAGGCCGTCTCGGCCCTGGACGTCCTGGTGCAGGCCCAGATCCTCCAACTGCTCAACGAGCTTCAGGCCGAGCTGGGACTCACGTACCTGTTCATCACCCACGACCTGGCCGTGGTTCGCCAGATCGCGGACGATGTCCTGGTCATGTGTCAGGGCAAGGTGGTCGAGGCGGCCTCCACCACCGAGGTCTTCGACAATCCGCAGTCGGACTACACGCGCCGCCTGCTCGAGGCCATTCCCGGCCGCGACCTGCTGGTGAGCTGACCGACCGGGTGTCGTGGGTCACCACGGCACCCGGCAGTAGCCTCGTACCTCGTGACCGACCCGCTGCAGCCCCTCGTCGACCTGCCCGGCGTGCGCGACGCCGCCGACAAGGCCCGTGACGCCCTCGCCGAGGTGCACCGCCACCGGGCGAACCGACGCGGCTGGCCCACCACCGCCGCCGAGGCCGCCGTGCGCGCGGCCCGCTCCTCCGCGGCCATCGAGGGCGGCACCATCGACCTGCCCGCCGACGGCCGGGTCGAGGACCCGATCCTCGCGGGCTCGCTGCGCGTCGGCCAGGCCCTCGACGCCGAGGCGCTGACCAACCTCGTCGGCGTCTGGCAGCGCGCGCCCCTGCAGGCCCTGGCCCGCCTGCACCTGCTCGCCGCCGCCGACATGGTCGACGACGACCAACAACTCGGCCGCCCCCGCAATGTCCCCGGCGTCGCCGAACGCCTGGACCTGCTGGCCCAAACCATCACCACCACAAAGGCCCCCGCGCCCGTCATCGCCGCCATCGTCCACGGCGAACTGCTCTCCCTGCGCCCCTTCGGCACCGCCGACGGCATCGTCGCCCGCGCCGCCTCCCGCCTGGTCGCCGTGTCCAGCGGCCTGGACCCCCACAGCCTCGGCGTCCCCGAAGTCTTCTGGCTCCGCCGCCGCCAGGCCTACCTGGACGCCGCCGCCGCCTTCGGCATGGGCACGGCAGAAGGTGTGGGCGGCTGGGTGATCTTCACCTGCGGCGCGCTGGAAGACGGTGCGCGAGAGGCCCGTTCGATCGCCGACTCGGCTACGGGGTAACTCCCGCGAAGTCTTTTGGGGGTTCGGGGGCGAAGCCCCTGAGAGTCCGAGAGTTGTTCCTACACATCAAAGCGGGCGGCCACATCAAAGCGGGCGGCGCCGTCGCGTTATGCGACTTCACCGCCCGCGTAGCACGGACTACCCGGTTACCAAGCGTGCTTCTCGGGTTGTGTTCTAGCGGCCTCGGCGAGCTCTCCAGGATCCGGTGGTTCATCCCCGCTTGGATGCGAGGCCCTCGCCGTCGAAATCCCGGATAACGCAGGCCCACAACTACTCGTGCCCTTGTCGCGGCGTGCTCCGCGTGGGTGCCTGGTGTCCGTGCTGGGAAGGGTGGGATGGGAGGTCGAACCTTCTCTTCCGATCCGATCTTGGCCTTCCGTCCTTCCGTGCATCCATTGTTACCCCGTGACCGCCATCACATCAAGACCTGGGGAAACATTGAAATACCCGGCGTGTTCGATGGTTTTTGCGTCCGGGCGTTTCCGACTGATCGGGTGTCAGCGTCGGCGGCGCAGCAGCCGGTAGGTGAGGGCACCGGCGGCCACCGCGCCGAGGCCGACCGCGGCGGTCGCGGCGACCGTGGTGGTGGTCGGGGCCGGGATGCGGGCCCACAGTGAGACCGGGTTGGAGAAGGTCAGCACGGGCCAGCCGCGGGCGCTGGCCTCCCGGCGCAGGCCGCGGTCGGGGTTCACCGCCGTCGGGTGGCCGACCACCTCGAGCATGGGCAGATCCGTGATCGAGTCGGAGTAGGCGTAGCAGCGCGAGAGATCGTAATCGTATTGCGCGGCAAGCTTTTCGATCGCCTCGACCTTGCCCTTGCCGTAGCAGTAGAACTCGACTTCGCCCGCGTACTTACCGTTTTCGATGACCATGCGGGTGGCGGCGAAGTGGTCCGCGCCCAGGGCCGCGGCGATCGGCGCGACCATCTCCTCGCCCGAGGCCGACACGATGATCACGTCGTGGCCTCGAATGCGATGGTCCGCAATGAGATCGGCGGCCTCGGCGTAGATGAGCGGATCCACGATGTCGTGCAGGGTCTCGGCGACGATCGCGCGCACCTGGTCGACATCCCAGCCCGCGCACATCTTGGTGAGATGCTCGCGCATGCGCTCCATCTGGTCGTGGTCCGCGCCCGATAACAAGAACAGGAAGTGCGCGTAACTGCTCTCCAGCACCGCGCGGCGGCTGAGAAGACCCTGGTCCAGGAACGGCTTGCTGAACACGAAGGCACTCGACCTGGCGATCACCGTCTTGTCGAGATCGAAGAAGGCGGCGACTCGTCCGCGTTCGGCTGTCACGCGTCCAGGATATGGTTCGGCGGCGCGTCGTGGGCATCTTGGGCGTGGCGCGCGGGTCCGCGCGATGGACCTGCCCTTTTTCATGCGCGTGGCGGACCCGGGTGGCGGCGGTCACTTCGGCGGTGGGAATTGTCCGGGTTAGCCAGTCGGAAGCCGAGCCGTCAGGGCGGGAAAAAGACTCGCCGGGCGGACTTGCAATCCTGCCGGGGCTTGGGTGTAGTATCGCAATTACCTGGACATGGTCCAGGCGCGTTCAGCCCGACCCCCCGGGGCTGAACCCGACGGCCCCAGCCTCCTCCCCCCCCCGGCTGGGGCCGTCCTCTATTTCCGGACAGGTCCGGCTCCGCATCCTCGCCTCGAGTTCTGCACAGGCCGCGTGTTATCCACACTCGCCGTGCGGGCCCTGTCGCCGACTTCCGAATCGGGCGACGCTGACCAGCATGAACTCCGAAGCCGCCACCCCACCGGCCCTGTCGCTGGTCGCCGATCCCCGCTTGCGCGATGAGATTCGCCGCATTGCCGCCGCGGCCGACCGTCCGCTCGACGAGCGGGTGCCGCCGCCCGGCCGCCATGCCTGGGGCGCGGCCTCGGTGATCATCCTCGACACCGCCGCCGCGCTTAGCTGCACATCCGCCGAGCACCCCCGCCGCGCCGGAATCCTCCTGGTGACCGACGGCGAACCGGGTTTGCTCGACTGGCAGGCCGCCACCGCCGCCGGGGCCGAGGCGGTGCTGGCCCTCCCGACCGCCGCCGACGCTCTCATCGCCGCCTTCGCCGCCCACGACGGTCGCCGCCCGGGTGACGGCGCGGTGCTGGCGGTCGCGGGTGCCGGGGCCGGATCGGGCGCGTCGGTGCTCGCCGCGGCCGTAGCCCTCACGGCCGCAGGCCGTTTCCGGGATCGCACGCTGTTGGTGGATTGCGCCCCGTACGGCGGCGGGCTCGATCTACTGCTCGGGCTCGAGAAGGCTCCGGGGCTGCGGTGGCCCGATCTCACCATCGAACGCGGCCGCGTGTCGGCATCGACATTGCATGCCGCGCTGCCGGTTGTCTCGGGGTTGGCGGTGCTGTCCTGTGGAAGGGGCACTCCCGCACACGATTCCGGCGTGACCGTCGGCCGCGCCCTCGAAATCGATTCACCCGGAACGGAAGAGGATTCAGGGGCCGAGGTCGTCGGCCTGATCGAGCGCGATACCGCCGACCCCGCCCGAGATCCCGACATCACTGCTGCCTCGCTCTCGCCAGCGGCGGTGCGGGCCGTGATCGAAGGCGGGCGTGCCGCGGGTGATCTGGTGGTCGCCGATCTCTCCAGTGACCATGGGCCGTACACCGATCAGGCTCTCGACAGCGCTGACCTGGTGGTGCTGGTGACCCAGGCGCGCCTGCGGTCGGTCGCGGCGGCCGAGTCGGCGGCGGCCTATCTCGGTGCGCGCAATCCGAATGTGCGGGTGATCGTCCGAGGGCCGTCGCCGGGTGGGCTCGCCGCGACCGATATTGCCGCGGCCCTGGGGATTCCGCTGCTGGCCACGGTTCCCTCCCAACCCGGACTCGCCGAGCGTCTGGAACGGGGTGGACTCACCGTTCGCCGCCGGGGGCCGTTGCGCACCGCCGCGGAAACCGCCCTGACGGCGCTGTTCGCGGACTACTCGGAGCCACGCCGCAATCCGGTCCGCCCGGAGGCCGCCTGGTGGCGTATCGCGCGCTCACACCACGCGGCGGTGCACCGAACAGCCCGTGTGCAGGTGCGCGATGAGTGAACTCGTGACGGCGGAGCTGCTCGAGCGGGTGCGGGAGCGGCTGGCGGAGGGCACCGCCGATCCCGATCCGGCGCGGGTGGCGGCGGCCATCCGGGCCGAGGCGGGCGGGGTGCTGGCCGATACGGATCTCCTGCGCGCCTTGCGATTGCTGCAGACCGAGATGACCGGTGCGGGTGTGCTCGAATCGCTGCTGCACGATCCCGAGGTGGCCGATGTGCTGGTCACCGGGCCGGATTCGGTGTGGGTGGACCGCGGCCACGGCCTGCGGCGCACCTCGGTGCGGTTTCCGGACGAGGCCTCGGTGCGGCGGTTGGCGCAGCGATTGGCGCTGGCGGCGGGCCGCCGCCTCGATGACGCACAGCCGTGGGTGGACGGTCGGCTGGCGGGATCGGAAGCGGCGCTGGGGGATTCGTTCGGTGTGCGGCTGCACGCGGTGCTGTCCCCGATCGCACACGGCGGGACCTGCCTGTCGCTGCGGGTGCTGCGGCCCGCCACCCTGGGACTGGATGCCCTCGCCGCGGCGGGCACGGTACCTCCGGACGCGAAGGCCTTGCTGGAGCGCATTGTTCGAGCCCGCCTCGCGTTTTTGGTCATCGGCGGCACCGGGTCGGGCAAGACCACCCTGCTGTCCGGGCTGCTGGCGAAGGTCGCCCCGACCGAGCGCATCGTCTGCGTCGAGGACGCCGCCGAGCTCGCGCCGCCGCATCCCCATGTGGTCCGGCTCGTCGCGCGACCCGCCAATATCGAGGGCGCGGGCCAGGTGACGGTGCGTGATCTGGTCCGCCAGGCCCTGCGCATGCGCCCGGATCGCATTGTCGTGGGCGAGGTCCGGGGTGCCGAGGTCGTCGATCTCTTGACTGCCTTGAACACCGGCCACGACGGTGGCGCGGGCACCGTGCACGCCAACTCGCCCGGCGAGGTCCCGGCTCGGCTGGAAGCCCTTGCGGCCCTGGGCGGTATGCCCGCCGCGGCGCTGCACAGCCAACTGGCGGCCGCCATCCAGGTCATCCTCCATGTCCATCGCCATACCGACGGCCGCCGCACGCTCAGGGAGATCGGCATGGTCACCCCTGTCGACGGTCGCGTGCGCATCACACCCGCCTGGACCGCCGACGGCTGCCCGGCCCCGGCCGCCCCGGCTCTTCGCAATCTCCTCGACGAAAGGACCGCAGATGATCCCCACGAATGAATCGGCCGATTCGGAACCGTCACAGCCGAGCCCCGGCGGCGGTAAGCCACTGTGTTGCAGCCCGTTCGGTGTGGCCGGATCGAGATTCACCGGTCTGCGTTTGAGCCTGCGTAACCCATGTTCTCGGCATGAGCTCCTGGAAGACGCTGTGGTGGAGGATGATTCGGGTCCGGCATCGACGGAGAGCCGCTGATGAACCTCGACCCCCGAGCGATCGCGCCGGTGCTGGCCTGCCTCGCGTTCGCATTGCTCCTCGCGCCCGCGCCCGCGAGTCGTCTCCGCTTCGAGTGGCTGTTCGTTCGGGCCGAGAAACCTCGAAAGCCTGTTTCTTGCTGGATGATTCGAATCGCACCCCTCGTTTGCGTGCCGACGGCTGTGCTGGCCGGTCCGGGGCCGGTGGTGGCCGCCCTGTTGATGACGATCACGATCTGGATTCGGCACCGGCGGGCTCGGCGGGAGCGTTCGCGTGCCGCGGCGTCCGCCACCCTGCTGGAGGGTTTGGAGGCGGTGATCGGTGAACTGCGCATCGGCGCGCATCCGAGCGCGGCGGCCCGGGTGGCGGCCCAGGAGACCGAAGCGGAAGTGGCGCGGGCCTTCTCGACCAGCGCCGCCCGCAGCCGACTCGGTGGGTCCGGTGCCGAGGGCCTGCGCCGTCCCGGCTCGATCGTGGCCGGTGAGCTGGAGCGGGTGGCCGGGGCCTGGCGGGTGGCCGAGCGGCACGGTCTGGCGCTGGCCGAGCTCCTCGGCGCGGCCCGTCTGGATCTGCTCGGCCGCAGGCGTTTCCGCGAGCGCACCCGGGCCGCGCTGGCGGGCGCCCGTGCCACCGCGACGGTGTTGGCCCTGCTGCCATTGCTCGGCATCGGACTGGGTCAGCTCATGGGTGCGTCTCCGCTGCGCGTGCTGTTCTACTCTCCGGCGGGCACGGTGCTGCTGCCCCTGGGCTCCGCCCTGACCTGCGCCGGACTGCTGTGGGCCGATGCCATTACCGACCGGGTACTGCGATGACCGCATCGTGCGCCGCCCTGTTCGCGGCCGCGGCCCTGCTGATGCTGCCGGGTCGGGTCGACGCGGTCCGCCGCCTTCGTCGACTGCACGACCCCGCACCCAGCGGGCCGAGCGCCGGGACGGCCGGAACGGAGCCGGACCCGCTCGGCGTCGCCTCGACCCTCGACCTGCTGGCGGCCTGCCTGCGCGCCGGATTGCCCACCGCCGCAGCGGCGGCGGCCGTCGCGGCCGAGGCCCCCGAGCCATTGGCCGGAACCCTGCGCCGGGCCTCCGATCTCCTGACCTTGGGCGCGGATCCGACCATGGCCTGGGCGCAGGCCAGCGCCGGAATCGCCGACGACTCGGTGGCGGCCCTGGCTCGGATGGCGCGCCGCTCCGCGCGCTCGGGAGCCGGATTGGCCACGGCCGTGGCCGAACTCG
This sequence comes from Nocardia sp. CDC160, assembly GCF_035818795.1. Lineage (NCBI taxonomy): Bacteria > Bacillati > Actinomycetota > Actinomycetes > Mycobacteriales > Nocardiaceae > Nocardia > Nocardia sp. CDC160. The sequence continues at coordinate 958,704 of NZ_JAYKYT010000001.1, read as the reverse complement.
CGGAGCGCCGCCGCGCGGAGCTCGAGGACGCCGCCGCCGCGCGGGCCGAACGCGCCGGTGTGCTTATCGGCGGTCCGCTGGGCCTGTGCTTCCTGCCCGCCTTCCTGTGTCTGGGGATCGTTCCCGTGGTGATCGGCCTGGCCGGTCGGGTGCTGGAGGGCGGACTGCTGTGACCGAGGACGACTGTGCCGGTGCGGAATCGCCGCACCGGAGCGAGGGAAGGAGTGAGTGTGGGATCGACCGTTCGAAGCCTGTTCTGGGGAGCCCGAACTCGACTGTGGCATGTTCTCACCGCCGAAAACGGTATGAGCACGGCAGAATACGCGATCGGGACAATAGCCGCGGCGGCCTTCGGGGCGGTGCTGTACACCGTGGTCACCGGCGACAGCATCGTGAATGCGCTGACCAAGATCATCGACAAGGCACTGAAGACTCCCGTCAAGTGACGTATGCCACACCACCTTTGGATACCGAGGCGGGCATGGCGACCGTTGAAGCGGCCATTGCGCTGGCCGCGCTGGTCGCGGTGCTGTTGCTCGGCATCGGAGCCCTGCTGACGGTGTCGGCGCAGGTGCGCTGTGTCGATGCCGCCCGCGAGGCGGCCCGCCTGGCGGCGCGCGGCGACTCGGCCGCGGCGGTCTCCACCGCGCGCCGGGTCGCACCACCCGGTGCCCGGATCGAACTCAGTGCCGACGGCGACTTGGTCGTGGCGGAGGTGAGTGCCCGCGCGACAGTGCTTCCCCTCATCCTGCGCGCGACGGCCGTGGCGGCTCGTGAGCCGGGGGAGCCCTGATGAGACCGACCGGCCGGGACCGACGGGACGGCGAGGCGGGAGCGGTGACGGTCACCGCCTGCCTGGCCCTGATCGGCGTGCTCACGTCCATGGTCCTGATCGCGCAGATCGGCGTCGCGGTGGCCGCTCGACATCGGGTGCAGGCCGCGGCGGACCTGGGCGCGCTCGCTGCGGCCGGTGCCCTCGACGGTGGGAGCGCGGCGGCCTGCGCCCGGGCGGTCGAGGTGGTGGACCGGATGGGCGCGCGGTCGGCGGGCTGCGTGGTGCGCGGATGGGATGTGACGGTGACGGCCGAAGGGCGGATTTCGCTGGGTCCGCTGGGGCGTCGGGAGGTGCGCGCGGCGGCGCGGGCGGGACCGGCGGAGGGAGAGGGGTAGCGAGGCAATATCTCGTACCGAGCGGTTGGTTAGAAATGCGATGGCGCGGGCCACATCGGCAGTCGATCAATGTCGAAATTCGATGAATATGATCGGCGAATTGATTGGGTATCGATCACTTTCCAATTCGTTCTCCGAGACTCATTGGAATGAATGCACAGGTAAATCCGGGGGCGACATTATCGAACGGAGCAACCCCTCAGTTAACAGGATCACATCCCTTTTTAATCGTCTTCGGCCCCTGGCGTGTCGCAGACACCTCCGAGCACTCCGAACGCGCCCGATACCAACCAGCTGATCACGCCGACTGGTTGGTCGGATGGCGCTCCGGTCTCGCTCCGGCGACGGCGGCGTCACGGTTCGGGGGTGCCATCGTCACCTTCCCCGAGCTCGGCCAGGATTGCCCGCAAAAGCCGGGCCGCACCGGCCTTGTCCAGGGGATTGTTGCCGTTCCCGCACTTGGGTGACTGCACACAGGACGGGCAGCCGGTGGCGCAGACGCAGGAGTCGATGGCCCCCAGCGTGGCCGTCAGCCAGTCCCGCAGTCGCGCGAACCCGCGCTCGGCGAAGCCCGCGCCGCCGGGATGGCCGTCGTAGACGAAGACCGTCGGCAGCCCGGTATCGGCGTGTTCGGCCGTCGACACGCCGCCGATATCCCAGCGATCGCAGGTCGCGACCAGCGGCAGCATGCCGATGGCGGCGTGTTCGGCGGCGTGCAGCGCCCCCGCGGCGTGTCGCGCGTCGATTCCGGCCCTGGCCAGCAGGCCCGGCGTGACCGTGTAGAAGACCGCCCGGGTGGGCAGCGTCTGCGCGGGCAGGTCCAGCGGAATCATGTCCAGCACTTCGCCGCTGGGCAGTCGGCGCAGGTAGCCGATGACCTGCCGGGTCACCAGGACGTGCGCCAAAGCCGTTGTGACCGAGCCATATCGGCGTTCTTCGGTCACCTCCTCGATCTCCAGCGAGGTCACCGCCCGCGCGCTGGTGCTCCACCCCGGCGTGTCGGCGTGCACCAGCGCGACGCCCTCGTCCAGGTCCAGCTCGTCGACCACATAGCTCTCGCCCTGGTGCAGGTGCACCGCTCCCGGATGCAGCGTGGCCGGGGCCCGACCGGCATCGGTGGTGCCGAGCATGCGGCCCGATTCCCCATCCACCACCGCGACCGCGGTGCCGATGCCGCCGCGCACGTCGACCGCGTCGTGCGGATGCGCGTCGGCGGTCACGAACCAGCGCGCGCTTCCGTCTCGGGCCACGCCGTCCCGACGCCGGATCAAACCCTGTTCGGCCAGGTCGGACAGCAGATCCCAGGCTCGGAAGTCGTGCACCTCGGCATCGCTGAGCGGCTGTTCCAGGGCCGCGCACAACAGGTGCGGCCCGAGCACGTAGGGATTGTGCGGATCGGTGATGCTGGCTTCGAGCGGCCGCCCGAGCAGGGCCTCCGGATGGTGCACGAGGTAGGTGTCCAGCGGGTCGTCACGGGCGATGAGCAGCACCAACGACCCCTGCGTGCGTCGCCCGGCGCGCCCGGCCTGCTGCCAGAAGGAGGCCACCGTCCCCGGATATCCCGCCACCACAACGGCATCCAGCCCCGCGATGTCCACGCCCAGTTCCAGGGCGTTCGTGGTGGCCGCGCCCAGCAGCGCGCCCTCCGACAGCGCCGTCTCCAGGGCCCGCCGATCCTCGGCCAGATATCCGGCCCGATAGGCCGCGACACGCCCGGGGAGCTGCGCGTCCACGTCCGCAAGCAGGCGTCGCGTGTCCATTGCCACCAGTTCGGCCCCGCGTCGCGAGCGCACGAAGGTCAGGGTGCGTGCCCCCTCCGCGACCAGATCCGCCATGACCGTCGCGGCCTCCGCACCCGCCGAACGCCGCACCGCCGCACCGTTTTCCCCGGTCACACCGGCCCCGAGCAGCGGCGGCTCCCACAGCGCCACGGTCCGCGACCCCTGCGGCGACCCGTCTTCGGTGACCGCGACGCACGGTGCGCCGATCAGCTTTTCGGCGGTGGCCGCGGGATCGGCGGTGGTCGCCGAGCACAGCACGAAAACCGGATCCGCCCCGTACCGCGCGGCGAGTCGCCGGAGTCGGCGCAGGACCAGCGCCACGTGCGAGCCGAAAACCCCCCGGTAGATATGACATTCATCGACCACGACGTATTTGAGCTGCCGGAGCAGCCGCGCCCAGCGCTGATGCGACCGCAGCATGCCCACGTGCAGCATGTCCGGATTGGTGAATACCCACCGCGCGTGCGCGCGCACCCACTGCCGGATCTCCGCCGGTGTGTCGCCGTCATAGGGCGCGGGATGCACGTTCCGCAAGGGATCTTCGCTGGTCAGCTCGTTGACCATGCGCAGCTGGTCGGCGCCCAGCGCCTTGGTCGGCGAGAGATACAGGGCCGTGGCCCGCGGATCGGCCTGGAGCGCGGTCAGGACGGGCAGCTGATACGCCAGCGATTTTCCGGACGCCGTCCCGGTCGAGACCACCACGTGCCGCCCCGCCGCGGCGAGGTCCGCGGCCCGGCTCTGGTGGCTCCACGGCTCCTCGATTCCGGCCTCCTGAACTGCGGCGATGACATCCGGAGATGTCCATTCGGGCCATTTCGTGATCTGCGCCGCACGCGGCGGTAGTTCGGTGACGTGCGTGAGCCTGCCGTCGCCTGAAACGCCGCCGTTTAGGACACGATTCAGCAACGATCTCCCGTAGCTGATGTCGCTGTTGTCTCCGGTCCGTCGCGGCTGATCTTCATCATTCATCGAGTCGTCACCGCGACACGCCCAACGGGTGCGAAAGGTGTGTGCGCCCGCCGCTCTACCTGCCATTTCACTACCGAGTAGCGGCCTGTCTCACACCCTGTTTGCCAGATGCTCGCTCTGTTATCTGGAAGCAAACCAACTTCAAGTACGGATTTGGGCATTATGCCCCTCACCTGCGCATTCGCAAGATCAACTTTTTTGCAAATTGTGGGTAACTCGGCTGTTGAATTGCCCGAAGACATGGTTCACTGGTTCCTGGTCGCAAGCTTCTGTGTTCGAGGGAACGGATCCAAAGTCCAAACCATCAGCAGGATCGATGTTGCGAACGGTGTACTGGGTGATTCCTGCAGGGGGAACAGAGTACAGCGGTCGGAACGGACCCGGTGGATGAACCTACTTGTCCGCCGTTCCGGTATGGAAAGAGAAGGAACAGAATGGCACAGGGAACTGTGAAGTGGTTCAACGCGGAGAAGGGGTTCGGCTTCATCGCGCCCGAGGACGGCTCCGCTGACGTCTTCGTCCACTACTCCGAGATCCAGGGAACGGGCTTCCGCACCCTCGAGGAGAACCAGAAGGTCGAGTTCGAGGTTGGCCAGGGCACCAAGGGCCCGCAGGCCACCGGTGTTCGCGCGCTCTGAGAGCGAGCCAACCCACAGGTTCCGTCCCCCATCGCCTCCGGGCGGTGGGGGACGACCCATATCTGGACCCATTACACTCGATCACGATCAGGGGCTACATCGTCGCCGCGCACCAGCCGCGGCCTTTGAACACGGTATAAACGTTGCTGGCAGCGATATCGGACATCGCAGCCGTTTGCCCCAGCCGCGGTAGAGCGCGTACACCAGCTCCGACGCGGATCGAGACGAAAGGTGTGTTCGCCGGTGGCAACACGAGACCGCGGTGCAGCGCCGAACTCCAAGGCAGCGCCCGACCAGGGCCGCTCCCTGCGTCGTCTCGTGATTGTCGAGTCGCCGACGAAGGCCAAGAAGATCGCCCCCTACCTGGGCCGCGGTTACGTGGTCGAGGCGTCGGTCGGTCATATTCGGGACCTGCCGCGCGGTGCGGCGGATGTGCCCGCCAAATACAAAGGACAGCAGTGGGCGCGCCTCGGCGTGGATGTCGATCACGACTTCGAGCCCATCTATGTCGTCAGCCCCGATAAGAAGGGGAAGGTCAGTGAGCTGAAGAGCCTGCTGGCCGACGCCGACGAGCTCTATCTCGCCACCGACCCCGACCGCGAGGGCGAGGCCATCGCCTGGCATCTGCTCGAGACGCTCAAGCCCAAGGTGCCGGTGCGGCGCATGGTGTTCCACGAGATCACCGAGCCCGCCATTCAGGCCGCCGCCGCCGACACCCGTGAGCTGGACCAGGACCTGGTCGACGCGCAGGAGACGCGACGCATCCTGGACCGGCTCTACGGCTACGAGGTCTCGCCGGTGCTGTGGAAGAAGGTCATGCCGCGACTGTCGGCGGGCCGGGTGCAGTCCGTGGCGACGCGCGTCATCGTGCAGCGGGAGCGCGAACGCATGGCGTTCCGGTCCGCGGAGTACTGGGATATCGCGGCCAAGCTGGACGCGGGCGGCAATGAAGAGGGCGGGAATCCGCGGGTTTTCGGTGCGCGCCTGGTCAGTGTCGAGGGCGCGCGCGTGGCGACCGGTCGTGATTTCGGATCCGACGGGCAGCTGAAATCGCAGGGCGTCGTCGTGCTCGATGCCGGGTACGCGCAGCGATTGGCGGAATCGTTGCACGGGGTGGACTTCACGGTCACCTCGGTGGAATCCAAGCCGTACACGCGAAAGCCGTACGCGCCGTTCATGACCTCGACGCTGCAGCAGGAGGCCGGGCGCAAGCTGCGTTTCACCTCCGAGCGCACCATGCGGGTGGCGCAGCGGCTGTACGAGAACGGCTACATCACCTATATGCGTACCGACTCGACCACCCTGTCGGAGTCGGCGATTCAGGCGGCGCGGGCGCAGGCCACCCAGTTGTACGGCGCGGAGTACGTGAGTCCCACACCGCGGCAGTACAACCGCAAGGTCAAGAACGCGCAGGAGGCGCACGAGGCCATTCGTCCGGCGGGTGACACCTTCGCCACGCCGGGGCAGCTGCACAACAAGCTCGACGGCGACGAATTCCGTTTGTACGAGCTGATCTGGCAGCGCACGGTGGCCTCGCAGATGCAGGACGCGCGCGGCACCACCTTGACGGTGCGGATCACCGGTGTCGCGAATTCCGGTGAGGAGTGCGTGTTTTCGTCCTCCGGCCGAACCATCACCTTCCCGGGCTTCCTCAAGGCGTATGTGGAGAGTGTCGACGAGGAGGCGGGCGGCCAGTCCGATGACGCCGAATCGCGGCTGCCCGCGCTGACCGAGGGCCAGGGCGTGACGGCCATCGAGCTGCTGCCGGACGGGCACACCACCAATCCACCGGCGCGATTCACCGAAGCCTCGCTGATCAAGGCGCTGGAAGACCTTGGTATCGGCCGTCCTTCGACCTACTCCTCGATCATCAAGACGATTCTCGACCGCGGCTACGTGTACAAGCGCGGTAGCGCGCTGGTGCCGTCGTGGGTGGCGTTCGCGGTGATCGGGCTGCTGGAAGAGCACTTCGGGCGGTTGGTGGACTTCGACTTCACCGCGGCCATGGAGGATGACCTCGACGCCATCGCCGGTGGTCGCGAACAGCGCGGAAACTGGTTGTCCTCCTTCTATTTCGGCGGCGATCACGGTGCCGAGGGTTCGGTGGCGCGCTCGGGCGGCCTGAAAAAGATGGTGGGCGAACGGCTCGACGGCATCGACGCGCGAGAAGTCAACTCCATCAAGCTGTTCGCCGATGCCGAGGGCCGCGATGTGGTGGTGCGGGTCGGCAAGTTCGGGCCGTATCTCGAGCGCACGATCGTCAATCCCGATGACCCGGACGGGGATCCGATCTCGCAACGGGCCAACCTGCCCGATGATCTGCCGCCGGACGAGCTGACCCCGGAGGTCGCGGAGAAGCTGTTCGCGACGCCGCAGGAGGGTCGTTCGCTGGGCACCGATCCGGCGACCGGGCACGAAATCGTCGCCAAGGAAGGGCGTTTCGGGCCCTACGTCACCGAAATCCTGCCCGAGCCCGCCGACGATATCGACACCGGCGCGAAGAAGACCGCGAAGAAGGCGGCCGACAAGCCGAAGCCGCGCACCGGGTCGCTGTTCAAGTCCATGAGTGTCGAGACCGTGACCCTGGACGACGCGCTCAAGCTGCTGTCGCTGCCGCGCGTGGTGGGTGTGGATCCGGCTTCCGGGGACGAGATCACCGCGCAGAACGGGCGGTACGGGCCGTACCTGAAGAAGGGCACGGACTCGCGCTCGCTGACCGGCGAGGATCAGATCTTCACGGTCACGCTGGAGGAGGCGCTCAAGATCTACGCCGAGCCCAAGCGGCGTGGCGGGCAGTCGGCCAGCGCGCCGCCGCTGCGTGAGCTGGGTGTGGACCCGGTGTCGGAGAAGCCGATGGTGATCAAGGACGGGCGATTCGGCCCGTACGTCACCGACGGTGAGACCAATGCCAGCCTCCGCAAGGGCGATGAGGTCGAATCCATCACCGATGCGCGGGCCTCGGAACTGCTGGCGGATCGACGGGCCCGCGGGCCGGTGAAGAAGGCCGCGAAGAAGACGGCCAAGAAGGCGGCGGCGAAGAAGACCGCGGCCAAGAAGACCGCGGTGGCCAAGAACGTCGTCAAGAAGGCTGCCGCGAAGAAGGCGGCGGCCAAGACGGCCGATGGCGTCACGACCAAGAAGGCCGCGGCGGCCAAGAAGGTCCCGGCGAAGAAGGCCGCTGCCAGCGCGCAGTCCTGAGATCGGACGATCGAAGCGCCCCCGTCGTCGCGGGGGCGCTTCGCTTTTTCGCCGCGTTGGTGTCGGTGTCCTGCCGTAGCGTGAGTACTGGAATTCGAACCAGTGGAAGGACATTCGATGACCGTCGACCTCGAGCGTGAAGAACTGATCAAAATTCTCGACAGTCAGCGGGAGATGTTCCGGATCACCCTCCGGGGCATCGATGACGCACAGGCGCGCGAGCGCACCACGGTCAGTGAACTCACCCTCGGCGGTCTGCTCAATCACGCGGTGAACGTGGAGAAGCACTGGACGACGATTCTGGTCGAGCGCGATCCGAACTCCGAATTCGATGTCTCGCGAATGGATTCCGAGTACCGGCTGGGCCCGGATCAGACGGTGGCGGGACTGCTGGCGGAGTGGGAGGTGGTCGCCGAGCACACGGCCAAGCTGATCCGCGAGCTACCCAACCTCGATGATTCGGTGCCGACGCCGACCGCGCCCTGGGCTCCCGAACGCGTCCACCTGACCGTCCGCTACATCCTGCTGCACATTCTGCGGGAGATCGCGCATCATTCCGGCCACGCCGACATCATTCGGGAGTCGCTGGACGGAGCCAACACCACGTATCAGCGCGCCAACTGACCGTCGGCCTGGCTGTCGGGGGTGGCGGCTAAGGTTGTCGGCGTGGCGGGTGTCTTCGATCGACTGGTCGGCCAGGGTGCGGTCGAGTCCGAGTTGACGGCTGCGGCGGTGGCGGCGCGGGGTGGGGCCGGATCGTCGTCGGCCATGACGCATTCGTGGTTGTTCACTGGGCCGCCCGGATCGGGGCGCTCGGTGGCCGCGCTGTGTTTCGCCGCGGCCCTGCAGTGCACCGATGCGGGGACGCCCGGCTGCGGGCGCTGCCACGCGTGCACCACGACCATGGCCGGAACGCACGGCGATGTCCGGCGGGTGGTGCCCGAGGGCCTGAGCATCGGCACGAAGGAGATGCGCGAGATCGTGCAGGTGGCCTCGCGGCGGCCGAGCACCGGGCGCTGGCAGGTGGTCGTGGTCGAGGACGCCGACCGGTTGACCGAGGCGGCGGGCAATGTGCTGCTCAAGGTGGTGGAGGAGCCACCGGAGCGGACGGTGTTCCTGCTCTGCGCGCCCTCGGTGGATCCGGAGGATATTTCGATCACGCTGCGATCCCGGTGCCGCCATGTGCATTTGGCGACGCCGTCGGTCGCCGCCATCGCGCAGGTGCTGCGCGAGCGGGACGGCCTGGACGCGAAGGTCGCCGAGTGGGCGGCCTCGGTCAGCGGCGGTCACGTGGGCCGGGCCCGGCGACTGGCCACCGACGACCAGGCCCGCGCCCGCCGCAAGCGAGCCCTCGCGCTGGTCACGGCCACCGCACGGCCCGCCGCGGCCTACGCCGCCGCCGACGAACTGGTGAAGTCCGCCGATGACGAGGCCAAGCAGGTCAGTGCCGAGCGGGACGAGAAGGAACGCGAGGAACTGGCCGTCGCGCTGGGCGCGGGCGGCACCGGCAAGGGCGCGGCCTCGGCCACCCGTGGTTCCGCGGGCGCGCTGAAAGAACTGGAGAAACGCCAGAAATCGCGCTCCACCCGCACCGGCCGCGACGCCCTGGACCGAGCCCTCATCGACGTGGCGGGCATGTACCGCGACGCCCTCGCCGTCCGCTTCGGCGCCGCCAAACCCGATTCCTCCTCCGGCGTCGTCCTCACCCACCCGGACATGGCCGACCAGATCCGCGAACTCGCCACCGACGTCCGCCCCGAAGGCCTACTCCTCTCCATCCAAGCCGTCCTCGACTGCCGCGAAGCCCTCGAAACCAACGTGAAGCCCCGCTTCGCCCTGGCCGCCATGGCCGCCGCCCTGATAGCGGCCCGCTCCACCTGACCCGGCGTGCCCTCGGTGACCACGACCACCCGTTTTCGCGAAACGGGCACGAGACGATAGACTCGCGAGCGCCGCAAGGCACGCCGCCTTAGCTCAGTCGGTAGAGCGCTTCACTCGTAATGAAAAGGTCGGGGGTTCGATTCCCCCAGGCGGCTCGGAAAGAGGCGAGGACCAGTGGGTCCTCGCCTCTTTTTGTGTTTGGGGGACTTGTGTTCGTGGTGAGGGGAAGTCTGGTTGGGGGGTGGGTGGGTTTGGGAGTGTGGCGGGGTGAGTGAGAGCGAGCTGGGCGCTGGGCGGGATGCGGACGAGTCGGAGGACTTGGGAGCGGCTGGGGAGGTGGAGGTTCCGGGGATTTCGCGGCGAAAGTTGTTCGCGGGGGCCGGGATTGCGGCGGCGGTGGTTGCCGGGGGTGGGGTGGGGGCGTGGTTGACCGCGCGGCGGACGCCGGGGGTGAGGGCGGCGAATCGGGCGTTGAAGATCGGGTTCGGGGGTGGGATTTGTGAGGCGCCGTTGTTCGCGGCATTGCATCAGGGGATTTTCGAGAAGCATGGGCTGAAGGTCGAGGTGGTCAAGACCGGGTCCGATGAGATCAAGGATGCGGTGGGGGCCGGGAAGCTGGATGCGGCGCCGGGGATCTTCTTCTCGTGGCTGAAGCCGATCGAGCAGGGGATCGATGCCAAGTTGGCGGCGGGGCTGCACGAGGGGTGCTTGCGGATCATCGTGCCGCCGGAGAGCGCGATTCGGTCGGTGGCCGAGTTGCGGAACAAGACCATCGGGGTGGCGGCCATCGGGGATTCGTCCATGTCGTTCTTCTCGTTGGATCTGCTGGACGCGGGGATCAATCCGAGTCAGGACGTGGAGTGGCGGGTGTTTCCGGGCGATCAGCTGGGGGACGCGCTGGCCCGGGGCGAGATCCAGGCCGTCGCGGGCAGTGACCCGAACGCGCTGCTCCCGCTGTTGAAGGGCAAGGCGCGCGAGCTGACCAATAATCAGCAGGGCGCCAATCGGGAGCTGTTCTGCTGCGCGACCGCGATCAATGGTCGGCTACTGCGGGAGGATCCGGACACGGCGCGGGCGCTGGTCACCGCGTGGGCGGAGGGCAGCCGCTGGGTGGGCGCCAATCTGGCGCAGACCGCGGCGCTCGAGGTCGACAATAAATATGTGGCGGCGGATCTGACGGTGGTCGAGTCGACCTTGAAGACCTACGGCTACAACCCGTCCGCGGTGAAGTTCAAGCCGGAGATCACCCCGGGCATCGAGAAGTTCGCCAAGACCGGGTATCTGGACCGGAAGACGGATGCGCGGGTGCTCGCCGACAAGGTGTACGCGGATCTGGGGCTGACGTGGTGACGACCGCTCCGGCGGAAACCCTTGCGGCGGAGGCGAAAACGGAGGTCGCGAAGCGGCCGATCGCGTACGCGCCGACGCTGGGTTTCGCCACGGCCTGGTCGCTGTGGGTGCTGACCACGGCGGTGACGCTGGTGGTGCCGGACCAGCTTTCGGCGGCCGCGCCCACCGCCGTCGGAATACTCTTTGCGGCAATAACTTTCGGACTCACCGCCTGGGCCGCGCTCGCCTATCGCCATCGCGGCGCGACGCTGCGGCTGCGGCATTGGACGCCCTGGATCGGTGTGCTGGCCGCATGGCTCCTGGTGTGGGAGTACAGCACCGCCAAGACCGGCTGGCTGGAGCCGCCGCACTTCGCCTCGCCGCAGCAGATGCTGCTGGTGTTCTACGAGGACGGCGGGCTGCTGCTGTCGTGCACGTGGCACTCGCTGCTGTTGCTGGTCACGGGATTCGCCATCGGCGCGACGGGCGGGTTGGTGACCGGCATTGCCACCGGATGGGCGAAAAGCGTTGCCTACTGGACGAATCCGGTGCTCATGACCATCGGGCCGGTGCCACCCGCCACCATTCTGCCGCTGGTGTTCATCCTGTTTCCGAGCACGTATCTGGGCAGCCTGTTCATGGTGGCGCTGGGCGTGTGGTTCCCGGTGTCGTTCCTGACCCGGGTGGGCGTGTCCGGGGTGGCGCGCGGATATTTCGATGTGGCGCAGACCCTGGGTGCCTCGAATCGATTTCTGATCTGGCGGGTGGCGGTGCCGGGTGCGCTGCCGAACATTTTCACCGGCCTGTTCATGGGGTTGTGCGCGTCGCTGACCGCGCTGGCGGTGGCCGAACTGCTCGGGGTGAAGAACGGGCTGGGCTGGTACATCCAGTGGACCAAGGGCTGGGCGGCGTACCCGCGCATGTACGCGGCGATCGTGATCATGATCGTGGTGTGCTGCACCGCGATCGCGGGTCTGCTCCGGGTGCGCAATCGCGCGCTGGCCTGGCAGAAGGATTTGGTGCGATGGTGAGCCAGGGGATCGCGGTGGATATCGACGGGGTGTCACACCAGTTCGCGGTGGCGGGGGCGCGCAAGCGCACAATCCTGGACCGGGTACTGGGGCGGCCCGCGCCGGTGCCGACCCGCGCACAGGAATTGGGGCGATTGCGGGTGCTCACCGATATCTCGCTGCGCATCGAGCCGGGGGAATTCGTGGCCTTGCTCGGGCCGTCGGGGTGCGGGAAGTCGACGCTGTTGCGGCTGCTCGCCGGGCTGGAGCGGCCGTCCCGGGGAGCGCTACGCGCGGACGGCGAACCCATTGTCGGCCCGGATCCGCATCGGGCCTTGATGTTTCAGGATCCGACGCTCTACCCGTGGCGGACGGTCGAGCAGAACGTCGCGCTCGGACCGCAGGCGCGCGGAACGCTGGCTGCCGAGCGGGAGCATGTGGTGCAGGCGCTGGAACTTGTTGGGCTACAGGGCTTCCGGGATGCCTTCCCCGCGCAGCTCTCCGGCGGCATGGCACAGCGGGTCGCGCTGGCGCGCGCACTGGTGAATCGACCGCGCCTGTTCCTGCTCGACGAACCGCTGGGCAAGCTCGACGCCCTGACCCGCGCGACCCTGCAGGGTGAGATCGCGCGGCTGTGGGAGCGTGATCGATTCACGGCCGTACTCGTCACCCATGACGTGGACGAGGCGCTGCGGCTGGCCGACCGGGTCGTGGTGTTCACGCCGCGGCCCGGAAAAGTGGTGCGGGACTTGTCGATCGAGCTGCCGCGCCCGCGTGACCACGATGATCCCGAATATCTCCGATTGCGCCGAGAGCTGTTCACCGCGCTCGGCGAGACAGGCAGGGCTGCCGCATGACCGGTGTTTCCACGCACGCCGCGGGCGTGTTCGACTCCGTCGCCGAGGCCATCGGACATACGCCGCTGGTGCGGCTCAACCGGGTCGTCGACGACATCCGCGCCACCGTGTACGTGAAACTCGAATATCTGAATCCCGGTGGGAGCGTCAAGGATCGAGCCGCGCTCGGCATGCTGCTTGCCGCCGAACAGGCGGGGGAGCTGCGTCCCGGTGGGACGGTGGTCGAGGCCAGTTCCGGCAATACCGGGCTCGGGTTGGCCGCGTTGGCGGCCGCGCGCGGGTACCGGACCATCGTGGTCGTCCCGGATCGGGTGAGCGCGGAGAAGAAGGCACTGCTGCGGGCGCACGGCGCCGAGGTGCACGAGACGCCCGGACTGCGGCCGGTCGACCATCCCGAACATCTGCGCTCGGTCGCGCTGCGGTTGACCGCGGAGATTCCCGGGGCCTGGTTCGCGGGACAGTACGACAATCCCGCCAATCCGGCCGCGCACAGGGCGACCACCGGACCCGAGATCTGGGAGCAGACCGGCCGGCGCGTCACGCATTTCGTGGCGGGCATCGGGACCGGCGGAACCATTACCGGGACCGGTGAATATCTGAAGGAGGCGTCGGGCGGGACCGTCCGCGTCATCGGGGCCGACCCGGTGACCTCGGTGTACGGCGGCGGCGACGGGCGGATCTGGTACGTGGAGGCGGTCGGGCACTTCCGGCACCCCGAGACCGCGGTGGATGAATGGCCGGAGTCATATCACCCGGAGGTGGTGGACCGGATCGAGCGGATACCCGACGTCGAGGCCATTCGGATCCTGCTTCGGGTGGCGCGTGAGGAAGGGCTGCTGCTGGGCGGTTCCTCGGGGACGGCCATCGCGGCGGCGCTGCGGACCGCGCGGGCGCTCGGGCCCGAGGATGTGGTGGTGGTTATCGCGCCCGACTCGGGGCGGGCCTATCTGTCGAAGTACTACAACGATGAATGGCTGGGCAGCCTGGGATTTCCGCTGACCACGGCGGCGACCGGCGTGGCGGTCGGCGCGGTGCTGAGCGACCTCGAGCGGGACGCGAATCTGGCGGCGGTGCCGTCGGGGACGACCGTGGGTCAGGCGCGAGCGCTCTTGGGTGAGAGTGACGCGCTGCCCGTTGTTCTGCAGCGCCCGGCCTCTGGACCGACCGTGGTGGCCGAGATTCTCGGTGCCGTCACGGCCGCCGACCTCGCCGATGCACCCGAGACGGACACGGTGAGTGAACATCTCGGAACACCGCTGCCATTCGTCGGCACCACCGAACCGCTCGCGCAGGCAGTCAGCCGGATCGCCGGACGGCCTGGACCCGTCGTTCTCGCACACGAAGGGCGAGCCATCGCGGTCATCGATGCGACGCGGCTCACCGATTACACGGAACAGGAAGAAACACAGTGACATTCGCACGTTGGACCGCCGTGGCGGTGGTCGCCGCAGGACTCGGGCTGGCGGGGGCACCGACGGCCGCGGCCCACGTCGGGATCAGCGCGCCCGATGCCGAGCCCGGCGAATTCGCGGTGGTGACGGTGCGAGTGCCGACCGAATCGGCCACGGCCGGGACGGTGAAGCTGGAAATCACACTGCCGCAGGATCATCCGCTCGCGGTGGTGCGCAATGAGTCGGTCGCGGGATGGGACGTGACGCAGCAGCGGGCCACCCTGGCGACACCGGTCGACAATGGGCACGGTGGCAAGGTCAGCGACTACGTCTCGAGCGTCACTTTCACGGCGCGCGACGGGGTTTCGATTCGACCCGGGGAATTCGGGGAGTTCAAACTCCAGGTCGGCCCGCTGCCACACACCAATGAACTGGCGTTTCCGGCCATTCAGACCTATAGCGACGGCTCGGTCGTTTCCTGGATCGAGCGATCCTCCGATGGCACCACCCCGGACAAGCCCGCGCCGGTGCTGAAACTGTCGGCCGCGCACGACGGTACGCACGGACAACCCGCCGCCGCGCCGACCGAGTCCGTGACGCACAAGGATTCGTCACGCCGACTCGCCGAGGCCGCCCTGGTTGTCGCGCTCGGTGCGCTGGCCGTGGCGGCCGCGCCGAAGCTGCGGCGCGTTCGCATCAAGAGATGACCGCGAGACGGTCGCCGCGCGGGACGCGGCGGTCGCTCGCCGCGCTGATACTTCTTCTGGGATACGCGGCCGCCGCGATATTCCTCGGCGCGGCAACGGCTTCCGCGCATGCGGTGCTCGTCAGCAGTGACCCGGCGTATGGCGCAATGGTCGATCACGCGCAGGATAGGGTGTCGATCACCTTCGACGAGCCGGTGACGGCCGCGCCGAACGCGGTCACGGTGACTGATCGCGATGGCGGGCGCGTGGATACCGGCAATGCCGAGACCTCGAACGGCGGGCGCACCATCGCGCTGCCGCTACGGTCCGGAACTGCCAATGGGACCTACCTGCTGGGCTGGTCACTGCTGTCGGCCGACGGTCACGTGGTGGCGGGCTCGATCGTCTTCGGCATCGGCGTCCCACCCGACCTGACGGTGACCGCAGCCCACCTCGACCCGCTGATCGCCATGCTCGACACCGTGGTGCGACTACTGACGGCAGTCGGCTACCTGGGAATCGTGCTGGCTGTGGGCATTCCACTCGCCGTGCGACTGATCTGGCCGGAAGCGTCGCGAGCCCGCGCGATCACCCAAGTGATCCGTGTCGGTGCGGCCGCGACGGCGATCGCGGCCTTCCTGACCTTCGCGGCCACGCCGGGGCGGCTCGCGGGTGCTGCCGGATGGGGCAACGCGCAAGTGTGGGTGCAGTCGGCGGCCTCACTATTGGGTGCCTCGGCGCTGGTTCGGGTTGTCGCCGCCACAGTGCTGGGTTGGGCGGCGACGGCGGGAAGAGTCACTGCCGTCAGACGCGATATGACCGCGGGAGCCGCGGCCGCCGCGGTGGTGCTCGCTGTGGCGGTGTCCGGTCATGCCGTGACGGGTGAATATCGTTGGGCTGCTGTAAGTTCGACGGTCCTGCATGTTGTCGCCATGGCGGTGTGGGTTGGCGGGGTGATTCTGGTCGGTCTGGCGTGGCGGACGACGCGGCGGGCCGAGGTGGTCGCGCGATTCGGGCCGGTGGCGGGCGGGGCGGTGACCGTCCTGGTGCTGAGCGGGCTGGTGCAGAGTTGGCGGGCGGTGAGTCCGGTTGCCGCGCTGTGGGATACGTCGTGGGGGCGGTTGCTGTTGGTGAAGCTGGTGCTGGCGGCGTTGGCGGTGGGGGTGGCGCTGGTGGTGCGCACGGCCGGAACCGGCGGTGTCGTGTTGGCTGGGGCGAGCTCGGCGCGGCGATGGACGATCGGGCGGCGGTCGGGCCGATCGGTGTGGGCCGAGATCGGGCTGCAGGTTGCGGTGTTGGTGGTGACCGCACTGCTGACGGGGGTTGCTCCGGCGCGCGATACCTATGATCCGGCGGCCACTTTGGAGGCATCTGTTGGGCCGCTGCGGGCGCAGGTACATGTGGACGGGACGCATGCCGGGCGGCAGGAATTCACTGTGCGGCTGCGTGATTCGTCGGGCATGCCGGTTGGGGCACTGGAAGTCACCGGGCGATTGGAGCGGGTCGAGGGTGGGACCGGGCCGGTGGAGGTGGTGTTTCGGCGGGTTGAGCCGGTGGAGCTCGGGCCGGATTACTTTGTGTCGCGGGCGGTGCCGGTGCCGGTGGCGGGGGAGTGGCGGTTGTGGCTGACCGTGGTGGCGGATCGGACCAAGGGATACGCCGCCACGGTGCCTTATCGGGTGTGGTGAGGGTCAGGAGACCAGGCCGCGGCCGGTGGTGAGGGGGAGGTCCGTGGCGGTGAGGAGGCCGGGGCGGGCCGCGACGACGGCGGGGACGGCGCTGACGAGGCGGGCGGCGGTGCCGACTATGCCCGCCTCGGCGTGGTCACCATTGCTGTAGAGCTGGAGGTCGAGAATGTAGTCGGGCTCGCCCTGGACTTCGACTCGGTAGCAACCCTTTCCGGCGGGTTGTGGCCAGTCGGGCGCCAGGTCGGGGTGCAGGCGGGTGGTGTGTTCGAGGGTGAGGATCTCGCGGCCCTTGCTGATGCCGTGCACCTGGAAGCGCAAGGCCGCTGCGGTGCCCGCGGCGATGGTGTGGCTGCCGACCTTCAGCTCCTCGGTGGCGGGCAGGCGCTCGAAATGCTGTGTGACGGAGTCGAGTTCGATGTCCAGGGCGGCGGCGAGCTGGCGAACGACACTGCCCCAGGCGAGGGTCAGGACACCCGGCTGCAGGAGCAGCGGTAGATCGTCCAGCGCGCTGCCGAAGCCCATGATGTCGAACAGCACCTTCGGGTTGTCGTAGGTGGAGTAGTCCATCACCTCCGAGCAGATGATCTTGTCGATGCGCTCGGAGCCGCTGGTCAGCAGCAGGGGCAGCCAGTCGTTGGCCCAGCCGGGATCGATGCCGTTGACCCACAGGGAGGCTCCGCCCGCCTCGGCCGCCTCGACAATGGGTGCGATGGCCTCATCGGGGAGGGTGCCGTAGGGGAACTGCAGGAAGACAGGGCTGCTCGAAATGACGTTGATGCCCGCGCGGAGGAAGGCCTTCAGGTCTTCCACCGCCTCCATCAGGCGGTCGTCGGCCATGGCGGTGTGAATGATGCAGTCGGGCCGCAGCGCCAGCAGCGCCTCGGCGTCCTGGGTTGCGGTCACACCGATTTCGCGGTCGAGACCGGCCAGCTCACCGGCGTCCTTACCGGCCTTCTCGGCGCTGGAGACCCAGACGCCGACCAGGTCGAGTTCGGGCCGGGCGATAATGGAGCGCAGGGTGCGACGGCCGACATTGCCCGTGCTCCACTGGACTACGCGATAGGTCATGGGAAAGCTCCTGTGGTGCAGACGATTACAGGTCCGGAATCGGAAGGTCCAGGTTGGGTGCGGCAATGCCGCCGTCGACCTCGAGCACCTTGCCGGTGACGTAACCGCCCGCGCGTGAACTCAGGTAGACGATGGCGGCGGCGATCTCCCACGGCTCGCCGAGCCGGTGCAGCGGGGTGGCGTCCTCCATCTGCTTCTTGATCTCCGGTTGTTGTGCAACGACTTCCAGTGCCGAGGTGAGCACGGAGCCGACGGCGATGGCGTTCACGCGAATGCGCGGGGACAGGTCGGCGGCGGCCAGTCGGGTCCAGTGCGCGAGGGCCGCCTTGGCGGTGCCGTAGGCCAGGAAGCCGCGGCCGGGGGAGCGGCCCATCATCGAGGAGATATTGACGACCGAGCCACCGTCGTTCTTCAGCATGTGCGGCACCGCGGCGCGGGTGAGGGCGTGCGCGGTGGAGACGTTGAAACGGAATGCCTCTTCGAGGAATTCGGACGTGGTGGTCAGGAACGTATTGGGCATGGTGCCGCCGACATTGTTGACCACGATGTCGAGGCGGCCGAGCTCGGCGGCGGTATCGGCGAGGGCGGCGACGGCGGAGAGGTCCGACAGGTCCGCCGGGACGGTGACGGCGGTGCGGCCCAGGGCGCGGATCTTGCCCGCCACCTCGTCGAGCTGGGCGGCGGTGCGGGCCGAAATGACCACGTCCGCACCGGCTTCGGCGAGGGCCAGGGCGGTGGCGGCGCCGATGCCGCGGCCCGCGCCGGTCACGACGGCCACGCGGCCGTCCAGTCGGAAGGTGTCCAGGATCATCGCGAAATCAGTCCTTCTCGGGTGACGACAGTCACAAGCAGCTTTAAGCAATAATTCTTAACCGTCAAGGTGAAGTTCTTTATCCGCTGGTGAACGGCTATGGTGCACACTGTGTCGAGGAGGAGGGCGAGCGGTGGCGGTAAGCGAGAAAAAGCAGCAGCCGCAGGCGCGTGAGCGCATCATCGAGGCGGCGGAACGGCTCATCGCCGAGCGCGGGCAGGCGGTGCCGCTGCGCGATATCGCCGCGGCCGCGGGACAGCGGAACAACTCGGCCATCCAGTACCACTTCGGATCCCGGGACGGGCTCATTCTCGCGGTGGTGGAACACCGGCTCGCCACGCTGGAGGTGCGGCGGCTGGAACTGCTCGCCGAACAGTCGGCCGCGGGCGCGACCGGCGTGCACGATCTGCTGGAAGCGCTCGTCATTCCCATGCTCGAGCTGAGCGATCAGCAGGGGATCGACCACTACGGGCGGTTTCTCGAACAGATACACACCCACCCCGCGGTCAACGACGCGGCCAATCTCGAATCGGCGCGGCGCACCTCGGTCCGGGTCATCATGCGGCAGCTCGAGCGGGAGCTGACCGAACTGCCGAAACGGTTGCGGCTGCGGCGATTACGGGCCTTGCCGACCATCCTGTTCGCGCTGCTGGCCGATCACGAGCGGGCCGTGGAGGCCGGGCGGGTGACGGCGGGCGATGTGGCGGCCTGGGGTGAGATCGTCGACATGCTCGCGGGGGTGCTGACCGCGCCGGTCGTGGAACGCGCGCCGATTCGCTGACGCGGCAAGTTGGATTACCGCTGCTGCTGGGGATAATTCGGCGGTGCGGGCTGTGGATAACCCTGCTGCGGTTGGTATCCCTGCTGTTGGTATCCGCCCTGCTGGGCCGGGTAGCCCTGCGGCGCATACGGATTCGGCGGCTGCGCGCCGTAGCCCGGTTGATTCGGCACGGGGTAACGAGGCTGGGATTGTGGGGCCGGGTAGTTCGGCTGTGGCGCGGGAGCGTAGCCGGGAGCGGGATGCCCGTGGGAGGGAACGGTATTCGCCGAGGGCGGGTAGGTCGGCGGCGCGGCGTAACCCGGGACAGCCGCACCGCTCGGCGGCGGCAGGTAGCCCCGGTCGGGCGCGCCGGTCGGGGGCGGTAGGAAGCCCTGCGGGGCCGGGTAGCCCTGGGCGGGGGTATTGGCGTCGTACGGGCTCGGGGCCGGGGTATACACCGGCGCGGTGGTGGTCGCGGTCTCGCTCTTCTTCTTGAGGGCGAAGTACGCGCCCACCGCGATGAGCAGAACCACCGCCAGGCCGATGAGGCCGAACAGGTGGCCGATGACGCGAATGCCGACCTTGATGACAATGATCAGGACGATGGCGCCGACCACGGCGAGCGCGCCGCGAATCTTGCTGCCACCTGAGTTCTGTGACATGAGTGGACTTCCCCCGAACTCGAAAATGATTGTCGGGGCAGCATACCCAAGCGCGCTCGAGCCCCGCGGGGTGCGAAGTCGGGAGTGATCTGGCAGGTCGGCGGCGGCGCGGCTACCGTTGGTGGTCGTGGATACCACGGCAGCAGCAATCGAATCGCCCGCGCGCCCGCGGTGGCTCGGCGTCGGGCTACCGCTGCTGGCCGGTGGGGCCGTGGCCGGTGGGCTGGCGCTGCTGCACTTCCGGGATCCGCACGTGTCCGGCACCTACGGGTACTGCCCCTTCTACGAGCTCACCGGGTACTGGTGCCCCGGCTGCGGCGGGCTGCGGGGGCTGCACAATCTCACCGATGGCCGGATTCTCGACGCCATTCACAGCAATGTGCTGTTGCTGCCATTGACGCTCGGCTTCCTCGCCTGGTGGGGCACCTGGCTGGTGCGCGGCTGGCGCGGTAATCCGACACCGCCGCGACTACCCCAGATCCTGCCCAAATACGCGCTGTGGCTCGCGCTCGCCTTCCTCATTGTCTTCACCATTGTGCGGAACACGCCGTGGGGGAGCTGGATTGCGCCTGTTTAACCGGGGCATGCTCTGCGTATGAGCGATTCACTGCGGGACCGCGTGCGCGAGAAGATGGTGCGGCAACTCGAGGAGGACGGGCCGCCCGATCCCGAGCAGGGCGACACCCGGCAGGTCTCGGTGCAGGACGATCTCGACCTGCTGGACGCGGTGGCGGATGACGATCCGGTGATCGAGGAGCTCGCGGCCCGATACCTCGTGCCGTAGTTCGGAATCCGCGCTCAGAATCCGCAGGGCGCCGCGCCGGTCGACGAGTCGCCGAACGGTCGGGTCTCCGGGACCGGGTTCCAATGTCCCTCGGTGCGCGCGTAATTCCAGGTCGGGCCGTTCTCGACCAGCGTGGCAATGGCCTCGATGAGGCGGTCCACGTCGGCGGCGGTGGTGCCGAGGCCAATGCTGGCGCGCAGGGCGGCGTCCACGCCGAGGCGAGACAGCAGCGGGTGGGCGCAGAAGCGGCCGTCGCGCACGCCGATGCCGTGCTCGGCCGAAAGGTAGGCGGCGACCTGGCCGGGCTCGAAACCGTCGATGGTGAACGCGACAATGCCGACGGCGTCGGTGCTGTCGCGCCAGACACGCAGGAAGTTCACGCCCGGAACGGTTTTCAGGCCGTAGCGCAGGCGGTGGGTGAGGTACTGCTCGTGCTCGATGACCGTGGTCTCGTCCAGGTCGGCGAGGGCGTCGCAGGCCGCGGCCAATGCGGCCACGCCCAGGACGTTCGGCGAACCGGCCTCGTGCCGCTGCGGGGCCGGGGCCCACTCGACGCCCTCGGTGGAGACCGAGCGCACCGCGCCGCCACCCGCCAGGTAGGGCTCGGCCGCGTCGAGCCAGTCGCGGCGGCCGACCAGCACGCCCGTACCGAAGGGGGCGTAGGCCTTGTGGCCGGAGAAGGCCAGATAGTCGATGCCCGCGGTCCGCAGGTCGATGCGGCGGTGCGGGGCCAGCTGCGCGGCATCCACGAGAATGCGGGTGCCGCACTGGTGCGCGATCCAGGCCAGCCGCTCCAGCGGCAGTAGTTCACCGGTCACATTGGACGCGCCCGTAACCGCCAGCAGCGCGGCCGGTTTCGAACAGAGCTCGGCGACCAGGCGCTGAATGGTCTCCTCGATGGTGTCGGCGACCGGCACCACTCGGCGGCCGTGCCGGGTCCAGGGCAGGAAGTTGGCGTGGTGCTCCACGTCCAGCACCACGGTGTCGCCGGGCACGCAGGAGGCCAGCAGGTTCAGCGAGTCGGTGGTGTTGCGGGTGAAGACCACGACCTGGTCGTCGGCCGCGTTCAGGAAGCGGGCGACCGAACCGCGCGCCGACTCGTAGCAGTCGGTGGAGACGCGGGAGGCGTAGCCCGCGCCGCGGTGCACGCTGGCGTAGAACGGCAGCAGCTCGGCGACGCGGTCGGTGACCTGCCGCAGCGCGGGGGCGCTGGCGGCGTAGTCGAAGTTGGCGTAGGTGGTGGTCCCGCCCTGGACCAGCGGAACCTGGAGGTCACAGCCGGACACGGTGGCGAGCGGGGCACAGGTCTGGTCGGCGAATGCGGTCATCACGAAACTCCATCGGGTTCATGGACACGCGATCGGAGGTGTCTGCTTCGAGACGGATATCGATCGAGAGTCCGCGCTTGCCGTACCCGGTCGGGCTACGGCCCGGTCGTCACCCGGAGCACCCCACCGCGGAGGAGGGTTGCCGACCAGCTAGCCGGGGCTTGACGCTGGTACTCATGACCTGATTGCAGAGATTGGCAGACGATTCCCGGCCTTGTCAACCCCGCCCGCCGGGCTCGTCGGGCTCAGATCTTGGTC
The DNA here is from genome assembly GCF_035818795.1 of Nocardia sp. CDC160. Taxonomy (NCBI): domain Bacteria; kingdom Bacillati; phylum Actinomycetota; class Actinomycetes; order Mycobacteriales; family Nocardiaceae; genus Nocardia; species Nocardia sp. CDC160. The sequence continues at coordinate 936,435 of NZ_JAYKYT010000001.1, read as the reverse complement.
GCGGTGACGCAGCGTTCGAGGTCCGGCACGCCTTCCGCACCCCGGCCGAGTGGCTCGAGAAACCGGTCGACGTACTCCCGCCCGCCCACCTGTTCCAGCTCCCGCCACCCGTACTCGGCGAGCAGGCCCGGAACGTCCGCGGGCAGCAATCCGAATCGCCAAATACCTTTTCCCGCAACGAATCTCCGATACGCGCGCTCGCACCCCTCGAGATTCGTGCCGTCGAGAAAATCCTGTCGGACATAGCTGAAGACCAGTCGGCTCCCCGCGGGCGCGGCGGCGAGGGTCTCCAACGTCGAGCGCACCGCCTTCTCGGTCAGGTACTGGGTAACCCCTTCCCACAGGAAAAGCGTTGTCGCCTCGCCCCGGTAACCACGCTCGGCGAGAGTCGTCGCGAGATCCTGTGTCTCGAAATCGATCGCCACCTGAACAACGCTGTCCGGCAGCGTTATTCGCCGCCGCTTCAGCTCGATGTTCACCGGCAGATCCACCTCGAAGGCCGGAATCCCGGCCGCCGCCACCAGCCGCGTGGCTCGAGTGTCGAGCCCCGCACCGAGCACCACCACCGCCCCGACCCCCGCCCGCACGGCCGCATCGGTCTGCTCATCGAAATACCGCTTCCGACAAGCCAAGCTGTCCCACAGCCCGGGCCCTTCCCGCTCCATGACCTTGCGTAACCAGCCTCGGGTGGTTCGGTTGCGTACCAGCGGTCGCAGTCCGAGTGGCAGCACGCGGATCGCCAGGTCGTCGGTCAGCAATCGGTTCCCGGAGGGCTCGGCGCTCTCCGTGGCGGCGATGAGCATCGGGATCAGTGGGGTATCGGCGGCTCGAGTGGCCATGGGACCACTGTTCCAGGCGGTCGGCGGAGCGTCGACGGGATCGATGCGGTGTGACGAAGGGCACGTCCGGAATAGAAAAATCGTCCGAAAGTTGGAGGGGGTGGGGCGGGAAGTTCGAATCGCGTGATGGTTGCTGGGGCGTATGGTCGAAGTGAAGTTAGGGTAGCCAAAGTGGGGTGCCCCGGAGTTGATCACGAGGAGCTCGACCATGTTGGATACCGGCACCCCGTTCTCGACGCTCATTCGCACCGCGACCGAGCAGCAGCACAACGAGGCGGAGCACTCCACGTTCATGCGTGACCTGCTGACCGGGCAACTCGGGGTCGAGGCGTTCTACCGGTACACCTCGCAGCTGTGGTTCGTGTACGCCGCGCTCGAAAAGCGTTCCGAGGCCTTGGCTTCCGATCCGGTCGCGGGTCCCTTCGTGAAACCGGAGCTGGCCCGGCTGGCCTCGCTCGAAGCCGATCTGGCCCACCTGGGCGGCGAGAACTGGCGCGACGAGCTGACCGCGCTGCCCGCCACCGCCGCCTACGCCGCGCGCGTCGAGGAGTGCGCGAGCGAGTGGCCCGCCGGATACGTCGTGCACCACTACACCCGCTACCTGGGCGATCTCTCGGGCGGACAGGTCATTCGCGGCACCGCCGAGAAGCTGTGGAACCTGCCCAAGAAGGGCGACGGGGTGCGCTTCTACGTGTTCGAGGAGATCGGCAATCCGGCCGCGTTCAAGCGCGAGTACCGCGAGAGCCTGGATCGCCTTCCGCTCGAGGGGTCGGAAGTCGATCGCGTGCTCGACGAGGCACGGCTGGCGTTCACGATGAACACCGACGTGTTCCGTGAACTGGGTGCGGAGTTCAGCGCGCGGAACTGAACCCACCCGTACCGCTGACCTGGCCGTCGGGGGCGGGTCAGCGGTGTCGGGGGCGGTCGGCGGTATTGCCCTTGCGTGCGTTCGCGGTGATGGGTTGCCATGGAGGGTATGAGTTTTCCGCTGCTGTTGAGCTTCGTGGGTTTGTGCGTGCTGTTGGCGCTCACCCCCGGTCCGGACACCTTTCTGGTGCTGCGGTTTTCGATGAACGGATCGCGACCCGGGGTCGCGGCGGCGATGGGGTCGGCGTTCGGTGGGATCGTGTGGGCGACCGTGGTCGCGGCGGGGGTGGCGGCGCTGCTGGAGCAGTCGGCCACCGCGTATCGCACGCTCAAGGTGATCGGCGGAATCTACCTGGTGTACTTGGGGATTCGGGCGCTGCTCGAGCATCGGCGCGGGCGGGAACAGGACACCGAGGCGGCGGATGTCGCGGTGGCCGAAGGGAAGCCGGTCTCGGTTCGCTCAGCGTTCGCTGCGGGATTGCTCTCGTGCACCTTCAATCCGAAGGTCGGCTTGTTCTACCTCGCGGTGCTGCCGCAGTTCCTCACCCACGTGACCTTCGTGAACACGCTAACGCTCGGCGCGATCGAATCCACCGTCGCCGCAATCGAAATGATCGTGCTGGCGGTCGCGGCCGCGCGGGCGGTGGCGCTGCTGAAGCGGCCGCGAATCCGGGCCCGGCTCGAACAGGTCAGTGCCGCGATTCTCGCCGCGCTGGGCATCGGCACCGCGGCCTCCGCCGCATAGGCCTCCAGCCTCGGCGGCCTAGGCTCAGTCCGCGATCTCGGCGCGGTGGTACGCGCCGTTGTAATACACCAGCGGGCCGACGGCGGGGGAGCTCTCGGTATTGTCGTGCACCTGGGTGACCAGGCCGATGACGAGCGTGTGATCGCCGATCGGAATCAACTGGTGGACCGTCGCGCGCACCCAGATCGGGGTGCCGTGCAGCACCGGTTCACCGGTCCCCAGGCTGGTCCAGAGCGACCGGTCGCTGAAGCGCTCCTCGGCGGATCGACTGAATCGCTGCGCCAGATGCTTCTGATGTTCCCCCAGAAAATGCACCACCAGCGATTCGGCCCGCACCATCGCCTCGATGCTCGACGAGGTCTCGGCGATATTGAACGAGATGAGCGGCGGCTGCGCCGAGAGCGAGGCGAACGAGGTCGCGGTGAAACCCACCGGACCGTCCGCGGAGTTCAGGGTGACGATGGTGACGCCCGCCGGATAGTGCCGCATGGCGGCGCGATACTGCTGCGCGGTTATCCCGCTCAGGTCGTCGGGCACGTGTAGCTCGGTGCCGGGCGTCGGTGAATCACTCACGTCACGAACCTACGTGCTGGGCCGCCCGGTTATTCCGCCGTGTAAGAAATCGCTCAGTCCACGTCGATGGCCAGCCCCGCGGTGATCCGCACCAATTCCCCGAAGGTCGTGCGGAACAGCGTGTTCGGATGCCCGCCCGCCGCCCACAGCTCCTGATGCTGCGACAGCGCGTTGTCGATGTAGGTGGGCAGATTGGTCGGATGCCCGAGCGGCGCGACGCCCCCGATGGGCTGGCCGGTCACCTCGCGCACCATAGCCGCGGGTGCGCGGGTGAGGGTGCCCTCGAGTCGCTCGCCGGTGCGGTCCAGGTTGACCTGGTGCGCGCCGGAGACCAACAGCAGCACGGGATCGTCGTCGAGCAGGAAGACCAGCGATTTGGTGATGGCCCCGACGGTCACGCCGAGGGCATCGGCCGCTTCCTGCGCGGTATGGGTGGGCGTGGGCTGGGTGATGATCACCCCGTGATGTCCGCGCGCGATCAAGGTGTCGGAGACCCTCGAGGCGACGGGTGGCAGCGACCGGCGCATGGCAACCAGGGTAGAGCGATTGCGGTGGATGTGCGGGGGATCAGTATTCGGGATAGCCCTCCTCCGGGCCCAGCAACTCCAGCAGGCGGGCGCGGACGAGGGGATTCACCCCCTCGACGGTGTGCTCCGAAACCCGCTCGCGCGCACAGGAATCGAAGACCCGTTCCAGGTCCACCGCGGACAGCGCGTGCAGCTCCGCGGCGGCGGCCGTGAGCAGCGCGGCATGACCCGGGTACGGGCGGCCGTCGGCGATCTTCTGCGCCCAGGTGACATTGCAGCAGCAGGCGTAGAGGGCGTGAATCGCGCGCAGGCGAGACAGGGAATTGAACCGGTCCAGGCCGATTCCGTGATGCATCGACACCGTGACCTCACAAACGGGAGGAGCAGAATGTGCGGACCCGATAAGCGTGACGCGGGATCCGGCCGAAAACACTGGGACGCAGCAGAATTAGCACAGCGTTTACACCGGGCTGCCGGGCCGCCCGCACCCCCGATACGCTGGACCGATGACCGAATGGAAGGCTTTCGACGTCGAAAGCAAGGACCACATCGCCCGGGTGACGCTCACCGGTCCCGGCAAGGGCAATGCCATGGGCCCCGATTTCTGGCGCGAGCTGCCGCTCATCTTCGGCGAACTCGACGCCGACGCGGACATCCGCGCCATCGTGCTCACCGGATCGGGCAAGCACTTCTCCTACGGCCTGGACCTGCCCGCCATGAGCCCGCTGTTCGGGCCGCTGCTCGCCGACAAGGCCCTGGCCGCGCCCCGCACCGACTTCCTCAAGCACGTGCGCGCCATGCAGGACTCGGTCACCGCGGTGGCGGACTGCACCAAGCCGGTCATCGCGGCCATCTCCGGCTGGTGCATCGGCGGCGGTCTGGACCTGATCGCGGCCGCGGACATCCGGCTGGCCAGCGCCGACGCCAAGTTCAGCCTGCGCGAGGCCAAGGTCGCCATTGTCGCGGACATCGGCTCGCTGCATCGGCTGCCGGGCATCATCGGCGAGGGCCACGTGCGCGAACTCGCCTACACCGGCAAGGACATCGACGCCGCGCGGGCCGAGAAGATCGGTCTGGTCAATGACGTGTTCGCGGATCAGGACGCCGTGCTCGAGGCCGCTTACGCCATGGCGCAGGAGATCGCGGTCAATCCGCCACTGGTCGTGCAGGGCATCAAGGATGTGCTGGATCAGCCCAAGCGCGGGAAGATCGCCGACGGGTTGCGATACGTCTCCACATGGAATGCAGCGTTCCTGCCCTCCGAGGATCTCACCGAGGCGATAACGGCCGTCTTCGAGAAGCGCCCGCCGGAATTCAAAGGGAAATAACCCCTTCGGGTAGGTCCCAGAAAAAGGATTACGTACCTCCGGTTCCCGGCCTATCGTTGGGCGGGGAGCTGGAGGTTTGGCCATGGCTACATCCGATGTGGGGGAATCGACCGAGACCGGTGGATTCAGTCATCGCGAAGTATTGGTGATACTCAGCGGGCTACTGCTGGGAATCCTGCTCGCGGCGCTCGATCAGACCATTGTGTCGACGGCCATTCGCACGATCGCCGATGACCTGAACGGCTATTCGCTGCAGGCCTGGGCCACCACGGCGTACCTGATCACCGCGACATTGGCCACGCCGCTCTACGGCAAGCTCTCGGATATGTACGGGCGCAAGCCCTTCTACCTGGCGTCGATCTCGATCTTCCTGGCCGGTTCGCTGCTGTGCACGTTCTCGCAGTCGATGTACGAACTGGCCGCGTTCCGGGCGATCCAGGGGCTCGGCGCGGGCGGGCTGATGTCGCTGGCCCTGACCATCGTCGGGGATATCGTGAGCCCGCGTGAAAGGTCCAGGTACCAAGGCTATTTCCTGGCGGTGTTCGGCACTTCCAGCGTGATCGGGCCGGTGCTGGGCGGCCTGTTCGCCGGGCAGCACAGCATTCTCGGCATCGCGGGCTGGCGCTGGGTGTTCCTGGTGAACGTGCCCATCGGACTGTTCACGCTGGTGGTGGTGACGCGCGTGCTGCATCTGCCGCCGGTGCAGAAATCCCGTGACCGCGTGGACTATTGGGGAGCGATCATCCTGGCGCTGGCCATCACCCCGCTGCTGATCGTGGCCGAACAGGGTCGCCAATGGGGCTGGGACAGCGCGAGATCGGTGTCCTGCTTCGTCATCGCCGCGGTCGGCGTGATCGCGTTCGTGCTGGTGGAGGCCTCACTGGGGGATGCTGCGCTGATCCCGCTGCGCATCTTCACCAATCGGACCTTCGCCCTCGGCGTGGTCATCTCGTTCGTGGTCGGCGCGGGCATGTTCGGCGGAATCCTGCTGCTGCCACAGTATTTGCAGGCGGACCGGGGCGCGAGCCCGATGCTGGGCGGCCTGCAGATGATTCCCATGGTGCTGGGGATGATGATCGGCTCGGTGGTGTCGGGGCAATTGATCTCGCGCACCGGGCATTACCGGATCTACACGCTGCTGGGTTCGGCCATGATCACGATCGGGCTGTTCCTGCTGCACTACCTGAAGGCCGATACCGCGTTCTGGATCGTGGTGCTGTTCATGCTCTGCGTGGGCTTCGGTCTCGGCAATCTCATGCAGCCGCTCATCGTGGCGCTGCAGAATGCGTTGCCGCCCAAGGACATGGGCGTCTCCACGGCCGCCGCCACCTTCTTCCGCCAGATCGGCGGCACGCTCGGCGCGGCGGTGTTCCTGTCGATCCTGTTCGATCGGCTCGGGCCCAATATTCGATCGCAGCTGCTGGCGGCGGGTCGGGATCCGGCCTTCCAGAAGGCCGTCATCGACGGCGCCCACGATGGCAATCCGGCGGATATGGCCCTGTCCCAAGGCTTTTTGAACCACGACACCTCGGCCGCGCAGGGCGTCCTGAACGACAGTTCGGTGATCCAGAAGCTCAATCCGGTGCTCGCGCACCCGTTCAAGGTCGGATTCGCCGACTCGCTCTCGACGGTCTTCTTGACCACGTCCGCGGTCACGCTGCTGGCGTTCGTGCTCGTGCTGTTCTGGCGCGAAGTGCCGCTGCGCACCACGGCCGGACTGGCCACCGCGGCCGAATAGAGCGAAGGGCGGCACGGATTCCGTGCCGCCCTCGAGCCCACGGGCTCAGTGCGAGCCCTGCTCCTTCAGGCGCGCGTACGCCTCCTCGACCAGCTTCTCGGCCTTCTCGCGGCCCTCCCAGCCCTCGACCTTGACCCACTTGCCGGGCTCCAGGTCCTTGTAGCGCTCGAAGAAGTGCGCGATCTCCTTGCGCTGGAACTCCGGGATGTCCTCGACGTCCTGGATGTGATCCCAGCGCTTGTCCTTGTTGGGGACCGCGACCAGCTTCTCGTCGGTACCGGCCTCATCGCTCATGATGAGCACGCCGACCGGACGGGCCTCGACCAGCACACCCGGGAACACCGGCTCGGGCAGCAGCACCATGCAGTCCAGCGGGTCGCCGTCGCCGCCGAGGGTGTTCTCGATGTAGCCGTAGTCGGCCGGGTACATCATCGGGGTGTAGAGGTAGCGGTCCAGCCGCACGCGTCCGGTCTCGTGATCGACCTCGTACTTGTTGCGCTGACCCCGGGGGATCTCGATGGTGACGTCGAACTCCACGTCATCTCCTTCTGTGGGCGGTAGGGCTGCCGACTCGCCAGCTCGTTCGGGGGAACGACTGCGCAACGAGGATAGTGTGGACCGCGAGTGTGTGGGTTCGGCAGGGACGTCCCGGGGCCCGAGCAGTAGCCATAGCCCCACCACAGGTATCAGGGAGACAGCGGCAGGTGTTTGGTCGGAGCAAGCAGAACATCGGTGGTCTGGAGGCCAAGCGTCGGCGCAGAACCTGGATCCTGGTGTCGTTGGTGCTGGTCATGGTGTTGGTGGCGGCCGGATCGGTGGCCTTGATCCTGAAGCCGTGGACCGAGGAATTCCAGCACGGGGGCTTGACGATCGCCGCCCCGCCGCCAGCGGTGAAGCCGGTTCCCCAGGTCGCGCCCGCGCCGGTGACCGCGCCCGCGGCCACCACCGCCGGTCTGGCCGCCGCGCTCGCCCCGGTGGTGGGCAATCCGGATCTGGGCATTTTCGCGGCCTCGGTGTCCGACGGCGACACCGGCAAGGTGCTGTGGACCCAGGATGCCGACAAGGGCATGATCCCGTCCTCCACCGCCAAGATCCTGACCACCGCGGCCGCCCTGCTGACCCTGCCCGACGACCACCGGGTCACCACCAAGGTGGTGACCGGCTCGGCTCCCGGCGAGATCGTGCTGGTCGGCGGCGGTGACCCGACCATCACCGCGCAGCCCGACGGCAAGGGCTACTACCCGGACGCGCCGAAGCTGCAGGACCTGGTCGCGCAGATCAAGGCCTCGGGGCAGCGGGTGGATTCGATCGCGGTGGACACCTCCGCCTACACCGGGCCGAATTTCGCGCCCGGCTGGGAGACCTCCGATATCGCGGGCGGATCCATCGCCCCGATGGATCCGGTCATGATCGACGGCGGACGACTCGACCCGCTGGTCGAATATTCGCCCCGCACCGCCACTCCCGCGCTGGACGCGGGCAAGAAGCTGGCCACCGAACTCGGCGTCGATCCCGCGAAGGTGAAGCTGGGCAACGCGCCCGCGGGCGCGACCCAGCTGGCGGCCGTGCAGTCCGCGCCGCTGCGCGAACGCATGCTGCAGGCCATGGTGCACTCGGACAATGTGCTGGCCGAGGCCATCGGGCGCGAGGTGGCGGTGGCGGTCGGACAGGAGGCCTCCTTCACCGGCGCGGTGACCGCCATGACGACCGTGCTGCAGGCCGCCGGATTCGACCTGAACGGCCTGAAAATGTCGGACAACAGCGGGCTTTCGACCGAGGACCACATTCCGCCGCGCCTGCTCAACCGGGTGCTGACCGTGGCCGCGCTGCCCGCCGGGGCCGCCGTGTCGGACAATTCGACCGCCGACCCGGCCTCGGACAAGGACAAGTCCGCCGGGTCCCCGCTGGCCCCGCTGCTGGACTATCTGCCGGTCGCGGGCGGCACCGGTTCGCTGGCGAACCGATATGTCGACCGGGATCGCGACGGGGCGGGTTGGATCCGGGCCAAAACAGGAACTCTGTCCGTATCGAGTGCGTTGGTCGGGTATGTGCTGGACCGCGACGGACGGGTCCTGACGTTCGCCCTCATGTCGAACGATCGCCCGCCGGAGGTGAGCCGACCCGCGTTGGACGCCGTCGCCAACGCACTGCGCAACTGTGGCTGCTCCTGACGGGTGGATGACAATGACCGGATCCGAGAACCCTTCGGCCCCCGCTGAATTCGAAGGCCGCGAGCCGAGCAAGCGAACCCGCACCAATCTGACCGGCGTGGTGGATTGGAATGTGGCCGCCCGCACCGGCTCCGCGTTGGTCCCCGCCGGGCCGCGGACCTCGCGCTATTCCGCCGAGCAGGCCGTCGCCGAACTCGCCTCGGCCTCCGTGCGGGCCGAGGGTCCGGTGCGCGAGGTCAGTGGGCTGGACGACGGATCGGTGGTGCCGGACGCGCGGATCGTGGATCGGCCCGGCTGGATCCGGGCCGCCGCCGACTCCATGTCGCAGCTCACCGGCAGTGGCGTGGAGCCCGGGGGCGCGGGCAAATTCGTTGGCAAACCGGCCGGTTTGCAGGCCGGGGCCATGCTGGCGTTCCTGTCCACCGCCATCCTCGGGCAGTACGACCCGTTCACCGGACCCGACGGCACCCTGCTGCTGGTCGCGCCCAACATCATGGCGGTGGAACGCGCACTCGCCGTGCCGCCCAGCGACTTCCGGCTCTGGGTGTGCCTGCACGAAGTCACCCACCGCGTCCAATTCTCTTCCGCCCCTTGGATCGCCGACTACATGCGCGGCAATGTCGAGGTGCTCGGCGAGGCCGGGGACGAACCGCTCGCCGATATGCTGGCCCGCCTGGCGGAGGCGGTGCAGGCGCGCCGCCGCGGCGAGGAGGACCCGGCCGCGGGCGGGGTCATCGGCCTGCTGCGCGCCACCCAGGCCGCACCCCAGCGCGAGGCCCTGGACCGGCTGCTCATGCTCGGCACCCTGCTGGAAGGCCACGCCGACCACGTCATGGACGCCGTCGGACCCGCCGTGGTGCCCTCGGTCGCCCGCATTCGCGCCGCCTTCGACCAACGCCGCAAACGCCCCACCAACCCGATCCAGCGACTCCTGCGCGCCCTGCTCGGCATGGACGCCAAGGTGGCGCAGTACGTGCGCGGCAAGGCCTTCGTCGACGCGGTGGTGGACACCGTCGGCATGGATCGCTTCAACGTCATCTGGACCGAACCCGAAACCCTGCCCCGCACAGACGAAATCGGCGAACCGCAGCGCTGGGTGAGCCGCGTCCTGGGCTGACGGCGGGCGGCGTGCGCTCGGCTCGCGGGTGAGACCGATTGCGCCTGCGTGCGATCGAATGCGCCAGCCTGGCCCGGCGCGGTGGTGAGGAGATGCCCGCATGCGACGATCTGGGCGTGAATGATCGGCCCCGGCTGCCCGAGACGCGCGCCGCGCTGGAAATGCGGCGCGCCGTGCGGGAGTGGTTGGACCGCTACGCCCCCGACGGTGTGGTCGCGGTGGCCCTGTCCGGTGGCGCGGATTCCTTGGCGCTGACCGCCGCCGCGTGCGCCGAGGCGGATGCGGTCGACGCGCTGATCGTCGACCACGGATTGCAGGCTGGCTCCGCGGAGGTGGCGGACCGGGCGGCCGCGGTGGCGCTGAAGTTGGGCTGCCGGTCGGCGCAGGTACTCGCGGTGACGGTGGAGCGATCGGGCGGGAATTCCGGCGGCCCGGAAGCCGCGGCGCGCCGGGCTCGTTACGCCGCCCTGGAGGAAGCGCGGCAGGGGCTGCCGGTGCTGCTCGGGCACACGCTCGATGATCAAGCCGAGACCGTGCTGTTGGGATTGGCTCGAGGGTCCGGGGCGCGGTCGATTCAGGGGATGGCGGAATTCGATGAGCCGTGGGGGCGGCCATTGCTCGGGGTGCGGCGGAGCGTGACGCGCGAGCTCTGTGGAGACCTGGGGATGAATCCGTGGGAGGACCCCCACAACAGCGCGCCGGAGTTCACCCGGGTGCGGCTGCGGGCGGAGGTGTTGCCGCTGCTGGAGGAGGTGCTGGGGGGTGGGGTCGCCGCGGCGCTGGTGCGGACGGCGACGCAGCTGCGGGAGGACGGGGAGGTGTTGGATGCGCTCGCCGGAGAGTTGCTGGCCGCCGCGCGGGAGGGCGATGCGCTGCGAATCGAGACGCTCGCCACTGTCGCGCCCGCCCTGCGTCGACGCGTCATTCGCGGGTGGTTGCTCGAACGTGGCGCAAAATCGTTGACCGACAGCAAGTTACGGGCGGTCGAGGCGCTGGTCACACAATGGCGTGGACAGGGCGGTGTCGCGGTCGGCGGTTCACCCGGCGGGACCAGGTTGGTTGCCGCGCGTGAACATGGCACTCTCATACTCAGGTCAGAGTGAACCCGCGCGTGCCGAGGGCGCGGCCGGTTCGACACATCACTGAAGGGATACCAGCGGACGTGTACGGGGACGACATCGCGTCGGTGCTGATCAGCGAGGAGCAGATCGCGGCCAAGGTCGAGGAACTCGCCGAACTGGTCGCCAAGCGCTACCCGGCCGATGCCCCCGAGGGCGACCTGCTGCTGGTGGGCGTGCTCAAGGGCGCGATCTTCTTCATGACCGATCTGGCCAAGAAGCTCACCGTGCCGACGCAGATGGAGTTCATGGCCGTCTCGTCCTACGGCTCGTCCACCTCGTCCTCCGGTGTCGTGCGCATCATGAAGGACCTGGACAAGGACATCGCGGGCCGCAACGTCCTGATCGTCGAGGACATCATCGACTCCGGTCTGACGCTGTCGTGGTTGCTGCGCAACCTGTCCAGCCGCAACCCGGCCTCGCTCGAGGTCGTCACCCTGCTGCGCAAGCCCGACGCGCTGCGCACCCAGGTGGACGTCATGGCCGTCGGCTTCGACATCCCCAACGAGTTCGTGGTCGGCTACGGCCTCGACTACGCCGAGCGCTACCGCGACTTGCCGTACATCGGCACCTTGGATCCGAAGGTGTACGGGGGATAACTCTCATAGCTCTCAGGGGCTTCGCCCCCGAACCCCCAAGGGAGGGCTTTCGGGGCGGTCCCGGACCCCGCATCGAAGCCGTCCCATGATTCGGGGCGGCTTTCCGCGTTGATGTGATGAATGTCACTCGGGGTTGTGGTTTGGGATTTAGGCACTTCGGGTGCCTTGTTGCTGGATGTCCGCAGTGGCATGACGGGCGGGTATGCCCGTTGCGGGCGTGATGTGTGTAACCGCTGGTCAACTGTTTGCTCGGTGTCGGGCGGTGGAGTCCCGTTGAGTGGCCAGAAATTCGCGGATCCGGTTAACGGAATGTTTCACGGGCGTCTTATGCTGTCTGTAACAAACCTGACGGCTGTTTTCTGATCCTGTTGCAAACTTTCGGGTCGGATACGGCTGGAAAATCAAGACCGATTCTGATAGCAAGGGGCTATGGACCCGCATTTGCGCGACCTGCGGTATTTCGTCGCCGTCGCTGAGGAACTGCATTTCACGAACGCCGCCCAGCGGCTGCACATCGCACAACCCACCCTGTCACGGCAGATTCGTCAGCTGGAGCGCCAGCTCGACGTCGTGCTGTTCGACCGCAACCAGCGCAGCGTGGCCCTGACCGTCGCGGGCAAGGAACTCCTCGAGGGCGCGCGGAAGATCCTGGAGCTCTGGGAAGTCACCAATGTCGCCCTGCAGGAGGCCGGTGAGGTGCTGCGCGTCGGCATCCAGTCCTCCATCGGGCGCGGCCTGATCACTGACCTGGAGAGCGCCAGCGGCCATCGGCTCGCCCTGCACTCCGCCTCCTGGACCGACCCGTCCAGCGGGCTGGCCGGACGCCAGGCCGATCTGGCCCTGATGTGGCTGCCGGTTCCCGACACCAGTCGCTACCGCTGGCAGGTGCTGCGCACCGAGCCGCGCTGGGTGCTGCTGCCGGAGAACCACGCGCTGGCCAACCAGGAGAGCATCGACTTCGCCGACCTGATCGACGAGCCGTTCATCGCCATGCCCGCCGAAGCCGGTGCGGCCCGCGACTTCTGGCTCGGCGCGGACGCCCGCGGCGGCCGCTCGGCCAAGATCGGCGCGGAGGCGGCCACCGCCGAGGAGCGCCTGGAGGCCGTGAGCCTGGGCCTGGGCGTGTGCCTGCTGGCCGAGAACAATGTCCCCATGTACCGCTGGCCGGGTCTGACCGCCCGCCCGGTGACCGGTCTCGCCCCGTGCGAGCTCGCGGTGGCCTGGCGCGCCGACGACGACCGCCCGACCATTCTCGAGTTCGCGGCCCGCGTCCTCGAGGGCGGCTTCGCGGAGAAGGAAACGGTCGCCGCGCAGTAGCCGGTATCGCGCTCGATAGCCCGAAGCAGGCTGTCGGCGCACCAACACAATTCACCAGAACGCCCGGGAGGGCGGCGGCAGAGGGTCGGAGGTTGCCGCCACCGCCCGGGCTTTCGCGTTCCCGGGGCGCGCGTGGCTGTTCTTGGGGCTCGCGTGGCTGTTCCCGGGGCGCGCGTGGCCTAGGGCGCCAGGCGCTGCCAGGGATGCGCGGCCTCGATCTGGGCGGCCAGTCGCAGAATGGTGGATTCGCTGCCGGGCGGGCCCGCGATCTGGGCCGCGACCGGCGTGCCCGTGCGCGGGTGAACGCCCATCGGAATCGACAGCGCGGGCCAGCCGACCAGATTCCACACCGGCGTGAACGGCGAGAACTTCACGTTCGCAAGCACATTGGCGAGCCACGGCCGTGAGTGCCAGCGGCGGGCGCGCGGCGCCGGGGTGGCCAGGGTCGGCGTGATCACCACGTCGTAGCGCTCGAAGTAGTCGAGCAGCCGGGCTTCCACGCGATCCACCTGGGACGGCCGCAACAGCCCCGACTTGAGCACCGCCCTACCCAGCGCGACGTGGGTGCGGGTGCGGCGCTGCAGTCGATCCGGATGCGGGACCGTGGCGGCCTCGCGGGCGGCATTGCCCAGCCAGCGCAGCATCAGCGCGAAAGTCGCGCCCTGATAAGGAAGTTCGGCCACACCGACGATGTGGCCCGCCTGCGAGGCGGCCGCGGCGGCCTTGTCGGCGGCGGCGGTCCAGGCCAGATCGACATGGGTCAGCGGCATCGGGGCGCCGGTGGCCAGGCCGATGCGCAGGGTCGGCGGTGTCTCCAGATCGGCCAGATCCGGTCGGTCGGCGAGCACCGAGAGCATGAGCGCGGTGTCCGCGACAGTCGTTGCGAGAACACCGTTTTCGGTCATCCCGCCCCAGGAGTCCACACCCACCTCGGCGGGCACCAGACCGCGGCCGGGCTTGAGCCCGACGACCCCGTTGCAGGCGGCCGGGATGCGCACCGAGCCGAGACCGTCGTTGCCGTGCGCGATGGGCACCATGCCCGAGCCGACGGCCGCCCCGGAACCACCCGACGAACCACCGGCGGAGTAGCGGGTGTTCCAGGGGCTGCGGGTAATGCTGCCCGGACCGTCCGTGACGCCCCAGAGCCCGAACTCGGGGACGGTGGTGAGTCCGACGACCACCGCCCCGGCCGCGCGTAGTCGCCGCACCACCGGATGATCGTCCGCGGCGGGCGTGTCCGAACCCGAGAGCGAACCGCCCCGGGTCACCTCGCCGGAGACGTCGATATTGTTCTTCACCGCGATCGGCACCCCGGCCAGCGGCAGCATGTCCAGATCCTGGCGTTCGGCCACCGCGCGCGCCTCGGCGCGGGCGGCCTCCTCGCGAACCAGGGTGAAGGCGTTCAACTTCCGGTCCCGGCCGCGAATCCGTTCCAGCGCGGCCTCGACGGCCTGTTCCGGGGAGATCGATCCGTTCTGTACGGCCGCGGCGGTGCCGATGGCCGTGGTCAGGTCCACGGGCGGACGGGATTCGGGTGAACTGTCGGAATCGGTCGTGGTGCTCGCCACCGCTACCTCCTCGGTGGTTTCGGCAGTGACGCGATCGGCAGTCAGCGCCGTGCCCTCGTCGTACATGCTCGTCTTCCCCCGTCGCCTCGTGTCGAAATCGGGTGATCCGCTCGTGAGCCGCAAGTTATCATTCCCGCTATCGGTCGGGGATGATGGTGTCGGGTGTGGCGGGTTCTTTGTCCGAATCTGCCGACCAGATGGGTGCGCACATGACTTCTGGTTCCGACCACCGTTCCGGGGGTTACTCGGCCGGAACGGAATTCAGCGCGGTCGCCGCGTTCGCGGCGGCCTGGGACTCCGCTGCCGCGCCCCCGCGCATCGCCGACTACCTGCCCGACGCCAGCACCCTGCGCCGCGGGGCCCTCCTCGAGCTCATTCGGGTCGATATGCGACACCGCTGGCTGCGCAATCCGGGCAGCCCGCCCATCGGGCCGCCGCTGCCGCCCAAGCGGTTGCGCGAATACTGTTCCGAATTCCCCGAACTCACCGCACCGGAGCTCCCGGCCGGGCTGGTCTACGAGGAGTTCGTGATCCGCCGACACAGCGGCGAGCGCGTGGATCCGCGCGACTGCCTGCGCGAATATCCGGATCAGGCGAGCGAATTGCGGGAACTGCTCAATGCCGACGACGAGGATCAGAGCACCCGGCGCACGCAGCTGGAGGAGTCCACGCGCGGCGGCTTCACCCTCGAGCCCCTGGAGCCCTCGACGCGAATGTCGAGCGAGGAGACCATTCATCCGGCCCCGCCGTTCGATCATCCGGCCCCGCCCTTCGATGGCGACACCACGCGGGTGCCGGACGCGGGCGAGCTGACCTTGTTCGACGCGTCGGTGCAGGCGGCTCCCCCCGAACAGACGCGGGTGACCGGTGGCGGCGTGAGTGCGCCGGATACCGGTGAACTGCTCGACCGCATCGAAATCGGCCAGCGCATCGATGATTTCGATCTGCTCACCAGCCTCGGCTCGGGTGCCTTCGCCCGTGTCTTCCTGGCCCGGCAGCGGTCGCTGCAACGACTGGTGGCGGTGAAGATCTCCGCCGACCACGGCACCGAACCGCAGACCCTGGCCCAACTCGACCACGACTACATCGTGCGGGTCTTCGACCAGCGGCTGATGTCGGATCTGCGCACCGAGACCGGGCGGCGGCTGCGCCTGCTCTACATGCAGTTCCTGCCCGGCGGCACCCTGTTGGGCGTGCTGCGCTGGGTGCGGGCCACCCCGGCGGCCGAACGCAGCGGGCGGCTGCTGCTCGACGCGGTGGACGCGGCCATGGAGGAGAAGGGTGAGATCCGGCCCACCGACTCCAGCGTGCGCGCCGAGCTGGCCGGGTTGAGCTGGCCGGAAACCGTTGCGTGGCTGGGTCGTCGGCTGGCGGAGGCGCTGGATTACGCGGACGGGCACGGGGTGCTGCACCGGGATGTGAAGCCCGCGAATGTGCTGCTCACCGCCGAGGCAGTTCCGAAACTGGCTGATTTCAATATCAGTTTCAGCCGGAATCTCGATGGCACCAGCCCGGTCTCGTACTTCGGCGGGTCGCTGTCCTACATGTCGCCCGAACAGCTCGAGGCCTGCCATCCCGGCACCGCCACCAATGCCGCCGATCTGGACACCCGCGCCGACATCTTCTCCCTCGGCGTGGTGCTGTGGGAACTGCTCACCGGCGCGAAACCCTTCGACGACAGCACCGCCGGACCCGGCGACCACGGCGACCGCACCACCCTCGAGGCCATGCTGGACCGGCGGCGCAGCGGCGTCGACACCGCCGCCCTGGACCGGGTGCCGTCGGATTGCCCGGCCGCCCTGCGCCGGGTGCTGCTCACCTGCCTGCGGCCCGACCGCGACCACCGGTGGGCCAGCGGATCGGTGCTGGCCAAGCAACTCGACATGTGCCTGGACGAGCGGGCCCGCGATCTGGTCGACCCGCCCCCGCACAGCTGGCGGATGCGCTTGCGGCCGTGGCTGATTCCACTGGTGACGCTGTTCGTCGCGGTGCCGAACACCCTCGCCTCGCTGTACAACATCGCGCACAACCGGGCCTTCATCATCAGTCACCTGTCCGAATCCGCCATGCGCACCTTCGTGCTCACCACGGCGACGGTGAACCTGGTGTTCTTCCCCCTGGGCACGATCATCATCGCCTACCTGTGCCGGTCGGTGATCCTGGTGCCGCGCGGGCTACGCCGCGGCCGCGACTACGATCCGGACACCCTGCGCCGGGCGCGTGCCGACGTGCTGCTTGCGGGAGAGCGCATTTCGCTGGTGGTGTTCTCCCTGTGGGTGATCGCGGGCCTCACCTTCCCGCTCACGCTGCGACTCACCGCCAGTGATCTGCCGGTGCGCGGCGTCGTGCACTTTCTGGTGTCGCTGGTGGTGTGCGGTGCCATCGCGGTGGCGTACCCGTTCTTCCTGGTGACCTTCTATCTGGTGCGCTGCATCTATCCGATGTACCTGCGGCACGGGGACATCAGCGCCGAGGACGCGGTCTGGCTGCATCGGCTGGGTCGGCGCTGCACCAACTATCTGGCGGTGGCGGCGTCGATCCCGCTGCTGGCGGTGGCGGGCGTGACCTTCCTGCCGCCGGACGACATTCCGCGGGTGATCGTCGCGGTCCGGGTGCTCAGCGTCGGCGGGATCGCGGCGTTCGTGGCCGTCTACATCATGTTCCGGGCACTCGAGGCCGATCTGGCGGCGCTGGAACGGGTGGTGTCACCGGTGCGGCCGGGCCCGAACGGGGCGGGTACCGAATCGTGAGTGAACTACCGGCGCAAGCCCTCGCCCGCTTCGCCGCCGACTGGGAATCCACCCTGCGTGGCGAACGCGAGGAACCGCCGCGGCTGGCCGGATACCTGCCCGACGGGGAGACCGTCCGGCTGGCCGTGCTCACCGATCTGGTGCGGGTGGACATGCGCCAGCGCTGGCGGCGGACCGGGCTGGAGAAGCGGATCACCGAGTACCGCGCGGAATTCCCGGAGGTGGGCGACAGTCCGGGATTCGCGGACCTGGTGTGCGAGGAGTTCCTGGCGCGCAGCCGGTTCCGGCCACTCGACGTGGACAGCTTCACCGACGAATACCCGGAGGTGGCGGGGGAGATCCGCCGCCGCTTCACCGATGCGGGCGCGCGGCCCGCGCCGCCGGTGCTGCCCGAGGGCATCGAGATCGGCCGTCGCCTCGACGATTTCGATCTGCTCACCGATCTCGGCGGCGGTGAGCACCGCCGCATGTTCCTGGCACGGCAGCGGTCCATGCAGCGACTGGTGGCGGTGCGGGTCGAGGCGGGCGCGGACAGCGACACCGAGACCGTCGCCCAGCTCGACCATCAGCACATCGTGCGGGTCTTCGACCAGCGCCTGATCGCCGACGGCAGCACCGGGAAACCCCTGCGGCTGCTGTACATGCAGTACCTGCCGGGCGGCACCGCCGAGGGGGTGCTGGCGTGCCTGCGGGCCGAGACCGGCGCGGTCGACGGTCGACTGTTGTTGCGGGCCATCGATTCCGCGATGGAGGCCAAGGGCGAGAGTCGGCCGTCCGGTTCACGGGTGCGGGCGGAGATCGCCGGGATGAGTTGGCCGGAAACCGTTGCGTGGGTGGGGCGTCGGCTGGCGGAGGCGCTCGAGTACGGCGAGCGACACGGGGTGCTGCATCACGACATCCGGCCGGGCAATGTGCTGTTCACCGCGGAAGGGGTGCCCAAGCTCGCGGATTTCGCGCTGGGGCCGGGGTATTGGGGTGCGGCCAACCCGGTCGGCGCGATCGCAAATCGGGCCGAGGCGCTGCGCTATCGGTCACCGGAAGCCCTCGCCGCAGTGGTGGATCCCGCCGCACCGCTGCCGGATACGCGCGGCGATATCTACTCGCTCGGACTGGTGCTCTGGGAAATGCTCACCGGCACAATCCCCTTCGAGGACGACGCGGATCTGTCCGGAGACGAGGCGGTGACGGCCATGCTGGAGCGTCGCCTCGCGGGACCGCCCGCCGCCGCGCTCGCCGCCCTGCCCGCCGACACCCCCGCCACCCTGCGCCGGGTTCTGCTGGAGTGCCTGCGGCCCGATCCCGTGCGGCGCTGGCAGACCGGGGGACAGCTGGCAGGGCAACTGGACCTGTGCCTGGACGAGCGGGCGCGGGATCTGGTGGACCCGCCGCCGCGCGGTCCTTGGGCGCGACTGCGGGGTTGGCCGGTGCCGATCGCGGCGCTGTGCGTGGGTCTGCCCAATGCCCTGGCCAGTTGGTACAACATTCGAATCAACAAGAGCCTCATCGTGGACGAGCTGTCGGCGGTCGATCAGCATCGCTTCGAGCAGGTGGCGCTGGTGAACAATGTCATCGCGTTTCCGCTGGCCGCGCTGCTGCTGCTGTGGCTGGCCCGCAGACCGCTCACGGTCTCGTACCGGTTGGCGCGCGGACACGAGTACAGTCCCGCCCGGCTGGCCCGTGCCCGCGCCGACACCCTGCTGATCGGGGAGCGGGCGGTGTGGATTCCCTTCGCCATGTGGGTGATCGCCGGTGTCGTCTGGCCGCTGGCGCTCGAGGGCGCGGGAGCGCGCCTGCCGCACCATGCCTTCTGGCACTTCTTCGCCGCCCAGGTGGTGTGCGCGACCATCGCGCTGGCCTACCCGTTCTTCCTGATCACCGTGTATTCGATGCGGTCGCTGTATCCGCAGCTGTTGGCGCGCGGCTCGGTCGGGCCCGCCGATCGGCGGCAGCTGACGGCATTGGCCCGGCGCAGCAATGTGTATCTGGCCGCGGCCGCCTCGGTGCCGCTGCTCGGGGTGGCGACCATGACCTTCGTGTCCACCGCGGACCTGTGGCTGGTCATCGTCCCGCTGCGATGGTTGAGCGTCGGCGGCGTGCTGGCGTTCGTGCTCACCTACGGACTGTTCCGCGTGCTGGAGGCGGACCTGCGGGCGCTCGTGCGCGCCATTCCCGAAGGCGGGCACTGACTCCCCGTAGGGTTGGGGGGTGGCGATACGCGGCAGTGTCGAAACCTCCTTGGCGGAGTTGGCGGCTCGCGTCCGCCGCCGCGCGGACGGGCATTCCGGTCGGTTTCTGCTGGGTATCGCGGGCCCGCCCGGAGCGGGCAAATCGACCCTGGCCCGCGGCATTCGCGATGAACTGAATCTGGCCGCCGGGACCGAGATCGCCGAAGTCGCGCCCATGGACGGCTTCCACCTCACCAATGAGCGCCTGCGCGCCGCCGGAATCCTCGACCGCAAGGGCGAGCCCGACACCTTCGACGCGCCCGGCTACGTCGAGCTCCTGCGCACCGTGCGCGACGCCGCGCCGGGAACGCCCGTGCCCTGGCCCACCTACGATCGCGAACTGCACGAACCCGTCCCGGGCGGAGCGGTTTTCGAGCGCCAGTCCATCGTGGTGACCGAGGGCAACTACCTGCTCCTCGACGACCGCGCCTACCCCGCCTGGGCGGCGGTGCGTCCGCTGCTCGACGAGACCTGGTACCTGGACGTGCCGCGGCCGATCATCGAACAACGGCTGCTGCGCCGCCACATTCGCGGTGGACGCACCCCGGAGGCGGCGAAAACCAAAGTCGCCCACAGTGATCTGCGCAATGCCGCCCTCGTCGAATCCACCCGCACGCGCGCCGATCTGGTGCTGCGCAAGGCGGGGCGTGGCTACCGCATCGACTGAGCGCGTGGCGCTTTACCGGGAGTCGTAGTGGCGCATCCATTCCCGGGTGCCGACGAATCGGCAGGCGAAGGTGGCGACCCGGGCGGCCTGCTCGAGCGCGGACGGGAAATCCGATCCCGACGCGAAGAAATGGCAGAACGCGCCGTGCAGAATGTCGCCCGCGCCGAGGGTGTCGACCACCGCGTCGGCGGAGACCGGGATTTCGCCGCGCCCCTCGGGCGTCGAGTATTTGATCGGTCGGCCGCCACGGGTGATCGCCACCAGCCGCGGACCGGCGGCGTGCAGGAAATCGATCACCTCGTCCAGATCGCCGGATTCCAGCTCCGGTGGCGCGAAACTCTCCGAGCAGATGGCGATCGTGATGTCCGACAGCAGTTTCCGATGCACCTCCTCGCGCCAGCGCCCACCGTCCAGGACCACCGGCACGCCGTCGGGCGCGCATTCGGCGGCCCGAAACGCCAGGTTCGGATAGTGCCCGTCCACCAGCACCACGTCGGATCCGTCCAGGTACCGGGCCTCGTTGGGCGGCTGGGGGTCTCGTTCGGAGCCGTCCATCGACACGATCGTTCGGGATCCGGTGTCGGTGGCGACAATGATGGAGGACACCGGTGGCCGGGCCGGATCCTCGGGAGTCCCGTCCCAGAGTCCGACGCCCTGTTCTGTCAGGTCCGCCCGAATCGGTTGAGCCAGTGCGTGTCCGCCCAGGGCGGTCACCAGCGTGGTGTCGCGGTTCGACAGGAACGCGTGGGTGATGGCGGCATTGGCGGCCGGGCCGCCCGCGCCGACGAACAGCCCGTCGGCCCGAGTCTTGCTGTCCTCGACCGGATATCGGTCGACGGCATAGGAGAGATCGAGTGTCGACAGTCCGACGAACACCGCGCTCGGATTACCCATGCCGCCGACCCTACGACGAGCCAGGTCGAGCTAGTCGCGCACCCGATGCTCATAGGCCTTGCGCGCGTCGGCGTCCACGTCGTCGAGGAACGCGGTCTGCGCGCCCAGCGCCCGCCCGAGGGCATCGCCCCACGCCTCCGGCAGGAGGCCCACCACCTGCGAGATGAGGCCCGCCACCGTGGTGACGCGGACCTTGGAGCGCGGCGCGACGATCAGCTTGGCAATGGCGTCGGCGATCTCCTCCGGCTCGGCCGGGCGCAGCGCCTTGGGTGCGGTAATGCCCGTTCCCAGTTCGGTTTTGGTGAGCGTCGGTAGCACCGAGGAGAAGCGCAATCCGGTGCCCCGATACTCCTCGCGCAGCGTGTCGGTGAAACCCAGCACCGCGTGCTTGCTGGCGTTGTAGGTGGCCAGACCCGGAATGTGGGTCTCGCCCGCGAGGGAGGCGATATTGATGACATGGCCGCGCCCGCGCGGCAGCATGCGCGCGATGGCCAGCTTGGAGCCCAGGATCACGCCGTACACGTTGATGTCGAGAATGCGTTTGGTGATCTGATCCGGCTCGTCCACCACGCGCCCGGTGGGCATGATCCCGGCATTGTTGATCAGCACGTCCACCGGTCCCAGGCGCCGCTCCACGTCGTCCAGGAACGCCTCGAACGACTGGTGGTCGGTGACGTCCAACCTGCCGTAGACGTCGAAACCCCGTGCCGCGCCGGACTCCTTGACCGTCGTCTCGTCGATATCGCCGATGGCGATCTTCGCGCCCAACGCCTGCAGGGCGGTGGCGGTGGCCAGGCCGATGCCGCGCGCCCCACCGGTGATGACGACGACCTTCCCGGCGATCGTTCCGAAGTCGCTCATCTACATCCCCCGTACGGTCTTGATAATGGCGGGCAGGTTGATCCGCCGCAGTCCGCGCGTGCCCGCGGCCCGCATGGCCGCCATGGCGAAGGTCAGCTTGGGCGGCGAATACGGGAACCACAGCGGCTCTTTGGTCTGCGTCGGCAGGAGCGGCTTGGTGATCGCCTGCTGACGGCAGTACTTGCGGACACCATTGGCCCCGCCCCAGCGCGCGCCCGTGCCCGACAGACCCCAGCCGCCCATGGGCAGCGCGAAGCTGAACATATTGGAGAAGACGTCATTGATGTTCACCGCGCCCGCGTTCAGTTGGCGCGCAACGCGTTCGGCGCGATCCTTGTCGCCGGACCAGACGGAGGCGGACAGGCCGTAGATCGAATCATTGGCCAGCGCAATGGCTTCCGCCTCGTCGGCCACCTTCATGACCGGCAGCGTCGGGCCGAAGGTTTCCTCGGTCATGCAGCTCATGCTGTGATCCGCATCGGCCAGCACCGTCGGTTCGAACAGCGTCCCGACACCGGTTCGCTTGCCGCCGGTGGTGATTCGCGCGCCCGCCTTGACGGCCTCCTCGACGTGTCGTTGCACGATCTGCGCCTGGTTCTCGTTGGCCAGTGCGCCCATGTCGAATTCGGGCTTGCGGCCGTCCACACCCTGGCGGACCTCCTTGACCGCGGCGGTCAGCTTGCGCAGAAACTCTTCGTACACAGGCGCTTCCACGTACACCCGCTCCACCGAGATGCACACCTGACCGGCATTGAACAGCCCGCCGAAGGCGATGCCGTGCGCGGCGCGATCCAGGTCGGCGTCGGCCAGCACGATGGCCGGATCCTTGCCGCCCAGCTCCAGGCTGAACGGAATCATGCGCTCGGTGCAGGCCGCCGCGATCTTGCGACCGGTGGCGGTGGAGCCGGTGAACTGAACGTAGTCGGCGGTGCCGACCACGGCCGCGCCCGTCTCGCCCGCACCCGTGACCACCTCGAACACCGGCGGCGCGCCGATCTCACGCCAGCCGCGCGCCAGCTCGACCGCCGAAAGCGGCGTCACCTCGGAGGGTTTCAGGATGACCGCGGCACCGGCGGCCAGCGCCGGGACGACATCGATGACCGGCATGGCCAGCGGGAAGTTCCACGGCGTGATCACACCCACGACCTGATACGGCCGGAACACCGTGGTCAGCTGCTTGACCCGGGCCAGCGGGCTGTGCGGCGAAGGGTGTTCGTCGGCAAGGAATTTCGCGGCACGCCGGGCGTAGTAGCCGGTCAGGTCGATGGAGAAGGCGGGATCGATGAGCGCGTCGACCCGGGCCTTGCCGGTCTCGGACTGGAGCACATCGGCGAGGCGATCGGTGTTGTCCACCAACCAGTCCTGCAGTTTCAGCAGCCATTCCTTGCGCCCGTCGGGGCCGAGCGCCTCCCAGGCGGGCTGGGCCGCGCGCAGGGCGCGCACCTTGGCCGCGACCGTCTCGGCCGAATCGATGGGCACCGTGCCCGCCAGCGCGCCGGTGGCCGGATTGCGGACCTCGAGTTCGGTGGCCGCCTGCGGGGCCTCCTGTTTCGGGGCCTGCTGCTTCGGCGCGGCCTTGGCGGCCGTCCCGGCGGGCTTACGGGTCCCGGTCTTGCGGGCCGTGCCCGCGGCGGGTTCGGTATTGGTCACGGTATGCCTTCCCCACGTGCGCTACATTGCGACGGCGAGCTGTGTGGCAGCTCACTGGACTATGATCGTGACACAATTTCGAGGGCCGATGCTTGGCCAATCGAGTCAATTGTTCCGGTCGGTTTTGTGCCCTGAGTACAACTGGGGAGGTCTTTCGTGGCGACGACGCCGAACAGCGCGGAGATCCGCCAGTGGATCGCCGACTTCGTCGCCGAGACCCTGCCCCCCGAAACTCTCGAACAGGTCGTCACCCGCCTGGACGACGCCATCATCGCCCGCATTCCGGAACTGCGGGACCGGGACATGCGCCGCGATCTCGCCGCCAGCAGCCGCGCCCACGCGGTCGAGGTGCTCAGCGGCCTCACCCAGGACCGCTTCCACTACCCGGTGCCCGAGGAGGCGCACGCCTTCGCGCGCACCCTCGCCCGCCGCGGCTACGACGTGCGCCTGCTGCTGCGCGTCTACCACCTCGGTCAAGAGGCCGTCATCGACTACATGACCGAGGTGCTCGAACAGCGGCAGCTGCCGCCGGACATCGAAAGATCGGTGCTGCTGCGGCTTTTCGACCGCACCACCCGGTGGGTGAGCACCTCGGTCGAGACCCTCACCGACACCTACATGGCCGAACGCGAACGCGGCCTGCGCGCCGCCTTCACCCAACGCGCCGAAATCGTGCGCAGCCTGCTCGACGGTGCGGAGGTGGACACCGAAAGCGCCTCCGCCAGACTCGGATACCGGCTCGCACAGCGGCATGTGGCACTGGTGCTGTGGACCGACGAGGACGCCGCGCCCCTGCCGGATGGCACCGGCGAGGCCGTCGGCCTGCTGGATCGGATCGTGGCCCGCTACGCGGCCGCCCTCGGCAACGGCAGTCTGCTCACCATGCCGTCGGGGGCCTCGGCGCTGTGGGCCTGGATCGGGCTGGACGGCGAGGGGCCCGCGGCCGCGGACCCGGCGTGGTCGGTGGACGCACCCGTGCGGGTGGCGGTCGGCGCACCGGCCGCGCACACCGCCGGATTCCGCGCCAGCCACCGGGAGGCCGTCGCCGCCCGCCAGGTCGCCGAGCGCGCCCGCCCGGGCGCGCCGCGGGTGACGCACTACGCGGAGGTGGAGGTCGCCTATCTGGCGGGCACCGACGAGGTCGCCATGCGGTCGCTCATCGATCGGGAACTGGGCGCGCTCGCCGCGCCCGACGCGCAGTCGGCGCGACTGCGGGAAACCCTGCATGCCTATCTGCGCGCCCGCCGCAGCCCTGACGCGGCCGCGAAACTGCTCGGCGTGCACAAGAACACGGTGCGATACCGGATTCAGCGCATAGAAGAACTACTCGGTCACTCGCTCGACCAGCGCGGCGCCCGGCTGGAAATGGCGCTCGACTGCGTGGCGGTCTACGGCGTGTGAGTCTCAGCTCGCCTCTTCGGTGACGGTGTCGCGAACCCGGCGGCGCACCGGCGCCTCGCCCTCGGAGGGACGCCGATCCGGTAATTCCGCCAGCAATTGGGTGGTGGCCGCGGCAATGGCCGCCACCGCCTTGTCGACGGCCGTCTTGGTGGCCGTCGTCAAACCCGACACCCCGCCGACCTTGCGCACGTATTCCTGTGCGGCGGCATAGATTTCCTGCTCCGTGGCAGCCGGGGTCAGCCCGCGCAGGAGGGTGATGTTCCCACTCATGCCCCCAGAGGTTAGCGCCCGATTACCCCGTGTGACAGGGCAAGATTCAGACATTTGCCCGACTGCGCCGCCCAAATTTCGGACCGAACGGTTTGCTGACCATTCGCACCGGATCATCCCAAGACTGTCGGGCCGCGAACCAGCCGGAGCGAAGCGGAGGCAAATTAGACTCACGGTATGCCTGCCCGCGACGTGCCTACGTTGACGACATTTCCGTATCCGGAGCTGGATGAGCGCGAGGATGATCATTGGTCCGGCGCGCAGGTCTCCGACGACGAATTGCGTGCTCTGTCGCTGGGGGGTTTCTACTCCGCCCGCTGGGACGCCTTCCACGACGCGCTGCTGCTCGGCCCCGAACGCGAACACCCGCTCGGCGATCGCCGAGAGCTTGCCATCGACACCCTGACCGGCGCATGGGGCATCACCGACGGCACCGAGGCCATGGCCTCCATGGAACAACTTCTCGACGGCATGCACGGCCCGCTCTACGCCCTGGTGCATCCGCTCGTCATGGCCGCCATCAACTCCCCTGAACGCGATCGCTTCGGCGAGCGCGCCGATCGGCACCGCGCCTTCTTACGGCAGGTCGGATCCTTCCGCGGCATGGAGAATCCGGAGGCGCTGGTCCGCGATTACGACATTTGGTCGCAGGCCATCAAGCTCGGGCTCACCGACCATCTGGTTCGCCCCCTGCCGACCGATATTCAGGCCTGGGATCTGGCCCGCGTGGTCGCCGTGGCCCGCATGGCCTACACCGCCGGTTATCTCGACGCCGACGTGGCCTGGGACTACCTCATGCGTGCCCTGCCCCCGGCCCAGCGCAAATACCGCAACTGGCGGCAATTCGGCGATGCCTATCTGGCCGGATGGACCTACTGGCAGGCGTGCGAGGATCTCGCGGAACTGAAATCCGGTGGCGTGGACCGGCGATTGGAATTGCTGCGCCTGTGGATGCGGCCCACGAGCCCGTGGCGACGCATCACCCTGCAGCCCGACGAATAGCCGCGCGCGCCAATACCGAAAGCTCGTGAAGGGCTGGGGGCTTGGCCCCCAACCCTTTCCGTCGGTCCGGCCTTTTCCGTCAGTCCGGCAGGGACCGCAGAATTCCGCGCCCGTAGCGCTGGAACTGCGCGTCGTCGACCATGCCGAGCGAATGCCGCTCGACCAATAATTCCCACTCCGAGTACAGCTTGGCCACGCCCGGATCCGCAGGACCCGCCGCGCCATCGGCCACCTCGCGCTGGATGGCGAAATTCAAAGCGCCCGTGACCCGATCGGTGTCCGCCCGATCGGTGCCGGTGAAATGCCAGGTCAGATTGCCGTCGCTGACCTCGACCCCGTATTCGCCCGGCGCCGTGGCCGGAGCGTCGGCCTCATCGGTGGTGCGGGCCCACAGCAGGGTCGCGATGGGTAGCTCGTGGGCGAAACGCTTGCCCGAGCCGAGCGAGACGAAGATCAGCCGGGTGGTGGTGACGGCCAGCAGCCCGGTCGCCTTGGGTGCGGGCGGCTGCGCGGTGACCAGCGCGGTCTCCAGCACGTACTCGTCGGCCGTGACATAGCGCTGCAGCGCCGCGACGGCCGGTTTGGCATCCCGCTTCGGGGCCATCCGCCGCACCGCGCGGTCCACGTCGGCGCGGCTGGGCCCGGTGCGGCCCCAGGAGGGCGCGGGCGGGGTCAGATCGGGCGCGGCCACGTCCAGGCGCTGGGTGGCCAGCACCTGATTGTTGATGCGCTCCACGATGACGGTGGCGGCGGGCACGTCGTGTTCGGCGATGAGCACCGGCAGCGGGGTCCGGTCGGCCGGAACTCCGGTCAGGACGGGTGTGGGGTAGCGCAGGTAGATCTCGATGACGACGGCGTCATCGGCGCGCCGGTTCAAGCGCACCTTGAGCAGGTCGCTGACCGGCACGTCGAGCACGCGCTCGCCGTCCGTTCCGGGCCGCAGCACCGTCAAACGCCCGTTGCCATGGCGCACAATCGCCGTGGGTGTCCGTAGCTCGACTATGTCCATACCCCCTGCGCTCTGTTGTGTCGTCACTCACGATAGGACGACCATGCCATGATTGTGACCACTCGGTCCGACACCAGGGGGTGATCGATCCGATGTGTTGCCGCAGATGGTCGGGGAACCACCCGCGTTCTCCAGCCGTTTACTTGCTGAACTGCACTACCTGCCGAACTGCGCGATGTATCGACTAGACCGTACGCGGTAACGTGGCATGTCCGCATCCGTTCGCCGGAACGGGCGTGCCACGCAAGCATCGCAGGCAAACCGGATACCCCCCCCGGAAAGGACTGGCCGCCGGCCGACGCTCTATGAACCGCAAGACTGTGTTCCGCAACCTGGCCATAGTCGCGGGCTTTCTGCTCGTGATCTGGTTGGTCAGCTATTTCAGCAACGACACGCGCGGCTGGCATAGCGTCGATACCTCGGTGGCGCTGTCCCAGCTCCAGGACAAGTCCAATGTCGAATCGGTCCAGATCGACGACAAAGAACAGCAGCTGCGCATCACGCTGAAGAACGGCAACGATGCCACCAAGGGTGAGACCAAGCTCATCGCCAAGTACCCGGGCGGCGGTGAGGTCTCCGCGCAGATCTTCAAGGCCGCCGAGGATTCCGGCGCCAAGGTCAACACCACCGTCAAGCAGGATTCCTGGCTGAGCCAGATCCTGCTGTTCATGCTGCCCATGGTGATCCTGCTGGGCCTGTTCATCTTCGTGATGGCGCGCATGCAGGGCGGCGGCCGCGGCGGCATGATGGGCTTCGGCAAGTCCAAGGCCAAGCTGCTGTCGAAGGACATGCCCAAGACCACCTTCCAGGATGTGGCGGGCGCCGACGAGGCCATCGAAGAGCTCTACGAGATCAAGGACTTCCTGCAGAACCCGGCGCGCTACCAGGCGCTGGGCGCGAAGATCCCGAAGGGCGTGCTGCTCTACGGCCCGCCCGGCACCGGTAAGACGTTGCTGGCCAAGGCCGTTGCCGGTGAGGCCGGGGTGCCGTTCTTCACCATCTCCGGTTCGGACTTCGTCGAGATGTTCGTCGGTGTCGGCGCGTCTCGCGTGCGCGACCTGTTCGATCAGGCCAAGCAGAACAGCCCCTGCATCATCTTCGTGGACGAGATCGACGCGGTCGGCCGCCAGCGCGGCGCGGGCCTCGGCGGTGGCCACGACGAGCGTGAGCAGACGCTGAACCAGCTGCTGGTCGAGATGGACGGCTTCGGTGAGCGCACCGGCGTCATCATCATGGCCGCCACCAACCGCCCCGACATCCTGGATCCGGCGCTGCTGCGCCCGGGCCGCTTCGACCGCCAGATCCCGGTCGGCAACCCGGATCTCAACGGCCGCCGCGCGATTCTGCAGGTGCACTCCAAGGGCAAGCCGATCTCGCCCGACGCCGATCTCGAGGGTCTGGCCAAGCGGACCGTCGGCATGTCCGGCGCGGATCTGGCCAATGTCATCAACGAGGCCGCGCTGCTCACCGCGCGCGAGCACGGCAACGTGATCACCGGTGCGGCCCTGGAGGAGTCGGTCGACCGCGTCATCGGCGGTCCCCGTCGCAAGTCGCGGGTGATCTCCGAGCACGAGAAGAAGATCACCGCCTACCACGAGGCCGGGCACACCCTGGCCGCCTGGGCGATGCCCGATATCGAGCCCGTCTACAAGGTCACCATTCTGGCCCGCGGTCGCACCGGCGGCCACGCCATGACCGTGCCCGAGGACGACAAGGGCCTGATGACCCGCTCGGAGATGATCGCCCGCCTGGTCATGGCCATGGGCGGTCGCGCGGCCGAGGAACTGGTGTTCCACGAGCCGACCACCGGTGCGTCCTCCGATATCGACCAGGCCACCAAGATCGCGCGCGCCATGGTCACCGAGTACGGCATGAGCGCCCGCCTGGGCGCGGTCCGCTACGGCCAGGAGCAGGGCGACCCGTTCCTGGGCCGGTCCATGGGCATGGCCTCGGACTACTCGCACGAGGTGGCCCGCGAGATCGACGAGGAGGTGCGCAACCTCATCGAGGCCGCGCACACCGAGGCGTGGGCGGTGCTCAACGAGTACCGCGACGAGCTGGATTCGCTCGCCACCGCGCTGCTCGAGCGCGAGACCCTGCACCGCAAGGATCTCGAAGAGGTGCTCACCACCGTCGAAAAGCGCCCGCGCATCACGGCTTTCAACGATTTCGGCGATCGCACCCCGTCGGACCGCCCGCCGGTGAAGACACCGCGCGAGCTGGCCGCCGAGCGCGGTGAGCCGTGGCCGGAAGAGGATTCGCGGCCGTCGCGTCCGGTTGCCCAGCCCGCCAACGGATATCCGGAACCGGCCTACGGCGGTGCCCCGCAGTACGGCGGCTACCCGGCCCCCGCGCCGCAGGGTTACCCCCTGCCGCAGGGCGCGGCCTACCCGCGCCACGGTGGCGCCCCGACACACGGTTCGCGTCCGGACTACGGCGCTCCGGCCGGTTGGTCCGCGCCGGGCTGGCCGCCGGAGGAGGAGACGCAGGCGCCGCAGCCGCGCGGCGCGTACGGCGGCTGGGCGCCCGCGGGCAATCAGCGCTACCAGCCCGGCGGCGGGCAGTACCAGCCGGGTTACGGCCAGCAGCCGGACTATCCGACCGGGCAGCAGCCCGCCGGGAATGACGAGGACGAGAAGAACGGTTGGGACGGACCGAACGGTCGTCGCTGATCGCGGTCCCGATACGCTCAATGGGTTCGCGGCCCGGCTCGGGCCGGGCTCGGCAGCCGGGTGCACACCCCGCCGCCGGGCCCGCCCGAGTGGTCGGCGACCGCGTCCAGGCCGCGTCTGCACGTGCGGCAAGTCAACACAGGAGGTGTCGATTGTCGGCCACCAACAACCACGTCCTCGAGCAACACGAGGTGAGCGCGCTCGACGAGGACGGCGCGACCAGCGTGACCGGGCCGATCGCGCTCGACACCGGTCGGCCCTTCGATCAGGAACGCGCCGAGAAGGCCGTGCGCGAGCTGCTCATCGCGGTCGGTGAGAATCCGGACCGGCCCGGCCTGGCCGACACCCCGGCACGGGTGGCGCGGGCCTATCGGGAAATGTTCGCGGGCCTGTTCACCGATCCGTCCGAGGTGCTCAACACCACCTTCGACGAGGGCCACCAGGAGCTGGTGCTGGTCCGCGACATCCCCATGTACTCGACCTGTGAACACCACCTGGTTGCCTTCCACGGTGTCGCGCACGTCGGTTACATCCCCGGTCCGAGCGGGCGGGTGACCGGACTGTCCAAGCTGGCCCGCGTGGTCGACCTGTACGCCAAGCGCCCGCAGGTGCAGGAGCGGTTGACCAGTCAGATCGCCGACGCGGTCATGGCCAAGCTGGAGCCGCGCGGCGCCATCGTGGTGATCGAGGCCGAGCACCTGTGCATGGCCATGCGCGGCATCCGCAAGCCCGGCGCCTCCACCACCACCTCGGCGGTGCGCGGCCTGCTGCAGTCCAACGCGTCCTCGCGCGCGGAGGCCCTCGACCTGATTCTGCGGAAGTGAGCGCACCCGCCATGGCCGAGAGCGGTACGCGGGGGGCCGGATTGGTCGTTCCGCGTGGGGGCCGCTCGTGCGTGGTGATGGGCGTGGTGAACGTCACCAGCGATTCGTTCTCCGACGGTGGCCGCTATCTCGATCCTGCTCTGGCGGTCGCGCACGGGCTCGAGCTGTACGAGCTGGGCGCGGACATCATCGATGTCGGCGGTGAGTCGACCCGCCCCGGTGCGGTGCGCATCGACCCGGAAACCGAAGCGGCGCGCGTGGTTCCGGTGATCCGGCGGCTCGCCGCGGCCGGGGTGCCGACCAGCGTGGACACCATGCGCGCCAGCGTGGCCGAGGCGGCCATCGAGGCGGGCGTGTCCATGGTGAACGACGTCTCCGGCGGCCGCGCCGACGCGGACATGGTGAAAGTCGTTGCGGCGACCAAGATTCCGTGGATCCTCATGCACTGGCGGGCCGACGCCGACTATCGGCACACCGGTCCGGCCGAGCAGTACGACGATGTGGTGAGCAAGGTCTGGGAGGAGCTGAACGCGCAGGTCGAGTTCGCCCTCGCCGGTGGCGTCGACTTCGGGCAGCTGGTGCTGGATCCAGGCCTGGGTTTCGCCAAGAACGCCGATCACAACTGGGAGTTGTTGGGCGGCATGTTCTATCGCATGACCGAGCTGATGGACGCGGGTCTGCCGGTGCTGATCGGGGCCTCCCGCAAGCGTTTTCTCGGCGCGCTGCTCGCGGACGACCAGGGTCCGCGCCCGCCGGACGGCCGCGAGGTGGCCACGGCCACGATTTCCGCCCTGGCCGCCGAGCACGGGGCGTGGGGCGTGCGCGTGCACGATGTGCGGTCCTCGCTGGACGCCATCGCGGTGGTCGACGCGGCCACGAACGCGGCGCGGCGACTGCGAGATCGGTACCGGCGCGCGGCGGGGGAGCAGCCGTGAGCATTGCGGGGGAGTCGCTGTGAGCATTGATCGCCTCGGATTGTCCGGGGACCGAATCGAACTGCGCGGTCTGCGTGTGTTCGGCCATCACGGCGTCTTCGATTTCGAGAAGCGCGACGGCCAGGAGTTCGTCGTGGACGTGACGCTGTGGACCGATTTCACCGCCGCCGCCAAATCCGACGACATCGCCGACACCGTCCACTACGGTGAGCTCGCCGAGCAGGTGGTCGCCATCGTGTCCGGTGAACCGCGGGACCTGATCGAGACGGTGGTCTCGCGGATCGCCGACGACATCATGGCCGATCCCCGCATCCAGGCCGTGGAAGTGGTGCTGCACAAGCCGTTCGCGCCGATTCCGCATACCTTCGAAGACGTCCGAGTAGTCACATCCCGCCGTCGCGAACCGGAGGAGTAGAGCGGTGACCCGCGTAGTTCTGTCCATCGGATCCAATTTGGGCGACCGCCTGGCGCACCTGCGCAGCGTGGTGTCGGCGCTGGGCCCGCGCGTGGTGGCGGTGTCGTCGGTGTACTCCACGCCGCCCTGGGGCGGGGTGCCGCAGCAGGACTATCTGAATGCCGTTCTGGTGGCCGAGGATCCGGCCCTGGAGCCGTCGGACTGGCTACGGCTGGGCCAGGAGCTGGAGCAGGCCGCGGGACGGGTGCGCGAAGTCCGCTGGGGCGCGCGCACTCTCGACGTGGACGTGGTGTGGGCCGAGCAGCGCCGCCGCGATGTGCGGGTGGTGGTGACCAGCCTGGACCCGGTGCTGACGCTGCCGCATCCGCAGGCCCACAATCGCGCGTTCGTGCTGGTGCCGTGGCTCGAGGTGGAGCCGGAGGCCCGACTGGAAGCGACGGGCGCGTCGCGGTCGGTGCGAGAGTGGCTGTCCGCCTTGGATTCCGCCGAGGTGGCGGGTGTGCGCCGCACCGAACTCAGTTTGGGATGGACGCCCTGATGCTGGAGTTGATGCGGTGAAGCCGACGCGCATTCTCGACCTGTCGGCGAATGTCCTGCTGGCCGCGATCGTGGCCTGGGTCGCCACCAATATGGCGTATTCGAGTTTCCCACCCATCTCGGTGTTCTCGGGCGCCTCGCTGATTCCGGTGGCGCTGCTGGAGCTGGTGCTGGCCTTGGTGATTCGGCAGCGCAAGGACAATCACGGCATCGGCCCGGGTTCCGGTCAGCTGCATCCGATCACGGCGGCCCGGGCGGTGGCGCTGGCCAAGGCGTCGGCGCAGGTGGGCTCGCTGGTGGGCGGCATCTGGCTGGGCTTTTTGGTGTGGCTGCTCATGCAGCGCTCGGATCTGCGTGCGGCGGCGTCGGATACGCCGGGCGCGGTGGTGGGGTTGATCGGCGGTGCCGGATTGGTGGCCGCGGCTTTGTGGCTGGAATATTGCTGCCGTGCCCCCATCGACCCTCCCGATGAAGCAGCTACTTCATAGCTAACGCTTTGATACTGATGATCGCCAAGGTGGGGGCCCGGTCCGGAAGATCACGCTACGCTGGCTGGCATGGTTTCACCCTCCCGTAGCAGTGCTTCCCGTCGGCGGCGGGAGGATGCGGGAAAGTTGTTCACCGGCTTTCTGCTTCTCCTCGGACTGGTTGCCAGCGTTTTCCTGATCTTCACCGACAACCTGCATCTGATCCGCGTTGGCCTGGTCGCGGCCCTGTGGGCGGCCGCCGTGGGTGCCCTCGCCGCCACGCGTTATCGCAGGGAGGCGGCCATCGACAAGGCGAAAGTCGGCGACCTGCAGAAGGTCTACCAACTCCAGCTCGAGCGCGAGGTTGCCGCGCGCCGCGAATACGAACTGGGCGTGGAGGCCCGGGTCCGCCACGAGGTGGGCGCGGACGCCGCGGAGATGGCCGCGCTGCGCGCCGAACTCACCGTCCTGCGCGAGAGTCTGCAGCGCCTTTTCGACGGCGACCTGCCCTTCGAACGCCCCGCCCTGCGCGCGGATGCCGTTCGGGTACAGGAACTTCCGAGCCGAGACGGCGCCGAAGCCCCGGAGGCGGCGAACAATAGCTGGCCGGACGCGGATCCGTGGGATCCCTGGTCCTCGCCGGATCAGCAGGAGGACGACGAGGACCCGCGCGCCCGCATCGCCCCCAAGTTCGATCCCGAGCATCCCGAGCCGCCCGCCTTCGCGACCCCCTTCGACGACCCGGTGACCGCCGAGACCTCGATCATCACCGACGCCATGCGCCAGGACTACGAGGCCGAACGCGCCGCCGAACGCGCCGCCGCCGAATCGGATTCGTCCGCCCCGACCCCGAACCCGGAGCCCGCCAAGGAAACCCGCACGCCCGAACCGGCCGCCGCGACCGCGCACGCCACCCCGATCCCGCGCCTGCACGCCGACCCCGCCTCGTCCACCCCGGTGGGCCGGGCCACCGCCCGGCGTCGCCGCCGCGACGACGCCCCCGACCCCGAAGGCACCCAGCGCCTCTCGGTCGCCGAAATCATGGCCAACCTGAAGTCCGAGAACACCCACTAGCCGCCGCCCGCCAGAGTTGCCTATCCCACATGTTGTGGCTCTGGCGAATGGGCGGCGATATCCTCGCCGAGTAACGTCCGGTACCCGCATGGCGGGACTGGAACGACTTTCGAGAGGACAAAGTGACCTCGGACAAGGATGTCTGGAGTGATCCTGCGCCCGCACGCCTGACGGTGGGAATCGTGTCGGCGGGACGCGTCGGATCCGCACTGGGCGCGGCACTCGAGCGGGCCGGTCATGTCGTATTCGGGGTATCCGCGATTTCGGATGCCTCGCTGCGGCGTGCCGCGACGCGGTTGCCGGATTCCCAGGTCCTGCCCGCCGAGGAGGTGGCCGCCCGCAGCGAACTGCTGCTCCTGGCCGTTCCCGACGCCGAATTACCCGGTCTGATCACCGGTTTGGCGGCCGCGAAGGCGGTCCGCCCCGGCACCATCGTGGCCCACACCTCGGGCGCGAACGGAGTCGGCATTCTCGCGCCGCTCACCGCGCTGGGCGCGCTGCCGCTGGCCATCCACCCGGCCATGACGTTCACCGGGCACGACGAGGATGTGGCCAGACTGGCCAACGCCTGTTTCGGCATCACCGCCGCCGACGACATCGGCTACGCCATCGCGCAGTCCCTGGTCATCGAGATGGGCGGCGAACCGGTGCGGGTCTCCGAGGAGCACCGCACCCTCTATCACGCGGCGCTCGCGCACGGCAGCAACCACCTGGTGACCCTGATCGTGGACGCCGTCGAGGCGCTGCGCGCCGCCCTCGCGGGCCCGGGGCTGCTGGGCCAGCAGACCGTCGACGATCAGCCGGGCGGTCTGGCCGAACGCATGCTCGCGCCCCTGGCCTCGGCGGCCCTCGACAATGCCCTGCGCCGTGGCCCCGCCGCGCTCACCGGTCCGGTCGCCCGCGGCGATGTGGCGGCCGTGGCCGCGCACCTCGAGGCCCTCGAAGCCGTGGATCCCCGCCTGGCCGCCGGGTATCGCGCCCAGTCACTGCGTTCGGCCGAACGCGCCAAGACCAACCCCGCCCTGCTCGACCTGCTGGAAGGACGCTGACCACCCCATGGATCCCAAACTGATCGGCACCTACAAGCGCGGCGAGTTGACCGTGCACCACGATCCGGCCATCATGACCAAGGTCGTCAAGGCCTTGAAGTCGGTGGGCCGCCGGGTCGCGCTGGTGCCGACCATGGGCGCGCTGCACGAGGGCCACCTGGAGCTGGTGCGGCTGGCGAAGCTGACCAACACCACGGTCATCGTGTCGATCTTCGTGAACCCCTTGCAGTTCGGCGCGAACGAGGATCTCGACAAGTACCCGCGCACCCTCGACGCCGATGTCGAACTGCTGCGTGGCGAGGGCGTCGAGCTGGTGTTCGCGCCCAGCGCGAACGATATGTACCCGTTCGGCCCCCGCACCACGGTGCAGGCCGGTCCGTACGGCGACATTCTCGAGGGCGCGACCCGCCCCGGCCATTTCTCCGGCGTGCTCACCGTGGTGTCCAAGCTGTTCAATATCTGCCAGCCGCACGAGGCGTTCTTCGGCGAAAAGGATTACCAGCAGCTGGCTTTGATCCGCCAGATGGTCGTGGACCTGAACATGGACGTGAAGATCGTGCCCGCGGCCACCGTCCGGGAGGCGGACGGCCTGGCCAAGTCCTCCCGCAACCGGTACCTGAGCCCGGAGGAGCGCGAGCTGGCCACGACCCTGTCGGCCGCGCTGCTGGCCGGTCGCCATGCGGCGGGCCGCGGTCCCGAGGCGGTGCTGACGGCCGCGAGCGAGGTGCTGGCGCTGGCCCCGCAGATCGAGCTCGACTACCTGGCCCTGCGCGGTTCCGACTTCTCCGAGGAGTGGCCCAGCGGCAATGCCCGCCTGCTGGTCGCGGCCCGGGTCGGCACCACCCGCCTGATCGACAATATGCCCGTCTCCATCGGCAAGCCGCTCGATGGTCAGCCCACCGTTCCCGACCAGCCTGCCCAGGCAACTCTCTAGGAGGCGACGACGATGTTGCGCACCATGATGACGTCGAAGATCCACCGGGCCACGGTGACTCACGCCGATCTGCACTATGTCGGCTCGGTGACCGTGGACCAGGATCTGCTGGACGCCGCCGATCTGCTCGAGGGCGAGAAGGTCTCGATCGTGGACATCACCAACGGGGCCCGGCTCGAGACCTATGTGATCGCGGGCGAGCGCGGCTCCGGCGTGATCGGAATCAACGGCGCCGCAGCGCATCTCGTGCACCCGGGTGATCTGGTCATCCTCATCGCCTATGGGATGATGGACGCCGAGGAGCTGAAAGACTATGCGCCGCATGTGGTTTTCGTCGACGAGCGCAACCGCCCCATCGAGCTCGGCACCGACCCGGCGCACGCACCCGAGGGGTCGGACCTGATCTCGCCGCGCACGCTCACCCTGGCCTGAGCGGCGGGCGGGCATGCTGCTCTGTATCGATGTCCGCAACACCAGCATCGAGCTGGGCCTGTTCTCCGGCAGCGGGGACCACGCGAAGCTGGTGCGGCAGTGGCGGATGCACACCAATCCGCTGCTGACCGCGGACGAATTCGCGCTGCAGGTGCGCGGCCTGATCGGCGCGGACGCCGATCAGGTGATCGGCGTCGCGGCGCTGTCCACGGTGCCGCCGGTCCTGCGCGAACTGCGGGAAATGCTCGCGCGGTATTGGGGTCACGTGCCGCACGTGCTGGTGGAACCCGGTGTGCGCACCGGTATTCCGCTGCTGGTCGACAATCCGAAGGAAGTCGGCGCGGATCGCATCGTGAATTGTCTTGCGGCATATCACCGTTTCCAGTCCCCGGCCATCGTGGTGGATTTCGGCACCGCCATCTGTGTGGACCTGGTGTCGGCCAAGGGGGAATTTCTCGGCGGCAGTATCGCGCCGGGGGTGGAGATTTCCACCGAGGCCCTGATTGCCCGCAGTGCGCTGCGCCGCGCGGAGTTGACCCGGCCGCGGTCGGTGGTGGGCAAGAACAGCATGGAATGTCTGCAGTCGGGCGCCATCTTCGGATTCGCGGGCCTGGTGGACGGGCTGATCGACCGCATTCGCGATATCGACGCCTTCTCCGGCGACGATGTGGCGGTGGTGGCGACGGGTGCGACCGCACCGCTCATCGTGCCGGAGTCGGAGACCATCGAGCACCACGAGCCGCATCTGACCCTGGACGGCCTGCGTCTGGTCTACGAGCGCAACCAGCAGCGCCGCGCCCGGGATACCCGCCCCTGAACAGACCGGCCGGAATAAAAGTGACGCAGTCGTCGCCGGGAGGCGCTATTGATTCCCGGCGCCGCACTGTTAGACTCGCCGACGTGTATTTCCGCGTGAGCACCCAGGAGTGTTGTCGAGGCTGATTCGCCTCGACGGTCGTCGAGGCTTCGTATAGCCCCCGACCACTTTCACATTCCTTGGAGTTTCGCTCATGCGTTCCTCTGTTCTCTCCCTACCCGTCGATACCCGTGCCGACGCCGCCACCCGTGCGAACACCTCGCGCCTGCTGCCCGAGGTGACCGAGCGGGCCACCGCCTCCGCCCTGCCGACCCGGCTGCGCCCGGCCGACCTGCTGCGTCTGACCGACGAGGGCGCCCAGGACGTGCTGGAGGGCCGCTACGACCACCTGCTGCCCGAGGGCGGCCTGTGGCCCACCGAAAACCGTTGGGCCGCACGGCTCGTCGCCGATGACGAGGTGGACATCTGGCTGATCAGCTGGGTCGAGGGCAAGTACACCGAACTGCACGATCACGCCGGTTCGCTGGGGGCGCTGACCGTGCTCTCCGGCGCGCTTTCCGAATATCGCTGGAATGGCCGGGAATTGCGCCGCCGCACCCTCACCGCGGGTGATCAGGCCTCTTTCCCGCTCGGCTGGGTGCACGACGTGGTGCGTGCGCCCGAAGCAGAAGCCGGAATCACCGGCCCGCTGAACCCGACTTTGAGTGTGCACGCCTATTCCCCGCCGCTGACGGCCATGTCCTATTACGAGGTCACCGGCCACGGCACCCTGCGGCGCACCCGTTCCGTCCTCACCGACCAGCCCGAAGGCGAACTCGAATGACCCACTTGACGATCGACGGCATGCTCGCCCACGCCCGCCAGCAGCTGCGTCGCCTGCTCCCGATCGAATTGCCGCAGGCCATCGCGCGCGGGGCGATTCTGGTGGATATTCGCCCGCAGGCCCAGCGCCTGCGCGAGGGCACCCTGCCGGGCGCCCTGGTCATCGAACGAAATGTCCTGGAATGGCGTTTGGACCCGACCAGTTCCGCCCGTTTGGCGCTGGCCGAACACCACGACGTGGAATGGATCATCGTCTGCTCCGAGGGTTACACCTCGAGCCTGGCCGCCGCCTCGTTGCAGCAGCTGGGACTGCGCCGCGCGACCGATCTGGACGGCGGATACCAGGCGTTGAAAGCCGCCGGACTTCTCACCGTCGCCGCGACCGCCCCGCACTTCGAGCGCGAGGTAGCCACGCTCGCCTGGGTCTGAGGTTCATCCCCGACCCGGTTTCACGGTTTATTGGCCGGGCGGCGGGAATATCGATTTCCGCCGCAAGATAGGCTAGAGACCCGTGAGCACCCCCACCCCCCCTTCTCCCGCAAACACCACTGTTTCCGCTGGACAAAAGCCTGCCGCGGCCGCCGTGGAGCATGACGTCCCCGAGCAGATGCGGATTCGTCAGGAGAAGCGTGAGCGGTTGCTGGGGGAGGGGCGCGAGGCCTATCCCGTGGTGGTGCCGCGGACGCATACCCTCGCCGAAATTCGCGCGGCCTACCCGGATCTCGAGCCCGATACCCAGACCGGCCAGCTGGTCGGGATTGCGGGGCGTGTCATTTTCGCCCGTAATACCGGCAAGCTGTGTTTCGTCCGGCTGCAGGAGGGCGACGGCACCCAGTTGCAGGCCATGATCAGCCTCAACGGTGTCGGTGCGGAATCCCTGGCGGCCTGGAAGGCCGATGTCGATCTCGGCGATTTCGTGCACGTGCACGGCGAGGTGATCGCCTCGCGCACGGGCGAATTGAGCGTCATGGCCGACTCGTGGGAAATGGCGGCGAAGGCGCTGCGCCCGCTGCCGGTGGCGCACAAGGAGATGAGCGAGGAGTCGCGGGTCCGCCAGCGCTATGTCGACCTGATCGTGCGCCCGGAGGCGCGCGAGATGGCCCGCACCCGGGTGGCGGCCGTGCGCGCGCTGCGAAACGCGTTGGAGCGCAGGGGATTCCTCGAGGTCGAGACCCCGATGCTGCAGACCATCCACGGCGGCGCGGCGGCCCGGCCCTTCGTGACCCACTCCAACGCCCTGGACATGGAGCTGTTCCTGCGCATCGCGCCGGAGCTGTTCCTGAAGCGTTGCGTGGTGGGCGGCATCGAGAAGGTCTTCGAGATCAACCGCAACTTCCGCAACGAGGGCGCGGACTCCACCCATTCGCCCGAGTTCGCAATGCTGGAAACCTACGAGGCGTACGGCACCTACGACGATTCCGCGACCATGATGCGGGAATTGATCCAGGAAGTCGCACAGGAGGTCTTCGGCACGCAGGTCGTGACGCTCGCCGACGGCACCGAATACGACCTGTCGGGCGAGTGGGCGACCGTCGAGATGTACCCCTCGCTGTCCGAGCAGATCGGTGTGGAGGTCACGCCGGAAACGACCGTCGAGGAATTGCTGGCACTCGCCGATCGGGTCGGTCTGGAAATTCCCGAGGGCAAGGGCTATGGCCACGGCAAACTGGTCGAGGAACTGTGGGAGCACGTCTACGGCGACAAGCTCTACGCCCCGACTTTCGTGCGCGACTTCCCGGTCGAGACATCGCCGCTGACGCGCCAGCATCGGAGCAAGCCCGGGGTTACCGAGAAGTGGGACCTGTACGTGCGCGGCTTCGAACTCGCCACGGGCTATTCCGAACTCGTGGATCCGGTCATCCAGCGTGAACGTTTCGTGGATCAAGCACGTTTGGCCGCGGCGGGCGACGACGAGGCCATGCGTCTGGACGAGGACTTCCTCGCCGCGATGGAGCACGGTATGCCCCCCACAACCGGAACGGGTATGGGTATCGATCGTTTGCTGATGGCCCTGACTGGCCACGGAATCCGGGAAACGATACTCTTTCCAATTGTGCGTCCGGCGGCCAGATAGTTCTTCCGGATTGCATTTCCGGGGCCTGTTCTGGGACTATCGGAATTAGCGGTATTCTGGCGTCGGGTAATCGGCCTGACTATGCGGGTCGCACGATTTCGAGAGGACGTTCATCTCATGGCAAAGAAGGTCACCGTTAGCTTGATCGACGATGTCGACGGTGAGTCCATCGCGGAGGAGACCATCGAGTTCGCTATCGATGGCGTGTCCTACGAGATCGACTTGTCGACGGAGAACGCGGCCAAGCTCCGGGACGGTCTGGAAACCTGGGTTTCCGCCGCTCGACGGGTGAGTGGGCGGCGTCGTACCAAGGTGGCCGGTGCTCCGGCCGCGGGCCCGAAGAACCGGGTGTCGATCGATCGCGAACAAAGCGCGGCCATTCGTGAATGGGCGCGCCGGAATGGTCACAAGGTGTCCGCTCGTGGTCGTATCTCCGCGGACATCACCGAGGCTTACAACAAGGCCGCTGCTAAGAACTAGTTGTCCGACTAGTCGCCGATTCGACTGCCGTCCGGGTGTTTCGTGCGAACCCGGGCGGCAGTGGTTTATTCATACGGTTTGCGTATAACGCCAAGATCACTCCGCCGGGCTCGAGCCACGATCTTGCTCGTGCCCCGGCGGCCAGGCACCATTGAAACGTGCGGACGATGTCACTGGCTGGAACTAGAGAAGAGGTATCGGCGCAGTGACCGCATTCCACGGTTCCTTCCTGCGAGTCAAGGATCAAGAGGGACGCCAGCACGAGCTGATGCTGTCCCCTGACCAGCCCCGCATCACCATCGGACGCTCCCCGCAGGCCGACCTCTCGCTCTTCTGGGACGTGGAGGTCTCGCGCCTGCACGCCACCGCCGAATACCTGGGCGCGCACTGGACCATCGTGGACGACGGGCTTTCCCGCAACGGCACTTTCGTCAATGGGGATCGCCTGGTGGGTCGACACCGGCTGCAGCCCGGCGACGTCATTCGCATGGGTACCTCGCGGGTCACCTTCCACGACTTCTCCGGTGCCGCAGGCGATGTCACGCAGACCTCCACCGGCGGGCTGCCAACCCTGCGCTCCCTCACCGAAACCCAGCGGTCGGTCCTGATCGCCCTGTGTCGCCCGCTGCGCGGCAATGACGGCTTCGCCTCGCCCGCCTCGAACCAGCAGATCGCCGCCGAACTGTTCCTGAGCGTGGATGCCATCAAGACCCATTTGCGCGCACTCTTCGCCAAATTCGGCGTCGAGGATCTCCCCCAGAACCAGAAGCGAGTCCGCCTGGCCAACTTGGCCATGCAGTCCGGTGTGATCTCCGAACGCGACCTCTGACCCTGGGGGTTCGGGGGCGAAGCCCCTGAGAGTTAGGAGAGTTCGTCTCACGCATGCGTGCGAGCTTCTGAGCCATGGGTTTCGAGGCCCGCTGGCGATTGACTGGATGCAGTCGATCACCCGGAACTCACGGGTGGCAGGTCCAGTCAGGAGATCACAATGTTCGCATTTCGTACGGCCGCTCTGGTGGCGGCGACATTGACCACCGGGCTGGTCGCCGGTGTTTTCTACGCCTACGCCATCTCGGTCATGCCCGCGCTGCACCGAGCCGACGACCGCACGCTGATCGATGTCATGCAGAAGATCAACGTGGTCATCATCAACCCGTGGTTCATGCTCGGATTCCTGGGCACGGTCGGCTTCACCGTGCTGGCGGCCGCGCTGCACCTGGGCAAGGGTTCCCGCACGACCCTGATCTGGATCGGAGTCGCGCTGCTGCTCAATATCATCGCCTTCGCCGTCACTTCCGGCCTGAACGTGCCGCTCAACAACCAGCTGGCCAATGCCGGTGACGTGGGGCAGATCGGGGATCTGGCGGCGGTGCGCGCGCAGTTCGAAACCTCCTGGGTGCGTTGGAATGTCGTCCGCGCGTTGCTGCACACGCTGGCCTTCCTGGTGCTGACCGGGGCGCTGTTCGTGGCGGGCATGCAGCACGCCCGGGCGGGCGCGGTGGCGCAGGCGGCCCCGGCGGCGTCGGCGGCGTCGGCCTGGCCCTTCCCGGTGCAGCCCGGCTTTCCCCCGGCCCAGCAGTTTGCCCCGCAGCCCGGATTCGGTTCCGGTCAGCGGTAATTCGCTCGAATTTCCGGCGGTGGCCGGGACCCGGTGTGCGGCTTCGCAAGTCGCCTGTGGGTCCCGGCCACCGCCGTTTTCCTGTACTAGAACGAGTTTCAGACCCTACTCGTCAGTAACCCATCTCCCTTGCTTGTTTCCCGATTAGGTTGACGGAACGCGTTCTAATTTGGGAGGGAACATGAGAAGGATGCCCACGCGTCGAACGCCGGGATCGCTGCTGATCATGGCGGTGCTGGCAATGCTATGGATCGGCTCGAGCGGTGCCGCGCATGCGGAATATCCGGTCACATACAACTTCTTCGCGGGCATCCCGTACGAGCTCGCCAATCCCGGCGGTTCCCTGCCCGGGGCCAATGACTGGTCCTGCAAACCCACCGCCGCGCACCCCGATCCGGTGGTGCTCATTCACGGCACCGCGGGCGGCGCGCAGACCAACTGGGGCGCGTACGCGCCGCTGCTCGCCAATGAGGGCTACTGCGTCTTCGCGCTGACCTACGGCA
Organism: Nocardia sp. CDC160; assembly: GCF_035818795.1. Classification (NCBI taxonomy): domain Bacteria; kingdom Bacillati; phylum Actinomycetota; class Actinomycetes; order Mycobacteriales; family Nocardiaceae; genus Nocardia; species Nocardia sp. CDC160. The sequence goes on along the minus strand of NZ_JAYKYT010000001.1, from coordinate 893,546 downwards.
GCCTCGACGTGCCGTGGCCGCTCTCGGCCATGGGCGGCATGAAGCCGATCCCCGAAAGCGCCGCGCAGCTGGCCGCTTTCGTGGACCGCGTGTTGAACGCGACCGGCGCGGCCAAGGTGGACTTCGTCGCGCACTCGCAGGGCAATACGGTCGGCGACTACTACATCAAGCGGCTGGGCGGGCACGGCAAGGTGGACAAGTTCGTCGGCATCGCGCCGCCGTGGCTGGGCATCTTCGGCGATCAGATGAACGTGCTGCGCGAGTTCGGACACCGACTCGGCGTGGACGCCGACACCGTCGACTCCATTCCGACCATGAGCGCCATCTGCCAGGCCTGCCCGGAGATGCTCGGCAACTCCTCGTTCATGAACGCCCTGAACGCCGACGGCGTCTACGACCCCTCGGTCACCTACACGAACCTGGCCTCCGACTTCGACGAGGCGGTGTGGCCCTCGGTCGCGCTGGTTCCCGCGCCCAATGCCACCAATGTCCGCATGCAGGACGGTTGCCCCACCGACTTCTCCGATCACATGGCCATCGCGGGCAGTCATCGCGGGGCGATGGTCGCCCTCAATGCCCTCGATCCGGCGCATCCGCGGGCGGTCCCCTGCGAGTTCGTTCCGCCCTTCACAGGGGACTGACCGGCTTGTTCGCTGTGGGCGTAGACCAAGTGGAAACGGTCCGCGCAACTGCCCCGTTATGACTGAATGAGTCGTACTGAGGCCGGTTCGCAATAGGGTGGACGGACGACGTGCGTGACCCCCGGCAACTAGAGTGGAGTCGGGGGATGCAACCCCAGGGCTTCATGGCAGGCTGGCGACCAGAAGGGCAGCACAGGGTCTGAAGCGCCGGATGCCGTAGTAGGCGGAGCAGGAGAGTGAGGGAGCGATGTTCGAGAGGTTCACCGACCGCGCACGGCGGGTCGTTGTCCTGGCCCAAGAAGAGGCCCGGATGCTCAACCACAACTACATCGGCACCGAGCACATCCTGCTGGGCCTGATCCACGAGGGCGAGGGTGTCGCGGCGAAGTCGCTGGAATCCCTGGGCATCTCGTTGGAGGGTGTGCGGTCGCAGGTCGAGGAGATCATCGGTCAGGGCCAGCAGGCTCCGTCCGGCCACATCCCCTTCACCCCGCGTGCCAAGAAGGTGCTGGAGCTGTCGCTGCGCGAGGCGCTGCAGCTCGGCCACAACTACATCGGCACCGAGCACATCCTGCTCGGCCTGATCCGCGAGGGTGAGGGTGTCGCGGCGCAGGTGCTGGTCAAGCTGGGCGCGGATCTCAACCGCGTGCGTCAGCAGGTCATCCAGCTGCTCTCGGGTTATCAGGGCGGCAAGGAGTCGGTCGAGGGTTCCGGTTCGCGCGGCGAGACGGGCACCCCGTCCACCTCGCTGGTGCTCGACCAGTTCGGCCGCAACCTGACCCAGGCCGCCCTCGAGGGCAAGCTCGACCCGGTCATCGGCCGCTCGAAGGAGATCGAGCGCGTCATGCAGGTGCTGAGCCGCCGCACCAAGAACAACCCGGTCCTGATCGGTGAGCCCGGCGTCGGTAAGACCGCCGTCGTGGAGGGTCTCGCCCAGGCCATCGTCAACGGCGAGGTGCCGGAGACGCTCAAGGACAAGCAGCTCTACACCCTCGACCTGGGTTCCCTGGTCGCGGGCAGCCGCTACCGCGGTGATTTCGAGGAGCGCCTGAAGAAGGTGCTCAAGGAGATCAACACCCGCGGCGACATCATCCTGTTCATCGACGAGCTGCACACCCTGGTGGGTGCGGGCGCGGCCGAGGGCGCCATCGACGCGGCCTCGATCCTCAAGCCCAAGCTGGCTCGCGGTGAGCTGCAGACCATCGGCGCCACCACCCTCGACGAGTACCGCAAGTACATCGAGAAGGATGCCGCGCTGGAGCGCCGGTTCCAGCCGGTGCAGGTCGGCGAGCCGACGGTCGAGCACACCATCAACATCCTCAAGGGGCTGCGCGACCGCTACGAGGCGCACCACCGGGTCTCCATCACCGATGGCGCTCTGGTCGCGGCCGCCACCCTGGCCGACCGCTACATCAACGACCGCTTCCTGCCGGACAAGGCGATCGACCTCATCGACGAGGCGGGCGCGCGCATGCGCATCCGCCGGATGACCGCGCCGCCGGACCTGCGCGAATTCGACGACAAGATCGCCGAGGCGCGCCGGGAGAAGGAGTCCGCGATCGACGCGCAGGACTTCGAGAAGGCCGCGCGCCTGCGCGACAAGGAGAAGCAGCTCGTCGCCAAGCGGGCCGAGCGCGAAAAGCAGTGGCGCTCCGGCGATCTGGACGTCGTGGCCGAGGTCGACGACGAGCAGATCGCGGAGGTGCTGGCCAACTGGACCGGTATTCCGGTGTTCAAGCTCACCGAGGAGGAGACCACCCGTCTGCTCCGCATGGAGGACGAGCTGCACAAGCGGATCATCGGCCAGGAGGACGCGGTCAAGGCCGTCTCCAAGGCCATCCGCCGCACCCGCGCCGGTCTGAAGGACCCGAAGCGTCCCTCGGGCTCGTTCATCTTCGCCGGTCCGTCCGGTGTCGGTAAGACCGAGCTGTCGAAGGCGCTGGCCAACTTCCTGTTCGGCGAGGACGACGCGCTCATCCAGATCGACATGGGCGAGTTCCACGACCGCTTCACCGCCTCGCGCCTGTTCGGTGCCCCTCCGGGCTACGTGGGTTACGAGGAGGGCGGCCAGCTCACCGAGAAGGTGCGGCGCAAACCGTTCTCGGTGGTGCTGTTCGACGAGATCGAGAAGGCGCACCAGGAGATCTACAACACCCTGCTGCAGGTGCTCGAGGACGGCCGCCTGACCGATGGTCAGGGTCGCACGGTCGACTTCAAGAACACCGTCCTGATCTTCACCTCGAACCTCGGCACCTCGGACATCTCCAAGGCCGTGGGTCTGGGCTTCGCCCAGTCCAACAACGAGGGCTCGAACTACGAGCGGATGAAGCTCAAGGTCAACGACGAGCTGAAGAAGCACTTCCGGCCCGAGTTCCTCAACCGCATCGACGACGTGATCGTGTTCCACCAGCTGACCCAGGATCAGATCATCCAGATGGTCGACCTGATGATCGGCCGCGTCGCCAACCAGCTGAAGAACAAGGACATGGAGATCGAGCTGACCGAGAAGGCCAAGAGCCTGCTGGCCAAGCGCGGTTTCGACCCGGTCCTGGGCGCCCGCCCGCTGCGTCGCACCATTCAGCGCGAGATCGAGGACCAGCTGTCGGAGAAGATCCTCTTCGGCGAACTGGGCCCCGGCCAGGTGGTCGTGGTGGACGTCGAGGGTTGGGACGGCGAAGGCCAGGGCGAGAACGCCAAGTTCACGTTCAGCCCGAAGGCCAAGCTGACCAAGAAGACCGACGCCGCCGAGGACAAGCCGGTCGCCGCCCTCGCGGGTGACGCCCCGGCCGCCGCCTCCGGCGAGTAAGGCTCGGCCTCCGGCGAGTAAAGGCTCAGCGAGACAACGGAAGCCCCGCATCTCCTTCGGGAGGGCGGGGCTTCCGCCTTGTCCGGGGCCGAAATTCGGTGGCGGCGCGATCCCGGGATGGTCGATGCTGGTGGCCGACGAGAAAGGATCGCATGCTTACCGACGCACAGATCGACGCCTTCATCACCGATGGATTCGTCAAGGTCGAAGGTGCCTTCTCCGCCGAGACCGCCGCCGCGGGCCGGGAGATCCTCTGGCGCGAAACCGGTTGCGACCCGGACGATCCGGCGACGTGGACGCAGCCGGTCATCCGGCTCTGGGATCACGCCGAGGAGCCTTTCCAGCGCGCGGTCACCGCTCCCGTACTGCTCGAGGCCTACGACCAGTTGGTGGGCCCCGGCCGCTGGCTGCCGCGAAAGAGCCTGGGCAGCTGGCCGATTCGCTTCCCGAGCCCGGAACCGCCCGGCGACGCGGGCTGGCACGTCGATGTGAGCTTCCAGGGCGATGCCGACGTGAACGACTTCCTGAGCTGGCGGGTGAACGTCTTCTCCAAGGGCCGCGCCCTGCTCATGCTGTTCCTGTTCTCCGATGTCGGCCCCGACGACGCCCCCACCCGGATTCGGGTCGGCTCGCATCAGCGCCTGGCTGCGGTGCTGCGCCCGTTCGGGGAGGAGGGCACCACGATGTTCGATCTGCACGAGTTCTACGCCGACTGCGACGATCTGCCCGAGGTGGCGGCCACGGGCAAGGCGGGCGACGTCTACCTGTGCCACCCCTTCCTCATCCACGCCGCCCAGCCCAATCTCACCGGCCGACCCAAGTTCATGGCACAGCCACCGCTGCTGTCGCGTGAACCTTGCGTCCTGGACCGCCCCGACGGCGCGTATTCGCCGGTGGAACAGGCGATCCGGGCGGGACTGGAGCTGGGTGTGGAGCGCTGAGTACGCGCGCCGACGGCGACCGACCGGTTGGTTGACCGATTCAGGATCTGGTTCGGGTCGCTACTGTTTCACCCGGGTGATCTCGGTTCGCTTTTCCATACCGGTGCCGACCGGATTCGCACCGCTGGTGTCGGTGGCGGCGTGCTCGGGGAATGGGACCCGCCGCCACCGTCCCCGGTAACCTACTGCCACCCGGGCCGGACCAGGCCCGACTCGTAGGCCATGACCACGAGCTGGGTGCGGTCTCTGGCATTGAGCTTCACCAGGATTCGACTGACGTGCGTGCGCGCGGTGGCCGGGCTCATGTAGAGCCGATCGGCGATCTCGGCATTGGTCAGGCCCTCGGCCACCAGGGTCATGACCTCCCGCTCGCGGTCGGTGAGTTCGGAGAATTCCGCCGTCGGTGCGGGTTTGGCGTGCGAGGCGAACTCCGCCACCAGACGTTTGGTGACGCTCGGGGAGAGCAGCGCCTCGCCGTCCGCGACCACGCGGACCGCCTTGATGAGGTCGGCGGGCTCGGTGTGCTTGACCAGAAAACCGGTGGCGCCCGCGCGCATCGCCTCGAAGACGTACTCGTCGAGTTCGAAGGTGGTCAGCACGACCACCTTCACCGCGGCCAGCGCCGGGTCGGCGGCAATGGCGCGGGTGGCGGCCAGGCCGTCCAGGATCGGCATGCGAATATCCATCAGCACCACATCGGGCACCAGGTCGCGGGCCAGGGCCAGGGCCTGTTCGCCATTGTCGGCCTCGCCCACCACCTCGATCCCGTCCTGCGCGCCGAGCAGCGCGACGAAGCCCGCGCGCACCAGCGCCTGATCGTCGGCGATCACCACCCGGATGCCCATCGCGCCCTCCTCGCTCGAATCATCCACTCACGCAGCCGGTTCCGGCCGGGCCAGGTGGGTGGGCAGCCGGGCCCGGACCCGGAAACCACCGTCGGCCTTGGGCTCGGCGGACAGATTGCCGCCCAGGGCGTGGGCGCGTTCGGTCATGCCCGTAATGCCGTGGCCACCGGTCGGCGACTGCGGGGCGGGCTGGCGGGTGGGCCGGGTGTTGTCGATGGTGAGTTGCAGCCGCTCGGCCGAATAGTGCACGCTGACCAGCACACTCGCGCCGGGCGCGTGCCGCACCACATTGGTCAGTGACTCCTGCACGATGCGCGCGGCCGCCACGTCCACCACCGCGGGCAGCCGCCGGGGGCCGCCGGTCACCATGGTGTGCACCACGAGTCCGGCCGAACGGGCCGGGCCGGTGAGCTTGTCGAGATCGGTGATGCCGATGGTGGGCGCGGTGGGCGCGGCCACGGTGGCGGTGCCGCCGCGAATCGAGCGCAGCAGCGCGTTCACCTCGCCCAGCGCGTCCTTGCTGGCGGACTTGATGGCGGCCAGCGCGGTGGCGGCCTGTTCCGGCTTGCGGTCGATCAATTCCAGTGCGACCGAGGACTGCACATTGATCAGCGACAGGCTGTGCGCGAGCACATCGTGCAGTTCGCGCGCGATGGCCAGGCGCTCCTCGGTGACCCGCTGCTCGCGTTCGGCCAATTCCAGTGCGCGCTGGGCCTGTTCGCGTTCCCGCTGCGCCTGCTCACTGCGCCGGGCCGACTCGGCGCGCTGCTTGCGCGCGGTCACCGCCGCACTGCGCTGGCGGATGCCCTCGGCCCCGGCGGCGAGCAGGAAAAGCCAAGCGAGCAAGCCGAATTCCTGCCACGCGTTGGTGTGGTAGCCGCGCCAGCCGGGCAGCGGCCACACCATGAGGAAGTAGCCGACCGCGACGAACGGGTAGGTGTACCAACGGGATCCATGGACGGCGGCGACCAGGAACGCCACGACCAGGGAGATGAAGATCGGCCCGTAGCCATAGCCCGCCAGCAGGTAGACGGCGGTGACGACGAGCGTCCCGTAGAACACCTGCAGCGGGTAGCGGTGCCGCAGCACCAGCAGCAGCGGACCGGCCACGAGCAGGAGGTAACCGCCGACGTCCAGGCCGCGGGCCACGGTCTGGTGGTGATTCGCCAGGGTGCCGAAACCGAGCTGTATCGCCCCCACCGCCACTGCCGGGAGCACATCACGTCGCCCGAGCCTTCCCCCGCGAAAGTCCATAGCTGCACCGTAGCGCCGTACGCGGGCCGCGGCACCGTGTCACGGCGAAATACGTCGAGATACGTACGGCGGATCACGCGCCGCGACGGATTATTTCCCGCACGCTCGAGCGGATCGTTGGTCCCATGAACGAAGCGATTGTCGTCACCGACCGGTTGACCAAGCGCTACGGCTCCCACACCGCCGTGGACGCCGTGAGCATGAGCGTCCATCGCGGTGAGATCTACGGTTTCCTGGGCCCGAACGGCGCGGGCAAGACCACCACCCTGCGCATGCTGGTCGGTCTGATCCGGCCGTCGGCGGGCACCGCCACGGTGCTCGACCGAGCGCCCGGCGATCCGGACACCTTGCGCCGCACGGGCGTTCTCATCGAGGGCCCCGGCTTCTACCCCTATCTTTCGGGCCGCGACAACCTGCGCGTCCTGGCCCGCTATCGGGGCGTCGGCGACAACGCGGTCGCCGAGGCCCTGGACCGGGTGGCCCTCACCGCCCGCGGCAAGGACGCCTTCCGCACCTACTCGCTCGGCATGAAACAGCGCCTCGGCGTCGCGGCCGCCCTGCTCGGCGGCCCCGACCTGCTGATTCTCGACGAACCCACCAATGGCCTGGATCCGGCCGGAATGGCCGAGATGCGGGAGCTCATCACCGGACTCGCCGCCGACGGGCACACCGTCGTGCTGTCCAGTCACCTGCTCAGTGAGGTGCAGGAGATCTGTGATCGCGTCGGCGTGATCTCCGGTGGGCGGCTCCTGGTCGAGTCCACCGTGCGGGAATTGCGGGGCGCGGCATCGCTTTTCGTGCGCGCCGAGCCGCTCGGCATCGCCCTTCCGGCGGTGCGGGCGGCGGTGGGGGAGCGGTCGGCGCTGTTGACCGCCAACGGTATTCGCGTCGACGCCGGGGCGGGCGCGGCGCCAGCGGTGGCGCGGGCGGTGATCGAGGCCGGTGCCGACCTGCTCGAGCTGCGCAATGACGAGAAGTCCTTGGAAGAAGTCTTTTTCGAGATGACGGAGACCCCGAAATGACAGACCTACTGGCCAGCACCCGGGCCGAACTGCTGCGACTGCGGCGCTGGCCCGCCTACTGGATCGTGCTCGGCACCTGGATCCTGTTGAACCTGACCTTCGCCTATCTGTTCAACTATCTGGCCTATTCGACCGGCAGCAGCACCCGCATGTCCAACGGCCTGCCGCGCGAGCAGCTCTTGCAACAGATGCTGCCGTCGGCGGTGCCCGAGGTGTTCACGCAGGGAATGGCCATGTTCGGGGGTGCGCTCATGCTGGTGCTCGGCGCGCTGGCGGTGGGCAGCGGATACGGCTGGGGCAGCTGGAAAACCGCGCTCACCCAAGGACCTTCGCGGGTGCACGTGATCGGCGCGGTGGTGCTCGGCCTGGCGTTGACGGTGGTCGCGCTGGTGCTGGTCGCCTTCGTGGTCGACACCGGCGTCGCGACGCTCATCGCGAGTACCCAGGGGCAGTCCCTCGCCCTGCCCTCGGTGGGTCGGGTAGCGCTCGGAATCGGTTCGGGCACCGCCATTCTGGGCATGTGGACGCTGGCGGGCGCGCTGATCGGCGCGATCGCCCGGGGGCCCGCGCTGGCCGTCGGCCTGGGCCTGGTCTGGGTGCTGGTGGTGGAGAACCTGCTGCGCGGGGTGGCCGCGATCTTCTCGCCCATCAGGGCGATCACCGACCACCTGCCCGGCACGGCCGCCGGTTCACTGGCGGGTTCGCTGCGCACGGTGACCGGTCCGGCCACCCCCGGCGTGCTGAATATTCTGAGCCGCGGTGAGTCCCTGCTGGTCCTGGCCCTCTACGTCATCGCCTTCGTGACCGGCACGATCTGGCTGATCCGACGCCGCGACATGATCTGAATCAGGCTGCGGCGGAACCGATAACACCGATGGCGAGTCGAGCGAGCGCGGACTTGATCTCCTCGGAGGTCAGTCCGCGCTCGCGCTGGTGTTGGTACACCTCCGCGGCGAGCGGTGCCAGCAGCGGATCCACCAGCGAATCCGGTTGCGGCACTCCGGCTTCCACGAGCAGTGACCGCACGTGCGCCACCCAGAATTGGTAGGCCCCGGTCCGGAAACGCGCGCCCCCGGTCTCCGCGCCCAGCACCAGCGGGGCGTGAGTGTCCAGCAGATCGACCATCGCGCCGTAGAACGCGGCCAAGCGCTCAGCGGGCGGCGCACCCGGACCGAGCGGCGGTTCCCCGCTCAGCAAGTGCTCCTGCACGACGCGCTCGTGCTCGTCGAGCAGCGCGACCGCGATCGACACCACGTCCGGGTACCGCCGGTACAGGGTGCCCCGGCCCACGCCCGCCGCCTTGGCGACATCGTCCATGGTCACCGTGCGCGGGTCGCGGGTCGTGAACAGTTCCGCCGCGGCGGCCAGCACCTTGGCCCGATTCCGGGCCGCGTCGGCGCGCTCGACGGGCGCGGACGAGGTATTCAGCAGCGGCAGACCGGGGGTGTTCATGCAGCTCACTGTAGCCGCCTCGGAATAAGTGGACGAACTGTCCGGTTATGACCTAGCGTAGATCGCGTAAACGGACTCGATGTCCACTTGATGGAAGGCTCGAACATGACCGCCCTGCTGCACCTCGACGCCAGTGCCCGCCGCAATTCGGTCAGCCGCCTGCTGGGTACGGCCTTCGCCGACGCCTGGCGCGGCGAACACCCCGCCGGGGGCTACACGTATCGCGACCTGGCCGCCGACCCCATTCCCTTCATCGGCGAGGGCTGGACCGAACTGTGCGATCGGGTACTCGCGCGCGGCAGCACCGACCTCGACCGGCTGGGTGAACTGGTGAATTCGCCAGCGCAGCAGGAGGCTTGGGAAATTGTCGAGCCCCTGCTGACCGAGGTCCGCGCCGCGGACGTCATCCTCATCGGCACGCCGATGTACAACTACTCGATTCCGGCGAGCCTCAAGGCGTGGCTCGATCAGATCACCTTCCCGCGAATGTCGCTGGCTCCCAGGCGTTTCGTGGTTGTCACCGCACGTGGCGGCGCGTACTCGCCGGGCGCGCCGAAGGCGATCTACGACTATCAGGAGCGCTACCTGCGCGACTTCTTCGCGGGCCATTTCGCGGTCCAGGACACGGTTTTCGTCAATGCCGAACTGGTCAACTCGCGCCACGATCCGGCCCTGGCGCACCTGCGCGAGAAGCACGAGGCCTCCTACACCGCGGCCCTCGACACCGCCCGCAGACTCGGCAAGGAGTACTGAAATGAACTGGCTGGTCCTGGCTTTGGCGGGCGGGGTGGAAATCGCCTGGTCGCAATCCATCAAGCCGACCCAGAATTTCACCAGGCCGCTGCCGACGCTGATCTGCTTCGTGCTCGCGGCGGTCGCGGTGTATCTGCTCTCCTACGCCATGCAATCGCTGCCGGTGGGCACCGCCTACGCCGTCTTCACCGGCATCGGCGCGGTGGGCGCGATCGCGCTGGGCATCGTGATCCAGAAGGATCCGCTCAGCGCCGGACGGCTGCTGGCGCTATCCATGATCATCGGCGGCATCGTGTTGGCTCGGGTCACCAATCCCGAGTGAGCGCGGGCGGGGGCGGTATCGTCGCGGCCCATGGACGTTGCGCCCCTGCGGCCACCCGACCTCGCCGCGCGACCGTTCTTCCTGGTCGCCGAACGCATCATGGCCGCCTCGCCCGCCGAGCTCTATCGCCAGTGCACCACGCAATTCGGGCTCTGGTTCGCCGACCCGGGTTCGGTGCTCATGCGCGCCGAAGTGAACGAGCCGTTCTTCTTCACCGCGGGCGGCGGCCAGCCGCACTACGGCAGATTCCTGCGGCTCGATCCCGACCGGCTGGTCGAGCTGACCTGGGTCACCAGTGGCACCGAGGGCGCGGAAACCGTTGTCACCCTCGAACTCTCGCCCCACGGCGCGGGAACGGCGCTGCTGCTCACCCACGCCGGATTCCCGACGGCGGCCACCCGTGACCGCCACGAGATCGCGTGGCCGAAGATCCTGGAGCGCTGGGATCACCGCACCGCGGCCGCGGTCTGAAGCGTAGGTTCGACGCCGTACCCGGAAATCATCGAAAGGATTTGGAATGCCCACACGTACCGCGCGCACTGCCTGGTCCGGCAGCCTGCAGGACGGTTCCGGTCAGGTCGAACTGGTCAGCTCGGGCGTCGGCAAGTACGACGTCTCCTTCCCCAAGCGCGCCGCCGACACGGCCGACGGCACCACCAGCCCCGAGGAACTCATCGCGGCCGCGCACTCCTCCTGCTACTCGATGGCCCTCTCGGGTCAGATCGGCAATGCGGGCGGCACCGTGCAGAGCCTGGACACCACCGCCGATGTGACGCTGGGGCCGGATCCGGCGGGCGGCTTCCGCATCTCCAAGATCAAGATCACCGTAGTCGGCCGGGCGTCGGGCATCGACGAGGCCGGATTCCTGGCCGCCGCCGAGGCCGCCAAGGCGGGCTGCCCGGTCTCCAAGGCGCTCTCGGGTGTCGACACCATCGAGCTGGACGCCCGCTTCGAGGCGTAGCTCGCGAGTTCCCGGCTGACACTTTGGTTAGCCGGGAACTAACTCTTTCGGCTATTTCTTTGTCTTCGGCCCGCATTGGGCTCGAATTTCCCGCCCGGTTCGAATTAGCCTCGCTGTCACTGCCAGTCGAAACCCTGGAGGTGGGCAAGGTTATGGCGTCGCCGGTATCGGTCACCGAACCGCAAGAGTCGGATGCTTCGAATTCGCTGCCGCGGGTGCTCGCGCTCGATGCGGCGCGGGGCATCGCGGTGCTGGGCATGTTCGCGGTCCATGTCGGACCGCATCGCGGCATGCCCGGGGCGTCCTGGCTGACTCCCTTCGAGGGGCGCTCGGCGGCGCTGTTCGCGGTGCTCGCGGGTGTGTCGCTGGCGCTCATGTCCGGCGGGGCGCGACCGGTCACCGGAATCGCGGCCCGCCGCAGCGCAATTCGCATCGCGACCCGCGCCGTCCTCGTCGCACTGGTGGGTCTGGCACTGGCGCAACTGCATTCGGGCATCGGGATCATGATCATCCTGACCTACTACGGCCTGTTCTTCCTGCTGGCGCTGCCCGCCCTGCGGTTGGACGCCCGCGCGCTGGCGCTGCTCGCGGTGGTGTGGGCGGTGGCCGGGCCGATCGCCTCGTTCGTGATCCGAAGTCATATGAACCAGAACACATTTGGTGGGAGCCCCACCTTCGAGATGTTCACTTCGTGGTCGGGGCTGCGGCAGGCGGCCGAGATGCTGACGCTCACCGGTGCGTACCCGGCGTTCACCTGGATGCCGTTTCTCTTCGCGGGTATGGCCCTGGGGCGCTGGGGAATTCGCTCGCTGCGGGCGCTGCCCGTGATCGGCGTCGGGGCGGGGCTGGCGCTGCTCGGATACGGCGGTTCGTGGCTGGTGCAGCATCCGCTGGGTGGGCGCGCGCATTTGGTGGACCTGCTGACCCGGGGAATGGCCGAGGCCGGGGTCAGCGACTTCGATCCGGGGCAGATCATCGATATGACCGGCCTGGGCACGGTGGGCACGACCAGTTGGTGGTGGCTGACCGTCGCCAATCCGCACAGCGGCACCCCGTTCGAGGTGGTCGGCGCGACCGGTGTCGCGTTCGGGGTGATCGGCGTGCTGATGGCGCTGGTCCCGCGCGCCGGGATCGCGCTGCGGCCGCTGATCGCCGCAGGCTCGTGCGCGCTGAGCCTCTACATCCTGCAGGCCGTGGCGGTCAGTGTGCTGGTGCCAGTGCCGGACGCCGACGCGACCGCGCTGCCCGGCGGCATTCACGGCCCGAGCTGGGCACTGTTGGCGCTGCTCGCCCTCGGCTCACTGGCGTTGGCGACCCTGTGGCGCAGCCTGTTCCGCCGCGGTCCGGCGGAATGGCTGCTCCACACCGTCACCTCGGGGGTGACGAATGCCTTGGTCAGGCGTTCTTCCCCGCCACATCCATGACGACCTCGAACTCCAGCAGGGACGCGCCCGTGGCGACCGGCTTGCGGGCCTCACCGGCGTGCGCCTCGCGGGCCGGGCCATCGCGCCACGCGGCGAAGGACTCCTCCGAATCCCACTGGGTGACAACGAAGTAGCGGGTCTCGCCGGAGGTCGGGCGGAGCAGCTGGAAGCCCAGGAAGCCCGGGGAGTTCTCGACCGCGTGCGCGCGGTGCGCGAAGCGCTTCTCCAGCTCGGGGCCCGCGCCCTCGGGGACCTCGATTGCGTTGATCTTGACGACAGCCATGGGTGCGACCCTACTCCGGCGACTCGGACGTATCGTTCGAGGCGAATGGAACAACTCTCGAAACTCTCAGGGGTTCCCCCTGAAACCCCCGGAACATGGTTGAGGTGATGTTGCACGACGAAGGCGGCACCGGCGTGCCGATCCTGCTGCTGCACGGATTGATGGGCAGCGCTCGCACTTGGCGGTCGCAGTTGGGCTGGCTGCGGGAGTTCGGGCATATCTACACGTTCGATGCGGCCGGGCACGGGCGTCCGGCTCCGGCGGAGCTGACCACCGAGGCGTTCGTGGCCGACCTGGCCGCGGCGACCGTCGAGATCGCCGAACCCATGGTGGTGATCGGACATTCCATGGGCGGGCTGCACGGGTGGATGTTCACCGCCGCGCATCCGGATCGGGTGCGGGCGCTGGTGGTCGAGGACATGGCGCCCGACTTTCGGGGGCGGACCGCGGAGAACTGGGCCGCCGTGATTTCGGCCTGGCCGCAACCGTTTCCGGACGAGGCGGCGGTGCTGGAATTCTTCGGACCGGTGGCCGGGCGCTACTTCCTCGACTCGTTCACCCACGGTCCGGACGGCTACCGCCTGCACGGCGAGGTGCCGACCTTCCGGGACATTTCCGAGGAGTGGGGTACCCGCGACTTCTGGGTGCAGTGGAAAACCATCACCGCCCCGGCCCTGCTGCTCGAGGGTGAGCACACCATCACCCCGCCCGGGCAGATGCGCGAGATGGCGCAGGTCCACCCGGATGCCCGGCATGTCCTGATCCCGGACGCGGGCCACCTGGTCCACGACGACCAACCGGCCGCCTACCGGGCCGAAGTCGAGAAATTTCTGCGTCGCGTCATCGTTTGATGGCGGGTGCCTTCAGTCGGGTGGGGGTGGCGTCGTATGCTCGGCTCGACCGCGACTCCAGACGGATGGTGACCACCGATGATCGACTTCTCGATTCCCGCCGACCTCGCTGCCGAACGTGATCGTGTTCGCCAGTTCGTCATCGACAAGATCGTGCCCTTCGAGCGCGATCCGCGCCTGACCGCCCACGGCCCGAACGACGAGCTGCGGCAGGAAATGGTCGAGCTGGCCCGCGCCGAGAAGCTGCTCACCATCCAGGCCCCCGTGGAGCTGGGCGGCCGCGGTCTCACCCACGTCGAGCAGGCCGTGCTGTACGAGGCGTCCGGCTGGTCCACCCTCGGCCCGGTCGCCATGAACTGCGCCGCGCCCGACGAGGGCAATATGTTCCTGCTCTCCAAAATCGCGAATCCCGAACAGACGCAACGCTTCCTGCAGCCGGTCATGGACGGCCACCAGCGCAGCGTCTTCGCCATGACCGAACCCGGCGGCGCGGGCTCGGACCCGAATCAGCTCGCCACCGAGGCCACCTTCGACGGTGAGAACTTCACCATCAACGGCCGCAAATGGTTGATCACCGGTGCCGACGGCGCGAAGACCTGGATCATCATGGCGCGCTTGGCCGCCAACCCGTACCTGCCCGAGGGTCCGACCCTGTTCCTCACCGAGGGCGACACCAAGGGCATCGTGATCGAGCGGATCATGAACACCATGGACCGCAACTACGTGGGCGGCCACGCGGTGGTGAAGTTCGAAAACCTGGTGCTGCCCAAGGAATCCGTGCTCGGCGAGACCGGCCAGGCGCTGCGCTACGCCCAGTTGCGGCTGGCCCCGGCCCGCCTCACCCACTGCATGCGCTGGCTGGGCGCGGCCGAGCGGGCCCAGTCCATCGCGGTCGACTACGCCAAGACCCGCACCGCCTTCGGCAAGCCCATCGGCGAGCACCAGGGCGTGTCGTTCATGTTGGCGGACAACGAGATCGCGCTGCACCAGTGCCGCCTCACCATCTGGCATGCCTGCTGGTTGATGGATCAGGGCCACAAGGCCCGCCACGAATCCTCCATCGCCAAGTCCTACGTCTCCGAGGAGCTGTTCAAGGTCACCGACCGCTGCGTCCAGGTGCTCGGCGGCATCGGCATCTCCGACGAGACCGTGGTGGAGATGATCTTCCGCGACATGCGCGCCTTCCGCCTCTACGACGGCCCGACCGAGGTACACAAGTACGCCATCGGACGCCAGATCCTGCGCGGATAGGGGGGAACAACTCTCGAAACTCTCAGGGGTTTCACCCCTGAAACCCCTGGAGATCTTGGCGTCGGCTCCCGGGCGTGCCGCCGCCGCGATGACTAGGATTTCTGCCTATGAGTTCGGAATTGCACGTGGACGTCTCCGGTGGCGTCGCGGTGCTCACGCTCAATCGTCCCGCCCAGCAGAACGCGCTGACCCCGGCCATGGCGTCGGAAATCGGTGCGGCATTGCGTCGCTGCGACAATGACGATGCCATCGGGGCCGTCGTCATCACCGGCACCCCGCCCGCGTTCTGCGCGGGCGCGGACCTGTCGCTGAAGGTCGGCGAGGTCAACGGCCTCATCGACCCGCCACCGTTCCGAATTCGAAAACCGGTCATTGCCGCGGTGAACGGGCATGCCGTCGGCATCGGCCTGGAGATCGCCCTGCAGTGCGATCTGCGCTATGTCGCCCGCGACGCCGTCTACGCCCTCAACCAGGTCCGCCGCGGCGCGCTCGCCGACGGGTTCGCGCACTGGACGCTGCCCCGGCTCATCGGCAGCGCCCGCGCCGCCGACCTGCTCCTCACCGGTCGCACCTTCGACGGCGACGAGGCCTACTCGCTGGGCATCGCCAATGCCTGCCTGCACGCCGCCGAGGTCCTCCCCACCGCCCTCGAGGTGGCCCACGATATCGCCCACGGCTCGGCCCCCCTCCCCGTGGCCCTGTCCAAGCGCCTCCTCTGGGAAGCCCCCACCATGCCCCCGGAAACCGTGGGCCGCTTGGAAACCGAACTCAACGACTACGTCTCCCAGAGCACCGACGGCGGCGAAGGCGTAGCCGCCCTCAAGGACCGCCGCCCACCCAAATGGACCGGCAGCGTCAGCGGCGAATGGCCCGCCTGGGACGCCGTAACCGGCGGCGACCAACGCCCCGGCCTGGACTGAGATAGGCGGGGGTCCGGGGGCGGAGCCCCTGGGATCTCGAGGGGGTTCGGGGGCGAAGCCCCTGAGAGTTACGAGAGTTGTTATTTCCCGCCGCTGATGGCGATCAGCAGGAAGAGGATCGCCATCACCACCATGAGGCAGGTGCCGATAATCCCCAGGATGTAGCCGACCAGCACCTGGACCCGGCCGCCGAATCGCCCCTCGCCCGCTTCGATCTCATTGAGGGCGCGCCGCCCCATGGCCCAGGCGATCGGTCCCAGCGCGCCGCAGCAGAACACGCTGAGCGCGCCCAGTAGCAGGACGGCTGTGGCGTGCTCGTGCTCGACGGGTTGTCCGATGGGCGGCTGATCGTAGACCACCGCCCGAGTTTACGGGCGCGACACCGCGCGAGCAGGCTGACGCGCGGTCTTCGCTTGCGGCACTTGATCTTCGCGGGTGTCGCTCGGCCTCGTCGCAGGTGTCACCAAGTGGGCGACCGTCTGGATTCAGACCCGGCGCTGGCGGGCGACCTCGGCGAGCACGACGCCCGCCGCGACCGACGCGTTCAACGACTCCACCGGTCCGGCCATCGGAATGCTCAGAATCGCGTCGCAGGTCTCGCGCACCAGCCGCGAGAGCCCCTTGCCCTCGGAGCCGACCACGATGACCGTCGGTGCGCTGCCGTCGAATTCATCGAGGGTGGTGTCCCCGCCCGCGTCGAGTCCGACGATCTGGTAGCCCTTGTTGGCCCAATCCTTCAGCGTGCGAGTCAGATTCGTGGCACGCGCGACCGGAAGCCGCGCCGCCGCACCGGCACTCGTGCGCCACGCCACCGCGGTGACGCTGGCACTGCGCCGCTGCGGAATCACCACGCCCTGCCCGCCGAAGGCGGCCACCGAGCGGATGACCGCACCCAGATTGCGCGGATCGGAGATATTGTCCAGCGCCACCAGCAGCGCGGGCTCGCCCGAGGCGTGCACGCGGTCGACCAGATCGTCCGGATGCGCGTACTTGTAGGGCGGCACCTGCAGCGCCATGCCCTGGTGCATGCCGTTGTGGCTCATCTTGTCCAGGTCGGTGCGCGGCACCTCGAGGATCGAGATCCCGATCTCCGCGGCCGTCTTCACCGCCTCGCTGAGCCGGTCGTCGTTCTCGGTGCCGTTGGCGACGTACAGCGCCGTGGCGGGCACACCCGCCCGCAGGCACTCCACCACCGGGTTGCGCCCGAGCACCAGCTCCGGTCCCTCATTGTCCTTACGGCCCGCGATGGGCCGGGACGCGTTGCGGGCCCGGGTGGTCGCGGAGGCCGCCTGCGCCTTGGCCTTCGCCTTGGCCCGCTTGGCCGCGACGTGGTAGACGCGATCCTCGGCCTTGGGGGTGGCGCCCTTGCCCTCGAGGCCGCGCCGCCGCTGCCCGCCGGAACCGACGGTCTGCCCCTTCTTGGTGCCCGCCTTGCGCGTCGCCCCGCGTCGCTGGGAATTGCCTGCCATTCACTTCGCCTTCCGTATCTCGCGGGTGACCCGCCTCGACCGGACCGCGGGACGAACCCGCTCACGGTCGATCATGCGGGAAACCTGCCTCCGGTCGGCGCAGCGAATGGCTGCGCCCCTGCAAAAATTCGTGCCGTCTGGACGACAGCGCCCCCGGACCTGCCACGAAACGCGCGGCAGTGCCGGAGGGATCGCTACAAATTGTGCCCCACGCTGGGCCTGGACCCCGAATTCGGTGCGCTGGGCCACACCGCGCGCACTATTCGGGCGAGTGCGCTTCCGCCGTGGCGAAAGCGCTCACTTCTCCTTCGACAGCGACCACTCCGCGCCCTGCGGCGTGTCGGTGACCTCCACGCCCGCGGCCTTGAGCCGGTCGCGGACCGCGTCGGCGCAGGCCCAGTCCTTGTCGGCCCGGGCCTGCTGTCGCCGCTGCAGTTCCGCGCCGATGAGCACGTCGAGCGCGGCGATGGCGGCGGAATTGTCGGCGGGCGCGGCCCAGTGCTCGTCCAGTGGGTCCACGCCGAGAATGCCCAGCATGGCCCGCACCTGACCCGCGAGCAGCCGCGCACCGGACAGGTCACCGGCGTCGAGCGCCTTGTTGCCCTCGCTCACCACGCCGTGAATCTCGGCCAGCGCCTGCGGAACTCCGAGATCGTCGTTCAGCGCGTCGGCGAAGGCCGGGGTCCAGGTGCCGACCGGCACCTCGCCCGAGCGCTCGGCCACCCGCAGCACGAAGGCCTCGAGCCGCTGGTATCCGGCCGCGGCCTCGGTCAGCGCCTGATCGGAGTATTCGATCTGGGACCGGTAGCTCACGCTGCCCAGGTAATAGCGCAGTTCGACCGCGCGCACCCCGACCCGTTCCAGCACGTTGGGAATGGACAGCACATTGCCCAGCGATTTGGACATCTTCTCGCCGCCCATGGTCACCCAGCCGTTGTGCAGCCAGTAGCGGGCGAATCCATCCCCGGCCGCGCGCGACTGCGCGATCTCGTTTTCATG
The DNA here is from genome assembly GCF_035818795.1 of Nocardia sp. CDC160. Lineage (NCBI taxonomy): Bacteria > Bacillati > Actinomycetota > Actinomycetes > Mycobacteriales > Nocardiaceae > Nocardia > Nocardia sp. CDC160. Next base: position 875,352 of record NZ_JAYKYT010000001.1, on the reverse strand, counting down.
GTGCGGGAAAACCAGATCCATTCCACCGCAATGAATGTCGAATTCCGCCCCGAGATAGAACTCGGCCATGGCGGAGCATTCCAAATGCCAGCCCGGCCGACCCGGACCCCACGGCGAGGGCCAGCTGGGTTCGCCCGGCTTGGCGGCCTTCCACAGCGTGAAGTCGCGCGGATCCTTCTTGCCCTGGCCCGCGCTCTCGCCCTGGTGCACGTCATCGAGCTTGTGGCCGGACAGTTTTCCGTAGTCGGGAAAGCTCAGCACGTCGAAGTAGACATTGCCCTCGGAGGCGTAGGCGTGGCCGCGCTCGATGAGCCGCTCCATCATCCCGACCATCTGGGTGATGTGCCCGGTGGCGCGCGGCTCGCCCGACGGCGGCAGCACGCCGAGGGTCTCGTAGGCCCGATCGAAGGCGCGCTCGTGGGTGGCCGCCCACTCCCACCAGGGGCGGCCGTGCTCGGCGGCCTTGTTCAGAATCTTGTCGTCGATATCGGTGACATTGCGAATGAAGGCGACATCGAAACCGTTGGCGGACAGCCACCGTCGCAGCACGTCGAAGGCGACGCCGCTGCGCACATGGCCGATGTGGGGGTTCCCCTGAACGGTCGCGCCGCACAGGTACACCGAGGCTTTGCCGGGGACCAGCGGCGTGAATTCACGCAGGGTCCGCGTCTCGGTGTCGAAAAGGCGCAGAGTCACGACGGGCATCCTAGCTGTTGGGAAATGGCGGATTACGGGCGCGTCAGGCCCGACAACACAGCAGCGCCGTGGCAACCGCCGCCACGCCCTCGCCGCGGCCGGTGAGGCCCAATCCGTCGGTGGTGGTGCCGGATACCGACACCGGCGCACCCAGAATCTCGCCCAGCACATCCTGTGCCTCGATCCGCCGCGGACCGATTTTCGGGCGATTCCCGATTACTTGTACAGCCGCATTGACAATGTCGTATCCGGCCTCGTCCAAAAGCCGCCGGACTTCCTTCAACATGGCCGCGCCCGACACGCCTTCCCATTCGGGTCGGCCGGTGCCGAAAACCGCTCCCACATCGCCCAATCCGGCCGCGGACAGCAGCGCGTCGCACAGCGCGTGCGCCGCGACGTCGCCGTCGGAGTGACCCGCGCAGCCGCTGTCGCCCTCGAACAACAGGCCCGCCATCCAGCAGGGCCGACCGGGTTCGACGGGGTGCACATCGCTGCCGATGCCGGTGCGCAGCGCCCGGGGATCGATCACGGCGCGATCACCGCCTCGCGTGTCGTGTCCAGTCCACCTGCGGTGTCGGGGGTATCACGACGGCTGACAAGGGTATTGGCCAGGATCAGATCCAGGGGGGTGGTGATCTTGAAGGCCAGGGCGTCACCGAGCACCGTGTGAACGGTCGCTCCCAGCATTTCCACCAACCCCGCATCGTCTGTCGCCTGTGTACCCACAGCGTAGGCGGCGCGCAGTAGCTCGGCCTCGAAGCCCTGCGGAGTTTGAATGGCGCGCAACCCGGATCGGTCCGGCGTGCCGGTGACGGCACCGCCCGCGTCCACCGACTTGATGGTGTCGGACACCGGCAGCGCGGGAACCACCGCCCGGGCGCCCGCGCGCAGTTCCTCGACCACCCGGGTGATGAGCGCCGGGGGAGTCAGGGCCCGGGCCGCGTCGTGCACCAGGACGAGGGCGGCGTCGGGCGCGGCGGCCAGCCCGGCCCGCACCGAATCGGTGCGCTCGGCCCCGCCGGGCACCACTCGAACGGGCACGGCGGAGACCGGCAGCAGCGCGCGGGTCTCGGTGACGAGTTCGGCGGGCACCATAACCACAACTTCGTCGACCGACCCGGAATCGATCAGCCCTTGCACGGCCAAAGTGAGCATGGGACTGCCGCCGACATGGACGAAGGCCTTCGGCTTGTTCTCGCCGAGACGCACGCCCATACCGGCGGCAGGAACCAGAGCGACGACACGGGTGTCGTCGCCGGGTGTTGTTTTCACGGTCAGGAGGCCGCTGCGAGAACCTCGTCGAGCAGGGTCTCGGCCTTGACGTCGTCGGTACCTTCCGCGAGCGCGAGCTCACCGACGAGAATCTGGCGGGCCTTGGCCAGCATCCGCTTCTCACCGGCGGACAGGCCGCGATCCTGCTCACGACGCCACAGGTCGCGAACGACCTCGGCCACCTTGTTCACATCGCCGGAGGCGAGCTTCTCGAGGTTGGCCTTGTAGCGACGGGACCAGTTGGTCGGCTCTTCGGTGTGCGGAGCCCGCAGCACCTGGAAGACCCGGTCCAGGCCCTCCTGACCAACGACGTCGCGGACGCCGACGTACTCGGCATTCTCCGCGGGAACCCGAACGGTCAGGTCGCCTTGTGCGACCTTCAGGACCAGATACTCCTTTTGTACACCCTTGATGGTGCGGGTTTCGATAGCTTCGATCAGCGCCGCTCCGTGGTGGGGGTAAACGACGGTGTCTCCGACCTTAAAAATCATGTGTCCCGTGCCCCTTTCGATGTTCACAGTTTAACATGCGACTCGGTAACGGCGCGATCAACGGCGCAGGTCAGGGCCACAACGAGGCGGCGGCGGGGGTTGACAGAACGCGAATCGTGTGCATCCCGTTGTGGCATAAGGGGATAGCGCATCGCACTTGTCACGCGCATATGCGAGTGCCTACTTCGCATACGCGACCGAGCACCCTCACATAAACGGCAATGCCGCTCTCGAGAAGTCGTCTCCGAATCTCTGTCAGGCCCCCTGGCGCTTCCGCCGCGCGCACGCCGCCGTATCCACGACACGCACACGGCCGTATCCACCACGCGCACGCGACACCGCCCGCGTGTAGCGCGGGGGAACGCACGCATTACTCTCTGTGACTACTACTCTCCATAGTGGAGTTAGCCCGGTCGACATGGAGGACCCCGTGACTGCCCTGAAAGCCACCCTTGCGTCGAAGCCGCGCCGGCGTGCCGTGACAGTTGCCGCACTCGCCGCGGGTGCGGTGCTCGCGCTGTCGGGTTGCGGCGCCGGTCAGGTCTCGCAGACCGCCACCCAGGTCGCGGCCGTGAATGGCAACAGCGCGAATGTCGGTTCCATCGCCCTGCGCGACGTGCGCTTCCTGCTCCCGCAGACCGAGGAGTACAACAACGCCAAGGGCGGCAAGGCCGTGCTGGCCTTCAGCGCCGTCAACCTGAGCGATTCCAAGACCGACGAGCTGGTCAGCATCAGCTCCGATCTGGGCCAGGTCAAGCTGGCCGACAAGGTCGAGATCAAGCCGTCCAGCGTGGTCGTCGCCGACAAGCCGACCGCCAAGGACGCGGCCCAGGCCGCCGCCGTGCACGAGCAGAACCAGGGCGAGGCGGCCAGCGACAAGGTCACCGACCCGAACGCCAAGCCGATCCTGGTCGAGGTCACCGGCCTGACCAAAGACGTCACCCCGGGCCTGACCTACCCGCTGACCTTCAACTTCAAGGAGGGCGGCACCGTCGTCGTCAACACTCCGGTCGACGCGGGCCCGAACAACCCGCGCCAGGAGCCCCCGAAGGCCGAGAAGGGCGGCGAGCACTGAGCTCGTAACCGATACTTCGACGGTGCCCGTCCCGGATCCTCCGGGGCGGGCACCGTCGTATTCGGGCTCGGCCGAACCGGTTCCGGGCGCGGTGTTGCCGGAGAGTGTCGGGGGTGCTGATTAGGCTGCCCGCGTGGCCAAGGTGAAATCGCTGTACCGGTGCGCGGAGTGCGCGCACGAGGTGGCGAAATGGGTTGGGCGCTGCCCGGATTGCGGCGGATGGGGGACCATCGAGGAGATCGCCGCGTCGTCGGCGGCGGTGGCGACGGGGCGGCGGGCGATGCTGCCGAGCACGGCGGCGGTGCCGATCTCGAGCGTCGACTCGAACAAGACGCACGCGCGGGGGACGGGCGTGTCCGAGCTGGACCGGGTGCTGGGCGGGGGGATCATCCCCGGGTCGGTGGTGCTGTTGTCGGGGGAGCCGGGGGTCGGCAAGTCCACGCTGTTGCTCGAGGTGGCGCACCGGTGGGCCCGGGCGAACAACGAGATCGCGCTGTACGTGACCGCGGAGGAGTCGGCGGGCCAGGTGCGCCTGCGGGCCGACCGGACGGGCGCGGTGCACGACAAGGTGTACCTGGCCGCCGAATCCGATCTGGCGACCATTCTGGGCCACGTGGAGCAGGTGAAACCCACACTGCTGGTGGTGGACTCGGTGCAGACCATGCTGGCCGCCGACGCGGACGGCGTGATCGGCGGTGTCACCCAGGTGCGTTCGGTGACCGCGGCGCTGACCTCGCTGGCCAAGGCGAGCGGGATCGCGGTGCTGCTGGTCGGGCACGTCACCAAGGACGGCGCGGTGGCCGGTCCGCGCACGCTCGAGCATCTGGTGGACGTGGTGCTGCAGTTCGAGGGCGACAAGCATTCCTCGCTGCGCATGGTGCGCGGCATCAAGAACCGCTTCGGCAGCACCGACGAGGTCGGCTGCTTCGAGATGCGGGAGGCCGGAATCCATTGCGTGGACGACCCTTCCGGGCTGTTCCTGCACCACCGGGGCGACGCGGTGCCGGGCACGGCGGTCACAGTCGCCATGGACGGCAAGCGGCCCATGCTCGGCGAGGTGCAGGGGCTCACCGTGGACACCCAGGTGCCCGCGCCGCGGCGCGCGGTGAGCGGTCTGGACTACAACCGCGTTTCCATGGTCCTGGCCGTGCTCCAGAGCCGCGGCGGCGTGTACGTGGGCAAGCAGGACGTGTACGCGGCCACCGTGGGCGGTATGCGGCTCACCGAGCCCGCCGCGGATCTGGCTGTGGCCCTTGCCATCGCGAGCGCCAGCCAGGATCAGGCGCTGCCCAGCGGGCTGGTGGTGCTGGGCGAGGTGGGCCTGGCGGGCGAGGTGCGGCAGGTGACCGGATTGAGCCGCAGGCTCGCGGAGGCGGAGCGGCTGGGCTTCACCGAGGCGCTGGTGCCGCCGGGCGTGGAACGCACGGGCCGCAGCATCACGGTGCGCGAGGTCGCCGATATCCGTGCCGCGCTTGCGGTTACCGGACTTCGTAAACGGCGGCGTGCGGACGTTCCGGTAGAAATGGCCGAATGACAGTCGAAATCGAATGATCGCGGGTGAACGGTATTCGCTCGAGAATGAATTCTGTTCGCAATTCCGGGAATTCTCGAATAACGCCGGAGGCCGGGATCCATGGATCGGATCCCGGCCTCCGGCGTGTGTGCTGGATTAACTCAGGCGATATTGAACGGCTCCGGGGCGCTGCGCACCGAACCGAGCTGGGCCACAACGGTGTACGGGCCCGACGGCACGGGGACCCGCTCACCGGCGCAGTTGGGCTGGGAGGTGGAGCCGGACCAGGTGACGGTGAAGGCGGCCTGCTGCCCGGGGGCCAGGCTGCGCATGTCGGGGGTGCCGTCCGGGTAGCAGTCGGTGCTCGACCACAGCTTGCGCTGGCCGTCCAGGGACTGCACCTGGACCAGCTGCAGCCCCGAACCCATGTCGCGTTCGCAGGCGGCGCTGGAGATATTGGTGATGACAATGCCGAACTGCGGCTGCTCACCGGTCTTGTAGGTGGGCTGCCCGACGGTGACCTTCACGGCCAGTGACTGATCCGGGCACTGGCCCTGCGCGGCGGCGGGCGCGGCGCCGCTCGAGGTCGCGGCGGAAGGCTTGGGGGTACTCGCGTCCGCCGCGGCCGAGGAGCTGCCCGCGGGCTTGTTGGTGGCCGCGGCGCTGGCGGTGGTGGACGCCTTGGCGTCCGCCTTGTGGTCGCCGCCGCCCTTGAGCAGGGCGAACGCGCCCCAGATCACCAGCGCGAGCGCGATCACCAGGGCGCCGATCGCGGCCGCGCGACGGCGCCAGTAGATTTCCGGTGGCAGTGGTCCGTTCGGTTCCAGCACGGTGACAACGGTAAGGGCACCGTCGGGATCATCCCGGGCAGGGTCTCGGCGTGTCGGACGTGAAAGCGGCTACGCGGCCTGTAAATTCCGCCGCCCGCGCCGATCCGCCCCTCTTTGCCGCTCCTCTCCTTCACTGTCCGTGCCCACTGCGTCAGCAGTGGGCACGGGAGATCCCAGAGAGCAGTCCTCAGACCACTTCGCCGATGTTGCCGATGACGCGGTGCAGCTTGATCTCGCCGTCGGAGAGGTTGTAGGTGACGCACGCGATCGCGCATTCGCCGGTGGCCACGCGCTGGGAGATGATCATCGACCGCTGCATGAGCAGGCGCGCGGTCTCCTCGACGTGGCGGGCCTCGAGCTCGTCGACCTCGGACAGGCCCTCGCGGCGTCCGATGAGAATCGACGGCGTGACGCGTTCGACCACCGAGCGGATGAATCCGCCGGGCACATTGCCGTGGTCGAGGGCGTCGATGGTGGCGCGGACCGCACCGCAGCTGTCGTGGCCGAGCACCACGATCAGCGGCACCGACAGCACCTGCACGCCGTATTCGATGGAACCCAGCACCGAGGAGTCGATGACGTGCCCGGCGGTGCGAACCACGAACATGTCGCCGAGGCCCTGGTCGAAGATGATCTCGGCGGCGACGCGAGAGTCGCCGCAACCGAACAGTACGGCGCTGGGCTGCTGGCCCGCGACGAGTTTCGCCCGGTCGACGGCACCCTGGCTAGGGTGCTGCAACGTGCCGTTGACGAAGCGCTCATTGCCTTCGCGCAGGGCTTTCCAGGCACTAATCGGGTTGTTATGCGGCATGTGTCCCATTTTCCATAGCCCCTCGGTTACCGGCGAGTCGCTAGCGTTACGGTCCGGCAAAGACGGTCCGACCGCACTATCGCACGCGCGGTGAGCCGCCGGATTCGGCGGGTGCGCGCTATGGATACCATCGGGAGCGGCCGGGAGGAGGCAGTTTTGGACAGCGACGCGCTCATCGAGTGGTACGGCGCGACCGCGCGGGATCTGCCGTGGCGGCGGTCCGGTGTCACCGCGTGGCAGATCCTCATGAGCGAGATCATGCTGCAGCAGACGCCGGTGGTGCGGGTGGAACCCATCTGGCGGGAGTGGGTGGCCCGGTGGCCGGTGCCCTCGGCCATGGCCGCCGCCTCGCAGGGTGAGGTGCTGCGCGCGTGGGGCAAGCTCGGCTATCCGCGCCGCGCGCTGCGGCTGCACGAGTGCGCGCGGGTGCTGGCGCAGGAGCACGGTGACGAGGTGCCGACCGATGTGGACGTGCTGCTGAGCCTGCCGGGCATCGGCGCGTACACCGCCCGGGCCGTGGCCTGTTTCGCCTACGGGCAGCGAGTTCCGGTGGTGGACACCAATGTTCGGCGCGTGGTGGCGCGTGCGGTGCACGGCCGGGCCGACGCGGGCAATCCGGCCGCGCGCGATCTCGCCGAGACCGAGGCGCTGCTGCCCGTCTCGGTCGAGCGGGCGGCGGTCATGTCGGCCGCCCTGATGGAGCTGGGCGCGCTGATCTGCACCGCCCGCACCCCGGAGTGCGAGCGGTGCCCACTTCCCAAGTGCGCGTGGGTATCCGCCGGTCGTCCGGTCGCCGAGACCGTGCGTCGGGTGCAGAAGTACGAGGGCACCGATCGCCAGGCGCGCGGCCGCCTGCTGGATGTGCTGCGCGACGCGTCGGGTCCGGTCGAGCGGGTTCGCCTGGACCTGGCCTGGACTCGCGATCCGGGGCAGCGGGACCGGGCGCTGGATTCGCTGCTGGTGGACGGTCTGATCGAGCAGACCGCCGATGGCCTGTTCGCACTCGCGGGTGAGGGTGGCTGAGCCCCGAACATCCTGCGATGACACCCGAACAACCCGTGGTGACCCGCGAACACCCTCCCGGCCGAGGGGTTGTTGGTGCCGGGAGGGTGCGCGGGGGCGATCTGCCCGCCCCTCATGCGGTAGATCGCGGATTCGACGCGGATTCGTTTCGCCAGCGCGCGAAAAATCAGGCGGCGACGAGAATCCGGCGGTGATTGCGGGTGCGGCGGCCCACGATGCGGCAGATCAGGTAGATCGTGAACGAGATGGTGGTGACGAAGGTCGAGATCGGGACGCCGGGGGCCAGCGAGAGCAGAATGCCTCCGACGGCGGCGATCTCGGCGAACACGATCGATAGCACCGCGACCCGCACCGGACTCGCGGTGAGCTGGGCGGCCGCGGCCGCCGGGGTGATGAGCAGCGACAGCACCAGCAGCGCGCCGACGATCTGCACCCCGAAGGCGGCGGTCACACCGAGCAGCACCGCGAAGACGATGGACAGCGCCCGCACCGGAACCCCGCGCGCCACCGCCACTTCCGGGTCGGAGCTGGCGAACAGCAGCGGGCGGTAGATCGCGGCCAGCACCACCAGCACCGCCGCGGTGCAGGTGGCCAGCAGGCCCAGACCGGAATTCCCGACGCTCACGACCTGGCCGGTGAGCAGCGAGAACTTGGAGCCCGCCCGCTCGGGGCCGAGCCACAGGAACAGCACCGACAGGCCGAGGCCGAAGGACAGCACCACCGCGATCACCGAATCGCGTTCGCGGGCACGCGAACCCAGCACGCCGAAGAGTACGGCCGCGATGACCGAGCCGATGATCGCGCCCGCCCCGACACCGATGCCGACCAGCAGCGCGGCGGCGGCCCCGGTCAGCGAGAGCTCGCTGGTGCCGTGCACGGCGAACGACATCTGACGGCTGATGATCAGGGGGCCGATGGCCCCGGCCAGCAGGCCGAGCAGCGCGGCGGCGAGGACGGCCTGCTGCACGAAGTCGTAGGACAGCAGGTGCGTGGTGGTCGAGACATCGAACAGCTGTGAGAACAGCTTGGACAGCTTTTCCATTACGCCCGAGCCTCCTTCGCGCTCTCGCCGTGGCCGTGCCGGTTTTCGCCGTGGCAGTGCGCGGCCCCGGATTCGCCGAGCGCGTCCATGGCGTCGCCGGTGCCGACCACGACCAGTCGCCCGCGCACCCGCAGCACGTCCACCTCGGTGCCGTACAGCTCCGACAGTGTCTCGGAGGTCATGACCTCATCGGGCGTCCCGATCCGGAATTGCCCGTCCACCAGGTACAGCACCCGATCCACCAGCGGCAGAATGGGATTGATCTCGTGCGTCACGAACAGCACGGCGGTGTTGTGGGTGCGCCGCCGCCGGTCGATGAGCTCGGACACCAGGCGCTGATTAGCCAGATCCAGCGACAGCAGCGGCTCATCGCACAGCAGCACCCGGGGATCTCCGGCGAGCGCCTGTGCCACCCGCAGCCGCTGCTGCTCGCCACCGGACAGCGCGTCCAGGGGCGCGTAGGCGAACCGCTCCGCGCCGACGGCCGAGATCGCCTCGGCCACTTTCCGTTTGCGTTCCTTGCGCCCGCGGAACCCGAGTCCCCACCGGTGCCCGTCGACTCCGAGCCCGACCAGGTCGACGCCGCGCAACTGCGATCCGCCCTCGATGGTCTTCTGTTGCGGCACATACCCGATGGCCGGATTCCCCAGCCGCGCGGGAGCTCCCGCGATCTCGGCCGTCCCCGCGCTCAACGCCACCTGTCCCAGCAGCATCCGCAGCATCGAGGTCTTCCCGGAGCCGTTGGGCCCCAGCACCGCAATGAATTCCCCGGCACCGACCTCGAGATCCAGCCCCTCCCACAGGGTCCGCTCGCCGAACGACAGCCGCGCCCCGGACAGTCGTACCGCGGGCGTTCCCGAGCGCGTCGTATCCGCCTGTGTCACAGCGATGCTCGTCGCCGATCCCGGCGCGGCGGAGGTGAGGCCGCTGTCGGTTGCCGACGCGGTGTTCGCGGTCATGGTGGTGCTCCCGGGTGCTGCGGTGGTGCGGGTGGCTATCCCAGTGCCTTGGCCAGGGCGTTGGCGTTGTCGGTCATCCAGGTGACGTAGTCCTTGCCCGCGGGGAGGGTTTCGGTGACCTCGACGACGGCGACGCCGGACTTGTCGGCGGTGGCGCGAAGGTCCTGGGTGAGCTTGTCCTCGGTCTGGGTGTTGTAGACCAGGGCCCGAACCTGCTTGGTGGACAACAGGTCCCGGACCGCGGCCACATCCGCGGGGGCCGGGTCGGTGCCCTGTTCGATGGCCTCCTGGAAGGCGTGCGGGGTCTTGTCGTCCGCCTTGGCGGCGGTGAGCAGGTAGGCGGCCAGCGGCTCGGTCTGCAGGACCGGCTGATTCGGGTGCTCGGCGGCGATCTTGGCGGTCACGGCCTCGATGGGGGCCAGCTTGGCGGCGAAGGCCGCGGCGCGGTCGGCGTAGGCCTGCTTGTGGGCCGGGTCGATCTCGCCCAGGGCGTCGGCGATGTGCTCGGCGATGTGGCCGACCTGGTGCACGTCGTACCAGACGTGCTCGTTGGTCTCGTGGGAGTGGCCCGCGGCCTCGGATTTGGCGGGTTCCGGTGCGGCCGCGGTATTCTCGTGCCCGACACCGTCGTGATCGTGGTCGCCCTCGGAGGCGATGCTCACGGCGTTCACGGTCTTGGTGTTCTTGCCCGCGATGGCCTTGTCGATGAATTCGTCGTAGTGCCCGCCGTTGTAGACGACCAGCTTGGCGTCGGTGATCTTGGCGGCGTCGGCGGGGGAGACCTCGAACGAGTGCGGGTCCACTTTCGGATCGCTGATGATCGATTCGACGTGCACGTCGGGTCCGGCCACGGCCTTGGTGATGTCACCCCAGACATTGGTGGAGGCGACGACGGTGAGCCGATCGGAATCCTTCGAGCTGCCGCAGGCGGTGAGGGTGGCGACGGTGGCCAGTCCGGCGGCGAACACGGCAAAACCTCGGGCAAAGCTGTTGGTCACGCGGGGTACTCCTGGCACTGCGGCTTACTGGAAAACGAAAACGATTGCCATTTGAATGTAGCGCAAACGACCGCTAGGTCCCTAACCAGTGCGAAGAGATGTGGCCCGCGACACGAAAGGCCCGGGGAGCGAGGGGCTTCCCGGGCCTTTCGAAACGATGAATCCCTAGGTCAGTGCCACTAATCCCCTAGGTCAGTGTCATTAATCCCCTAGGTCAGTGCCGCGACCGGCTGGCTGAGCAACTGCGCGCAGCGCAGCAGACCGAGGTGGCTGTAGGCCTGCGGGTGATTGCCGAGCGAGCGTTCGGCAACCGGGTCGTACTCCTCCGAGAGCAGACCGGTCGGTCCCGCGACATCCACCAGCTGCGCGAACAACGCCTCGGCGTCCTCCCGCTTGCCGATCAACAGATACGCCTCGACCAGCCAGGCGGCGCAGAGGTGGAAGCCACCCTCCCCGCCGGGCAGACCGTCGTCGTGGTGGTACCGGTACACGGTCGACCCGCTGCGCAGCTCGGCCTCGGTCGCCACCACCGTCGCCGCGAAGCGCGGGTCCGAGGGGTCGATGAGCCCGGACAACCCGATGTGCAGCGTGGCCGCGTCCAGATCGGTGCCCTCGTAGGCGGCCGTGTAGGACTGCACCTCCTCGTTCCAGCCCTCGGTCTTGACCTCGTCGGAAATGGTGTCGCGCAGCGTCTCCCATTCCGGATCGACGGGTCGCCCGAACTGGCGGGCCAGGGTGAGCGCCCGGTCCACGGTGAGCCAGCCCATGACCTTCGAGTACACGTGGTGGCGCGGATTGCCGCGGATCTCCCAGATACCGTGGTCGGGTTCGCGCCAGCGCCGCTGCACCGCGGACACCATGGCGTGCACCAGTTCCCAGTCCATGTCCGGCAGCGCCTTGGCCGGATCGTTGATGCCCTTGCGTTCCCGCGCGTGGGCGAGCTGGGAGATGAGGTCCACGATGGGCCCGAACACGTCCAGCTGCACCTGCATGTTCGCCGCGTTGCCGACCCGCACCGGCCGCGAACCGGCGTAGCCGGGCAACTGGTCGATGACGGCCTCGGGCGGCAGGGTCTCGCCGTAGAGCGTGTACAGCGGGTGCAGCCGCTCGGGGCCGGGCAGGGTCTCGAGCACCCGGTGCACCCAGGCCAGCAGGTCCTCGGCCTCGGCGAGCGAACCCAGCGAGACCAGCGCGGACGCGGTCAGCGAGGCGTCGCGCAGCCAGCAGTAGCGGTAGTCCCAGTTGCGCACGCCGCCGATGTCCTCGGGCAGCGAGGTGGTGGCCGCGGCCAGAATGGATCCGGACGGCGCGTGCACCAGGCCGCGCAGGGTGAGCGCGGAGCGCTTCATGAGATCCGGCTTGAGCGGCGGCAATTCGAGCGTGCCGACCCAATCCGCCCAGTAGCGTTCGGCTTCCCGGCGGCGGTCGCTCTCGGGCCGCATGGCGGGCGCGAGATCCGAGGTGCCGCAGCGCATTTCCAGCACGATCGGACCCTGTCGGGGGTCGACCACGGCGCGGGCGGTGTGGTGATTGCCCTCGTCGATGATCTCCCAGTCCACGCCCGGGGAGCGCAGCACCATCGGATCGTTGGTGCCCTCCACCTTGAGTCCGCCGGTGGCGTGCACCAGCCGCACCGGCACCTGCCCGAATTCGGGGCGGGGCGCGAAGGTGATGACGGCCTTGGCGTCACCGGTGATGACGCGGGTCAGGTCGGTGCGCTCGGGCACCACGTCGTGCGGCAGGTAGTCCACCACCTGCAAACTCGACCAACGGGTTTCGACGGTCATGGTGCCGTCGACGTACCGCTGCGACAGCGGCAGGCCGTGGCGCTCGGGCTGAATGGTGAAGTGCCCCGCGCCCGGTCCGCCCAGCAGGTGGGCGAAGATGGCGGCGGAGTCGGGTTCGGGATGGCACAGCCAGGTGATGGTGCCGTCCGGTGTGACAAGGGCTTTGGAGCGCGGGCTGGCCAGCATGGTCAGCCGTTCGATTCGAGGGGCGCTGGCACCTGCCAACCATGTGCGGCGCTCCTCGAGTAGGAACGCCAGCGCCTTCGACACCTCCTCGGTGCTGGCGACTCGATACTTCGCGAGACTCTCGCCGTCACCGACCTTGATTCCGACATCCGGCCCGGAGAGGCGCTTGAACGCCTTCTCATCGGTCACGTCGTCGCCGATGAACAGGGCAGCGGACGCGCCCTGCTGATGGCGGACGATATCGAGCGCCGCGCCCTTGTCGGTCTCCACGACCGCGAGCTCGATGACCTCCTTGCCCTCGGTGGTCTGCACGCCGACCCAACTGGCCGGGCCCTGTCGCACCTGAACCAGTGCGCGACGGCCGATTTCGGGGCTGGCATTGCGGACGTGGAGGGCCACGCTGGCCGGTTTGATTTCGACGGTGGCGCCCGGATTGTCCTGAGCGATCTGGGTCAGGGTCGTGGTGACCTCCGCCAGTAGCTGTTTGGCGTCGTTGTCGATGGCGTGCACGAAGCCGACATCGAATTCCGAACCGTGGCTACCGATCAGCTGTACCTCGACGGGAAGCCGGGACAGGGCCGCGAGGTCGCGCAGCGCGCGACCGGAGATGACGGCGGCCGTGGTGCCGGTGAGTCCGGCGAGCGCGCGCAGGGCACTCACGGACTCTCGGTGGGGATAGGCCTTGGTCGGGTCGGAGACGATGGGCGCGATAGTCCCGTCGTAGTCCGAAGCGACCAGCAACCGTGGCACGCGGGCGATGGCCGACAGGGCACGGCGAAGTTCCAGTGACAAATCCTGTGCGCTCACGCATCCAACCTAATGATCGGAGGAGATTTTTCAGGGCGCGAGTGATGCTACTGGGTCTTGATTGCCCACTCGTGTGTGCGGTGATACATAGCGTTTACAAGACACTTCCGCGTCGTTCACCGGTTCTGTGAGACACGCGCGGTTTGCTAGTGCGTTACCCCGCTTGACCAGCGTGGTTTCAGCAAACAGCAGAGGGGCCGCCCGGTTCTCCGGACCGGGCGGCCCCTCGACACGACGAACGCAAGGATGCGTTCGCGCTACTCCTTGTCTCCGCCGCCGATGAGCAGATCGACGGTGAGTTCCAATCGTTCGGTCACATCGGTGGCCGAGGCGCGGCGGGTCAGCCAGGCGACCAGGTTGGACAGCCAGACGTCGGAAATGACTCGGGCGATGGCCAACTGGCGGTCGGTGGGGGTCTCGTCGGACAGGGCCCGGGCGAAGAAGCGGTCCATCACCTTGCCGACGCGATCGACCTCGGCGGCCGCGGAGGCGTCGGCGAACATGAAGGCGCGAGTCATGGCCTCGGTGAGCAGGGGGTCGCGCTGCATGGCCCGGGTGACCTGGGTGAGCAGCAGGTGCATGCGCTCCTGCGGGGTCGCGCCCGCGAGCGGCTTGCGGCGCCCCTCGAACTGCTCGAATTCCCGGGCCAGGGCGGACACCAGCAGGTGCACCTTGGACGGGAAGTACCGGTAGAGCGTGCCGACGGCGACATCCGCGCGCTCGGCCACGGCGCGCATCTGCACCGCGTCGTATCCGCCCTTGGAGGCCAGCGCGAGGGTGGCGTCGAGGATGCGCTTGCGTCGGTCGCGCTGCGCCGCCGAGCTCAGATCCTCCTCGCTGAGGGTGGTGACGGGCGCGGGCGCGGTGCGTCCACCGTCGGCGGCCTGCGATCGGGAGGGACTGGCCATCGGTTGAAAGTCCTTTCCTACACACGAGTTCGTACCGCGACCGGACGGCGCTTGACTTCAGCCCGGCTCGAACATTAGAACATGTTCTAGGAGCTGAAGTCACGCCGGAAAGGCGGTATGGAGTGTGACCATAGCCACCACTGACGAGCATAAAGCCGTTCAGGAGTCGATGCGTGGATGGGCTGCCGCGGTGCGCCCAATTGCAACACTGCGTTCGGGCACACCGGAATTCTGGCGCGAATACTGGCCGCGCCTGGCCGAACTCGGGATATTCCGGGTCGCGGTGCCGGAAGAGGCCGGGGGCGCGGGTGGGACCGTCGGGGATCTGGCCGTTCTGGTGGAGCAGGCGGCGCATGACCTGGTCGGCGGACCGGTGCTCTCGACGGCTCTGGCGGGTCTGGTCACCGGCGAGGCGCTCGACGAGATTACGCCATGCGGCGTCGCGCTCGGGGGTGAAATCGCGATATCCGTGGGCGAATCCGGGGCCACGGTGTCCGGCGAATGGGACTCGGTTCCCGGTGCCGCGCCGGGCACGGCGGTGCTGGTCCCGGTGCGTGACGGCGACCGTCACCTCTGGGCCTTGATCGAGGCCGACGCCGCCGGGCTGCGGGTGGAGCCGCTGGCCGCGCTCGACCAGAGCGTGCCGCTGGCCAAGGTCATGTGCGCCGATGTGGCCGTGGCCGCGGATCGTCTTTTCGAGCCGGACTTTTCGGTGCTCGACGTGGCGGCCACGCTGGTGGCCGCGGAGGCCGCCGGTATCGCGGGCTGGTGCCTCGAGACCGCCACCGAATATGCCAAGGTGCGTGAACAATTCGGCCGCAAGATCGGTGAATTCCAAGCGATCAAACATCTTTGCGCGTGGATGCTGTGCCGGGCCGAGCAGATTCGCGCGGTGGCCGCCGATGCCGCGGCGGCCGTCGATTCCGGGAGCGCGGAACTGCGCTTGGCCGCGGCCGTCGCCCTGGCCGTGGCGCTGGACGCGGCGGTCGAGAATGCCAAGGACTGCATTCAGGTTCTCGGCGGCATCGGGTTCACCTGGGAGCACGACGCGCACCTGTACCTGCGCCGGGCCACCGCCCTGCGGCAGCTGCTGGGCGGTTCGGCGCGCTGGCGTGCCCGGGTCGCGGAGCTGACGCTGGCGGGCGAGCGCCGCACGGTCAGCATCGATCTGGGTGACGACGAGGCCGGATCGGCCTGGGAGGCAGCCGGTTTGGATGCCGCCGAGGCGGCGGTGCTGGCGGCCGACCTGGCCAAGATCGCGGCGCTGCCGCAGCCCGAGCAGCGCGTGGCGCTGGCCGAGGCGGGACTGCTGGCCTCGCACTGGCCCGCACCCTACGGCCGCGGGGCCGGTCCGATCCTGCGCACCCAGATCGAGGATCAGATTCGCCAGGCCGGTATCGAGTTGCCGGACATCGTGATTGCCAACTGGGCCATCCCGACGCTGCTGCAGTGGGGCACAGCCGAGCAGATCGAGCGCTTCGCCATGCCGACGCTGACCGGCGAGGTCATCTGGTGTCAGCTGTTCTCCGAGCCGGGCGCGGGTTCCGACCTGGCCTCGCTGCGCACGGTGGCCGAGCGGGTCGAGGGCGGCTGGAGGCTGCGCGGCCAGAAGGTGTGGACCTCGCTGGCGGATCGGGCGACGTGGGGTATCTGCCTGGCGCGCACCGACCCGGCCGCGCCGAAGCACAAGGGCATCAGCTACTTCCTGGTCGATATGAAGAGCCCCGGGCTGGACATCCGCCCGCTGGTGGAGATCACCGGTGAGGCGCGCTTCAACGAGGTGTTCCTCGATGACGTGTTCGTTCCGGACGAATGCTTGGTCGGTGAGTTGGGCAACGGTTGGAAGATCGCGCGCTCGACCCTGTCGGCCGAACGAGTCGCCATGGGCGGCAAGGGAATCGGCGAGGAGCTGGAGGCCATGATCGCCGCCGCCCCGACCTCGGGGCCGGGTGCGGAAGTGGTGGCGGACCGCTTGGGCGCACTCATTTCAGAATCTGTTGCTGGAACCTTGCTGGAAGCTCGTGCGGCACAGAAGCTGCTGACCGGTGGCGACCCCGCCGCGCAAAGTAGCGTTCGCAAGCTGGTCGGTGTCCGGCACCGGCAGGCGGTGGCCGAATTTGCCGTCGAATTGTCCGGTGCGGCGGGTGCTCTGGAAACCGATGTGGTGAAAGAATTCCTGCTCACACGCTGTTTGTCGATTGCTGGCGGGACCGAGCAGATTCTGTTGACCGTCGCCGGTGAACGGATCCTCGGGTTGCCACGCGAGTCGCACGGCTAACCCACACCTCAACCGGGAGCATGGAATTGGACTTCACCAGGGACGAGAGCCAGGACGCTGTCGCCGAGGTTGTCGTAAGTTTGCTGGAACGTGACAGCGCGCGCGATATCGCGCTGTGGCCGGTCATTTCGGACAGCGGTTTGCTGGCCGTGCCGCTGCCGGAGAAATTCGGCGGCGACGATATGGGCCTGCTCGAGGTCTCGGCCATGCTCACCGAGCTGGCCACCGACGCCGCGCAGGTGCCCGCGCTCGCCACGCTGGGCTTCGGCGTGCTGCCCCTGAAGGCGATCGGTGTGCCGGATGCCTTGGCGGAGAAGCTGTTTCCGGCCGTGGCGCAGGGCGCGGTGTTGACCGCCGCGCTGCACGAGACCGGTTCGCCGTTCACCGTGAAGCCGGAGACCACCGCGGTCTCCGACGGCACCACCGTCCGGATCAGCGGCCACAAGGTGGCGGTGCCCTACGCCGAGACCGCGCGCTGGATTCTGGTGCCCACCGACAATGGCATCGCCGTGGTGGACGGTGACGCCGCGGGCATCACCCGCACCGCGAACCCGACTTCCGATGGCGTGCCGGAGTTTTCGCTCCGCTTCGACCAGGTGGAGATCCCGGCCGAGCAACTGCTCCCCGATGGCCTGACCGAGCTGCACCGCTACGCGCTGGCCAGCCTCGGCGCGGTGGCCGACGGCCTGCTCAAGGGCGTGGTCGCGCTGACCGCCGAGCATGTGCGGACCCGCCAGCAGTTCGGCCGCCCGCTGGCCGAATTCCAGGCCGTCGCACAGCAGATCGCCGATGTCTACGTGGTGTCGCGGACCCTGCACGTGGCCGCCTGCTCGGCCGCCTGGGCATTGGCCCAGGCGGAGCCCGACATCGAGCGGATCGACGACGACCTGGACGTGCTGGCGTACTCGGTGGCCTCGGAGTTGCCCGCGGCCATGCAGAAGTGTCACCACCTGCACGGCGGCCTGGGCGTCGACATCACCCATCCGCTGCACCGCTACTACTCACAGGCCAAGGACATCGCGCGCTGGCTCGGCGGCGAATCGTTCCGGCTGGACCGTTTGGGAGCCAGATGTTCATCGAACTGACCGCGGAACAGCGGCAGCTGCGCGACGAATTGCGTTCGTATTTCACCGGTCTCGTGACTCCCGAGGAGGAGGCCGAGATGCTGGTGAACCGCCACGGCGACGCCTACCGGGCGGTGGTCAAGCGCATGGGCCGCGACGGCAAGCTCGGTGTCGGCTGGCCCAAGGAGTACGGCGGGCAGGGCTTCGGGCCGCTGGAACAGCAGATCTTCTACAATGAAGCGGTCCGGGCCGATGTGCCCGTGCCCCTGGTGACGCTGCTGACCGTCGGCCCGGCGCTGCAGTCCTACGGCACCGAGGAGCAGAAGCGGAAGTTCCTGCCCGGAATCCTCACCGGTGACGTGCATTTCGCCATCGGCTACTCCGAACCCGACGCGGGCACCGATCTGGCGGCGCTGCGCACCTCCGCGGTGCGCGATGCCAATGGCGACTGGATCGTCAACGGCCAGAAGATCTTCACCACCGGCGCGCACGAGGCCGACTACATCTGGCTGGCGGTGCGGACCGGTCCGGTCGAGGCGCGACACCGGGCCATCACCATCCTCATCGTGGACACCAAGGATCCGGGCTACTCGTGGACCCCGATCATCACCGCCGACGGCGCGCACCACACCAACGCCACCTACTTCGACAATGTCCGCGTCCCCGCGAACATGATGGTCGGCGAGGAGAACGGCGGCTGGAAGCTGATCACCACCCAGCTCAATCACGAGCGGGTGAGCCTGGGACCGTCGGGCAAGATCGAGCAGCTGTACGAGGCGGTGCGCGAATGGGCGCAGAAGCAGGGTGTGCTCGGTGAGGCCGATGTGCGGCGCACGCTGGGCCGCCTGCACGCCATGACCCGGCTGAACGAACTGCTGAACTGGCAGGTCGCCTCCAATATGGAACGTGCCGACGCCGATCCGCGCGATGTCATCGCCGACGCCTCGGCGACCAAGGTGTTCTCCACCGAGGCGCTGCAGGAGGCGGGCCGCCTGGCCGAGGAGATCGTGGGTCGTTTCGGCGATTCCGCCGACCCGGCCACCGCCGAACTGTTGGTGTGGCTGGACAAGCGCACCAAACAGAACCTGGTGGTGACCTTCGGCGGCGGTGTCAACGAGGTCATGCGTGAACTGATCGCCCAAATGGGCCTGCGGCTCCCGCGTGTGCCGCGATAGTAGGAGATACCGAGCGTGACAAAGAGTTTCACGGCCGACGAGATCCGCGCGGGCCTGGAGAAGATCAAGGCCGACGGTGAGTCCGCGCCGCGCGCGGGGCGGGATCCGATCAATCAGCCCATGATCAACAACTGGGTCGAGGCCCTGGGCGACACCAATCCGATCTACGTGGACGAGGCCGCCGCCAAGGCCGCCGGGCATCCCGGCATCGTGGCCCCGCCCGCCATGGCGCAGGTGTGGACCATGTTGGGGCTGGGCGGAATTCGCGCCGACGACGACCCGATGACGCGGACCAACGAGCTGTTCGACGCGGCCGGGTTCACCTCGGTGGTCGCCACCAACTGCGAGCAGGTCTACCACCGGTACCTCGAGCTCGGCGAGCAGGTGACGGTGCGCACCAGCATCGGCGACATCGTGGGGCCCAAGAAGACCGGGCTCGGCGACGGCTGGTTCACCACCTACCTCACCAACTGGTACGTCGGTGACGAGCTGGTCACCGAGATGAAGTTCCGCATGCTGAAGTTCGTGCCGGGCACCGGAAAGGCGGCCGCTCCCAAGGAATCCGGCGAAGTGTCCGCCGAGGATCTGGCCAAGCGGGTGCGCCCGACGGTCTCCAAGGACACCGAATTCTTCTGGGACGGAGTGAAACTCGGCGAGCTGCGCATTCAGCGGCGGCCCGACGGCTCGCTCCAGCACCCGCCGGTTCCGGCGATCTGGAAGCACCACAGCGAGCAGACCGATTACGTCGTGGCCTCCGGTAAGGGCACCGTTTTCAGCTTCGTCGTGCATCACGCGCCGCGGGTGCCGGGACGGCAGCTGCCGTACGTGATCGCCCTGGTCGAGCTGGAGGAAGGCGTCCGCATGCTCGGCGAGCTGACCGGCATCGACCCGGCCGAGGTCGAGATCGGCCTGCCCGTCGAGGTCGGCTTCCTGAAGCTCGACGACGAGAACACCGTGCCCTACTGGAAGGCCGTGAAATGACGACCGTCGAACTCTCGACCGTCGAGGTCGGAACCACGTTGCCGGAGTTGGTGATTCACGCCGACGCCACCTTCATCATCTCGACGGCCCTGGCCACCCGGGACTTCCAGGACGTGCACCACGACCGCGACAAGGCGGTCGAACGCGGATCCAAGGACATCTTCGTCAATATCCTCACCGACACCGGTCTGGTGCAGCGGTTTGTGACGGACTGGGCGGGGCCGAGCGCCCGGGTCAAGTCCATCGCACTGCGCCTGGGCGTGCCGCTGTACGCGGGTGACACCCTCACCCTGTCCGGCACCGTCTCCGCCGTGGACGGTGCGGAGGTGACCATCGATGTGGTCGGCAAGGATTCGCTGGGCGACCACATCACGGCCAAAGCCGTTATCTCCCTGGAGGAGTCGAAGTGAGCGAGCTGAGCCGTAAAGCGGCGATCGTCGGCATCGGCGCGACCGACTTCTCCAAGGACTCCGGCCGCAGCGAGCTGCGGCTGGCCGCGGAGGCCGTCACCGCCGCCCTCGCCGACGCGGGCCTCACGCCCGCCGACGTGGACGGTCTGACGACCTTCACCATGGACACCAATACCCAGGCCGCCGTGGCGCGCGCCACCGGTATCCCGTCGCTGAAGTTCTTCAGCAATATCCCCTTCGGCGGTGGCGCGGCCGCCGCGACCGTGCAGCACGCCGCCATGGCGGTGGCGACCGGTATCGCCGATGTCGTGGTGGCCTACCGCGCCTTCAACGAGCGTTCGGGAAACCGCTTCGGGCAGTTCGCGACTCACCTCGCGACCGGCAACCCGAGCTCCTCCGGCGTGGACAACGCGTTCTCCTATACGCACGGCCTGGGTACCCCGGCCGCGCAAGTGGCCATGGTGGCGCGCCGGTACATGCACGTATACGGCGCGCGCAGTGAGGATTTCGGTCGGGTGGCCGTCGCCGACCGCAAGCACGCGGCCGTGAATCCGGCGGCGCACTTCTACGGCAAGCCGATCACCCTCGAGGAGCACCAGGCGTCGCGCTGGATCGCGGAACCGCTGCACCTGCTGGACTGCTGCCAGGAGACCGACGGCGGCGTGGCCATTGTCGTCACCAGTGCCGAGCGGGCCAAGGATCTGCCCAACAAGCCCGCGCTGATCGCCGGTGCCGCCCAGGGTTCCGGGGCCGACCAGTACGTCATGACCAGCTACTACCGCGACGGCATGACCGGCCTACCGGAAATGGGCCTGGTCGGTGACCAGCTGTGGGCGCAGTCCGGGCTGCGGCCGGAGGACATGCAGGCCGGAATCCTCTACGACCACTTCACCCCGTTCGTGCTCATGCAGCTCGAGGAGCTCGGCTTCTGCGGGCGCGGCGAGGCCAAGGACTTCATCGCCGACGGAGCGATCGAGATCGGCGGTCGGCTCCCGCTCAACACCCACGGCGGCCAGCTCGGCGAGGCCTACATTCACGGCATGAACGGCATCGCCGAGGGCGTGCGCCAGATTCGCGGTACCTCGGTGAATCAGGTGGACGGGTTGGAGCGCATCGTGGTCACCGCCGGAACCGGTGTCCCGACCTCGGGTCTGGTGCTCACCGCCGACTGACCGGTGTCGAGGACCTCCGAGGCCAGGCGAACCAGCTGAGTCTCGAGTCGATCGGGTGGAAACAGCCACAGGCCCAGGGAATTCGCACCGGCGTCGAGGAGTCCCCCGAGCCGGGCGCGGACCTGGTCCGGGGTTCCGGCCACCGCGAATTCGTCGATCCAGGCGTCCGGCACCGTGAGCTGTTCGGAGGGTGCGAGTTCGGCCACGGCGGTGCGGATTTCCTTGGCGTACGGTGATTTTCCGACCAGGGCCGATGCCGATTCGGCCTGCAGGAACATGGCGACGGCATCGCGTACCGCGTCCCGTGCGATCCGCTCGTCCTCGTCGATGGCGGTGAGCACGAAGGCCGTGACCTTGGCGTGCCGGGGCAGCAGCGCACGCACCCACCGCAGGTAGGCCGTACCGGCGAGCACGGAAAGCAGGACGCCGTCGGCCTTTTCGCCCGCCAGGCGCAGGCCGCGCTCATTGACCGCGCCGATCCACAGTTCCGGTGGCGTATCCGGCGGGAAGCTCAGCCGGATATCGGACAGCGTCTGCGTGTCGGTCTTGCGGTCGACGGTCGCGCCGGAGAGCAGTTCGCGCAGGATGTCGGTGGTCTCGTCGAGGGCGGTCAGCGGTCGCCGCGGCAGCAATCCCATCTGTTCGAGCCAGCCGCGATTGCCCAGGCCGATGCCCGCGCGCACGCGGCCCGGATAGGTGCGCGCCAGGCCCGCGAATTCCATGGCCAGGACCGCCGGATGCCTGGTCGCGATGCTGGCCAGGCCGAGTCCGGCAGGGATCTCGCGGGTCGCGGCCAGGAGTTGGGTGAGGCCGGAGAGGCCACCGGTGAAGAAGCAGTCCTCGGAGAACCAGAGCTCGCCGAGGCCGAGACGTTCGGCCAAAGCCGCGCCCGCGCGCAACTGTTCGGGTGGGGTCAGGCTGCCGAAGACAATGCCGATCTTGTCGGAAGGGATCATGTCTCGAGATAACCGGGCATTGTGTCCACTTATTCCGGAACCCGTGCGGCCGAGCAAGATTCAGCGGCTGTCGCGGGCACCGGCGTAGATTGGGCGCACTGCCTTTGTGGGGAAAGGGGTCGCGATGACCTTGCGAGATCGGCTGAACGAACTACCGGCGATGGGGAGCACGCTGGTCTACGGGGAGCCACATCAGACGTCCGAGGGGACCACGATCATTACCGTCGCGGCGGTGAATCCCTGGCGGGGTTCGCGCCCGGTCGGGGTTTTCGTCGTGCACGGCGGGGAGGTCAAGTGGGAAGCGGCGGTGGATGCCTCGAGGATCGCCTTGGTCGGCGTGCTCACCGGACTGATCGCGGCGACGCTCGGCACGATCGCCGTGATCAAGCAGCCGCCGTGGCCGAATATGCGCTTCTGGGATATTCGCATCCGCTCTAAGTGATGCTTCGCAGCTGGGCGGCCAGTACGGTCGCCAGTTGATCCACGCTCTTCGCGGTGCCCGGCTTGATTCGCTTCCGGGCACCAGCGAAGCGGTCGAAGACCAAACCCTCGATGACCGCGATGAAATCGGCGGCGGCGGTCGCCGGGTCGGGCGCGCCGAGGGTTTCGAACAGTCCCGTGGCGTGCCGGTGTGAGAACAGGCAGCCCACGAGCTTCGCGTGCAGCTCCGTGTCGCCGAGCAATTCGATGATGAGCGCGTGCCGGGCGATCAGGTCGTTGCGGCGGTGCGCCAGTAGGCGATCCAGCCAGCCCGCGATGCCGCGCGCCAGCCGGTCCGGGTCCCGCTCGTTCATTTCCGGCGGCCGCGCCTCGAAGTCGGTGCGGGAGCGGGTCGCGATGCGATCCACCATGCCCTCGATCAGGGCGCGCCTGGTGCGGAAGTAGTACGACGTCGATCCGGCGGGCAGCTCCAGCGCGGTGTCCAGGGCGCGGTGGGTGAGCGACCGAAGTCCCTGGGCGGCAATGAGATCGATGGCGCTGTCCACGATGAGGCCGCGCCGGTCGGATGTGGAAGTGGTCACCTTTGCTCCTCTGCGACGGCCCGATCCTCTACAACTATAGAGGACGCTCTACGGAAGTAGAGGAAGGAGGAGGGTCATGGAAACTCCCGAGATCGTGCTCGACGCGGATCAGCGGGTCGCCGCCGACCGACTGGCGGCCATTGCCGAGCGGGTCGGCAAGCGGTCGCGAATCTCGATCGGGCGCAAGGGCCCGCGCGGGCTGTACCTGTACGGCGGCCCGGGCCGTGGCAAGACCATGCTCATGAACCGCTTCTTCGACGCGGTGCCCTCGGACCGCAAGCGCCGCTACCATTTCCACGCCTTCTTCGCGCGCCTGAATGCGGGCATTCACGAGTACGGCACCATCGACGCCTCGGTGGACGCCCTGCTGACCGGTGTGGATCTGCTCTGCTTCGACGAATTCCACGTGCACGACTCGGGTGACGCGCGGCTCGTCTCCCGGCTGCTGGAGACCCTCTTCGCCCGGCGCATCACGCTGGTGGTGACCTCGAACTACCCGCCGCAGGGTCTGTTGCCGAACCCCTATATGCACCACATGTTCGTGCCGACCATCGACCGAATCCTCGAACACCTCGAGGTGGTGTCGGTGAACGGGCCGACCGACTACCGCTCGCTGGGCGGACGGCACACCGGATTCGCGGCCGGGCACTACGTGGTCGGCTCGTGCGGGGTGAGCGGTGCCGTGGAGATCCCCGTGGCGCATCGGCAGCTGCGCGCGCGAGCCCTCGAGAACGGGGAACTGACCGTCGATTTCACCGAATTGTGCGGCACCCCGGTCTCGGCGGCCGACTTTCTGGCTCTCACCGCGGAGATCCGCCGCTGGGTGGTGTGCGGCGTGCCGCCCATGGGCACGGTCCCGCCGGACTGGGTCATGCGTTTCGTGAATCTGGTCGACGTGCTCTATGACGCCGATCTGGAACTGTCGGTCTACGCCGAGGTTCCGCTGGCCCAGTTGGGCGGCGAGATCCGGCGGGTTCCCGATCTCTACCGCACCCTCAGCAGGCTCGGTGAGCTGTCGAAACCCGCCAAACTCGAGGCGCGATAGCCGTTCGGCGAAAACCCGGTGAACTGGCCGACTTGATCGACAGGCACGGTTCAACTGCCGTCAATACGCAGGGGGTCTTGCGTTGCGGGCCGCTTCCTACCGTGGCGTCAGGAGCTGCACCGAACCGGAGGGGACCGATGCGAATCCGCGAGCAGGCAAAGGATTCCGCGCCGCGGAACCCGAGGATACCCAGTAGCCCCCACAACCGGAACAGTGCCCGTCTGCGGGTGCTGGTCGTCGCCGAGTCCTTCCTTCCCCAGGTCAACGGCGTCACCAACTCCGTACGACGGGTACTCGATCACCTGGCCGCCAAGGGCCACGAGGCCACCCTGGTCGCGCCCACCGGGCCCGAGAAGTACGCGGGCTTTCGCGTGCACGTGGTCCGCGGCGCGCGGCTGCCGTTCTACCGGGATTTCCGGATCGGCCTCGAGACGCGGCGGCGGCTGCGCAAGATCATGCGCGAATTCCAGCCCGATGTCGTGCACATCGCCTCCCCGGCCACCCTCGGCTATCAGGCGGCCAAGGTCGCGAACGAGCTCGGCGTGCCGACCGTGGCCATCTATCAGACCGATCTGGTGGGTTTCGCCCTGCGCTACGACCTACCCGGTGGCGTCCGCGCCATGACCGCGCTGACCCGGCGCATTCACCTGCGCGTGGATCGCACCCTCGCACCCTCCACCGCCAGCCTGCGCCAGCTCGAGCTGATGGGCGTCCCCGGGCTCGGACGCTGGCCGCGCGGGGTGGACCTGCAGCAGTTCGGGCCGTTCCGGCGCTCGGAAGAACTCCGAAAGCGCCTGGCCCCCAATGGGGAAGCGCTGATCGGTTACATCGGGCGACTCGCTCCGGAGAAGGAGCTCGAGTTGCTCGCGCACCTGCGCGTGCTCGAGGGCGTGAAGCTGGTCATCGTGGGCGGTGGGCCCGAGGAGAAGCGCCTGCGAAAGCTGTTGCCGGAGGCGGAATTCCTCGGTGTCCTGCACGGTGAGGAACTCGCGGCGGCCTACGCCTCGCTGGATGTCTTCGTGCACACCGGCCGTCACGAAACCTATTGCCAGGCCGCGCAGGAGGCGCTGGCCTCCGGGGTGCCCGTGGTCGCGCCCAAGGCGGGCGGCCCCATCGACGTGATCACCCCCGGGGCCGGATTCCTCTACCCGCCCGGCGATGCCGAGGCCATGACCGACCTGGTGCGCCGCCTGCTCGCGGATCCGGCGCTGCACGAGCAGACCGCGGCCGCCGCGGTGCGCAGCGTGCGCGACCGATCCTGGGCGGCGGTCAACGACCTGCTCATTCGTCACTACCGCGAGGTGATCGCGGAACGCCTGCAACCGGATTCGCGCCCTGGCGAGATCCCGGCCACCAAGGAGGCATCCTGATGCTCCGTATCTCCGTCATCGGCACCGGATATCTGGGTGCCACCCATGCCGCGGGCATGGCCGAACTCGGCTTCGAGGTGCTCGGCGTGGACAACAACCCGGCCAAGGCCGCGGCGCTGTCCATGGGCACCGTGCCCTTCCACGAGCCCGGACTGCCGGAACTGCTGGCCGGGCATGTCGCGGGCGGACGGCTGCGGTTCGGGACCTCGCTGGTCGAGGCGGCCGAGTTCGCGGATGTGCATTTCCTGTGTGTCGGAACGCCGCCCGGGGTGAACGGGGCGGCGGACCTTTCGCAGCTGTACTCGGCGCTGGACGGGCTGGTGCCGCATCTGACGCGCAACTGTCTGATCGTCGGCAAGTCCACGGTGCCGGTCGGCACCGCCGAGGCGCTCACCGCGCGCATCGCCGAGCTCGCGCCGGAAGGGATTTCGGTCGATCTGGCGTGGAATCCGGAATTCCTACGGGAAGGCCACGCGGTGTACGACACGTTGCACCCGAATCGGCTGGTGTTCGGGGTGACCACGCCGGACGCGGAATGGGCGCTGCGGCAGGTGTACGCGACGCCGATCGCGGCGGGCTCGCCGGTGGTGATCACCAATATGCCGACCGCCGAGCTGATCAAGGTGTCGGCGAATGCCTTTCTGGCGACCAAGATTTCGTTCATCAACGCGATGGCCGAACTGTGTGATCTCACCGGTGCGGATGTGACGCTGCTGGCCGATGCGCTCGGGCACGACGATCGGATCGGGCGCAAGTTCCTCGGGGCCGGACTGGGTTACGGGGGCGGGTGTCTGCCGAAGGATGTGCGGGCCTTGATCGCCCGGGCCACCGAACTCGGGGCCGGGGAGTCGGTGGAGTTCCTGCGGGACATCGACGCGATCAATGTGCGGCGGCGGGAGCGGGTGGTGGCGGAGACGCTGGCGCTGCTCGGGGGTGGGCGGCGGCCGTCGGGGCGGGTCGGCATCCTGGGCGCGGCCTTCAAACCGCTGTCCGATGACGTCCGGGACTCACCGGCCTTGGATGTGGCGCGGCGGCTGCATGCCGCCGGGGTGGATGTCACCGTATTCGACCCTGCCGCAACGATTCCGGCGCGGAATGTGGCACCGGAACTGGTGTTCGCGGCCACGGCGGCCGCGGCGCTGCACGAGGCGGATGTGGTGCTGCATCTGACCGAGTGGCGCGAATTCCGGGAATTGGACCCGGTTTTCCTGCGGACGGTGGCTCGCGGACGGGTCATCATCGACGCGCGGAACACCCTCGACCCGGAGCCGTGGCTGGCGGCCGGGTGGGATTTCCGGGCGATGGGTCGGCTGGTGGAGCCGCGGACTGCGGCGGGGCGGATGGGCGCTCCGGCCGTGACCCAACATCCCGCACCGGCTGTGGTGGCGCGGGAACTGGCCACGCCGTCGCCGCTGACCCGACTGCGGGCCCGGGTGCGGCGTACGGCTTGATCCCTCTGGTGGGGTAGGGACGCGTCCCCGGTATTTGCTCTCGTATCGCTCGTGGATTCGGCGTGCCTAGAGAAAGAGACGGGCTTACGCCCGGCTGGGGGTGCTCCGGCCCGAAATGTATGTGCCGTAACAAGATCAGGGAGCTGTCAGCGCGGGAATTGGGCGTATCCGCCACGCTCAGCGCTCCTTGATCTTGTTTGGGCGGGGTGGTGGGGCGGCGGCATCGTGCGGGGATGGTGATAAGTGGGGTTGCGTGGTGATCTCGGGGATGGGATGAATTGGGCGGGGTGACCTGGGTTTTCGGGGGTGGTGGGGGCCGGGGTGCTGGTGGGGGATTTATGTGGGTCGGGTATGTGAGGCGGGGTTCTCGATTTTGGTCCTGACGGACCACTCGGCATGTAACCATTGCCCTGTTTTCGGCTGGACTCTGGTTAGGAGTGTTCGTGACTGGGGTGGGGACGGTGGCAGCGCGCGCGATCGCATTGATCGGGCTCGTGATGCTGGCTGTCGTCGCACTGCGCGGATACCTGCCGGGGACCGGCGGACCCTCCGCGCCCCATCCCTCCTCGGCCGTCTCGCTGGCCCTGATGCCCGT
The DNA here is from genome assembly GCF_035818795.1 of Nocardia sp. CDC160. Taxonomy (NCBI): domain Bacteria; kingdom Bacillati; phylum Actinomycetota; class Actinomycetes; order Mycobacteriales; family Nocardiaceae; genus Nocardia; species Nocardia sp. CDC160. The sequence goes on along the minus strand of NZ_JAYKYT010000001.1, from coordinate 847,435 downwards.
GCTGTTGCTGGTGTCGATGGTGATCCTGGTGGCGGGGGTGATCAACAGCCAGCACCGGCTGCCGCTGGCCATGCCCGAACCCGACCGCGAGAATGCCCTGCGCGGACTGGGATTGCGGCGGATCGGGCTGCTGGTGCTGGCCGGTATCGCGGGTCTGGCACTGATCGTGACCGCGGTGGTGTCGGTGTACCTGGTGACGCCCGCGCGCCAGAGCGAGGTGGGCGAGCGGCCGACCGTCGCGCCCAGCGGGACCGCGCCGCCACCGGAAACCGTTGCGCCACCCTCGGATACGGTGTCCTCCCCGCCCCTGTCGGGCACCGCGCTGCTGCTGGTCGGCATCGCGGCGGGCGTGCTGGTGCTGATCGCCATGGTCGGGCTGGTCGTGGTGGCGGTGAGTTCGAATCGGGCGCCGTCGCTGCAGCGCACCCCGCTGCCGCAGCCCACGCCCGCCGAGGCGGTGTCGCTGGCCAAGGTGGCGGAAATGGGTCTGGCGGCCATGATCGCGCCGGGGCAGGATCCGCGCACGGCCATCATCGCCTGCTACGTCGCCATGGAGCGCGGTTTGGCGACGGCACGGGAGGTCGCGCCGCTGGCCTCGGACACACCCTCGGAAGTCTTGGCGCGCGCCTTCGATCGCGGCTTTCTGCACGATGCCTCGGCGCGGGAACTGGTGGCGCTGTTCGAGGAGGCGCGGTTCAGTCCGCATTCCATGCTGGAGTGGCAGCGGATGCGGGCCGAGCAGCTGCTGCGTATCGTATTGGCTGATCTGCAGGGGCAGGCAGCATGAATAGTCCTGTCGCAGAGCGGATCCCGTGGCACCGGATGGGGGGTCGGCCATGAATCGGATCGCCATCGTGGTGGGCGCGCTGGCCTTGGCCGCGCTGTTCGAGATGGTCTCCTTCGGCAATCAGCGCGAGGCCCTGCTGGCCGTCACCGGGATTCCCGTGGCGGGGGCGCTCGGGTTGCTGGTGTGGTCGCTGGTGGAGCGGTCGCGACGACTGGCCCCGCCCGATCCGGACGACAACGATATCGACAATGGCCCGGCCGAGATGCTGCGCCGCTGGCAGGCGCGCGCCCAGATGCTGGCCGATCGGTCCGAGGGCACGCGCGCCGACTGGGATCGGCACCTGCGGCCCCTGCTGGCCAAGGAATTCGAGCTGACCAGCGGACACCGCATGGCCAAGAACCGGCGTGCGCTCGAGGCGGCCGGACAGCTGCAGTTCGGGCCCGAGCTGTGGCGCTGGGTGGACCCGGCCAATTCGGCGCTGCGCGATCAGGCCAATCGGGCGCCCGGGCGCGCGGCGCTCGACGAGATCCTGCGCCGGTTACAGAACATGTGAGATGAGATGCGAGACCTGCGATGACATCACCGATGGACGTGACCATCAAGCGCACCGACGCCGTGCTGCGCGAAGTAGCCCGGGTGGTGGTCGGCAAGCGGGATGAGCTGCAGCTGATCATGATCGCGGTGCTGTCCGGCGGCCACATCCTGATCGAGGACCTGCCCGGACTGGGCAAGACGCTCATCGCGCGGTCGTTCGCGTCGGCGCTCGGACTGAACTTCACGCGCGTGCAGTTCACCCCGGACCTGTTGCCCGCCGACCTCATCGGCTCCACCATCTACGACATGCATTCGGGCCGTTTCAGTTTCCGGCGCGGCCCGGTGTTCACCAATATGCTGCTGGCCGACGAGGTCAACCGCACCCCACCCAAGACCCAGGCCGCCCTGCTGGAGGCCATGGCCGAGGGGCAGGTCTCGATCGACGGCGAAACCTTCCCGCTGCCAGACCCTTTCATCGTCTTCGCCACCGACAATCCGATCGAGTACGAGGGCACCTACCCGCTGCCCGAGGCCCAGCTCGACCGCTTCGCCATGCAGCTGCGGCTGGGCTACCTGTCGGAGAACGACGAGATGAACATGATCCGCCGCCGCCTGGAACGCGGATCCCAACCGGCCCAGATCACCCAGGTCGTCGATGCCGACGGACTGTTGGAGATGCGGCAGTCGGTCGAATACGTGACCGTGCACCCCGATGTGGTCGGCTACGTCGTCTCCCTCGCCGCCGCCACCCGAGGCCACCCTCAGGTGGAGGTCGGCGCGAGTCCGCGCGCCGAGCTCGATCTGGTCCAAATGGCCCGTGCCCGTGCGCTTCTCAACGGTCGCGACTACGTCGTCCCCGAGGACGTGAAGGCCCTGGCCATCCCGGCCATGGCCCACCGCATCACGCTGCGCCCGGAAATGTGGGTGCGCCGCATTCGCGGTGAGGACGTCATCGCCGAGCTGCTGCGCCGCCTGCCGGTGCCGCGCGCCACCCCGGCCTGAGGTTCGTATGAAGCATCGCGATACCAGCTCCACCGTCGAGGCCGAATTGCGTTGGCAGCCAGCGCCATTGGTGTTCATGCTGGCCGCGGTGTCCGCACCGGCGCTGGTATTGGCGATCGTGTTGGGGAAGTGGCAGTTGGTGGTGTTCGCCGCGCCCATGCTCGGGGTGCTGGCGACCGCGCCATTGCAGCAGTCGCGCACCAGGATTCAGGTGGACGGGGCGGGGGTGCTGCGCTGCTTCGAGACCGAGGAGGTGGTGCTGACCGCGGCCGCGTTCGTGGAGACCGGGCACGCGCTGCTGCGGCTGCATCCCGAACCCATGCGGAGCATGGAGGTGCACGTCGAGGAGGCGGTGGACTCCGGGCCCGCACCGGCCGGATTGCGATTGGCGCTGTCGGCACCCCGGTGGGGGCGGTATCCGGTGCCGATGCGCGTGTCGGCGCTGAGTCCCGCGGGGCTGGCGGTCGCCTCGGTGCGGCTGCCCGCCGGTGAGGTGTACGTCTATCCGATCACTGATCCGCAGCGAATGCGGTTGCCGCGCACCGAACTTCCCGAGCGCATGGGTACCCATCTGACCCGCAGGCACGGGCCGGGTGTCGAATACGCCGACATTCGCGCCTATACCCCCGGCGATCAACTGCGCACGGTGAACTGGCCGGTGAGTGCGCGGCGCGGACAGCTCTTCGTGACCGAGCGATTCACCAACCGGGCCGCGGATGTGGTTGTGCTGGTGGACACTTCGCTGCAGGCGCCGGGGCCCGCCTCCGATTCGCTCGAGTTGTCGGTGCGCGGCGCGGCGCAGGTCGCGCAGTCGGCGCTGCAGGCCGGTGATCGCACCGCCGTGGTCTGCCTCGGCCGCAATCCGCGCTGGCTGCGCCCGGATATCGGCCGCCGCCAGTTCTACCGGATCGTGGACACGGTCCTCGACGTGGGCGACGAGCACATCCTCACCCAGGGCACGCTGGCACCGCACGCCGCGGTCCCCATCGGCGCGGTGGTCATCGCGTTCTCCACGCTGCTCGACACCCAGTTCGCCCTCGCCCTCATCGATCTGCGCAAACGCGGGCACGTCGTGGTGGTGGTCGACGTCCTGCGCGGGCCGCCCTTCCACGGTGACCTCGATTCGACGCTGGCGCGCATGTGGCAGCTCGAGCGGACCTCCATGTACCGCGATATGGGCACCGTCGGCGTCGATATCGTGTCCTGGCCCGAGGGCACCCGGCTCGATCAGGTCATGAAGCTGCTGCCGGAGCACCGCCGCACGGTTCGGGTACGCCGATGACCAAATTCCTGGCTGTTTTGTCCGGATTGCTGCTCGCGGCCGCGGTGGCGATCGTCCTGCCCTGGGCGGCGATTCCGGTGGTCGCGCTGGCCGTGGCCGGGTGGCGCTGGCGGGTGGCCGCGGTGCTGGCCGTACTCGCGGCCATGGGTGCGGTGGCCTGGGTCGGCACCGGGGCGCTGGTCGCCGGGGGAATCGGGTTGGTGGCAACCACGTACCTGCTGAATACGGCCACGGTGTCGGCGCCCGTGGGCGTGGTGCCCACCACGGTGCCGTCGGTGGCGGGCGCGGTGGTGTTCACCGTCGCCGCCGGGGCGGCCACCGTACTGCCCACCGGTTTGACGTGGGTGCCGATCCTCGCGCCGTTCACCGTGATCCTGTTGTACGCCTTGCTGGTTCGCGGCCTGACCGACGAGCGGGCGAGCGGCTGACACGGTGGTGGCAAGCCCGTTGGTGCTGACCGTGGATGCCGCGGCCATGCACCGCGACGGGCACGTTTTCCAGGTCAGCACCAACGGGGGTCCGGTTGGTTACTGGAGGGCGGGTGGCATGCGGGTCGGCTTGATGCGACCCGCGTCGATGAGCGCCCGGAACGCCGCGGCCTTGCGCGCACATTCCGCTACCGGACAGCGGCGATGCTGCTGCATGGTGCGGTGGGCTTCCTGGAGGCCGAGCGGGTGGTCGGGGGCGAGGTGGGACCAGGAGGACGGGTCGGTGCCCGTCGGCGCTGATGCGCTGTGCTCCTTGTTGATTCGGTCGCGGATCCGGTCTACGGAGAGTCTGTCCGGGTCCCGCTGGGGGTGGTGCAGGCTCATGATGGCAATCGTCATGATCACGAGCGTTGCGAGAGTTGCCGTGAACACTTGCCAGGCGGCCATTGGCTCACCTTCTCCATGTCTATCGGTTGTAGTCAGCTAGTTGTTCAGTTGGTTAGCTAGATATTCACCGTATGTCCGAAGACGTTACGCCTCCAGCTCGTCCTGGGTCAGAAACAATCGAATTTCGGCCGCTTTCAGCAACTTCCCCGCTCGTTCCGCCCCCTGGCACGCTGAAAGTTTGCGACCATTTCGATGTGACGGACGGTCAGGCTCAACTGCGCTCCATCACCAGCGCGGCACTTCTCGTCGAGTTCGCGGTGGCTCGCGGCCTCGGTATGCCCGATCTCTTGCGCGACACCGGCATTCGGGAACGCGACCTGTTGGACTCCACCGCCGAGATCACCCTCGCGCAGGAGTTGGCCCTGATGCGCAATGTCGTGTCCGGGGTCGGGGACGAGCCCGGTATGGGGCTTATGGCCGGATTGCTGTGCCACCCACCGAGTCTCGGGGTGCTCGGCTTCGCGCTCATGAGCTGTCCGACGGTGCGCGACGCGGTCGACCTCGCGCTGCGCTACGCCGATCTGTCCTTCACCGTGGCCCGCCACCAGCTGGTCATCACCGGCGACGACGTGTCGATCGTGCGCGATGACAGCGGGGTGCCGCCCGAGGTGCGGCGGTTCGCGGTCGAGCGGGATGTGGCCGCCATCTGGACCATTCAGCAGGACGTCATGCCCATGCGCCCGCCCATCACCCGGGTGGCCGTGGCCTTCCCGCCGCATCCGGTCTACGAGATGTTCGGGGCCATGCTCGGGGTCGAGGAGGTCGTCTTCAATGCCCCGCGCTCGGTGGTGACCGGACCGTCCAGTATTCAGCATCTGCAACTGCCCCAAGCGAATACGGCCACCGCGCGGTTCTACGAACAGCAGTGCGCCGAGCTCATGCAGCGCCGCAAGCGCCGTCAGGGCATCAGCGGCCAGGTGCGTCAGTTGCTGATCTCCCGCGGCGGCATAGCCGACCAAACACGCATAGCGGCCGAATTGGACGTCAGCGTGCGGACCCTGCGCCGTCGGCTCGCCGATGAGGGGACCACGTTCCGTGAACTCTCCACGGAGACAGTGGGTCTGCTCGCGGAGGAACTCCTGGTGGCCGGAATGACGGTGGAACAGGCCGCGATTCGCCTGGGGTACGCCAGTGTCTCCGCGTTCACCTCGGCGTTTCGGGCGTGGAAGGGGCAGTCGCCCGGGCAGTACGCGCGCGAGAACCGGGGGAGGGTCTCGGTGCGGGTCTGAGGGCCGGTGCGGGTCTGAGTGTCTCAGTCCTTCAGGGCGGCGGCCAGCTCCGCATTGGTCGGCTCGATGAGCACCCGCCCATCCGGCAGCACGATCACCGGAATGTTCTTCCGCCCGCCCGCGAACTCGATGGCCCGCTCCCGAGCCGCCTCATCCCGCTCGACATCCACCTCGGTGAACGCCACCCCGTTCTCCCGAAACCACACCTTCGCCCGTCGGCAGTCCCCACACCAGTCCGCCCCGTACATCACGATGTCGCCCATGCCCCGACTCTGCCACACCCCGGCAACCGCCCCGCCAACAAGTCCGACCGCCCAGTCCTCCACCTCACAGACCCGGGCAACTCCTACCTCAGAGTTCGATTACCTCCCACCCCTACCGTTGCCTCCATGGCCTTCCTCCACCGCATCACCCTCGACCCCGCAACCTGCCAGGGAGCCCCCGTCATCCAGGGCACCAACTACCCCGTCTCCCTCATAGTCGACCTCCTCCGCAGCGGCATCACCCCCTCCGAACTCCTCACCGACTGCCCCGCCCTCACCCGAGAAGACCTCATAGCCGCCCTCCTCTACACCACCCACGCCACAACAAGATCAGGGAGCTCCCACTGCGGAGATCTGTCCGATTTCTCACGCTGACAGCTCCCCGATCTTGATTCCTCGGGAGGTGAAGGCACTCTGGAGACGGGTGAGGATGAGGGTGGGGTGGGTGCGGAGGTGGGCGGCGGTGAGTCGGATGACGATCCAGTCGAGGGACTCGAGGGCGGCGAGGCGGTCGATGTCGCGGGCGCGCTGTTTTGGGTCGGTCCAGTGCTGGGCGCCGTCGTATTCGATGGCGATGCGCCATTCGCGGTAGCCCATATCCACTCGCGCTACGAAGTTCCCGCGTTCATCGCGGACTACGATCTGGGTCTGGGGTGGGGGGAAGCCACCGTCGATCAACAGCAGGCGGGTCCGCGATTCCTGGGGGGACGCCGACCCCGGGTCGACGAGTGACAGGGTGGCGCGCAGCTGTGCGATGCCGCGCTCACCCGCCCGCCCAGCGGCGAACTCCAGCACTTCCCCGGGGCGGATTCCCGTTGTCGCGCAGTGTGAATCGAGCAGTGGCACTGCCGCGTCGCGTGGGTAACGGCGGGCGATGTCGTATGCGGTTCGGATCGGAGTGGTGACCCAGAATCCGTCTATCAGGCAGCACTCGTCGTCGGTGATCCGATCGCGCACCACTCGCACCCCGTCCGGCGCATGCCGTGAACTGCGCAATGCGATCTCCGCCGGAAGCCACTCGTCCGCATACGGACTCCCGAACATCGCCATGGCGGAAACCCCCACGAGCACGCCCCGCTTCTTGGCCCAGCAACCCGCCGCCAGCGCCCGCTCCCGCGCCCCGAACTCACTCCCGCGCACCACGTACACGTCCGGCAGCACCCGCACATACCTCCCACCCCGCAACGCCCACGCCGTCACGAGCCCCGCCGCCACCGCCCACGACCCCACAAAGGGCCCCGCAATTTCCCCCATACCCGCAGATCATCCCCCACCCCTCCGACATCGCACACATCAACAAGATCAGGGAGCATTCGCTGTGTGAATTTGTCCGGTTCGCCTCCGTGGGTGCTCCCTGATCTTGGAATGAGACTGGGCCGCAGTCGAGTTCGACTGCGGCCCAAGGTGGGGGAGGTGGGTCAGGCGTTGGCGGCGGACTTTTCCTTTTCGCGCTGGAGTTCGAGGGCGATGTCGATGAGTTGGTCTTCCTGGCCGCCGACCAGCTTGCGTTGGCCTGCTCGGACGAGCATTTCGGCGGCGGAGACGCCGTAGCGTTCGGCTTGGCGTTCGGCGTGGCGGAGGAAGGAGGAGTAGACGCCCGCGTAGCCCATCATGAGGGCCTGGCGGTCGAGGAGGCATTCGCTCGGCATGGCCGGGCGGACAACATCTTCGGCGGCATCCGTCACGGCGAAGAAGTCGACGCCGGTCTTGATGCCGAGCTTGTCGCAGACGCCGATGAAGGCCTCGACGGGGAGGTTGCCCGCGCCCGCGCCGAAACGGCGTGCGCTGCCATCGATTTGGGTCGCGCCCGCGCGCACCGCGTAGACGGAGTTGGCGACGGCGAGGCCGAGGTTCTCGTGGCCGTGGAAGCCGACCTGCGCGTCGTCGCCGAGTTCGGCGACCAGCGCAGAGACGCGGTCCGTCACCTGGTCCAGCACAAGCGCACCCGCGGAGTCGACGACGTAGACACACTGGCAGCCCGCGTCGGCCATGATGCGACCCTGCTTGGCCAGGTTCTCCGGGGTGGTGGAGTGGGCCATCATCAAGAAGCCGACGGTCTCGAGGCCGAGATCGCGGGCCATGTTGAAGTGCTGGATGGAGACGTCGGCCTCGGTGCAGTGAGTGGCGATGCGGCAGATGCTCGCGCCATTGTCCTGCGAGATCTTGATGTCTTCCTTGACGCCCACGCCCGGCAGCATGAGGAAGGCGATCTTGGCCCGCTTGGCGGTCTCGGCGGCGGCCTTGATCAGTTCCTGCTCAGGGGTTTTCGAGAAACCGTAGTTGAACGAGGAACCGCCGAGTCCGTCACCGTGGGTGACCTCGAGGACCGGCACGCCCGCAGCGTCCAGAGCGCCGACGATGTCGCGCACTTCCTGCACGGTGAACTGGTGGCGCTTGTGGTGCGAGCCGTCGCGCAGGCTGGTGTCGGTGACCCGCACGTCGAGATCCGCGGAGAACGGCTTGAGAATGTTCGAATTGCTCACTGTCGGAACTCCTTACACCCGAGCCGAGAGGATCTGGTCGGCCAGCACAGTGCCCACCTGGGTGGCGGCCGCGGTCATGATGTCGAGATTGCCCGAGTACGGCGGCAGGAAGTCGCCCGCGCCCTCGACCTCGACGAAGATCGAAACCTTCGCCATGCCACCGGAAACCAGCGACGGCTCGTCGAACTGCGGCTCGTTGAGCAACCGGTACCCGGGCACGTACTCCTGAATGGCCTTCTCCATCCGGTGCACCGACTCGGTGATGGCGTCGTGGTCGGCGTCTTCGGGAATCGCGCAGAAGATGGTGTCGCGCATGATCATCGGCGGCTCGGCCGGGTTCAGGATGATGATCGCCTTGCCGCGCTTGGCCCCACCGATGGTCTCGACACCGGCCGAGGTGGTCTTGGTGAACTCGTCGATGTTCGCGCGGGTACCGGGACCGGCCGACACGGACGACACCGACGCCACGATCTCGGCGTATTCCACCGGCACAACGCGAGACACCGCGTGCACCATGGGAATCGTCGCCTGCCCACCGCAGGTGATCATGTTGACGTTCATCTCGTCCCGCAGCGTGTCCAGGTTGACCGGCGGAATCACGGCCGGTCCGACGGCGGCGGGGGTGAGGTCGATGGCGCGAATGCCCGCCTCGGCGTACTTCGGCGCGTAGGCCCGGTGCACGTACGCGGAGGTGGCCTCGAACAGCAGGTCCGGCTTCTCCGGCAGCGCCAGCAGCCAGTCCGCGCCCTCGGCGGAGGTCTCCAGGCCCAGGCCGCGAGCCCGCTTCAAACCCTCGGAATCCGGGTCGATGCCGATCATCCAGCGCGGCTCGATCTTGTCCGAACGCAGCAGCTTGTAGAGCAGATCGGTGCTGATATTGCCGGACCCGACGATCGCGGCGGTGACTTTGCTTGCAGTCACGGGGTTCTCCTACTCGTTTCGATCAGGTCTACGCGAAAGCCAAATGGACGGAACCGAGTCCGGCGAACTCGGCGATGAACTCGTCGCCCGGTCGGGCGTCGATGGCACGGGTGCAGGAGCCGGGCAGCACGATGTCGCCCGCCTTCAAACGGACACCGAAGGAGGCGACCTTGCGCGCCAGCCAGGCGACGGCGATGGTCGGATCGCCCAGCACGGCGTCGGAGCGACCCTCGGCGATGACCTCGCCGTTACGGGTCAGCACGGCGTCGATGTTCTTGATATCCAACTGATCCGGCGATACGCGCTGCTTGCCCAGCACGTATCCGGCGGAGGACGCGTTGTCGGCGATGGTGTCGCAGAGCGCGATCTTCCAGTCCTTGATGCGGGTGTCGATGAGCTCGATGGAGGGCGCGTAGGCGACGGTGGCCTTGCGGACATCCTCCTCGGTGCAGTCCTCCCCGGGCAGATCCGCGCCCAGAATGAAACCGACCTCGACCTCCACGCGCGGGTACAGGTACTTGGCGGTGTCGACCGGAACGTCCTCGAACACTTCCATTTCCGCGAGCAGATGCCCGTAGTCCGGCTCGTCCACGCCCATCATCTGCTGCATGGCCTTGGAGGACAGCCCCACCTTGTGGCCCACGACCTTGGCGCCGCCGTCGAAGCGCTGCCGCATATTGATGAGCTGGATCTCGTAGGCGTCCACCACGTCGATCTCGGGATACCGCGCGACCAGCGGATCGATGGGCACCCGGGTCCGCTCCGCCGCGGCGAGCTCGTCGGCCAGTTCCTTGCGTAGCGCGTCGGTCAGCACGCTGTGTTCCTTCCATTGGGGGTACCGGCCGGTGGCCTTCCGGTAACGAGACTAGAAATTGAAACGAGTTTTTGTGAAGAACGTCGCTTCGGCAGTCCCATCTGCCAGACCAACATAGACCAAACCAGGATTGATTCTATAACGTGTTCTACATGACTGATCGGGATTACGACGTGGTGGTGGTCGGCAGCGGTGCCGCCGGTATGTCCGCCGCCCTCACCGCTGCGCACCACGGTCTGCGCACGGTGCTCATCGAAAAGGCCGCTCATTACGGCGGTTCTACCGCGCGATCGGGCGGTGGCGTCTGGATTCCCGGAAACAAAGTGTTGAAGGCCGCAGGCCGGGGCGATGACCTCGACGAGGCGCGGACCTACCTGTACAGCATCATCGGCGACGTGGTGCCCAAGGAGAAGATCGACACCTACATCGATCGGGGTGCGGAAGCCTTCGACTTCGTGCTCGACCACTCCGCGCTGAAGATGACCTGGGTGCCGGGCTACTCCGACTACTACCCCGAAGCACCGGGCGGCAAGGCGGACGGCCGCAGCTGCGAGCCCAAGCCGTTCAACCTCAAGATCCTCGGTGACGAGCGGTTCAAGCTGGAGCCCGCCTACAGCAAGGCTCCGCTGAACGTGGTGGTCATGCAGGCGGATTACAAGCGGCTCAATCTGATTCGCCGCCACCCGAGCGGCATCGCGCGCGTGCTGCGGGTTGGCACCCGCTGGGCGTGGGGCAAGGTCACCGGCAAGGCGCTGGTCGGCATGGGCCAGGCCATCATCGCGGGTCTGCGCAAGGGCCTGCTCGACGCGAATGTTCCGGTGCTGCTGAACACTCCGCTCACCGGACTGGTGATCGAGAACGGTGTGGTCACCGGCGTCGACGCCGAGCAGAACGGCGAAGCGGTGCGCTTCACCGCCCGCTACGGCGTCATCCTGGCCAGCGGCGGCTTCGAGCACAACGCCGACATGCGGCACAAGTACCAGCGTGAGCCCATCACCACCGAGTGGACCACCGGCGCGGCCGCCAATACCGGCGACGGCATTCGGGCGGGCATCGAGGCGGGCGGCGATATCGCGTTCATGGACGACGCCTGGTGGGGGCCGACCACCTTCCGTGGTGAAGGCAAGCCCTGGTTCTGCCTCGCGGAGCGAAACCTGCCCGGCAGCATCATGATCAATGCGCAAGGTCGGCGATTCGGTAATGAGTCCGCTCCTTACGTCGAGGCAGTGCACACCATGTACGGCGGCGAATACGGGCAGGGTGAGGGCCCGGGCGAGAACGTGCCGTGCTGGCTGGTCTTCGACCACCGCTACCGGTCCCGCTACATCTTCGCCGGATTGCAGCCTGGCCAGCGGATTCCGTCCCGCTGGATGGAAAACGACCTGATCGTCGTCGCACCCACGGTGGCCGAATTGGCCGAGAAGATCGGGGTGCCCGCGGACCAGTTGGCCGCCACCATCGAGCGGTTCAACGGCTTCGTCGAGACAGGCAAGGACCTCGACTACCACCGTGGCGACAGCGCCTACGACCGCTACTACGGCGACCCGACCATCAAGCCGAACCCGTGCCTGAACAAGCTCGAGGTCGGGCCGTTCTACGCGGTCAAGATGGTCCCCGGCGACCTGGGCACCAAGGGCGGTCTGGTCACCGACAACGACGCGCGGGTGCTGCGCGAGGACGGGACCGTCATCGAGGGGCTGTACGCGGCGGGCAATACCTCCTCGCCGGTCATGGGCCACACCTACGCCGGGCCCGGCGCGACCATCGGCCCCGCCATCACCTTCGGCTACCTGGCCGCCCTGGACGTCGCCGCGCGCAAGCGCAATGGCGCGAATGTCCCGGCCGAGAAGGCGTCCTGAACCGTCCCAACCCGGTTCAGGATCGGGTTGGGCGCGAGTCGGGTCACGTCGAGTCCGCGCCCAACCCAGCACAATTGAAGAATCCGGATTCGCCACCATGGAACGCTCTATCCCGGTGGCGGATCCGGGAAACCAGACTTTGACGCGCTACCCGGTCAGCGGGGCGGCGGCTTGCGGGGAGGCGAGTCGCGCCGGACCATCGGACGCGAGTGACGAGGAGAACCCTTCATGCCCATCGATTTGAGTGTCGCGCTCGGCGCGCGGATTCCGGCGCGCGAATTCAGCTGGTCCGCCAGCGATGTGCAGACCTACAACCTGGCCCTCGGCGCGGGCGACCGCTGGACCGACCCGGCCGAGCTGCGCTACCTCGACGACCGCGAGCCCGCCGTGCTCCCGTCCTTCGCGACCGTCGCGCCGTCCTTCCACGAGACCGAGCCGCCCAAGGTGAAGTTCGACGGCATCGACATCGACCTGGCCAAGGTCGTGCACGGCAGCCAGGAGATCATCGTGCACCGGCCGATTCCGGCCTCGGGCAAGGGTTCGATCTCCGGCCGCATCACCGAGATCTGGGACAAGGGCAGCAATGCCGTCGTCTGGCGCGAGGACACTGCCATCGGCTCCGACGGCGAAACCCTGTGGACCGCACGCTCTTCCATCTTCGCCAAGGGCGAGGGCGGCTTCGGCGGCGAGCGCGGCCCCAGCGCCAAGACCGAACTCCCCGACCGCGCACCGGATTTCGAGGTCCTGACGCCCACGCTGCCCCAGCAGGCCCTCCTCTACCGCATGTGCGGCGACCGCAACCCCCTGCACTCGGACCCCGAATTCGCCCGCAACGCGGGCTTCCCCAACCCGATCCTGCACGGCCTGTGCACCTACGGCCTAGTCCTCAAGACCGCCACCGACACCGTGCTGGCCTCGGATGTCGCCCGCATCAAGGGTTTCCGCGCCCGCTTCGCCGGTGTCATGTACCCCGGCGAAACCCTGCGCTCCCGCATCTGGCAGCAGGACGGCGAACTGGCCATCGCCGTGACCGTCGTCGAACGCGACGACGCCCCCGTCCTCGCCGACGTGGTCCTCACGCACTCGTAACCCGACATAGCTCCAAGATCAGGGAGCTCTCACTGTGGGAAATCGGACAGGTTTCCGCGGTGGGAGCTCCCTGATCTTGTTCGGTCGTTGGTGTATGGGTTGAAGGGACCGCTCAGATGGCGGGCAAGGTCGGGATCGGAGTACACGTCTGCCGTCGACTGCCACTCTCGGGTGGCTCGCGAGAATGACAGTACTGCCGAGGTTTCCGTGCCCTGTGCGAAATGGTCCATGAGCTCCGAGATGCACGCTGCGCGTGCGCTATCGGGTAGCCAGGCCAGCCAGGTCAGTTGCGCCGACAAGGCGTTCTCGACGAGTGCCCGATTGGTCCTCGCGATGGCTGCCAACACTCGAAAGGCCAGTTCGGATCCGTCGACAATGACCTTCGAGTTCCCCGTACTCAATTCCATAGCGAAAGGCTATCTGTCGAGTCCAGCGAATTTTCGAGGTTGGATCCGGAGTTGATTCGTCAACGCTGTCCAAGCCGTCTTCATTGGAAGACTTGTGGATAAAAATAGGAGACGTGCAGTCATTCAAAGTCTTTCTTCTGCTTCGTAATGTTCTTCTTGTTCGGTTCGGAGGTCGGGCCGAGGGAGTTCAGGCAGAGGAGATGACTGCGATGCGGGCGGTTGTTCAGACGAGCTTTGGTGGGCCTGAGGTGCTCGAGGTTGTGGAGGCTGAGAAGCCGGAGTTGTTGAGTGGGGAGGTGCTTGTCAGGGTTAAGGCGAGTGCGGTCAATCCTGTTGATGTGGCTGTGCGGTCGGGGGCGTTCCCGTTGCTTGGGCAGCCGCCGTTCGGGGTTGGCTGGGATATCTCGGGGGTGGTCGAGGCGGTCGGGCCGGGGGCTCGGTATGAGGTTGGGGAAGAGGTTTATGGGATGCCGTTCTTTCCCAGGGCGGCAACGGGTTACGCGGAGTATGTGGCTACGCCGTCGCGGCAGGTGGCGCGGAAGCCCAAGTCGTTGAGTCATATTGAGGCGGCGGCGTTGCCGCTGGCTGCGCTCACCGCTTGGCAGGGGCTGGTCGACAAGGCCGGGGTCAAGGCGGGGGATCGGGTGTTGATTCACCGGGCTGCCGGTGGGGTTGGGCACCTGGCGGTGCAGATCGCGAAGGCGAAGGGAGCGTATGTGATCGCGCTCGCCAGCGCGGGGAAGCACGAGTATGTGAAGGGGCTGGGGGCCGATGAGGTGATCGATTATCGGACAACGGATTTCACCGAGGTGGTGAAGGATGTCGATATCGTCTTCGACTCCGTTGCCGATGGGGTGCGGTCGCTGAGTGTGTTGAAGCCGGGTGGGGTGTTGGTGACGATTCTCGAGCACCCGAGTGCCGAGCTGGAGCAGACCGTGAAGGCGGCGGGGCGGCGGTTCGCCGGTGTGTCGGTGGAGCCGGATTACTGGGGGCTGGAGCAGATCGCGGAGCTGGTCGACGCGGGGAAGGTGCGGCCGACCGTCGCCGAGACGCTGCCGCTGGAAGAGGCGGGGAAGGCGCACGAGCTGGTGGCTTCCGGTGAGACGGTCGGCAAGGTTGTATTGACCGTCGAGTGATGGGAGAGCGGGCGATGGATGTGCTGAGCGAGGCGTTGGCCTCCATGCGGACGGGTGCGCCGAATTCGGCGCGGACCGACGGGCGCGCGCCGTGGGCGCTGCGGCTGCCGCCGACCGCGGGCGCGGGATTCCATGTCGTGCTGCACGGGACCTGCTGGTTCTATCCGACCGAGGATCCCGCGCAGGCCATCGCCATGGGACCGGGCGACGTGGTGTTCGTCCGGGACGGGGCGGGGCACATCCTGGCCGACCACCCGGACACCCCACCGGAGGTGCCGCGGCCCGAGCAGTACCTCCAGCGCCCGCCCGTGGGTGTGCTGCGGCTCGGCGGTGACGGCCCCGCCGCCAGTCTCCTCTGCGGCAACTATCACCTCGATGGGCAGCGGCCGCATCCACTGCTGCGGCAGCTGCCCGAGGTGATTTATCTACCCGCGCGGCACGGCAAGCATCCGGAGTTGGCCGCCGCGGTCGGGCTGCTCGGCGCGGAACTCGACAATCCGCGCATTGGATCGCACGGCATCGTGCCCGCGCTCATCGATTCCCTGCTGCTCTACATCCTGCGCGCCTGGATCGAGGAACAGCCCGAGAAGGAGGCGACGGGATGGGCTGCGGCCCTGCGGGATCCGGCGGTCGCCCCGGCGCTGGCCGCCATGCACGACGATCCGGCCGCGCCGTGGACGGTCCAGTCCCTGGCCGACCACGCGGGCCTGTCGCGAGCTGCCTTCGCCCGCAAGTTCAATGCGATGGTCGGCGAACCGCCGCTGGCCTATCTGACCCGCTGGCGACTGACCACTGCGGCGCGGCTGCTTCGCGAGGATGATCTGGCCATCGAAAAGGTCGCCGCCAGAGCCGGATACAGCTCCGAGTTCGCCTTCGGCAAGGCGTTCAAGCGCGAATACGGCCTGGCCCCAGGCCAATACCGCCGCCAAGCCCGCGTCACCGCAGCCTGAGTTATCCACAAATCCACACACATGAGAAGAGTCCCTGTGGATGAATTCCACAGGGACCCTTCGTTTCACCGGCGAAGCGCTAGAGCCAGGTGTCGAGCGTCGTGGTGGTGAGGAAGTGCTCCAGATCCGCGCGCCAGGGCGCGGGCGTCGACTTCTCCGGCTCGATGGCCGTGTACTGGCCCCGATAGAAGAGCAGCGGCCTGCCGGAGTCGGTGGACTCCGACAGGGCCAGAACCCGGCCGATCACAATGTAGTGATCGCCGCCGTCGAGCACGTTGTCCACAGTGCACTGGATCGTGGCCAACGCGCCGTCCAGCACCGGGAGCCCCAGATCCGAGGTGTGCCAATCGATTCCGGCGAACTTGTCGGGTTCGCGGGAGCCGAAGCGGGCGCACACCGGCTGCTGCTCCTCGGCGAGCATGTTCACGGCGAAGCTGCCGTTGCGCTGGATCGCCGCCCAGGAGCGGGACTCCTTGGTCGGGCAGAACAGCACCAGCGGCGGATCGAGGGACAACGCGGCGAAGGACTGGCAGGCGAACCCGATGGGCGCGCTCGCCTCGCCCTCGCCGTCGAAGGTGGTGATGACGGTGATGCCGGTGCAGAACTGCCCCAGCACATTCCGGAACTTGCGCCCGTCGATCAACGGGTATTCCTCGGTGGTCATATCGACTCTGCCGCCCCTCGTGCTTCGCCTATTTGAATCCGACGCTGAAGTCGTGGCCCCACAGGCTGACCGCGGTGGATTCCCGCGCGATCCACGAGTGATCGTCGACTTCCAGTCCCTCACAGCCGAATTCGATATCGAATCCGCCCGGCGTCTTCATGTAGAACGACAGCATCTTGTCGTTGATGTGCCGACCGAGGGTGGCCGACATCTTGACCTTCTTGCGGTTGGCGCGATCCAGGCAGAGGCCGACGTCGTCGGAGTTCTCCACCTCGACCATGAGATGCACGATCCCGGTCGGGTTGGGCAGCGGCAGGAACGCCAGCGCGTGGTGGCGCGGATTGCAGCCGTAGAACCGCAGCCAGGCCGGTTCGCCGTCGGCGGGACGGCCCACCATCTGGGGCGCCAGCCGCATGGAGTCGCGCAGCCGGAAGCCCAGGATGTCCTGGTAGAACGCCTGTGCCGCGGCGTCGTCCGTGCAGGTCAGCACCACGTGGCCCAGACCCTGCTCGGCGGTCACGAACTTGTGGCCGTACGGGCTGACGAACCGGCGGCCCAGGTACTGCGCGCCGTAGAACGCCTCGAGGGTGTTGTCGGACGGATCCTGGAATCGGATCATGCCCTCCACGCGCCGCTCGGCGAGCTCGTCCTTGGTGCCCTCGGTGAAGGCGATGCCGTTCTTGGACAGCGTCTCCCGAAGCTGTTGCAGGGCCCGGGCATCGGTGACCTCCCAGCCCGAGACCAGCAGGCGATCCCGCTCGCCCGGGACGATCACCAAGCGCGCGGGGAAATCGTCCATGCGCAGGTACAGCGCGTCCGGGTTGGCCCCGGTGCTCTCCATCATGCCGAGCACCTTGAGCCCGTACTCCCGCCAGGCCGCCACGTCGGTGGCCTCGATGCGCATGTATCCGAGCGCCTTGATACCCATGCTCACTTCTCCTTGACGCCGAGCAGGAAGTCGGTTGCCAGGCGGTTGAATTCGTCGAACTTCTCCAACTGCGCCCAGTGGCCGCATCCACCGAACACGTGCAGCTGCACGCGCGGCACCATCTTCAATGCCACGAGCGCGCCGTCGATCGGGTTCACCCGGTCTTCGCGGCCCCAGATCATGAGTACAGGCTGCCGCAACTTGAAGGCGTCGCGCCAGATCATGCCCTTGGCGAAATCCGGTCCGGCGAAGGACTTGCCCATGGCGCGGGTGGCGGCCAGGGACTCCGGCTGGGAGGCCGAGGCGAAGCGCTCCTCGACGAGCTCCGGCGTGATCAGCGACTGGTCGAAGACCATGATCCGCAGGAACGCCTCCAGGTTCTCCCTCGTGGGCTCGAAGTTGAACTTGGACAGCAGCTTCACGCCCTCGGTGGGGTCCGGCGCGAACAGGTTGGTGGACAGGCCGCCGGGGCCCATGAGCACCAGCTTGCCCGCGCGGTCCGGGTAGTCCAGCGCGAAGCGGGTGGCCGCGCCGCCGCCGAGCGAATTGCCCAGCAGGTGCACGCGTTCGGTGATGCCGAGGGTGTCGAGCAGGTCCTTCAACGCCGAGGCCGAGTGCACGAAGTACTGCGGGTGCTCGGTCGGCTTGTCGGACAGTCCGAAGCCCGGCTGGTCGACGGCCAGCACGTGAAAGTCCTTGGCCAGCACCGGAATGTTCTTGGCGAAGTTGGACCACGAGCTCGCGCCCGGGCCGCCGCCGTGCAGCAGCACGATGGTGGGGCCGTTGCCGACCCCGGCCTCGTGATAGTGCAGCTTCAGATCCGGGCGCACCTGCGCGTAGCGCGAGGTGGATTCGAAGGTGATTTCTCCAACTGATGTCATGGGTTACACCATCGTGTCGGTGATCGGGAGGCCGAACGCGTGCGTGCCGTACATGACGTAGGCGCGCTCGGCGTCATTGGCCGCGTGCACGCGACCGGCGTGCGCGTCGCGCCAGAAGCGCTGCAGCGGAGTGCCGTTCGCGAGCGCGGTGGCACCGGACGCCTCGAACAGCTTGTCGATCGAGGCCACCGCCCGGCCGGTGGCCCGCACCTGGTCACGGCGGGCGCGGGCGCGCACGTCGAACGGCACGTCCTCACCGCGCAGCAGATAGGCGTACTCCTCGGCGACATTGCCCGAGAGCTGACGCCAGGCGGCGTCGATGTCGCTGGCCGCCTCGGCGATGCGCACCTTGCCGAACGGATCGTCCTTGGCGTTCTCGCCCGCGTAGGCCGCGCGCACTCGCTTGCCCTGATGCTCGACGTGGGCTTCGTAAGCGCCGTAGGCCATTCCGACGATCGGGGTCGAGATGGTGGTGGGATGGATGGTGCCCCAAGGCATTTTGTAGACCGGGTCGGTATTCTGCTCCAGGCCAGGCGCTTTCAGCTCGCTCATGGCACGGAAGCTGAGGAAACGGTGCCTGGGGACGTACACATTCTCGACCACGATGGTGTTGGAGCCGGTGCCGCGCAGGCCGACCACGTGCCACACATCCTTGATCTCGTACTCGCTGCGCGGGATCAGGAACGAGCCGAAGTCCACCGGCTTGCCGTTCTTGATCACCGGGCCGCCGACGACCACCCAGTCCGCGTGGCCCGAGCCCGAAGACCAGGCCCAGGAACCGTTCACGGTGTAGCCCTCGCCGTCCTCGGTCACCACGCCCGCGCCCATGGGCGCGTAGGACGAGGAGATGCGGACGTCGGTGTTCTCGCCCCAAACCTCTTCCTGCGCACGCTGATCGAACAGCGCCAGGTGCCAGTTGTGCACGCCGATGATGCCCGCCACCCAGCCGGTGGAGCCGCAGGCGCTGGCGATCTTGCGGACGGTGTCGTAGAAGACGACCGGATCGGCCGCGTGGCCGCCCCACTGCTTGGGCTGAAGCAGCTTGAAGAAACCGGCGGCCTCGAGTTCCTTGATGGACTCCTCCGGGATCTGGCGCAGATCCTCGGCCTGCTGGGCGCGCTCGCGCAGGGTGGGCAGCAGCGCCTCGACCCGCTCAACTACTTCTTGCGTCATCTCGCCAGTTGCTCCTGCCTGGTGCTGGTACGGGAAGCGGTCTTCGTTTGCCCCTGAGAGTAGAACACGTTCTTATTCCTGTCGAGAACGTGGTGCTAGCGCAGCTCAGGGTGCCCCCATCCTGGTAGTTGGACCTATCGCTGGCCAACCGTCAGTCAATTTTGTAACGTGTTCTAGTACATCCATAGGAGGATCAACGATGGCGACAAGCGCCCAAGGGCCCCGCGGGAAGGTCCGCGAGATCGACGTGGGTTCGATGCCCACCCGCTACGCCCGGGGTTGGCACTGCCTGGGGCTTGCCAAGGATTTCCGTGACGGCAAGCCGCACGCGGTCAATGTGTTCGGCACCAAGCTGGTCGTTTTCATGAACAGCCAGGGTGAGCTGAAGGTGCTGGACTCCTACTGCCGCCACCTCGGTGGCGACCTGAGTATGGGTGAGGTCAAGGGCGACTCCATCGCCTGCCCGTTCCACGATTGGCGCTGGGGCGGCGACGGCAAGTGCACCGGCATCCCCTACGCCCGGCGCGTACCGCCGCTGGCGCGCACCCGTTCCTGGATCACGTTGGAGCGCAATGGCCAGCTGTTCGTCTGGCACGACCACGAGGGCAATCCGCCGCCGGACGAGGTGACCATTCCCTACATCGAGGGTCCCTTCACGAATGCCGACGGCACGCCCTCGGAGACGCTCAGCGAGGGCTGGACCGACTGGACCTGGCACTCGATGCTGATCGAGGGCTCCAACTGCCGCGAGATCATCGACAACGTCGTGGATATGGCGCACTTCTTCTATATCCACTACGCCTTCCCGACGTACTTCAAGAATGTACTCGAGGGCCACGTGGCCACGCAGTACCTGGAGACCAAGGGGCGTCCGGACATCGGCCAGGCGGCCGAGGCCGGGATCGACGTGCTGCTCAAGTCCGAGGCGTCGTACTTCGGGCCGTCGTACATGATCAACCCGCTGCTCAATATCTACAGCGGCTTCGAGGTCAAGACGGTCCTCATCAACTGCCACTACCCGGTCACGCAGAACTCCTTCGTTCTGCAGTGGGGCGTCTCGCTCGAGAAGCCGAAGGGGCTGCCCGACGAGCAGGCCGAGGCGTTCGCCGCCAAGATGACCGAGGGCGTCTCCCAGGGCTTCCTGCAGGATGTCGAGATCTGGAAGCACAAGTCCAAGATCGACAACCCGCTCCTGACCGAGGAGGACGGGCCGGTCTACCAGCTGCGCCGCTGGTACGACCAGTTCTATGTGGACGTCGCCGATATCGATCCGAAGTCGGTGCAGCGCTTCGAATTCGAGATCGACACCTCCAAGGCCGTCGAGTCCTGGACCGCCGAGGTCGAGGAGAATCTGCGGAAGAAGCGGGAAGCCAAGGAGGCCGAAGCGGCTGCCGCCGACTCGGCCTCGTCGGAGGAAGCAGGAGTCTGATGACCAGCTGGGCGAAGGCACCCGATTTCGCGGACCGTCCGGAACAGCGTGAACAGGTGCGCGCCCAGACGGTTCTCGACAAAGAGCACTACATGGAATCGGGCATGACACCCATCGCGTGTCAGTCCTGCGGCACCGAGGTGCTGGTGCGCAAGCACTCGCACAATCAGAAGACGGTGCAGTGGAAGGAGAATCCGGCCACGCACTGCCCGGTGTTCCAGAAGCTCGCCGAGAACGGTCCAGTCTTCGGCAAGCCCGATTCCTGCCCCAACCTCGAGAAGACCATCGATCACGCGGTGGCCGAGGGGATTCTCGAAGTCGACAGCTGAGGCTCAGTCGAGCCGGAAGTCGGCGAAATCGAAACCGGGGGAGACCACACAGCTCACCAGGCTGTAGTGGTCCCCCGCCGGTCGGGCGGATTGGCTGACCCCACCGGGGACCACCGCCTGGGGGCGCTGCCCCTGCTCGACATCGGGTCCGAGGACGACCTCCTCACCCCCGATGTTCAGCAGCAGGGGGCCACCCCGATGCCAGAACCAGATCTCGTCCGAGGTCACCGTGTGCGGCGCGGATTTCTCGCCGGGCAGCAGCAGGTAATAGATCGCCGTCCCGCTCGAACGCGGCCCGCCGTAACCCTCCGGCTCGAATTCGATTCCGCTGCGCCAGGTTTCCCGAAACCAGCCGCCCTCGGGATGCGGTTCCAGATCCAACTCCGCGGCCAGCTTCGGTCGGTCGTCGCTCATGCACCCACTCTATTGGTGATCGTCCAGGTGATGCCGTGGGGCGCGAGGGAATTCAGGAAGTCCTCGGCATCGAAGGCTTCGGCCGGGGCGAGTGCACCCGCCTTCGCGGTGCCCGCGGCCAGCCGCACCGCCGCCTCGACGGCGATCAGGCCGGAGTCCCGGTAGGAATCGAGGCCGCTGAGCACGCCGCGCAGCCCACGACCGTCCGCGCCGGTCGCGTCCACCACCATGTCGAAGCGCAGATCGGAGGCGGCACTGGGCTTTTCCGGCAGGCTGGCGACGAGCTCTGGCGTGAGGCCGGTGATGTTCTCGCGGAAAACACCGTCCACGACACCGGTGACGGTCGCGGCCGCGGTGTGCCGCGGAATGGTGAGCACCGCCGGGAACGCGAATTTCGCCACCGCGGTCGGCTCGGCGTCGCCGGGGTACCGCATCGGTGCGGGATCGACGGGGCCGGTGCGGAATTCGCCGTCCGCGTAGTGCCACCCGCCGTCACGGAACCAGTCCAGGCTGGCCAGTACCGTTTTCGCGCTGCCGCGCGAGCCGTCACCCCCGCTGCGGCTGCGGTGACTGATCACGAAGTCGATCGGGTCCGGGAGTCGTTGGGCGACCAGATGGGCGAGTAGGTCGGCGGGCAGATTGCTGTCGGTGACCGCGGAAACGACTGTCACGCCCGCCTTTTCGGCTCGCGGACCGTACTCGTCGAAGACGCGGCGGGTGAACAGCTGCTCGCCCGAGATGTCGACGTAGTGTGCGCCCGCCTCGATGGCGGCGGCCAGGATCTCTTCGCCGATGTCCACGTAGCCGGGAAGACTGCTGATCACCACGTCCGCGCCGGTGAACGCGGCGACCAGGGCGGCACGGTCATCGGCCGCGGCGATGCGGAGCTCGGCGTCGGGCAGCCCGGCCGCCTCGGCTGTCGCACGCAGCCGTTCGGCATTGCGGCCCACCAGGATCGGGGTCAGGCCGCGTCGGCGCAGATCGGCCAGGATGTAGCCGCCGGTGTGGCCGCTCACACCGTACACGGCGATGCTCGGGAACTCGTTGTTCGTCATGCCCTCAACGTTATGGAGAATCGATGAGCATCTGAATGGTTCGAATGCTCATAATAATGCTCCAAACGCTCATCGCATGAGCTGTATGGTGAATCGGTGGACATCCTCAGCGAGACCGTCGCCGCCATCCGCACGGGCAGTCCCGCCTCCGGCCTGTTCGTCCGGCACGCGCCGTGGGGTCGGCGCTATCCGAAGGTCCCGGGCGCGGGATTCCATGTGGTCCTACAGGGTTCGTGCTGGGTGGTGCCGCCCGGCGGGGAACCCATCGCCTTGGGTGCGGGCGATGTGCTGTTCATGCCGCGCGGTGAGCATCACGATCTGCTCGACGCCCTCGGCACGCCGATCAGTGAGGTCGCGCACCCGGGGGAGCCGCGCGAGATCGCGGGTCCCGGCGCTCGGACCGTACTGGTCTGCGGCGCTTACGAACTCGGCAGGCAGCGCAGTCATCCGCTGCTGGACGAGCTGCCCGAGTTCATCCATCTCCCGGCGCGTCCCGGCCGCCATCCGGCGCTCCGCTCGGCGGTCGATCTGCTCGCCGCCGAGATCGCCGAACCCCGGCCCGGCACCGATGCCGCCATCCCCGCGCTGCTCGACACGATGCTGCTGTTCCTGCTGCGCGCCTGGTTCGACGAGCGGCCCGCCCCGACCGGCTGGGCCGGGGCCTTCACCGATCCGGCCGTCGCGGACGCCCTGCGTGCCATGCACGCTGCGCCGGAACGGGCTTGGACGGTGCCGGAGCTGAGCGCGCTCGCGGGTGTCAGCCGCGCCACCCTGGCCCGGCGCTTCCTCGCCACCGTCGGCGAACCGCCGCTGTCCTACCTGACCCGCTGGCGCATGCTGACCGCCGCCCGCCTGCTGCGCGATACCGACCTGCCCTTGGCCGGTGTCGCCCGAAAGGTCGGGTATCAGAGCGAATTCGCGTTCGCCAAGGCGTTCAAGCGCGAATACGGGCGCGCGCCCGGACAATACCGGCGCGCCGACGAGCAGCCCGCCGTCCTAGCGGTGTAAACGGCCCGGGCCGCGGATTCGGCCTAGGGTGGACAGGGTGACGGACTGGCGCACCCGCAAGGGACCGATCGGAGTGTTGACGGGAGCGGGCATCTCGACGGACTCCGGAATCCCGGATTTCCGTGGGCCGCGCGGGGTCTGGACCGAGGACCCGATCGCGGAGCTGCTGTCGACCTACCAGAACTATGTGGCCGATCCGGAGCTGCGGGTGCGGGCCTGGCTGGCGCGGCGCGACAATCCGGCCTGGCAGGCGACACCCAATCCGGCGCACGAGGCGCTGGTGCGGCTGGCGAGCTCGGGCCGTGAGGTCGGCATCATCACCCAGAACATCGACCGGCTGCATCAGCGCGCCGGATCCGACTCCGTGGTGGAGATCCACGGCAATATGTTCGAAGTCGTCTGCATCGACTGCGATTTCACCGACACCATGGTCGCCACCCTGGCCCGGGTGGCGGCGGGCGAACCCGATCCGGACTGCCCGAACTGCGGCGGCATTCTCAAGGCGGCCGTCATCATGTTCGGTCAGCAACTCGACACCACCGCCATCCGCGCCGCGGTGCAGATCGCGGAGAACGCGGAAATCTTTCTGGCCGTGGGCAGTTCGCTCCAGGTCGAACCCGCCGCGTCCATGTGCGCGGTGGCGGTGGACGCGGGGGCCGACCTGGTCATCGTGAATGCCGAGCCGACCCCCTACGACGAGTACGCCGCCGAGATCGTGCGCGACCCGATCGGGGCGGCCCTGCCCCGACTGGTCTCGGAGATCATGGGGGCCTGAGGTTTTCGGCGGAACGGCGGCTGTATCAGCTGAAGGGCGTCTTGGGGCGCGGCTGGAGCTCGCCGTCCACCCAGATGTCGACCTTCTCGTTGTAGAACGAGGCCATCCCGGCGATCTTCTGACTCTCCGGCAGCGGGGTGCGGTAGATCCACACCAGATCCGGATGGCTGGACTCGGCCAGTTGGATGTTCCAGTACTCGGCGTGCCCCTTGTACGGGCACGAGGTCCTGGTCTCCGACGGCCGCAGCAGGTCCATGCGGACATCGGTGAGCGGCAGGTAGTAGCGCGCGGGCAGCCCGGTCTCGAACAGGATGTGGGGGGAGTGCGAGTCGGCCAGTGTCACGCCGTCCAGTTCCACCCGGATATGGCGGGAGCTGGCGAGGATGTCCACCCGGGTGTAGGGGTCGCGCGGGTGGACGTAGATGGGCTCGTCCTCCTCGAACCACTCGTCCATGGCGGCGAAGTCCAGCTTCACCAGCTCACGCAGTTCGGCGATGGGGGAGTCGAGATGACGCACGGCCGCGCCCGCGGCGGTGACGCCGTCGGCGACGACATCGAATTCGGTCCCCTCCCCGCGGCTGGGGGACGGGCGGGTCTTGCCATTGGGTTCGAGCTTCACCCGCAGGTCGGCGACCGGCAGGTAGTAGGTGGGGTAGTGGGGTCCCTCCCACACCAGCGTCGGATGGACGGTGTCGACGGCCAGGTGACCGCCCAGATAGGCGCGCACCCGCTTGGCGCTCGCTTCGACGCGCACTCGGCCACGCTGTGTTTCGGTCATACCTCCCGACGGTACCCCCGGAATGGAAACGCCTGCCGGGGTGCGGGATTCGCGTATCGGCGGCATCCGGGGCATTCCCGGCCGTCGACGCGATTTTTATAGCCTGACCAGGCTCGTTATGGTGTTTGGGCAACACTCGAGCAACACAAGAAGGTGGCGGTCAGATGTCGGAAGCCGACAGTGCCCAGGTGACGGCATCGGGCAGTGCCCACGTGACGGCATCGAGCGATGTCGAGCAGGAGGGTCTGCGTACCGGTCTCCGGCGACGGCACATGACCATGATCGCCATCGGCGGTGCCATCGGCGCGGGCCTGTTCGTGGGCAGCGGCTCGGTGATCGAGACCGCCGGACCCGCCGCGATCCTGTCCTACGCGGGCGCGGGACTCGTGGTGCTGTGCGTGCTGCGCGCGCTCGGCGAAATGGTGGTGGCCCGGCCCGTCGCCGGGTCCATGGGCGAGTACGCGCGCATGGCCATGGGACCGTTCGCCGGATTCACCGTCGGCTGGCTGTACTGGTACCTCTACGTCATCCTGGTCGGGGCCGAGGCGGTGGCCGGTGCCGCGATCCTGGGCAATTGGATCGACCTGGACCAGTGGATCCTGTCGGCCGGACTGCTCGTGGTCATGACCGCCGTGAATCTGGTCTCGGTGAAGTCGTTCGGCGAGTTCGAGTTCTGGTTCGCCTCCATCAAGGTGGTGGCGATCGTGCTGTTCCTGGTGATCGGCTTGGCCTGGGTCTTCGGGCTGTGGCCCGGCTCGACGCCGGGCTTCGGCAATCTGACCCAGCACGGCGGTTTCGCGCCCAATGGCATCGGCGGCATCTTCTCCGCCGTGGTCGTGGTGATGTTCGCCTTCGGCGGCACCGAGATCGTGACCGTGGCCGCGGCCGAATCCAAGGAGCCGGGCAAGACCGTCGCCCGCGCCACCAACAATGTGCTGTGGCGGGTCGGGCTGTTCTACGTGGCCTCGATCTTCCTGGTGGTGACGATCCTGCCGTGGAACGACGCCAAGGTCCTGAAGAGCCCGTTCGTGAGCGCCCTCGACTACATCGGGATCCCCGCCGCGGGCACCATCATGCAGGTCGTCATCCTGACCGCGGTGCTGTCGGTGCTGAACTCCGCCATCTACGTCTCCTCCCGCATGCTCTACGTCCTCACCCGCGACGGCGACGCCCCCGCCTCCCTGGTGAAGCTGAACAAGCGCGGCGTCCCCGCCCGCGCGGTCCTGCTCGGCACCGTCGCGGCCTGGGGCGCGGTCATCGCCTCCTACGTCTCCCCGGACAAGGTCTTCACCTTCCTGGTGAACTCCATCGGCGTGGTCCTGGCCTTCGTCTACGTCGCGATCATGTTCTCCCAGTTGCGACTTCGCGCCCGCCTGCGCCGCGAGGACCCCTCGGCCCTGACCTACCGCATGTGGGGCTACCCCTACATCAGCTGGGCCGTCGTCATCGCCATCGTCGCCGTCTTCGTGGCCATGGCCCGCAACCCCGACCAGCGCAACCAGCTCCTCGCCTCCACCGTCAGCCTCCTGGTGGTCATGGCGATCTACCCCCTGCGCGCCAAACTGGGCCGCAAGGAGCCGGTCCGCGAGGTCGAGGTCTTGAAGCACTGACCGCTACTGGTCGGCGGCCTTCACGATCACCGCAGTCCCGTAGGCCGCCACCTCGCTCATGGTGTTGGCGATCTCGTTGCAGTCGAAGCGCATGGCGATGACGGCGTTCGCGCCATAGGCCATGGCGTGCTGACACATTCGCATGATCGCCTCGTGCCGGGATTGGTAGAGGAGCTGCGTGTACTCGTGAATCTCGCCGCCGCCCAAGGCGCGGAAACCGGCCGCGAAGTTCGCGCCCAGGCCGCGGCTGCGGACGGTCAGGCCCGCGACCTCGCCGATCACCTTGGTGATCTCGTGGCCGGGGACGTCGTTCATGGTGGAGACCAGGATCGGGAACTGCGGTCCCGGCGGCTGCTGCGGCTGGCCCTGCTGTGGGTAGGGCTGCTGGCCCTGCGGGGGATACGGCTGCTGGGGCTGCTGCGGGTACCCCGGCTGGGACTGGCCCTGCGGCGGGTAGGGGTACTGCCCCGGTGGCGGCATGGGTTGGTTCATGAGCCGGATCGTACGGCTAGGCCGGGCGGGACAGGGGGCGGGCGGGGGTGCCGAAGAGTTGGGCGTCGGCGTGGGCGCGCTTGAAGAACAGGTGCGCGTCGTGTTCCCAGGTGATGGCGATACCGCCGTGCATCTGCACGGTTTCGGAGACGACGGCGTTGAACGCGTCGATGGCGTGCAGGCGGGCGGCCTGGATGTCGATCGGATCGAGGACGCCCTCGGCCAGGCCCGCGATGGCGAGATAGCCCAGGGAGCGGGCGGATTCGACCAGCACGTACATATCGGCCATGCGATGTTTGAGGGCCTGGAAGCTGCCGATCGGGCGGCCGAACTGCACGCGCGACTTGGTGTATTCGACCGTCATGTCCAGGCACTGCTCGGCCGCGCCGATCTGTTCGGCGACCACTGCGGCCCAGGTGATTTCACGCAGGCGGGTGACATCGAGCGCGCCGACCGGACGGGCCGCGACGGCCTCGAAGTCGATGCGCGCCAGCTTGCGGGTCGGGTCCTGGGTGACGACCGCGGTGCGGGTGACGCCCGCGGCTTGGCCGTCGACCTCGAACAGCCCCGCGGCGGTCAGGACCAGCAGGGTGTCGGCATGGACACCGTCGAGCACGTAATGCGCCGAGCCGTCAAGCTTTCCGTCCGCGACAGCGACCCCGAACGAATCCCAGCCGCGCGGCCCGGCCCAGCACAGGGCCAGCGTGCGAGTGCCCTCGGCGACCTCGGGCAGCAGCCGCTCATTGGCCGCCGTGTTTGCGGCCAACAGCAGCGCCTGCACACCCAGCACGGCCGAGCCGAGCATGGGCGGTGCGGCGAGCGTGCGCCCGAGTTCCTCGACCACCAGCAAAGATTCGACCAATCCGACCCCGATGCCCCCGAACTCCTCCGGAATCGCCAGGGCCGCGACACCGACCTGCTCGCACAGCAGCTTCCACAGCTGCTCGTCGTAGCCGAGTTCGCTCTCCAGCCCGCGCCGCACGGCCGCGCTGTCGGCGTGCTTGGTCAGCACCGCGCGCACGGTCGCGGCGAGTTCCTGCTGTTCGGCAGTGAGGCTCATGCCTTCGCTCCCCTGTCGTAGATGGTGTTCGAGTCGGATGCCCGGCGGCCGGGCGAGCTGTCGGCGGTGGACAGCAGCGAGCGCACGGCCCGCGCCACGCACGGGGTGAATGTGCCGTCCGCGCACGGGAACTCGAGCCTGCCGGGCTCGGCCGCCGGGGTGCTCATGCGACGTTTCCGGCCCGGAGCGCCGTGGCGATGCGGGCTCGGTGCTGGGTCGGGGTGCCCCAGGCCGAGCGCAGGGCGGTGACCTTGGTCAGCCAGAGGGACAGGTCGCATTCGGCGGTGTAGCCGATCGCGCCGTGGACCTGCAGGGCAATGCGGGCGGTCCGGTAGGCGGCCTCGCCGCAGGCCAGCTTGGCGGCGGAGATGTCGCGGCCACGAATCACGCTGTCCGCGTTCGACTCCAGGGTCAAAGCGGCCCGGTAGAGCAGCGGCTGCGCCATTTCCAGGGCGATGTGGGCATTGGCCAGGTGGTGCTTGATGGCCTGATTGCGGCCGATCGGGGTGCCGAACTGCTGGCGCTGCTTGACGTAGTCGACGCTGGTGTCCAGCAGCGCGCGGCCCGCGCCGAGCAGCTGGGCGGCCGCGGCCAGGGCGGCGGTATCGAAGGCCAGATCGATTGCGGCGCTGACACCTTCACCCTCGGCGAGAGCCTCGCCTGGTGTCACGGTGAACAGGCGACGGGCCGCGTCCACCGACTTCACGAGGTCACCGGCGGTCGCCAGCGCAATGCGGTCGCCCTCGGCGATCAGCACAAGGTCGGCGATATCGGCATCCAGCGCGGTGGCCGTTCCGGGTGCCGTCGCGGCGGATCCGGCCGCACCCGAGGGCGATTCGGGTGCGGCGGCACGGCCTGCGTTCGCCCCGCCCGAGGCGGTGAGTGCGAGGGTGGCCAGCTTCGCGCCCTCGGCCAGCACGGGCAGGTATCGGGCGGCCAGCGTCGAATCCGGAAGCGCCTGCAGCAGTGCGGGAATCGCGGCGGCGGTCTCCACCAGGGGGCCCGGCACGGCGGCCCGGCCGATCTCGGTGCAGGCCACGATCAGCTCGACCGGGCCCGCGCCGAAGCCACCGTTCTCCTCGGTAATGGTCAGACCCAGCGCGCCCGCCTCGGCCAGCTGGCCGATCAGCGCGCGCCCCGCGGCGTAATCGCCCGTGCCCCAGGCCCGGACGATGCCGGGGGTCTTGGCGGCCTCGGCCATCTTGCGCAGGCTGGCGGCAAAATCGTTCTGTTCCGCGGTCAATGCGAATCGCATGTCGTCGTCCTCCCTGTGGCTATCGCGGCAGGCCGAGCAGGCGTTCGGCGATGATATTGCGCTGAATCTCGTTGGTACCGGCGTAGATCGGGCCCGCCAGCGAGAACAGGAAGCCGTCGGTCCAGGCCGACTCTTGCTCCGCGGCCGCGCCGTGCAGATCCAGGGCGGTCTCGTGCATGGCGATGTCCAGGTCCGACCAGAACACCTTGTTCACCGAGGATTCCGCGCCCAGCTGGCCGCCGTCGGCCAGGCGGGTCACGGTCGCCCAGGTATTGAGCCGGTATGCCTCCGCGCCCACCCACGCGTCGACCACCCGGTCGGTGCTGGCGGTGTCGGATTCGTCGGCGGTCTCGCGCCACAGCTCGATCAGCTTGGCGGCGGTGGCGGTGAACCGCCCCGGCGCGCGCAGCGACAGGCCGCGCTCATTACTCGAGGTCGCCATGGCGACCTTCCAGCCATTGTTGGCCTCGCCGATCACATCGGCGTCCGGCACGAACACATTGTCCAGGAAGATCTCCGCGAAGCCCGGCTCGCCGTCCAGCTGCGGAATCGGCCGCACCGTAATGCCTTCCGCGGTGAGCGGGAACATCAGATAGGTGAGCCCGCGGTGGCGTTCGGCCTCCGGGTCGCTGCGGAACAGGCCGAATCCCCAGTCCGCGAACGAGGCCCGCGAGCTCCAGGTCTTCTGGCCATTGAGCAGCCAGCCGCCCTCGGTGCGCTTGGCGGTCGAGCGGATGCCCGCCAGATCCGACCCGGCCTCGGGCTCGGACCACGCCTGCGCCCAGATATCGTCCGCGCGCGCCATTCTCGGCAGAATGCGCGCGAGCTGCTCGGGCGAGCCGTGCTCGAACAGGGTCGGCGCGAGCAGGAAGATGCCGTTCTGTGAGACGCGCCCGGGTGCGCCCGCCGCGTAGTACTCCTCCTCGAAGATGACCCATTCGGTCAGCGAGGCGTCCCGGCCGCCGTACTCGGCGGGCCAGGCGACACAGGACAGGCGGGCGTCGGCGAGCCTGGCCTCCCAGGCCCGGTGCGCCTCGAACCCCTCCTTGGTGTCCATGGACGGCAGGGGGGTGGCGGGCACATTGGCCGCCAGAAACTCCCGCACCTCGGCGCGGAATTCCTCGGTCTTGGCGTCGAATTCGAGATCCACTTACTTTGCCCCGTTGTGATCAGTGGCCGCAGCCTTCATGGACTTGGCGTTCATCCCGCCCAGCGAGTCGGTGCCGACCTCGGCATTGTGGGCGTGCGCGAAATGGTGCAGCCCGAACACGGAATCCATGCCCGCGCGCATGCCCATCAGGTCCTCGCACTGGTTGACGGCCTTCTTGGTCAGCGCCAACCCGAATTGCGGCATCTCCGCGATCTTCTCGGCCAGGGCGAAGGTCTCGGTCTCCAGATCCTCGCGCGCGACAACGCGATTGAGCATGCCCCACTCGTAAGCCTGGGCGGCGGTGAAGCGCTCACCGGTGAACAGGATCTCCTTGGCGCGGCGCGGACCCAGCACCCACGGGTGCGCGAAGTACTCGACGCCCGGAATGCCCATGCGGACAACCGGATCGGAGAAGAAGGCGTCCTCGGACGCGACGATCATGTCGCACGACCAGGCCAGCATGAGCGCGCCCGCGATGCACGCGCCCTGCACCATGGCGATGGTCGGTTTGGGAATCTCCCGCCAGCGGCGGCACATGCCCAGGTACACCTCGGACTCGCGCGCGAAGCGCTGATCGCCGCCGAGGCGATCGGTGTGGTCCCACCACAGCGCGGCCTTGTTCTCGTACTGGATGTGGTGATCGCGCCCCGGCGTGCCGATATCGTGCCCCGCGCTGAAATGCTTTCCGGCACCGCCCAAGACGATGACCTTGACCTCCGGATCCTCGACGGCCCGCACGAAGGCGGCGTCGAGCGCGTAGGTCATGACCGAGTTCTGGGCATTGCGGTAGTCCGGCCGGTTCAGCATGACGACCGCGATCGGCCCGCGCTTCTCGTAGCGGACGACATCGCCCTCGTCGGGAATGGCTCCCGGTGCCTGGCTCACGCGGTCTCCTCACGTAGTTGCCGCTTGAGGACCTTCCCCGCGGCGTTGTAGGGCAGCTCGTCGCGGAACTCCACGTACTTCGGGACCTTGAAGTTGGCCAGCTGCGTCTTGGCATGGGCCACAACGTCTTCGGCGGTCAGCGTCGAGCCCGGCCGACGGACCACGAACACCTTGCCGACCTCGCCCATGCGCTCGTCCGGCACCCCGATGACCGCGGTCTCGGCGACGCCCTCGAGCCGGGCCAGGGTCTGTTCCACCTCGGCGGGATACACATTGAAGCCGCCGGAGATGTACATGTCCTTGAGCCGGTCGGTGACCTTCATGTAGCCGCGCTCGTCGATGACGGCCACGTCGCCGGTGTGCAGCCAGCCGTCGCGATCGATGGTCGCGGCGGTGGCCTGCGGATCGTCGAGGTAGCCGCGCATCACCTGGGAGCTGCGCAGCAGCAGTTCGCCATTGTCGGCGAGCTTCATCTCGAAGCCGTCGATGACGCGCCCGCAGGTATTGGCGATGGTCTCGCTGGAGTCCTCCGGACGGCACATGGTGCCGAAGCCGCCGGACTCGGTCTGCCCGTACGCCGTCAGCACCACGTCGAAAGTCAGTTCGCTGCGCAGTCTTTCGATGAGCACGACCGGAACCGTGGCCGCGCCGGTGACCGCGACGCGCAGGCTGGACAGGTCCGCCTCACCGCGCGCGGGGTGATCGAGGATGGACTGGTGGATGGTCGGCGGCCCGGTGAGCACGGTGATGCGCTCGTCGTGGATCAGTCGCATGGTCTCGGCCACGTCGAACACGGCCTGCGGAATGATGGTCGCCCCGGTGACCAGGCTGGTGAGAATGCCCGCCTTGTAACCGAAGGCGTGGAAGAACGGCGGCACGATCAGGTAGCGGTCCTCGCTGTTCAGCGTCGCGCAGTCGGCCCAGGCCCGGGCGCTGGTCAGCACCTGCTGATGCGCGATGAGCACGCCCTTGCTGCGCCCGGTGGTGCCCGAGGTGAACAGGATGTCCGAAAGATCGTCCGGCGACACCGATTCCGCGCGGGCGACGGCCTGCTCGAGACTCACCGCCTCGGCGACCTTGCCCAGTTCCGACCAGGCCAGGGCGTTCTCGACCGGCTCCTCGCCCTCGACGGGGATCACGATGACGGTTTCGATGCCCAATTCCGGTGCGGCGGCGCGTAGTTCGGCCAGCCGGTCACGGCCCAGGAAGCTGCCCGCGATGAACAGCGCCTTGGCGTTCACCCGCTCCAGCACATCCACCGCCTCGGCGGCCACGTACCGCGTATTCAACGGAACGACGGCCGCGCCGACGTAGTGGATGGCCAGCACGGCGGTCACCCAGTGATGGGTATTGGGAGCCCAGATGCCGATGCGGTCGCCGTGCTGAATGCCGCGCGCCATGAGCGCGCGGGCGGTCTCACGCACCGAGTCCAGCAGTTGCGACCAGCTCAGTCGCACGGCACCGTCGCCGACGGCGGGCGCGTCACCGTGAAGACGCGCCGCCTCGTGCAGGGCGAGCGGCGTGGTCTGCGGAGGAGATGTCACAGGGCGTCCTCGCTGTCCGGGAAAGGGTCTAACAAAGCAAGTGCTTGGTAGGTTACTCTACCGACGTGAGCATGATCCAGACCCCCGAACCGGCCAGCGGGATTGAGCCCCGCGAGGACGCCGAATTCCGTATCGAGGTGCGGGAATGGCTGGCCGAGAACCTGAACGGCCAGTTCCGCGGGCTGCGCGGTCTGGGTGGTCCCGGGCGCGAGCACGAGGCCTTCGAGGAGCGCCTGGAATGGGATCGCGCCCTCGCCGCCGCCGGTCTGACCTGCCTGGGCTGGCCCAAGGAGTGGGGCGGCCGCGACGCCACCCTGCGCCAGCAGGTCATCTTCCACGAGGAGTACGCCAAAGCCGATGCGCCGAGCCGGGTCTCGCACCTCGGCGAGGAACTGCTCGGACCGACCGTCATCGCCTTCGGCACCGAGGCGCAGAAGAAGCGCTTCCTGCCCGGCATCCGCAATGTCACCGAGCTGTGGTGCCAGGGCTACTCGGAGCCGGGCGCGGGCTCGGACCTGGCCGCCGTCACCACCTCCGCCCATCTGGACGGTGACGAGTGGGTCATCAACGGGCAGAAGATCTGGACCTCCCTGGCGCATCTGTCGGACTGGTGCTTCGTGGTCGCCCGCACCGAGAAGGGCTCGACCCGCCACCACGGCCTGTCCTATCTGCTCGTGCCCATGAAGCAGCCGGGCGTCGAGGTGCGGCCCATCATCCAGCTCACCGGGACCGCGGAATTCAACGAGGTCTTCTTCGACAATGCCCGCACCGCGGCCGATCTCGTGGTCGGGCAGCCCGGCGACGGGTGGAAGGTCGCCATGGGCACGCTCACCTTCGAGCGCGGCATCTCCACCGTGGGTCAGCAGATTCGCTACGCGCGCGAGCTCGCCGATCTCGAGGCGGTGGCGCGCTCGAACGGTGCCATCGAAAACCCGGTCATCGCGGATCGACTCGACAAGGCGTGGGTGGGCCTGCGCGTGCTGCGCGCCCACGTGCTGCGCACCCTCGAGTCGGGCCACGACGGGGCCTCCGTGGATGCCCGCACGGCCGCCGGGCAGGCCTCGGTGACCAAGCTGCTGTGGGCGAATTGGCATCGCGGCCTTGGTGAATTGGCCATGGACGTGCTCGGCGCGCCCGGCCTCATCGCCGACGGCCCCGGCGATGATCTCAATGCCTGGCAGCGCATGTTCCTCTTCACGCGTGCGGACACCATCTACGGCGGTTCGAACGAAGTGCAGCGCAATATCATCTCCGAGCGCGTGCTCGGACTTCCCCGAGAGGCTCGACCGTGACCGACCTGTCCATCGCTCCCGAAATCACCCCGGGCCACAATCTGCTCGCGGGCAAGATCGCGGTCGTGACCGCCGCCGCCGGCACCGGCATCGGCTCGGCCACCGCGCGCCGCCTGCTGTCCGAAGGGGCGGACGTGGTGATCTCCGACTGGCACGAGCGTCGCCTGAAGGAGACCGAGCAGGCGCTGCAGGCCGAATTCCCGGACCGCCGAATCGCTTCCGTGCCCTGCGACGTCAGTTCGACCGAGCAGGTGGACGCATTGATCGCCGGTGCCGTGGCCGCAGTGGGTCGCATCGACATTCTGGTCAACAATGCGGGCCTCGGTGGCGAGGTGCCCGTGGTCGACATGACCGACGAGCAATGGGACAAGGTTCTCGACATCACCCTCAACGGGACCTTTAGGGCAACTCGCGCCGCGCTCAAGTACTTCCGTGAGTCGGGGCATGGCGGTGTCATCGTCAACAACGCCTCGGTGCTCGGCTGGCGCGCCCAGCACGGCCAGGCCCACTACGCCGCGGCCAAGGCCGGGGTCATGGCGTTGACCCGCTGCAGTGCGGTCGAGGCCGCCGAATTCGGCGTGCGCATCAACGCGGTTGCCCCGTCCATCGCCCGGCACGCCTTCCTGGACAAGGTCACCTCGGCGGATCTGCTGGACCGGCTGGCGGCCGGTGAGGCCTTCGGGCGCGCGGCCGAGCCGTGGGAGGTGGCCGCCACCATCGCCATGCTCGCCAGCGACTACACCACCTACCTCACCGGTGAGGTGGTCTCCATTTCCAGCCAGCGCGCGTAATTCGGAATACCGCGCGCGCCAACCGAATTAGTGCGTTCGGTTGGCGCGAAATGCTGTGTCTTCGGGTCGCAGCTTTTCTCACTGCCGCGTCCCGAGAGGGGGCGCGGCAGTGCCCATTTTTTTGAGGGCGGAAAATGGCTGGCGCGTTGAGGGTCTCCCTGTGCAATCCTGGTTTAGGCCGGTACCGCTAGTCGAAGGGCACGACCCATGGGTCCGGATCGCAGACAACAAGCAGCCCCAGAACAAGCCCACGAGGAATTGGAACTCGAGCTGGTGCGCGAGGTCGTCCTGGCGCGCCGAAGACTCGACAATGTCGTTCTGGCCGCACTGACATTGGGCGCGGAATTGCTCGACCACGACTCCGAGCGCGCCACCGCCATGCGGGCCGCGCAGATCCTCGAACAACACGCCGTGGACGAGAGCGACGTGGTGCGTGATCCGCGCGCCGCATTGCGGCGGGACATGATTCGCGACCGTGATCGCGCCCGCCGTCTCGGTCTGTCGCGTGCGGCGGGATACGTCGATTCCGAAGCCGATCGACGTCGCCGTAAGAGAACCGCGCTGCTGTGCGAGGTACGTGCCGACCTTTTGGAGGTGGTGCGCACCTGCAGACGCCTACGGTACGACCACGTGGCCTTCGCCGATCAAATAGCGCAGGGGTTGTGTGCTGCCACAGACAAATTGGTGGTGGGCGCCGATATGGAGACATATCGGGCATGGCAACGGGGAATGGTTCTCAAAATCATCGAGGAGCCCGATGGGGATGGGGGTCCGCCGCGGGTCATGGCCACGGTGGATGCCGGGCCCGGTCACGAACCGCTGACCGTCGAATGGGACAGTCCCGAACGCCGATTGGCACTGGTGGCTCGGATGGCGCGGGCGGGAATCTCCCCGGTGGTGATCTGCGATCGACTCCTGGCCGATCTCTCGGTCTCCTCGCCGCTGCGGTATTCGGTGCGCTGAGTCCCTTTGGTGGGCGCTGAGTGGGAGGCGGGTGGACCAAGCAAATGCTTGGTTGTATATTGGCGGGGTGACCCAACCTGACCCCTCCAAATCAGCACGTCGCAACGAGCTGCTCGGCCTGGCCGCGAACCTATTCGCGGAGCGGGGCCTGCGCGCCACCACGGTTCGTGACATTGCCGACGCGGCGGGGATTCTATCCGGGAGTCTCTACCACCACTTCGATTCCAAAGAAGCCATGGTGGACGAAATCCTGCGCGGGTTCCTCGACGACCTCTTCGGCCGCTACCGCGAGATCGTGGCCGCGGGCCTGCCCGCGCGCGACACGCTGGAAGCGCTGGTCGTCGCGTCCTACGAATCGTTCGACCAGTTCCACGCCGCCGTGGCCATCTACCAGGCCGAGGCCAAACGACTCAGCGGCACACCGCGTTTCGACTACATCTCCGAATACAACAAGGAGTTCCGCGAGCTCTGGCACCGGGTGCTGACCAATGGCGTCGCCGACGGCAGCTTCCGCCCGGAGATGGATATCGAACTGGCGTACCGATTCCTGCGCGACACCGTCTGGGTGTCGGTGCGCTGGTACCAGCCCGGCGGTCGCATCACCGTCGACAACCTCGCCAAGCAGTACCTGACCATCGTCCTCGACGGGCTCATCAATCCGGCTCAGGGCGCGAAAGCCAACTGAGACAACTGAACAGCTCGGCATTCAGCAGTAGGAGTTCTCCATGTCAGCACCGTCCCGCCGCCAGTATTCGCCGATGCGTGAGGCGTATGTGATCGACGCCGTGCGCACCCCGGTGGGCAAGCGGGGCGGTTCGCTGGCCGCCGTGCATCCCGCCGATCTCGGCGCGGCCGCCATCAAGGGGCTCATCGAGCGCACCAATCTGACCCCGGCGGCCGTGGACGATGTGGTGTTCGGGTGCTGCGACACCATCGGCCCGCAGGCCGGAAACATCGCGCGCACTTCGTGGTTGGCGGCGGGCTACCCGGAGTCGGTGCCGGGTGTCACCGTGGATCGGCAGTGCGGCTCCTCGCAGCAGGCCATCACCTTCGGCGCGCAGGCCATCATGTCCGGCACCGCCGAGGTGATCGTGGCGGGCGGCGTGCAGAACATGTCGGCCATTCCGATCTCGGCGGCGATGCTGGCCGGGCAGGCGTACGGGTTCGATTCGCCGTTCGTCGGCGCGCAGGGCTGGGACCACCGCTACGGCACCGGTGAAGTGTCGCAGTTCAATTCGGCCACCATGATCGCCGAGAAGTGGGACATCTCCCGGCGCGAGATGGAGGAGTGGGCGCTGCGCAGCAATGAGCGCGCCCGCAAGGCCATCGTGGACGGCGTCTTCGATCGCGAGATCGTTCCGGTCGGCGACTTCTGGATCGACGAGTGCCCGCGCGAGACCAGCCTGGAGAAGATGGCCGGGCTGCAGCCGCTCGCCGAGGGCAGCCGCATTACCGCCGCGCTGGCCAGCCAGATCTCCGATGGCTCCAGCGCCACCCTGCTCGCCTCGGACTGGGCGGTCGCCGAGTACGGCCTCACCCCGCGGGCCCGGATCCACCATGTGAGCGCGCGCGGCGCGGATCCGATCTACATGCTCACCGCGCCGATCCCGGCCACCAAGTGGGCGCTGGAGAAGACCGGCCTGACCATCGACGACATGGACGTCATCGAGATCAACGAGGCGTTCGCCTCGGTGGTGCTGGCCTGGATCAAGGAGACCGGGGCCAACCCGGACAAGGTCAATGTCAATGGCGGCGCGATCGCGCTCGGCCACCCGTTGGGCGCGACCGGGGCCAAGCTGTTCGCGACGCTGCTCAATGAGCTGGAGCGGGTGAACGGCCGCTACGGTCTGCTCACCATCTGTGAGGGCGGCGGCACCGCGAATGTGACGATCATCGAGCGTCTGGGCTAGTCGGCCGCCGCTGTTGAGAAGCCGCACACCGGTTTTCGGAGTGCGGCTTTTCGTATTCACCGGTCGGTAATGTCGGCTATCGTCGGACGATAGACCGGTTGACATAGCGGTATCGTCCGGGTGGGGACTGGGTGATGAACGACCTGCCGAGGCGGGGGTTCCTACTGGGGGCTCTCGGAATCGCGGGCATGGGCTATCTGGCGTCGGCCGCGGCCGATCCGGTGCCCTTGCCCCCGCCGCCCGTGCCCATTCCGCCGCTGCCCGCGCCGACGATCACGCCGCTCAACTATCACTCGCCCGCCTTGCAGCCGTTCGTCGACGAGCTGCCGATACCCGAAACCCGTGCGGCTGCCGGGGAATTGGCGGCCATCTCCGGCATGCACCGCTATCACCGGGACCTGCCGGAGACCCGCAGTTGGGGGTTCGGGCAGCCGGTGCTCGGGCCGAATCTGGAGGCGTATCGAGATCGGGTGGCGCGCATCGCGTTTCGCAATGAGCTCGGCACCCACGTGCTGGCCCCGCACGTGGATCTCACCATGCACGGGGTGACCGAACTCGACCGCACCGATCCGCGCTTCACCGTGCACCTGCACGGCGGCGCGAATTCGCCCGACTCCGACGGGCATCCGCTCGTCGCATGGCGCAATGGCGGCGGGCCGAGCTTCGCGTACGGGAACCGGCAGGAGGCCGCCACCCTCTGGTATCACGATCACGCCATGGGGATCACCCGGCTGAACATTCAGGCCGGGCTCGCCGGGTTGTATTACCTGAGAGACGAATTCGACACCGGGCGTGCGGACAATCCGCTCGGACTGCCCAGCGGTGAGTTCGAGGTGCCGCTCATCGTGCAGGACCGCACCTTCAATGCCGACGGCAGCCTGCAACCCATGGTCGCGACCTATATTCCCGAGGGCTACAACCAATCCGGGCAGCTGGGGGACGTGTGCTGCGTGAACGGGGTGGTGTGGCCGCGGTTCCAGGTGCGGCGCACCGTGTACCGATTCCGGCTGCTCAATGGATCCAATTCGCGCCCTTATATTTTCGAGTTCTCCAACGGCATGCTGTTCTTCGCCATCGGCGGCGACCTGGGGTTGCTCGACGGGCCGGTGCCGACGCCGTCCATCCGGGTGAGCCCGGGGGAGCGGGTGGACATGCTCGTCGACTTCAGCGGGCTCGGGGACGGGGAGACCGTCGATCTGATCAATACCGCCAAGAACGATCTCGGCAATACCGTGTTCATGGTCCCGGAGCTGAGGCCGATCATGCGGTTCGTGGGCGCGGGTGACGGTCCGGCCTACGACATTCCGTTCACGCTGCGCGGCGGGCCCGGGCAGCCCGAGGCGCTGGAACCGGTCTACCGCCCGGGGGCGGTGCGCACCATGACGCTGCTCGGACTCAATGACGATTCCCGGGCCGCGGCGGTCTTCCCGACCATGATGTCGCTCAATAATCTGGCGTTCCTGAGTTCGGATATCGACATGGCGCGGGCCGGGACGGTCGAGCAGTGGGACATCGTCAACACCACGCCCTTCGACCACCCCATCCACCTGCACCTGGCGCGGCTGCGCGTGATCGCGCGTCAGCCCATCCTCACCTCGGCCTACTTCTTCGCCAACTATCCGCCCAAGTTCGGCACCCGCTGGGCGCCCTCGGCCGACCCGTACGCCATCGGCCCCGAACAGGGCCCGCCGCCTTGGGAAGTCGGCTGGAAGGACACCATCGAGTGCCCCACCGACACCATCACCCGGATCCTCGTGAAATGGCCGTCCGTCGAGGAACTCGGCTTCGACCCCGACACCGCCCTCCCGATCCCACCGGGCGCGGAAGCCATGTCCCCCACCGGCACGGGCATGTCCGGCGATATGGCGGACGCCCCCGAGATCCACGGCTACGTCTGGCACTGCCACAACCTCGACCACGCCGACCACGACATGATGCAGCAGATCCGCGTACAACCCTGACCACGCGCGAAGTCGCCGACACCGCGCGCGAAGTCGCCGACACAGCACCGGCTTTCGCCACGGCTGGCTAGGTTGCGGTCATGCCGACATCGGAGGAAGGGCGACTGGAGGAGATCGCCCGCAAGGCCCGCCGGGTGCAGGACGCCATCGCCGCGGTCCGGGCGACGGCCGTCGAAGAAGTAGGCCGAGGTGAGGTGGTGGCCCGCGTCCGCGTCGAGACCGACGCGGACGGCCGCATCCTGGTGCTGGACATGCCGGATTCAGCTATGGCGCAAGCTATTTCGCGTGCCCACGAGCTGGCTCTGAAGAGCGCCCGCGCGCAGGCCGCGGCCCTCCGGGAAGAACTCACCTCCGACCCGGCCGTCGCCCACGCGCTGCGCTACTTCGCGCGGACGGCCCCCGAACGCCCGAATGACACTGCGTCGCAGCTCATCACCGACGTCACCGATAATGACCTTGCCGACCCGGCGGTCCTTACCGGCGTCCGTCCGCAGTGCGCCCCGATGTCCACGTCGGATGGTCCGAATGCCGGTGCGCCATGGGAGATTCACGACGCGTCGTCCGCGGACGGACCGAACCCGTACGCTCTGCCGCCCGCGATCCGCCGTCGCTACGGTCTTGTCTGACCCGCGTCGCGGTGGGAATCCGGTGGTGATCCGCCGCGACCGGAGACTCGCGGCCTCGAGGGCCGACGCTCGTGGTTGCTCGCCGCATGCCACCGTCCGGATCGGTCGTGGGCGCGGTGGTCTCGGGTCGCGCGCCGGGCGAGTCCCGTCGCGTGTGTGGGCGGGAGCTGGGGGTTTGCTCGCATTAGGATGTCCGCGAAGCATTTCGGACCTTCGGGAGAAAGCGGGCGGTTGATGGTTTTGGGTGTCCGCTGGACGGTGCACGGCGACGGGCGCACGCCCGCGCCGGGGGCGGTGGTGCGGCCGGATGAGCGGCTGTCGTGGCCGCGCACCTTCGGGCTCGGCGCACAGCACGTCGTGGCCATGTTCGGCGCGAGTTTCGTGGCGCCCGTGCTGATGGGGCTGGACCCCAACCTCGCCATCATGATGTCGGGCGTGGCCACGGCCATCTTCCTGCTCGCCACCCGCGGCCGGGTGCCCAGCTACCTGGGCTGTTCGCTCTCGTTCGTGGGTGTGGCCGCGGTGATCCGGGCGCAGGGCGGAAGTAGCGCGACGGTTACCGGGGCCTGCCTCGCGGTCGGCGCTGCGCTGTTCCTCATCGGCCTGGCCGTCCAGAAGTTCGGGGCGCGCATCATTCACGCCGCCATGCCGCCGGTGGTGACCGGCGCGGTGGTCATGCTCATCGGCTTCAACCTGGCACCCGTCACCGCCGCGACCTACTGGCCGCAGGATCAGTGGACGGCCCTGCTGGTCATGCTGTTCACCGGCCTGGCCGTGGTCGGATTGCGCGGATTCTTCTCGCGCATCGCGATTTTCCTGGGCCTGGTGTTCGGCTACGCCCTGTCGTGGGTGCTGGACCGGGTGCTCGGACAGATCCATTCGGCCGACGGCAGCGGCAAGGTCACCGACCACTGGCGGCTGGATCTCTCGGGTGTGGGCAAGGCGGATTGGATCGGCCTGCCCACCTTCCACGCGCCGTCGTTCCAATGGTCGGCCGTCCTGGTGGCGCTGCCCGTGGTGATCGCGCTGGTCGCGGAGAAC
The DNA here is from genome assembly GCF_035818795.1 of Nocardia sp. CDC160. Classification (NCBI taxonomy): domain Bacteria; kingdom Bacillati; phylum Actinomycetota; class Actinomycetes; order Mycobacteriales; family Nocardiaceae; genus Nocardia; species Nocardia sp. CDC160. Next base: position 805,790 of record NZ_JAYKYT010000001.1, on the reverse strand, counting down.
GCCGGACACGTGAAGGCCGTCGGCGAGATGACCGGCGACAATCTGGACGGCAGGCTCGGCACCGCGATTGCCGCCGACGGCGCGGCCTCCATGCTCTCCACCGCGGTCGGCGGCCCGCCCAACACCACCTACTCCGAGAACATCGGTGTCATGGCGGCCACCCGGGTCTATTCGACCGCGGCCTATTGGGCGGCGGCCTTTTTCGCCCTGCTGTTCGGTCTGTGCCCGAAGTTCGGGGCGATCGTCGCGGCCATTCCGGGCGGTGTGCTGGGCGGCATCACCGTCATCCTCTACGGCATGATCGGTCTGCTGGGCGCGCAGATCTGGACCAATGCGAAGGTCGATCTCCGCAATCCGCTGAACCTGGTGCCCGCCGCGGCGGGGCTGATCATCGGCATCGGCAATGTGAGCATGAAGTTCACCGACAACTTCACCCTGAGCGGCATCGCGCTGGGCACCCTGGTCGTCATTTCCGGCTATCACGTGCTGCGTTTCTTCGCGCCCGCGCACTTCAAGGGAGAGGAGCCCCTGCTGGACGAGGGCACCTCCTCCTACGACGAACCGAGCCGGGACGAATCAAGCCGGTAGGGAATGGGATTCGGTCCCGCCGGTGCTCTCCAACCGCTGCTCGGCATAGGGCAGCTCCAGCACGTACCAGGAGTGTTCGGTCGAATACTCCAGGTACTGCGCGGCTTCCGGGTCGCAGGCCAGACCCTCGACCCGGGTCCACTGCCCGTCCCCGCTGGCGATGGTGTCGGTGTAGCGCACGTGCAGGTGTCCGTGGAACAGCACGGCGGGCCGCAGCGTGTGCACCACCCGCTGGATGCGGTCCTGGTTGGGATAGCACTCGGGCTTGTCCTTGCGGTTCCACGGCGGCTCCGCGGCGCGCGGCTTGTCGTGGGTGAGCAGGATGTCCACCGGTGAGCTGTCCGCCTCGAGCAGCGCGTCCAGTTCCTCGTCGGTCATCTCCTCCTCCGGAAACCACAGCGTGCCAGCGGTTTGCGGCCGCTTCGAGGACCCGTAGCGCCGCCGTGTCTCGGCCTTGGCCGCCTTGCGCGCCTCCTTCGCCAGTCGCCAGGCCTTGTCGGTCGAAGCCGCCCCGCCGAAGGCGGCGAAGCTGGTCCCCTCCCAGTTCCAGCGGTGCCCGCGCGGCGCGTACCGCAGGTGGGTGCGGCAGATCAGGAATCCCTCGTCGTCGGGATGGTCGTCGTAGAGCTCGTGCAGCAGTGAGCTCTTGTCGTGGTTCCCGTCCAGGAAGTACACGGTGACCCCGGCCCGCTTGGCAGCCCGATTCACCACGTCGAAATACCGCCGCCCCGAATGCATGTGCTCCCAGGCCCCGAAGTCGCCCACCACGAAGACCCGCGCGCAGTCCTTGCGCTTGGCGACCTGCAACAACGCCTGCGCGAACGTCGCGTTCCCATGCAGATCTCCGGCAATCAGGACATTCCCCATCGCCACATGGTGGCACCCCCGCACTCGAACGGCATCTCCATTACCGCACGCCACGCCCGGCCGCTCCGAATTAGGCTGACCACCATGAACTCTGTGTTGGTTACCGGCGCGGCGCGCGGCATCGGCAAGGCCATCAGCCTGCGCATGGCCGAGCGGGGCTGGCAGGTCTACGCCGGTGTCCGCAAGCTCTCCGACGGCGAGGCGCTGGCCGCCGCCGACTCCCGCATCACCCCGATCCAGCTCGACGTCACCAACCCCGACGACATCGCGGCCCTGGACGCGGTCCTCCCCGCCGACCTCACCGCCGTGGTCAACAATGCGGGCATCGTCGTGGACGGCCCCGTCGAACTGCTCACCCTCGACGAACTCCGAAACCAGTTCGAGGTCAACGTCTTCGGCCAGGTGGCGGTCACCCAGGCCGTCCTCCCGCGCCTGCGCGCCACCAAGGGCCGGGCCGTCTTCATCTCCTCCCTCTCCGGCCGCGTCTCCACCCCCGGCACCGGCGCCTACAACGCCTCCAAGTTCGCTCTCGAGGGCCTGGTCGACGCCCTACGAGTGGAACTGCGCCCCTTCGGAATCCACACCAGCCTCATCGAACCGGGCCCCATCGCCACCGACCTCTGGTTCGGCGCCACGGACATGGTCGACACCACCACCGCCCACCTCACCGAATCCCAACGCGACCTCTACAGCGCCCACCTCGCGGGCCTCCGCAAAATGTCCCAACAGGTCCCGAAGATCGCCGCCCCGGTAGACACGGTCGTCAAGGAAGTCGAAAAGGCCCTCACCGCAAAACACCCCCGCGCCCGCTACATCCCCGGCCTGGCCGGAAAGATCCAGGTGGTGGCCACCTCCTTGACCCCCACCCCAGTCCTGGACACTTTGTTCGCCCTGGCCTCCGGTATCCGCAGGAAGTAGAGGTGTACGGACTCAGCGGTACGTGGGGAGACTGCTGGTATCGAGTGAGAATCCGAACGGTTCGGGCAGCGGTACCGCGTCCCCGTAAACGCCGTCCAGAGATCCGTGGTATTCGCCGTCTTTCGGATGGGTGAACAGCGTCCAGCGTCCATACCGAGGATCGACAACTAGAAGGGTGCGGACTCCAGCTGTTGCATACCAGCCCTGCTTGTCGGAGATCTGCTTGGATTTCTCGCTCTTCGAGATGACCTCGATGGCGAGTTCGACGTCGCCGGGATCGGCCAGCCATTCGTCGTCGTCGCTCCAGCTTTTGGGCAGGACCACGAGGTCCGGAGTGCTGTAGTCGTCCGGATCGGCGGGCATGAGAATCGATGAGACTTCATAGGGCTTCAATTCGGCAGGCAGTAGGGGCTGCAGTTGTTCCCGCAGCTCCAGGATCGTGCCCGCATGTTTGCCTCGCGGAGTCGGCGACATCACCAGACTGCCCCCCAGGATTTGTACGCGCAGGCCGGTAGCCCGCTCGATCTGCTCGGCGACGGAACGCAGGTTACCCGGGCGGGGACGCATGGTGGGGAGACTCATGACCAATCGCTCCAATCCTTGCGGACGACGGTTGCTCTCAACATAGCTCGAGCGTTCCAAATCAAGGGAGGGGCCGAATGCGCGAAGCCGCCCCCGGGCGAGAGGATCCGGGAGCGGCTCGGGCGCGCCCGACAGGGGGCGCGCACGTGGATCCGAGGGTGTTCGGATCCGGGTGCGCGGACGGGCTGTGGTGGCCGCGCACGTGCGATGCGTCAGGCCGTGGTGGTGACGCGGTACTGGTTCAGGCTGTCGATGCGCTCGACGGCCTCGGTGATGATGCGGTCGATGAGGTCGGCGACGGTGGGGAGGTCGTCGATGATTCCGGCGACCTGACCGGAGGCCAGCACGCCCGCGTGCGTATTGCCCTCCACCAGACCGGCTTTCAGCAGCATCGGGGTATTGGCGGCCATGATGACCTGGGACCAGGTCAGGTCCTTGTGCTTGCGCATGGCCAGCCCGTCCTTGACCATGGTCGACCATTTCATGCCGGTCATGGACTTGAACTTGACGGCATTGGACACCGCGGCGGCCAGACCGCGCACGCCGCTGGAGTGCTCCAGCTTGTTGACGAGCTCGGTGTTCAGCACCCGATGCGGCATGCCGTCGACCTTGGTCGAGACAACCGTGTCCTGGAGCCCGCGCGTCAGGTACTCCTGCTTGACCGAGTCCGGCACCGCCGAATCCTGGGTGAGCAGGAAGCGGGTGCCCATCGCGACACCCGCCGCGCCGTAGGACAGCGCCGCGGCCAGCCCGCGCCCGTCGAAGAACCCGCCACCGGCGACGACCGGAATGTCGACGGCATCCAGCACCGAGGGCAGCAGCAGAGTCGTTGCGACGGAACCGGTGTGGCCGCCGCCCTCACCGCCCTGCACGATCACCGCGTCCGCGCCCCAGGACGCCACCTTGACCGCGTGCTTGGCCGCGCCGATGGACGGCACCACCACCACGCCGTTGTCCTTGAGCCGCGCGACGAGCTCCTGCTTGGGAGCCAGCGCGAACGAGGCCACCTTCACGCCCTCGCGAATCATGAGTTCGCACCGCTCGGCGGCGTCGGAGCCGTCGGCGCGGATATTGACGCCGAAGGGCTTGTCGGTCTTGGCCTTCGTCTTGGCGATGGCCTGCTCGAGTTCCTCGAAGGTCATGGTCGCCGAGGCGAGAATGCCGAGGCCGCCCGCATTCGCGGTGGCCGCGACCAGGCCCGGACCGGCGACCCATCCCATGCCGGTTTGCACGATCGGGTGCTCGATGCCGACCAGTTCGGTCAGTGGGGTCTTGAGACGCTGGGCGGTCATGCCGTCACTTCCTTCTCACGGAAGCCATTGGGATCCAGCACGGTCCGGATGATGGTGAGCTCTTCCTCGGTCGGCAGCCGGGTCTCGCCCGCCTCGGCCAGCCCCGCGATCTCGAACGACGTGTTCTCCGCGACCTCATCGGCGGTCACGCCCGGATGCAGCGACAGCGCGCGCATGGTGTGGTCCGGACCGTTGTAATCGAACACGCCCAGGTTCGAGACCACTCGGTGCAGATGGTGGAACCGGAACGCCGGATTCTCGGAATCGATCTTGTCGTAACCGATTCCGGAGACGATGTCGACCCGATCCACGAACACCCGCTTACCGTGCTTGGGCACGAAGTAGCTGGTGGCGTGGTTGATGGTGTTGCCCGGCGCGCCGCGCACACCGAACATCTGACGAGTCGGCTGCTGCAGCGGGCCGAACGCCGAGAGGTTCTGATTGCCGTAGCGGTCGAGCTGGTTCGCGCCCATGACCACATGGCGGCGACCGGAATTCACGACATCGAAGACCTTCGAGAACGGAATCCAACCCTCGATGGGGGCCTTGCCGCCAATCGGCGGAATCTCGGCGAAGAACAGCGCCTCGCCGTCGGACAGCAGCAGATCCGGCTCGAAGGTGAGCCGCGCCAGCCGCGCGCCGATGGTGGTGATGGTGGACATCGGCGAGGCCATGATCTCGCCCGCGCCCCGGAAGATCTCGGCCGCCGCGACAACGCAGATCTCGGCCCGAGTAACGGTGGTGGTGTCGGTCATTACTTCTGCTCCTCGGCGAAAGCCTTGACGGCGGCCTGGTATTCGTCCTCGGACACATCCAGGTAGCGGGCCTTGAACTCGGCCCACGCCTCGGGCGTCTTGGCGGCCTCGACGTAGTGGCGCTGGAACTTCTCATCGCGGCCGTAGCTGCCGGAGAAGGTGAAGTGCGCGCCGCCGGGGGCCTCGACCACGCCGTCGACCATCATGCGATTGAGGATGAGGGCCTGCGTCGGAACGGCTTTCACCAGCTCCTCGGTCTCGACCAGCCGGTCCACCGACAGGTAGCGCTTCTCGGCGGCCAGGGCGTACAGGTCGTCCATGTACGGGTCCACGCCCGTGTAGGCGGCATTGCCGTGCTTGTCACCCAGATCCAGGTGGACGAAGGCGGCATCCAGGTGCAAAGCGGGCATGGCGACCAGGGTTTCGGTCTTGCCGTCCGTCGGGTACGGCGACTGAACGGTCTTCAGCTCGCCCTCCCAGAAATCGATGACGGCCGAACCCAATCCGGCGCGAATCGGCAGGAACGGCAGGCGCGCCGCCGCGGCCTGGAGACCGCACTTGACCATGCCCTCGTCCATCTCGCGCACGGTGATCGCGCCCTCGGTGCGGGCCTTGGCGAACCACGGGTCGTAGAACGGCGCGGAATCCAGCGACACGAAGCCGTAGTACGCCTTCTTCACCTTGCCCGCCGAGCACAGCAGACCCAGGTCCGGGCCACCGTAGGTGACGACCGTCAGATCCGTGATGTCCGACCGCAGCAGCGCGCGCACGAAGGCCATCGGCTTGCGCCGCGAGCCCCAGCCGCCAATGCCGATGGTCATTCCGCTGCGCAGTTCGCCGACGACCTCGTCGAGCGACATTCGCTTGTCGCGCATGGCTTTTACTTCTCCTTCTTCTGCGCGGCCAGATCGTCGTCGAAGCGTGCCCGGATCTCGTCGGCCACGCCCGCGAGGTTGAGCTCCATGGTGAAGCCCTGCTCGAAGCGGTAGGAGCGGTGCACGTCCTGCACGTCGATGCCATTGAGTGCCTTCTTGGCGGCGCGAATGACGCGGCCGTCCTTGTTGGCGATGTTCTTGGCCACTTCCATTGCGGCGGCATCGAGTTCGGCCCGCGGCACCACCTTGAAGACCGAGCCGTAGTGGTGCAACTGCTGCGCGGTGAGGGTGCCCGCAGTGTAGAACATGGTCCGCATCAGATGCTGCGGGACGAGTCGAGCCAGGTGGGTGGCCGCACCGAGCGCGCCGCGGTCGACCTCGGGGAGGCCGAAGGTCGCGTCGTCGGAGGCGACGATGACATCGGAATTGCCGACCAGGCCGATGCCGCCGCCCAGGCAGAAGCCGTTCACGGCGGTGACGACGGGGACCTCGCAGTCGTAGACCGCGGCGAAGGCGGCGAAGCAGCCGTGGTTGGCACGAATCAGGGCGGTGTGCCCGGTGTCGCGGTTCATCTCCTTGATGTCCACGCCCGCGTTGAAACCGCGCCCCTCGGCGCGCAGCACGACCACCCGGGTCTCCGGCTGCTTCCCGGCCTGGGTGATGGCGTCGGCCAGGGCGAACCAGCCGTCCGAAGGCAGCGCGTTGACCGGCGGGTAGTCGACAGTGACGACTTCGACGCCCTCGGTTTCGGTGTGACGGTTGATCCCCATCGAATGTCCCATCGTTGGCAAAACAAGCAAGTGCTTGGTAGGTTATCACGGTGGGAATCGAAGTAAACCTGTCCGGCTCGGTCGTCTTGGTCACCGGCGGCGTGCGCGGCGTCGGAGCCGGTATCAGCCGGGTCTTCCTGGACGCGGGCGCGACCGTGGTGGCCTGTGCGCGACGGCCCGCGGATGTCCCCGTGGAGAGCGGTGGGCGCGGTATCGACTTCCTGCCGTGCGATGTGCGCGAACCGGATTCGGTGCGCGGACTGATCGAGGCCATCGTGGCGAAGTACGGGCGGCTCGACACCGTGGTGAACAATGCCGGTGGCGCGCCCTTCGCCCTGGCCGCCGAGGCCAGCGCCAACTTTCACTCGAAGATCGTGCAGTTGAATCTGCTTGCGCCGCTGCTGGTTTCGCAGGTGGCCAATGCGGTGATGCAGCAGCAGGAGACGGGCGGGTCGATCGTGATGATCTCGAGCATCTCCGGGCATCGGCCGTCGCCCGGTACGGCGGCCTACGGTGCGGCGAAAGCCGGTGTGGACAGCCTGGTTTCGTCGCTGGCGGTGGAATGGGCTCCGAAGGTGCGGATCAATTCCGTGATCTGCGGACTGGTCAACACCGAGTCTTCGCATCTGCACTACGGCGACGAGGACGGTATCGCGGCGGTGAGCCGCACGGTTCCCATGCAGCGCATGGCAACCCCCGAAGACATCGGCCGCACGGCCGCGTTCCTGGCCTCACCGCTGGCCGCCTACATCACCGGCAGTGCGCTGCTGGTGCACGGCGGCGGCGAGAAGCCCGCCTTTCTGGAGGCTTCCACCGCGGACGTCCCCGCCGTCTCCGGTCACTGAATCCGATCGACAACACTGAAACCATTCACAAGCAGAGGTAATCCCCATGACGGACAACAAGATCTGCGACGGCCGCGTCGTCATCGTGACCGGAGCGGGTCGCGGCATCGGCCGGGCCCACGCCCTCGCCTTCGCGGCGGCCGGGGCCAAGGTGGTCGTGAACGACCTCGGCGCCGAGCTCGACGGCGCGCCCAGTCCGGATTCCCCGGCGGCGCAGGTCGTCGAGGAGATCAAGGCGCTCGGCGGCGAGGCCGTCGTGAACGGCGACGACGTCTCCGATTGGGAGGGCGCGCGCCGCCTCGTCGCCACCGCCGTCGAAACCTTCGGCCGCCTGGACGTTTTGGTCAACAATGCCGGAATCGTGCGCGACCGCATGCTGGTCAACCTCGGCGAGGACGAGTGGGACGCCGTCATCAAGGTGCACCTGAAGGGTCATTTCGCGCCCATGCGGCACGCCGCCGAGTACTGGCGCAACGAGGCCAAGGCCGGTCGCACCCCCGAGGCCCGCATCATCAACACCAGCTCCGGCGCGGGCCTGCTCGGCTCGGTCGGCCAGGGCAACTACGCGGCCGCCAAGTCCGGCATCGCGGGCCTGACCCTCACCGCCGCCGCCGAATTCGCGCGCTACGGCATTACCGTCAATGCCATCGCCCCGGCCGCGCGGACCCGCATGACCGAGACCGTGTTCGCCGACATGATGGCCGCCCCCGAGGACGGCTTCGACGCCATGGCCCCCGAAAACGTCTCCCCCCTGGTGGTCTGGCTCGGCTCCGCCGACTCCGCCGGTGTCACCGGCCGCATGTTCGAGGTCGAGGGCGGCAAGGTCACCGTCGCCGACGGCTGGCGCCACGGCGTCTCCATCGACCGCGGCGCTCGCTGGGACCCCGCCGACCTGGGTCCGGTCGTCCGCGACCTGCTGTCGAAGGCCACCACCCCGGAGCCGGTCTACGGCGCGTAAGCCCGCACAACCGAGCCGCCCCGGACCCATTGTCCGAGGGCGGTTTCGTATTTTTGTGCTCTTGATCACAGAGGCCGGAAGTATGCCGGAATGACGGGGGGATTGCTGTCAGGTTGGTCTGAATTGTCGGTATTGGACATGGTGGGGGGACCTCACGGGGTGGGATCCGGGGTTGTGAGGTTCCTCGGTCGGGGGTGGTCTAGGCCAATTGGGCTGGGGCGCTTGGTCATATTGGGTGCGTAGGGGGACGCGCAGGCGTACGGTTTGTGGGCACCCCTAATGCGATCGGGACTTGTGCGGGGCGGCGCGGTGGCCGTTAGGATGACCGCGTTCCGCAACGGTCTGGCAATCGGGGCGACAGTGTGAGCTCGACAACCTGTCTCGATCTGTCGGGTGCGGATCGGGATTCCGTACCCCTGGTGCGGAGACAAGCCAAGCGCGGTATCGATGAGGGGATGGCTGTCGCATGATCGTCGATCGTGCAATGCGCCTGGCGGCAGTGATCGCAGCTGTCGCCGGTTCGGCGCTGCTCGGACCCGCGGCTGCCCTGGCGCAGCCGGGCATCCCGCTCGATCCCGCGCCCGCCGGACAAGATCCCGGTCAGTCGGTTCCTCAATCGCAACCCATTGACGCGCAACCCGCCACGCCCGTGGCCGGACCGCAGGACCTCCTGTCCGTCCTCCTCGGCCTCGGAACGGGCTCGGCCGCCGTCGGATCCGCCGGAACCGGTTCGGCCGCCGTCGGTTCGGCGGGCCTGGGCGCGGTCCTCGGTGGCACCGGCTCGGCCGCCCTGGGCACCGGCTCGGCCGTAACCGGTTCCGCGGGTGCGGGATTGGGTTCGGCGGCGGTCGGCACCGGTTCGGCCGGTGCCGCCACGGGTTCGGCGGTGCTCGGAACCGGTTCCGCCGCAGTGGGTTCGGCTGGCGTTGGCACCGGCTCGGTCCTCGGCCTGGGTTCCGCGGGCGTCGGCTCGGCCGGAATCGGTACCGGCTCCGCGCTCTTGGGCCTGTTGCTGGGCACCGGTTCGGCCGCGACGGGTTCCGCCGCCGTCGGCTCGGCGGCCGTCGGCTCGGCCGGACTGGCCACCCTGTGCACCGGCTCCGCCGCCGTCGGTTCGGCCGGAATCGGTTCCGCCGGACTGGGTTCCGCCGTCGGCGGCTCCACCGGTGTCGGCTCCGCCGCCGTCGGTTCGGGCGTGGGTTCGGCCGGTGCGGGTTCCGCCGCCGGTTCGGCCGATCTCGGTTCGGCCGCGGTGGGTTCCGCGGCGGTCGGCTCGGCGGGCGTGGGTTCGGCCGCCGTGTGCGCATCGCCCCTGCTGCTCTTGCTGATTCCGCCGCCCGCACCGCCCGCCGTGCCGCCGCTGCCGCTCGAGATCCCGCAGCCGCCCGCGGTACCGCCGGTGCCCGCCGTGGTCGCCCCGGCGGCGGCACCGGCCGCGCCAGCCGCACCGGAGCCCGCGCCCGCACCGCCCCCGCCGCCACCCGCATCGGCCCCGGCTCCCGTTCTGGCGCAACCGAATCCGGACGTGAAGCCGACCTCGAACAACACACCGCTGCCCCCGATTCCGGTGCTGTCGGTGATCGGCGGCCTGATCGCCATGGCGCTGGCGGGCACGGGTTCGGGCGCGGTGAGCTTCCAGAGCGCGTCCGCCGCCCAGGCACGCGTGGATGCCGCGCGCGCGGCGTTCTTCGGACCGAGGGCATGAGGGGACCGCGATGACCGAGAGCAAGGCTCATAGCATCGGGTCCTACCGGCGGGTGGCCGCCGCGGTGGACGCGGTGTGCGCGGTGGCGGCCGACTTCGACGCCACCGACCTGGACGAGGTGGTGCTGGCCATCTCCGCCGAACGGCGGCGGCCCATCGAAATCGCCAGTGCGCAACTGGGTCCCGGTGTGTGCGGCCAGCGCCGCAGCTATCCGGATCGGGACGTGATCGTGCTCGCGCAGGCGCTACCCAGCCGCGAGCACACCCTCGCGCACGAACTGGGCCATATCGTCTTCGACCATCCGGGCGAGGCGGCGACCGAGGTGACGCTGGAGGCCAGCGACGATCTCATCGCCTACATGTTGAGCCAGCGCGCCCATCAGAAGGCGGTCGATCTGGGCGATGACGAGCAGTGCGAGTGGGAGGCCGAAACCTTCGCGAGCATGCTCCTGACTCGCCTGCGGGTGTTCCACAGTCGAGGCGCGGGCGTCTCGGTCCTTCGATTCGATGAGGCACTCGGATGACATTTTGGCTGGTGGCGATGTTGGTCTGGATGGCCTCGGGCGCTCGCGTCGGGCGCGTGCTGGTGAAACCGGCGACCACCGCGCGCGTGGCGATCGTGATCGCGGTGGCGGCGGTGGCGCTGGCGGTGACCGTCGGCGTGCCCGAAATCGGCTTGGCCGTGGACCATCTGGCACCCCGCGGGGTGCACGGCAATTGGCTCGGCGACCGGGTGGTGACCGCCGCCTGGATCATGTTCGCCACCGCCACCTCGGTGGTGGCGGCCGCCGCCTGGCCGGTGGTGTCGCGCCGGAATCTGCGCCAGATCGGCATGATGATCTACGCGGGCGGGGCCGTCGCCATGATCGCGACGCTGTTGTGGTCGATCACCTTCGGCTGGTGGGTCGTGCTGCTGGAGTGCGTGTTCATCGTGATCACCGGCGTGCGCAACCTGGACTGGACGACCCTGGGCCGCGGCATCGCGCTCTACACGACGGGCACCTTCGGCGTCGGTGTGCTGGCGGCACTGTCGATTCGCCGCGAGATGCGTGACGAGCCGCTGCCGAAACCCGGCGACGAGGGCTGGTTCTGGCCGATGTGGCAGATCGCCGCCATGCTCATCGCCATCGGCGCGGTGTGGATCGTGCTCGAGCTGTGGTGGCGAGCCCGCGCGCTGCTCAAGCAGATTCGCACCCTGCATCGGGTGCTGATCGCCCGCTTCCCGGAGGTGGTGGCGCACGATCAAACCGGATCGGGCACCCAGCTCAAGGCCTCGGATCAGGTCGCGCAGATCATGGACGCGCTCTACCTGCAGTCCGGCGGCGGGGTGGAACTGGCCGCGGCCGGTGCGCCGCCGACCTCGGTGACCGAGCGCGCCCGGCGGGTGGCCGAGTGGGCGCGGAATCCGTTCGGCGAGGTGGTGATCGACGGCCGGTGGATCTCGCCGCCCGCGGGCGTGAGTCCGCGCGGCTGGGTGCAGGCCATTGCCCGCGCCTACGATGCCGCGGGCGCGGAGGCGTCGAGCGCGATCGCCCCCCGGTAGTCATCGCACCCCGGTAGTCATTACCGCCCCATTACCATTCGGAAGAGTTCGGCATTGCCGATCCGGTGACGCCGAAGTTGATCACGCGGAGATCACCGACGCAATTGCGATCTTGACGCAAATGAGCAAGTCCCGCACCGCGCATGATTGCCAAGGGCGTGGCATTCCGGCGGGCCTTCTCGATGAGACTTCGTATCCGAGGTTTCGTCTCATCGAACCCGCCGTGCGTAGTACGGGACTTACTTGTCACTTGAAGTTGTCACTCTTGTTGTCGCGGTTGGTGCATTGGGGCGAAACACTCACAGTGCACAAAACGACATAGTGCACAAAACAACTCACGCGGCCGCACGGGAACACCCGGGCAGCGTTATGCCAGGTTTGTGCATAATGCACCAGCGCAGAGGTCTACGCCACATGGCCTCAGCACGCTGAGGCCGGTGCAACATCCAACACTCGGACCGAATGGTCCGGCGAGACACCGGCGCCGCCCTGCAAGCGCCGCCGGTGACCCGCCCTATGTCGAGTCCGGACCAGGCCCTGTAGCAAACCAACACAGTGCGGCCTCCGAGCTAGCCGCACTGTGTTGCTCTGTGGCAGTGCCTATTCCGTGCCGTCCGGAGGAATTTCGGGCAGCCCTTCGCTGGCCCGCAACTTCTCCGCCATAGACGTGAGGAGGTTCTGAGATTCTTCGGACAGGTCGAACGCCCGACTCGACAGACGACGGAGTCCATAGCCCTGCAGCTGGGACAGCAGCTCGAGATCATGATCGATCTTCGCCGCGTAGATGTCGTTGAAGAAGTAGTCCGGTTTGACCTTGAAGAACTTTGCCAGTGCTGCCACCGTCTCATCCGACGGGTTCGTGCGCTGTCCCGACCGCAACTGCGACAGATACGGTTTCGAGATCGGATGGCCGGAGGCCGTCAAGGCAGCCGCCACCTCTGCGTTCGTGTGCGGCTTACGCCCCGGGGGATGCACGGTTTCGAACAGCTTGTTCAGCCGCGCCGCGAAATCAGCCATTGTGAGCCGCCCAATTCCCTTCGCTGTACTAACAGTCGTTATCTCGGATACGTATCATTGATATTAGCGGCTCAGTAACTGAAAACCTACGCCTGATTCGCGATTTCCTTGAAGCTTCTAGGCGGTGATCCGCTTCACCCTGTGTGGCTTGGGCGTTTGCGGGCTCACCCCACGGTTCTTGCCAAGGGCTTAAGAGCCCCGGTTCTGGCCCGTCGCGAGGGTCTTCCCGGACGGGCCTCGGGTAGCCATAAGATAGCTGACGTCTCATCTTCCTGTCTGTACCGAAGTTTGTGTGGCGTACGCCACGTTTCGCGGCAAGACGGATGAACGTTCAACCTGGCCCAAAATCATTGAGAGACTAGATCCGTTCGATGATCGTGCCCGTCGCGAGCGCGCCGCCGCAGCACATCAGGACCATGGCGGTGCTCTTGTCCGAACGCTCCAGCTCGTGCAAAGCCGTTGTGATCAAGCGGGATCCGGTGCTGCCGACCGGATGGCCGAGGGCGATCGCGCCGCCATTGACGTTCACGCGATCGAAATCGGGCTTGTGCACCGAGGCCCAGGACAGCACCACGGACGCGAAAGCCTCATTGATCTCGAACAAGTCGATATCGGAGATGCTCATGCCGGAACGCTCGAGCAGGCGCTCGCACGCCTGAACCGGACCGTCCAGGTGGAATTCGGGCTCGCCGCCCACCAGGCACTGCGCGACAATGCGGGCCCGCGGCCGCAAACCCTCACGCAGCGCGGCCTTTTCGTCCATCAGCAGCACCGCGGCCGCGCCGTCGGAGATCTGCGAGGAGGTGCCCGCAGTGTGAATTCCACCCTCCAGCACCGGCTTCAGCTTCGCCAGGCCCTCGCGGGTGGTCTCGCGCAGCCCCTGATCGCGGCCGATGTCGGCGAACTCGCCGGTGAGGTTGCCCTCCTTGTCGACCTGAGGAGCGTTCTTGATCGTCAGCACCTCCCGGTCGAAGCGGCCCTCCGCCCAGGCCTGCGCCGCCAGTCGCTGCGAACGCTCGCCGAGCTCCTCGACATCGTCGCGAGTGATGCCGCGCCGCTTGGCGATTCGCTCGGCGGCCTCGAACTGGTTGGGCATATCGATATTCCACGAGGCCGGACGCCGCGGCCCGGCGTGCGTTCCGACATTGGCGCCCAAGGGAACATGGCTCATGGACTCGATGCCGCAGGCGATGCCGACCTCGATGGCGCCGGTGGAGATGAGCCCGGCCACCAGGCCCGCGGCCTGCTGTGCCGAACCGCACTGATTGTCGATGGTGACCGCGCCGGTCTGCCACGGCAGCCCCGCGTGCAGCCACGCGGTGCGGGTGACGTTGTTGCCCTGCTCGCCCACCTGCATGACACAGCCGCCGATGACCTGTTCGACCAGCGCCGGATTCAGCTCCGCGCGCTCGAGCACGCCCTGCTGCGCCGCGCCCAGCAGCTCGGCGGCGTGCAGACCGGCCAGCCAGCCATTGCGCTTGCCGATGGGCGTGCGCGCTGCCTCGACGATGACGGGAGTACCCATGTCTGTCCTTCCGGATTAGAACTGCAACGAGTTCACAACCAGTAACGTAAGCCTGTTCGGAGCTATTACCTAGTCCCTTCTCTTGTTTTACCTCCTATGCTTCAATAGCGGTAGAACGTGTTTCAGTTGGTCAAAGGAGACTGCTGGTGGTGGACACTGCAGCCCGGCCCGGAGTGCCGGATGGATTCGATGTCACCGACCCGGAGATGTGGGCGCACCGGGTGCCGGTGGAGGAACTAGCCGAACTGCGCCGCACCGCCCCGATCTGGTGGAATCCCAAGGATCCTCGCAAGGGCGGCTTTACCGACGACGGCTTCTGGGTGCTGACCAAGCATGCCGACGTCAAGACCGTCTCGCGCCGCGATGACGTCTTCTCCACCTACGAGAACACCGCGATCCCGCGGTTCCAGGACGACATCACCCGCGAGCAGATCGATCTGCAGCGCTTCGTCCTGCTGAACAAGGACGCGCCGGAGCACACCAAACTTCGCAAGATCATCTCCAAGGGCTTCACCCCGCGCGTCATCAATGGTCTGCGCGCCGAGCTGACCGCCCGCGCCGAGGCCATTGTGAAGGCGGCCGTCGAGACCGGCACCGGCGACTTCGTCGAGCAGGTCGCGGCCGAACTGCCGCTGCAGGCCATTGCCGAACTGATCGGCGTGCCGCAGGACGACCGGAAGAAGCTGTTCCAGTGGTCCAATGACATGACCAGCTACGACGATCCGGAGAGCGACGCCGACCCGGTGGTCGCCTCCACCGAGATCCTCGGCTACTCCTACCAAATGGCCGAGGCCCGCCGCGCCTGCCCGGCCGACGATATCGTCACCCAGCTCATCAATGCCGATATGGACGGCGAGGCGCTGCTGCCGGAGGAGTTCGGCTTCTTCGTCATGATGCTCGCGGTCGCGGGCAACGAGACCACGCGCAATGCCACCACCCACGGCATGATCGCCTTCCTGGAGAATCCCGAGCAGTGGGAGCTGTTCAAGTCCGAGCGCCCGAAGACCGCCGCCGACGAGATCATTCGGTGGGCCACCCCGGTCAGCTCGTTCCAGCGCACCGCGCTCGAGGACGTGGAAGTCAGTGGCGTGCAGATCAAGAAGGGGCAGCGGGTGGTGCTGTCCTACCGCTCGGCCAACTTCGACGAGGACGTGTTCGACGATCCGTTCACCTTCAATATCCTGCGTGATCCGAACCCGCACCTGTCCTTCGGCGGTACCGGCGCGCACTTCTGCATCGGCGCGAACCTGGCGCGGCTGGAGATCGAGATCATCTTCAATGCCATCGCCGACCATATGCCCGACATCTCCAAGCTGGGCGACCCGCGTCGCCTGCAGTCGGGCTGGCTCAATGGCATCAAGCAATTCCAGGTGGATTACACGGGCGGCTGCCCGGTCAAGCACTGAGCGGCTGTTTCCAAATACCTTCGTGCCCCGCCTGCGGTAGCAGGCGGGGCACGAGAGTTTCAGAGAGTTTTGAGAGTCGCCATCGCGCGTTCAGTTTCCCAAAAGGCGCGTAGGGCCAGGATTTTGCCGTCTTCATCGACTTTGTAGGTGAAGACACCTTCCGCGTCGACGGTGTGGCCGCCACCCATGGTGGTGCGGATGCGGCCCGTATAGGCGACCTCGCCACCACAGGCGAACGAGTCGTCGAAGAGGAACTCGATCGACTCGGTCGGGGCAATGGCCTTGTCCCAGAAGGCCGCAATGGCCTCCGCACCTCGGTGGCCCACCCCCTCGGGATCGAAGAACGACGGCCCGATCGGGTCCTCCACGATCCCGTCTGCGGCGAACAGCGCCACCCAGGCGTCCTTGTCCTTGGCGCGGACCGCGGCCTGGGACGCCGCGCCCGCCACCCGGGCCGGGTGTTCGGTGGTGGTGGTCACGGCTGCTCACTCCCGACGACCCACATCGAGAAGTACTGCGAGCCACCGCCGTACGCGTGGCCGAACGCCTTGCGGGCATTCTCGACCTGGTAGTCGCCCGCGCGGCCCATGACCTGCTTGGCCGCCTCGGCGAAGCGGATCATGCCGGACGCGCCGATCGGGTTGGAGGACAGCACGCCGCCCGACGGGTTGACCGGTAGCTTTCCGCCGATCTCGGTCTCGCCCGCATCGGTGAGCTTCCAGCCCTCGCCCTCGGACATGAAGCCCAGGTTCTCCAGCCACATGGGCTCGAACCAGGAGAAGGGAACATAGATCTCGGCCGCGTCGATCTCCTCGAGCGGGTTGGTGATCCCGGCCTGCTTCCACAGCGCCTTGGCGGCGTCCTGGCCCGCCTTGGGATTGACCTGGTCGCGGCCCGCGTAGGCGAGCGGCTCGGTGCGCATGGCGGTGCCGTGGATCCACGCCACCTTCTTGCCCTGCGCCTCGACCGCCTTGGCCGATGCCTCGTCACCGATCACGATGGCGCACGCGCCGTCCGAGGACGGGCAGGTCTCGTCGAAACGAATGGGGTCCCACAGCATTTGGGATGCCATCACCGATTCCATGGTGATGTCGGGCTGATGCAGGTGCGCGAACGGGTTGCGCGCGCCATTGCGGCGATCCTTGACCGCGACCATCGCGCCCACGTGCAGCGGGGCATTGGCGCGGCGGATGTAGGCGCGCACGTGCGGGGCGAAGTAGCCGCCCGCGCCCGCGCCGACCGGCTTGGTGAACGGGACCGGGTTCGACAGCGCCCACATGGCGTTGGATTCGGACTGCTTCTCCCACGCGATGGCGAGCACCCGCCGGTGCACGCCCGCCTGCACCTGATTGGCGGCGACGACGCCCGTGGAACCGCCGACCGAACCGGCCGTGTGCACGCGGAGCAGCGGTTTTCCGGTGGCGCCCAAGGCATCCGCGAGGAAGAGCTCCGGCATCATGGCACCCTCGAAGAAGTCGGGGGCCTTGCCGACCACGACCGCGTCGATATCGGCCATGGTCAGGCCGGAGTCCTCCAGCGCCCGGTCGATGGCCTCGCGGACCATGCCCGCCATGGAGACATCCGACCGTTTGGTCACGTGATGAGTCTGTCCCGTACCCAGGACAGCGGCTGGCAGTGTCATCGTGCCTCCAGGGTGGCGACCAGGTTCTGCTGCAGCGCGGGACCCGAACTGGCATGGGCCAGTGCGCGATTCGCGGTGCCATTGAAGATTTCGGTGGCGGCGAAGCCGATGCGCTCGAGTCCGGCCGCGAACATCGGGTTGCCCGAGAGCGGGCCGCCCGACGGGTTGATGCGGGTGTTCCCGTTGAGGCCGATGGCCTGCTTCAGGATCAGTTCCTCGTGGCTGAACTGCGCGTGCAGCTCCGCGACGTCGAACTCACGGCTGTCGTCGCCGATGGCGGCCTTGGCCGCGCGGGTCGCCGACTCCGAGACGGTCAGATCGCGCGCGCCCAGCACCGGGGTGTCGATGTAGTGCGCGATGCCGGTCAGCCAGGCCGGGCGCTCGCACAGTTCGCGGGCGCGATCGCCCACGGCCAGCACGATGGCGGCCGCGCCGTCGGTAATGGGCGCGATGTCGTGGGCGCGGAACGGATCGGCGACTTTCGCCTCGGCCAAAAGCTTTTCGGCGTCGCCGCCATTGCTGCGCGCCGCCACCGCGGCCATGTCGGCCTCGGTCCACAGGCCCGCGTCCAGGCCCGCACGGGCCTGCAGACCCGCCATCGAGACCGAGTCCGGCCACAGCGGCGCGACCAGGTACGGGTCGGTCTGCAGGGACAGGATCTGGCGCAGGGTACCGGCCGAGGACTTGCCGAAGCCGTAGACCAGCGCCGTCTCCGCCTGCCCGGAGCGCAGTTTCACCCATGCCTCGTACAGCGCCCAGGCCGCGTCCATCTCCACGTGCGACTCGTTGATCGGCGGCACCGCGCCGATGGAGTCGATGGCCGAGATGAACGAGAAGGCGCGCCCGGCAAGGTAATCCGAGGAGCCGGAGCACCAGAAGCCGATATCGGAGACGCCGATGCCGAGCTTGGCGTAGAGCTCCCGGAAGCACGGCGCGAGCATCTCCACGCCATTGGTGGTGCCGAAGGTCTCCGGCACGTGCGGCGCGTGCGCGAAGCCGACCACCGCGATGTCATTGTTACTCAAGGTATTTCAGCGCCTCTCTACAGGTGGTGCGCGAAAGAGTCGTAGTCGGCGTCCGGTTCGCCGGTGGGCTCGAAGTGGTCGATATTGCCGATGGACAGGCCCCACTCCTCGCGCGGCTTCCACACCGCCTTGACCCGCATGCCCATCCGGACCTCGCTCGCGTCGATGCCGAGCACCAGGTGCAGGAACGGAATGTCGGTGCCGTCCAACAGGATGTAGGCGGCGACGTACGGCGGCTTGATCGACTGACCCATGAACGGCACGTTCACGATGCAGAACGTGGTGACGATGCCGGTGTCGGCCACCTCGACGAAGTCATCGGTCGGCGAGCCGTCGCGCGGGTCCGCGCCGCGCGGCGGGAAGTACACCTTGCCGTCCATCTGCGCGCGGGCGCCCAGCAGCTTGCCCTCCATGAGGCCCTGCAGGAAGACGGCCTCCTGCGGGGCGGCGGTGTGCTTGATGGAGAAGTCGACCGGGGTCACGATGCCGGTGATGGGTTCCGCGTCGGCATCGGAATCGGTGGGGGCATTGGATGTTTCACCGGGTTCGAAGGCGGCGATGTCGTGGATGCTCCCGCTGCGCTCGGCGGCCCAGCGCGCCCGCACCCGCATGCCCGTCGAGATGTCCTCGGGCGAGGCCACATCCACCGCGTGCAGGATGGCGGTGTCCGCGCCGTCCAGCTTGATGAGCGCGTAGGCGAAGGGCCGGTCGAAGGGCTGGCCCGGGATCGGCTCGGCCACCCAGGACCAGGTCTGCACCGTGCCCACGTCGGAGACCTCGACGAACTCCGAGAGGGGTTCGCTGGTCTTCGGATCGAATTCCGCGGGCGGCACGATCACGCGCCCATCGGAACCCCGCACCCCGACGACCTTGCCGGACCGCAATTCCGTGAGGAAGCGGCCGAGGATCGGACCGGTTGAGCGGGTGTAGTCGAATTTCATCCGCAGCGGTGCGGAGAGTACTTCGGTGTTCCCCAGAGTCACGAGATCGAGTAGAACAGGTTCTAGTGACGGTGGCAAGAGTCGGGGCTGGGCCACTGCCGAACGCCCCGCGATGTTCTAGGAGAGGACACTCGAATGCGCTTTGGTCTGCAATTGGGGTATTGGGGCGCGCAGCCGCCCGCCAATACGCGGGAATTGGTATTGGCCGCCGAAGAGGTCGGGTTCGACGCCGTCTTCACCGCGGAATCCTGGGGATCGGACGCCTTCACGCCGCTGGCCTGGTACGGCTCGGACACCAGCCGGGTGCGGCTGGGCACCTCGGTCGTGCAGATGTCGGCGCGCACCCCCACCGGCACTGCCATGGCCGCACTGACCCTCGATCACCTCAGCGGCGGGCGACACATTCTCGGGCTCGGCGTGTCCGGCCCGCAGGTGGTGGAGGGCTGGTACGGGCAGCCGTTCTCCAAACCGCTCGCGCGCACCCGCGAATACGTCTCGATCGTGCGGCAGGTGCTGGCCCGGGAGAGCAAGGTCGTCAGCGACGGCCCGCATTTTCCCTTGCCCTACAACGGTTCCGGCGCCACCGGACTCGGCAAGCCGCTCAAGCCGATCACCCATCCGCTGCGTGCCGACCTGCCCATCTGGCTCGGGGCCGAGGGGCCGAAGAATGTCGCGCTGACCGCGGAGATCGCGGACGGCTGGCTGGCCATCTACTACACGCCGCGCCTGGCGGACATGTACAACGAGTGGCTCGACGAGGGCTTTTCGCGCCCGGGAGCGCGGCGCTCGCGCGAGGACTTCGAGATCGCGGCCACCGCGCAGGTCATCCTGACCGACGACCGCAAGGCCGCCCTCGACGCCATCCGGCCCTACAGCGCGCTCTACATCGGCGGCATGGGCGCGGAGGAGCTGAACTTCCACGCCGAGGTCTACCGGCGCATGGGCTACGGCGAGGCGGTCGACGAGATCACCGCGCTGTTCCGCTCCGGGCGCAAAGCCGAAGCGGCCGCGGCGGTTCCGGACGAGCTGATTCTCGACACCACCATCATCGGCGACGAGGACCACGTGCGTGAGCAGCTGAAGGTGTGGGAGCAGGCGGGCGTCACCATGCTGCTGGTGGGTGTCCGGGATGTGTCGCAGTTCGAGCGCCTGCGTCCGCTGATCGAATCCTAGAAATGGCTGTAGTGTGTGACAGGGGGCACATTCGGTCCATCGACTGAGTGGGATTTGTGGCTTGTCACACACAAGAACACGTTCTATTTTGATCCTGTGAGCTACAACATTGCGGACCTTGTCGAGCACACCATCGACCTCATGCCGGAACGTGTCGCACTGGTTGACGACTCGCGTTCGGTGACCTACGCCGAACTGGAGGATCGAGCCAACCGACTGGCGCACTACCTGCAGGAACAGGGTGTGCGGCCGGGTGACAAGGTTGGCGTGTACTCGCGCAACACCATTGAGGCCGTGGAGTCCATGGTGGCCATCTTCAAGGCGCGCGCCGTCATGATCAACGTGAACTACCGGTACGTTGAGAACGAGTTGCAATACATCTTCGAGAACTCGGACATGGTTGCTCTCATTCACGAGCGTCGCTACAGCGACAAGGTCGCCAATGTGCTGCCGAAGGTGCCCGCCATCAAGGCCGTTCTCACCGTCGAAGACGACACCGATCTCCCGCTGCCCCCGGGCGCCGTCGAATACGAAGCGGCACTGGCGGGTTCGCACGGCGAGCGCGATTTCGAGGAGCGCTCCTCCGACGACATCATGATGATCTACACCGGCGGCACTACCGGCATGCCCAAGGGCGTCATGTGGCGGCAGGAGGACTGGTGGCGCGTGCTCGGCGGCGGCATCAACTTCTACACCGGCGTCTTCATCGAGGACGAGTGGGAGCAGGCCAAGGGCGGCGCCAGCGGCAATACGCAGATGGTGCGCTACCCGATTCCGCCGCTGATCCACGGCGGCGCGTTCACCGCGACGCTGCACAGCCTCTTCGACGGCGGCAAGGCGGTCATGCTGCCGGAGTTCTCCGGGCACGGCGTGTGGCAGGCCATCGAGCGGCACGGCGTGAACATGATCTTCATCGTCGGCGATGCCATGGCCCGTCCGATGCTGGACGCGGTGGCCCAGGGGAACCCGGAAACCGGTGAGCCGTACAACCATTCGAGCCTGTGGGTGCTGGCCTCCAGTGCGGCGCTGTTCTCACCGGCGCTGAAGGACGAGTTCATCGAGCGATTCCCGAACGCGTTGATCACCGACTCGATCGGCGCCTCGGAGACCGGTTTCGGCGGGCTGGCCGTGGCCGCCAAGGGCGCGACCCACACCGGTGGTCCGCGCGTGAAGATCGACGCCTCCACCAAGGTGATCGACGAACAGGGCAACGAAATCGCCCCCGGCTCCGGTCAGGTCGGCATGCTGGCCCGCACCGGCAATATCCCGCTGGGCTACTACAACGACCCGGTCAAGACCGCCGAAACCTTCAAGGTGTTCAACGGCGTTCGCTACTCCGTCCCCGGCGACTACGCCCGGGTGGAGGAGGACGGGACCGTCACCATGCTGGGCCGCGGGTCGGTGTCGATCAACTCCGGCGGCGAGAAGATCTACCCGGAGGAGGTCGAGGGCGCGCTCAAGGCGCACCCGGACATCTTCGACGCGCTGGTGGTCGGTGTGCCCGACGAGCGCTGGGGCCAGCGGGTGGTCGCGGTCGTGCAGTGTCGCGGCGAGGCCCGTCCGACGCTGGAGGAACTGCGGCCGACACTGGTCAAGGAGATCTCCTCCTACAAGATGCCGCGCAGCCTCTGGTACGTCGACGAGATCAAGCGTTCGCCCGCCGGTAAGCCGGATTACAAGTGGGCGAAGGCGCAGACCGAGGCCCGCGAGGCCGACGACCACGCGAGCGCTTCCAGCTCGAAGTAATTCGAGCGCAACGAATTACAACACTGTGATGCCCGTCCGCATTCGCGGGCGGGCATCACTCATTTGATTTTGGTGGGTATTTTCTGTCGGTGGGTTGTGCCAGGCTGTCTGGCATGAGCGAGAAGGCAGGCAGATCCGTCACCGTTTCGGATGATGTGTTGCGGTCTTTCGAAGGCCACCGGCGCGAATTGTGCGCCTACGCGTATCGGATGCTCGGGTCCTCCTTCGAGGCCGAGGACGCGGTACAGGAGACTTTCACCCGCGCGTGGAAGTCGTACGACTCATTCGAGGGGCGTTCGAGCCTGCGATCGTGGCTGTACAAGATCGCGACCAATGTCTGCCTGGACATGCTCGACGGGCCGCAGCGGCGGGCCCGGCCCATGGATTTGAACGGGCCGTCCACCCCCGATTCGCAATTGCCGCCGCCGGAGCCGGATTACGTGTGGGTGGAGCCGATTCCGAACGCGCTCGCCTTCGGCGCGGACCCGGCCGAGGCCGCCAGCGCCAAGGACACGCTGCGCCTGGCCTTCGTGTCCGCGGTGCAGCATCTGCCCGCCAGCCAGCGCGCCATTCTGATCATGCGCGAGGTGCTGCGCTTCTCCGCGGGCGAAACCGCCGACATGCTCAATGTCTCCCCGGCATCGGTGAACAGCGCCCTGCAGCGCGCCCGCGCCACCATGTCGAAGGTGCAGGAGAAGTCCACCGTCTCCGACACCTTCGACGAGAACAACGAGCAGCAGCGCAAACTCGTCGACGATTTCGTCAAGGCCTTCGAGGCCTACGACATGAACGCCCTCACCGAGCTGTTGAAAGCCGATGTGGCGCTGTCCATGCCGCCGTTCTCGCTGTGGATCTCCGGCCCGGAGAACGTGGCCGCCTTCATGCTCGGCACCGGCCACGCCTGCCGCGACTCCCGCATGATTCCGCTGGACGGCGCCAATGGCCTGCCCGCCTTCGGCCACTACAAGCCCAGCGGCGAGCCCGGCCTCTGGACCCCCTGGTCCATCACCACCCTCGAACTCGACGGCGACCGCATCTCCGGCCTCACCTTCTTCCTCGACACCGAGAAGCTGTTCCCCCTCTTCGGCCTGCCCATGGAGCTACGCCCGAACTAGGTTGACGCGGCCCGAACCAGGTTGGCGCGCAGCGACTCAGCGACTCAACGGTCGGGGTAGGCCATGTAGAAGGACTCCCACTGGTGGCCGTCGGGGTCCAGGAAGGTGCGGCCGTACATGCCCATCCGGGCCTCCTGGCTGCGGCGGTCGGTGTCGACCTCCTCGGTGCCGCCCGCGCGGAGGGCCGCTTCGGTGAGGTCGTCGACCTCCTCGGGACCCGACATGGCCAGGGCGTAAATCCCGCTGACGAACTCGCGGGGGTCACCCGGGGTGCGGTGGGTGAACGTGGTGAAGAAGCTGCGGGTCAGGAGCATGACGCAGATGTTGTCGTCGATCACGATGCAGGCGGCATTGGCGTCGGTGAAGTCCTGGTTCACCTTCCAGCCGAGAGCCTCGTAGAACCGTTTCGACCGGTCCAGGTCGGCCACCGGCAGATTGATGAAGATCATCTTGCTCGGCATGGTGGTTCGCCCCTCTTCCCCGCGATGCGATCGCGCGTACATCGATGTATTGGTGGGGACGAAGCGGGTGCGGAAAAGTCATCGGTCGTGCAAGAGTGACTGGTGGAGGTGCCCGATGAATCACAGCTACCTGGTCGCGCTCACCGGTAGCGGCGGAACCGTGCCGCCGGAACTGGGTGTGGTGCGGCGACTGGTGCGACGTGGACATCGGGTGACCGTGCTGGCCGAGGAGAGTCTGGCCGAGGCGGTGGCGGCCACGGGGGCACGGCTGCGGCCGCGCGCGGGAGCCGGGTTCGCCCGCGAGACCGCCGACGAAATCGACGCCGGGCGGCCCGATCTGGTGTTGGCCTCCTTCTTCGCCTTCGGGGCCATGGTCGCCGCACAGGCCTGTGACGTGCCGTTCTCGGTGCTCATGCCCGGGATCTATCCGCTGCCCGTGGAGGGCGGGCCGCCGCCCGGCACCGGATTCGGCCGGGCTCGCGGTCCGCTCGGCCGGTTGCGGGACCGGATCGTGGGCACGCTGGTCCAGCGGCGCTGGGACGAGGAACTGCTACCCCGGCTCAATGCCCTGCGCGCGGACTTCGGATTGGAACGCCTGGCCCACTACCAGGATCAGGCGCAACTGGCCCGGCGTCAGCTCGTATTGTCCAGTGCCGCTTTCGATTTCCCGGGGCAGGGTCCGGACGGGGTGCGCTGGGTCGGGCCGATCCTGGACGAACCGGACTGGGTCGAGAAGGGAGCCTGGACGCAGGCCGACGGTGGTGAGCCGCTCGTGCTGGTCGCGCTGTCCACCACCTTCCAACGCCAAACCGATTGCCTGCAAAGGATTGCCGACGCGCTGGCGCTGCTCCCGGTGCGCGGCGTCATCACCACCGGCCCGGCCGTCGATACCGAGCAGATTCGCGCACCGGCGAATGTGACCGTCGTGCGGGCCGCCTCGCATCGCGAGCTCATGCGCCACGCCAGCCTGGTCATCACCCACGGCGGCCACGGCACCCTGATGAAGGCTTTCGCCGCCGACCTGCCGGTGGTGGTCCTGCCACACGGTCGAGACACCGCCGACAATGCCGCCCGGGTACGCGCGCACCGGGCCGGAATCGTGGTGCCGCGCACCGCGACTCCGCAGCGCATCGCCCGCGTGGTCCGCCGCGTCCTGCGCACCCCGACCTACTATCGCGCCGCGGCCGAACTGGGCCGCGCCATCCGCCACGACGCGCGCGGCGAGGCCCTGCTGCACGAGATCGAACCCGCGGCCGATCACCAGGACACCGTGGGCGAGCACATCTTCTCGGTGCGGGAGCTCGAAACCTGAGGTTTGGCCGAATTTCGCGTGTCGTAGGCCGGATATGGCTGGCACGCTGGGCGTTCACTGCCTAGCGTGTGCTCCATGGATTTCCTGGCGGTATTGCGCGAGAAGCTGAGCGAGTTCGGGGAGCTGATCACGCCCGAGACCAATCTGGCCGCCCCGGTCCCGAGCTGCGGGGACTGGACCCTCTACGACCTCGTCGACCATGTCGGGCAAGGCAATCGGTGGGTGGTGACCGCGGTCGCGGAGGGGCGCGGGGATTACCACGGCGATCCCGCGCCGGTGGACCGGGCCGAACTGCGGGCCTGGTTCGACGACTCCGCGCGGGCGATCGTCGAATCGCTGTCGGTGGACCCCGCGACCCCGGCCTGGACCTTCACCAGCCTGATGCCGCGCACCGTCGGATTCTGGCGGCGTCGCCGGGCCCAGGAGACCCTGATGCATCTGTGGGACGCCCAGGACGCGCTCGGCACCGCCGACGCCTTCGATCCGGCCCTGGCCGCCGACGGCATCACCGAGGTGTTCGAGATGTTCGCGCTCCGCATGATTCAGCGCGGCCTGGCCAAGGAGCCGGAGGTCGCGCTCAGCGTCCACGCCACCGACACCGGCGACAGCTGGACCTACGGCCCCGGCACCCCGGTCGCCGAAATCTCCGGCACCGCTTCGGATCTGCTGCTGACCCTGTGGCAGCGCAAGGACCCCAAGGACGCGGCGCTGAGCTGGCAGGGAAACTGGGCCGCGGGCGCGCAGGTCCTCGCCGGACCCCTGGTGCCCTAGGTGCCCTTGCCCGTACCCGAAATGCCCTAGCCCTTACCGGAAATGCCCTGACCCGCACACGGAAAAGGCGAGACGGTGGCCGGTATGGAAACCACCGCCTCGCCCATAGCCGCCAATGCAGGGGACGGCTGGCTTTCGCGGACGCCGGGGACGTCTACTGCTGTGCGTCGGTGAGCAAACCGCCGAGCGCGCGCAGGTGATCGGTCGCGCCGCCGAGCGCGAACTCGTTGTGCTTGGCGGCCGTGAAGTACTGGTTCACGATGTGGTCGCGGTCGATGCCGACGCCGCCGTGCACGTGCACCACGGTGTGGGCGACGCGGTGGCCCGCCTCGGCGGCCCAGAACTTGGCGGTGTGGATCTCGGCGGCCGCCGGAAGTCCTTCGGCCAGTCGCCAAGCCGCCTGCTGCACGGCCAGTCGCACGCCCTGGACATCGATGTAGCCGTCGGCCAGGCGCTGGGCCACGGCCTGGAAGCTGCCGATCTTCCGGTTGAACTGCTCGCGCTCGCGCGCGTAGTCCGCGACCAGTTCCAGGCCCTTCTCGACGGTGCCGAGCTGGGTGGCGGCCAGGCCCAGCCAGGCCCGGTGCAGCAGCCACTCCAGGATTTCCGGGCCCTGCTCGACCGTGCCGACCAATTCACCCGGGGTACCGGCGAATTCGACCTCGGCCTCGGGGGAGCGGTCGGTCACGATCTGGTCCTCGATGCGGACCGACTCGTGCGCCGGGTCGACCAGGAAGACGGCGGGCGTGCCATCCACGCTGGCGGGCACCAGGATTCGGGCGGCCTGCCGGGCGTAGGGCACGGTGGTCTTGAGGCCGGTCAGCTGCCAGCCGTTGCCCGCCATGGCGGTGGTGACCGGGCGGGCGAGGTCCCAGTTGCGCTCCTCGCTCAACGCGGCGGTGAGAATGACCGACCCGCTCGCGGCCTGCGCGGCCAGCTCGCGCTGTGCGGCGGAACCGAACCGCGCCAGCGCGCCCGCGCCCAGCACGATCGACCACAGGTACGGCACCGGCGCGACCGACTTGCCCAGCTCCCGCAGGATCGAGGTCTGCTCCAGCACCCCGAAATCGCTGCCGCCCACCGCTTCCGGCAGGGCCGCGGCCAGCACGCCGGTCTCGGCGAGCGATTCCCACAGCTGTTCGTCGAAGCGCACGGTGCGCGCACCGGCGGCATCGGTGTTCTTGTCGAGTTCCCGCAGCTTGTCGGCCGTGACCAGCTTCCCGGTCACCTCGGCGGTGAGCCGGGCCAGATCCTGCTGCGCTTCGGTAAGGGTGAAATCCATGGTGAGAAACCAGCTTTCGAAATCTAGCGGGCCGCGGCGGGCTGCTTGAGAGCGGTCATGGCGATGATGTCGCGCTGCACCTCGTTGGTGCCGCCGCCGAAGGTCAGGATCAGGCAGGCGCGGTGCATGCGCTCGAGGCGGCCGCGCAGCTGCGCACCCGCCGAGTCCTGGCGCAGATAGGCCTGCGGGCCCAGGATCTCCATGAGGGCGCGGTAGGACTCGGTCGCCAGCTCGGTGCCGTACACCTTGCAGGTGGAGGCGTCCCACGGGCGCGGCGCGGCATCCCCGCCCGCATCGGCGCGCGAGGCGATCTCCCAGTTCAGCAGCTTCAGGTACTCGACCTTGGCGTGGACGCGGGCGAGGGAGATCTGCACCCACTCCTGGTCGATCACGCGAGTGCCATTGGAGTTCTTGGTGTTCCGCGCCCACTCGGTGACCTGCGCGACCGCCAGCGCCAGCGGCGCGGAGGAGGTCAGCGCCACCCGCTCGTGGTTGAGCTGATTGGTGACCAGCGACCAGCCGCCGTTCTCCGGTCCCACCATGTCCGAGTTCTTGACCCGCACGTCCTGGTAGTAGGTGGCCGAGGTGTCGGGACCGGCCATGGTGTGCACCGGCGTCCAGGAGAAGCCCTCGGCCGTGGTCGGCACGATGAACATGGAGATGCCCTTGTGCTTCTTGGCATTCGGGTCGGTGCGCGCGGCCAGCCAGATGTAGTCGGCGTAGGCGATGAGGGAGGTCCACATCTTCTGGCCGTTGATGATCCAGTCGTCGCCGTCGCGGACCGCGGAGGTGCGCAGCGAGGCCAGGTCGGTGCCCGCGCCCGGCTCGGAGTAGCCGATGGAGAAATGCAGTTCACCGGCGGCGATCTTGGGCAGGAAGAACTTCTTCTGCTCCTCGGTGCCGTAGTGCATGATCGTCGGCGCCACCGAGTTGATGGTCAGGAACGGCACCGGGGCGCCCGCGATGGCGGCCTCGTCGGTGAAGATCAGCTGATCCATGGTGGAGCGGTCCTGCCCGCCGTACTCCTTGGGCCAACCCAGCGCCAGCCAACCGTCGCGACCCATCTCGGCGACGATCTCCCGGTAGACATTGCCCTCGCCGTATTCACCGGTCTGCGCCGAAAGCGCTTGCCGCCGTTCGGGAGTGATGAGCTTGGTGAAATAGTCACGTAGCTCGGCACGCAGCTGTTCCTGTTGCGGCGTGTAGGCGATACGCATAGCAGTACCTCTAGCCTTCGTTTCTCGGTTCAGCCGATCATCGCATGCAAGTGAAACATGTTCCAGTATTGGTTCCGGTTAGGGCTACTTTGCTGGTTGCGCGCGGGTCTGGTTGTTAGGCTCGGGCACAACCTGTGGTTAAGGAGAGAAACATGAAGGTCATCGTCGACTTCGATCAGTGCGAAGCGAACGGAATCTGCGTCGGAATCGCCCCTGACGTCTTCGATCTCGATGACGACGACAACCTGCACGTCAACGAGGCCGAGGTGACCGAGGCCAACCGCCGCGATATCGAGTCGGCCGTGGCGCAATGCCCGAAGGCCGCGCTCAAGCTGGTCTGAGCGGATGCTTGCCCGCCGGGTGGAACACGTTCTAGAGTCGGCCGCGTGAGCGATTCTGATGTAAGTCTTTCCGGGCGGGTTGCCATCGTTACCGGCGCGGGCGCCGGGCTGGGGCGGGCCGAGGCCCTCGAGCTGGCCCGGGCCGGTGCTTCGGTCATCGTCAACGACCTCGCCGAGAACGACGCGGTGAGCGCGACGCTCGCCGACATCCGGGCGCTGGGCGTGAAGGCGGAGTTCGTCGGCGGCAGCATCGCCGAGCGGGCCACCGCCGACGCCCTGATCGGCACCGCCGAGGAGACCTTCGGCGGGCTGGACATCGTGGTGAACAATGCCGGGATCACCCGGGACAAGATGCTGTTCAACATGTCCGACGAGGACTTCGACGCGGTCGTCGCGGTCCACCTGCGCGGGCACTTCCTGTTGACCCGCAATGCCGCCGCGTACTGGCGCGGCAAATACAAGGAGACCGGTGCCCCGGTGTACGGGCGCATCATCAACACCTCCTCCGAGGCCGGTCTGCTCGGCCCGGCCGGACAGGCGAATTACGGTGCGGCCAAGGCCGGTATCACCGCGCTGACCCTGTCGGCGGCCCGCGCCCTCGAGAGCGTCGGCGTGCGCGCCAATGCCATCGCCCCGCGCGCTCGCACCGCCATGACCGAGAAGGTCTTCTCCGCGGCTCCCGAGGAGGGGCCGGATCCGCTCTCGCCCGATCACGTGGCGCGGCTGGTGGCCTATCTGGCCTCCCCGGCGGCCGAATCGATTTCCGGTCAGCTGTTCGTCGTGTACGGCCCGATGGTGGCCCTGATGGCGGCTCCCGTGGTGGAACGGCGTTTCGACGCCGAGGGCGAATGGACCCGCGAGGGTCTCGCGGCGACCCTGGGCGGTTATTTCGCCGAACGCGGTTCGGACGCTACGTTTTCCGCTTCCTCGCTCAAGGATCTCGGCTGAGGCTTACCTCAGTTTCCCCGCCGGGGGCTGTGAGTTTCCGTAGACACGCGGCAGTCCCCGGTGCAGCGGTTGATCACGAGATGGATCGTTGGTAGGAATGGGGATCAACCATGTGTGTCGTCTCACAGTGCGGCATATGTCTGACGGTTAGGCTGGGGTGAACATGTTCTCAAAACTGGACACCAGTTCAGAAAGAAGGCCTGTTCAAAACCGTCGAAACCTACCCGATTTGCATGAGAACGTGTTCTAATCTTCGAGCGGGACCGAGATCACATCCATATCTCGGTTGCTATAGCTAGGCAGGGGCAGGAGGAAAAGCGGGAATGAATGAAGTCCTTGCCGTACCGCTGCGGGCGGTCGGGGGGTTCTTCGAACTCGCCGGTGCTGTCGCCCGCGCCGCGGTACGGCCCCCGTTCCAGCGACGGGAATTCATCGATCAGGCCTGGTTCATCGCCCGGGTTTCCATCGTTCCGACGCTTTTGGTCGCGATTCCGTTCACCGTCCTGGTGAGCTTCACCCTGAACATTCTGTTGCGCGAAATCGGCGCGGCGGACCTTTCGGGCGCGGGTGCCGCCTTCGGCTCGGTCACCCAGATCGGCCCCATGGTCACCGTGCTCATCGTGGCCGGTGCGGGCGCGACCGCCATCTGCGCCGACCTGGGCGCGCGCACCATTCGCGAGGAGATCGACGCCATGCGGGTGCTCGGCATCGATCCGGTGCAGCGCCTGGTGGTTCCGCGTGTGCTCGCCTCGATGTTCGTGGCCTTCCTGCTCAACGGCCTGGTGTCCACCATCGGCATCCTGGGCGGCTTCCTGTTCTCGGTGCTGCTGCAGGGCGTGAACCCCGGCGCCTTCGTCAATGGCATCACCCTGCTGACCCACCTGCCCGAGCTCGTCATCTCGCAGGTGAAGGCCACGCTGTTCGGTCTCGTCGCCGGACTGGTCGCCTGCTATTTGGGCCTGAACGTGAAGGGCGGCCCCAAGAGCGTCGGCGACGCCGTGAACCAGACCGTCGTTTTCGCCTTCATGGCGCTGTTCGTCATCAACGTGGTCGTTACCGCCGTTGGCATCAAGTTCACGGCGCGGTGATCTGATGGCGTTCGTGATCCAATCTCGTTTTCCGAAGGTGACCAAGCGCTTTCGGCGCTTCAACGAGGGCCTCGACTCGGTCGGCAAGCACGCGGTGTTCTACGCGCAGTCGATCGGCTCGGTGCCCAAGGCGCTGGTGCACTACCGCACCGAGACCATTCGGCTGATCGCCGAGATCTCGATGGGCACAGGCGCTTTGGCGGTCATCGGCGGCACCGTCGTGATCGTCGGCTTCCTGACGCTGGCGGCCGGTGGCACCATCGCGGTGCAGGGCTACAGCTCGCTCGGCAATATCGGCGTGGAGGCCCTGACCGGCTTCTTCGCCGCGTTCATCAACGTTCGCATTGCGGCGCCGGTGATTTCGGGCATCGGCCTGGCCGCGACCCTCGGGGCCGGTACCACCGCGCAATTGGGCGCCATGCGCGTCTCCGAGGAGATCGACGCCCTCGAGGTGATGGCCATCCGGCCCATCCCCTTCCTGGTGGGCACCCGGATGCTCGCGGGCATCATCGCCATCATTCCGCTGTACTCCCTGGCGGTCATCGCCTCGTTCATCGCGAGTCGCTTTGCGACCGTGGTGATCTACGGACAGTCCGCCGGTGTGTACGACCATTATTTCGACACCTTCCTGATCCCCAGCGATATTCTCTGGTCGTTCGCGCAGGCGATCTTCATGGCCATGGCGGTCATGCTGATCCACACCTACTACGGCTACAACGCCGCAGGCGGTCCGGTGGGCGTGGGCGTGGCGGTAGGTAATGCGGTGCGGGCCTCGCTGATCGCGGTCGTCATGGTGACGCTGCTGATGTCGCTGGCCATCTACGGCACCTCCGGCAATTTCCATCTCTCCGGGTAGGGCGGGACATGGTGCAACAAGAGCCCAAGCGATACCTCGAACAGGCGTGGGTCATCCGCCTGGCGGGCGCGGGCCTGGTACTCGCGCTGGTCGGGGTGGTCGCCATCTGCCTGGTGAGCTTCGCGGGCGGATTCCAGAACACCGTCAAGGTGACTATCTCGTCCCCGCGGGCCGGTCTGGTCCTGGACAAGGACGCCAAGGTCAAGATCCGCGGTGTCGAGATCGGCCGGGTCCGCGACATCGTCGATACCGCCGACGGCGCCAACATCGAACTCGCCATCGAGCCGGACAAATTGAAGATGGTGCCCGCCAACGCGGGCGTCGACATCAACTCGACCACGGTGTTCGGTGCGAAGTACATCAATTTCCTGGAACCGCAGCAGCCCTCCGCCGACTCCTTGAAGCCGGGGGCGGTCGTGGCGGCGAGTTCGGTGACCGTCGAATTCAATACGCTCTTCCAGCACCTCAACGATGTGCTCGCCAAGATCGAGCCGGAGAAGCTGAACGCGACCCTGACCGCGCTGGGCCAGGCACTGGACGGCCGGGGTGACAAGATCGGGCAGTTGCTGGTCAACAGCGATGAGTACCTGAAGGACATCAACCCGAGCCTGCCGGACCTGAAACGCGATTTGCAGACCTCGGTCGGCGTGACCAATCTCTATGCCGACACCGTGCCGGATCTGTTGCGCACCACCGGAAACGTGACGGTCACCGGCGGCACGATCGTCGACGAGAAGGCCAACTTCGATCGGGTGCTCCTGAACCTCGTCGGCCTGGCCGACGACACCGGGGGCGTGCTGAAGGACAATACGCAGTCCTTGGTCACCGCGCTGGACCTGTTGCGCCCCACCGCCGAACTGCTGAACGAATACAACCCGGCGCTGTACTGCCTGGTGGTCGGATCGGCCAACGCGCTGCCGGATGGCAACCGCATCTTCGGTGGTGACAACCCGTGGGTGGCGCTGAACGCCAGCTTCATGGGCGGCGGCACGCCGTACGAGTACCCGAAGGACTTGCCGAAGGTGAATGCCACCGGTGGCCCGCACTGCGAGAACATTCTCGACCGTGTTCCGGGCAGCCACGCCAACTATCTCGTCACCGACATCACCGAGGGCGAGGTGTGGCAACCGCCGACCTCGACACATCTGAACGGCCCCAAGGTGTTCCAGTTGCTGTTCGCCGGACTGCCGGGGGTGCCGAACCCATGAGGATCAAGCCGCACGCGAGTTCGGTGAAACTGGGTATCTTCACGCTGGTCATGGTGCTGGTGTTGGCAGGGCTCGGCGTCATCTTCAGCCAGATGCGCTTCTCGCGCTCGACCGGATACCACGCGATCTTCACCAGCTCGTCCGGGATGCTGCCGGGCGCGAAGGTGCGCATCGCCGGCGTACCGGTCGGATCGGTCTCGCGGGTGTATGTGGGCAAGGACCGCCTCGCCCACGTCGACTTCGATATCGACCACCAGTACCGGATCTACTCCAGCACCCAGGCCGCGATTCGCTACGAAAACCTTGTCGGTGACCGGTATCTGGAACTGATGGACGGACCGGGCACCGCGCAGGCATTGGGCAAGGGCTCGACCATCCATGTCGAGCAGACCAAACCGGCGCTCGATCTGGACATGCTGCTGGGTGGCTTCAAGCCATTGCTGCGGGGCCTGAATCCCGACCAGGTGAACGATCTGACCGGCGCTCTGCTGCAGGTGTTCCAGGGACAGGGCGGGACGCTGGTGTCGCTGCTCAACAGTGGTGGCTCCTTCAGCAAGACCCTCGCCGACCGTGACGCTCTGATCGGCAGCGTGATCGAGAACCTGAAGACGGTGCTCGCCACCATCGACGACCGCAATCAGGACTTCGCCACCACGCTCAACGAATTGCAGCGTCTCGTCAGCGGTCTCGCCGCGGACAAGGATCCGATCGGTGCCGCGCTGCCCCGATTGGCCGGAGCCACCGGTGATCTCACCTCGCTGCTGCAGCAGGTGCGCCCGGACTTGAAGGCGAATGTCGAGCAGCTCGGCCGACTGTCGGGGAACCTGGATGATCGGAAGCCCGACGTGCAGTACGTGCTGGACCTGTTGCCCGAAACCTACAAGAAGCTGATCCGCATCGGTTCCTACGGTTCGTTCCTGAACATGTTCGTCTGCGGTGCGAACTTCCTCGTCGACGGACCCGACGGCAAGACGCAGCAGGTCAATTTCCTTGGCGGGCAGCACACCGGGAGGTGTTCCGACAAATGAACGAACAACGCTCCCCGCTGATCAATGTCGGAATCATCGGCATCGTGCTGGCGGTGACCGTCTGCTTGACGGCGCTCCAGTTCGACCGGCTGCCGTTCTTGCGGTCCGGGGCCGAGTACAGCGCCTATTTCGCCGACGCGGGTGGACTGCTGCCCGGAGATCCCGTTCAGGTGGCCGGTGTTCGCAGCGGCCGGGTCGAGGACGTGAAACTCGACGGCGCCAAGGTCAAGGTGCGCTTCACGCTGGACGAGTCGATCGTGCTGGGCGACAGGACATCCGCGGCCATCAAGACCAACACGCTGCTGGGACGCAAGTCGCTCGAGGTGCTCCCGACCGGGGGCGGTGCGATCCACAAGAACGACACGATTCCGCTGGCCCGCACCACGTCGCCGTACTCGCTCAACGACGCGCTCGGCGATCTGGCCACCACGGTCAAGGGGCTCGACACCGACCAGGTCAACAAGACCCTGGACACGCTCTCGGAGGCGTTCACCGATACGCCCGGACCGCTGCGGTCGGCGCTGGACGGGATCACTCAGCTCTCGCGCAGCCTGAACAACCGCGACCAGGCGCTCACCCAGTTGCTCTCGCACGCCCAGAACGTCACCAAGGTGCTCGGTGAGCGTGCGACGCAGATCAATTCACTGCTCGTCGACGGCAACAGCCTGCTCGGTGAGCTCGACGCGCGCCGCGCCGCACTGAGCCAGCTGATCGTCTACATCAACGGCCTGGCCAAGCAGCTCTCCGGCTTTGTCAACGACAACGAGGCGCAGCTGAAACCGACTCTGGACAAATTGAATTCGGTGCTCAAGCTGCTGCAGGACAACAAGGACAACCTGAGCAAGGCGCTCGACGAGCTCGGACCCTTCGAGGCCGCGCTGGGCGAGCAGGTCGGTAGCGGCCCGTACTTCCAGGCGTACCTGTCCAATATCGACTCGCCGATGATTCAGGTGTTGGTCGACGCGATGGTGTGGCCGCAGCATCTGCCGGATTCACTCAACGCCTACCTCAATCCGCTGCCGTCGATTCAGCCCGCAGGAACGGAGCCGCCGCGATGAACGCACTTTCCAAGGTGCCCCGCTGGGCGCGCCTGGTCGCCGCGGCGCTGGTACTCGTGGTCGCGGGATGGCTCGTCTACGGCCTGGTCTCCGATATCGGTAAGAAGCACATCACGGCCTACTTCCCCTCCACCAACGGTCTGTACGCCGGTGACGAGGTACGGGTGCTGGGCGTGAAGGTCGGCAGGATCGATTCCATCGATCCGGGCAAGGACCGGGTCACCGTGAAGCTCACCGTCGACCGCGGTATCGATCTGCCCGCCGACGCCAAGGCCGTGATCATCTCCCCGTCG
Source organism: Nocardia sp. CDC160 (assembly GCF_035818795.1). NCBI lineage: Bacteria > Bacillati > Actinomycetota > Actinomycetes > Mycobacteriales > Nocardiaceae > Nocardia > Nocardia sp. CDC160. The sequence continues at coordinate 770,640 of NZ_JAYKYT010000001.1, read as the reverse complement.
CTGGTGTCGGCGCGCTTCATTCAGCTCGCGCCCGCGTACACCGGTGGAGCGAAGATGAGTGACGGTGCCTCGATTCCGGTGGAGCGCACCGCGGTTCCCGTGGAGTGGGACGACATCAAGGCCGAACTGACCAAGCTGTCCAAGGCCCTGGGCCCGATCGGCGAGGACAAGCAGGGATCCTTCGGCCGCGCCATCGACACCGCGGCCGCCAACCTCGGCAATGGCAATGCGCAGGCGTTCCGTGACACCCTCAGGGAGCTGTCCAGCACGCTGACAACGCTTTCCGGCGGGCGGACCGATCTGTTCGGCACCATCCGGAATCTGCAGCAATTCGTCGACGTGCTGTCCAAGTCCAACGATCAGATCGTTCAGTTCGGCGGTCGGCTGGCATCGGTGTCGTCCGTGCTCTCGAACGTGTCCACCGATCTGGGCAGCGGCCTCGACAACCTCGATACCGCCATCGGCGATGTGAAGCGATTCCTGGACGAACGCAGCGGCGACCTCACCGAAGGCGTGCAGCGGTTGGCCGATGCGACCCAGGTACTGGCCGACAAGAAGCCCGAGCTGGAGCGCATCATGCACTCCGGTCCAACCGCGCTGGGCAACTTCTATCAGCTCTACAAGCCCGCCCAGGGCACGCTGACCGGCTCCCTGGCCTTCCCGAACTTCGCCAACCCGATCGCGTTCCTGTGCGGTGCGGCCGAAGCCGTCGGTGCCAACCAGTCCGACAAGAGCGCCGACCTGTGCAAGCAGTACCTGGGACCGATCCTCAATTCGATCATGATGAATTACCCGCCGCTGCTGCTGAATCCGCTGACCGAGCAGAACGCCTTCCCGCAGCAGCTCACCTACAGCACGCCCGATCTGGCGAACCAGGCCCCGGCGGCCGGACCGGTTTCCGCACCGTCTCCGCAATCTCTGACGGACCTTCTCGTTCCTGGAGGTGGACGATGATGAGCCGACGGCGAATTCGCGCCGCGGGCGTGGCGATCGGGTTGGTCGCGGTGCTCGGCGTGAGCGGATGTGAATGGGACGGACTCAATTCGGTCCCGATGCCCGGCGCTGTCGGCACCGGGGAAGGGTCGTGGCAGGTCCGCATCGAGATGCCGAATGTCACGATGCTGACCCGCAATTCACCGGTCAAGGTGAACGACGTGACGGTGGGCACGGTCACCGGAATTCAGGTCGAGGGTTGGCACGCGCTGGTCACCGTGGGCTTGGAGAAGGGACTGGAGCTGCCCGCCAACGCCATCGCTCGCATCGGGCAGACCAGCTTGCTGGGTAGTAATCACCTGGAGCTCGCCGCACCGAAAGATGTACCGGCACAAGGCAGGCTGAAGGACGGGGACGTCATCCCACTGGACCGTGCCGGTGCGTACCCGACGACCGAGCAGACCCTGTCCTCGCTGTCGGTGGTGCTCAATGGCGGCGGTATTTCCCAGGTGGAGACCATTACCCGGGAGCTCGACGCCACCTTCAAGGGCCGCACCGACGCGATTCGCGACCTGCTTCCGCAGCTGAACCAGCTGACCACGACGCTCGACCAGCAGACGAACGACATCATCGCGGCGATGAGCGGACTCGACCGGTTCGCCGGAGTGCTGGCGCAGCAGAAGGATGACGTCACCGCCGCCATCACGACCATCCACCCGGCGCTGACCGTGCTTGCTGACCGCCGGGAGAACATCACCAAAGCCATTACCTCCCTGGGCGATCTGAGCGATGTCGTGCAGAAGATCATCGATCAGGGCGGCGACAACTTGAAGGCGGATCTGGCCAATCTGGAGCCAGCGCTCGAGTCCCTGGCCAATACCGGTGGAAAACTGGCCGACTCGCTGCAATGGCTGCTGACCTTCCCGTTCCCGATCAAGAACATCGACAAGGTCATCAAGGGCGACTACATGAATCTGTGGATGACGGTGGATCTCACCGGCGCCCGGCTGGATTCGAACTTCCTCACCGGCACGCCCCTGGGCGGCTCCCTCGGTGGCGCGCAGGCCACCCTCGGGTACGGGATCCCGCCCACGGCATTGGGCAAGGGCGACCCGCTGTCGGATCCGCTCAAGCCGTCGACTCAGCCCGCGACGCCGACGCCGACGCCGAGTATTCAAGGGCTGCCGCCGATTCCGGGCCTGCCCGCGATCCCCGGTCTCACAGTGCCCGCACCGCAGCAAGGGGGCGGCCGATGAAACTCACGAAATTCGTCAAGGTACAGCTGGCGATCTTCTCCGTGCTGACCGTGATCGGGCTCGCGGTCATGGGCGGCGACTATGTGAAACTGCCCGCCATGTTCGGCATCGGACGATACGGCGTGACGGTCCAATTGACGGCGACCGGTGGTCTCTACCAGTCGGCGAACGTGGCCTACCGCGGTACCAATGTCGGCAAGGTGGAGGAGGTCCGACTCACCCCCGCCGGAGTCGACGCCAAGCTGTCCATCAACAGCGACTTCAAGATCCCGAGTGATGTCGACGCGTACGTGAAGAGCGTCTCGGCGGTCGGCGAGCAGTACGTCGACCTGGTGCCTGCCGAATCGCCGAAAGGCGGGAATCTGCACGATGGTTCGGTCATCCCGGTCGAGCGCACCAAACTGCCGCAGGACGTCGGTGACATGCTCGACCAGGCCGACCGGCTGCTGTCGACCGTCGCGGACACCAAACTGGCCGAGGTGATCAACGAGGCGTTCGTGGCGTTCAACGGCGCGGGGCCGGATTTGCAACGGTTGCTCGACTCGGCCTCCCTGCTGGTGCAGGAGGCCAAGGACAACACCGAGCCGACCAAGGATCTGTTGGACAAGCTCGGGCCCCTGCTCGACACCCAGAACCAGTCCGCGGATTCCATCCGCAGCTGGACCAAGGACCTTGCCACCGTCACCGATCAACTGCGCCAACATGATCCGTCGCTGAGATCGGTCCTACAGCACACGCCCTCCACGATCCAGCGGGTGAACCAGACCTTCCAGGACCTGAAGCCCACGCTGCCGATTCTGCTCGCCAATATGATCAGCGTCGGGCAGGTCGGCGTCACGTATCACGCCGGGCTCGAACAGATCCTCGTGATCTATCCGCCGCTGCTGGCGGCACTGCTCACCTCAATCCGCGGGCCGCTTCAGTACGGCGCGATGGTCGACTTCATGCTCGGCCTCAACGACCCGCCGGGTTGCACGACGGGCTTCCTACCGGCCGACCAGCGACGCTCGCCCGCCGACCTGTCCCAGTTGGATACTCCGGACAACCTGTACTGCAAGGTGGCGCAGAACGCCAAGGAAGCGGTGCGCGGCATCCGCAATACCCCGTGTGCGGAGGTACCGGGGAAGCGGGCTCCGACCCCGGAGCTGTGCCGCGACCCGAATGGCTATGTCCCCGAGGGCGATAATCCGCCCATCGGATCGCCCCGGCCGGTGGACAACAACGGTAAGCCGATCGCCAATCTGCTGGATAACCAGAAGACACCGTTCATCGGAAATCTGGACCCGGCTACTGGCACATTCGTCGGACCCGATGGCCGCGTGTACCGTCAGGGAGGCGTCAACGCAGATGGCTCCACGAAGGTGCCCTCGAGTTGGCAGGAGTTACTTCAGGAGCCAGCGCGATGAGCGAAAACACAGCAAATCGAGGCCGCGCTCGGCGGCGAGTCGTTCGGCAGGCGGGGCCGCCCGTTGAAGGCGATGGCGCGGCCGTCGAAATCCGAGAATCGGTTGTCGTCCATGTGAGTCCGGAACGGGCCGCGGTCGACGCCGAGCCGACGCCCGTCGCGGAGCCGGACGCCGAGCCCGCTGCGGCCGACAGCGTGGTGGATCCCGTGTCGGCGAATGGGGATTCCGTAGAGCAGACCGAGCCCGAGCACGCCGAACCGAAGTCGCGAATTCGGAAAGTGATCGGTTCGCTCGGTCGGGTCGGCACGGTCGCGGCGGCGGTCGCACTGGTGTCGGCGCTGGTGCTCATCGGTTCGACGGGTCTGTTCTTCTATCACCAGCATCGGGCCGACACGCTCAGCCAACGGCGCGCCGAATACATTCAGGTCGCCAAGCAGGCGTACATCAACATGGTCACCGTTTCCGACTCGTCCAGCGGTCCCGATATCGACCGACTGCTGTCGGTCACGGGCGGCGGGCTCAAGAATGATGTCTCGCAGAATCGCGACGACATCAAGAAGTTCTTCGAGCAGCTGAAGGTGCAGTCGTCGGGCAAGGTCATCGCGGCGGCGATCGAGAGCGATGACGCCGATTCGGCCAGCGTGCTGTTGCTGGCGCAGCAGACGGTGTCCAATGTCGCCACCAACGGCCCGATGCAGCGGGACTATCGCGTCCGGGTGCACGTCACCCGCAGCGGCGATACCGTGTCCGCTTCGAACCTGGAGATTGTGCCGTGAAGTTCGACAAGCGCTCCCTCCTCGTCGGCGTCGCCGCGGTGCTTTTCGTCGCGGCCGCGGTCGTCGGGTCGTTGACGGGATACCGGTTCTGGTCCGATCGGCAAGCCGAACAGAACCGCTCCTCCGCGATGGCCGTCGCACAGGACACCGTCGAGGAGTTGTTCTCGTACAACTACGACACCGCCGAAAAGAAGCTGCCGCAGGTCGCCGACAAGCTCACCAGCGACTACCGGGACTCCTACATGAAGGTGATTCAGGATCAGGCCATTCCGGCGGCGAAGGAGAAGAAGCTCTCCGTCCAGACGGTTGTCCACGCCACCGGCGTGATCTCGACGACCCGGGACAAGGCCACGGTCCTCGTCATCGCCAACCAGCGCTTCTCGAGCACCGACTCGGCCCAGGAGACGATCACCAGCGACCGTCTCCAGGTGGAACTCACCAAGCAACACGACAACTGGCTCATCTCCGATATCAAGCCGATCTGAGCATCCACCGCGGCGTCGGAGAGCGAGTGTGGCCCGGTGGCCGCGCGCGTTTTTCGTTGCTGCGCAGCGGTTGTCGATTGGTAGGCGACTTTGAGGCGATTTAGGCTGCTGCACGGGGAGTGCACGCTGAGTGAGAGTGCACGCTGAGTAGTCAGGATCGATCGTGGGTAGCAAGACGGCGCCGTGGACCGCGGCGGATATTCCAGATCTGCAGGGGCGCACCGCGATTGTGACCGGGGCGAGTGCGGGGCTGGGGTTGGAGACGGCGCGGCGGTTGGCCGAGCGTGGGGCTCGGGTGGTGTTGGCTTGTCGGAGTGCGGAGAAGGCGGCTGCGGCGGCGGAAGACATTCGGCAGACCGCGCCGGGGGCCGAATTGCCGTTCGTGGAGCTGGATTTGGCTTCGTTGGAGTCGGTGCGGAAGGCTGCGGCGGAGGTGCGGGGGGAGTTCGAGCGGGTCGATTTGTTGGTGAACAACGCGGGGATGTTGAGTCGGGAGCGGACGTTCACGGTGGATGGGTTCGAAACCACCTTTGCCACCAATCATCTGGGGCCGTTCGCGTTTACGGGGCTGATCTTCGATCTGTTGCGGGCCGCGCCGGAGGGGCGGGTGGTGACGGTGGCCAGCGGGATGCCCGCGCAGAAGGGGCTCTGGCTCGATCTGGACGATCTCGGCTTCGAGCGCCGCAAGTACAAGCCTTTGCGGGCCTATTCGCAGTCCAAGCAGGCCAATGCCATTTTCGGGCTGGAGTTGCAGCGGCGGCTCAATGGCACCGACAGCGCGCTGATCTCGGTCCTCGCGCACCCGGGGGCCGCCGAGTCCGACTTCGCTCAGAACCTCGGGCCCGCAGTGCAATTCCTGTCGCGGCCCTCGCTGCGGTGGATATTCCGGTTCGCCATGCAGACCGTCGAGATGGGCGCGCTGCCCACCCTGCGCGCGGCCACCGATCCCACGGTGCGCGGCGGCGACTTCTTCGGGCCGTCCGGCAATACCAAGGGGTATCCGGTGCTGAACGAGGCGAGCGAGCAGACGCGCGATCCTGAGCTGGCGGCGCGGCTGTGGGCCGAGTCGGAACGGCTCACCGGCGTCACCTACCGATTCGAGGACGCGGACTAGGCGACAACGTGGAACGCCCCCTGGAAACTCCAGGGGGCGTTCGCGTTTCGGTGCTCAGCGGCGCACGTCGGGGTCCACGTCGTCGTCGGTGAGCAGGGCGCTGCCCGCGACGCGGTCGGTGGCGAGGGCGTCGAGGAAGGCGCGGGCCCAGCGGTCCACGTCGTGGGTCAGCACCTGGCGGCGCAGCGAGCGCATGCGGCGGCGACGGGTGTCGCGGTCGTCGTCGATCGCGCCGATCAGGGCGTCCTTGACGCTGTCGAGGTCATGCGGGTTGCACAGGTAGGCCTGGCGCAATTCCGCTGCCGCACCGGTGAATTCGGAGAGCACCAGCGCGCCGCCCAGGCCGCCCTGGCAGGCCACGTACTCCTTGGCGACCAGGTTCATGCCGTCCCGCAGCGGCGTCACCACCATGACGTCGGCCGCCACGAAGAAGGCGACCAGTTCCTCGCGCGGGATCGGGCGGTGCAGGTAGTGCACCACCGGATAGCCCACGCGGGAGAACTCGCCATTGATCCGGCCCACCTGGCGTTCGATGTCGCCGCGCATCTGCTTGTAGGACTCGACCCGCTCGCGGCTGGGCGTCGCCAGCTGCACCATGACCGTGTCCTCGGGATTGACCCGGCCCTCGTGCAGCAGCTCCTCGAGTGCGGCCAGGCGGATGTCGATGCCCTTGGTGTAGTCCAGCCGGTCCACACCCAACAGGATCGTCTTCGGATTGCCCAGTTCCGCACGGATTTTCGCGGCCCGCTCGCGCACGCTGCGGCGGCGCGAGTACTCGTCGAGCTCGGTGGAGGTGATGGAGATCGGGAACGCGCCCACCCGCACCGTGCGGAAACCCACCTGCACCACACCGAGTTTCGAGCGCACACCCACATTGCCGCGCGAAGTCGGCTGTCCGGCAAGGCGTCTGGCCAGGTACAGGAAGTTCTGCGCGCCGCCGGGCAGGTGGAAGCCGATCAGGTCGGCGCCCAGCAGGCCCTCGACGATCTCGGTGCGCCAGGGCATCTGCATGAACAGTTCCACCGGCGGGAACGGAATGTGCAGGAAGAAGCCGATGGTCAGATCGGGGCGCAGCATGCGCAGCATCTTGGGCACCAGCTGCAGCTGGTAGTCCTGCACCCACACCGTCGCGCCCTCGGCGGCCACCTTCGCGGTGTACTCGGCGAAGCGGCGGTTCACCTGCACGTACGCCTGCCACCACTGGCGGTCGTACACCGGCCGCACGATCACGTCGTGATACAGCGGCCACAGCGTGGCGTTGGAGAAGCCCTCGTAGTAGTCGGCGACCTCTTCGGCCGACAGCGGCACCGGGTGCAGTTCCAGGCCGTCCTCGACGATCGGATCCAGTTCCACATCGGGGACACCGGCCCAGCCGACCCAGGCGCCCTTGTTGTTGCGCAGTACCGGCTCGAGTGCGGTCACCAGGCCGCCGGGGCTGCGCTTCCAACGGGTGGTGCCGTCGGGTAGTCGCTCCAGGTCGACGGGTAGCCGGTTCGCGACGACGACAAAACCGGAACCGGAGCTGTCCGGCTGCACGGTTCTATTCGCCTCGCGTCGGACCGATGCCCAGCATCGACAGCAGCATGCGGCACTCGTCGGCGTCGGAGGCGTAGGCGGCCACCACGCGCTGAGCCTGGCGAGCGGTTTCGTCGGCGAGCGGTTCCAGATCGTCGTCCGCGATGTCGTTGGCGCCGGTCTTCGCGGCCATATCGATGTCCTCTCGGGAAAGTCTGCTGGTGCGTGACGTCCATCGTATCCGTCGGGAAAGTCGTGCTCGCCCGCTGCTCGTATTGCGAGCCCCAACCGCAATGGTGAGGGACGAAACGTTCCGGGTCCCGATACCTATACGGTGGACGAAAGCACGAGTCGAAACACCTGATGAAGGGGTCGCAAGCATGCCGTTGGCGACGGTGAACGGAATCTCGCTGAACTACCAGGTCAAGGGAGACCGCTCCAAGGGCACCGACGTCAAAGGGTCCGCGCCGCTGGTCGTCATGATCATGGGCACCGGCAGCGGCGGCCGGGTGTGGGAACTGCACCAGGTGCCCGCGCTGGTGGCGGCCGGATACCGGGTCTGCACCTTCGACAATCGCGGCATCGCACCGTCTTTCGAATCGCCCAACGGAATCACCATCGACGATCTGGTCCGCGACACCGCGGCCCTCATCGAATTCCTCGACGAGGGACCGGCGCTGGTGGTCGGACAGTCCATGGGCTCGCGGGTCGCGCAGGAACTCGCGCTGACTCGGCCCGATCTGGTGCGCAAGGCCGTGTTCATGGCCGGACACGCCCGGCTCGACCAATTCCAGAAGACGCTGTCGCTGGGCGAACACGAACTCGACACCACCGGCGTGCGGCTGCCCGCCAAATACGAGGCCGCCATGACCGCCCTGATGAACCTCAGCCCGGCCACCCTGGCCGACGCGCACGCCGCGCGCGACTGGCTGGACCTGTTCGAATTCACCGGCGGCCCGGTCACTCCCGGCGTGCGGGCACAGCGGCGCATGGACCACGACTTCGACCGCACCGCCGCCTACAAGGCCATCACCGTGCCGTGTCTGTCCGTGGGCTTCGCCGACGACCGGATGATTCCGCCCTATCTTTCCCGCGAGGTCGCCGATATCATTCCGGGTGCCCGCTACCAGGAGGTTCCCGACGCCGGGCACTTCGGTTACCTCGAGCAGCCGGAGGCCGTCAACAAGATCCTGCTCGAGTTCTTCGCGGCCTGAATGCTTCGCCCGGTCAAGGAAGTGCAGGTAACCGCCCAGCGGTAACACCTGCCTTGCTAGGGTCGAATCAACGTCGGGGGCTCGTTCCAAACACTGCGGTGTTGGGCGATCCGTCTACGTACTCCGTACACAGCGCCAGTATCCAGTGAGGTGAAATGAGCACCAATCCCTTCGATGACGAAGACGGCCGGTTCTTCGTCCTGGTCAACGATGAGGAACAGCACTCCCTGTGGCCCGCCTTCGCCGAGGTTCCGGCGGGTTGGCGAGTCGTTTTCGGCGAGGACTCCCGCGCCGCGTGCGTCGAGTATGTCGAAAAGAACTGGACCGATATGCGGCCGAAGAGCCTGCGTGACGCCATGGCGGCGGACGACGCGGCACGTCAGGCGGCGCAGTCCTGACACCCTGCGGTTAGTCCGATACTGCGCGAACGGCTTCCGAACGCGGCCGCGCGACGCTCCTGGCGTCGCCCGGTCGTGCTCCGGTTCCAGACGCAGCATCGTTCCGACCGGGACGTCGGCTTTTCCGCGCAGCCGACGACCCCGGTTATGATTGCTCCGCTTCCGCCTCCTTAGCTCAGTGGTAGAGCACCGCTCTTGTAAAGCGAAGGTCGTCAGTTCAATCCTGACAGGGGGCTCGACGACGAACGCCGGTCGATCATCGACCGGCGTTCGTCGTATTTCCGAGTCGTCGCCGTTCCCAGGAAACTCCCAGGGAAGGGCCAGGTTCTTCGCGGGCGAAGCGCAGAATATGTCGTCATGACAGGTGCGCCCGCGCAGATGCGTGAACCCGAGGCCAGGGTGCTGGTCGTCGACGACGAGCCGATGATCGTCGAGCTGCTGTCGGTGAGTCTGCGGTATCAGGGGTTCGAGGTCGCCGCCGCCGCGAGCGGCACCGAGGGGTTGGACAAGGCCAAGACCTTTCGGCCGGACGCGCTGATCATCGACGTGATGATGCCGGGTATGGATGGGTTCGGGTTGCTGCGGCGGTTGCGGGCAGACGGGATCGATTCGCCCGTGCTGTTCCTGACCGCGCGCGACGATGTGGACGACAAGATCACCGGGCTGACGCTCGGGGCCGACGACTACGTGACCAAGCCGTTCAGCCTCGAAGAGGTGGTGGCGCGGCTACGCGTGATCCTGCGGCGCGCGGGCCGAGCCGCGCCCGAGACCAAATCCTCGCGGCTGCGGTTCGCGGACATCGAGCTCGACGACGACACGCACGAGGTGTGGAAGGCGGGGGAGCCGGTGTCGTTGTCGCCCACCGAGTTCACATTGCTGCGGTATTTCCTGGTCAATGCGGGCACGGTGCTGAGCAAGCCGCGGATTCTGGATCATGTGTGGCGCTACGACTTCGGCGGTGAGGTCGGGGTGGTGGAGACGTATGTGTCGTATCTGCGCAAGAAGGTCGATACCGGACCGGACCGGTTGATTCACACCCTGCGCGGAGTCGGCTATGTGATGCGGGAACCGCGCGGCAAAACGGCCGCCACGTGAACGCCGCCGAGCTTGTTGTCGGCAAAGGGGCAGCCAGTACCTTGCGGGGCAAGCTCGCTGACCGCCTCGCCGCGGTGCCCCTGCGCACCACCCTCGTGCTGGCCCTCGTATCCCTGGTCGGCTTCGGACTGCTCGTCTCGGGCATCGCGGTCACCTCGCTCATGCGCAATGTGCTGGTCGAACGCATCGACCGGCAGCTCTACGACGCCGCACACAGCTGGGCCGCGCCCGGTGCGCAGCGACCCGAGCCACTGCCCACCGTGCGCGGGCGGGAACGGCCGCCGCACCTGTATTGGGTTCAGGTGCAGGACACTTCGGGCCAGACCACGCTGAGCCTGTCGGCGGGCGCGCAGCAGCCGGACGTGCCCGCGGATATCGGCACCCGGCCGGAGACGGTCGGTTCGATCGGTTCTTCCACCGAGCAGTGGCGGGTGCTGCGGACGGTCAACGAATACGGCAACAGCACCATCGCCCTGCGCATGGACGAGACGAATTCGCTGCTGGACAAGCTGATCGTGCTGCAGCTGGTGATCGGCGCGCTGGTCCTCGCGGCCCTGGCCGCGGTGGCGCGCATCGTGATTCGGCGCAGTCTGCGGCCGTTGCGGGAGGTCGAGCGCACGGCGGCGGCCATCGCGGGCGGGGACCTGCATCAGCGAGTTCCGGTGCGCGGCACCGATACCGAGGTCGATCACCTCTCGCAGTCGTTGAACACCATGCTGACCCAGATTCAGCAGGCGTTCGCCGCCACCGAGGCCTCCGAGGAGGCGGCGCGGCGCTCCGAGGCCAAGATGCGGCGCTTCGTCGCCGACGCCAGCCACGAATTGCGCACCCCGCTCACCACCATCAAGGGCTTCTCCGAGCTGTACCGGCAGGGCGCGATCACCGATCCGGAGATGCTCATGGATCGCATCGAACGCGAATCCAAGCGCATGGGTCTGCTGGTCGAGGATCTGCTCATGCTGGCCCGCCTGGACGCGCAGCGGCCGGTCGAGCGGCGGCCGGTGGACCTGCTCACGCTGGCCAGCGATGCCGTGCACAGTGCGCGCGCCCAGGCCGCGGCCGAGCATCCGGACGGGCCGGAGCGCAAGGTCGATCTCGAAATCCGGCCCGGGCCCGGCACTTTGGAGATGCTCGGCGACGAGGCGCGGTTGCGACAGGTGCTCGCCAACCTGATCAACAACGCGCTGGTGCACACGCCCACCGACGCCGAGGTGACGGTGCGGCTCACGCCCGTCGAGAACGAGGTGCTGATCGAGGTCGCCGACACCGGGCCGGGCCTCGAGCCCGAGCAGGCCCAGCGGGTCTTCGAACGCTTCTACCGCACCGACGCCTCGCGCAGTCGGGTCAGCGGCGGTACGGGACTGGGACTTTCGATCGTGCAGGCACTGGTCGATGCCCACGGCGGCACGGTGTCGGTGGCCAGCGAACCGGGGGAGGGGACGACCTTCACCGTGCGCCTGCCCCGCGACGCACGCTGAGACGACCCCGCCCCGCGGCCTCGACCCCGCCCCGGGGCGAGGTCGAGTGTGCTCGGTGCGTCTACTCCGGGACGTTCGCGCCGTAGCCCAGATCGCGCAGGGCCTGCTTGATCTTGGCGTGGGCCTCGTCGAGGGATTCCTTGCTCGGTTCCGGATCGGCGCCGGTGATGTCGAAATTGCCCAGTTCGAAGGCCGGGAACACGTGCATGTGCAGGTGCGGCACCTCCAGACCCGCGATGAGCAGACCCGCGCGCGGGGCGTCCCACGCGGCGCGCACGGCCTTGCCGATCTTCTGGGCGACGCCGTTCATGCGCGCGAAGGTGTCCGGATCGACGTCCTGCCACTGATCGATCTCCTGGCGCGGCACCACCAGCGTGTGCCCCTGCGTCACCGGGGCGATCGTGAGGAAAGCGACGAATTCCTCGTCCTCCCAGACGAACCGGCCCGGCAGCTGACCGTTGATGATTGCGGAGAAAACAGAAGCCATGCCCCGGACACTACGCGGGGAAGGCGAGCACCGCGCGAACGCACAACAGACCGCCACCGATTGCCGATGGCCAGCCCTTTAAGCTGTCTGCCGTGCGCGTACTCGTCATCGGTTCCGGAGCCCGTGAACATGCCCTCGTCCTGGCACTGCGGAAGGACCCGGCGGTGACCGCCGTCCACGCCGCGCCCGGTAACGCGGGCATCGCCCAGCATGCGCAGGTGCATGCCGTCGACGCCAGCTCCGGGGAGGACGTGGCCGCGCTGGCGCAGGAGCTGGGCGTGGATCTGGTGGTGATCGGGCCCGAGGTGCCGCTGGTGCTCGGTGTCGCCGACGCCGTGCGGGCCGCGGGCATCCCTACGTTCGGGCCGTCCGCCGAGGCCGCCAAGATCGAGGGCTCCAAGGCCTTCGCCAAGGACGTCATGAACGCCGCCGGGGTGCGGACCGCGCACAGCGAGATCGTCGACCACCCGGGCGAATTGGACGCGGCGCTGGATCGATTCGGTCCGACCTGGGTCGTCAAGGACGACGGGCTGGCCGCCGGTAAGGGCGTCGTGGTGACCGCGGACCGGTCGGTGGCGCGCGAGCACGGGGCCGAACTGCTCGAGCAGGGCCACCCGGTGCTGCTGGAGTCCTTCCTCGACGGGCCCGAGGTGTCGCTGTTCTGCCTCGTCGACGGCGAGACCGTGGTGCCGCTGCTGCCCGCGCAGGACCACAAGCGCGTCGGCGACGGGGACACCGGACCCAATACCGGCGGCATGGGCGCGTACACGCCGCTGCCGTGGCTGCCGGAGCAGACCCTCACCGCCATTGTCGAGGACGTGGTGAAACCCGTTGCGGCCGAGATGGTTCGCCGCGGCGTGCCGTTCAGCGGCCTGCTCTACGCCGGGCTCGCCATCGGCCAGGCCGGACCGGCCGTGGTCGAATTCAACTGCCGCTTCGGCGATCCCGAGACCCAGGCCGTGCTGGCCATGCTGGACAGCCCGCTGGGCGAGCTGCTCTACGCCACCGCCACCGGCACCCTCGATCGGGTGGCCCCGCCGCGCTGGAAGGACGGCTCCGCCGTCACCGTGGTGCTGGCCGCCGAGAACTACCCGGCCAGCCCGCGCCGCGGCGATGTCATCACCGGGGCCGAATCCACCGGCACCGGAACCGAATCCGAGGTGCTGCACGCCGGGACCGCGCAGCGCGAGGACGGCGCGCTGGTGTCGGCGGGCGGCCGCGTGCTCGCCATTGTCGGCCAGGGCGCGAACCTCGCCGAGGCCCGCCGCAACGCCTACGACCGGCTCGCCGGAATCAAGCTGCCGGGCGGCCACTTCCGCAGCGACATCGGCCAGGCCGCCGAAGAGGGACGGATCACCATCCCCACCGCGAACTGACTCCCACCCGAAAGTGCGCCCGTCCGAACCGAATTCGGACGGCCGCATTCGTATTCGAAGCCCTTATCCGACGATGATGCCGTGCTGGGCCAGCCACGGTTGGGGGTCGACGTGCTGGCCGTTGATGATGATCTCGAAGTGCAGGTGGGGGCCGGTGGAGTCGCCGCGGTTGCCGATGCGGGCAATCTGGAGGCCCGCGGGGACGCGTTCGCCGACCGAGACCGAGAAGTCGTACATGTGCCCGTAGACGGAGATGGTGCCGTCGTCGTGGCGGATGCGGACCCACAGGCCGAAGCCCTGCGCCGGTCCGGCGTCGATGACCGTGCCCGCCGCCACCGCGTAGATCGGTGAACCCAGGGGCGCGGCGATATCGATGCCCGCGTGGAAAGTGCCCCAGCGCGGGCCGAATCCGGAGGTGAACACGCCCTTGGCGGGCAGGGCGTAGCCGCCGACGCCCGGGATCACGAAGCCCGGCGGCAGCGAGCTGTCCGGCGACGGGGTCATCCACGGCTGCGGCTGCCCGGCCACCGCGGCCGCGGCCTCCGCCTTGGCCCGCTCCAGCGTCTGCGCCGCGGCCGCCGACACCACCGCCTGCTCGCGCAGATGCTCACCATTGTTGATGGCGTCCAGATACCGCTTCGACGACTCCGGCGAGGCCTGCACCTGCAGCGGGTACTGCACCGGAACCCGCAGCGCCACACCGGGACTCACCTGCGCATCGCTGGGAATCAACCCCAGCGCCCCGTCCGCACTCGCGAACACCAGCACCGCGACCACGCCCCCGATCAGCACCCGATGCCGAATGCTCCACGCCCGCACCGTCGGCCACCGCCGCCGCGCCTCGGCCCGCCCGCGCCGCGCCAGCTCGACGGTCTCGGCCCACGAACGCGGCCGCTGTCGCCAGAGCTCGACAGCCCGATCGCGCACGATCGGTGCATACACCCGTAGCCACTCCACGACCTGCCGTAGCAGCCGGACCGCCACCCGCCGCAGCCGCGCCGCGACCTCCTCGAACCGCGAAGGCCCCGTGTCTTCGGCGGCCAATTGCGACCGCACCCCGGGGGTATAGCTGCCGCCCGTGAAGCGGAAGCCGTCGCTATCGGGTGCCGCCTCGGCGAGGGTGAGGTCCGCGGCCTCATCGGAGTCGGGCCGGGGAAGGGGGGTGGAGCGACGCCGTCGGACGAGGGCACCCAGGAGGCGCTCGGGTTGGGCGGGTGGTTCCGGCGCAGGTGGGGTGGGGTTGGGTGGGTGTGCGTCCGTTTCCGGGGTGTTCCCGGTGGTTGCTGGTCCCCCCTGCACAGCGCCCTCCTCAGGCATTCGCGTGGCCGTTCCCGGACAGGCGGGGGAGCGGGTGCTCTACCGTCTGTCGAGTGCGTATCGAATCTCGCCGGTCGACCATTCCACCTTTCTACGTGATGGACGTCTGGAAAGCAGCAGCGCAGCGGGCCCGGACACACGGAGATGTGCTGGTGCTGGCGGCGGGGCAGCCCTCCACGCCCGCACCGGAGGCGGTGCTGCGGGCCACCAGGGCGGCAATGGACAGCGAATTGCTGGGATATACCGAGACATTCGGGATCCTGCCCTTGCGGGAGGCCATCGCCGAGCACCACCGGAGCACCTACGGGGTGCGGGTGGACGCCGAGGACGTGGTGGTGACCACCGGTTCGTCGGGCGCTTTCACGCTGATCTTCCTGGCGGCGTTCGATCTCGGGGACACCGTGGTGGTGGCCCGGCCCGGCTATCCGGCCTACCGGAACACGCTGACCGCGCTGGGTTGCAAGGTAGTGGAACTGGACTGCGGGCCCGAGACCCGATTCCAGCCGACCGTGGCCATGCTCGAGGCGCTGCCGGAGCCGCCCGCGGGGCTGATCGTGGCGAGCCCGGCCAATCCGACCGGGACCATGATCGCGCCCGCGGAGCTGGCCGCGCTGGCCCGCTGGTGCGATGAGCACGGGACGCTGCTGATCTCCGACGAGATCTATCACGGCATCGTGTACGACGACACCGAACCGACCTCCTCGGCCTGGGAGACCTCACGCGAGTCGGTCGTCATCGGCTCGGTGTCGAAATACTTCTCCATGACCGGGTGGCGGCTGGGGTGGATGCTGGTCCCCGAATCTCTGCGACCCGCACTCCAGCGCTTGGCTTCCAATATGACCGTGTGCCCGCCCGCTATTTCTCAGTTCGCGGCGGTGCACGCGTTCGGCGCGGAGGCCAAAGCCGAACTGGACGGTCATGTTCGACGCTATGCGGCAAACCGTCAGCTGTTGCTCACCGGCCTGCCGAAACTCGGCATCACCGATCTGGCCCCCGCTGACGGCGCGTTCTACGCCTACGCCGATATCGCGCACCTGACCGACGACTCGATGCGCTGGTGCACCGAGGTGCTCGACAACACCGGCGTGGCGCTCGCCCCGGGCATCGATTTCGACACCCGCAATGGTCATCACACGGTTCGCTTCTCGTTCGCCGGGGCCAGCGCCGACATCGAAGCGGCACTCGACCGGTTGGAACGGTATTTGGCCTGATCTGCCAAGCGGATTGAACGCGGTGGGCAAAATGAACACAGCGTCGAAGATGACTGGCACGATTGCACCGTGACCACTGCGACGACTCCGAAAGGCGAACGGCGTCGCCAAGCGCTGGTTTGTGCCGCCGCCGAGCTTCTGCTCGAAGGTGGCTTCGAGGCGGTCCGGCACCGCTCGGTGGCGACCCGGGCGGATCTGCCGCTCGCGTCGACCACCTACTACTTCGAATCGCTGGAGGATCTGATCGCGCGCGCGGTCGAGTTCTCCGGCAATGCCGAATTGGAGACCATGCGTCGTCGGGTGGGTGAGGTCACCCACCGCCGCCGCGGCGCCGAGGCCACCGTCGAACTCGTGCTGGACCTGTTGGTGGGTCCGGAGATTCAGGACGAGGACGCCCGGGGCCAGCTCATCGCCCGCTACGAGCGCTCGGTCGCCTCGGCCCGCCACCCCGAACTCCGAGAAGTGCAGCTTCGACTACGCGCCCAGCTCGACGAGCTACTGCTGGACGTGCTGCGCCGCTCCGATCGGGTGGTGCGCGCGGAACAGGCCCGCCGCCTGGTGGCGGTCGTCGATGGGGCGGTGGTGACCGCGCTCGGTGAACTCGACCCGCAGCCGCGCCGCATGGCGCGCGCCGCCCTCCTCGAGATCATCGACATCGTCGCCCCACCGGCCTAACCAACTCTCGGACTCTCAGGGGTACCCCCTGAAACCCCAACAACAGAAAAGACTCAGGGGCAAGCCCCTGAAACCCCAACCGAGGGGGCTGAACTCGCAACAGCGGGCAGTCGCCGGGTGCCACGGACGGTGCTGGGCAAACTGGGCGTAAACGTGCCGGTAAACTGGCACAACGTGAGTCTTGTGCCGAACGTCCTTGCCACCCGTTACGCCAGCCCCGAGCTGGTTCATCTGTGGTCGCCCGAGAACAAGATCGTGCTCGAGCGGCGGCTGTGGCTGGAGGTGCTGCGGGCGCAGGCCGAGTTGGGGGTGGATGTTCCGGCGGGGGTGGTCGAGGACTACGAGCGGGTTGTGGATCGGGTGGATCTGGCTTCGATCGCGGAGCGGGAGCGGGTCACCCGGCACGATGTGAAGGCGCGGATCGAGGAGTTCAACGCGCTCGCCGGGCACGAGCACGTGCACAAGGGGATGACCTCTCGGGATCTCACCGAGAATGTGGAGCAGTTGCAGATTCGGCTCTCGCTCGAGCATGTGTACGCGCACGGGGTGGCCATTGCGGCGCGGCTGGCGGAGCGGGCGGCCGAGTACCAGACGCTGGTGATGGCGGGGCGCTCGCACAATGTCGCGGCGCAGGCCACCACGCTGGGTAAGCGATTCGCTTCCGCCGCAGACGAATTGCTCATCGCGCTGACCCGGCTGCGGGAGCTCATCGACCGCTACCCGCTGCGCGGCATCAAGGGCCCGATGGGCACCGCCCAGGACATGCTGGACCTGCTCGGCGGCGACGCGGCCAAGCTGGCGCAGCTCGAGCAGAAGGTCGCCGGGCACCTGGGCTTCGCCAACGTCTTCACCAGCGTCGGCCAGATCTACCCGCGCTCGCTGGACCACGACGTGCTCTCCGCCCTGGTGCAGGTGGGCGCGGGCCCGTCCTCGTTCGCGCACACCATTCGCCTGATGGCGGGCCACGAGCTGGTGACCGAGGGCTTCCAGCCCGGCCAGGTCGGCTCCTCGGCCATGCCGCACAAGATGAACACCCGCTCCTGCGAGCGCGTCAACGGCCTGCAGGTGGTGCTGCGCGGCTACGCCTCCATGGCGGCGGAATTGGCTGGCGCGCAATGGAACGAGGGCGATGTGTTCTGCTCGGTGGTGCGCCGCGTCGCGCTGCCGGACGCCTTCTTCGCCATCGACGGCATGATGGAGACCTTCCTGACGGTCCTGGCCGAGTTCGGCGCCTACCCGGCCGTCATCGATCGCGAGCTCAACCGCTACCTGCCGTTCCTGGCCACCACCCGCATGCTGATGGCGGCCGTGCGCGCGGGCGTGGGCCGCGAGACCGCCCACGAGGTCATCAAGGAGCACGCGGTGGCCGTGGCGCTGGCCATGCGCGAGCAGGGCCGCGAGCCCGATCTGCTGGATCGCCTGGCCGCCGACGACCGCATGCCGCTGGACCGCGCGGCGCTCGACGCCGCCCTGGCCGACCGCTCCGCGTTCATCGGAGCGGCCGAGGCCCAGGTCGCCGATGTCATCGCCCAGGTGCAGAAGCTGGTGGACGCCAATCCGGAGGCGGCCCGCTACACGCCCTCCCCGATCCTCTAGGGATACAACGACTCTCGAATCTCGCCCCCGGCTCCTGAACGGAGCCGGGGGCGAATGAGTTGGTGGTGAGTGTGGTCATGCCGCCCCGGCCATCGAATGGACCGGGTCGTCGGGTTTTAAGCTGCGGGGCATGAATCCTTACACGATCTTCTCCGACATCGTTGCCGGGCGGGCACCGTCCTCGAAGGTGTACGAGGACGAGGATGTGTTGGCGTTCATGGATATTCGGCCGGTGACGCCCGGGCATGTGCTGGTGATTCCGAAGACCCCGGCCCGCAGTCTCGCCGAGCTGGATCCGGCCTTGGGCGGCAAGCTGTTTCAGGTGGGGCAGCGGATCGCGGCGGGCCTGCGGGCCTCGGAGGTGGGCTGCGATGGCGTGAACTTCTTCCTGGCCGACGGGGTGACGGCGGGCCAGGAGGTCTTCCATGTGCATCTGCACGTGATTCCGCGCACTCCGGGCGACGGTTTCGGGCTGCGGGCGCGGCCGACCACGCCGCCACGGGCGGACCTGGACTATCTGGCGGGATCGATTCGGGGCGCATTGTCCCGAACCCCTTCCGATTCATAGCCGAGGCGCATTACCATATCCGAACCGTCTGGTTTGCCGAGGACACGCCATAACCTGATTTCTCCGCGTCACCGCAGTCACTCGAGTTACGTTTGATCGTGATTGTGGTGGGCTGATGGAGGTGGGGCATGCGCAAAAGAGTCGTTGCCGCAGCAGTTTTGGCCATTGCTGCTGGTTTGCTGTGTCCGGTGGCCACGCCGCCGGTGGTCGCCCGGGCGGCACAGGTGGTCCGCGTCGACCAGCTGAGCGCGACCCGCTCGGCGATCTTCATCGACTCCGCGGCCATGGGCCGCACCATCCAGGTCCAGGTGCTACACCCGGCCGGTGGCGGCGACCGCCCCAGCTACTACCTGCTCGACGGCCTCGATCCGGGCGCGAACCAGAGCACCTGGACCAATGCCACCGATGCCGAACCCTTCTTCCAGGGCAAGAACGTGAACGTGGTGCTGCCCATGGGCGGCCAGGCCAGCTACTACACCGACTGGGCCGCCGATGACGCGCGCTTCGGCCGCTATCAGTGGGAAACCTTTCTGACACAAGAACTTCCGCCCATCATCGACGACTACTTCGCCGGTAACGGGGTGAATGCCATCGGTGGGCTGTCCATGGGCGGCATCGCGGCCTTCGTGCTCGCGGTGCGGCATCCGGAGCTGTATCGCGCGGTGGCGGGCTACAGCGCGTGCCCGGACACCACCATCGCCCAGGGCGCGATGATGTTCTCGATCGCGAATCGCGGTGGCAATCCGCTCAATATGTGGGGCGGGCCGACGAGTCCCGCATGGCAGGAACACAATCCGGCGGTGCTGACCGAGGCGCTGCGCGGCAAGACCATCTTCCTGTCCACCGGCACCGGCATTCCCGGCCCGCACGAGCTGGAGATCAAACCGCAGCTGCCGGAGAACATCTTCTTCGGCGGGCCCATCGAATTCGGGGTGGACGCCTGCGTCACCTCGTTCGAGCAGCGACTGCGCTCCCTGAACATCCCGGCGCGGGTGGAGCATTCGCCGGTGGGCACGCATTCGTGGTCGTACTGGCAGGACACGCTGCACGAATCTTGGCCGACCATCGGTCCCGCGATCGGAGCTTGAGCGGGCCGACGCCGCGGCCCGATCAAGCCCCCTGAACGAATTCGGGTGGGCCCGATTCGAATCGAGTCGGGCCCACCCGAATCAGGCTCCGGGCCGGTTGAATTCGCCGTCCTTGGCTCCCGCGACGAAGGCTTCCCACTCGCCCGGGGTGAAGATCAGAACGGGTCCGTCCGGATTGCGGGAATCCCGCAATCCCACGTTTCCACTGGCCAGAAAGGCGATCTCGACGCCGTCGGCGTTCTCGTCGCCGCGCCGCCACACCGCATCGGCTTCGATCGCGCGATTTTTCGCTTCCACTGTCGGCCTCCCCTGTGCGGCACCAGCGAGTACTGGTCGGTGATGTAGATCGCACTCATCATGCCAGTGTTTGTGAGGGGTTCGGATCGGATATTCCATCTTCTGTCAGCGGAAGGAGGTTTGTGGTGCGCACGCCATGGTCCCCGCAGCGGGCTGCTCCCATCTCCGACAGCTGTGAGATGGTTCCGGAGCGCTTCACTGTGGAACTGGCTCACAGCATTCTGCGGATTCACCGAAGTTGCCCGACTGACCAATGCGCCCGTCGCAAGGCAGCGGTGTTCTATCTCTACGAGCAGCATCAGCACGCCGGGAATGGGGCACGGCAGCGGCGATTGCGCTGAGTTCGAACGCGTTGGCCACGAGCCGCGCCGTGCGGCTCCCCGCCCGTCGGTGCGGGAGCCGCGCCACGGCCGGGTCGCGGACCAGCGCCGGGGGCGCGCTACTAACGTGGACCCCATGGCTTTGGACAGTGGGAGCGCGACCTCAGTAACCGGCGCGGTGGTGGCGCCGATCGCCAAGCGGGTGCCCAAGGAGCGCGTGCACCACGGGGACGTGTTCGTCGACGAGTACGAGTGGCTGCGGGACAAGGAGAATCCCGAGGTCATCGCGTACCTGGAGGCGGAGAACGCCTACACCGACGCGCAGACCGCCAAGCTGGGCCCGCTGCGGGAGAAGATCTTCGAGGAGATCAAGGGCCGCACCCAGGAGACCGACCTGTCGTTGCCGACCCGCATGGGCGACTACTGGTACTACTCGCGCACCTTCGAGGGCAAGCAGCACGGCGTGCACTGCCGCTGCCCGATCGCCGATCCCGACGACTGGACCCCGCCCAAGCTGGAGGCCGACGTCGAGATTCCGGGCGAGGAGATCGTCCTCGACTCCAATGAGCTGGCCCAGGGCCACGACTTCTTCGCCCTCGGCGCGTACTCCATCAGCCACGCCGGTGACCTGCTCGCCTACTCGGTGGACACCCTCGGCAATGAGCGCTACACGCTGCGGGTCAAGGATCTGCGCACCGGCGAGCTGCTCGCCGACGAGATCCCGAATATCGCGCCGGGCGCGACCTGGTCGCTGGACGGAACGCATCTCTTCTATCAGACCCTCGACGAGTCCTGGCGGCCCGACAGCGTGTGGCGGCACCGCCTGGGCACCGAGCAGGCCGCGGATGTGCGCGTCTTCCACGAGGCGGACGAGAGCTTCTGGGTCAGCATCGGCGCGACCCGCTCGGAGAAGTTCCTGGTCATCATGACCGGCTCCAAGATCACCACGGAGAACTGGATCCTCGAGGCCGACAATCCGGAGGGCGAGTTCCGGGTGCTCATGCCGCGCCGCGAGGGCGTGGAGTACTCCGCCGAGCACGCGGTGATCGGCGGCGAGGACAAGCTGCTCATCCTGCACAACGATGTGGTGGACGGGGTGAAGGCGGTCAACTTCGTGCTCGCCGAGGCCCCGCTGTCGGATCCGGCCCAGCAGCGCATTCTGATTCCGCACCGCGACGACGTGCGGCTCGAGGACATCGACGCCTTCGCCGACAAGCTGGTGCTCAGCTACCGCCGCGAGGCGCTGCCGCGAGTCGCGGTGTGGCCGTTGACCTCCGAGGGCTACGGCGAGCTGCGCGACATCGATTTCGATCTGGCCCTGTTCTCGGCCGGGCTGAGCTCGAACCCGGAGTGGGAGCAGCCCATGCTGCGCATCGGGCTCACCTCCTTCATCACCCCCACCCAGGTCTTCGACTACGTGCCCGAGACCGGTGAGCTGCTGCTGCGCAAGGAGCAGGTGGTGCTGGGCGGCTACAACGCCGACGACTATGTGCAGCAACGCGATTGGGCGGTGGCCGCGGACGGCACCCGGGTGCCGATCTCGCTGGTCATGCGCCGGGATGCGGTCGAGGGTCCGAAGCCGTTGCTGCTCTACGGATATGGCTCCTACGAGGCCGCCATCGACCCGTACTTCTCGGTGGCGCGGCTGTCGCTGCTGGACCGCGGCATGGTGTTCGCGGTGGCGCATGTGCGCGGCGGCGGTGAGATGGGTCGGCTCTGGTACGAGCATGGCAAGACCCTCACCAAGAAGAACACCTTCACCGACTTCGTCTCGGTCGCACAGCATTTGGTGGATTCCGAGGTGACCGCGCCCGACCGCATGGTGGCCGACGGCGGCAGCGCGGGCGGGCTGCTCATGGGCGCGGTGGCCAATATGGCCCCGCACCTGTTCGCGGGCATTTTGTCCAATGTGCCGTTCGTGGACCCGCTGACCTCCATCCTGGACCCCTCCCTGCCGCTCACCGTCACCGAATGGGACGAGTGGGGTAATCCCTTGGAGGACAAGGAAGTCTACGACTACATGAAGTCCTATTCGCCGTACGAGAACGTGACGGCGCAGGACTATCCGGCCATGCTGGCCATCACCGGCCTCAACGACACCCGGGTGCTGTACGTGGAACCGGCCAAGTGGGTGGCCAAGCTGCGCGCCACCAAGACCGGCCACCAGCAACTGCTGTTGAAGACCGAGATGAGCGCGGGCCACGGCGGCGTCAGCGGCCGCTACGAGAAGTGGAAGGAAGTGGCCTTCGAATTCGCCTGGGTCCTCGACACTGTCGGCTTGGCCGACAAAGACACTGTCGGCCTGGCTGACAAATAGGAGGCAATCGCGTAGCTACCATGTGAACCGACATCGGTGATCTCGCTCGGAGAGGGGCGGATTCATGGTCGGTCACGTGGTAGCCACGGGCGCGGGTCGGGCGATGATGGACCGGCGGGGAGATCCGCTGCACGAGTTCATCCTGGGCCTGACGGGGAAGCCGAAGCCGCGAGTGCTGTTCCTGGGCACCGCGACCGGTGACAACCCGGACTACATCGTCAGTTTCTACGAGACCTACACCGCGGACCGCTGCGCGCCGTTCCACCTCCGCCTGTTCTCTCGCAGCATTACCGACCTGCGCGAATTCATTCTGAGCATGGACGTGGTCCACGTCGGCGGCGGCAATACGGCGAACATGCTGGATGTCTGGCGACGCCAGGGCGTGGACGTGTTGCTGCGCGAGGCGTGGGAGAACGGCGCGGTCATGACCGGCGGCAGCGCCGGGGCGATCTGTTGGTTCCAGGGCGGCACCACCGACTCCTACGGCCCGACGCTGCAAATCCTGCCGGAGGGGCTGGGCCTGCTGGCGGGCAGCTGCTGCCCGCACTACGACGCCGAGGACCAGCGCCAGCCGCTGTTTCACCGGGCCATTCAAAAAGGTGAGCTACCACCGGGTTACGCCATCGATAATCTGGTGTCGCTGCACTTCCACGGTGCGGAACTGGTCGGCGCGGTGTCCTCGCAGGCCGACGGCAAGGCGTGGCGGGTGGCGGCCGAGGGGGATCGGATCGTCGAAACCCCGATTCCGGTACGGCATCTGGTGAGCACCGGCGGCCCGGGGATCGGGCCGAGCGCATGATGATGGCCATCGAGGGCGCGGTCGTCATTCTGGCGATCCTGCTGGGCGTGCGCACGGGTGGCGTCGGCATCGGCGCGTGGGGTCTGGTCGGGCTGCTGGTGCTGGTCTTCGGATTCCATGTGAAGCCGGGCAATCCGCCCGTCGACATCATTCTCATCGTCCTGCTGGTGGTGACGGCCGCCTCGGTGATGCAGACGGTCGGCGGCACCGACTGGATGGTCCGCCAGGCCACCCGGGTGATCATGAGCCGCCCCAAGGCCGTGGTGTTCCTGGCCCCGGCCATGTCGTTCCTGTTCACCGTCGGGGCGGGCACCGGATTCATCTACTACGCCCTGCTGCCGGTGATCTACAGCGTCGCCTACAACCAGAAGCTGCGGCCCGAAAGGCCGTTGGCGATGGCGGCGGTGGCCTCCCAGGCGGGAATTCTGGCCAGCCCGGTGTCGGCGGCCACGGCGTCGCTGGCGGTCTTGCTGGAGCCGCACGGCTTCGCGCTCGGCAAGATCCTGCTGGTGATGTGGCCCGCCTGCATTGCGGGGCTGGTCGTGGCGGCGCTGGTGGAGACCCGCGTGGGCAAGGATCTGGCCGCCGATCCGGAATTTCAGCGCCGACTGGCCGAAGGGCACATCACCCCGCCCGAACCGATCGACCTGACCTCGAAACTGCCTGCCCCGGCGCGTAATTCGGCCCTGATCTTCCTCGGCGGCGTGCTGCTGGTGGTGGCCATGGGCCTGATCTCCCAGCTGCGCCCGGTGGTCGGCGGGGAGCGGCTGTCGGTGACCACCACCATCGAGTTGGTCATGGGATTGGTGACGGTCCTGATCTTCTTGATCTGCAAGGCGGATCCGGCCCAGGTGCCCAAGCAGTCCATCTTCGGACCGGGCATCGTGGGCGCGGTCGCGGTCCTGGGTCTGGCCTGGCTGGCGAACACCTTCGTGGCCGAGAACCACCAGCAGATCGAACATTCGCTGGGACAGGCGGTGAGCGATCACAAGTGGTTGTTCGCGGTGGCGCTGGCGGTGGTCGCCATGCTGACGACCAGCCAGTCCAGTACGACGCAGGCCATCGTGCCCATCGGCATCGCGTTGGGTCTGTCGCCCGCGGTGATCACCGGAATGTGGCCCGCCTGCCAGGGCATGTACATCCTGCCCGCCAACGGTTCCCAGATCGCGACGGTCGCCATGGATCAGACGGGCAGCACCCGCATCGGCAGATTCGTGCTGGATCACTCCTTCCAGCTGCCGAACACCCTGTTCATCCTGGTGGCCATCGCGATCGGGCTGCCGTTGGGCGCGCTGGTCGGCTAACGCCGGTTCAGGCGCTCCCGCAGTTCGCTGCTCGGGCCGTGTGATTTGACCTTCTCGTGATCCGGTGCGGCCCAATCGGGTTTCTTCAACCGCTCCACCACGATCGGGATGGCGCAGAAGAAGACGGTGCCGCCCGCCACCAGCAGGATGTAGGTGGTCGGGTTGCCGATCGGCAGTTGGTCGGGCGGCACGAAGGCCGTGACCAGTGCGAAAGCCATGGCCAGGAAGCCGATTCCGGCGAAACCCCACATGCCCGCGCGGCCGCCGGGGATCGCGAAGGGGCGCGGCATAGTCGGCTGGGTGTAGCGCAGGCGGACGGCGGCGGCGTACATGAACAGGTAGATGATGATGTAGATGCCGACCGCCATGGCCGTGATGAGGAAGAACGCGCTGCTGACATCGGTCATGACGAAGTACGGCGCGCACAGCACCGTCACCGCGATGCCCTGGACGAGCAGGATGTTCACCTGCACGCCACGGGGATTCACCTTCTGCAGGACCGGCGGCAGCATGCCGTCGTGCGCGGTGGCGAGCACACCGCGGCTGGGTCCGGTGACCCAGGCCAGGGTGCCCGCCAGCGCGCCGTAGGCGATCATGGCCGCCAGAATCAGCACGGGCCACCCGATGTTCATGAGCGTGCCGAATCCCGACCGCATGGCGTCGAAAACGCCCGAGTTCAGGTTGATCTCGTCATAGGGCAGGATGCCCGCGATCGCCAGCGCGCCCAGGGTGAAGATGCCCGCCGAGGCCACCGCGGCAATGGCGATGGCCACCGGGTACTCCCGGCCCGGGTTCCGCAATTCGGTGGCGTGCACCGCCTGCGATTCGATGCCGGTGAAGTTCTCCAGGATGTTTCCGAGGAAGGCGAGCGAGGACAGCCCGGCGATATAGGGCATGAAGCGCGGCCCGTCGTGGCCGTCGTGGTGGACGGTCACCGCGGGATCGGTGGTGTGCTGCCAGCCGATCGAGTGCCCGCCCAGCAACCACCACAGGAACAGCCCGACCAGGATCAGCCCGGGAATGGCGGTGCCCAGCAAGAATCCGGCCTGGGTCACCTTGGCGGCGAACTGATTTCCGCGCAGCGCCACGGCGGTGCACAGCCAGTAGGCGAGGACCGAGAACACGCCGACGTACCAATGGTTCTGTGCCAGATCGGGTTTGTCGATGGCGAAGGCGACGCCCGCGGCCGCGAAGCTCAGGCCGGTCGGGTAGAACACCATGGCCTGCAACCAGGACAGGAAGATCGC
The DNA here is from genome assembly GCF_035818795.1 of Nocardia sp. CDC160. Classification (NCBI taxonomy): domain Bacteria; kingdom Bacillati; phylum Actinomycetota; class Actinomycetes; order Mycobacteriales; family Nocardiaceae; genus Nocardia; species Nocardia sp. CDC160. The sequence continues at coordinate 744,368 of NZ_JAYKYT010000001.1, read as the reverse complement.
CCAGAACCCGACGCGCTTGCCGAACGCGCCGCTGATCCAGGCATACAGGCCACCGGCCTGCTTGCCGTAGGCGCTGCCGAGTTCGGCCGAGACCAGTCCGGCGGGAATGAGGAAGAGAATCACCGAGAACGCGATGTAGAAGAACATCGTCAGTTCTTCCTTGCCCATGGCGGGCAGCCCACGCAGGCTGGTGACAATGGCGGCGGCGGTGGTGAAGCCGAGAGCGACGGTGCTGAGATACTTCGTGGTCCCGGCGCTTTTCGCCGGGATCGCGGTGGAAGTGCCTGCGGCGGACGAACTCTCGGCCGCGCTCACTTCTTGCCGCCCTTGGACTTTGCCGCCTTACCCGCCTTGGCCGTCTTACCGGTCATCTTTCCGTCCGCCTTCCCATTCGTGGCTGCCCTGCCTCCGGATGCCTTGGCCCGCACCGGTTTCGCCTGAGGTGTGGGCACCGCCGCGCGGGCGTTGTGCGGGAAGCCGCCCGCCTCCTCGCGGGTGAGCGGGACCTTCATCGGGTGCTTGCCCAGCACCTTCAGGCTGCGGTCCAGGTCGGCGAGCAGCAGATCGGCCATGTCGATGGTGAAACCGTGGCGCAGCACCGCGCGCATGATGGTCTCGTCCTCGCGGTCGGCGGGCAGCGGGTAGGCGGCGATGAGCCAGCCCCGGGTGCGCAGCCGGTCCGAGAGGTCGTAGAGGTTGAAGTCCTCGCCCTTGGCCAACTTCCACGAGACGGCGGTGATGCCGCGGCGCGGATCGGCGTCGTGGATGAGTTCGAAGCGCCCGGTCTCGGCGATGCCCTTGGCCAGATGCTGGCTGGCGATATAGATGGCGGACTGCACCTTTCGATACCCGGGGCGACCCAGCCGAATGAACTCGTAGTACTGGGTCACGGCCTGCCCGCCGGGCCGGGAGAAGTTCAGGTTGAAGGTGGGCATATTGCCGCCGAGGTAGTCGACATTGAAGATGAGGTCCTCGGGCAGGTCGTCCTTGGTGCGCCAGATGGCCCAGCCCGCGCCGAGCGGGGCCAGCCCGGTCTTGTGGCCGGAGGCATTGATCGACTTGACGCGGGGAAGCCGGAAATCCCAGCAGATTTCGGGGGCGGTGAACGGCGCGAGGAACGCGCCGCTGGCCCCGTCGACATGGATCGGAATGTCCAGGCCGGTCCTGGCCTCGAGGTCGTCGAGGGCCTTGCTGATGCCCTCGACATCCTCGAACAGTCCGGTGAAGGTCTGGCCGAAAGTCGGTACCACCATGATGGTGTTCTCGTCGCAGTAGGCCGCGACATCGTCCGGATGCATGGTGTAGCGCTCCCCGCGCAAGGGGATCTGCCGGATCTCCACATCGAAGTAGCGCGCGAACTTCTCCCAGCACACCTGGACAGGGCCGCACACGAAATTGGGGACGCCCGTCCCGCCCTTCTTGCGCCAGCGGAACTTGGCGGCCAGCCCGCCCAGCATGGCGGCCTCACTGGATCCGGTGGTGGAGGTGCCGAGGGTGCCCAGCGGGTCGGGGGAGTTCCACAGGTCGGCGAGCATGTGCACGCAGCGCTGCTCGAGTTCGGCCGTCTGCGGGTACTCGTCCTTGTCGACGATGTTCTTGTCGAGGCATTCGTTCATCAGCCGCCGCGCCTGGTCGTCGACCCAGGTGGTGCAGAAGGTCGCGAGGTTCATGCGGGAGACGCCGTCGAGCATGAGTTCGTCGTGCACGATCTGGTAGGCGACCTGCGGGAAGATCTCGTGGTCGGGGAAGCCCCGGTGCGGTGCGGCACGCCTGATGCCGGGCATCGCGAAGACGTCGTCGGGTTCCAAGGCGGTCATTCGGCCTCCGATCGAATTTCGGCAGGTGTTTGCCGAGATGATGGTAGCCACGTATCAATGATCGAAACTGGTTCTGCAAGCTACCGTTTCGTAATCAAGGGATAGTTGCTGAACGGTTACTATTCAGCCTTATGGACTATCAGCATGTCATAGAGCAGGTGATGTCCGCCACGAAGCCGCACATCGGGGAGGGTGCGGTCGCCGACTACATTCCCGGCCTGGCCAAGGTCGACCCCCACCAATTCGGCTTCGCCGTCGCGACGGTCGACGGGCAGCTGTTCACCGGCGGCGACGTGGACGTTCCCTTCGCCATCGAAAGCATTTCCAAGGCTTTCGCGCTCGCTCTGGTGCTGAGCCGCAAGGACACCGACGTCTGGAAACGGGTCCGGCGCGAACCGTCCGGCCTGGCCTTCAACGACCTGATCGAATTGCAATTGGAGAACGGGATTCCGCGCAATCCGTTCATCAACGCGGGCGCCATCGTCGTCGCCGACCAATTGCTGGCCGATACCGGCGATGCCGTGAACGCCCTGCGCGAGCTGCTGCGCGCCGAGACCGGCAACGCGACCCTCGACGTGGACAGTGTCATCGCCGAATCCGAACTGCGCACCGGCGACCGCAACCGCGCCATCTCCTATCTGATGGCGAGCTTCGGAAACATGCGCAACAGCGTGGATCTCGCGCTGGACCACTACTTCCGGCAGTGCTCGTTCAGCATCACCTGCGCGGAACTGGCCAAGGCCGGACTGCTCATCGCCCGGCACGGGCTGCGCGCCGACGGCAGTCGCCTGCTCGCCCGCGAGGATGCCAGACACATCACCGCGCTCATGACCATGTGCGGAACCTACGACGGCGCAGGCGATTACGCGTACAAGGTCGGGCTGCCCACCAAGTCCGGCGTGGGCGGCGGGCTGCTGGCGGTGGTGCCGGATCAATGCTCGGTCGCGGCGTGGGGCCCGGGTCTGGACGCCAAGGGCAACTCCGCGTCCGGCCTGGTCGCGCTGGAGGCGTTCGTGCGCGCGGGCCAATTCTCGGTTTTCTGAAAGCACTTTCGACGTTTCCCCGGCATCGGAACGGAGAGCGAACGGCATGGCCGAAACGACCACCAGGCAGCCCGCGCACGCGAAGCCCGCGACCGCCACCAAGTACATCTCGTGGCTGACGCTGGCCTTCATGACCACCAGTTCGGTGGCCAGCCTGCGGGCCTCGCCCACCATGGCGGTCTACGGTCTGGCCTGCGTGTTCCTCTACGTGCTGCCCGCCATCGTGTTCCTGCTGCCGACCGCGTTCGTGGCCGCCGAACTCGCCTCCGGATGGACCGGCGGGGTCTACAAATGGGTCGGCGAGGGGCTGTCGCAGAAGCTCGGCTTCCTGGCCGTGTGGTGCCAGTTCGCCATGACGATCTTCTACTACCCGACGCTGCTGGCGTATGTGGCGAGCACCTTCGCCTACATCATCGACCCATCGTTGGCGGGCAATGGCCTGTACGTGGCCATCGTCATCATCACCATCTACTGGGTGGCCGTGTACATCTCCTCGCAGGGCACGAAAACCGTTGCGGGACTGTCGAGTATGGGCCTGGTGGTGGGCACCCTGATTCCGGGCGCGTTGCTGGTGATCCTGGGCCTGGTGTTCCTGGCGCAGGGCAATCCGTCCGCCGCGCCCATGGACGCCTCGCATCTGCTGCCCGCCTGGACCGGTCTGGCCAGCCTGGTGCTCATCGTCAACAACTTCATGTCCTACGCGGGCATGGAGATGAACGCCGTGCACGTGTCCTCGCTGAAGGATCCCGGCAAGCAGTACCCGAAGGCCATGCTGGTGGCGGTGCTGCTGGTGCTGGCCATCTTCATCATTCCGGCCCTGGTGATCAGCTGGGTGGTGCCGTCGGCGAACCTGAGCCTGACCGCGGGCGTCATGCAGGCCTTCGACGGCTTCTTCAACCACTTCGGCATCGGCTGGCTGACCCCGATCCTGGGCATCATGCTGGTGGCCGCGGCGCTGGGCGGCATGCTCACCTGGCTGGCCGGGCCCTCCAAGGGGCTGTTGCTGATCGGACGGCAGAACGGCTTCCTGCCGCCCATCCTCACCCGGGTGAACAAGCATGGGGTGCAACAGAACATGCTCATCGCGCAGGGCTTCGTCACCACGATCCTGGCCTGCCTGTACGCGTTCATCCCGAATGTGTCGAGCGCGTACTGGATTCTGTCGGTGATCACCACGCAGGTGTATCTGATCATGTACGTGCTCATGTTCGCGGCGGCGGTTCGCCTGCGGCGCAACCAACCCGACCATCCGCGCGGCTATCGCGCGCCGATCCTGGTCACCCTGTGCGTGGTCGGCACGGTGGCCTCCATCGCGGCGTTCGTCATCGGCTTCGTGCCGCCCTCGCAGTACGCCAGCTCCAATCCGGTGGTGTACGTGCTCATCATCGCCGCGGGCATGGGCATTGTCGGACTGTTGATTCCGTACCTGTTCCTGCGCTTCCGCAAGCCGGACTGGCAGGGCGAGGTTCCCGAGGAGGCACTGGCATGACCTTCGTCGAGCGGCCCGACCAGACCCGCAACCGGCGGCTGATCAATCTCGCGGTGGCGCTGGTGCTGGTGGCCGTCGCGGTCGCGGGGGTGATCGTGTTCCAGCAGACCCGCAAGGACGACGACGCGGCGTTGACCAAGGCGCGCGAACTGCATTCGCGGCTGGAGCAGGCGGGGCTCACCGCCCCGGACGCGCAGACCATCGCCGACTCGCTGGGCACCGACGGCGGCCTGGTGTGCCAGGACCCGTCGTCGCCGCTGATCAAGGCGCAGTATCTGGCGGCGATCAGCAATGGCGCGTCCGGACCCGGCGCTCGACCGGTCATCGCCGATGAGGATGTGCTGAAGGGCACCGCGCTGGCCATCGAGACCTATTGCCCCGACAAGCTGGCTTCTTACCTGAAAGACACCGGCGACCTGAAGACTGGTGACACCGTCAAACCCGACGAGCAGAACAAGTGAACAGGGAGGACGACTTGACCAGTACGGTTGAGACCAAGGACGATTCGACTACCGCGGCCCTGCGCGCCGCGGTGCGCGAACTCATGCCGCGCGCCAAAAGCGATCTCGCGCAGCTCGTCTCGTTCAAATCCGTCTACGACGCCCGGCAGTTCCCGATCGAGGAATGCGAGAAGGCCGCGCGGTGGGTCGCGGACGCCTTCAAGGCGGAAGGGCTCACCGACGTGGGCCTGCACCAGACGCCCGACGGCAGCAATGCGGTGGTGGCGCGCGGCAAGGCCCCGGCCGGGAAGCCGACCGTCATGCTCTATTGCCACTACGACGTGCAGCCGCCGCTCGACGACGCCGCCTGGGAGACTCCGGTCTGGCAGCTCACCGAAAAGAACGGCCGCTGGTACGGGCGCGGCGCGGCCGACTGCAAGGGCAATATCGTCATGCACCTGACCGCGCTGCGGGCGCTGCGCAAGGTGTACGGCGACGATTTCCCGGTCGGGCTGGTGCTGGTGTCGGAGGGCTCCGAGGAGCAGGGCACCGGCGGCCTCGAGGAATTCGTGCCGGGCAATGCGGATCTGCTGCGCGCCGACACCCTGTTGATCTGCGACTGCGGCAATTTCGCGGTCGGCGTGCCCACCTTCACCCAGACGCTGCGCGGCAATGTGAATGTGGTCGTGACCCTCGAAACCCTGTCCGGGCCTTTGCATTCCGGCATGTTCGGCGGCGCGGCCCCCGATGCCCTGGCCGCCATGATCCGCCTGCTCGGCACGCTGCGCGACGAGCACGGCAACACCACGGTGGACGGGCTGCGCAGTGATCAGGTGTGGGATGGCCACGAGTATCCCGCCGACCAATTCCGTTCCGACGCCGACGTTCTCGGCGGTGTGGAGCTGCTCGGCAGCGGCAAGGTGGCCGACATGCTCTGGGCTCGACCGGCTCTCACCGTGCTGGGCATGGACGTCCCGCCGGTAGTGGGTTCCTCGGCGGCCATCCAGCCCAAAACACGGGCGCGGCTCAACCTGCGCATCCCGCCGGGCACCAAGCCCGACGAGGCGCTGAAAGCGCTCACCGCGCACCTGAAGTCGCATACCCCGTGGAATGCCAAGCTGACCATCGAGACCGAGGCCACCGGCTCGCCGTTCGTCGGCAGCACCGACGGCCCCGCCCGCACCGCCATGGCGGCGGCCATGGCGGCCGCGTACGGTCGGCCCGCCACCACCGAGGGCCAGGGCGGCTCGATTCCGCTGTGCAATGTCTTCGCCGACACCTACCCCGACGCCGAGATCATGCTCATGGGCGTCGAGGAGCCCAAGTGCCTGATCCACGCACCCAACGAGAGTGTGGACCCCACCGAGATCGAGAACATGGCGCTGGCCGAGGCCCTGTTCCTGGCCTCCTACCGCTAGCGCTTCCTGGCCTCCTACCGCTAGCGCGACAGCGGTCCTCGAGGTTCGCGCCGCCGGGCGGTGTCCGCGCCTGCCCGGCGGTGCGGCGTCAATTCGATCAAGATCGCTTGCTTCGAGGGCAATTCGATAGCAAACTCAACAATCGGTAGCACGAAGACCACAGCACGCCCGGCGACCGCTAGGAGAGCTCGTGTCCGTCTATCTGTACCGGTGGGGCAGGTTCGCATATCGCCGCAAGTGGATCGTGCTGCCTATCTGGCTGATTTTTGTAGCGGTGCTCGGCATCCTGGGCGGTGCGCTGCACAAGCCGATGAGCAACTCCTTCGACATCCCGAACCTGCCGTCGGAGCGCGCCAACCACATTCTCGACGAGCACTTTCCGGGCATGTCGCAGGCATACGCGCCGGACGCCGTCACCGGCGTCTACGTGATCGGCGCACCGGCCGGGACCACGCTCACCGACCCCGCGAACCGGGCGGCTGTCGAGGGTCTGGTGCAGAAGTTGAAGGGGCTCGGCATCGTCGACCACGCCAAACCCCTCGCCGATCCGATCACCGCCGCCGAGCAGATGGGCTGCCTCGCGGGCGACCGCACCTCCAAGGACTTCGTGAGCCGTTGCAGCAACGCACCGTTGAACGTGCTCAACCCAGACAAGCCCGACACGGTCGCCGTGCTCAGTGTCCCCTTCGCCATCAAGGACTTCGGCGCGATCACCGCCGACGACCGCAAGGCGGCATACGACGTGGCCGATGACGCGCGCAATGCGGGCCTGACCGTCGAACTCTCCGGCACCATCGCCATGGAGCAGCAGCAGCCGAGCGGCAAATCGGAGCTCGTCGGTATGGCTTTCGCCTTCGTGGTCATGATCGTCTGCTTCGGTGCGCTCATCGCGGCTTTCGTCCCGATCGTCACCGCCTTCGTCGGGCTCGGCGCGGCCACCGCCACGATCCTCGTCGGCACCGCCTTCATCGACGTGCCCAGCTTCACCACCTTCCTGGCGTCCATGATCGGCATCGCGCTGTCCATCGACTACGCGCTGTTCATCGTGTCCCGCTTCAAACATGAACTGTCGGTGCAGGATTCGCCGGAAGAGGCGGCGGGCGTGGCGCTGGGTACGGCGGGTTCCGCGGTGGTGTTCGCCGGTATGACCGTCATTATCGCGCTGGTCGGGCTGAGCATTGTCGGCGTGCGATTCCTGACCTTCATGGGACTGGGCGGCGCGGTCGCGGCGGGGTTCGCGGTGCTGGTCGCACTCACGCTCATGCCCGCGTTGCTCGGTGCGTTCGGACGCTTCATCTTCAGGCCGAAGCTGCCCATCATCGCCCAGAGCGATCCGGAGGACGACAGCCAGGTCACCAATGGTGTGCGCGTCGCCCGGACGATCGGCCGGGTGCCCGTGCTCACCCTGATTCTGAGCATCGTGGTGCTGGGCTTGATCGCCGCACCCGCCGCTCACCTGCAACTCGGACTGCCCGGTGAGGACAGCCTGCCCAAGACCTCCACTGCGCGAAAGGCATACGAGCTACGGACCGAAGGTTTCGGTGTCGGCAGCAACGGCGTGCTGCAGGTCGCCGTCGACCTGTCGAATGTGCAGCCGGACCAGCGTGAGGCGGCGGTAAACGCGTTGCGCGACAAGCTCGCCGGATACTCGGACATGAACTACGTGACCAACCCGGTCTTCAGCCCGGACAAGCAGGGTGCGCGGCTCGAGGCCGTGCCCAAGACCGGGCCCAATGACCAGGACACCAAGAATCTGGTGCGCGACGCCCGCGACGCCGAGTCACAGTTCAAGTCCCAGTACGGCATGGAGTACGGAATCACCGGCACCACAGCCATTTACGCCGATATCGACCACGTGCTGCTCGGCAAGATCGTGCCCTATCTGGCCATTGTGGCCGGTGCGGCGTTCCTACTGCTGATCGCCGTATTCCGTTCCATCCTGGTGCCTTTGACCGCGGCGCTGGGCTTCCTGCTGTCCATGGCCGCGACCTTCGGCGCGACCGTCGCGATCTTCCAGGACGGCAGGCTCGGCATCATCTCCGAACCGCGGCCGATCATCAGCTTCATGCCGATCATGTTGATCGGCTTGGTTTTCGGTCTCGCCATGGACTACCAGGTGTTCCTGGTGACCCGCATGCGCGAGGAGTACGTGCACGGCAAATCGCCGAAGGAGGCCATGATCTCCGGCTACCACCACGGCGCTCGGGTGGTCACCTCCGCGGCCATCATCATGATCTTCGTCTTCGGCTCCTTCATGATGGAGCCCGACGTGAGCGCCAAGTCCATGGGCTTCGCCCTCGCGGCGGGCGTCTTCTTCGACGCCTTCCTGGTCCGCATGGTGCTCATCCCGTCGCTGCTGGTGCTCATGGGCAAGTGGGCCTGGTGGATTCCGAGCTGGCTGTCGAAGATCGTGCCGGATATCGACGTGGAGGGCGCGCGCCTGCGCGAGATCCAGCAGCGGGAGGCGGCGGATCGGGAAGAGCTGCTGACGCATTGAACTGTCGGCTGGTTATAACCGCCGTCAGAATTCGGCGTTGTCCTCCGGTTCGATGATCTTGAATTCGGTTTTCGCCGGTCCCATTTCGTTCAGCCGACCGAAATAGATGCCCTGGGCCTCGGGCGCGATGATGCCGTAGTGGATAGGGAAGGCGACCCGGGGATTTACCGCGCGCAGGTAATCCACGGCCTCGCTGATCCGCATCCACGGGGCGACCGCCGGAATGGCGAGCACGCCCACCGGGGTCGGCGGTACCCAGAGGGAATCGCCGGGGTGCACGAGTTGCGCCGGTTCCTCGGGCGTGCCGAGTTGGAAAACCGTGTTGTCGATGACCGGAAGGTCGGGATGAATGACGGCGTGCCGACCACCGCCGCCGGTTACTTGGACATCACCGACTTTAAGGACATTTCCGGCATGGACGGGTTCCCAGGGCTCGCCCCGCATGAGCGCGGTCTGCGGGTCCGACAGCAGCCTGGCCTGCGGATTCCCCTCGATCAGCGCGTTGATTCGGTTCGGGCAGATGTGATCGGGATGCTGATGGGTGACGGCAATGGCGTCCAATCCGGTGATGCCCTCGAAACCGTGCGAAAAAGTGCCGGGATCGAACAGGATCCGCGCGCCGTTCATCTCCACGAGAATGCAGGAATGTCCGAAATGGGCTATGCGCATACCCAACCGTAGCTCCGTCCAAGTCCGCGGCGCGGGACTCCGGCCGAGCTTGGAGGTTCCGCTGTGTCGGGGACCACATGCGCCTTGCCCCGGCGCATTGGCCGCGGCCCACGCCAACTAGTCTGAGCAGCGAATCAACCCGGCCGCCATAGAGCCGGGTGCCGCCCCACCAGCTGAGGAGCAACGCGTGGCACGTGTCGTGGTCGAGGTGATGCCGAAGGCCGAGATCCTGGATCCGCAGGGACAGGCCATCGGCGGTGCGCTGGGGCGTCTCGGGTACCCGGGCGTTTCGGATGTGCGGCAGGGCAAGCGTTTCGAGCTCGAGGTGGACGACAGCGTGAGCGACGCCGATCTCGAGAAGATCGCCGAATCGCTGCTGGCCAATGTGGTCATCGAGGACTGGAAGGTCGTCCGGCTGTGAGCGCCCGCATCGGTGTCATCACCTTCCCGGGCACCCTCGACGATGTCGACGCCGCCCGCGCGGTGAAACTGGCCGGGGCCGAAGCCGTTTCGCTGTGGCACGCCGACGCCGACCTCAAGCAGGTCGACGCGGTCGTGGTCCCGGGCGGCTTCTCCTACGGCGACTACCTGCGCGCCGGTGCCATCGCCGCCATGGCCCCCGTCATGGGCTCGGTCATCAAGGCGGCCGAGGGCGGCATGCCGATCCTGGGCATTTGCAACGGTTTCCAGATCCTGTGCGAGGCGGGCCTGCTGCCGGGCGCGCTGACCCGCAACGAGGGCCTGCACTTCGTGTGCCGCGACCAGTGGCTGACCGTCGAGCAGACCGACACCGCCTGGACCTCGCGCTACGAGAAGGGCGCGCAGATCCTGGTGCCGGTCAAGAACGCCGAGGGCCGCTACCAGGCCTCCGAGGCGGTGCTCGACGAGCTCGAGGGCGAGGGTCGCGTGGTGTTCCGCTACGCGGGCGGCAACCCCAATGGTTCGCAGCGCGAGATCGCGGGCATCACCTCGGCCAATCGCCGGGTCGTCGGCCTCATGCCGCATCCCGAGCACGCCACCGAGCCGCTCACCGGCCCGAGCGATGACGGCCTCGGCCTGTTCCTGTCGGTTCTCGACAGTCTCGTCTCGGCGTAACTAGATCCCGTCGAGGATCTCGAAGTCGACGCCGCCCGCCCTGGCCAGCCAGGTCGGGCGGATCGCCTGATTGCCCTCGAATCCGACCTCGCCCCACGGGGTTTCGATGATCGGCCGGTCCGCGAGCGCGCGCTGAAGATGCCGCACATCCAGGGATCCGGCCAACTCCGCCATGCCGCGCAGGGTGTGGATGGCCTCGTAGCTGGTATTGCTGAAATTGGTCAGCGTGGGCGCGAACCAGCCGTGCAGCTTGTGATACCGGTCCAGCCGGTCCCGATCGTGCGGGCCGTTGACGAAGAAGCCGGACGGCACGAACAGATTGTGGTTGGCCCCGCCGCCCGCCGCGAGCAGCACGTTCTCATCCACCGCCGGACTCACCCGCACCTGCTGATCCGACCGCCCGGTGCGCGAGAACTGCAGGTTGAAGCGCGCGACATCCGCGCCGACCAGCAGCACGATGATGCCGTCGGCCGCGTCCAGGCGCGGGTCGTCGAGAAACGGGCGGAAGTCGCGAGTGTTCATGGGTACGAACATCTCCAGCGCGATGGCCGCCGGATCGGCCAGCGCCGCCCGCACGGCCTGCGCGGTGCGCCGCGGCCACACGTAATCGTTGCCGATAATGGCCCACCGGGTGGCCTCGAAGGACCGGTGCAGCCAGTCCAGCGCGGGCAGGATCTGGTGTTTCGGGTCCGCGCCGATCATGAACAGCCCGTCCGGGGTGTAGTCCAGGCCCTCGTGGTCGGTGGCGAACAAATACGGCACCCGACCGCCCGTGACCTGCTCGACCGCCCGCCGCACCGCCGAGGTGTGCCAGCCCGTCACCGCGTGCACCATGCCCGTGGCCACCAGCGCCGCGACTTCCCCGGCCACCACGTTCGGTTCCCGGCCGCCGTCAATGTGGGTGACGCGCAATTCTCTTCCCAGAATTCCCGAACCCGAGTTGATTTCTTCCAACGCCAGAGAAATGGCCGCCTCACAGGAAGGTGCGAAGATACCGCCGGGACCCTGCTGCGGAACTATGTTGATGATCTCGATGGTGTTCTCGGGATTCCCGTCGAACGGGGACATGGGCTAACCTTCCCCTCGTTCAAGCGGTTTTCTGACGGGCGGGAAATATGGCGACAATTCTAGGTGGATTTTCCACCTTGCATGGAGCCCTCCGAGCGGCCGAGCGGAGTTGGCTTCGTCACCTGGACGCCGCGCTGTGTGCCAGGCGACTGACCGCAGACCAGTGGTGCATGCTCACCAATCTGTCCGCTGACGTCGGCATCACCATGAGCGAGCTGGCCGCCCGGGCCCAGCTGCCGCCGTCCTCGGCGACCCGCCACGCCGACCATCTGGCCGAGCGCGGGCTCATCTTCCGGGTGGCCGCCGCCGACGATCGCCGCCGCATTCTCATCGGGCTGAGCCGACGCGGCGAGGAACTCGTCGAGGAGGTGCGGGTCGAGGAGGTGCGGGCCGAGGCGCAGATGCGCCGCAGTCTCGGAAGCGACGATTATCTGGAACTGGTGCGGCTGCTCGGGCGCATCGCCGAAGTGCCGGTCCCGGAGTAACACACCGGTACCGCTGAGGGTGACCTGTTCAGCGGAAACTGAATAACGGTTGCTTAGGATCGACGGCATGCCAGTTGTCGAGACCACCGCGACCGCCGCCGGACTGTGTGAATTCATCGATGCCTCCCCGTCGCCGTTCCACGTCTGCCGCACTGTCGCAGCGGAACTCGACGATCACGGCTTCACCAGACTTTCCGAGGCCGCGCCGTGGCCGTCCAGTAGCGCGGGCCGGTACTACGTGGTGCGCGGCGGTTCGCTGGTCGCCTGGGCCGACGGGGGTGCGGGTACGCCGTCGGCCTTCCGCGGCGGGCAGGCCACTCCCTTCCGGGTGGTCGGGGCGCACACCGACAGCCCGAATCTGCGGGTGAAGCAGCATCCGGATCTGGCCGCGGCGGGCTGGCAGCTGGTGGGGCTGGAACCCTACGGCGGGGCCTGGCTGAACTCGTGGCTGGACCGCGACCTCGGCATTTCCGGGCGGATCTCGCTGCGCGACGGAAATGTGGTGCGGGAGCGCCTGATTCGCATCGACGAACCGATTCTGCGGGTGCCGCAGCTGGCCATCCACCTGTCCGAGGATCGGCGCGGTGTGCAATTGGATCCGCAGCGGCACGTGAACGCGGTGTGGGGGATCGGCGGCGAGCCGCGCTCGTTCCTGGCCTTCCTGGCCGAGCGCTCCGGCATCGAACCGGACGCGGTGCTGGGCTGGGAGCTCATGACCCATGATCTGGTGCCCTCCAAGCTGATCGGGCGCGATCTGGATCTGATCAGCGCGCCCCGGCTCGACAATCAGGGCACCTGCTACGCCGGGCTGCGCGCCTTCCTGGCGGCCATCAACGAACCCGGTGCGGCGGTGCCGGTGCTGGCCATGTTCGATCACGAGGAGGTCGGCAGCCAGTCCGATCGCGGCGCCCAATCCGGGCTGCTGCCCACGGTTTTGGAGCGCATCGTGCTGACCCGCGGCGGCGGGCGCGCCGAATACCTGGCGGCGCTGGCGGGTTCCATCTGCGCCTCCGGTGACATGGCCCACGCGACGCATCCGAATTACCCGGAGCGCCACGAGCCCTCGCACCGCATCGAGGTGAACGGCGGGCCGGTGCTCAAGGTCAATCAGAATCTGCGCTACGCCACCGATGCCACCGGCGCGGGTGCGTTCGCCCTGGCCGCCGCCCAGGCCGAGGTGCCGTTGCAGCGCTACGTCCACCGCGCCGATCTGCCGTGCGGTTCCACCATCGGCCCGATGACCGCGGCCCGCACCGGCATGCCGACCGTGGATGTCGGCGCGGCCCAGCTGGCCATGCACTCGGCGCGCGAAATGATGGGCGCCGCAGACGTTCCCGCCTACGCCGCGGCCCTGGCCGCCTTCCTGACGCCGGAGGCGACCCGCTAGGCCTCGGCCGATTCGGGGGCGGTCGGCGTCGGTCGGTACGTGAGTGCTGCCACCACGAAGACCGCGAAAGTGAAGAGCACGTAGCTGTTTCCGAGGAGCTGCTGCCACCAGTTCCAGGTGAGCTCGCGATCGGCATTGTGGGGGAGCAGCCACATCGGGCCGACGGCGAACATGGCCACGGCCAGCCCGACCGCACCCAGGAACCACGGGTTGCGGCGGCCGCGGGCGACGGCGTCGGCGGCCACCAGCAGCGCGGGCGCGATCCACACCCAGTGGTGCGACCAGGAGACCGGGGAAACCAGCAGCACCGCAGCGGCATTCACCATCAGCGCGGCCACCGTCGCGTCCACGTCCAGCAGGCGTTTCATCCACACCGCGGCCAGGGCCACGGCGGCCGCCGACAGCAGCAGCCACAGCAGCGTCGCGACCGAGGTGGAGAAGCCGAGCCGGAAGACGAAACCCTTGATGGACTGGTTACCCGCGTACCAGGGCGGCCCGATGCGGCCGGTGTCGGCCAGGGTGTGGAACCAGTACTGCGGCGAATCATGCGGGAACAGCGCCCAACCCACCGCCACCGCACCGATGGTGGAGGCGACCACCGTGATCGCGCCCTTCCAATCCTTGCGCAGCAGGAAGTAGAGCAGATATCCGCCGGGCGTCAGCTTCACCGACACCGCGATGCCGATCAGCATGCCGCGCGGCCAGAATGTCCTGCGCGCCAGGCAATCCAGCGCCACCGCCGCCATCAGCACCAGATTGATCTGACCGAATCCGTAGGTCTCGCGAATCGGCTCGAGCAGCTGGGTCAGCGCCACCGCGCCGATGACCAGCGCGAGCCGGGTCGGCCAAGCCAGACTCGGCCGCAACCGATCCAGCACCAGCCACAGCGTCACCCCGAGCGAGGCGACCGACACGACGAGCACCGCCCATTCGGCGACGGCCAGCGGCATGAGCGCCAGCGGCGCGAAGAACAGCGCGGCCAGCGGCGGATACGTGAACGGCAGCCCGATCCCATAGACCGCGGGCATCGGCCCGTACAGATCCTTGCCATCCAGCCAGGCCCGGGCACCGTTGCGATACACCCGTAGATCGATGTACCCGTGCCACTTGGTCAGATAGCTGATCACCGCCGACACCGCGAAGAGGGCGACCGCGACCAACAGCAGTTGCCGTTGCCGTGTGGTCAGCCCGCGCGCAGTGGTCATAGGTTTCTCGGTCGGATCCGCGACCCCGGATCGATCGTTCACCGCCACAGAGTAGCTCCCCCGCCTCCCCGAACCTTTAGCGCACGGCTGGGGTGCCGTGGCCAGTCCCACATGCGGGCCGCCGGTTGGGTGCCGAACCGATTTTGGGGGTACCCGGGGAGTTACCCCGGTCGGCGACAAATCAGTTGTCGCTTCGGCATACGAGCTAAGTGGCCTCTACCACATCCATGGGCGGGGTAAAGAGCTGAAATCGCTGGGAATTAGACTCGCGATCGTATATCTCGCCGACATCCAGCAACGCGGGCGATCGCTTGTGACCTGCCCGGCCGAAAGGACTCTGGTATTCCCGTGACCAGCCACGTCGATACCGTCAGCAACGCCGCGGCCACCTCGGACCACCCGCAGCCCTACAAGGAACTCGGCCTCAAGGACGACGAGTACGCGCGGATCAAGGAGATCCTGGGCCGCCGACCCACCGACGCCGAACTGGCCATGTACTCGGTGATGTGGTCGGAGCACTGCTCCTACAAGTCCTCCAAGGTGCACCTGCGCTACTTCGGTGAGACCACCACCGAGGAGATGAAGAAGTCCATGCTCGCGGGCATCGGCGAGAACGCGGGCGTGGTGGACATCGGCGACGGCTGGGCAGTGACCTTCAAGGTCGAATCGCACAACCACCCCTCGTATGTGGAGCCCTACCAGGGCGCGGCCACCGGCGTCGGCGGCATCGTCCGCGACATCATGGCCATGGGCGCGCGCCCGATCGCGGTCATGGACCAGCTGCGTTTCGGTGCGGCCGACCACCCGGACACCCGGCGCGTGGTCGACGGCGTGGTGCGCGGTGTCGGCGGCTACGGCAATTCGCTGGGCCTGCCCAATGTCGGCGGCGAGACCGTGTTCGACCCGTCCTACCAGGGCAATCCGCTCGTCAACGCGCTGTGCGCGGGCGTCATGCGGGTCGAGGATCTGCACCTGGCCTTCGCCTCCGGCCAGGGCAACAAGATCATTCTGTTCGGCGCCCGCACCGGCCTCGATGGCATCGGCGGCGTGTCCGTGCTGGCCTCGGACACCTTCTCCGGCGACGAATCCGGTTCGGGCCGTAAGAAGCTCCCGAGCGTCCAGGTCGGCGACCCGTTCGCCGAGAAGGTGCTCATCGAGTGCTGTCTCGAGCTGTACCACGCCGGACTGGTCGTCGGCATCCAGGACCTCGGCGGCGCCGGGCTGTCCTGCGCCACTTCCGAACTCGCGGCCGCGGGCGACGGCGGCATGCGCATCGACCTGGACAAGGTGCCGCTGCGCGCCGCCAATATGACTCCCGCCGAGATCCTTTCGAGCGAGTCGCAGGAGCGCATGTGCGCGGTCGTCACCCCCGAGAACGTGGACGCCTTCATGGCCGTCTGCAAGAAGTGGGATGTCACCGCCACCGTCATCGGCGAGGTCACCGACGGCGAGCGCCTGGTCATCACCTGGCACGACGAGATCGTGGTGGACGTGCCGCCGCGCACCGTCGCCCACCAGGGCCCGGTCTACGAGCGCCCGGTGCAGCGGCCCGCGGATCAGGATGCGCTGAACGCGGATTCGGCCGCGCGCCTGAACCGGCCCAAGACCGGTGAGGAACTGCGCGACACCCTGCTGAAGATGCTGGCCAGCCCGCAGCTGTGCTCGCGCAAGTGGATTACCGAGCAGTACGACCGCTACGTGCGCGGCAATACCGTGCTGGCCGAGAACGCCGACGCCGGTGTCATTCGCATCGACGAGGAGACCGGCCGCGGCATCGCGCTGGCCACCGACGCCTCGGGCCGCTACACCAAGCTGGATCCCTACACCGGCGCGCAGCTGGCGCTGGCCGAGGCCTTCCGAAACGTCGCGGTCACCGGCGCCACCCCGAAGGCCGTCACCAACTGCCTGAACTTCGGTTCGCCGGAGGATCCGGGCGTCATGTGGCAGTTCCAGCAGGCCGTGCGCGGTCTCGCGGACGGCTGTGCGGCGCTGGGCATTCCGGTCACCGGCGGCAATGTGTCCTTCTACAACCAGACCGGCCAGACCGCCATCCTGCCCACCCCGGTGGTCGGCGTGCTCGGCGTGATCGACGATGTGCACCGCCGCATCCCGACCGGTCTGGGCACCGAGCCCGGCGAGAGCCTCATCCTGCTCGGCGAGACCCGCGACGAGCTGGACGGCTCCATCTGGGCGCAGGTCGAGCACGACCACCTCGGCGGCCTGCCCCCGAAGGTCGACTTCGCCCGCGAGCAGCTGATTTCCGAGATTCTCGTCTCGGGTTCGCGCGACGGCATGGTCTCCGCCGCCCACGACGTCTCCGAGGGCGGCCTGATCCAGACCGTCGTGGAGGCCGCGCTGGCCGGTGAAACCGCCTGCCGCATCATCCTTCCCGAGGGCGCGGACCCGTTCGTCACCCTGTTCTCGGAGTCGGCGGGCCGCGTGCTGGTGGCCGTGCCGCGCTCGGAGGAGACCCGCTTCACCAAGATGTGCGATGCCCGCGGCCTGCCGTGGGTGCGCATCGGCGTGGTCGACGACGGCTCGGACTCGGTCGAGGTGCAGGGCCAGTTCAGCGTGAAGCTGGACGATCTGCGCGCCGCCCACGAGGGCACGCTGCCCGCGCTGTTCGGGACCTTCGAACACTGAGATAGCTACCGCGCACAGAGATAAAGCCTTCGAGCACTGAACTTTTCGAGTATCGGTGCCGTGGACATACTGAGAGCCCGCCGGTTCCCCTCGTTCCGGCGGGCTCTCGTCGTCTCCGCATGCGCGGGACAGCTCAGTTGATCTTGAAGGGATCGTGCTCGGCCATGAGCTTTTCCATTCGGGCCTCGTCGATTCGTTGGGTGACCTTGCTGGACTCGTGTTGATCGCGAATCACTTTCGCGAGGGTGAAGGTGCTGCTCACCAGGAACAGCATTGCCATCAGCAGGAATCCGCGCTGCCAGATGTCCAGGGGCAGGTAGGCGATGCCGATGATCAAGGCGCAGAAGCTGATTCCGAAGGCGATCGTGGCCTGAGCCAGAAACGCGGTGGTGCTCTTGGTCGGTGCGCTCGGTGTGCTCATGGTCTGTGAGTCTGTCCGCGACCATGATTGTTCGACCGAGTACAACTACTCGAGTGACGTGGGTAGATACTTGACGGGTGCTGGACACCGCCGACGCCCTGACACGGTTGCGCACCCGCGGCACCGTGCTCTACGCGCGCGGCACGGTGGCGTATCGGAAGCTGTTCCGGCGCGGCTGGGGTCGCAGGGTGGCGGTGTTCGCGCGCAAGGTCGAGGACGTCATCGATCTCAATCACACCGGCCTGGTGGTGGCGACCATCTTCTTCGCCTGGTCGGTGACGCCGTCGCTGGTGCCGCGCGACTGGTTGTTCCAAGGGCTGATCTCCGGCATCAATGCCGCCATCGGCTACGGCGTGGGCTGTGTGCTGCAGTGGTTGTTCCGCAAGTGGATTCGGCCGCGCATCAAGCTCGAGACGCCGTCGGAAGGCGTGCGGTATCTGGTCAAGGTCGTGGTGGTGATCGCCTGCGTGCTGGTGGCGGCCCGCATGCTGGTGCTGTCGGCCGACTGGCAGCGCGAGATCACCACGCTCATGGGCATGGAGGGCACCACCCGTGCGGCCTATTTGCGCACGGGCGGGCTGAGTTTCGCGGTCGGCGCACTGGTCGTCGCGGTGTACCGGACCCTGCGGACGGCGGTGCGCCTGCTGGCGCGGCTGCTCAGCCGCTGGGTGCGGGTGCCGCCCGCCCTCGCGCCCGCCACCGGGGCCCTGCTGCTGACCGTGCTCATCGTGACGCTGTTCAACGGCGTCGCCACCCGCGCCTTCTTCGCGGTCGCCAACTCGGCGTTCAGCGTGCGCAACGACAAGATGACCCAGTACGCCGTGCAGCCCACCAAGCCCGAACGCTCGGGCAGCCCGGCGTCCCTGGCGAAATGGGAGACCCTCGGCTCGGAGGGGCGCTGGTTCGTCTCGCACGGACCCGACCCCCTGCTGATCAGCGCCGCCACCGGAAAGCCCGCGCGCGAACCGATCCGGGTGTACGTGGGACTGCAATCGGCGACCAAGGACCTCACCGAGGAGGACCTGGCCGTCGCCGAACTCGAACGCACCGGGGCCTTCGACCGCAAGGTGCTGGTGCTGGCCACCACCACCGGCACCGGCTGGGTGAACGGGGAGGCCGCGGCGGCCATCGAATACATGTGGGGCGGCGACACCGCCATCGTGGCCTCGCAGTACTCGTATCTGCCCAGCGTGCTGTCGTTCCTGGCCGACCGGCAGAAGGTGGCGGTCAACGGCCGCACCATGTTCGACGCGGTGTATCGGCACTGGTCGCTGCGGCCGCCGGACCATCGCCCGAAACTGCTGGTGTACGGGGAGAGTCTGGGCTCGCAGGGCTCCGAAGCGGCCTTCGACGGCCTGGCCGACCTGCGCTCCAAGGTGGACGGCGCGCTCTGGGTCGGCCCGCCCAACTCGAATCGGCTGTGGCAGCAGTTCGTTCAGCGCCGCGATCCGGGCACCCGCGAGGTGGATCCCATCTACGCCGACGGCCTGGTGGTTCGATTCGCCGCCACCGCGGCCGATTTGAACCGGCCCTCGCCGGATTGGCGCAAGCCGCGCATCGCCTACCTGCAGCATCCCTCGGACCCCATTGTCTGGTGGTCCTCGGATCTCATCTTCTCCCAACCGGATTGGCTGTCCGAACCGCGCGGCGCGGATGTCTCCTCGCAAATGCGGTGGTGGCCCTTCGTCACG
The DNA here is from genome assembly GCF_035818795.1 of Nocardia sp. CDC160. NCBI lineage: Bacteria > Bacillati > Actinomycetota > Actinomycetes > Mycobacteriales > Nocardiaceae > Nocardia > Nocardia sp. CDC160. The sequence goes on along the minus strand of NZ_JAYKYT010000001.1, from coordinate 725,000 downwards.
TTCTGGCAGGTGGTCGCGGATCTGACCAATGCCCAGGGCGTCAGTGACGGCCATGGCCACCGCTACGGCTCCCTGGTGCTCGACGGCTGGGCCGCCATTGCCGCCCCGCCGGACTGGGACCAGGACCAGGCCGAACGCATTCGCACCCAAATCGAACTCGCCGAAGCCTACGAACGCGCGGTGAAGTAGCCGTGCACCTGAAACCACTGGTGGCGGCGGTCCTTCCACCGCTGTGGAGCAATCGCGTCCTGCCCGCGCTCGAGCTGGATATCCGGGGCCGCACCGCCGCCAATACCGCCTTCGCCGTCGCCTACGCGCTCGCGTTTCGCGGGACGCCGAACTGGTTGTCGCCGCGCGGATTCCGCGCCGGTGCGCTCGCGGCCGGACTGGTGCTGTCCGGATACGCGGCGGCCCTGGCGATTCCGGCCACCCGCCGCCACCTGGCCGGACTCGACGATCGCGGCCCGGCCGTGCACACCGTCGAATGGACCGCCCTGCACATTCCGGGCGGCACGGTCCTCACCGAGGAACTCGTCTACCGCTCGACGCTGACCCCGCTGCTCGAGCGGACCGCGGGCGGTGCGGGAACGGCGCTGGGCGCGTTCGCCTTCGGTCTGTCCCACATCCAACCCGCCCGCGCCGCAGCCGATCCCATTGCCGCCACCGTCGCCCTCACCACCGGCGCGGGCCTGCTCTTCGACCGTTTGCGTCGCCACACCGGCAGCGCCACCGCCCCGGCCCTGCTGCACCTGGCCCTCAATGCCGGGGGTGCGCTCGCGCCCCGCCTGGCCCGCCGTCTCGTCGGGGGTCGGCGGTAGCCTCGCGGCATGGCGCGACGAGGTGCGGTGGATCCGGCGGAGGTGCGGGCGGCGGTGGCCGCGGTGGGGGAGTGGCTGCGGGACGAGACCGTGTCGCAGCCCGCGCGGACCGAGATCGCGGCGGCGGTGCGGGGGACGGCGCGGGCGCTGGCGGCCGATGCGCCGGGGCATTCGGTGGAGGTACGGGTACCGCCGTTCGTGGCCGTGCAGTGCATCGAGGGCCCGCGGCATACCCGCGGGACGCCGCCGAACGTGGTCGAAACCGATGCGCGCACATGGCTGTTGCTGGCCACCGGCCTGCTCGAGTTCGCCGACGCGGTGGACGGCGGCGCGCTGAGCGCCTCCGGCAGCCGCGCGGGCGAGGTCGCCCGGTGGCTGCCGGTCGTGCCCCTGTGAGCCGGGATGTCGCTGTGAGCCCGGTGCTTTCCCGCTGAGTCAGGCGTCGGCGGGCTTGGCGTGCTTGCCGGAGCCGGAATCGAGGTTCACGGGCTTGCGCTCCAAGCCCTTCCGGTCATAGAAGCGGGTGATGAACAAGCCGCCGACCACGCCGATGGCCAACCCCAGCACGGCCATCCAGACGCCACGGGTCAGACCCGCCTGGCCGTTGCCGTTGAAGTAGAGGATCGAGCGGATGCCCAGGAAGACCTGGTGCATGGGCTCGAACCTGGCCAGCCAGCCGAAGTACTTGGGTGTCGCCTCGATCGGGATGGTGCCGCCCGAGGACGGCAGGCCCAGGATGACGAAGATGATCAGGTTGATGATCAACCCGGAGGTGCCGACCGCCGCGAGCATCGAGGTGCAGGTGAAGCCGACGGCAATGATGGCGAAGGCGCCGTAGATGAACAGCAGCAGCGGTTTGTCCAGCGGCATGCCCAGGATCGCGGCGATGCCTTCCAGCGCACCCGAGACCGCCAGCGCCATGACCACCACCGCCGACCACTTGATGAGCAGGGTCTTCACCCGCGAGATGGACGCCCGCGGATAGTGCACGTACCAGGGGCCCCATTCGGTCGGCAGGAAGCCCAGCGCCGAGTCGATGAGCTGGTGGATGATCATCGCCCCGACCATGCCGATCAGCAGGAGCAGCAGGCTGTAGAAGAAGGCGGTCAGCCCCTCCCCGGAGCCACCGGGCAGCGGCCGGAATTGGTCGACCACGATGTTCAGCGGCTGGGCCAGCACCAGCCGGGTCGCCGCCGACAACTCGGTGGGTGGCGCGCCGGGCGGCGGCGTCAGCTGCGCCTTCACCTGCTCGGTGAGCTGCTGTCCGACTTGGGTATTGACCTGGGTGAGAGCTTGCTCACCGAACTTCTGCACCACCGCGGTCGCGAACGCGCCGGTGCGCGGATTGGTCTGCAGGGTCAGCACCGGCTTGGTGATGTCGCCGGGCACCACCGAGCCGACACCGAGAATGCCCAGCCGCTTGGAGAAGTCGCTGGGAATGATGATGGTGCCGTACACCCGCGCCGACTGCATCTGCAGCTGCGCCTCGTTGATGCCGAGCACCCGCAGATCGATCTTGTCCGACGGCACCGCTTTCTGCAGCCCCTCGGAAACCTGATCCCCGAAGTTGACGTGCTTGCCGCCGATATCGTCGCCGACGTCCTGATTGACCAGGGCGATCGGGAAGTCGTGCAGGTTCTTCTCCGGATCGACCACGTAGTCGAGGTACATCACGCCCAGCAGCGAGGCCAGCAGCGTGACGACGACGATGGGGAAGGCCCACCGCAGCGGGCTCAGGTGCCGACGTGGCGGGGCGGGTTCCGGGCTGCCATCGGTGTCGGTGCTCGTCACGAGCGAACGCTAACAGCAAACCGCCTGCCATCCCGGTTATCCCAACGGTGGGTTGCCTTGCGGTTACCCGTAGAATGGCTGACGGCCCCCGCCCGCCGAACAGGGAGCAAACGGTGACTCTCCCCTCCGCCGCCACCACCTCCGACCACGACGAGAACGAACCGCGCGAAGAGTGCGGTGTGTTCGGTGTCTGGGCCCCGGGCGAAGATGTGGCCAAGCTCACGTACTACGGACTCTACGCACTACAGCACCGCGGTCAGGAGGCGGCCGGCATCGCCGTCGCCGACGGCTCGCAGGTGCTGGTCTTCAAGGATCTCGGCCTGGTGAGCCAGGTCTTCGACGAGCAGACCCTGGCCGCCATGCCCGGCCACGTCGCCGTCGGCCACTGCCGCTACTCCACCACCGGCTCCACCACCTGGGAGAACGCCCAGCCCATCTTCCGCACCACCGCGGTCGGTACCGGACTCGCGTTGGGGCACAACGGAAATCTGGTCAACACCGCCGAACTGAGCACGCGGGCACGGGAACTCGGCCTGGTCACCGGCCGCCTGGCGGGCACCATGGCCGCCACCTCCGACTCCGACGTGATCACCGCGCTACTCGCGCACGCGGCCGCCGACAAGAGCATCGAGCAGGCCGCCATGGAGCTGCTGCCGACGCTGCGCGGGGCCTTCTGCCTCACCTTCATGGACGAGCACACCCTCTATGCCGCACGCGATCCGCACGGCGTGCGCCCACTATGTCTGGGCCGCCTGGATCGCGGCTGGGTGGTTGCCAGCGAGACCGCGGCCCTGGACATCGTGGGCGCGTCGTTCGTGCGCGAGATCGAGCCCGGCGAACTGCTGGCCATCGACGCCGACGGAGTGCGTTCGCTGCGCTTCGCCAACCCGACCCCCAAGGGCTGCGTCTTCGAATACGTCTACCTGGCCCGGCCCGACTCCACCATCTCCGGCCGCTCGGTGCACGCCACCCGCGTGGACATCGGCCGCCGCCTGGCCGCCGAGCATCCCATCGAGGCCGACCTGGTCATCCCGGTGCCGGAGTCCGGCACCCCGGCCGCCGTGGGCTACGCCCAGGGCTCCGGCGTGCCCTACGGCCAGGGCCTGATGAAGAACGCCTACGTGGGCCGCACCTTCATCCAGCCCAGCCAGACCATCCGCCAGCTCGGAATCCGCTTGAAGCTCAACCCGCTTCGCGAGGTCATCCGCGGCAAGCGGCTCATCGTGGTGGACGACTCCATCGTGCGCGGCAACACCCAGCGCGCGTTGATTCGCATGCTGCGCGAGGCGGGCGCGCTGGAGATCCACGTGCGCATCGCCTCGCCGCCGGTCAAGTGGCCCTGCTTCTACGGCATCGACTTCGCCTCGCGCGCGGAGCTGATCGCCAATGGCGCGGGCCCCGACGGCATCGCGGGCGAGAGCCTCGACGACATGGTGGAGGGTGTGCGCCGCTCCATCGGCGCGGACAGCCTCGGCTACATCTCGCTCGAGGGCATGATCGCCGCCACCGAGCAGCCGCGCTCACGGCTGTGCTGCGCCTGCTTCGACGGCGAGTACCCGATCGCGCTGCCGGTCGAGTCGGCCATCGGCAAGAACGTGCTCGAGGGCATGCTCACCGGTGCGACCGAGTCGGAGCTATTGGCGGACAACGCCAATGCCTCCGCGCTCAGTCGTCCTTGATCGGCTCGGTCGTCCTTGATCATCTGAGCCGTCCGTAACACAACGGTTTTCGTGCCCGCCCACCGAAAAGTGGGCGGGCACGTTGCGTTTCGGGTGCGGTCGTGCGCGTCCGCCCTGATCACGCACGTGCGCCGCGCATTTCCCGTGCGTGCCGGGGAATTGCGGTGGCGCAGTTGAGACATCGGCGTGTGCGCGCGGATGTCGCAACTTGTGTACCGATTGTCCAGAAACGCAACACTGCGGTTATAACCGGTCGATACTGTGCCCAGCCAAAGGATGTCCACCGCGGCGCGGCGGGCCAGTGACCCGGCCGTCGGCGCTGCGTGTTCGAGAGCAAGGGCAGTACATGCGCGCGAAAAGAATTGCGGCAGTCGGGTTCGCCGGACTGGCCGTGTTCGCCATAGCCGGTTGCGGCTCCGGGAAGACCGGGGGCGGCGGTGGTGGCGGAATTCTGGTCGGCACCACCGACAAGGTCACCTCGCTGGATCCGGCGAAGGCCTACGACAATGGTTCCCTCCTGGCCGAAACCCAGGTCTACCAGTTCCTTCTGAACTTCCCGGCGGGTGACGCCACGCCGAAGCCGGATGCCGCCGACAAGTGCGGATTCAGCACCCCGACCGTCTACACCTGCACCCTGAAGCCGGGTTTGAAGTTCGCCAACGGCGACCCGCTCACCGCCAAGAGCGTGAAGTTCTCCTTCGACCGCATGGTGAAGATCGACGACCCGCAGGGCCCGAAGGCGCTGCTGGACAACCTCGATCACACCGACGCGCCCGACGACAAGACGGTCAACTTCACCCTGAAGCAGGCCAATGACCAGACCTTCCCGGCCATCCTGCCCACCCAGGCGGCGGCCATCGTGGACGAGAAGGTGTTCCCGGCCGACAAGGTCCTCGCCGACGAGGACATCGTGAAGGCCAAGCCGTTCTCCGGCCCGTACACCATCTCCAGCTACGACAAGAACAAGCTGGTCGAGTACAAGTCCTACCCGGACTACAACGGCCTGTTCGGCAAGCCCAAGAACGACAGCGTCACGGTGAAGTACTACGCCGAGGCGTCGAACCTGAAACTCGATGTGCAGCAGGGCAATATCGACGTCGCCTGGCACACCCTCTCGCCGACCGACCTGGACTCGCTGCGCAACGACTCCAAGGTGACCGTGCATCAGTCGCCCGGCGGCGACACCCGCTACATCGTGTTCAACCTGAACACCCAGCCCGGCGGCAATCCCGCGCAGAAGCTGGCCATTCGCAAGGCCGTCGCCACCACCATCGACCGCGACGCGCTGGCCACCAATGTCTTCAAGGGGACCTGGTCGCCACTGTATTCGCCGGTGCCCAAGGGTGTTCCGGGCGCGACCGAGGCGCTCAAGGACATCTACGGCGCCAAGCCGAACAAGGACGCGGCCGCCAAGTTCCTGGCCGACGCGGGTGTGACCACGCCGGTCGATCTGAGCCTGCAGTACACCACCGAGCACTACGGCTCGGCCAGCTCGGAGGAGTACGCGGCGATCAAGAACCAGCTCGAGGCCACCGGCCTGTTCAAGGTGAACCTGCAGTCCACCGAATGGGTGGCCTACCAGAAGGCCCGGTCCTCCGACGGCTACCCGGCCTTCCAGTTCGGCTGGTTCCCGGACTACCCGGACGCCGACGACTACCTGCGCCCGTTCTTCACCGAGGACAACTTCCTGCGCAACCACTTCGGGGACCCGAAGATCACCGCCGAGCTGAATGCCGAACTGACCGAGGGTGATCCGGCCAAGCGGGCCGCCGTACTGGCTACCCTGCAGCACGATCTGATGGCGGACTTCCTGCCCATCGTCCCGCTGCTGACGGGTAACCAGATCGCCGTCGCGGGCAAGAACGTGCAGGGCGTGGACAGCACGCTGGATCCGTCCTCCAAGTTCCGCTTCGGTGTGCTGAGCAAATAACCGGTTCCGGCCCGCCCGGCAATGAGGGGCGGGCGGGCCGGTAACTAGTTATTCAAGAGAACTAAAAATTATTCACGCAGAGAAGAATTTTGCCGGAGTTTTTGCTGGTTATAACCAGGTTCGGCAGAGTTCGATTTATTCATCTGTCCAAAAGCAACACAGCGGCAACATTCCGTTACTACGGTGCGCCGAGACACATCAAGCTGTGGCGGTGTGAGGTCTGCGATCCGGACGTCCGCCGCCCGACGTTCGAGAGTTGAGCACTATGGGTTCGAAGACGAACCGGGCGAGGACCTTCGCCGCGGTCGGCATGGCAGGTATCGCACTGGTGGCCGCGGGCTGCGGCTCCGGGCGCACCGGGGACGGGGGAAGTGGCGCGGGCCTCGTGGTCGGCACCACCGACAAGATCTTCTCGCTGGATCCGGCCCTCGCCTACGACAATGGCTCGCTGCAGGCCGAGACGCAGATCTACCAGACCCTGCTGAACTTCGCGCCCGGCAAGACCGTTCCCGAACCGGACGCCGCCGAGAAGTGCGGCTTCACCGCGCCGACCGTCTACAGCTGCACCCTGAAGCCCGGTTTGAAGTTCGCCAATGGCAACCCGCTCACCGCCAAGAGCGTGAAGTTCTCCTTCGACCGCATCCTGAAGATCAACGATCCCAACGGTCCCGCCTCGCTGCTGGGCAACCTGGACCACACCGACGCGCCCGACGAGAAGACCGTCAACTTCACGCTGAAGGTCGCCAACGACCAGACCTTCGCCTCGGTGCTGCCCAGTCAGGCCGGAATCATCGTGGACGAGAAGAGCTTCCCGGCCGACAAGGTGCTCGACGACAACGACGTGGTCAAGACCAACGCGTTCTCGGGTCCGTACACCATCACCAGCTACGAGAAGAACAAGCTGGTCGACTACAAGGCCAACCCGGACTACAACGGCCTGTTCGGCAAGCCCAAGAACAGCGGCGTCTCGGTCAAGTACTACGCCGAGATGGCCAACCTGAAACTCGATGTGCAGAACGGCAATATCGACGTCGCCTACCGGAGCCTGAGCCCCACCGATGTCGACTCGCTGCGCAACGACAGCAAGGTCACCGTGCATGAGGGGCCCGGTGGCGAGCTGCGCTACATCGTCTTCAACATGAACACCATGCCCGGCGGCACCCCGGCCCAGAAGCTGGCCGTGCGCAAGGCGATCGCCTCGAGCGTCGATCGCGACGCCCTGGCCACCGGCGTCTACAAGGGCACCTACAAGCCCGCCTACTCCTCGGTGGTGCCCGGCGCGACCGGCGCGACCGAACCGTACAAGGACCTCTACGGCGCCAAGCCGAACAAGGACGCGGCCGCCAAGTTCCTGGCCGACGCCGGTGTCGCGGCTCCGGTCACGCTGAACCTGCAGTACAACTCCGATCACTACGGCGGCTCCAGCTCCGAGGAGTACGCGGCCATCAAGAACCAGCTCGAGGCCACCGGGCTGTTCAAGGTGAATCTGCAGTCGACCGAGTGGGTTTCGTATCAGGATGAACGGGTGAAGGACTCCTACCCGCTGTACCAGTTCGGCTGGTTCCCGGACTTCCCGGACGCCGACAACTACCTGACCCCGTTCTTCGCACCGAACAACACGCTGCAGAACCACTTCGAGGATCCGCAGATCAACGCGCTGCTCACCGCGGAGACCACCGAACCCGACCCGGCCAAGCGAGCCGACATCCTGAAGAAGGTGCAATTCTCGCTGGCCAATGACCACCTGCCCATGCTGCCGCTGCTGGCCGGAACCAATATCGCGGTCGCGGGCAAGAACGTGCAGGGCGTCGCCGACACCCTCGACCCCACCTTCAAGTTCCGCTTCGGTGTGCTGAGCAAGTGACCGCCATCGAGGAGAAGGGCGCGCTGGTTCCGGCGCGCCCCGAGGGAAAGCGACCGCGCGGCAGCAGTTCCCGCTACAGTGCGCTGCTGCGCTACCTGGGGGTGAGGGCGCTGCTCATCATCCCGACCACCTGGATCCTGGTCACCCTGGTGTTCTTCCTCATGCGCGTGATCGGTGACCCGATCAGCGCCGCCATGGGTGGCCGCCTGAGCCCTCAACAGATCCAGGAGCGCAAGGAGGCCGCCGGGCTCAACCGACCCATCCTGACCCAGTACTGGGAGTACCTGTCCGGGCTGTTGAAGGGCGATTTCGGCCGCTCCCAGGACAATCGGGCCATCAGCGACGTCATCGTCACCTACGGCGCGGCCACCCTGGAGCTGGTCTTCTGGTCGCTCATCGTGGCCTTCGTGGTCGGCGTGCCGCTGGGCAGATACGCTGCCACCAAACGGGATTCGGCCCGCGACGTGAGCCTGCGGCTGTTCGCCATCCTGGTGTACGCGGCACCCGTCTTCTTCGTCGGCCTGCTGCTCAAGCTGATCTTCTCGGTCAAGCTGGGCTGGCTGCCGGTCGCCGGGCGGGCCAGCACCAATGTGGAGCTGCAGCTGCAGCACGTGTCGCCCAAGACCAACATCATGATCGTCGACGCGATCCTCTACGGCGACACGAGTTACATCGTGGATGTGCTGAAACACGCTGTGCTGCCCGCGATCGCGCTGGGTCTGCTCACCGCGGGCGTCTTCCTGCGCCTGGTGCGGATCAACCTGATCCAGACGCTGCGCTCGGGCTACGTCGAAGCCGCCCGTGCCCGTGGGCTTTCCGACCGCGTCGTCACCGGGCGGCACGCCTTCCGCAATGCCCTGATTCCGGTCGTGACCGTCATGGGCATGCAGATCGCCATGATGCTCGGCGGCGCGGTGCTCACCGAAACCACCTTCGAGTGGAAGGGATTGGGCTACCAGCTCGCCTCCTACCTGCAGTCGCGCGACTTCGTCGCGGTACAGGGCATTGTCGCGTTCATCGCCATCGTGGTGGCCGTCATGAGCTTCCTGGTGGACCTGATCGTGGCGCTGATCGACCCGAGGGTGAGGTTCTGATGACCGTCATCGAAACCGGCGTCGAAGCGCCGGTACCACCCACCAGAAGCAAGCTGCGCATCCCGGGCATGGGCCTGGTGCGCATGACCTCCGGGCTGCAGCGCTTCACGCTGCTGCTGGGGCTCGCACTGGTCGCGGGCTTCATCCTGGTCGCCATCTTCGCACCGCTCATCGCGCCCTACGGCTTCGCCCAGAGCGCCTCGGACGGCGTCGATTTCGCGCGGCAGCAGGCGCCCTCGGCAGCGCACTGGTTCGGCACCTCGGTGCGCGGCGAGGACGTGTTCTCGCGCGTCATCTTCGGTGCGCGCACCGCGCTGTCGGTCATCGCGGTGTCGCTGGTGCTGTCGCTGTTCGTCGGCGTGCCCCTGGGGTTGGTGTCCGGCTACCTGGGCAGCTGGGTGGACCGCATCCTGGTGCTGTTCATGGACGCCATGTACGCGTTCCCGTCGCTGCTGCTGGCCATCGTGGTGTCGATCGTGGTGTCGGGCGGGCAGTCGTCGAGCTTCGGCGGCATCCTGTCGGCGGCCATCGCCATCACCGTCATCTTCGTGCCGCAGTACTTCCGGGTGGTGCGCAATGCCACCATCTCGGTGAAGCAGGAACCGTATGTGGACGCCGCGCGGGTCACCGGCGCGTCCACCGTGCGAATCCTGTTCCGGCACATCCTCGCCAATGTCACCCAGTCGCTGCCGGTGCTCATCACCCTCAACGGCGCGGAAGCGATTCTGACGCTGGCGGGCCTGGGCTTCCTCGGCTTCGGCATCGAACCCACCCAGGCCGCCGAATGGGGCTACGACCTCAACAAGGCGCTCTCCGATGTCTCCAACGGGATTTGGTGGACCGGCGTGTGGCCCGGTGTGGCCATCGTGCTGGTGGTGCTCGGCATGACCCTGGTCGGTGAGAGCCTCAACGAGGTGCTCAACCCCTTGCTGCGCACCCGCCGCGCCGCCACCGCGCCCGCGGCGGAGGCCGACCCCACGGAATCCGCGAAGGAGGCTGACAATGCCTGAACCCGTCCTGTCCTTCGACGGCCTCACCGTCACCTTTGCCACCGACGCCGGGTCGGTCACGGCCGTGAAAAACGTGTCCTACCAGGTGTATCCGGGTGAGGTGCTGGCCGTGGTCGGCGAATCCGGCTCCGGCAAATCGGTGAGCTCCCGCACCGCCATGGGCCTGCTGCCGCCCACCGCCAGCGTGCGCGGGGCGGTCACACTCGGCACCAAGGCCGTCACCAAGATGAGCGAGCGCGAACTCACCGCGCTGCGCGGCGGGGCCATTTCCATGGTGTTCCAGGAGCCGGGCGCGGCCCTGGACCCGCTGTTCACGGTCGGCTTCCAGATCGGCGAGGCGTTGCGCGCGCACTCCGGCATGAAGCGAAAGGCGGCCCGCGCCAAGGCGATCGAGCTGCTGCGCGCGGTCGGGCTGCCCGATCCGGAGGCGCGGGTCGACTACTACCCGCATCAGCTCTCCGGCGGCCAGAAGCAGCGCGTGGTGATCGCCATCGCCATCGCCTGTGAACCGAAGGTGATCATCGCCGACGAGCCCACCACCGCGCTAGATGTCACCGTGCAGGCCGAAATCCTGGAACTGCTGCGGGATCTGCGCGATCGCATCGGCGCGGCCATCGTCCTCATCACCCACAATATGGGCGTGGTCGCCGACCTCGCCGATCGCGTGGTGGTGATGCGGGAGGGCCGCATTGTCGAAGAGGCCACGGTGGACCGGCTTTTCACCGACCCACAGCACGAGTACACCCGCGCCCTGTTGGCGGCCGTGCCGAAACTGCATGTGCTGCCGGATAATTGGGAAGCCGACCACTCCGCCGACTGCGCGGCGGTGGCGGGCACGGGTCTGGCGAGGGCCACCGCCCGCGAACCCGTTCCGGCCGACGCCGAGACGGTGCTCGAGGTCGCGAACCTGGTCGTCGAATTTCCGGCCCCGCTCGGCCGCCCGGCCTTCCGGGCCGTCGACGACGTGACCCTGTCGCTGCGCCGGGGTGAAACCCTCGGCCTGGTCGGCGAATCCGGCTCCGGCAAGTCCACCATCGGCCGCTGTGTGGCCGCACTGCAACGCCCCACCGCGGGCAGCGTGCGGGTGCTGGGCACCGATATCGCCGGACTCTCCGAACGTAAGCTGCGGCCCATTCGCCGCCGTTTCGGCTTCGTCTTCCAGGACCCGGCCACCTCCCTCAACCCGCGCCTCACCATTGGTGAGTGCGTGGCCGAACCGCTGCTCGTGCACAAGGAGGCCAAGGGCGCGGCCGCCCGCGACCGCGTGCGGCATCTCCTCGATGACGTCCAGCTTCCGGCCGGGGTGGAAAACCGGTACCCGCACGAGCTTTCCGGCGGTCAGCGCCAGCGTGTCAGCCTGGCGCGCGCCCTGGTGCTGAATCCGGACCTGCTGGTGGCCGACGAACCGACCAGTGCCCTGGACGTCTCGGTCCAGGCCAAGGTGCTCGAGCTGTTCGCCGAGCTGCAACGCGAATGCGGTTGGGCGTGCCTGTTCATCAGCCACGACCTGGCGGTGGTCGATCAGCTGGCGGACCGGATCGTGGTGCTGCGCAACGGGTCCGTGGTCGAACAGGGTGACAATGACGACATTCTGCGCCGCCCGCGCGAGGAGTACACGCAGCGACTCGTCGCCGCCGTGCCCGTCCCCGATCCGCTGGAGCAAAGGCGTCGTCGCACCGAAACCGCGACATTGTTCGCGGGGGCGGGCACGCCCTGACACATGGCAGGCACCGTAGCGAGTGCAAGGTCGTTATCGCGTTCCGGTACCGTGAGCAGGCATCTATCCGTCGATTCGGCTTGGAGCTCTCCCCGACAATGACTGAACAGACCCCCAGCGGCGCCGGTGCCTCGTACGCGGCGGCCGGTGTCGATATCGAAGCCGGTGACCGCGCGGTCGAGCTCTTCGCGCCGCTGGCGAAGAAGGCAAGCCGTCCCGAAGTGCAGGGCGGACTCGGCGGCTTCGCAGGACTGTTCGCATTGAAGGGCGGCTACAAGGAGCCCCTGCTCGCGGCCTCCACCGACGGCGTCGGCACCAAGATCGCGGTCGCCCAGGCCCTCGACAAGCACGACACCATCGGCCTGGACCTGGTCGCCATGGTCGTCGACGACCTGGTGGTCTGCGGTGCCGAACCGCTGTTCCTGCAGGACTACATCGCCGTCGGCAAGGTGGTCCCGGAACGGGTCGCGCAGATCGTGTCGGGCATCGCCGAGGGCTGCGTCATCGCCGGGTGCGCCCTGCTCGGCGGCGAGACCGCCGAGCACCCGGGCCTGATGGGCGCCGACGACTACGACATCTCCGGCACCGGCGTCGGCGTCGTGGAAGCCGACGCCGTGCTCGGCCCGGACCGGGTCCGCCCCGGCGACGTGGTCATCGGCATGGGCGCCTCGGGCCTGCACTCCAACGGCTACTCACTGGCCCGCAAGGTGCTGCTCGACATCGACCGCATGTCCCTCACCGGACACGTCGAGGAGTTCGGCCGCACCCTCGGCGAGGAACTGCTGGAGCCGACCAAGATCTACGCCAAGGACTGCCTGGCGCTGATCGCCGAAACCGATGTGCGCACCTTCTGCCACGTGACGGGCGGCGGCCTGGCCGCCAACCTGGCCCGCGTGCTCCCGGCCGGTCTGGTCGCCGAGCTCGATCGCGGCACCTGGAACCCGGCACCGGTCTTCAAGATGATCGCCCAGCGCGGCCGCGTGGAGCGGCTCGAGATGGAGAAGACCTTCAATATGGGTGTCGGCATGGTCGCCGTCGTCGCGCCCGAGGACGCCGACCGCGCGCTGGCCGTCCTCACCGCCCGCCACATCGACTGCTGGACCCTCGGCACGGTGAAGAAGGCCAAGGACGCCGACGCCCCGCGCGCCATCCTCGTGGGCGACCACCCGCGCTTCTGAGGAAAACCCAACTCTCGGGACTCTCAGGGGGCTTCGCCCCCCGAACCCCCGAAACCGAAAGCCCCGGTCACTCGTAGTGAGTGACCGGGGCTATTCGTATGTCCGAATCTTTGTGCGGCACGGCAACTCTCACACACCGCGAATACACAAATCAACGTCCCGTCCAAGGTTGCGGACGGGACGCTAGTGCTGCTGGTAAACCCTCAGCGTCGCCTGCGTCTCGGCTGAAAACGACGTGCTAAAGGGGGAAGCCGTTGGCCTCCCCCTGCATTACGTCGATCTCGGAGTCAGCGACGCCAGTCGTCGTAGCTGTCTTCGTCGTCCCAGCGCGACGACGAATCGCTCGCGTCATGCTCTTCGGAAAGCACACCACTCCGCTGTGAGTCGGAGGGACTCCCCGACAGCTCTCGCTGAAGGCTCGAGAAGTCGGTCGTCGGCGAGCTGTACTTGAGCTCCCGTGCGACCTTGGTCTGCTTTGCCTTAGCCCGGCCACGGCCCATGGCTGACCCCCTCGCGTCACTGCGGGGCGGCCTGGGGTGGGTTTGGCGGCCCCGTTCGAATTAATACTCTTCCTGACGAACACTTTAGCGTGTGTCTGGCAGTCGCGCTTCCAGGAGTGGGGGATAAACGTTCCGGGGCCGGGCGCACCCGATCTTGGTGCCCCGGAAAAAGCCTGGCGACCGGGGGCTATAGGACCCCGGGGATGGCTCGCAGGACGCCCACCCGGGCCCCTCCGCCGAGCACCGCGGGCGCCGCGAGTTCGGCGTGCTCGTCGGTCCATTCGATGCCCATACGCTGGAGAATGGCCAGCGTCAGGGGAAGTCGCGCACGATCCGCGCCATCGTCGATCTTGTAGGCGAAGGCCGAACCGTCCGGCAGCGCACCGGCGTGCACACCGTCCGCGCCGATCTTGCAGACCAGACCCGGGGTTGCGGACATGACGCGGAAGTCCGGCCCGTCAGTGCCGGAAATCACTCGCGGATGGGCCCGAATCGCGTCCGCGATCCGGCGTTCGGGGGTACCGGGATCGGCGGTGGCGAAGGTGGCGTAGGCGCGGGCCAGATTCACCAGCGAGACCGGGACGATGGGCAGGCCGCAGCCGTCGATGCCCAGATCGGTCTCCGGTTCGCCGGTCACATCGGCGACCGTTTCCAGCACCGCCTGCTGCAGCGGGTGGCCGACCTCGAGGTAGCCGCGGGTGGGCCAGTCGTTGATCTTGCAGGTGGCGAGCATGGCGGCGTGCTTGCCGGAGCAGTTCATATAGACGCGTCGGGCGGCCTTGGCGCGGTCGCTGCCCGCCAGCACCTGGGCGCGGGCCCGCTCCTCGAAGGGCAGGTCCGGCGGGCATTCGAGGTCGTCCTCGGTGAATCCGAAGCGATCCAGCAGGCGCTGCACCAGCTCCACGTGGTCGGGCTCGCCGAAGTGGGAGGCGGTCGCGATGGCCAATTCGGCGTCGTCGACCGGTTCGAAACCATTGCGCAGCAGGGTTAGTGCCTGCAGCGGCTTGTTGGTCGAGCGCGGGAAGATCGGGCCGTGCACCGCGCCGACCTCCACCAGCGGTTCCCCGTCGGGGCGCAGGATCACCGCCGAACCGCGATGCACGCACTCCCGGAATCCGGAGCGCACCACCTCGACGAGATCCACGCTCATTCGCGAATTCCCTTCCGCTGTCGATGTCATCGGGCGACCGCCCCGGCCCGGCGGCGACGGTGGCGCTCGATCTGCATGCGCACGTCGTCGGAAAGGGTGGGCTCGGATTCCAGCAGCGCGTCCAGGCGTTCGGGGTGCGCGCCGGTGAACAGGTCGCGCACGGTGACGCCGTGTTCGGGCGTGTGCACCACGCGAACCTCGTCGCCCGCCCCGATCGTGCCCTCGGCCAGCACCCGGAAGTAGGCGCCCGTATCCGCCTGCGCGGTGAAGCGTTTCACCCACTGCGGCTCGCCGGTGCGCCACTGGAAGGTCGCGCAGGGCACGCGCGGCGCGGAGACCTCGAGCAGGGTGTCGCCGATGGCCCAGCGGGCGCCGAGCACCGCGTCACTGACGGGAAGGCCGGACAGGCGCAGGTTTTCGCCGAACCAGCCCGGTTCGAGGGCGCGGCCGAGTTCGTCGGCCCAGCGCCGGGCGTCCTCCTCGGCGTAGGCGTAGACGGCCTGGTGCACGCCGCCGTGGTGCTTGGTGTCGCAGACGTGATCGCCGTCCAGGCCCAGCGCGCGCACCGGAACCCGGTGCGGGACCGGACGTTTGTCGATGGCGGTGCGGCCGACCTTGGAAGACTTGGCGGGCACCTCGAGTTCGGCGTGCACGACGCAGACGGCCAGCACCCGGCCGATGGCGGTGGTGCTCACCGGCCGCGCAGCTTCTCGACGGCGAGCCGACCGGCCTGCGGCTCGTCGTGGGCGGGCACCGAATCCGGATCGATGGACGCGGCGCACGGGCCCGCCGTGAGCTCGGTGTCGACGGGGATGGTGCGTTTGATCAAAGCCAGTGCGATCGGCCCGAATTCGTAGTGGTCGACGACCGTGCCCAGCACGCCGACCGCGCGGCCGCCCGCGGTCACCGGATCACCCGGCGCGGGACGGGAATCCGCGGAGCCGTCCAGGTGCAGCAGCACCAGGTGCCGGGGCGGCTTGCCCAGATTGTGCACCCGGGCCACGGTCTCCTGGCCGCGGTAGCAGCCCTTGTTCAGGTGCACGGCACCGTGTTCGGCGGGGCCGCCGATCCAGTTCACCTCGTGCGGGATGGTGCGCTCGTCGGTGTCGAGGCCCAGGCGGGGGCGCAGCGCCTCGACCCGCAGCGCCTCGAACGCCCACATGCCCGCGGCCGCCGCGCCCGCGTCGCGGAGCTTGGTCCACCAGGTGACCAGCCGATCCCGCGGGATCACGAGGTCGAAGGAATCGGCGGTGGGCCAGGGCATGCGGCGCAGGAAGCCGCCGCCGGGCAGCGGCACGGCGCGGTAGGTCTCGGGAAGGGCCGGGATGCCGAGGGTTTCGGTGAGGTCGGCCACACCGGGGCCCAGCAGGCTCAGCACGGCATGGTCATTGGCCTCGACCGGCTTGGCGTCGGCCCAGAAGACCATCTTCTGCAGGAAGCTCAGCAGCTCCGGCCCGCGCGCGCCCTCGGTGTCGATCCACACCGTGCCGTCGAGCTCGGTGAGCACGAAGTGATTGAGCACCCGGCCGTTCAGATCCAGGTCCAGATTCTCGGCGGACTCACCGTCGCGCAGGTCGGCCACGGCCTGGCTGGAGATGGTGTGCAGCCAGCTCAACCGTTCTTTTCCGGTGATGGCGAGCACGAATCGGTGGGAGCGATCGACCACCGCCACTCGCGTTGCGGCCGCGCGCTGCTCGCCGAAGGGATCGCCGTAATGCCACGCGACCGCGGCATCCGGAGACTCCGGCAGCCCCGCGACAGCCCCGGGAACCTGCAGGATCGGACTGGGCGCAACCGAGGAGGACACAAACCCACACTAACCCGCGGGGCCGTGCGGTCTCACACTGCGTGCACGGCCTTGGCGATTCCTCTACGCCCGGCGCGGATTCGGCGACCGGCTGTCAACCCGGCTTCCAGTGGTGTCCATCGGGTCGGGGCCGCTGTGCGCGAGGGCCACTGACCGCAGGACCGGAATCGTCGCAGCTATCCCCGGAATCGGTGGTTGATCCGGCCTTCGACCGGGCGCCGACGGCGGTGATCGCCGTCGCCGACCGGGCGCGGGCGCGGCGGCGGGCGGCATTTGCCAATCCGGTAATCGCTCGTCGGCGGGCCATCTGTCATAGGGTCGAGGCCATGGTGGAACGGGTTCTGGTGACTCTCGACGGCGCGATCCGGGATCCGGACGCGCCGTTGCTGTATGCGGACGACATCGGTGTGCTGCGGGGCGACGGCATCTTCGAGACGGTGCTGGTGCGCGGGGGCGTGCCGTGCGCATTGGAATTGCATCTGGCGCGACTACGGCGCTCGGCCGAGGCGCTGGATCTGCCCGCGCCGGATCTCGAGGCCTGGCGGTTCGCGGTGGAGATGGCCGCCGAGGAGTGGGGCAGCGAGCGCGAGGGGACCTTGCGCATGGTGCTCACCCGCGGGCGTGACAGCGATCACGGCACCTCTGGCAACGTATCGGCAAACAAGGGTGGGGACCTGGCCGGAGCCGAACCCGCCAGCACCGGTTACGTTTTGGTGGTCCCGGTCCCCGAGCGCGTGAAAATCGCCCGCACCGAGGGTGTTTCGGTGATCACCCTGTCGCGGGGCATCTCCATCGATCTGGCGCAGAACGCGCCGTGGCTGCTGCTGGGCGCGAAGACGCTGTCCTACGCGACCAATATGTCGGCGCTGCGCTTCGCCCAGCGGATGGGCGCGGACGACGTCATCTTCACCAGCACCGAGCACCGGGTGCTCGAGGGCCCGCGCTCCACGGTCGTCGTGCAGCGCGACAACAAGCTCATCACCCCGCCCGCCCGAAATGGCGTGCTGCCCGGCACCACTCAGCGCGCGCTGTTCGCGCAGGCGGAGAAGGCGGGCTGGGAGTGCGAGTACGAGCCGCTGTTCATCGCGGACCTGATCACCGCCGACGCGGTGTGGCTGCTGTCCTCGGTAACCCTGGCCGCGCGGGTCAATTCGCTGGACGGGCTGCGGATGTCGGCCCCCGACAACGCGGGCGAGATCATCGAGATGGTGAACCGCGGGATCGCGTTGCCGGGCAGCCTCGCCGATTGGTGATGCGGGTTCTAGGGCCTTTCGCCTGATTTGGTCCCCGTTTCGCCCGGGCGACGCGGAGTCCTTGGCAGGCAATAGGTCACCACTCGGCAAATTTTCGGCGCACTGTGGCGCGGCGCATGTTGATCTGAAGACCAGTGGGCGTAGTGTCGGTTACTACGTCATGTCGTAGATCGGCAGGGAGGTCGGATGAGCGTCGTAGATTTGGCGCGCTGGCAGTTCGGAATTACCACCGTTTACCACTTCATCCTGGTGCCACTCACCATCGGCCTCGCTCCGCTCGTCGCGGGCATGCAGACCGCCTGGGTGATCACCGGGAAAGAGCACTGGCTGCGGCTCACCAAGTTCTTCGGGAAGCTGTTCCTGATCAACTTCGCCCTCGGCGTCGCCACCGGCATCGTGCAGGAATTCCAGTTCGGCATGGGCTGGAGCGAATACTCCCGCTTCGTCGGCGACGTGTTCGGCGCACCGCTGGCCATGGAGGCACTGGTCGCCTTCTTCATGGAGTCGACCTTCCTGGGCCTGTGGATCTTCGGCTGGACGCGACTACCGCAGAAGGTGCACCTGGCGTGCATCTGGCTGGTCGCCATCGGCGTCAACGCCTCGGCGTACTTCATCATCGCCGCCAACTCGTTCATGCAGCACCCGGTCGGCGCGGAGTACAACCCGAACACCGGCCGCGCCGAACTGCACAGCATCTGGGCGGTGCTGTCCAACAACACCACCCTCGCCGCCTTCCCACACGTGGTGGCCGGATCCTTCCTCACCTCCGGCACTTTCGTCGCGGGCATCGCGGGCTGGTGGATGGTGCGCAACGCGCGCAAGGCCAAGGCCGAGAACAGCGAGGCCCCGCTCGAGGAGGCCCGCACCATGTGGCGGCCGAGCGCGCGCCTGGGCCTGTACGTGATCCTCATCGCGGCCGTCGCGCTCGTCTTCACCGGTGACATCCAGGGCAAGCTCATGTTCAAACAGCAGCCCATGAAGATGGCCTCCGCGGAATCGTTGTGCCACACCGAAACCGATCCGAACTTCTCCGTCCTGACCGTCGGCACCCACAACAACTGCGACAGCGTCGACCACCTCATCGAGGTGCCCTACGTGCTGCCGTGGCTGGCCACCGGCGACTTCACCGGCGTCACCCTGCAGGGCGTCAAGGACCTGCAGGTGACCTACAACGAGAAGTACGGCATCGGCGACTACCGGCCCAACCTGTTCGTCACCTACTGGTCCTTCCGCGCCATGATCACCTGGATGGCGGGCTCGATCCTGTTGGTGCTGGCCGGATTCTGGGTCACCCGCCGCGGCCGGATCCCGGATCAGACCTGGTTCTCGTGGCTGTCGCTGATCGCCATCGCCACCCCGTTCCTGGGCAATATCTCCGGCTGGATCTTCACCGAGATGGGCCGCCAGCCGTGGGTGGTGGCACCCAACCCGACCGGCGACCAGCACATCCGAATGACGGTGCAGCAGGGCGTGTCCGGGGTCTCGGCGGGCACGATCCTCACCTCGCTGATCGTGTTCACGGCGCTCTACGGTCTGCTGGCCATCGGCTGGTTCTACCTCATGCGCCGGTACGTGATCGCCGGACCGGACCAACCCGCCGCCGAGGCGGAAACCCCGAAGATGACCGGGGACTCCGTCGAGAAGCTTTCCTTCGCCTACTAGGAGCCGAGGATGAGTCTCCCTGAATTCTGGTTTCTGCTGATCGCGGTCCTGTTCACCGGCTATTTCGTGCTGGAGGGCTTCGACTTCGGCGTCGGCATGCTGCTGCCCATCATCGGGCGCGGCGACGAGGTGAAGAAGCGCGTGGTGCTCAACACCATCGGGCCGGTGTGGGATGGCAACGAGGTGTGGCTGCTCACCGGCGGCGGCGCCATGTTCGCGGCCTTCCCGGAGTGGTACGCCAGCCTGTTCTCCGGGTTCTACCTGGCGCTGCTGCTCATTCTGGTCGGGCTGATCGCGCGGGCGTGCGCCATCGAATGGCGCGGCAAGATCAATGATCCGCGCTGGCGCAACTGGTGCGATATCGGCATCGCGCTCGGCTCCTGGATCCCGGCGCTGGCCTGGGGCCTGGCCTTCGCGAATATCGTGCACGGCGTGCAGCTCAACGAGCACAAGCGGATCGAGGGCAATCTGTTCGACCTGCTCAACCCGTACGGGCTGCTCGGCGGGCTCACCACGCTGCTGCTGTTCCTGCTGCACGGTGCGGTGTTCATCGCGCTCAAGACCGGCAATGACGTGCGCGACGACGCGCAGCGGATCATCCGCCTGCTGTTCGTGCCCACCGCCGTGGTGGTGGCGGCCTTCGGCATCTGGACCCAGCTCGCCTACGGGCAGGGCTGGACCTGGATTCCGTTGGTGCTGGCCGTGATCGGACTCGTGGTGGCGGGCTTCGCGGCCAGCCAGGGGCGCGACGGCTGGGCCTTCACCGGCACCGCCGTCACCATTGCCGCGGCCACCGTGCTGCTGTTCGGGTCGCTGTTCCCGGATGTGCTGCCGTCCACCATCAATGACGCGTTCAGCCTCACCGTGGACGGACGCGACGGCACCGTGTCGGCGTCCTCGACGCACTACACGCTGGTGGTGATGAGCTGGGTCGCGGTGGCACTGGTCCCGGTCGTGCTGGTCTATCAGGCCTGGACGTACTGGGTGTTCCGCAAGCGGCTCACCATGGAGCAGATCCCGGCTCCGATCGGGCTGCCCATGCAAACCGCCAAGAGCTGAATGGGGAACGGGCGCACCGCAATCGACGGTGCGCCCGTTTTCGTAGAGGAGATCGACCATGGCACGACCGGTGGACCCGCGACTGTGGCGGCATGCCCGCTCGGCGCGGCGGTATCTCGGACTGAGTGTGGGCCTCTCGCTGATCACCACCGGGTGCATCGTCATCGGCGCGCTGGCGCTGGCGCGGGTTCTCGCGGGTGTCATCACCGAACCGGACCACCGCCGGATCGATTCCTGGACAGTCGAATTGGTGGTCTTCGCGCTGGCCGTCGGCTGCCGGGTGGCGGCCACCTGGTGGCAGTCCCGCCTCGCCCACCGGGCCGGGGCGCAGGTCGTCGCCGAACTCGAGACGGCCGTCCTCGACGCCGGGGCACACCTGCCGCCTCGCGAATTAGAAAGCCGCAGAACCGAAATCGCGGTCGTGGTCGGCTCCGGCCTGAGCGGACTGCGCGCCTATCTCGCGGGGTACCTGCCCGCGCTGATCCTGGCCACCCTGGTCCCGCCCGTAGTGCTGGCCGTGATCGCCGTGCACGATTGGGTTTCCGGCGCGATCATCTTCGTCACCCTGCCCCTCATCCCGATCTTCATGATCCTGATCGGGCTGCTCACCCAGGGGAAGTCCGCCGACACCCTCGCGGCCACGACCCGGCTCTCGGATCAACTCCTCGATCTCTTTGCCGGGATGCCGACGCTGCGCGCCCTGGGCCGCGAAACGGCAGGGGGAGTGGGTGATTCATCGCGCAGCATGGCGGGCCGGGTGCGCGAGCTCGGTGAGGTGCTGCACCGCAGGACCATGTCGGCCCTGCGCCTGGCCTTCCTGTCGTCGATGGTCCTGGAAATGCTGGCCACCCTCTGCGTGGCGCTGGTCGCCGTCTCCATCGGCATGCGACTGGTCTTCGGCCACATGGGCCTGTACGCGGGCCTGCTGGCGCTCATCCTCGCCCCCGAGGTCTATCTGCCGCTGCGGGCCGTCGGCGAACGCTTCCACGCGGCCCGGGACGGAATGGCCGCCGCCGAACGGGCTTTCGCGATCATCGAGCCCGACACCGACGTACCCGACCGCCCCGCTGTCGCCGCCGCGCCGCCACCGGTTCGACGAAATACGCGTGGCCACATCGACATTCGAAATCTCTCCGTGCGGGCCCGCGACGGATACGCCCCCGACCGGCTCTCCGCCGACATCCAGCCCGGTCGCGTCACCGTGATCACCGGACCCAATGGCTGCGGGAAATCGACCGCACTGCAAGCCATTCTGGGCCTGCTCACCCCCGACTCCGGAACGGTACTGGTCGACGACATACCCGTCCCGGACCTGGACCCGGACGACTGGTGGTCCTACCTGGCCTGGCTGCCCCAGCGGCCCGTTCTCCTCCCCGGCACGCTGCGCGAGAACCTCGAACTGCTGGGCCCGCCCGCCGGAACCCGCGAGATCGAGGCCGCCTGCGCGGCCACGGGTTTCGACGCGGTCCTGGCCGACCTTCCCGACGGCTGGGACACCGTCCTGGGCGCGGGCGGCCTGGGGCTGTCCCTCGGCCAGCGCCAGCGGCTGGCCCTCACCCGCACCCTCGCCGCGCCCCGCTCCATCCTGCTCCTCGACGAACCCACCGCCCACCTCGACGACGCCAGCGAGGCAACGGTGCTCGCGGCCCTGACCGCCCGCGCCCGCGCCGGAGCGACCGTGGTGGTGGTCGCGCACCGCCCGAGCGTGCTGGCGATCGCCGATCACATCGTCGAAGTCCACTCCTCCGTCCCCGCGGAGCCGGGGCAGGAGATCGGCGTCCGAGAGGTTGTGGCGGAGAGGTTTTCGGCCGATGCGGATGAATATGCCGCGCTGGGTTCGGGACCGGTGGAGGTGTCGGCACGATGAGGGCGGTACTGGCCGACTTCCGGCGGATTCGGGAGTTGCTCGAGTTGTCGCGGGGGCGAATGGCACTGTCGGTGGGGTGGGGGGTGCTGGCGCTCGGCAGTGGGCTGGGGCTGGCGGCCTTGGCGGCCTGGCTGATTGCGCGGGCGTGGCAGATGCCGCCGGTGCTGGATTTGAGCCTTGCGGTGGTGACGGTGCGCGCCCTGGGCATCTCGCGTGGGCTGTGCCGATATTTGGAACGCCTGGCCACCCACGATGTGGCGTTGCGGGCCATGACCACGGCGCGGACCACCACCTATCGCGCGCTGGCGGGGGCCGATATCTGGCGGCCCCGGCGGACCGGTGCCCTGGCCGAAAGCCCGGAAGCCGAAGTCCGGCAGGGTGATCCGACCCAGTTGCGCCGCGGTGAACTGCTCGGCCGGGTCATGAGCGATATCGACGATCTCGGGGCCGTGGTGGTGCGCGCGTTCGTGCCCATCGCCGTGGCACTGATCCTGTCGCTGCTCGCCGTGGGGCTGCTGGCGAGCATTTCGGTGCTCGCGGCGGTGATTCTGGCAGTGGCACTGGGTCTTTCGGGGATCATCGCGCCGTGGCTGTCGGCGCGGGCGGCCCGCGAGGCGGAGCTGGCGGTCAAGGCGGATCGCACCGAGTTCACCGCCGAGGCGCTCACCGTCCTCGACCACGCCCCCGAATTGCGGGTCGCGGGACGGCTTTCCGACGCGGTCGGCCTCGCCCGGGCCGCGGGACAGCGCGCCGTGGCCGCCGAGGACCGGGCGGCCGCGCGCGGCGCGTGGGCGGCCGCCGTGCTGCCGCTGTCCATCGGGGCGAGCGTGCTCGGCGCACTCCTGATCGGAATCGTGTTGTACGGCAGCGGGACTCCCATTCCGACGGCGGGCTTCCAGACCGTCGCGCCGGGTGGCATCACACCCATGGCATTGACGGTGCTGGTCTTGGTGCCGCTGTCCGCCTTCGAGGCGGTCGCGGTCCTCCCGGCCGCCGCTCAGGCCCTGACCACCGGCCGCGCCGCCCTGCACCGCCTGGACCGGCTCGAGCGCGCTGAATCCGATACTCCCGCACCGACGTTCCCGCCACTGCCCGAGGGGCGTCGCATCGCGGTGGTCGGTCCCAGCGGCGCGGGCAAGACCACCTTGCTCATGGCGTGGGCCGAACTCTTCGACACGCCCCGTCCGGGCGTCACCTTCTTCGCCGAGGACGCGCACTTGTTCGGCACCACGGTGCTGGAGAATCTGCGGGTGGCGCGCGGCGACATCACCGTGGCGGAGGCCGAAAGCGCCCTGCGCGCAGTCGGAGCCGGGGACTGGCTGGACTCCCTGCCCGACGGGGTCGAGACCGACCTGGTCGGCGGCGCGGCCGCGGTGTCCGGCGGTCAGCGCCGCCGTATCCTGCTGGCCCGCGCCCTGCTCTCCCCGGCTCGCGTGCTGTTGCTGGACGAGCCCACCGAACACCTGGAGGCCGAGGCGGGTGCGGAACTGCTGTGCCGCCTGCTGGACGAATCCGGCGGCCTGGTGGATCGGGACCGGACGGTCGTGGTGGTCACCCATCAGCTGCCACCGGAGGCCAAGGCCGACACCATCGTTCGCGTCCAGCCGGGCGGTGCCGTCTCGATCGATCGATTTATTCCCGCCTGACCTGCGGTTTCGCAGTGCGAGAAAATACGTTGCCGCCTCTGGCTCAACCGACTAATTTCGTCGGTACACAGGAAGGAGGTGGTTCGAGAATGATTTCTAGGACGCGTGAGGTGGCTGCCAGCTAGGCGCTACCGCTGCAATCGGATTCCGATCGCGCGAGCCCTCGCGAATCCAAGGCAGCCACCCGGCCCCCGAGTTACGGCCTGTCCGGCCGGATCAGCGTGAGAATGTTGCATCCTCCGCCGATACAACTCGGGGGCCGTACCCTTTTCCGGGACACCCGTATACGAGAAAGCCCCGTCGGACCAATCGGTCGACGGGGCTTCGTCGAATCTGCTACCCGATGTAGCGCTGCAAGCGGGCCGAGAGCCGGGGCTCCAGGGCGCCGTCCGCCGCGATGCGCTCCTCGACGTAGCCCAGGTCGCCGCCCTCGACAATGCCGTAGAGCCGCTTCGCGCCGCCGACCACAATGCCGGACTGGCTGCGGATCACCACGTCGGTGGCCAGCTCCCAGGAGGACTGGGTGAGCGCCTGGCCGTAGAACAGCTCGACAATGCCGGACGAGTGGGTGAGCAGCAGCTCGAGCACCTCGTCGTCACCGTCGATGCCGACCCGCCAGAAGCCGCTCTCGCGCAGATCCGGGCCCGCGTACTGACCCTGGGCGTCCAGCTTCCAGGAGCGCGCCTCCCAGGTCAGGTAGTCGCCGCCGTCGTGGGAGACGATGATCTGCTGACCGAAGCGGTAGTCGCCGGTCTCGGGCTCGTTGCCCTCGCCCTCACCGCGCCACACACCGACCAGCGGCAGCAGCGCGAGCATGGAGGAACTCAGGTCCGGGCCCAGCCGCAGGTTCGCGGTGTCGACGGGCAGCGGCAGATCCGGGAGCGTCGGAACGTTCAGCACCCCGGTCGATTTGGCCCGCTCGGCAGCATCGGCGACCGCCTGGTCACCGCTGCGTCGGCCCTCCTCGTGGCGAACGATCGGCGTCGTCGACGACGAACCGTTGGCCACTCCGTTTTCGATGTGCTCGTGGGCCGGATCTGTCACGACTCGGTGAACAGCCGGTAGAGGACGTACAGACCGAACCAGGCAATCAGCACGGAGCAGATGACCAGCAGAATCTCGAAGGTAAGCACCACGTCTCGGAGTCTAATCCCACCGGCGAGATCAGGTGAGAACGACCCCGGGAAAATCTCGGGCCGAGACGAGAACGGCCCCGGGATCATGAATCCCGGGGCCGTTCTTGATAATTCGCCGCTTACTTGGCGACGGTGACGTCCACGTTGTGGATGCCCGCGCCCTCCGGCGAGACCTCGACGGTGCCGTTGCCCGACGCCGACAGCGCGCGCAGCGTCCAGGTGCCCGGCGCGGCGAAGAAGCGGAAGTCACCGGTGCCCGAGGCCACGACCTCGGCGGTGAAATCGCCATTGCCGTCCAGCAGGCGGACGAACGCGCCACCGACGGTCTGGCCGTCAGCGGTCAGGACGCGGCCGGTGATGACCGTCTCCTTCTCGACATCGACATTGGCGGGCAGGGCCTGGCCCTGGGTAGGTGCAGCACACATAGGTAATTACGCTCCCAACTCGATCGGTGCACCGACGAGGGACCCGTACTCGGTCCAGGACCCGTCGTAGTTCTTGACGTTCTGGTGGCCCAGCAGCTCCTGCAGCACGAACCAGGTGTGCGAGGAACGCTCACCGATGCGGCAGTAGGCGATGGTCTGCTTCTCGCCGTCCAGACCGGCCTCCTTGTAGATCTCCGCCAGCTCGGCGTCGCTCTTGAAGGTGCCGTCCTCGTTCGCGGCCTTGGACCACGGGACGTTGATGGCGGACGGGATGTGGCCCGGACGCTGCGACTGCTCCTGCGGCAGGTGGGCCGGGGCCAGGATCTTGCCGGAGAACTCGTCGGGCGAGCGCACGTCGACCAGGTTCTTGGTGCCGATGGCCTCGATGACCTCGTCACGGAAGGCGCGGATGGACAGATCCTGCGCCGAGGCCTTGTAGTCGGTGGCCGGGCGGACCTTGACGTCCTTGGTCAGCGGGCGGCCGTCCAGCTCCCACTTCTTGCGTCCGCCGTCGAGCAGCTTCACGTCCTGGTGGCCGTAGAGCTTGAAGTACCAGTAGGCGTAGGCCGCGAACCAGTTGTTGTTGCCGCCGTAGAGCACGACGGTGTCGTCGTTGGCGATGCCGCGCTCGGACAGGAGAGCCGAGAACTGCTCCTGGTTCACGAAGTCGCGACGGACCTGGTCCTGCAGATCCTTCTTCCAGTCCAGACGCACCGCGCCCTCGATGTGGCCGAGGTCGTAGGCCGAGGTGTCCTCGTCGACCTCGACGAGGACGACGCCCGGGGTGTTCAGGTTCTCTTCGACCCAGTCTGCGGAGACCAGGACATCGGAGCGAGCCATGTTGTTCCTTTCGATGCGGTGCCAGGAGCGGCGGTGCGTTCGTGTGTGGTTGAGGTGGTGGTTATACGGAGGAGTTGGAGGTCGCGGTGGTGCGGAACCGCGCGACGAGCGGATAGATCTTGCAGCCCAGGCAGATTCCGAAGGCCGCGTTCAGGAACGCCGCGAACAGCGCGAAACCGGTGAAGATCGCGCCCACCACGGTGCTGCCCGCCGCGAACCCGAGCACGCCGAGCACCGCGAACACCAGACCGACCAGCTGCGCGAACCGCAGCGGCGCAACGGGTTCCAGCTCGGTCGGCGCACCGATCCGGGGCGCGACGGCGGCCGCGTAGATCCGGCCGTACGGGCTATGGCGCGGACCGTAGGCGGCGCTCAGCCCGAACACGATGGCCTGCAGGGCCAGCAGCACGGTGGCGGCGGGGACGGAGAAGACGGCGACGATCAGGACGAGGGCCAATACGGCGGTGGTGATCCAGGCCGCGAAACGCGGGCCTCGAACATCGACCTGACCGTTGGGTAAGGGGCTCTGCTGAGGGTTCGACATGGGAGTACTCCTGTGCGGAAGGGGTATTGGCCAGAGCGCCGGAGGATCGATGTGATCTCTCGACAGCGGGGGACAAATCCGGTCGGCGACAAAGGAATACGAAAGGCCGACCGGCTAGCGGCACAGGCAGCAACAACCACCGAGCCGACACAGGTCTACCGTGCGGCGTCGGGTGAGCATCAGCTCGCGGTTGGATTGCACGTGGGGGAGTTTACCCAATTTTCGGGGGAAATTGGACCCCGGGTCCGTAATGCTGATCACTCGGCGGAGCCCGAGACCGTTAAAGGCCCCAATGACGTGCGCAGATCCGCCGCCTTCGGAACGCCGGAGATCCGGAAGCGTTCCAATCCTCGAGAATCCAAGACGAAGGTGGTGGGTAGCGAGAGCACATTGAGCTCCCGCGCCAGCGCCGGGTTGGCGTCGATATCGACCTCGAGATCCAGCGGCGGGTGCTCGGTGTCGGCCAGTTCGGCCACCACGCCCGCGACCACCCGGCGCACCGCGGCGCACGGGCCGCACCAGTCGGCGGAGAAGTGCAGCACGGTGGGTCGGCCCGCGACCACACCGGCCGCGGTCAGCAGCGCGGCCCGATTCGATTCGGCCTCCGGCGGATTCGCGGTGGCCGCGGTGGACGGTTTCGCGGGGCTCGCGGTGGCGCGCACCCGGCCCTCATTGCGGCGCACCAGGATTCCCACGACGAGCGCCGCGAGCAGGAAGACCGCGAGGATCGCGAGCGCGATCACGGCTGTAGCCGATTCAGATCGACGGTCGTATCGGAGGCGGTGCCCGTCACCACCAGCTGCCCGCCGCTGGCCTGCACCTTGGCGGGCGCCATCCCGAACGGCATGTTCTTGATGTCGATGGTGCGGGTGAAGTGGGCCAGCACCGCGGGCCGATCCTGTTCGGGGACGACGGTCCGCTGTTGGCCGGGCAGCACGGAATCGGTGTCGGCCTGCAGATCCCGGCCGGAGATCGCGGTGGCGGTAATGCGGATCTGGTCGCCGTCGAGCCGCATCTCGGCCAGCACGTGCACCTTGACCGCATTGGTCTTCTTGGTGGTGTGGTCTCGGCCGTCATCGCGCGGGTCGGTGACCGAGACGGCGTCGGCGTCGGGGCCGATGGGCACGGTGCCCTGCAGGATGAGGGCGGCGACCTTGGTCGGGGTCGCGGTGGAGGCGGCGGCATCCGCGTCGGCGGGGATATCGGAGCTGTCGGCGTAAGGCCCGTAGACCTGCAGATCCGGAATCTGGAACAGGCGGCCGAGTTCGGTCGGCTCGAACCGAACGCGTCCGGTCACCTCGTCCACCGGCACCTTGCGCACATTGCCGTCGATGAGATTGCGCATGCTCAGGTGAATGCCCGTCAGGTCGGCCTCGACCGAGATCTGGCCGGGAATGTCCGAGCGCATGGTCCGGGCGCCGATGCCCATGCCGAGGAAGTCGCCGTCCATGGCCTGGACCACGAACGGATGCCGCAGCGATTCCTGGAAGTTGATCGCCGGGTCGGCGCTCAGGTTCGAACCGGTGCGCAACAGCCGCGACACCCGGTACTCGGAGTAGGCCGCCACCCCGAAGTCGAGCAGCACGGCCAGCCCTGCCAGGCAGAGCAATCCGATGAGGAGCCTCCGGAAACGCATAGCCTGCACACTAGTCGGCGAGGGCGGGGCGATCGGGGGTCGAGGTGCGACACGGGCAGGTCGCGGGCCGGTGAAAAGGAAATGAAAGACAGGTGGACCGGACCGGTTGGTAGCGACGGTGCCCCGAGATACGAGCCTGTCGGTCCACACACGCTAATGTAGGCAGCGATTACCTGTGATGACCTGCATGGGGTAGTGGCCGACAGTGCGGTAGCCACACACATGCCAGATGGGATGGAGGGCCCCCATGGAGCTGCTCCTGCTGACCTCCGACCCCAACCCCGAGGCGGTGCTGCCGTCGCTGGCGTTGCTACCGCACCATGTGCGGCCCGCGCCGACCGAGGTGGCATCCCTGCTCGAGGCGGGATCCGCCGATGTGGCGCTGGTGGATGCCCGCACCGATCTGGCCGCCGCGCGCGGCCTGTGTCGTTTGCTGGGCAGCACCGGATCCTCGGTGCCGGTGGTGGCTGTGCTGACCGAGGGCGGTCTGGTCGCGGTGAACGCGGACTGGGGACTGGACGACATCCTGTTGCCTGGCACCGGACCCGCCGAACTCGATGCCCGGCTGCGGCTGCTGGTGGCCCGCAACGGCGGCGTGGCCAGCCCCGAGAACACCGGCAAGATCACCCTGGGTGAGTTGGTGATCGACGAGGGCACCTACACCGCGCGGCTGCGCGGCCGCCCGCTCGACCTCACCTACAAGGAGTTCGAGCTCCTGAAATACCTCGCGCAGCACGCGGGCCGGGTCTTCACCCGCGCGCAGCTGCTGCAGGAGGTCTGGGGCTACGACTTCTTCGGTGGCACCCGCACCGTGGACGTGCACGTGCGACGCCTGCGCGCCAAGCTCGGCAGCGAGTACGAATCGCTCATCGGCACGGTCCGCAATGTCGGCTACAAGGCGGTGCGCCCGTCGCGGTCGGCGGGCAAGGGCGACGCGGTCACCTTCCCCGACGCCGATGGCGACGACTCCGAACTGACGACGGCGAACGGCACGCTCTGATGACTTCCTGGACCGACCGGCTGTCCCCCGAGACCGCCGCGGCGGTGAAGGCCGTGCTGGAGCGTGCCACCGCCGCCGATGGGGTCGCACCCGTGTCGGAGCAGGCCGTGCTCTCGCTCGGAAACGATTCTCCCGCACGCCATCTGGTGGACATTCGGGACGGCGCGGTGGCGGGCTACGCGAATCTCGTTCCCGCGCACGGGGAACACCCGGCCATGGCGGAGGTCGCGGTCGATCCCGCCGCCCGCGGACAGGGCATCGGCGCCGGTCTGGTGGCCGCGGCGCTGGCGGCCGGTGGCCCCGGGACGCGGGTCTGGGCGCACGGGAATCTGCCGCCCGCGCAGGCCGTCGCGGCCCGGCTGAAACTGTCCGTTTCGCGCGAATTGTGGCAAATGCGACGGGAACTGGCGAACGCTGAGCTACCCGAGCTGATCGTGCCGGACGGTCTGGAATTGCGCACCTACGCGGGGCCTTCCGACGACGCCGAACTGCTCCGCGTCAACAATGCGGCCTTCTCCTGGCATCCCGAACAGGGTGGCTGGACCGAGCGCGATATCGCGGCCCGCCGCGCGGAATCCTGGTTCGACCCCAAGGGTCTGTTCATCGCCGTCGACCCGGCCGATCCGCAGCGCATCCTCGGATTCCACTGGACCAAGGTGCATTCCGAGGAGAACCCGCCGATCGGCGAGGTCTATGTCGTCGGCATCGATCCGGCGGCGCAGGGCCGCGGTCTCGGTCGGCTGCTCACTCTCGACGGTCTGCACTATCTGAAGGACCGCGGTCTCGGCGCGGTGCTGCTCTACACCGAGGGCGACAACACGGCCGCCGTGCACACCTACACCCGGCTCGATTTCACCCGATTCCACATCGACGTCGCCTACTCCGCCGTGTCGTAATTACGCCCGGCAACAGTGCGGCTAATGTCACATAACGTACGCCGCAATCGGGGTGGGTTGTTCATCTCTCGTTCACCTACCCAGGTCCAACTGTCAACCGAGCGCCCCTACGTTGCAAGTGGGCCGCATTCCGTTGCCCGGTGCGCTAGTTCGCAGCGAACAGCCGCCAGATCAGCGCCCGTCCGACCGTTGAGGGGTTGGACGTGCAACCGTGATTCCCGGAGGAATAGGTGAATCTCAAGCGCAGCAGCGCCCTGCTCGGTGTGTTGGCCGCGGCCGGTGCCCTGACCCTGTCCGCGTGTGGCAGTGACAACAACGCCGGTGGTGGCGACACCTCCAAGATCAATGTCGCGTGTGGCGGCAAGTCGTCGCTCAAGGCCAGCGGCTCGACCGCGCAGAAGAACGCGATGGATCGCTTCGTCGCCGCGTACCAGGCCAACTGCAGCGGTGCCAAGCTGGACTACACCGGCTCGGGCTCCGGCGCGGGTGTGAACGAATTCCTCGGCAACCAGACCGATTTCGCCGGTTCGGACTCGCCGCTGGACGCCGCCAAGGGTGAGACCGACAAGGCCGCCGCCCGCTGTGGCAGCCCGGCGTGGAACCTGCCCGCCGTCTTCGGCCCGATCGCGGTCGCCTACAACGTCCCCGGCATCGACGACCTGGTCCTCGACCCGCCGACCATCGCCAAGATCTTCTCCGGTGACATCACCACCTGGAACGACCAGGCGATCAAGGCCCTGAACACCAACAAGGCCGACAAGCTGCCCTCGGACAAGATCGGCGTGATCTTCCGCTCCGACGAGTCGGGCACCACCGACAACTTCCAGAAGTACCTGACCGCCGCCGGTGGCTACACCAAGGGCGCGGGCAAGGCGTTCAACGGTGGCACCGGTGAGGGCGCCAAGGGTTCGGACGGCACCTCGGCCGCGGTCGCCAACACCAAGTTCACCATCACCTACACCGAGTGGTCCTTCGCCAAGGCGCAGAAGCTGTCCACCGTGCGCGTGCTGACCACCGCCACCTCCAACGACCCGAAGCCGGTCGAGCTGACCGCCGAGACCGCCGCCAAGGCCGTCGACGCCGCGAAGGTCAAGGGCGAGGGCAACGACCTGGTGCTGGACAACAGCTCGATCTACAAGCCCACCACCGGTGGCGCCTACCCGATCATGCTGGCCACCTACGAGATCGTCTGCTCGAAGTACAGCGACGCCGACACCGCCAAGGCCGTCAAGGCGTTCCTGACCTCGGCCGTCGGCAACGGTCAGACCGGTCTCGCCGACGCGGGCTACGTGCCGCTGCCGGACGCGTTCAAGACCAAGCTCACCACCGCGATCAACGCCATTTCCTGATCGCCTGATCGAAAAAACACGATGACCGTGCACGACGAAGCTGCCTCCGCGGGTCTGTCCGTTTCGACCGACCCGCGGGAAGACCGTGCCCAACTGCCGGGGGATACTGCGCTGATGCCGACCGAACCCAGCACCACACCGGCCGCGGGGCGCGGCGCACCCAAGAAGTTCGGCGCGGAGTTCGCGTTCCGCTCGGCGGCCACGGCCGCCGGTGGAATCATCGTCGCCGCCATCGCCCTGATCGCCTTGTTCCTGCTGATCCGGGCGTGGCCCTCGATCATGGCGAACAAGGCGAACTTCTTCACCGCCACCGAGTTCAACGTCAAGGACGACAACAACCTGCGCTTCGGCATCAAGGACCTGTTCATGGTCACGGTGTTGAGCTCGTTGTTCGCGCTGGCGATCGCGGTGCCGATCGGGGTGGGCATCGCGCTGTTCCTGACGCAGTATTCGCCGAAGGCGCTGGCACGGCCGTTCTCGATCATCGTGGACCTGCTGGCGGCGGTGCCGTCCATCGTGTTCGGTCTGTGGGGCGTCCTGGTCGTGGCTCCCAAGCTGAGCCCCTTCCAGGACTTCCTGAACAAGCACCTGAACTGGCTGTTCCTGTTCTCCGACGGCAATGTCAGCATTGCCGGTGGCGGCACCATCTTCACCGCGGGCGTGGTGCTCGCGGTGATGATCCTGCCGATCATCACCTCGGTCAGCCGTGAGGTCTTCGGCCTGACCCCGCGCATGCACATCGAGGCGGCGCAGGCGCTGGGCGCCACCAAGTGGGAAGTCGTGCGCATGACCGTGCTGCCGTTCGGCCGCTCGGGCGTGATCGCCGGTTCCATGCTGGGCCTGGGTCGCGCGCTCGGTGAGACCATCGCGGTCCTCATCGTGCTGCGCACCTCGACCAAGGCCGGGAGCTGGTCGCTGTTCGACGGCGGCTACACCTTCGCCTCCAAGATCGCCTCGGCCGCTTCGGAATTCAGCTCCAAGCTGCCGACCGGCGCCTACATCGCCGCCGGTTTCGTGTTGTTCGCCCTGACGTTCGTCGTCAACGCACTGGCTCGACTCGTGGCGGGCGGGAAGGTCAACGGATGACGACCACACTCGACAAGCCGATCAAGGCGCCGACCTTCCGGCACGTGAGCGTCGGGCGGCGGATCAAGAACAACGTCGCGACCGGTGTGGTGTGGCTGTGCTTCGGCATCGCCCTGGTGCCGCTGCTGTGGGTGCTCTACGTCGTGCTCCAGCGCGGCGCGGTCGCCCTGACCCGCTCGGGCTGGTTCAGCATGTCGCAGAACGGCGTGCTGCCGGAATCGCATGCGGGCGGCGTCTACCACGCCATCTACGGCACGCTGATCCAGGCGGGCATGGCCGCCATCATCGCGGTGCCGCTGGGCATCATGGCCGCGGTCTACCTGGTCGAGTACGGGCGCGGGTGGCTGGCCAAGACCACCACGTTCATGGTGGACATCCTCGCCGGTGTGCCCTCGATCGTGGCCGCCCTGTTCATCTTCGCGCTGTGGATCGCCACCCTGGGTTTCCCGCAGAGCGCCTTCGCGGTGTCGCTGGCCCTGGTGCTGCTCATGCTGCCGGTGGTGGTGCGCAGCACCGAGGAGATGCTCAAGCTGGTTCCGGACGAATTGCGCGAGGCCTCTTACGCTCTCGGCATTCCCAAGTGGAAAACCATTGTGCGGATCGTGATTCCGACCGCCGCGCCGGGCATGATCTCGGGCATGCTGCTGGCCGTCGCCCGCGTCATGGGTGAGACCGCGCCGGTGCTGGTGCTGGTGGGTTACTCGAAGGCCATCAACTTCGATGTCTTCCACGGCAATATGGCCTCGCTTCCGCTGCTGATGTACCAGGAGCTGTCCAACCCGACGCCCGCCGGTCGCGAGCGCATCTGGGGCGCCGGGCTGACCCTGATCCTGATCATCGCGCTGCTGTACGTCGCCGCCGCGGCGGTCAACAAGCTGCTGACGCGGAACCGATAGAAGGAAAGACTGATGGCCAAGCGAATTGACGTCAAAGACCTCAATATCTACTACGGCAAGTTCCACGCCGTCGCCAATGTCGGTCTGACGGTGCTGCCGCGCAGCGTGACCGCGTTCATCGGTCCCTCCGGCTGTGGCAAGTCGACCGTGCTGCGCGCGCTCAACCGCATGCACGAGGTGACCCCGGAGGCCCGCGTCGAGGGCGCGGTGCTGCTCGACGGCGAGGACATCTACGGCGCCCAGGTCGATCCGGTCGGCGTGCGCCGCACCATCGGCATGGTGTTCCAGCGGCCGAACCCGTTCCCCACCATGTCGATTCGCGACAATGTGGTGGCCGGGCTGAAGCTGCAGGGCGTGCGCAACAAGGGCCAGCTGGACGAGGTGGCCGAGCAGTCGCTGCGCGGCGCCAACCTCTGGAACGAGGTCAAGGACCGACTGGACAAGCCGGGCGGCGGCCTGTCCGGCGGTCAGCAGCAGCGCCTGTGCATCGCCCGCGCCATCGCGGTGTCGCCCGACGTGCTGCTCATGGACGAGCCGTGTTCGGCCCTGGACCCCATCTCCACGCTCGCGATCGAGGATCTGATCACCGAGCTGAAGAAGGAGTTCACCATCGTCATCGTCACCCACAACATGCAGCAGGCCGCGCGCGTGAGTGACCAGACGGCATTCTTCAACCTCGAGGCGCAGGGCAAGCCCGGCAAGCTCATCGAGATCGACGAGACCGAGAAGATCTTCTCCAACCCGTCGCAGAAGCAGACCGAGGACTACATCTCCGGCCGCTTCGGATAAACATCGACTCTCCGGCGTCTACGACCCCTGCCATTTGGCAGGGGTCGTTTTGTTTGCGCAGGTCACGCGCGGTGAGCGGGCGCTGTGTGGCGCGCGTCATATTGGGCGCGGGCAATTGTGTGGGACCGTCCGTCACGGTTACTCTGGGCTTGCTGGTAAACCGATCGGTTTAGTAAGGAGGTGTCGGATGACCGTCTCAATGGCGAGCCTGGGATCCGGACGGACCGCGACGGGGCTGTCGCAGCGGGCGAAGGTGGCGGCGCTGGTCGCCATCTGTCTCGCGGAACTGCTTGTCGTACTGGACAACACGCTGGTGAACGTGGCCCTGCCGTCCATGGCGGTGCAGCTGCGGGCCGACATGAGCGGGCTGCAGTGGATCGTGGACGCGTTCACCCTGGCCTTCTCCGGCCTGCTGCTCGCCATGGGACACCTCGGCGATCGGTACGGGCGGCGGCGGTTCATGATCATCGGTCTGAGCGGTGTGGCGGTCATGTCGGCGGCGGGCGCGCTGTCGAGCGGGCTCGGCCAGGTCATCGCGGCGCGGGCGGGCATGGGTGTGTTCGCGGCCGTGGTCTTCCCGGCCACGCTGGCGCTGATCACCAATATCTTCACCGCCAAACGCGAACGGGCCGCGGCCATCGCGCTGTGGACGGCCATGGCGGGCGTCGCGGTCGCCATCGGTCCGACCGTGGGCGGCTGGCTGCTGAAGTACTTCTCCTGGCATTCGGTGTTCTGGATCAATGTCCCGGTGGCGCTGGTGGCCATCGCGGCGGCGCTGCTGACCCTGCCGGAATCCCGTGCGGACCACGTGGATCGGCTGGACCGCGTCGGCGTCGTGCTCTCGTTGGCCGCGGTCACCGCGCTGGTGTGGTCCATCATCGAGGCACCCAAGCACGGCTGGTTCGCCACCCAAAGCCTGGTGGGCTACCTCGTTTCGGCCGTCCTGCTGGCCGCGTTCGTGGCCTGGGAACTGCGCACGCCCACCCCCGTGCTGAACATGCGGCTGTTCCGCAACCGCCGCTTCGCGCTGCCGTCGCTGGCGATCACGGTGTCCTACTTCGCCGCGTTCGGCTTCCTGTTCCTGATCACCCAGTACTTCCAGGGCGTGAAGGAGCTCTCGCCGCTCGAATTCGGCATCCACTCGCTGCCTTTCGCGGTGGCGGTCGGCTTCGGCGCACCCATCGCGACCATGCTCGCGCAGCGGCTGGGCACCACGGCCATGGTGGTGTCCGGGCTGCTGATCCTGGCGGTGGCCATGTACATCGCGGGTCAGACCCGGGTCGAAACCCCTTATCTGGGACCGGTTGTGGTGTCCATGATCCTGATGGGCCTGGGATTCGCGGTGGTTCAGGGCCCGGCGACCGAATCCATCATGGGCGCGGTGCCTTTGGCAGAGGCGGGCGCGGGATCCGCGGTCAACGACACCACGCGTGAGGTGGGTGGCGCGCTCGGGGTGGCACTGCTGGGCTCGGTCATGGCCTCGGTCTACAGCACCAATATCGCGGGCAAGATCACCGCGATTCCGGATCAGATCATGAACCCGCATCAGAAGGAGCTGGCGAGCAATACGCCGATCAGCGTGCTGGAGATCGTGAAGGCGCCGGTGAATCCGCTCCTGGCGCAGGCGAAGACGAATCTCATCGAGGCCATGAAGGTCGCGGCCATGCAGGGGGCCGAGGCGGCGTCCTATATCGCGGTCGGCACCCTGGTCGTGTGCGCGGTCATCGTGGCCGCGACGCTTCCGTGGCGGGTGGAGCAGGGAAGTTCGGTGCTGATGGGCTGGCGCGAGTCCGACGAGGACTGACACGCGGTGAAACGAAAGGGTTTCCGGGCCTGCCGGAAACCCTTTCGGTTTCTCAGATGCTCTCTTTTTCCGAATCCGGGTCCGGCGGCAGCACGCCGGTGACCAGGAAGACGACCCGACGGCCGATTTCGACGGCGTGGTCGGCGAACCGCTCGTAGTAGCGGCCCAGCAGCGCCACGTCGACGGCCGAGGCCACGCCGAACTGCCAGTCGCGATCCATGATCAGCGTGAACAGGTGCTTGCGCAGATCGTCCATCGCCTCGTCGTCGTCGGTGAGCTTGGCGGCCCGCTCGGGATCGCGGGACTCCAGCACCTCCTTGGCGGTGGCGCCCATCTTCACGGCGACCCGGCCCATTTCGGCGAAGTAGCTGTTCACGGCCTCCGGCACGGCGTGGGCCGGGAAGCGACGGCGCGTCATCTTGGCGACGTGCAGCGCGAGCACGCCCATCCGGTTCACATCGGCGACGATCTGGATCGCGCTGACGACCTGCCGCAAATCACCGGCGACCGGTGCCTGCAGGGCCAGCAGGGCGAAGGCCTTCTCCTCGGCCAGCTGAATCATCTCGGCAATGCGGTCGTACTCGCTGATCACCTGCTCCGCCAGCTCGAGATCGGCGTTGAGCAGGGACTGGGTGGCCCGCTCCATCGCCGATCCGGCGAGCCCGGCCATGCCGCCGAGCAGATCGGCGAGCTCGGCCATTTGTTCGTTGTAGATGACACGCATAGGTCAAGACATTAGTGCGCACCGCTGACCAAGTCACCAACTGCGGGTTAACCGTGGGTGCCGGTCGGTCCCAGCAAAGTCGCCGCAGTTCCGGTGAGTGGGACTGCCCCTTACTTGCAGATGTCGTCGGCCGCGTTCACATGCTCCAGATCGGACGGAAGTGTGACCGGCGGCGCACTCGGGCCTCCGGCATCGCTCGGCGTGTCGGGCAGGGTCTGGCCGAACGCGGTCGGGGCCTTCACCGTGCCGGTGTAGTCGGAGCCGACCACC
Source organism: Nocardia sp. CDC160 (assembly GCF_035818795.1). Classification (NCBI taxonomy): domain Bacteria; kingdom Bacillati; phylum Actinomycetota; class Actinomycetes; order Mycobacteriales; family Nocardiaceae; genus Nocardia; species Nocardia sp. CDC160. The sequence goes on along the minus strand of NZ_JAYKYT010000001.1, from coordinate 687,580 downwards.
ACCTCGACAATGCTGCCCAGTCCGCTCGCCTGTTCCAGGACCGCGCCCGGGATGGCGCTGGCCACGGTCCCGGCCTCGGCCTCGTGCCCGCCGGAGTAGCGGACCTTGGTCTTGGCGGAGACGCCGTCGGCGTAGTTGCCGGTGCTGTAGATCTGGAAGCCCTGATTGGCGAGCTTGGTCGCGGTGGTGCCCGCGATGCCCGCCTGGCCCGAACCATTGGACACCTGCAGGGAGACGGTGCTCGGATCCACCGCCGACAGTTTGGGTTTCGGGGCCGGGGCGGCGCTGGTGCTGGCGGGGGCGTCGGTCTTCTTCTCGCCGGGCAGCGGCTGATCGTCGATGATGGCGCGGAAGATCGCCTTGATATCGGATTCGCGCGGAATCTCATTGCCGTAGGAGGTGGTGCCCGCGGTCGGCACGGTCAGGAAGGTGATGTTCCCGGCCTGCATCTTCTGCAGCGAACGGCCCAGTGTCAGCAGGTCTTTGGTGCTGACATTGTCCATGAACGAGTGTTGGGCGAAGGCGTTGATGAACCCGTTGAGCTTGCCCGGATCGAAGAGCACCTTGCTCGACAGCGCGCTGCGCAACAGCGAGGACAGGAAGCGCTGCTGCCGGTTGATGCGGTCGTAGTCGCTGCGCTCCTCGCCGTAGACGTGGCGGGCGCGCACGTAATCCAGTGCGGTGGAACCGTTCACGACCTGCCTGCCCGGGGTGGTGAGCACGGTGCCGAGGACGTCGTCGACCAGCGGCTTGGTGGTGCACACCTCGACGCCGCCGACCACGTCGACCATGGATTCGAAGCCGGAGAAGTCGATGCCGACGAAGTGATTGATCTTCAGGCCGGACATCTTGGTGATCACCTTGGTCAGGCATTTGGGCCCGCCCAGGGCGTAGGTGGCATTGAGCTTGTCGCCCGCGGCGCCCGGGAACTTCTGCCCGGTGTAGGCGGCCTTGCCGTTGTCCCAGCCCTCGCAGTCGGGTCGGGTGACATCCAGGTCGCGCGGGAAGGACACGGCCACCACGCGTGCCCGGCTGGCGGGGATGTTGACCAGCATGACGGTGTCGGAACGGGCGCCCTCGGCATCGTCCTCGGTGCCCGCGCCCAGCTGGCCGTTCGCGCCCGCACGGGTGTCGGTGCCGACGATGAGGAAGTTCTCGTCGCCGGTCTGCCCGTCGGCGTCGACCACGTCGGGGGAGTTGTCGTCGAGCGCGGAAACCTGTTGGAAGTTGTTGTCTTTGGCGCGCAGATAGCTCCAGCCGCCGCCGGTGACGATGAGCGCGATGACCGCGACGATGGCGAGGGTGGCGCGACCGGCCAGCGCCATGCGGCGGTTGCGGCGTCGGCGAGCGGGTGAAATGCGCTTGGCCGGTTCGGTTCCCACCGCGGCGGGCAGCGCGGTGGTCGGATAGTCGGCGGGCGAGAAGATCTTTCGCGAGAGCAGCGCCTTGGCGCGCTCGGCGGGCGGGATCGAGGGCGGCGTGGCCGCCTGTACCGGGGGTAGTTCCTCGGTGACGGGGTCGGCGGTCGGAGGGGCCGGGCGCGGTACCGCCCGGTTGCCTCCGGTGCCGGGCGCATTGGCCACCCGGCGTAGGTGACTGGTGTCGCGCGCGGTCCGCTGCGCGCCGGTGGTCGCCGCGGGCGCGGAACCATTGGCTTGCGCGGAACCATTGGCGGGCAGGGATTCCTCGGCGGTCACGGGGTCCGACGGGACGGCCGGTTCCCGCTGCACGGGAGTCGAATCGGCCGGATCGTTCGCCTCGGCGCGTCGGCGGCGGCGGGTCTGCCGCTCGCTGTCCACCCGATCCACGAGGTCCTGCACCGAGAGCGATCCGGAGGCGGAGTCGGATTCGTCGGTGTGCCGGGAGCGACGGCCCGTGCGCGCCGACTCGTCGGTGTCCGCCGGGTAGCGCTCCCAGGGGGCGCGACCTCCGGGCCGTGGCGTACGCCCGTACCGATCGTCACCCACCAACGAACCTCATTTCGCTCTTGATACCGAGGGCCATGATAACGATTTCGCCACGGTGGGCCATTCGAACGCATGTCCACCGAGGTAGGTCCGATTTTGGTGCTTTGTCGGGTTATTTCGGAGCCCGGAGGGGCGCGTCAGAAAAGTGTGCCAGGGTGTCGGCGCTACACCCGGGAGCTGCGCCGGGCGTAATTCGATCGAGCCGAAGGTGCGGCCGATCAGCCGCCGGAGTGCATGACATCGGCCGCGGTCGGAACGGTGGCGTCCTCCGGGTCGTCGAGCCAGCCGTCGGGGAGGGCGACCTTGGTCTGCGGGGAACCCTGTCGGCCGCGCGGGCCCAGCGCGTCGGCCGGGAACGGCACGTCCGGATCGAGCTGGGCGACCAGGTCACCGATCTGGGCCAGGCTGGTGACGGTGGCGAACTGGCGGCGCAGTGCCGAGCCGACCGGGAAGCCCATCAGGTACCAGGCCATGTGCTTGCGAATGTCGCGCATGGCCTTGTCCTCGCCGTCGTGCTCGGTGAGCAGGGCGGCGTGGCGGTAGAGGATCTCGCCGACCTTGCCGAGGGTGGGGCCCGCGGGAATCGGCTCACCGCGCAGGGCGGCGCTGAGTTCGGCGAACAGCCACGGGCGGCCCAGGCAGCCGCGGCCGACAACCACACCGTCGCAACCGGTTTCGGCCATCATGCGCAGGGCGTCGTCGGCGGTGAAGATATCGCCGTTGCCGAGCACCGGGATGGTGGTGACGGTTTCCTTGAGCCGCGCGATGTGGCTCCAGTCCGCCTGGCCGGAGTAGAGCTGCGCGGCGGTGCGGGCGTGCAGCGAAACCGCCGCCGCGCCTTCCTCTTCCGCGATCCGTCCGGTGTCGAGATAGGTGTGGTGCTCGTCGTCGATGCCGATGCGGAACTTGAAGGTGACCGGCACATCGCCTGCGGCGGAGACCATTTCGCGCACGATCTCGCGGAACAGGCGGCGCTTGTACGGCAGGGCGGAGCCGCCGCCGAGCCGGGTCACCTTGCGCACCGGGCAGCCCAGGTTCATATCGATGTGATCGGCCCAGCCCTCGCCGACAACGATGCGCACGGCCTCGCCGAGGGTCTTGGGATCCACGCCGTAGAGCTGCATGGACCGCGGCGATTCGTCCGGCCCGAAGGCCATCATGTTCAGCGTCTTCTCATTGCGCTCGACAATGGCGCGCGCGGTGATCATCTCGCACACGTACAGCGAAGTGGCGCTGCCGAACTCCCGGCACAGGGTGCGGAACGCGACATTGGTGATACCCGCCATGGGAGCCAGCACCACCGGCGGGTCGAGCGGGTAGGGCCCGATCCGCAACTCGGTCCTGGGGGCCCCGACCGAATCGGTCTCGGGGGCGGCTAGCGAGGCAGTCACGTCGTCCAGTCTCTCATCCGCGCCTACCGGGCCAGAGCCGCGTACCCCGCGCAGTGCCGCCGATCACACCATCGGCCCCCTCCGAATCGGCATTCGGAGGGGGCCGTGGGCATCGGTCGGGCCGTCAGCTGCCGGTGGCGGCCAGTTCCTTCTCGCGCTTGGCGGCCTCGCGGGCCAGCATGCGGTCGCGCTGCTCCTCGAACTTCACCACGTCCTTGGACAGCTTCTCGAGGAAGTTGCCCAGGCGCTCGCGGGTCTCCTCGCCGCGGGCGGTGAAGTCGTTGCGCTCGAAGATCTTCCACTTCTTGAGCACCGGGTTCACCACCTCCTCGAGGTGCTGGCGCAGGTCGTAGATGCCGTGCTTGGCCATCAGCACGCCATTGCGACGGAAGTTGGGCATTCCCGCGCCGGGCATCTGGAAGTTCTCGAGGATGAGGGTGATGGCCTCGAGGGTCTGGTCCGGCGAGAGGTCCAGGGCCGCACCGCACATATTGCGGTAGAAGATCATGTGCAGGTTCTCGTCGGCGGCGATGCGCTGCAGCATGCGGTCGGCGATGGGGTCGTCGCAGACCTTGCCGGTATTGCGGTGGCTGACGCGGGTGGCCAGTTCCTGGAACGTCACGTACGCCACCGAGAACAGGAATCCGGCGCTGCCCGGAATCTTCTCGAGTTCCTCGGTGGGAGAGGCGAATCCGTTGGTCATGTGGACCATGCGGGCCTGCTCGAGGGCGACCGGGTCGACGCCGCGGGTGACGACGAGGTAGTCGCGCATGACGATGCCGTGGCGGTTCTCCTCGGCGGTCCAGCGACCGACCCAGGTGCCCCAGGCGCCGTCCTGCGAGAAGTTCTCGGCGATCTCACGGTGGTAGGAGGGCAGGTTGTCCTCGGTCAGCAGGTTGGTGATCATGGCCGCCTTGGCGACCTCGTTCAGCTTCGACTGCTCGGGATCCCAGTCCACACCACCCATGGCAGCGAAGTTGCGGCCTTCATCCCACGGCACGTAGTCGTGCGGATGCCATTCCTTGGCCAGGGAGAGGTGGCGATTGACGTTCTCCGCGGCAACCGGCTCCAACTCCGTCAGCAGCTCGAGTTGAGTCAGATCCTTTGCCATACATGTGCCCTTCGTGTTCGTGCGTCGTGCTGTCGTACCCTCGCCGGCCTGCCGCCGCGCCCATACCTTACGTGACCGTAGGGTGATGTGAAACTCACATGCGCAGCATTGCGGTGCGGGTGAGGGATGTCATAAGACAACGGCCCACAGCGACGGGTGTATCGCCGTGGGCCGCAGTTCGTTAGCCGCGCATCGCTTTCGGATGCGTCATCACTTCTTGCCCAGCAAACCGCCCAGCACATTGCCGAGGACGTTGCCCGCGTTCTGGCCCACGGCCTTGCCCAGGATGTCGCTCAGGCCGCCGCTCTTGTTTCCTCCGGTGGCCCCACCCAGCAGGCTACCGAGGATGTCGCCGATACCGCCGCCGCCGGACTGCGCGGCCGCGCCGCCACCACCGCCGAGGGCCTTCTTGCCGAGGTAGGCCAGCACGATCGGCGCGAGCATCGGCAGCAGCTTGCCCATCAGATCCTGGCTGATGGCACTGCCGCCGACATTGCCGAGCGCGCTGAGCACGGTGTTCTTCTCGGCGCCGAAGGTCTGATCGACGATCTGGTTGCCGTTGTTCACATCTACCTGATTGATGTCGACACCGCCGTCGAGTAGCGCATGCGGCTGGTTGGCGACTTCGTTCTCCAGATTCAGACCGGACTCGGGATTGCCAGCCTGTGCCTGGAATCCCCCGAGGAGCACGGGGACGGCCGCGGTGATCGCGGTCTTCGCGGTGGCCTCGTCGACGCCGAGCTTCTCGGCGATCTGTGCGACGGGGACAGTGGAGAGCAGGTCATCGAAGGAAGTCATGAACTCCGCCTGAGGTGATGGTGCCCGGGAAAAGCTCTGCTCACGTCACCGTAGGTGAAATCCGGACAGATTGCCACAGATTCGCGGATGTGGCGAGAGGCCCGGCGGTACGATTCCGGGCCCCTCCGCATACCTGTGCCCCCACCAGGGCTCGAACCTGGGACCTGCGGATTAAAAGTCCGTAGCTCTACCAACTGAGCTATAGGGGCGTGCGGGACGTCAGTTTAATGGGCCGACCCCGTAAGTGTTAAACGAGTATCCGATTGTGGTCTGGCAGATGGTGTTTGCGCAGGTCATGTTGGTTTCGTCGGGCTACGGGCGCAGCGGCGCGGGTAACCGGCGGAGTGGTGGTGCGGGGTGCGGTGGGGCGTGGTGCGGGTGAGGTAGGGGATGACGCGACGTGCCGTTGGGGTGACCGGTCGTGCCGATCGAACGGGCTCGCTATCTCGAGGGGGTGCGTTGGGGGGACGATGTGGCTCTGTGAGGGTGCGGACCGGTCGGTGCGGCACCGCGAGACGGTGTCGGATCGCAAAAACGCGGACCCGGGGGACCAAAGGGGTCGGCGCGGAGTGTGGGTGGGGCGGAGTGGCGGTGCGGCTGAGCCGTGCCCGAGTTCCGGTGGGTTTCCACGGGCCGGTGGTTCCGGACCCTCGCGGTAAGCGGGCGCTGGCCGATGCCGCCCAATCGCCCGGCAATCACCTTGCCACTCAATTTGTTTCGTGGCGCCGGAGTGTGAATATCATCCAATGGTGATGCGTGGCAACCAATTTGGAGCAGGGGGTGGGGATCGGTCGGAGCGGCCGCAGGGATGTGGGCGGCGGCTCGACGGCGATGCGGCGTCGGCGGGGACGGCGCGCGCCGGGGTGATCGGTGTGCCCAACATCGGTGGTATATGGGCGAATTCGTCGATTCGGACCAATCGTCCATACGATTGCTGGGAAATTGCGGTTTTCGAAAGGGGGTGTGCTGGCTAACTGACTTTCCGGTACACCTCACGCTGGGTGCGCTTTCCGGGTACGGTGACCGACTGGTGAATTCCCGAAGAACCGGGATTGCCCCGGCGGCACGGGATTCGGCTTATCGTTGAAGTGCCCGAACGTGTCGCGACCGGTCTGGCCGATCGCGGCTCCAACAGATGAAGCTGCGGGGAGGCGGACCGAAACGACGTGATCGCCCGGGTGCGCACCCCCTGCGGTGCACCCGGGCGGGAAAAACTATACCAGTTGGTGTGTTTCAAGTTTTTCGCGCTTTTTCGTACCAAAGGTTTGGTAATTCGGGGCAAAGCCCCATTTGAAGTATTTGAAAGACACGTAACTTTGCGTCGGGGCCGGGTATCCGGTCGGCGACGGTTAGCTAGCTTCGGAGGCGTTTCGAGCATGGCACGGCAGCAAGAGCGGGCCCGCCGGACACGCGCGGCGATCATCAGGTCCGCCGCCGTTGAGTTCGGGAAGAGCGGCTATGCCGCTGCATCGCTCAACCGCATATTGGAAGGCTCCCGGGCGACCAAGGGGGCCATGTACTTTCACTTCGACTCCAAGGAGGATCTGGCGCGCGCGGTGCTGGAGGCCGCGGTCGACCGCTATCGCGTCTCGACCGAAAGATGGCTTGCCAGAACCGATCTCGGTCCGCTCGACGTGCTGCACGGCATGATCGACGAGATCGCCTTACGGCTGGAGAACGACATCATCATCCAGGCCGAGTTCCGGCTCATCATCGAGCCGGAGTTCTATCGCGACATCCAGGCCGGCGGGGCCCGGATCCTCGGGCGTGCCATCCGGCAGCTCGCGGTGAAGGCCGCCGAGCACAAGCAGTTGCGACCGGACTCCGATCCGGACCGCTTCACCCGCACCTTGGCGGCGGCGCTGGCCGGTCAGCGCTACATCTCCGATGTGCTCTCGGGTCCGGTGGATCTGCGGGCGCGCTTCGCCGAGGCGCTCGAGGTGATCGTGGACGCCACCGCGACACCGGAGTGGACCGAGGAGTTCCGCCGCACCGGCTGGCGGGTGTCCGCAAAGCTCGAAGATCTCAACTTGGGACTCTGACCAGCTGATTTGGGAATAACGCGGAGCCTGTCATAAGCTATCTCCGCTCCCAACGGAAGCCGTTGAGCAAACGGTCCGGAGAGATCCGGCGGGCCCCCTTCGTCTAGCGGCCTAGGACGCCGCCCTTTCAAGGCGGTAGCGCGGGTTCGAATCCCGTAGGGGGTACAACCATGGAAACATGGTTGTCGGAGCAAGTAGCAAGGCCCTGTGGCGCAGTTGGTTAGCGCGCCGCCCTGTCACGGCGGAGGTCGCGGGTTCGAGTCCCGTCAGGGTCGCAGTACAACGCTTGGCATTCGAATCGGGTGCCTTTCGGCCAGGTAGCTCAGTTGGTACGAGCGTCCGCCTGAAAAGCGGAAGGTCGCCGGTTCGATCCCGGCCTTGGCCACTTCGATCGCAGGGAGCCCCTGCTCGCGGAAAGCGCGAGCCGGGGCTCTCTCCGTATAACTTGTGGGGGCCAAGCCCCCACACCCCAGCCGGAGGGCTCCGCCCCCGGACCCCCGCTCCCGGGGTCGATCAGTCCGAATCGTGCATCCTTAGCGTGTTTTCCTGTCTGTGCTTCTGATCTTGGTGCCATGCTGGATTCATGGCTGACGATCAGTGGTATTACTGCCTCAAGCATCATCGGGCCGAGCAGGGTAAGCAGCACTGGTTCGCGGAGCGGATGGGGCCGTACCCGGACAAGGCGACAGCGGAGCGGGCGTTGGATATTGTGCGAGAACGGAATCGGCGGTCCGATCAAGAGGACGACTGACGCCGGAGTGGTGGGGGTGGACGTACTGGTTGGTGCGCTCACGAGGCACTCAGGTTGACCAGGTACGGTTTCGTAGCCAGAAAACGACCAAGCGGAGGGGCATACCTTGAAGGTCACCGTGGTGGTGCCGACCTACAACGAGCGGGAGAACCTGCCGGTGGCGGTGGAGCGGCTGACCGCGCTACCGGTGGCCGACCTGCATGTGCTGGTGGTGGACGACAACTCCCCGGACGGCACGGGTGAGGTGGCCGACAAGCTCGCCGCCGACCTGCCGAACGTGGTGTCCGTGCTGCACCGCACCGAGAAGGACGGACTGGGCCGCGCGTACATCGCCGGTATCACCAAGGCGCTGGACGAAGGCGCGGACGTGGTCATTCAGATGGACGCCGACCTGTCGCATCCGGCCGAGGTCATCCCGGCCATGCTGGACAAGCTGGAGTCCACCGACGCGGGCGTGGTGCTCGGGTCCCGTTATGTCCCCGGCGGTTCCACCGCCGCGGAGTGGAAGTGGTACCGCAAGGCGCTCTCGGCCTGGGCCAACTTCTACGTGAACACGATTCTGCGCCTGGGCGTCAAGGACGCCACCGCCGGTTTCAAGGCCTGGAAGGCGAGCACCCTGCGCGCCATCGACGTGGCCTCGATCAAGTCCAACGGCTACTCGTTCCAGGTGGAGATGAACTACCGGACGGTCAAGCAGGGCATCACGATCGCCGAGGTGCCGATCCGCTTCGAGGAGCGCACCAAGGGCGCGTCCAAGATGAGCCTGAAGGTGCAGCTGGAGTCCGCGGCCATGCCGTGGAAGCTGCTGTTCGGTCGCGCGGTCTAAGTTTTGGGCCAGTGGAGCAGGGTGTCCACGAACAGCTGACGCACCTGCTCCACCTCGGCATCCATCTCGGCCGGATCCCAGCCGCCGACATCTATCGGCGGTAGGACGGCCACGTCCACGACGCCTTTGCGCACGACGGCCGAATTGCGCCAGGCGATTTCACCGGCATTGCGGATCACCACCGGAATGATCGGGACGCCCGCCTGCCTGGCGATGTGGAACGCGCCCTTCTTGAACGGGCCGACGCGCGGGGTGAGCGAGCGGGTGCCCTCGGGCGCGATCACCACCGACAGTCCGCCGCGCAGGGTTTCGACGACGGGCTCCAGGGCGGCCTTGGCGGCCACCGTATTCGCGCGGTCGATGAAGGTCACCTCCACGAATCGCATGAGGGGACCGAAGACCGGGTTCTTGGTGATCTCCTTCTTGGCGATGCCGGTGAATCCGGTGCCGAGCACCTCGGCGAGCACCACGATGTCGAACTGGCTCTGGTGATTGAAGATGAACACCGCCGGGCGCGGGGCCCGCGTGTACTCCGCGCCGACCACGCGGACCTGCACGCCGGTGCCGCGCAGTGTCGAGTCCGCGGCGTGGGTCATCATCGAATCCGCCATCTGGCGGCGCTGTTTGGTGTGCGCCTTGGCGGCGATGCCGAACAGCGCGCCGCCCAGCAGCCCGGTGAATCCGGCGAGGGTGCGGAGGTAGTCGGTGGCCTTGGGTGAGAGCCGGGGCCGGAAATGCAGTACCGGCCAATCCCTTTCGGCCGCCTCCAGCACCACCCGCGGATCCGGGTTGACGGCCACAGGATGGCCCGCGGTCTGCAGCAGCGGCAGGTCGGCCGCGCTGTCGGCGTAGACGTAACTGCGGGTCAGGTCGATGTCATGGGCGATGGCGAAGCGCCGGACGGCGTCGGCTTTGCCACTGCGCCACAGCGGTTTTCCCGCCACGTGTCCGGTGAGCACGCCGTCCTGCACGGCCATGGTGGTGCACAGCACGTTCGGAATGCCGAGCTCCTCGGCAACCGGTTCGACCTGGTAGCGGGTCACCGAGCTGACCAGGACCAGGGTGTGCCCGGCCGCTTCGTGTTCGCGCACCAGCCGCCACGCCTCGGGGTAGATGTGCCCGTACACGCTGCGCGCGAAGAGCTGTCGGCCCACCGCCTCCAGCTCCGATTCGGGGACACCGGACCAGCCGTACATGGCCGACTGCAGGAATCGCTCGTATTCGCCTTCGCTGCGCGCACCGCGAATATTGCCGAGCAGGTCGGCGCTGAGCGCGGCCTGGGTGCTGCTGCGCCGGAACAGTCGTCGGGTCAGCGGCGGTGGATCGAAGCCGCCCACCACGGTGCCGCCGAAATCGAAGATGGCGGCGACGCCGGGGCCCTGCGGTCCGGTGCGTACGGCTTCGAGCGCTTCTTCGAGTTCCATTGCGCCGATGGGCCGTTGGGTGACGCCGACGCCGGGCCGGAGCGGCAGGGCGGACCGTCCCGCTATCCCCCGGACCCGATGCGTCATAGTGTCTCCGCCCGATTGGACGGGTCGAGGGTGGCGGCGCGGGAGATGCGGCCGCCGATGGCGCGCAGTTCCCCGGCGAAGCGCACGCGGCGGGCGGCCAGGTCGGCCGGATCCTCGGACACCGTGAGCAGGCCGTGGTTGTCGGCGAGTTTGAGTGCGCTGCCGAACAATTCGGACGACACCGATTCGGGGCTGTGCAGACGCTGTTGCAGCAGCATCTGCTTGCCGACGTGCAGGCATTCGTCGATGAAGGTCTTCCGGTCGACCGGCAGCAGCGGGTCGCGGGCGGCGAGCCGTTCGGCCACCACGAGTTGGGCGTCGAAGAAGGAGCGCAGCACGCGGTGCGCCATCATGAACCCGGATTCGGCCAGCCGCGCGAGGATTTCGGAGCCGACGGTGCCCGCGGCGGTGCGGCGATGCCATTCCGGATCCACCAGCAGCATCTCCGCGGTGAGCTGGCTGGTGAATTCGGCGCGCTCGGGGAAGAAGAACTCGAACTTGAGCAGATCCCGCAGGCGGTAGGCGGCCTCCCAGCCGACCCGCAGCTGATCCCCCTCGGGCGCTTCCACGGCGGTGAGGATGGCCAGCTCGAGAATCGCGCGATTGACGAACCAGTGCACCGCGCTGTTGCGATAGAACGCCGCCTCCAGATGCGCACCGGCCTGGATGGCGTACACCGGTTCCAGCCCGCCGCGATACACCGTCACCACCTTGGCGACGGCCAACTGCTCGAGCACCACGGCGAGCCCGTGATCGTCTCGGAGCGTGGCGAGTTCGCCGCCCGGCAGTCCCCGCTTCTCGACATAGCCGAGCACGGGCGCGATGGCGGCGCGCAGTTCGTGCCGGGTGAGGGCGCGCTCGTGGACGCCCAGCAGCACCAGCGTGGTGAGCGCGTTGACGGTGACGGGCGTGACGTCGTTGATGCCGACCGCGACCTCGAAGGCCAGCCGCTGCACCGCCCGGTGCTCGAGTTCGAGGACCTGGTCGGGTGCCGGATTCGGGTGTGCCGTCAGCGGATCGCCGTGCACGGCCAACCGGTCGCGCGCCGAGAGCGGGGTCCCGAAGCGGACGTACACGTGCCCCGCGGAGTGCTGCTGATTGCGGACGTAGCGGGCCAGCCAGGCCAGGCCCTCGGCCTGCTTGCGGCCGCCGGTCTGTTCGTCGGCGATGGCCCCGATCTCGTTGAGCCGCTCGTAGGTGATGGAGACCGGCACCAGCATGACGTCGTCGATGCGCTTCGAACGCAGCGCCGCCGCAAGGTAATTCAGCAGCCCGTAGCGCGGTGGGCGCAGCTTGCCGGTGCGGGTGCGCCCGCCCTCGAAGTACCACTCCAGATTGAAGCGCTTGGCCAGCAGGTAGGCGAAGTACTCCTCGACGACCGCCTTGTACACCTCGTCGTCGCCGAAACTGCGGCGGATGAACACGGTTCCGGTGCGCCGCGCGATCGGCCCGATCGGCCAGAACTTGAGATTGGCCCCGCCGACCACGTGATTGGGCGGAAAGTCGTTGCGCGCCAGGATGTCTCCGAGCACGAAGGCGTCCACGTAGGAGCGGTGCGAGGGCAGGAAGACCAGCGGGTAGCGGCGGTTCAGGGTGCGCAGTCGGTCCAGCCCGGACTCGTCGGAATCGACCTTCCAGGTGGAGGCGTGCACGGGCCGCATGGCCTGGGTGAACAGGTCCGACACCAGTCGCGATTGCGCGGCCACGAGCTCGCGCAGCCCCTTCTCGGCGCGGCGGTACACCTCGCGCGCGGGCGCGCCGGACTCGTCGGCGATGGCGTCGAGCCGCCGCAGGAATTCCGGCGAATCGAGAATCTCCTCCACCACCAGCCGCGGCACCTTGTACCGGTCGCCGATAACGGCACGTTCCGCGCGTTCCAGTGCGACAATGCCCGCGCGCACGATGGCGCGCCCGAAAGCGTCGGGCACACCGGCGGTTCCGGGATTGTTGGCGCGCAGCTCGCTGAGCCGGGCGGGCGCTCCGGTCAGCACCAGATGCCGGTCGGGGGCCTTGCTCAGCAGCCGCCGCTGCATGAGCCGGTGCGGTTTGCGCGGATTCGACAGCGTGAGCAGATCGCTGAAGGTGGTGCGCCGCACGCCGTCTCGCTCCGGCGGCAGCCACAGCACGCGCACCGGCACCACCAGCGGATCGTCGCTGCGCCCGACCAGTCGATCGGTGACGGCGGCGGGATCGAGGTCCAATTGGGTGACGGGTGCGGCGGTGCCGAACTCCTGGGTGATGCCGCCCTCGGCGAGCCAGTGCCCGACGAGTTCGCGTTCCACCGGGGAGGCGGCGTCGACCAGGGCGACCACGGACTGCGGAGCGGTGAGCGCGGCTTCGGGGAGCCGACTGTCATGATCGAGCATCGTTGTTCCCTCCGCATGAGCCGCTGCGATCCATTGAAGCCCAAACGGACGCGGCGGGTTGGCAGGTCGCGCAATTAGCCGGTCGGTTCCGGGGTTTCGCCGTGGAGTGCGGCCACCGTGACCGAGGTCGCGATCGAGCCCTCCCCGCTCTGGGAAAGGTAATGCTAACCTCACTCGCAAAGTTAGGTAAGCATAACCTTGGAGGTCTGGTGTCGGTCGCTGACGAACGGGTGCGGGTCGCGGGGGAGCAGCGGTGGGGCGAACACGTCACCGATCCGGTCGCGGCGGTCTCCGCGCTCGCGGCGGCGGATCGCTTCGGTGAGTACGTGGTCTACGAACGACCCGGCGAATGGGTGTTCGCCGCCGACCCGCTCGGCGGGGTCGAGTTGGACGCGAACGAACTCCGGGTGAGCTGGGCCGGGCACACCACCGCGGGCCCGTGGACGGGCAGTCCGGCGCAGACCGTGGATCGCGCCCTGGCCGGGCTGCCGCTGGAGGGTCGCAATGCCTACGGCTGGATCGGATTCGAGTTCTGCGCCTGGTCGCTCGGTGCCACCGAGCACGTGCATCCGCGGGCGACGCTGGCGCACTTGATGATTCCGCGCATCGAGGTGCGCATCGACGCGGGCGGGGTGCGGGTGTCCGGCGCGACGCCCGCCGAGACCGGCGACATTCACGCACTGATCGCCGACGCCCAGCGGTCCGCCCCGCCGCGGGCGCATCCGGTCGACGTCACCGTGGATCCGACGGGCTACCGGGATCGGGTGGCGACCGGTGTCGCCGAGATCGGGGCGGGCAAGTATCAGAAGGTGATTCTGTCGCGGAAGGTGGAACTGCCCTTCGCGGTGAACATTCCGGCCACCTATCGCCTGGGCCGCCTGCACAACACGCCCGCGCGCTCGTTCCTGCTGCGGCTGGGCGGGCTCGAGGCGGCGGGCTTCAGCCCCGAACTGGTGGCGTCGGTGGACCGCGACCGCGTGGTCACCACCGAGCCACTGGCCGGAACCCGTGCCTTCGGGCGCGGCGACGATATCGATCTCGCGGCCCGCGCCGAACTGGTGCGCGACCCCAAAGAGATTGTGGAGCACGCCATCTCGGTGCAGACCTCGTTCGCCGAGATCGCCGCCGTGGCCGAGCCCGACAGCACCGCGGTCAGTGACTTCATGGCCGTGCGCGAGCGCGGCAGCGTGCAGCATCTGGCCTCCACCGTGCGCGGACGGCTGGCCGCCGACCGCAGCCCGTGGGATGCGCTGGAGATGTTGTTCCCGTCCGTCACCGCCTCGGGCATACCCAAGGCCGAGGGCGTGGACGCCGTCTTCCGTCTCGACCACGACCCGCGCGGGCTGTATTCCGGTGCCGTGGTGACGGTTTCGCCCGACGGGGAGTTGGAGGCCACCCTGGTGCTGCGCGCGGTCTACCAGACCGGCGCGGGCGCGTGGCTGCGCGCGGGCGCGGGCGTGGTCGGCCAGTCCCGGCCGGAGCGCGAGTTCGAGGAGACCTGCGAGAAATTGGGCAGCGTCGCGCCCTACATCGTGCGGGCGTGAGGGACACCGTGCGGGCGTGAGAGCCCCGGCGTGGGGTCAGACGCGGAACTCGACGCCGGTCAACCGCTCGGACAGCTCCCAGAGCTGCCGGGCGGTTTTCTCGTCGTGGGAGGCCGCGTTGGAGCTCACCTTGGTCGGGTGGCCGCGCCAGTTGAACCAGTCGGGGCCGTAGTAGCCGCCGGGTTCGACCTCGGCGGTGGCGGCGTACAGGGTTGGCAGCGCGCCCATTTCGGCGCTCTGCGCCACCAGACGGTTGCCGAGGCCGACGATCTGCTCGAGGAGGTTCTGGGTCTCGGAGCTGATCTCGGTGGCCGCGTAGCCGGGGTGCGCGGCCACCGACAGCTTGGCGGAGCCGGTGAGCGTGAGCCGCCGCTGGAGTTCGTAGGTGAACAGCAGCAGCGCCAGCTTGGATTGCGCGTACGCGCCGAAGCGGGAGTAGGCGCGCCGCTCCCAGTTCAGGTCCTCCAGATCGATGCGGCCGATGAAGTGGGTGATGCTGGAGGTGTTCACCACCCGCTCCGAAATCCGGTCCAGCAGTAGGCCGGTCAGGGCGAAGTGGCCGAGATAGTTGGTGCCGATCTGCAATTCGAAGCCGTCGGCGGTCCGGCGCTTGGGCACCGCCATCACGCCCGCGTTGTTGATGAGCACATCGGCCCGCTCGACCGTATCGGCGAAGGCGCGCACCGAGGCCAGATCGGCCAGATCCAGCGGGCGGATCTGTACGTCGCCGGGCATGGTGCGGGCCACCGCCTGGGCCTTGATCTCATTGCGTACCGCCAGGATCACCCGCGCGCCAGCGGCGGCCAGGGCGCGCGCGGTGGCCTCGCCCAGGCCGCTGGTGGCGCCGGAGACGATGATGATTCGACCGGTCTGATCAGGAATATTCGAGGTGTTCCACGCGCCGCCCATAGATGAACTCTATGGCGGGTGGGTCAAATGTGCGCGGCGAGGGCCTTCTTGTCGATCTTGCCGACGGCGGTGACCGGCAGGAAATCGGCCTGTCGCAACACATCCGGGAGCTTGTAGGTGGCCAGGCCGCGGGCGGTGAGGAAGGTCTTGACCTCGCCGAGGGTGGGCGGATCGCCTGCGGTGACGAGCACGACGCAGACCTTCTCGCCCAGGGCCGGATCGGGCAGGCCGACGGCGGCGGCGTGGCGGACGCCCGGGTAGGCGAGCAGGTGCTCCTCGAGTTCGTCGCAGGAGATGTTCTCGCCGCCGCGGTTGATGACGTCCTTGATGCGGCCGGAGACGATGAGGTGGCCGGAGGGGAGACGCCGGACCAGGTCGCCGCTGCGATAGAAGCCGTCGGGGGTGAAGGCGCGCGAATTGTGTTCGGGGGCACGGTAGTAGCCGCGCAGGGTGTAGGGGCCGCGGGTGAGGAGTTCGCCCTCCTCGCCGTCGGGGACGTCGCGGCCCCGCTCGTCCACCACGCGCACCTCGTCGGCAGGGGAGAGGGGGCGGCCCTGGGTCGTGCAGACCAGATCGTCGGAGTCCTCGGCGCGGGTGTAGTTGAGCAGGCCCTCGGCCATGCCGAACACCTGCTGGAGCCGCACGTTCAGGGCGGGCGCGACATCGCGGGCATTCACCTCGGCCAGTCGCGCGCCACCGACCTGGAGCAGGCGCAGCGAGGAGAGGTCAGCGTCCTCCCATTCCACTGCCGCGCACCACAGTTGGGCCAGCGGCGGCACCACCGCGGTGACGGTGACGCGGTGACGTTCGATGGTGGCGAAGGCGCTCTCCGGGCTGGGGTCGGTCACGAAGGCCATGGCCCCGCCGGTGGCGACCGTGCCCAGCACGCCCGGGCAGGCCAGCGGGAAGTTGTGGGCGACAGGGAGTGTCGCGAGGTAGACGTCGTCCGGGCCGAGCTCGCAGACCTCGGCGCTGGCGCGTGCGTTGTAGGCGTAGTCGTCGTGGGTGCGGGCAATGAGCTTGGGTAGGCCGGTGGTGCCGCCCGAGACCAGCATGAGGGCGATGTCGGAGGCATCGACATCGGGGAGGGAATCGCCCTCGGCGGGAACCGAATTCAGGGCAGTGAAGGGGCCGGGGTCGCCGAGCACCAGAACGTGGCGCAGGGTCGGCACGGTCGCGCTCACCTCGGCGGCGAGGGTGCGGCAGTCGAAGTCGCCGAGACGGTCGGCAGCGATGTACGCGACCGCTCCGGAAAGTCTTGTCAGATGCTCGATTTCGGCGCGGCGGTGCGCGGGGAGAGTGAGGACGGGAATGATTCCGGCGCGCAGCAACCCGAACAGGACCGGGATGAACTCCGGAACATTCGGCAACTGCACCACCACCCGATCGCCCGGTCGGATGCCCAATGCCAGGAAGCCGTGTGCCATCCGATCCGCCGCGTGGTCGAGGTCCGCGTAGGTGGTGGTGTGCTCGTCCAGGATCGCGGGCCGTTCGGGCCATTGCCGGGCCGCGTCGCGCAGTAGCTCGCCCAGCGGTTTGCCCGCCCAGTAACCGGCCCGCCGGTACCGCTCGGCCAACTCGGCGGGGAAGGGAACGAAGCCGTCGCGATGGTCCGTGGTGGCGGATGCGGTCGATGTCTCGGCGGATGCGGGCGATGTCACAGCTCTGACCTCTGGCTAGTTAGGGTGGCCTTGCATAAGTTAGGCAACCCTATCTCAATGAGTTACGCTGCTGTCGAACCACATCCGAATCGCCGGATCGATAGCGGCCACCACCTCCCCTCGAGCAAGGAGTACCAGCGGAAATGGAGTCACCACAGGGGTCGGCGAGCATCGCCCGGGACGAGATCCGCACCGCCCTCGCCGCCCACCTCGGCCTCGACCCGTCCGCCATCGGCGACCACGACGACCTCATCCAGCTCGGCCTCGACTCCATCCGCACCATGAAACTCGCGGGCTCCTGGCGCAAACGCGGCCTCCCCGTGAACTTCGCCCAACTCGCCGCCGAACCCACCCTCGCGGCCTGGCACGCCCTCCTCGGCGGGTCGGCACCCGGCCACGCAGCCGAATCCGACGCTGCCGGGGAACGACCTGCTGACCAGCCCAATTCGGGCGGAACGGCGGCTGACCGCGAGCCCACGGTGGCCGACGTCGCCGCGTCGGCGGACTCGGCGGTCGATCCGGCGGACGGTGCTCCCCATGGTGGTGGTGCTGACCTGGCGCGGAATGGGACCGCCGTCGAGGTGAATCATGGCGCTGCTCTTGGTGATCCGAGCGGATTCGCTGCCGCTGTCGCACCGGCGGCAGACGTGCCCAGCGCCGGTATGGCCGACGACGGGAGTCCGTTCGGGCTCGCGCCTATGCAGCACGCGTACTGGGTTGGGCGGTCCGAGGGGCAGGAATTGGGGGCGGTTGCGGCGCATCTGTATGTCGAATTCGATGGGGGCGGAGTCGATTCCGAGCGGTTGGGGGTGGCGGTCGAGGGGTTGGTGCGGCGGCATCCGATGCTGCGGACTCGGTTTCTGGCGGATGGGACGCAGCAGACGCTGGAACGGCCGGGGCGTGAGGTGTGGAGCGTTACCGATCTGCGGGATGTGGATGCGGAATCGGTGGAGCGGGCGCTGGAGGAGTTGCGGGACAGCCGAACTCATCAGTTGATGGCTGTCGAGGACGGGCAGGTCATCGATGTCTCGCTCACCCTGTTGCCGGAGGGCCGGACGCGTCTGCACTTGGATGTGGACATGCTCGCGGCCGATGCCATGAGCTACCGGGTTCTGGTCGCCGATCTGGCGCGGCTCTACCACGGTGAAGAGTTGCCGCCGCAGACCTACACCTTCCGGCAGTATCTCGCCGAACACGGCGGTCCCGCACCGGAACACGATGTGCACCGGGACTGGTGGCAGCACCGCCTCGCGGATCTCCCGGGAGCCCCGGAGCTACCGCGTGCCGCGACCGCAACGGCGGTGTCGGAACCCGCGTCCGAGGCTGCCGGGGGAGCGCGGCGGGCGCGGACCGTGCGGTTGCATCGGTGGCTGTCGCCGGAGGCCAAGGGGCGCATGTTCGCGGCGGCGCATGCGCGGGGGATCACCCCGGCCATGGCGCTGGCCTCGGTGTTTGCCGAGACCATTGGTGGGTGGTCGGCGCAGCGGCGGTTTCTGTTGAATTTGCCGCTGTTCCATCGGGAACCGGTGCACCCGCAGGTCGACGGGGTGGTCGGGGACTTCACCTCCTCGGTGTTGCTGGAGGTCGATGTCACCGAGCCCGCTACCGTCACCGAGCGTGCCCGCACCCTGCAGCGTGAATTGCATGCTGCCGGAGCGCATTCCGCGTACACCGGACTCGAGGTGCTGCGCGATCTGGGCCGCCTGCGCGGTGAGCCGGTGCTGGCCCCGATCGTCTACACCAGCGCCATCAACCTCGGCGAACTCTTCGCCGACCAGGTCACCGCGACCTTCGGCGACCCGGTCTGGATCATCTCCCAGGGCCCCCAGGTGCTGCTGGACGCCCAGGTCACCGAGGTCCGCGGCGGCCTCCTCCTGAACTGGGACGTCCGCGCCGACGCCTTCCCCGCCGACCTGGTCGAAACCATGTTCACCCGCTACATCGACGCCGTCCTACGCCTCGCGGGCAGCGATGACGCGGCCTCGGACGGCACTGCCGCACCCGCGGTCGAGCCGTTCTCCAAAGGCGCGGCCGGTGAGCCGCCTCGCGGTAGTGCGGGGTGGGACGCCGAGGCCGCCGTGCGAATTCCCATTGAGCAGGCGGTGGTTCGCGCTCGCGTGAATGCCACCGACGGGCCGGTGAGTGGGCGTGTGCTGCACAGCGGGCTGTTCGAGTTCGCCGCCACGAATCCCGATGCACCCGCGGTGATCTGGGAATCCGAACCGGTCGGGACACGGGTGCTGAGCTATGGCGAGTTGGCGGCCGAGGCGCTCGCCGTGGCGGGTGCGTTGCGGGCGGCGGGCGTGCGGCCCGGTGATGCGGTCGCCGTGCAATTGCCGAAGGGGCCGGATCAGATCGTGGCTACCGCGGGCGTGCTGGCGGCGGGCGGAGTGTACGTGCCGATCGGGTTCGATCAGCCCGCGGCGCGGCGCGCCGAGATTCTGCGGACCGGGGAGGTCGTCGCCGCGGTGACGGCCGGGGCCGAGGTGCCGGAGGTGCGGACCCTCGCGTTGAGTGCGGCTCGGGTGTATCCGGAACCGTTGGCGGAGGCCGTGATTCCGGATCCGGCGGACATCGCCTATGTACTGTTCACCTCCGGGTCGACCGGAAAGCCGAAGGGTGTGGAGGTGCCGCATCGGGCGGCGATGAACACCATCGACGATCTCAATGAGCGGTTCGGGGTCGGGGCCGGGGATCGGGTACTTGCCCTGTCGGCGTTGGAATTCGACCTGTCCGTGTACGACATCTTCGGGCTGTTGAGCGCCGGGGGTGCGGTGGTCGCGCTGGATGAGGGACAGCGCGGCGAGCCGCGGCGGTGGGTCGAATTGATTCGGCGACACGGGATTTCGGTGCTGAATTGTGTGCCGAGTCTGCTGGACATGCTGCTGGAAGCCGCCGCCGGGAGCCCTGTGGACAGCTTGCGGATGGTGATTCTGGGCGGTGACTGGGTCGATGTGGCGCTGCCGGGTCGGCTCGCGGCGGTGGCCCCGAAGTGCCGGTTCGCGGGGCTGGGCGGTGCGACCGAGACGGCCATCCACTCCACCATCTGCGAGGTCGTGAATGCCGAAGTGCCGCAAGCCTGGTCGGCGGTTCCGTACGGGACGCCGCTGCGCAATGTGCGCTGCCGGGTGGTCGGCCCGTCGGGGCAGGACTGCCCGGACTGGGTGAGCGGCGAGCTGTGGATCGGCGGTGCGGGCGTGGCCGCCGGATATCGTGGCGACCCCGAGCGCACCGCGGACCGGTTCGTCACCCACGAGGGCCTGCGCTGGTATCGCACCGGGGATCTGGCGCGGTACCTGCCCGACGGCTACCTGGAGTTCCTGGGACGCGCCGACCACCAGGTCAAGATCCGCGGCTACCGCGTGGAGCTCGGCGAGGTCGAGAGCGCGCTGCGGGCCCTGCCGGGGGTCCGCCACGCCATCGCCGCCGTGATCGGTTCGGCCGCACCGAAACTCGCGGCCGTCGTGGTCGGCGAGGAAGGCGTCGTGCTCGAGGTTCCGGATCTGCTCGCGGCCGCCGCGGAGCTGCTGCCCGCCTACATGATTCCGAGCCGCGTCGAACTACTCGCCGAACTGCCCTTCACCTCGAACGGCAAACCCGATCGCAAGGCCATCCTCGCGCTGCTGGCCGAGGGCGAGTCGGAGGGCGAAACCATCGCTCCCCGAACCGATGTCGAGCGCGCGGTGGCCGACATCGTGGCCACGGTGCTGGGCCGGGAGTCGATCAGCGTGACGGACGACTTCTTCGCTCTCGGCGGCGATTCCGTGCTCGCCACCGCCGTGGTCGCGCGCGTGCGGGAGTGGCTGGACTCCCCGGACACCGTGGTGGCCGACTTTTTCGCCGCCCGTACCGTCGAGGGTCTGAGCCGTCGATTGCTCGAACGGGAGCGGCAAGCCGGAGCCACGGGCCGTCTCGACGAGGTGGCGCGGCTCTACCTGGAGGTCACCGCAATGACCGACGAGGAGATCCTCGCCCTGTCCTGAAAAGCGCGATCCCCGCGCCCTTTTCGCAGGGCGCGGGGATCGGCGAACACTTCTCAGTGCGAGGCCGGGAGCACGCAGCCGTCGTGCAGGATGCCCAGATCGTGCAGCAGCTTATAGCACGACGGGTCGTCCGGAAGCACCCAGTGGAAGCCTTCCAGGAAGAACGTCGCCACCAGGTTGATGACGATGATCAGCGCCAGGAACCCGATTGCCAGCGTGCCGACCATCCGATGCGGTGTCGCCGGAATCGTCTCGGCGGCCGTCGCGTACGAGAACGACAGCACCACACCGATTGTCGTGATGGCGGCGATGAACAGCACGAACGCCCACACATACAGATGCAGCCCCAGCACCGCCCCGCCGTACCCCGGATCGCCGGGCAGGATGTGCAGCATCGTCTGCCGCCACCCGGTGAAGCCGCCGCCGAAGCAGGCCACAATGGCCAGGCCCCAGCCGACCATGTAGTCGCGCCGAACCAGGCTGCCGGTCATGCCCTTTCGCACGATGTAGGCGGCGCCCAGCGCGGCCAGCATCATGAAATAACGCTGCAGCATGCACAGCGGGCACGGGTAGTCCCAGGTCCCGAACTGGACGCCGAGGCCGCCGCACACCACGCCGGTCCAGCCGACGATGAAGATGACCGCCAGCCAGTATTGGATCTGCCCGGCGAACCCGCCGCCGGTTCCGGTGGTCTCGGCATCGGTCGCCGTCACCATGTCAGCCCCAATCCGAGGCTGCTGGTGATGTGGTACTTCAGCAGCCCGGCGCACACCAGGGCGACGACCCACCAGGCCGCCAGGATGCGCGTGCGGGGACTCTGTTTCCAGATCAGGAACACAATGCCCAGCAAACCCGCGAGTATCAGCGTGTCCATAGTCGCGGACGCTACCTGCTGCGCAGGTCAAAGGCGTTGAAGGCGAGTCGGACACGCCGCGCGCGGTCACTCCGACCCGTGACCGGCAAACGTCGGGATCGGAACCGGTTCCGGCCGAGACCAGACGGGCGCGGCTCCGCGCCCCTAGACTCGACCCCGTGAGCGGTTGGGACATCTCCGACATCCCCGATCAAGCGGGTCGTACCGTCATCGTGACCGGAGCCAATAGCGGGCTGGGGGCGGTCACCGCCCGGGCGCTCGCGGGCGCCGGGGCACGCGTGATCATGGCGTGCCGCAATGAACTCAAGGCGCGGTCGGTGGCCGACGAGATCGGTCCCAATGCCGTGGTGCGGCGGCTGGACCTGGCCGACCTGGCCTCGATTCGCGAATTCGCCGACTCCATCGACGGCGTCGACGTGCTGATCAACAATGCGGGCGTGATGGCGGTGCCGCTCGCCCGCACCGCCGACGGCTTCGAAATGCAGATCGGCACAAACCATCTCGGCCACTTCGCGCTGACCGGCCTGCTGCTGGACAAGATTCGCGATCGGGTGGTCACGCTGTCGAGCGGCATGCACGCCATCGGCCGCATCGATCTCGAGGACTTGAACTGGGAGCGGCGCTCGTATCAGCGCTGGGCCGCCTACGGGCAGTCCAAGCTGGCCAATCTCATGTTCGCGCGAGAGCTGCAGCGCCGCTTGAGCGCCGCCGGATCGGCCAAGGTGTCGGTGGCGGCCCATCCCGGCTATGCCGCGACCGGGCTGCAGGGGCATACCGAGTCCCTCTACGACACGCTCATGTCGATCGGCAACAAGATCTTCGCGCAGAGTGCCGAAATGGGCGCGCTGCCAACCCTTTTCGCGGCGACCGCGGAGGTGGAGCCGGGTGGCTTCTACGGGCCGACCGGGCTGCGCGGTATGCGCGGCTATCCCGGACCGAGCACCTCGACCGCCGCCTCCAAGGACGAGGTCACGGCGCGACGGCTGTGGGAGCTGTCCGAACAGCTCACCAAGATCAACTATCCGTTCGTTCGCAAGTAGCCGGGGGCCGGGAGACGTGAGCATTCCATTCGACCGGCGCGATCAGTTCGACAAGATCCAGCAGGGGCTGCTCCCCGGGGAACAGATCCTGGCCGTCTACGACGCCATCGGGGTGGGCACCGGATTCCTCGGGCTCACCGATCGGCGGGTCGTCATCCAGGACAACTCGTTCGTCGGGAAGAAGATCGCGATCACGAGCATCCCGTACTCGCGGATCTCGAGCGTCAGCATCCTGACCAACAAGTCGTTCGCCGGACAGTTCTTCTCCTCCGGGCACATCGCCATCAGCACCGGGCACCACACCTACGAGGTGGAGTTCCGCGGCGACGAGAAGACGCGCCACGTGCACGACGTGATTCTGCATTACATCCTGCGCTGATCACCCGGAATCCTGCGGGCTGACCGGGGCTCTCCCAGATATTGGGACGCGTATCCCACCGATGGTGTCCTACGCCACACGCACGATTCGCGATCTCTGGTACAGTGCCGGGCATGCAGCGCGTGTATTTCTGGTTTAGCCAGCCCGGCCCGGGTGGGTCGAGCGGCGTGAACCTGCGCTGACATCCTCCACCCCCGAGCCGGACGAAATCAGACCGGCTCCAAGGGGTTTCGCACAACTCTCCGCGGGTCGGCCTGGGACAAGGAAACCCGCAATGACTACCGCCGATCTCGACCGGCACGCCGATCTCGACGACCAGCGCACGCTCAGCGTGAGCCCGCTGAGCTCCCCGCGCGAGGTCCGTGCCGCCCACCCGATCGACGACACCCTCGCCGACACCGTGCGCGCGGGCCGCAAGGCCACCGTCGATGTGCTCAACGGCGACGACGACCGCCTCATGGTGATCGTCGGCCCGTGTTCGGTGCACGATCCCGAGGCCGCGATGGATTACGCGCGCCGCCTGGCCGCCAAGGCCGCCGAGGTCTCCGACCGGCTGCACGTGGTGATGCGCGTGTACTTCGAGAAGCCGCGCACCACGCTGGGCTGGAAGGGTCTGATCAACGACCCGCACCTGGACGGCACCTTCGACATCAATACCGGACTGGACCTGGGTCGCCGCCTGCTGGTCGACATCACCGCGCTCGGGCTGCCGGTGGCGTGCGAGTTCCTCGACCCGATCACCCCGCAGTACATCGCGGACCTGGTCGCCTACGGCGCGATCGGCGCGCGCACCGCGGCCAGCCAGGTGCACCGGCAGCTGTCCTCGGCGCTGTCCATGCCGGTCGGCATCAAGAACGGCACCGACGGCGACGTGCAGGTCGCGGTCGACGGCGTGCGCGCCGCGGCCGCCTCGCACGTGTTCCCCGGCACCGATCTGGACGGGCGCTCCGCGCTCATCCGCACCGCGGGCAACCCGGACTGCCACGTCATCCTGCGCGGCGGCAGCAATGGCACCAACTACGACGCCGCCTCCTGCGCGGAAGCCCTGCTGCGCCTGGAGAAGTCGTCGCTGGCGCAGCGGCTGGTGGTGGACGCCTCGCACGGCAACTCCAACAAGGATCACAACCGCCAGGTCGATGTCGTGACCGATATCGCCGAGCGCATCGCGGGCGGCGAGGACACCGTGGTCGGGCTCATGATGGAATCGTTCATCGTGGCGGGCCGCCAGGACCTCACCCTGGGCCACCCGGAGGACCTCACCTACGGGCAGTCCATCACCGACGCGTGCATCGACTGGGACACCACCGCCGCCCAGCTCGACCGGCTCGCCGACGCCGTCACCCGTCGTCGCGCGGCCCGCGCCTGACCCGCGCCTCCCGACCCGCACCCGCTCGGAGCGAGTTCGCCTCGCGTAGAACGAGATCGGCGTGCACACTGAGTTCGGCCCACACCCAGTCCGGCGGGTGTGGGCCGAACTTCTTTCGGCTGAGACCTTCTTTCGGCTCAGACGCCCGCGGGCCAGTGCGCGCTCGGGGTGGGCGGATCCGTGCGCAGGCGGCCCGCGACCCAGATGTCGCGGCGGGTGCCGCGCTGCACGCCACCGCCGCGGAGCAGGCCCTCGTAGTGGTAGCCATTGCGGCGAACCACGGCGGCGGAGGGGTGGTTGCCGACGAAGGCGCGCCATTCCAGGCGGTCGAAATTCAGGGTCGCGGGGTCCAGGCCGACGCCCGAGACCAGGGCGGCGGCCCGCGTCATGAGGCCCGCACCGCGCGCGGCGGGGGAGAGCCAGTAGCCGATCTCGGCGGTGTCGTCGTCGCGGCGGGGATAGAGCGGGCTCAGGCCGATCATGCCCACGACCGGGCCGTTCTCGGACCGGCGCAGGGCCCAGGTGGGACTGCGCCCGGCCCAGCCGGGGCCGACGATGTCGTAGACGAACTTCTCGGCGTCGGCGCGCTGATAGGGGACCGGCATGGTGGTCCACGCGCCGATGGACGGTTCCTGGCACAGGGCGGTGATGGTGTCGATATCGGAGACGGCGGGCGGTGACAGCCAGACCGCGCCGTCGGTGAGGAATTCCGCGTCCATGCGGTCATGCTGTCACGGAAACGGGCGCGGGCGCATTGTGTTTCCGGTCGGGTGCGGCTGCGCTTGCACCGGGATCGGGTGCGGCGGGGTCGCCGCGTCGGGGCGGTGCGGGGCGTGTCGGACCCCGACCGTAGGATCGATCCGATGGTTGCCGCTCTTCTCGCCGACTTGTTCGAAACACATCGGCCGCATCTGCTCTCGGTGGCCTACCGGCTCACCGGCAGTGTCAGCGATGCCGAGGACGCGGTGCAGGAGAGCTGGCTGCGGCTCTCGGTGGCCCGCCAATCCGAGATCGAGGATCTGCGCGCCTGGCTCACCACCGTGGTCAGCCACATCTGCGTGGACCGGCTGCGCAGCGCGGCGGTCCGGCGGGAAAAGTATGTGGGGCAATGGCTCCCGGAGCCCGTGGTCACCGCGGTGACACCCTCCAGCACGCTCGACCCGCTCGCGGCGGTGGTGCGCAAACAGGAGTTCCGCTTCGCCGCCCTGGTGGTGCTGGACACCCTCACACCGCCGCAGCGCGTGGCTTTCGTTCTGCACGACGGCTTCTCGGTGCCGTTCAGCGAAATCGCCGACATCCTCGATGTTTCCGTGGACTCGGCGCGGCAGCTGGCGGCGCGGGCGCGCAAGGCGGTGGCGCAGGGTCCGGCGGCGGTCAGTGACGATGAACACAATGCCGCCGTGCAGCGGCTGCTCTCGGCGCTGTCCAGCGGAGACGTGGATGCCATTGTGGCGGCGCTGCATCCGGACGTGCGCACCGTCGGCGACGGCGGCGGGCAGGTGTCCACCGCCATCAATGTGGTTGCGGGCGTGGACCGCAATGTGAAGCTGTGGACGGGGCTGTTCCGCCGGTTCCGGCTCTTCGACCTCGAGCGCATCGGCCCGGAGCGCGAGCTGGAGCCGGTGCTGGTCAACGGTCAGTTCGGGATTCTCGCCCACGAGCGCGCCCCGCACGACGGCATTCCGGGCAGCCCGCCGCGGGTGTACGCCTTCACCGTGCGCGACGACAAGGTGTGGGGCGTCTACGACGTGGTCAACCCGGCCAAGCTCGGCGGTGTCCGGGTGCCGCACTAGGCTCCGGTCATGCCGTCGCGTATTCCGACCGTCACCCGTCTGCAGCCGTTCGCCTCGACGATCTTCGCCGAGATGACCGAGCTGGCCGTGCGCCATGGCGCGGTCAACCTCGGCCAGGGGTTCCCGGACAGCGACGGACCGGCGGGAATGCTCGAGGTGGCGCGGCAGGCCATTGCCGACGGGTTCAACCAGTACCCGCCCGGACGCGGCGTCCCGGCGCTGCGCCAGGCCATCGCCGCCGACCGGGCTCGGCGCTACGGGACCCACTACGACCCGGACAGTCAGGTGTTGGTCACCGTCGGGGCCACCGAGGCCATCGCGGCGACCGTGCTGGGGTTGGTCGAGCCCGGCGACGACGTGGTGCTCATCGAGCCCTATTACGACTCCTACGCGGCGGCCATCGCGCTGGCGGGTGCGAATCGGCGCACCGCGCGGCTGGTGCCCGACGGGGACGGCTTCGCGCTCGACCTGGACAGCCTGCGCGCCGCCATCACCCCGAAAACCCGGCTGCTGCTGGTGAATTCGCCGCACAACCCGACCGGGACGGTGCTGTCGCGGGCCGATCTCACCGCCATTGCCGAGCTCGCCATCGAGCACGATCTCTACGTCATGTCCGATGAGGCGTACGAGCACCTGACCTTCGACGGGCACGAGCACATCAGCCTGTCCACCCTGCCCGGCATGTTCGAGCGCACCGTCGTGATCTCCAGTGCCGCCAAGACTTTCAGCGTCACCGGCTGGAAGATCGGCTGGGCCTGCGCGCCCGCGCCGCTGCTGGACGCGGTGCTGGCGGCCAAGCAGTTCCTCACCTTCGTCGGCGGCGGCCCCTTCCAGCCCGCCGTCGCCCATGCCCTGAATCACGAGCAGCCGTGGGTGTCCGCGCTGCGAGACACCCTCTCGGAGAAGCGACTCCGCCTCTCCGCGGCCCTCACCGACGCCGGATTCGGCGTGAAGCGCAGCGACGGCACCTATTTCGTCTGCGCCGACATCACCCCCCTGGGCGCGACCGACGCCTACGCCTTCTGCCGCGAACTCCCCGAACGCCTCGGCGTCGCCGCCGTCCCGGTGAGCGTCTTCGCCGACGACAAGCCCGCCTGGAACCACCTGGTGCGCTTCACCTTCTGCAAGAAGGAGGAAACCATCGCCGAGGGCGTCCGCCGCCTCCGCGCGGGCCACAGCGCCGAGGCGGTCCGGTAGCGAATCGCCCCTGGATGTCCGCGACTGCGGAACGGTGGGGCGTCGGTCCAGTCCTTTGGCTCCTCGAAGGCGGTCCAGCCGTTGGGAAGTGGACCGCGACATCACGCGGTATGGGGCGCGAGTATTGGTCGTGTGATTGAGACGACTGCGGTGCTTGGAGTGGCTGCGGCGGCGTTGGGGCTGGTGCTGACGCCGGGGCCGAACATGATGTATCTGGTGTCGCGGACCGTGTCGCAGGGGCGACGGGCCGGGCTGGTGTCGCTGGCCGGGGTCGCGGTGGGGTTCGGGGTGTATCTCGCGGCCGCGACGGCGGGGATCACGGCGGTGTTCGCCATGGTGCCCGCGCTGTATGTGGGCTTGAAGGTGGCGGGGGCGGTGTATCTGCTCTACCTGGCGTGGAAGACCTTGCGGCCGGGTGGAACCGGGCTGTTCACGCCGACCGAGCTGCCCGCGGATCCGACGCGGCGGCTGTTCACGATGGGGCTGGTCACCAATCTGTTGAATCCCAAGATCGCCATCTTGTACATGGCGCTCATCCCGCAGTTCGTGGTGCCCGCGCACGGCCGCGTCTGGTTGCAGAGCCTGTGCCTGGGCGCGGTCCAGATCGCCATCGCCATCACCGTGAACGGGTTGATCGTGCTCAGCGCCGGGGCGATCGCGACCTTCCTCGCCGGGCGGCCGCTCTGGCTGCGTGCCCAGCGCTTCGTCACCGGCACGGTGCTCGGCGCCATGGCTGCGCTCGTCCTCAACGATCGAACCCGGCCGCTCCCGGCCTGACCGGTGTGCCCGCCACGAATCCCCGTGGCGGGCAACATCTCACGAGCGCAGCGAGCCCGGGTAGAGGAACTCGTCGGCGGGGCGATCGGTGCGATCCAGCCAGGCGGCGAAGAAGCCGGACAGGTCATGGCCCGTGCGGGACTGCATGAACTGGCGGAACTCCGGCATCGAGGCATTGCCGTACTTGTGGCCCATGACGAAATCGCGCACCGCCGGGAAGTAGGCGTCATCGCCCATGGTGCGGCGCAGGGCGTGCAGGAACAGCGGGCCCCGGTAGTAGACCGAGGTGAATTCGTCGCCCTTGCCGGGGTTCTGGAGCGCGATCTCCCAGAACTTCGGATCGTCATGGTATTTCGCGACGGTCTCGCGGTACATCGCGTCGACGTCCTTGCCGTCCTTGCGTTCCGGCCACAGGTAGTCGGCGGTGTAGCTGGCGAAGCACTCGTTCAGGCAGATGTCGGACCACTGCTTCACCGACATGGAGTCGCCCCACCACTGGTGGGTGATCTCGTGCACCACGGTGTCCAGGTCGGTCCAGGGCGCGTAGATGGGCCGCGACTGGGTCTCCAGCGAGAACTGCAGATCGGTATCGACGTAGATGCCGCCCGCGGTGTCGAACGGATAGGGGCCGTAGAGCTGCTCCTGGAAGTCCAGGATCTCCGGCAGCCGCGACTCCACCTCCTTGGCCTTCAGCGCGTCCGGCGCGAACCCGCTCAGCAGCGGAGTTCCATTGGCGCGCCGCTGTTCCAGGAATTCGAACTTGTCGATGGCGATGGTGGTCAGATAGCCCACGACGGGCTGGCGCATCTCCCAGGAGACGGTCCGGTTCGCGCCCGACACGGTGTCGGAGACCTTGTCGCCATTGGACATCACCTCCCACTCCTGCGGGACGGTCGCGTGCAGCGTGAAAGTCGCCTTGTCCAAGGGCGTGTCATTGAGCGGATACCAGCTGCTGGCCGAATGCGGTTCGCCCGCAACGAAAGCCCCGCCGCTGGGCGAGAAGACCCAACCCTCGCCGTCGGTCCCGGTGACCGGGCCCGCGTACTCGACTTGCACGGTGAACGGCAGGCCCGGAAGCAGCGGGATCATCGGGGTGACGACGAGTTCGTGCTCATCGGTGCGATCGAACCAGGCGGGCAGATTGTTGACCGTCACCTTGGAGATCTGCGGGCCGCTGTAATCCAGGTCGAACGTCCGCAGCGCCTGCGTGGCCACGGCGTCGATGCGGGTGTTCCCGGTCAGCTGATGCGACGGCGGATCGTAGGAGACCGAGACGTCGTAATGGCTCGCGTGATAGCCGCCATTGCCGTCCATCGGGTAGTACGGATCCCCGGCCCCGGGCGCGCCCGTCAAGGGATCACCCGAATCCGCCTGTGCCGGAGCCGCGTTCGCGCCCGCCAGCAGTACCGCCCCCACCGCCATGTACCGCCAGTTCCGTCTCATGCGCTCCCGCCGACCCTTTCCACGCCCGATACCCCGACCAGCCCGATGCTAATCGGCGTCGATCTCAGTTGGTGCCGCCCGACACGGCTCAGTTGGTGCTACCGGAGACGGCCACGCTGGCACCCAGCCCGATGATCATGACCCCGCCCGCGCCGCCGACCGCCTCCAGGCGCTTGGGCGACCGGGCGAACCACTCCCGGGCCGTCCCGGCCAGCAGCGCGTACACCGAGTCGGAGATCAGCGCGATCAGCAGGAAGACCGTGCCGAGGATGAGCATCTGCAACGGCACCGCGCCCGCCTTGGGCTCCACGAACTGCGGAAGCACCGCGGAGAAGAAGATCATGGCCTTCGGGTTGGTCAGTCCGACCAGCACCGCCTGCCGCAGCGCCCGACCCTGGGCCACGGGTTCGGCCTTGGCCTCGAAGGCCTCCCGCAGCGAACGCCGGTGCCGAATGGCCTGGACGCCCAGGAAGATCAGATACAGCGCACCGGCGAACTTCACGATCGCGAGCGCGATGGCCGAGGCGGCCAGGACGGTGCCCAGCCCGGCCGCGACCAGACCGAGGATCACCAGGACGCCGATGGAATGGCCCAGCACCGAGAGCAAGGCGGCGCGACGGCCGTAGGACAGGGCCCGGCCGATCACGAAAAGCACACCGGGACCTGGGATTATGATGATGACAGTGGATGCGACGAGGAACGCCAGCAGGTTTGCGGCGGGAATCATCGGATCATTCTATTTTCCAGCGCTCGTCGTGTCGCCCCGAATTTCAGCCGCGATCGATCGGGTTTCAGCCCCGCAATTCGTCGGGCAGCTGCTGGGGGTCCAGCAGCAGCCGCTTGGAATCGGCCCCGCGCACCTTGGCCGCCAGATCAAGATTGTCGGTGAGCAGCTTCCACTCCACCTCGTGAATCTCCTCGCGGGCGCGCTCGATGATGTTCAGGTCCCGGGTGCCCCACGCAATGGGCATGGCGCTCACCGACTGCCAGAGGTCACCGACCGAATTCGGGGCGGTGCCGGTGCGCACCGTCACGGCGGGGACGCGTTCCCCGGCGCGGGTCCGGTGGCCCGGTAGCGAGCGGACCGTGCGGGTCACCAGCGCGTAGCGCGGGCCGTCGGTATCGGGCTTGGCCAGATCGACCAGCGCCAGCAGGGTCGCCCCGTGCCGAGTGGTCTCCGAGACCACCGCGGGCACCAGTTCGCCCGCGGCGTACAGCTTGTCGACCCGGCCGCGATGCGGCTGCCAATACCCGATGAACAGCGCGGTGACCGCGGCCAGCAGGAACGCCACCGCCAGCAGCCACGACCACGGATGGTTCACCCACACCAGGAACGCGACGCCCAGCCCGAGTACGACGGCCGCGGTGTAGGCCCAGATCCGGAGTCGGCGCAGGTACGCGACGACCTCATTGACCGCCCGGGCATGGTCGCGGTCCACCGCGAATTCGAAGCGCCGCACGTGCGTTCCTCCCGCCTTATGGAGGCTCTTCCTCCACTTATCCTATCGTCGGCCCCAACAGGTCGTCGGCATCGGTGATGCGATAGGCATACCCCTGTTCCGCCAGGAAACGCTGCCGGTGCGCGGCATACTCGGCGTCCAGCGTGTCACGTGCGACCACGGAATAGAAGTGAGCCTGGCCGCCATCGTGTTTGGGCCGCAGCAGCCGCCCGAGCCGCTGCGCCTCCTCCTGCCGGGAGCCGAAGGTGCCCGAAACCTGCACGGCCACAGACGCTTCGGGTAGGTCGATGGAGAAGTTGGCCACCTTCGACACCACCAGCACCGGAATCTCGCCGCGGCGGAAGGCGTCGAAGAGCTCCTCGCGTTCCTTGGTGCGGGTGGAACCCTGGATGACCGGGGCGTTCAAATGCTCGCCCAGCTCGTCCAGCTGATCCAGGTAGGCCCCGATCACCAGGCTGGGCGCGTCCTTGTGCTTGGCCAGAATCGATTCCACCACCGGCAGTTTCGTGCGCGCGGTGGAGCAGAGCTTGTAGCGCTCCTCCGGCTCGGCGGTGGCGTAGGCCATGCGCTCGGCATCGGTGAGGGTGACCCGCACCTCGACGCAGTCGGCGGGCGCGATCCAGCCCTGCGACTCGATGTCCTTCCAGGGCGCGTCGTAGCGCTTGGGGCCGATGAGGGAGAACACATCGCCCTCGCGGCCGTCCTCGCGCACCAGGGTGGCGGTCAGTCCGAGGCGGCGGCGCGACTGCAGATCCGCGGTCATGCGGAAGACCGGCGCGGGCAGCAGGTGCACCTCGTCGTAGATGACCAGGCCCCAGTCGCGGCTGTCGAACAGCTCCAGATGCCGGTACTCGCCCTTGGTCTTTCGCGTGATCACCTGGTAGGTGGCAATGGTGACCGGCCGAATCTCCTTGCGCTCACCGGAGTATTCGCCGATCTCGTCCTCGGTGAGCGAGGTGCGGGCCAGCAGCTCGCGCCGCCACTGCCGCCCGGCGACGGTATTGGTGACCAGGATCAGCGTGGTCGCCTTGGCCTTCGCCATGGCCGCCGCGCCCACCATGGTCTTGCCCGCGCCACAGGGCAGGACCACCACGCCCGAGCCACCCGCCCAGAACGAGTCCGCCGCCAGCTCCTGATAGTCGCGCAGATGCCAATCACTGGACTCGAAATCCAGATCGATCCGATGCGCCTCGCCGTCCACGTACCCGGCGAGATCCTCCGCGGGCCAACCGATCTTGAGCAGCATCTGCTTGATGCGCCCGCGCTCGGAGGGATGCACCACGACCGTGTCGTCATCGATGCGCGCGCCCAGCATGGGCTGAATCTTCTTGTGCCGCAGCACTTCCTCGAGCACCGCGCGATCCAGGCTGTTCAGCACCAGCCCGTGCGCCGGATGCTTCATCAACTGCAGGCGCCCGTAGCGGGCCATGGTGTCGACAATGTCCACCAGCAGCGGCTGCGGCACCGCGTACCGGCTGAAGCTGACCAGCGCGTCCACCACCTGCTCGGCGTCGTGCCCGGCGGCCCGCGCGTTCCACAGGGCCAGGGGTGTCACCCGGTAGGTGTGCACGTGTTCGGGCGCGCGTTCCAGCTCCGCGAACGGCGCGATGGCCTGCCGCGCCGCATCGGCCGACTCATGATCGACCTCCAGCAGCAGCGTCTTGTCGCTCTGCACGATGAGTGGGCCGTCGCTCACGAACACCTCCTGGCTTGTCCGGCTCGAATGAGCCTCGTCCATTCTCCAGGAAGCCACCGACAAGGCCACGTGACCTGCGTCCTTTTCGCTGACAGCGCAGGTCGCTAGCCCGTTGGGGTCGGTGCGACGGGTGGTGGATTCGGCGAAAACGGTCAAGACGCGAGTTTCTGTGGCTACGATCACTCGAAACTTGGACGCTTGTCCATTTTGGCGTTGGTCCGATTCAACTGAACAGGGGTGCGGATGCGCGGGAGAACGGCACGAAGTCGGTGGCGGCGGGCGCGGGGATGGATGGCGAGGGCTGTCATCGCGGCCCTCGCGGGCGCGCTGCTCGTGCCCGCGGCGACCGCGTCCGGTGCGCCGGACGCGACGGCGATCGCGCGGATCCATACCGACGGCCCGCGCTTCGTGGACGACAGCGGGCGGGTGATCCTGCTGCACGGTGTCAACAATGTGGACAAGGAACCGCCCTATATCGAACCCGGCGACGGGTTCACCCTCACCGCCGACGACGCGGCGCTGCTCGCCCGGCACGGCTTCAATACGGTCCGGCTCGGGGTTTCGTTCGACGGGCTCATGCCCACCCGCGGCGTGCTCGACACCGCGTACCTCGATCGGATCGCCGGGGTGGTGGATACCTTGGCGCGCTACGGGATTCACACTGTGCTCGACAATCACCAGGACGGACTGTCGAAGGTGTGGGGCGGCAATGGATTTCCCGAGTGGGCCATCCACGCGCGGCCCGGCGCGGGGGAGCCGAACGTCGGTTTCCCGCTGTACTACCTGATGCCGAGCATGAATCAGGGCTGGGATGAGGTGTGGGACAACACCTATGGCGTACTGGACTACCTGGGCGACGCGCTCGGGGCGCTCGCGGTGCGGGTGAGCGGCCACCCGGGTGCGCTCGGCATCGAGCTGTTGAACGAGCCGTGGCCCGGATCGGCATTCCTGTCCTGCTATCCCAACGGCTGCCCCGGCTTCGACGTGAAATACCAGGCGGCCATGCAGAAGCTGACCGATGCCGTGCGGTCGCGCAATGGCGATCTCATGGTGCTGTGGGAGCCGAATGTCACCTGGAACGAGACCATGCCCACCAACCTGGGCAAGAATCCGCCGATCAGCGCGCCCGATATCGCGTTCGCGCCGCACGACTACTGCATCCCCAGCCAGTTGGCCATCTATATGGGACTGCCCGCGTTCCTGCGCGGTCTGTGCCCGGCACAGCAGAACAAGACCTGGAGCAATATCGACTCCTTCACCGCCAGAACCGGACTGCCCACGCTGGTCACCGAATTCGGCGACGGCGACGCGAGCGTCCTGCGCAATACCCTCGTCAATGCCGACAATCGATTTGTGAGCTGGCAGTACTGGCACTACAGCTCGAGTTTCGGCCCCTCGGGACCCAAGCCCGATCCCTTCGCCGGGGATATCGGCAAGCAATTGGTGCGCACCTATCCGCGGGCCACGGCGGGCACTCCCGGCCGGATGATCTTCGATCCGGACTCCGGTGACTTCGCCTATCGCTACACCCCGCGCGCGGGAATCACCGAGATCTACGTGTCGGACGTGCACTACCCGTCCGGGTACGCGGTGCGCGTGGACGGCGGCCATGTCACCTCGGCGGCCGGGGCGCGGGTGGTGACGGTCGAGGCCGATGCGTCCACCCCGGTGACCGTCTATATCAACCGGCCCGGATCCAAGGGCGCGACCGTGCCCGACGGACCCATCGGAACGGGCTCGGCGGACAGCGGTTCCGGGACCGGCTCGGCGGACAGCGGCTCGGGGAGTGGATCCGGGACCGGCTCCGCGCGATGAGCGCGAAACCCGTTGACGTGCTTATGTAACGACACAAGCGTGGGGAGCGACACAGAGCGCGGGGGCCACGTTGGACATTTGTTCAGTTAGTTCCGATCGAGAGGTACGACCATGAACGCCCTGAGCCTGCAGTTCCTCAGCACGCTGCCCACCCTCCTCGTCAATCTGTCGCTGCTGGGCATGCGCGGCATGATGGCCCTGCCGGTGCTGCGCTGAGTATTTCATAGGAGATCGGCATAACCCGCACGTCGGATGCGGATTCGGTCACGGCACAGGTATTCTCACCGCGTTCACAGCCGTGAACTGTTCGGTGAGAAAGGTTTTCGCTAGTGAAGCTCGCAGGAACGAGGACGCTGGTGCGCCTCGTGCTCGCCCTCGTGGCGGTGGCCGTGGCCGTGCTGGCCGTTTCCGGCTGTTCGATGCTGAAGGACGCCAGCAAGTCCGATACCGCCAAGTCGAAGGTGGGTGACTGCATCAACGTCATCGAGGGCTCCGCCACCGACTCCAAGACCGCGCCCGTCGCGTGCACGGATGAGAAGGCGGTCTACAAGGTGGCGGCGGTCTACGACAAGAAGACCGACTGCAAGGAGGAGCAGACCTCCTACGAGGAAACCCTCAATGGCGGCACCACCGCGTTCCTGTGCCTGAGCCCGAACTTCAAGGAAGGGGCCTGCTACAACGAGAGCAAGACCACCGGGTACAAGTTCGTGGCGTGCACGGCCCCCGAGGCGTCGTTCAAGGTGCTGAAGCGTATCGACGGACAGGCCGACGAATTCGCCTGCGACGCCAACTCGGCCATCGGCTTCCGGATCGTGCCGGAGCCGAAGACCACGTTTTGCCTAGGAAACCCGAAGGGGTAAACCAGCTTTCGAGAGGCCCGGGGTGACAGCCGACAACGCTGTCGCACCGGGCCTTTCGCTATTCGACCAGGGCGACCGAGGCGATGCGGTGCAGGGTGAAGTGGCGGACCGCGCCGGTGACGGGATCCAGCGCGTCGAGTTGGCCGCCACCCACCTTGAGCGGCTCCACCACTCGCTGCGTGGCGACGCCCTGCGCGTCCACGTAGCCGATGTGCACGGGTCTGCGGGTGCGGGCGGCAAGCTGGAGCAGGTTGAGGGTGGCGGCGGTGCTGGTGCGTGAGCCGTCGGCGCGCACCGCTTCGCCGGAACGGGCATTGGCGGCCCGCTCGCCCGCGCGTAGTTCGGAGACCAGGGACCGCAGCTGTTCGGTGGTCGGCGGGTTGGGCCGCCAGGCCGATCGGGACTGCTGGCGCGCGGCCAGGCGGGCACCGCGCGGCCGCAGATCGACGATGGCCCCGGAGGAATCCTCGCCCGCCGGGCTGAAACCCGCGGCGCGCAAGCGCTCCAGCACCTCGCCCAGGGACGCCTGGGAGATCGCGACGGTGGGCGCGACCGCGCGCAAGGCCAGTTCCCCGGCGACGGGTGCGGCGAGCACCTCGGCCAGCAGCGTCGGATCCTCACTGCGCACGAAACTCTGCGCCATGCCCGCGCGCAGGCGGCCGTGGCGGCGGGCCACATCGTCGATGAGGTAGGTCAGCGACTGCGGGACCGGCGTACGGGAATGCGTGGTGAACAGATTGTGCAGTTCCGCGGCCGTCGCGCCCGCGTCCAGGGCGCGCCGCACCGAGGTGTCGCTGAGCCGGTATACCGTTGCGGCACCGGCCGATTCGACATCGGCGACCATGGCAATCCGGTCCTGGAGTTCCGGGGTGAGCGGGCCGGGCGCGATGATCGTCAAATCGGCCTGCACCAGCACGTGGTCCACCGGTTCCGGCAGCGCGGTCGCCATCTCGGATTCGGCGTCCTCGGGGCTGCCGTGCAACAGGGCCCGGCCCGCCGAGGTCACCGCCCCGCGCGCCACCAGACCCAGCGACTCCGCTTCCGCCAGTGTGCTTTCCACCGCTTCGCGGCGATAGTGCCGTCGGCGGCGCGGCTGCCGCCAGGCCAGGATGCGACCCAGGTCCGCCGCCGAAACCTCGGTGCCGGGCGGGAATTCGGCCAGCAGGTCCAGGATGGCGCGGCGGTCGCGCACCGCGTGCACGGTGCGCAGCTCCGCCGAAAGCGCCGCCAGCGGTTTGTCATTGGCGTCGCGCAGGCCGATCATCCACGGGAAGCGATCCAGCTCCAGCCAGGCCTGCGCCAGCACCACCCAGCGGCGCGGCGGTACCACCGCGCGCCAGGCGTCGGAGGTGGTGGTGGGCGTCCAGTAGTCCTCGGTGCCGTCGCCCTCGGGCGCGGGCTCGGGGGTGCCCTTGTCGAGCAGCCGTGCCGCGGTGAGGATTTCGACCAGCAGGCCGAGGCGGGTCTCGTCGACGCCGGTCTGCTTGGCGATCCGGCGCAGCTCGCGCACCCCGAGGCCGCCGGAGCGCAGTACCGGCGCGGGGGCCTGGCCCAGCACGTCGAGCACGGCGGCGCTGTGCCGCAACAGCTCTCCCACCTCGCCCGCGGCCACGGCATTGATGTCGGCGGGCGCGTGCTTGGTGACATCGGGATGCGGGGCGGTGAGCGCGTGCGGATCGGTGACCGGTTCCCCGCGCAGCACCTGGCCGACCGCGATCGGCAGTTCGACGGTCTCCTCGTCGATCCAGTTCAACAGGCGCCGCGACAGCAACCGCTGGACCGGGCGGTCGCTCGCGGTGCCGGGCGCGGCATCGCGGGTGCGGCCGCGGGGTCCGGTGGTGGCCAGCTTGTCGAGCAGCGCGCGGTCCTGGGGCGTGGATTCGGCCAGGGCCGCGACGATCTCGGGTTCGGTGAGCGCGTCCGGCAGTTCGGTGGTGCTGCCCAGCGGCCACGGCAGCGCGTCCTGCGCCGACGGCGTGAGCCGCAGCCCGGTGTCCGGACCCCACACGAGGGCGCGGGCGCGCAGCTTCTGCACCGCGGCATTCACTGTCGCCGCCGGAACCAGATCCGAGAGCAGCTTGCGCAGGGTCTTGGCGGGCAGGGGCGCACCGTGTCGGCCGTCCGCGGCCCCTTGCACGACAAGGGTTTCGATAATCGCGAAGTCGAGGGTGTCCAGTTCCTCACCCGCGCGCAGCACCGAGGCGCGCTGCTCGGTGCGCGCCGCCAGCACCGCCATCGAGGCGGGCAGGGGGACGGCCAGATCCGGGCGCAGTTCCAGCAGCGTCACCAGATCGTCGTCGGAGCGCTTGGAAAGCCATTCGGCCAGAGTCACATCCGCCCGCGCGGCGGCGGTGCGGGACTTCTTGGCGGGAGCGCCGGATGCGGCGGCGGGGGGTTCGCCGGGAACGGCGGCGTCAGCCCCGGTGCCGGTCGCGGCGGGGGAGGGCGTTTCGGTCACTTCACCCGATCCATCGGGCTGTCGACGAATCCGGTACGGCGCGGACGAGACTCACGCGGGCGCGGGTCAGCGGCCGCCGCGGAGACCAGGCGGTAGTAGGGGCCTGGAGTCGTATGCGCGGCGGCCGCCCGGGGCCGAGCGCCGTTAACCGCATGGTTGTCGGTCGTGCGTCGGATCAGCGGTTGACGATGGTGTGCGGGTGCACGTAGGGCAGCTGATCGACCGGAAGCGGGAACTCGGTGTCCTCGCCGTACGGGGACAGTCCGCCGGAGCGGGTCGACGAGAGTTCGGTGACCGCGTGATCGCCGTTGGCCAGGTCCGGCCAGCCATTGTCGACATAGGGCTTCTTCGATTTGTTCACCACGCCGCTCATTCTGGCATGAGGGTGACAAGACCGCCCCCTCCGGCACCCGGAAGTTTGCCCCCGGCAGGGCGTCTCGCCAGCTATCGAGGACAACCCTCGTAACTCTGGGGGCCCCGAACGCGCGAATGCCCCGCGTCGGCGTTGACGCGGGGCATTCGGGGAGAGAGCTACTGGGGCAGCAGGCCCTTGTTCGCCTCGAAGAAGTTCACGACGTTCGGGTCCAGCTTGGTGCCGCTGGCCTTGGTGGCGTTGAGGAAGTCCAGGGCGGGCTGGGGGATGTTGATGCCCTGCGACTGCGCGACCGCGATTGCGCGGTCGACGGCCTGGAAGACTTCCTGCGTGCCGTCGGACCCGGCGCCGGGGCCGGGCTGGGCCGGGTTCCACTGCGGGGTGTCCACGGCGGGCGCGGGGGAGGTGCGGGGGGTGGGGGCGCTGTGCAGGCCGAGGCTCGCGGAGCAGGAGGGCCAGGCGCTCCAGCCCTGGGTGGCGAGCACCTTCTCGGCGACCGCGATCTGCTGCTCGCGGGTGGCCTGGTTGGCGGTGGGGGCGTATTCGCCACCGCCGTGTGCGGTCCAGGTGCCGGGCGAGAACTGCAGCCCGCCCTGGAAACCGTTGCCGGTGTTGATACCCCAGTTACCGCCTGCCTCGCACTGGGCGAGACGGTCCCAGTCGGAGTCGGGTGCCGCGCTGGCGTTACCTGCCATGGCCACTCCCGCGCCGCCGAGAGCGATGCCCGTCAGGGCAACCTTGGCGACAGTGCGGCCGGTGTTGGTCGGCTTGCGATGGCGTCCACTCATTTTCGGGTCTTTCCTCTCGTACGCGCCTGCGAGGCCGACTACCGGGGTCGAACTGAGAGGTCGTCCGGCCCGGCGCACATGGTGTGCGCTGTTCCTCGTCTTCGCCCCTGATTCCAGTTGGGGGTCCGTACCCGCGGGGCGAAGTTCGGTGCGGCGGGCCGGTGGCGCCGGGCTGACCCGGCTGGTGGAGAACACTACGACGACTGCCGCGAAAAGTCTCCTTTTGGTAACCGTCGTGTCTGTCCGGGTCACTAACCGGCGCAAGGGGTTCCGCTTGGCTTCTGCGCAGGTGGTCACGGCGAGTCTCGGCCGATAGGGGTCTGTCACCGCCCTGTGACCTTCTCGTTATGTGATGAAGATCACACGCATGCTCGGGTAACGAACGGGGCATTCTGCGTGTCGCAGCCCGAGTCCGCGTCAGCGCGATCGGCGACCCGACCAGAGCGCGAACACGATCGCGAGCAGGAACCCCAACGGCGCGCACATGGCGAGCAGATACAGCCACAGCCCCGGGTCGGCATCGCTGCACAGATGGACGCCGAAGATTGCGAAAACCGCCAGCAATCCAATCGCGAACAGGCCCAAGGCGATATACAGCAGCACGCTCGCCGAACCGCGGGGCGCCTGCTTGGAAGAGGTGTCGGACACCTCTCGACCGTAAAACTGATGTGCTCGCGCTATTCACACCGGGGTAGACTCGGTGTCTATCGCGTCCTGCATAGCTGTGTGGGGCGCGTTCTTTTCGCAAACGGAAAGGTTGCGGGGGTGCGAATCCTCGTGACCGTGAGTGTGCCCGGCGCTGCCCGGGCTTTAGTGACGAACGGGTGAGCGCAGTGCCGACCGGCAAGGTGAAGTGGTACGACGTCGAAAAGGGCTTCGGCTTCCTTTCCCAGGATGAGGGTGAGGACGTCTATGTTCGCTCGTCGGCGCTGCCCGATGGGGTCGAGGCGCTCAAGCCGGGACAGCGTGTGGAATTCGGAATGGCCGCGGGTCGCCGTGGCCCGCAGGCGCTTTCGCTGAAGCTGCTGGAGACCCCGAACCTCCGCGAGGACCGCGGCGGCCGCGGTGAGCGCGGCGACCGGCGCGGTGGCGGCCGGGGCGACGCCCCCGTCAACCGCAAGGAGCCCGACGAGCTGCACGGTCTGATCGAGGACATGATCACGCTGTTGGAGACCAAGGTGCAGCCGGATCTGCGGCGCGGCAAGTACCCGGATCGCAAGACCGCCCAGCGCATTGCCGAAGTGGTGCGCGGCGTGGCGCGCGAGCTCGACCACTAGTCGCTTCGCAAGGCCAACAGGTCGCTTCGAGAAGCCAACGGGCCCCGGTGATTCGAATCACCGGGGCCCGTTTCGTGTGGGGGGCTTGCGGCCTCAGCTGAAGAGGGCGGGGTCGAAGGCGGGGGTCTGGATGGACCAGATGCCACGCGAGACGACGCCCTCGTTGCCCGCCTCGTCGCGGGCCGGAATGGGCAGGTGCAGTTCCATGATCGCCAGGCGCACATGCTCATTGGCCGGGGTCTTGATGGTGATGGCCAGCGGCTTGTCCGGATAGTCCTGCGAGGTGATCAGCACCGGCTCGGCGGTGTCGCCCTTGGGACCCGGGATGCGGTAGCCGAGCAGGATCTCCCACGGCGCGTCGGCGATCTCCTTGGGCAGCGACAGCTGCAG
This sequence comes from Nocardia sp. CDC160, assembly GCF_035818795.1. Classification (NCBI taxonomy): domain Bacteria; kingdom Bacillati; phylum Actinomycetota; class Actinomycetes; order Mycobacteriales; family Nocardiaceae; genus Nocardia; species Nocardia sp. CDC160. Next base: position 646,734 of record NZ_JAYKYT010000001.1, on the reverse strand, counting down.
CGGGGAGCCCGGCGGGACGTCGAGGTCGGAGACGGCCTTGGTGGAATCGCATTTCCCCACGGCCAAGCGCTCTTTGGAGACCTGCAGATCGCAGTACAGGTACGGGTTCACCGAGACGGACCTACCGTGCGCGTACGCGGTGATCTCCGGGCTCGGCTGGTCGGTATGGCGTACCGCGATCGTGACCACGGCGGCCACCGCCGCCACGAAAACCAGCAGTGCCGCTCCGGCCAGGGCGACGATCGTGCGGGTTTTGGATTGGCTCACGGGGTTTGTCCTGTCCGTCATGGAGTGGGTTCCCCCGCGCCGTGCGCACCGGGGACCTCCTGCTTGGCGTGCTGAGGTCGGTTACCGCCCAAACCGGGCAGTAGCGAATGACCACGGTAGCTGACCACGGTTTGGATCAAGCCCAGCGCCATCACCGACGAGATCACAGTGAAACCGATCCACCACTTCGTGGGCAGCAGCACGCCCAGCGCGCCGCCGAAGACCCAGGCCAGCTGCAACACGGTCTCCGAGCGCCCGAAACCGGAGGCGATGGACTCGATGGGCAGATCGTCCTGGATGGAGGCGTCCAGTGAGACCTTGGCCAGCGCGCTCGCGCCCGCGGCCACCAGGGTGGCGATCGCCGCGCCCAGCAGATTGCCCGTGATCGCCGCGACGACCGCGACGGCCACACAGGCGATGGTGCAACTGAGCACGATCAACTGCGGGCGACCGAGTTTCATGCGCGCGCCGGTCGCATTGCCCGCGAAATTGCCGATCGCCGCGGCCACCGCGATCACCGCGAGCATGGCGATCTGCTGGACCGGCCGATGTTCGGTGCCCTTGGCGACGAAGGCGGGGTAGAAGAAGAGGAAACCGGTCAGCAGCCGGACGGTGCCGTTGCCCCACAGGCCGGTCACCACCGAACGACCCAGCGGCTGGCGGCGTTTGGAGGGCTGCACCTCGTCGGCCCGGCTCGGGTCCAGCACCTCGGTGCGCGCGTCGTCGCCGTGATAGCCGATGGTCGCGGGAACCTCGCCCTCGGTGACCTCCACCCAGGACGGGATGCGCAGGCTCAGCACCGTGCCCGCGGCCGCCAGCGCCGCCGCCACCAGCAGTGCCCCGGTCGAACCGGCGATCTTGGCGGCCAGCGCGGCCACGCCGCCCGCGACCATGGTGCCGCCGACCAGACCGAACACCGTGAGCCGGGAGTTGGTGCGCACCAGGTCGATTCCGGGTGGCAGTACGCGCGGCGTGACCGCGGATTTGAGCACCGAGAACGACTTGCTGAGGATCAGCATGCACAGGGCCAGCGGATACAGCGCCCAGTTGTCGATATTGAAGATGAGCAGGCCCGCGATCAGCACACGCAGCGCGAAAGAGCCCGCCAGCGCGACCCTTCGGCCGCGCTGCAGCCGGTCCAGCATGGGACCGATAACCGGCGCGATCACCGCGAACGGGGCAATGGTGATCAAAAGGTACAGCGCCACTTTGGTTTTGGATTCCGCCGTGGCACTGGCGAAGAACAGGGTGTTGGCCAGCGCCACCGCGATGGCCGCGTCGGTCGCGAAATTCGCCATGGTGGCGTAGATCAGCGCGGTGAGGCCGGATTCCTCCGCGCCGTCGGCCTTGGCCGCGCGCTGGAAGGTCGCGAATCCGCTCTGAGTCAGCTCGATGCTGCGGCGCGCCGCGACCCGGGTGACGGTGAGCTTGCGCGGCGGCTTGTTCAGACCGCCGCTGTCATGCGAATCCGGTTGTTGCGCGAACGATTGCGGCTCGGCCGGATCCGGGCGCGGCGGCTCATGGGGATGCCGACCGGCGTCCGGGCGTGTCGCGTAGCCCTCGTCCCGCCGTGCGGGCGGTCCGGACTCGGCTCCGTGGCGATGCGCGCGCCCGGCCTTCGCGTCGTACGAGCGGGTTTGCTCCGCGTCGTAGGGTCGCCGGGGGTCCGCACCATGAGAGCCCTCGGAGTCGTACGGCCGCTTCGGGTTCGAGTCATACGGCCGGGTGGTGTCCGAACCGTATGGCCGGGTGGTGTCCGCGTCGTACGGGCGGGTCCGGTCCGGGTCGGGACGATGTGGGTCCGGTTGGTGGCGGTGCGAGCGCTTGGATTCGTGGACGGGTCCGGCGTCCGGGTCGTAGCGAACCGGTCGGCCGGTTCCGAAGTCGTGCGGCTGCTGCCATGCGTCCGGCTCGGGCGGAGTGGCCGCGGGCGAGCGGGTTTCGTACGGGCGAGTCGGCGGGTTGTCCTTGGCCGACTTGTCGTGGCGGCGGCGCGACCAGCGTGACGTGCGAGCCTCCGATTCGTGCGGGGGCTCGTCGCCGCGGCCACGCCGAGCCTCATTGCTCGGTCCGTACGGTGGTTCGGTGCTCGCGCGGGGCGGGTCGACGGGTTGCCCGGGGGCGCGGCGGGTGAGGAATTCCGGCACTTCGGGCTCGCTCGGCGGTGGCGCGGGGCGGCGGCCCGCGCGGTTCGCGGGCGGATAGCGGTCGTACCCCGGGTGCCGTTCGATCATGGGGGAGTCCTCGTCGCCCCAGCGACCTGGGTCGGCACCGGGGTCACGGGGAGGAGTCACGCACCCAATTCTTGCAGTGCCGCAGGCCGGTGGCTGCACTACGGGCGGTGTGGGCCGCCACAAAGGGGACAAAAGGCCCCTCGCGAGGGGCTGTCAGGCGGGTACGAAGCGGACTTCGTAGGACGTCGGCCACTTTTTCCCGGTGAGGAGAAAGCGGTCGGTGCCGGGGATGTTCGCGATGCCGTTGAGGACATCGGTGTCCGGGGTGCGGGCCGAGCGCGGGAGCAGGCCGGAGGCATCGATGCTCGCCAGCACCGCACCGGTGTCGGGGTCGATGCGCAGGATCGTGTCGGTGGGCCAGGTATTGGCGTAGACGGAACCGTCCGGGGCGCAATCGAGTTCATTGAGCCGCGCGTCCCGGTGGCTGGTGAGCGTGACCGTGCCGGTCACGGCGAAGGTCTGCGGATCGCGGAAGGTGAGGGTCGCGCCGCCATTGCTCATGAGCACCCGATTGCCGCGCGTGCACAGGCCCCAACCCTCGCCGTCGAACCGGGTCCGGCGGATCTCGGTGAGGGTGGCCGGGTCTCGCGCGATGGCGATGCCGTCCTTGTAGGTGAGTTGCCAGAGCAGGTCCCCGACCCGGGTGATGCCCTCCCCGAACAGGGGTGCGGGCAGGTCGACGCGGGCCAGCTCGGCTCCGCTGCTCAGGTCGGTCGCCTGAATATAGGAGTGACCGGAGAGCCCGGTGCTCTCGTAGAGCACCGACCCGTCGACCTCTAAGCCCTCGGTGAACGCGCCCGGATCGTGCGGCCGAGTCGCGACGACTTCCAGGCGCAGCTTCGGCGTGTTGTCCCTGCTGGTGCAGCCGGTCGCGGTCGCGGCCAGGGCCACGGCCGCGCACAGCATGATCGTGGCGGCCGCTACCGGTGCACGGCGTTTGCGCTCCATACGGCAAAATGTAGGGCGTGAGCGCGGTTGGAGTTTCGGAGTCCGGTGTGCGACCGATCCTGGCGGAGGCGGTCCAGCTGGCCCGCCGTGCGCTCCTGGATCTGGAGCCGATCGGTGTGGGCGCGCATCTGGGCGTGACCGCCGAGGACGAATCCTCGGCCACCCACCATTTCGAGGCCACGCTGCCCGGCTATCGCGGCTGGCAGTGGGCGGTCGTGGTGGCGGCCCCGCCGGAGGCGGACACGGTGACGGTGAGCGAGTCGGCGCTGCTGCCCGGCCCCGACGCCCTGGTGGCCCCCGACTTCATTCCGTGGGAACAGCGCATTCGCCCCGGCGATCTCGCGCCCGGCGATCTGCTGGCCCCGCCGCCCGACGACCCGCGCCTGGTGCCCGGCTATGTGGCCACCGGCGATCCGGCCGTGGACGAGGTGGCCCTCGAGATCGGTCTCGGCCGCACCCGCGTGCTCTCCCGCGAGGGACGCGAGGAGGCCGCCGAGCGCTGGTTCTCCGAATACGGTCCCGACACCGACATGGCCCGCGCCGCCCCGTCCACCTGCGGCCTGTGCGGCTTCTACGTCCCCCTCGCCGGTGCGATGCGAGCCGCCTTCGGCGTGTGCGCCAATGCCATGGGAGCCGACGGGCATGTCGTGCACGTCGCCTACGGCTGCGGCGCGCACTCGGATGTGGAGCTGCCCACCGGTGGCGGCTCGCCCCTCTACGAGGCCTACGACGACGCGGCCGTCGAACTGATCCCGACCGCCGACCTGCGCCCGGAAACCCCCGCCGCCGAAGCGGAATCCGCTGAAGAGGGCAAGTCGGACGTGGCTGTGGAAACGGCCTCCGATGATGAGGTCGACGCCGCCGATGAGTCCACCGCGGAGGCCGCGGATTCGCTCGAGGTGGCTCCGGCGGTCGCGCCCGAGACGGCGGGCACGGTCGATGAGCCCGGCACGGCCGATGCGGGCGCGGCCGAATCGGAAGATGCTGCCGCTGATTCGGGCGAGTCGCCGCAGTCGGCTCCGGCTGCCGCGCCCGAGACGGCGGTGGCGGATGGTCCGGTCGGGCTGTTCGAGGTGGATCCGGATTCGGTGTATGACGATGCCTGGGCCGTGAACGCGGTGCGGGTGGAGCCCGATTCTGGAGCTGCGGAGTCGCGCTGAGTCGCTCTGGGCCGTTAGCCTGTCGCCGCACCGGTGAAATCGGTGCGGCGGACCTGTTTCCCGGCGAAGTGCGCCGGAATTCTGTGAATTGACCGGATGCTTGGCTCTGGCGTGTCAGAAACCAACTGCGGGCGTGCCAGAAACGCCGCGGGCGTGCGAGAGACCCGAGGTGCGGGCGTGCCATGAAACCGTTGTGCGGGAAGGGGTGTAGGCCGTGATCGCGACCGATCTGGGGGATCCGTTCGGGACCGAGGCGCTGCGGGCCGGAGTGGTGGCCGCGTGGCGCGGATCGCCCACGCGGTTGCGCGAGGACGCCGCCACCGAGGCCGATCTGGTGCGGTCGGGCTACCGGGATCGACTGCTGACCGAGCTGGCGCAGAACGCGGCCGACGCGGCGGTCAAAGCCGGGGTGCCGGGGCGCGTCGCGGTCTGGCTGGACGGGCGCACCCTGCATGTCGCCAACAGCGGCGCGGCCCTGGACGTTTCGGGTGTGCACGCGCTGACCGCGCTGCGCGCCTCCGGCAAGACCGAGGGCGCGGCGGTCGGCAAGTTCGGCGTGGGCTTCACCGCGGTGCTGACGGTCTCCGACGAGGTGGAGTTGCGCTCGACCAGCGGTTCGGTGCGGTTCTCGCGCGCCGAGACCTGGGCCCTGCTGGGCGCGCAGGGCATCGAGATCCCGGAGGTGCCGGGCGGTTTCGAGCCCCCGGCGCTGCGACTGGCCTGGGCCATCGAGGAGCGCCCCGCGGACGGGTTCGACAGCGAGATCGTGCTGCGGCTCCGCGAGGATGTCGACACCGTCGCCCTGCTCGCCGAAATGCGCGCGGAGGCGGCCGACCTGCTGCTGGAACTGCCCGCGCTGCACCGCATCCGGATCAATGACGACGAGATCACCCGCGTCGAACGCGATCTCGAGCGCGGACTCACCGAACTCCGTGTCACCGGCCCGAATTCCGACGAGCAGCTGTGGTGGCAGTTCCGCACCGAGCGGGCCCGCTGGCTGCTCCCGGTGCGCGACGGCCGCCCGGTCGCCGCCCACCCGGACGTCCTGCGCGCGCCGACCCGCTCCGACGAGGAGCTGTCCATCCCGGCCCTGCTCATCGCCGACATTCCGATGCAGCCGGATCGCCGCCGCCTGCTCCCCGGCGCCCACCTGCCCGACCTGGCCACCGGCTACGCCGATTTCGCGCGCGCCCTGCCGCCGCGCGACCGCCTGGTTCTTGTGCCGCTGCCCGGCTTCGCCCGCAGCGAGGCCGACAGCGCGCTGCGCGAGGCCCTGGTCGCGGAATTGCGTGACAACGAATGGCTCCCCGTCCTCACCGCCCGCACCGACACCGGTGGCGAATACGGCGTGCCCCCTGCGGATCTCGATGCCGCGCTGGGACTTCCGGAAGCCACGGCCGATGCGGAATCCGAGGCCGCGGGCAATGCTGAATCCGAGGCCGCGGCTGATCCGGTGGACGCCTCGGCCGATCGGCCCGCACCCGCCGCATCGGGGGCCCGCCCGGTCAAGGCGTGGGAGCAGGAGATGCTGCCGCTGTGGGACCTCCCCCAGTCGGACGACTCCGCGTCCGACGCTGTCGAACCCCGCGGCGCTGTCGAACCCCACGATGCGATCGGACCGCACGATGTGGTCGCCACCTTCGACACCGCCGAATCCGGTGATCTCGCCGATCTCGAAGCGGTCGCGGACCTTTCGCCCTTGGGGATGGCTGTGGATGAATCCGCGGGCACGGGTACCGGCACGGATTCCTGGGGAGCGGTGGCCGCTCCCCGACGGGCCAGCGTATTCACCGGTGTGACCGCCGAATTGGCCGATCATCTGGCGGATATGGTTGGGCCGCTGGTGATTCCGGAACTGTCGGGCCGCATGTACGCCGACGCCCTGTCGGTGCTGGACGTGCACCGGATCGGACTCGCGCGGATCGCCGAGCTGTCGAGCAGCCTGGAACGTGAACCGCAGTGGTGGTATTCGCTCTACGACGCCCTGGAGTCGTTCGCGGTGGACCCACTGGCGGTGGAGGAACTGGGTGCGCTCGCGGTGCCGCTGACCGACGGTCGGTTGGTGACCGGTCCGCGCACCGTGGTGCTGGACGACCGGTTGGAGTCGGCGATTCCGGTGCACTGGGCGCGGCTGGTGCATCCCGAGGCGGCCCACGAGCTGCTGGGTCGGCTCGGCGCGCGACAGGCCTCGCCGGAGGATCTGCTGAATGATCCCGGCCTGCGGGCGGTGCTGGAGGACGACCCGAGCGATCCCGACACCGTGGACGCGGTGCTGAAGCTGGCGGCGCACACCCTGGCCGCTCCGGGGATGCTGCCGTCCTGGCTGGGCCTGCTCGAATTGCCGGACGTCTCCGGCGAATCGACGCCCGCCGACGAACTGCTGCTCCCCGACGCACCGCTCGGCCGGGTGCTGGTGGAGGATTCGCCGTTCGCCACTGTCGCCGAGGACGTACTGGAGACCTACGGCCCGGAGGCCTTGCGCGCCATCGGTGTCGGCTGGGGCTTCACCCTGGTGGCCGAATCGGATCCGACCGGACCCGACCACCATCTCGACGACGAGGAAACCTGGTGGGAGGGCCTGGCCGAGGATCCCGCCGAGCTGATCGCCGTGCGCGACCTGGACCTGGTGGACGACGGCGAATGGCCGGAAGCCCTGCGGCTGTTGCTGTCCGACCCGACCACCCGCCCGCTGCTCGCCGATCGCGACGGCTACACCGCCTGGTGGCTGCGCCAGCACGCCCACATCGACGGCATTCCGCTCGGCCTCATGCGGCACCCGGACGACACCCTGTTCTCCGGTCTGCTCCCGCAGCTGCCGGGCTTCGACGCCACCGATCTGACGGTGCTGCGCGGCGTGCTCGCCGACCCGGAGGTGCTGACCACCGCCCTGGCCGAGGAACTGCTGGACGCTCTCGCCGATCCGGCGAGAAGGCCCGGCCCCGAATCGATTTCGCGGACCTACCAACTGTTGGCCGAGGCGCTCGACGCCGGTCGCCTGGACACCGAGGAGCTGGTGCTGCCCGGTCAGGTGCGCGCGCTGTCGGGCGAGGTGATCCCGGCCGCCGACGCGCTGGTGCTGGATCGCTCCTGGTTCGGTCCGGCGCTGCCGGTCGACCGCCTGGTGGTCGGTGACATCACCTCGGCGAAACCCCTTGCGACCCTGCTGGATCTGCCGCTCGCCTCGGAGGCGGTCACCGCCGAGGTGGTGAGCACCGGCCGCGAAACCAGCTGGGCGGCCGAGCCGCTCGGCGTGCTGCTGCGCCTGCAGTTCGACTTCACCACGCCCCCGGGCGAACTCGTGGTGCACGACGAACTGCGCGTCCGACTCTCGGGCGCGTACGAGGCCACCGTGGCGGTGGCCTGGTGGCACGAGGACGGGGTCACGCACGTGCAGGCGCAGCCCCAGAACCTCGCACGCCGCTGAGCGCGCGCGTCACCCCGGCGCGCTCATGAGCCGGGATCCACACTGTCGCCGTGGATCCCGGCCGCAAGTCGCCGGAATGACGGTGGACGCGGATCAGGCCGCGTGGGCCGCCACGGTGGTGGCCAGCACGTCCAATTGCTCACGGACGGCGGCACTGTCGTTGTCGACCAGCCACCGCAGCACGATGCCGTCGATGGTGGCGAGGATGAATCGCGACAGGGTGCCGACCGGAACGGTCCACTGGGTGCCGGTGGCCTCGCGCGCATGCTCGCAGACATCGGCGACGGTGGAGTCGTTGAACGTGTACTGCTCACGCGCGATCGCGAGTTTCGCCGGGGTCTGCTCACCTTCGCGTAGTGCGTAGGTGGTCGTTTCGTAGGTGAGTAGTTGGCGCTCCGGAGTGGCTTCGATGTTGAGCCACATGAGTTCCAGGCCAGCGCGCACCAATTGTTGAAGCGCTTCTTTTCCGGATCCGACGTCTTGCCATACCGCTTCGTTGGCATCGACGGAATCTCGCAATTCCATCGAGAGTGCCTTGACCAGCTCGGTCATCAGCTGATCTTTGTTTTCGAAACAGTAATGCACCACACCGAGGGAAACACCGGCTGCCTGGGCAACATCGCGCGTGGTAACTCCTGCCACGCCCTTTTTTTCGGCAAGGCCGATGGCTGCCTCGATAAGGTGGGCCCGTCGTTCTTCGACGCTCAATCGGGAGGACACTCCAGGGAGTTAAGCGTCCACGACGCGCGCAGTCAATTCGCACGCTCCGCAGGTTGGTTTTTACCCCGTGGTCCAGACCAACTGTCAGCGAGGCATTCCCGGCATCCCGGGCGCGCGGTCGGTCCAATCGAAGTATCGGGCCTCAGTCCAAACCGAGTTGTGCGCCCTTGTCGCCGCGGCGCGCACCGCGGCGCTGGATGGCGAAAATCGTGTAGCCGAGCAGACCGACGGCGAGGCCCATCAGGCAGACCGGGCGCGCGGTGGCCCACGCGTCATTGGCCCACACCGCGATGGTGGCGATGAGGAATCCGAGGGTGCCCACGGCCAGGACGGGGCGCGGGTCGGTGAAGCGCGGGGGAATCTCCGGCACGGGCGGCATCGTCACCCGACCAGACTAATCGTCACCCCACCGGACCGGAGGGGTGCGCGCCGAACAGCGGAAACTGAGCGCCGAACAGCCGACCCCCGCGCGGACGGTCCCGTATCGTTTGCCTCTGTGACAACGCCTTCCGATATTCGAGCGCTCGCCGGTGAACTCTCGCTGGCGGTGGTGCGCTTGACTCGGCATCTGCGGGGCAGGCGGGCCGATGCCCAGATTTCGCTGACCCAACTCTCCGCGCTCGCCACCCTGAATCGGGAGGGTGCCATGACGCCGGGCACGCTGGCCGCCAAGGAGCGGGTGCAGCCGCCGTCCATGACCCGGGTCATCGCGTCGCTGTCGGAATTGGATCTGGTGGAACGCAATCCGCACCCGACCGACGGGCGGCAGATCATCGTCTCGCTCTCACCGGCCGGGCGGGCGCTCGTCGCGGATGAGAACCAGGCGCGGGAGGCGTGGATGACCGATCAGCTTTCGGGCCTGAGCCCCGAACAGCTGAAGGTGCTCGCCGAGGCCGTCGCCATCATGAAACAGATCGTGGACGAGTCCGAATAGAAATCCGACTCCCCGGGCCCTCAGGGGCTTCCCCTGAAACCCCTTCTCAGTACCCGAAACGTCGGTCGCTGTCTACGATTTCGCGGCCCAGCGGGAACAGGGAGATCGGGATCAGCTTGAGATTCGCCCAGGCGAACGGGATTCCGATGATGGTGATCGCGAGGGCGATGCTGGTCATCAGGTGACCCAGCGCCAGCCACCAGCCCGCCACGATGATCCAGATGATATTGCCGAGCATGGACCCGACACCCGCGCCCGGCTTCTGGACGGCCTCGCGGCCGAAGGGCCACAGCACGAAATTCGCGATCCGGAACGACGCGATGCCCCACGGGATCGTGACGATCAGGATGCAGCAGATCAACCCGGCCACCACGTAGCCCAGCGCCATCCAGAATCCGACCAGCACGAACCACAGGACGTTGAGTATCAACTGGATGGGTTTCACAATCCCCAGCATGCCAGGCCCCTGGATCGGCGACACCAGGGAAAACCCTGATTTCCGGCCCGGGTGCCGGATCAGAAGAACCAGCCCAGCTCCGCGTCCCGCTCCGAGGTGAACGCCTCGTCGAAGGCGCGCAGCGTCCCCGGATCCTTGGCCTGGATGCGATTGGCGGCGGCGAAGGCCCGCGCCCGGTACGCACCGAAGTAGAGGCTGCCCAGCACGTCGATGCCGAGTTCCAGATCCGGGGCGCGGTCGGTGGGTTCGCATTCGGCGATGCCGTCGCGCACCCGCAGGGCGAAACTGCCGCCCGCCGCGCGGAACGGATCCTGTACGGACAGCACGATATCCAGATCCCGCCGGTAGGTCCGCGCGGACAGCGCGGCCGGGACGTCCATGACGCGCGCCCACAGGGCGTCGTGCCGACCGGTGACCTTCACCAGGCGCGGATCGGTCACCAGGTAGGGGAGGGGGTCGTGGTCGGTGAGCTCGGCCTCGATGGTGCTGACCAGGTCCAGGCTCAGCAGCACCCGCCAGAGCGCGATGTGGGCTTCGGGGGTGATGGGCCGCAATTCCTGAACGGTCGCGACGTTCTTGCCCGCGTCGTTCCAGGCTCGTCGGAAGATGGCGTAACCGTCCGGGTGGACCAGGAAGAACGGCGGCGAGCCGCCCTCGTTCTGTACGGCGTCCGCGAAAACCCGCTGCTGCCAACGGGCTTCGGGCCGAATCTGCGCGCCCGGGACGAGACGCCGCCAGCGGTCGTAGATTTCGGGCAGGACGGTCTTGGCCTGCTCCAGCGTCGCCATCCGGACGCCACCGGGATCCGGTGTGGTGGAGCGGAATTCGGCGGTGCGCCCGCGAATCGAGATCTCATTGGCCACCACGGTCGGGCCGTAGCCGAAGCGGCCGTAGATGGTGCCCTCGCTGGCGGTGAAGATGGTGAGCGGCAGCTTCTCGGACTCGCTGCGCTCGTGCAGGCGCGTGTAGAGCGCGCGCAATATGCCGCGTCGCCGATGCGTCGGCGCGACAACGACACTGGTGACGCCGCTGGCTTGCACGGTGCGCTCGCCCGGGACCGTCACGGTCATGACGCGGTCGTTGGCGTGTCCGACGATCTGATCGCCGTCCACCGCCACCAGCGCCCGCTCGGTCGGAAAGACCTGGGTGCCGAATTCGGTATCGGCCGGGTTCACCCGAATCCCGAAGCAGATCTCCGACAGGCGCAGGATCTCCGCGCGCTCGTCCGCTCGCGCCGAACGCACGAGGAAGCCATTCGTCGATGCCATGATCCGAACATCCCACGAATATTCGGCCGTCGCATCCGATTTTCTCCGGGCGGGTACCTGCCGCCCCCGCCGCGGCAGGTACCCACCCGGAGTCCGGATCGATCAGGGATGGGTCAGGATCCCGATGATGTTGAGGATGTTGCCGATCGCGGCGGTGGCGTTGGCGGCGATCGAGGATCCGAGATCCAGCAGTCCGAGCATGATGTTCCCCTCCGTGGGTTGTCCTTCTGACGGGAACAAGATTGCCGCCGGGCCCCAGCAAGATCCTTAACAAGTCCTTGTAAACGAAAAACCCCGCCGCAACGATGCATTGCGGCGGGGTGTTCCGAAAAGTGGTCAGCGACCGGCGATCTCGATGTAGTCGCGCTCACCGTAGCCGGTGTAGATCTGGCGCGGGCGGCCGATCTTCAAAGGCTCGCGGTGCATTTCGCGCCAGTGGGCGATCCAGCCCGGCAGGCGGCCCATGGCGAAGAGCACGGTGAACATGCGGGTCGGGAAGCCCATGGCCCGGTAGATGACGCCGGTGTAGAAGTCGACGTTCGGGTACAGGCGACGCTCGATGAAGTAGTCGTCGGTGAGGGCGGCCTCTTCGAGCGACTTGGCGATGTCGAGCAGCTGGTCGTCGCCGCCGATCTTGGCCAGGATGTTGTCCGCGACCTGCTTGACCAGCGTGGCGCGCGGGTCGTAGTTGCGGTAGACGCGGTGCCCGAAGCCCATGAGCTTCACGCCGTCTTCCTTGTTCTTGACCTTGCGGACGAACTCCTTGACGTCGCCGCCGGAGGCCTTGATCTCGTCCAACATCTCCAGCACGGCCTGGTTCGCGCCGCCGTGCAGCGGACCCCAGAGCGCGTTGATGCCGCCGGAGACGGAGGTGAACAGGTTGGCGTCGGACGAACCCACCAGGCGCACGGTCGAGGTCGAGCAGTTCTGCTCGTGATCGGCGTGCAGGATGAGCAGCATGTCCAGCGCCGCGGCGATCTCCGGGTCGACCTCGTAGGGCTCGGCCGGGAAGCCGAAGGTCATCCGCAGGAAGTTCTCCACCAGCGACAGCGAGTTGTCCGGGTACAGGAACGGCTGGCCGACCGACTTCTTGTAGGCGTAGGCCGCGATGGTCGGCAGCTTGGCCAGTAGTCGGATGGTGGACAGCTCGACCTGCTCGGGATCGCGCGGGTCCAGCGAGTCCTGGTAGTAGGCCGACAGCGCGTTCACCGCGGACGACAGCACCGGCATCGGGTGCGCGTTGCGCGGGAAGCCGTCGAAGAACCGCTTCAGGTCCTCGTGCAGCAGGGTGTGGCGGCGAATCCGGTTGGTGAAGTCGTCGAGCTGGGCCTGGGTCGGCAGCTCGCCGTAGATCAGCAGGTAGCTGACCTCGATGAAGGTCGACTTGCCCGCCAGCTGCTCGATCGGAATGCCGCGGTAGCGCAAAATACCGGCCTCACCGTCGATGTAGGTGATGGCCGACTTGGTCGAGGCGGTGTTCATGAAGCCGGGGTCGTAGGTGACGTACCCGGTGCTGGCCAGCAGCTTGCCCAGGTCGATTCCGTCGTTGCCCTCGACAGCCTTGGCGACGGTCATCGGGTACTCGCCGCCCGGGTATTGCAGTACCGGCTTGGCGTCGTCGTCGACGTTGATGATGTTCTCAGCGGGCACGGAAGGATCCCTCTCAGGCTTGTAACCGTAGGCATCGGACGCGGTCGGCGCGCGATGCGCTCGAGTCAACGCTAGCCGCTGTCCACTACGCCCGAGTAATGAGGGTGTCTCTTATTACCTCACGGTCACCGTATTTGCGTGTGAGGACAGCGGCGAGCATGTGCTAATGGCGCGAACTGCGAGATTGCACAGTTGAAACGCATCAGGCGAGCTGGACCTCGGAATGCGCACGTGCCACCCGGTATCGCACGAATGCCGGGAAAATCACGGCCGAGATCATCATGCCGATCACGACCAGCGCACCGCCGCCCGCCGCTGCCACAGCAGTACCCACCGCGGCCGCCGCGAAACCGTGCGCAACATCACCGATGCGCGGTCCGCCCGCCACCACGACGATGAACACGCCCTGCAGGCGTCCGCGCATCTCGTCGGTCGCGACCGACTGCAGCATGGTGGTGCGCAGGGCGGCCGAGAACATGTCCACGGCACCGCCGAAGGCCAGGCAGCCCAGGGCGATCCAGAGCGCGAGCGTCATGCTCAGCCCGTGCCCGACCAGGCCCACGGCCAGGCCGAACCCGACCATGCCCGCACCCCACAGCACGATGCAGACCACCACCGCCAAGCCCTGTCGACGCACCCGCGACAGCCAGCCCGAGAACACCCCGCCCAGCACCGCGCCCACCGACATGGCCGCGAACAACAGACCCAAAGCCGTTCCGCCGGAAGCGGAATCGCCGAAACTGTCCTGCGCGATCTGCGGGAACAGGGCGCGCGGCATGCCGAACACCATGGCCACCACGTCCACCGCGAAGGACGCCAGCAGGATCTTCTGGGTGGCCAGGTAGGCGAAGCCGTCGAACACCTCGCGCAGGCCCGCGCGCCGGGTCTCGCCGTGCGGCGGGATGGGCGGCAGCTTCCAGGTGGCCCACAGGGTGGCCAGCAGGGCGACGGCGTCGAGCAGGTACAGCGTGGACAGGCCCGCGAGCGGAATCAGCATGCCCGCCAGCACCGGTCCGGCGATCGCGCCGAACTGCATGACGGTCATGCTCAGCGAGTTGGCCGCCGGGAGTTGTTCGGGCGGCAGCAGGCGCGGGTAGACGGCGCTGCGGGCGGGCTGGTTCATGGCGAAGAACGCCTGCTGGACCGCGAACAGCACCAGCACGAGCCAGACATTGTTCAGTCCGGCGGCCGCCTGCGCCCAGAAGGCCAGGGCGGTCAGGCCGGTGCCCGCACCGGTGATGAGCAGCATCTTGCGGCGGTCCATGGCGTCGGCGAGCGCGCCGCCCCACAGGCCGAAGACGATCAGGGGGATGAGGCCGAAGAGTCCGGCAAGGCCCACATACGAAGAGCTGTGGGTGATGTCGTAGAGCTGCTTGGGGACGGCGACCACGGACAGCTGCGCGCCGATGACGGTGACGATGCCGGTTGTCCACAACCGGCGGTAGTCAGGATTCCGCAATGGAGTTATGTCGGCGAGCAGCTTCACCGGTCAGACACTAGAGCGGCGAAACGGGGCTTGGCTAGGAATTTTGGGCCGATCATCCCACCATTTGAACGTGAGATTTCCAACTCTCGCGGGGGTAGAGAATCCGTCAGGGTTGGAGGCGTTCGATTTTCATGGCGGATACGTCGGTGTTGCCCGGCTCCAGGGTGACCTTGATGCGGTTGTGCATGCGGCTGCGTCGGCCCTGCCAGAACTCGACGGTCTCGGGTTGGATTTGGAAGCCGCCCCAGAACGGGGGCAGCGGAACGTCGTCCACCTCGGCGAAGCGGGCCGCTGTCGCGTCCATCTGTCGATCCAGATCGGCGCGCGAGGCGATGGGCCGCGACTGCTCCGAGGCCCACGCGCCCAGGCGGGAGCCGCGCGGGCGGGACTGCCAGTAGATCTCGGTGGTCTCGGCCGAAACCCGGTGCACCGGCCCGCGCACGGTCACCTGTCGGCCCAGCGGGGTCCACACGAAAGTGGCCGAGGCGTAGGGGGTTTGGGTGAGCTGACGGCCCTTGAAGGATTCGTAATTCGTGTAAAAAGTCACACCTTCGGGAGACAGCCCCTTGCACAGGACCGTTCGCGAGGACGGCTTGGGACCGGTCTCGGTGAGCTCGACGGTGCTCAACACCATGGCATTGGGATCGGTCAGGCCCGCACCGGTGGCATCCTCGATCCACCTGCGCAGCAAGGGCTCCCAGCCCTGCGCCAGCCAGGTCTCGTCCAGGTCGGTGTCGCGGGCGGGATGGTTGTCACCCTGATCGACTCCGTACTCGACCCGCAGGGCCGCCAGATCGAGCGCGGGGGTGGCGAATTTCTCCTGGTCAACCATGGGGCAGACGTTACTCCGGGGTAATGCGAGGGTTAAGCTCACGGTGATCGGCGTGGCTGCCCAGGGATCGGGCAGCCCGATTTGCAAGGAGAGTCACAACATGACTGCCAGCGCTGCGGTACCCAATTCCGTCGTCCCCGACGGATTCGTGAGCGGTCTCGAGGGCGTGGTCGCCTTCACGACCGATATCGCCGAACCGGACAAGGACGGCGGTGCGCTCCGGTATCGCGGCGTCGACATCGAGGATCTGGTCGGCAATCACGTCACCTTCGGCGATGTCTGGGCGCTCCTTGTGGACGGCGAATTCGGCCGTGGCCTACCGCCCGCCGAGCCCTTCCCGCTGCCGGTGCACACCGGCGACGTGCGGGTCGACGTGCAGGCCGGGCTGGCCATGCTGGCCCCGATCTGGGGTTACCAGCCGCTGC
Source organism: Nocardia sp. CDC160 (assembly GCF_035818795.1). Classification (NCBI taxonomy): domain Bacteria; kingdom Bacillati; phylum Actinomycetota; class Actinomycetes; order Mycobacteriales; family Nocardiaceae; genus Nocardia; species Nocardia sp. CDC160. The sequence goes on along the minus strand of NZ_JAYKYT010000001.1, from coordinate 630,929 downwards.
TGGACATCGACGACGACACCGCCCGCGAGAACCTCGCGCGCGCCTCGGTCATGGCACTGTCGTATGTCGCCCAGTCCGCGCGCGGCATCTACCAGCCCGCGGTGCCGCAGAAGAAGATCGACGAGTGCACCACCATTACCGAGCGGTTCATGACCCGCTGGAAGGGTGACCCGGACCCGCGCCACATCGAGGCCATCGACGCCTACTGGGTGTCGGCCGCCGAGCACGGCATGAACGCCTCCACCTTCACCGCCCGCGTCATCGCCTCCACCGGCGCGGACGTGGCGGCCTCGCTCTCCGGCGCCATCGGCGCCATGTCCGGCCCGCTGCACGGCGGCGCCCCGGCCCGCGTGCTGCCCATGATCGAAGAGGTCGAAAAGACCGGTGACGCACGGGCTCTGGTCAAGGGCATCCTGGACCGCAAGGAAAAGCTGATGGGCTTCGGTCACCGCGTCTACCGCGCCCAGGACCCGCGCGCGAAGGTGCTGCGCGAGACCGCCAAGCGCCTGGCCGCCCCGCGCTACGAGGTCGCCGCCGCGCTGGAGCAGGCCGCCCTGGCCGAGCTGCGCGAGCGCCGCCCCGACCGCGCCATCGAGACCAATGTCGAGTTCTGGGCCGCGGTGATCCTGGACTTCGCCGAGGTTCCGGCGCACATGATGCCCGCCATGTTCACCTGCGGCCGCACCGCCGGATGGTGTGCGCACATCCTCGAACAGAAGAAGCTGGGCAAGCTGGTTCGCCCGGCCGCCATCTACACCGGCCCGGCCCCGCGCCGACCGGAGACGGTGCCGGGCTGGAACCTGGTGTCGCACAAGTAAACTTGTGCAGGATCAACCGTGGCCCGCAGCGAATTCGCTGCGGGCCACGGCTTTTCGTGGGTTTGGGCCGGGGCCCGGAGATCTTCGGGGGTTTCAGGGGGGAACCCCTGAGAGCCCCCGAGAGTTGGGTCAAGCCTTGACGACGATGGTGTTCACGATCTTGTCGGCAAAGGTCTGCTTCTTTGCGTCCCACGCGGGCCACAGGAAGCCGAGGTAGCAGGGGAGGCCGTCGATGAAGTGCAGCAGACGGCGGCCGATGGCGAGGCCGAAACCGACCGGCTGTCCGGTGGATTCGCGAACCAGGCGGATCCCGACGACCTTCTTGCCCGGCGTCTGGCCGGTCGTGCCCTCCTGGTAGCTGATGAACAGCAGGCCCGCGATGCCGACAACGAAGGCGAGCAGCAGGCAGATCCAGCCCAAGGCGTTCAGGCCGCCACCCGAGTAGGTGGTGTGGTAGTTGGAGTCGATGTTGTAGTGCACCTTCGATGTGCCCGCGGTGACCGCGATGGTCCGCAGGATCACGCCCGGAAGGATCCAGATGGCCGCGTCGATCAGGTACGCGCCGAAGCGTGCGCCCCAGCTCGCGTACTGCGCCCCGTATCCCCCGAACGGAGCGTAGCCGGGCTGCGGTGCGCCGAACGCGGGTTGCGCTGCGCCGTAGGCGGGTTGGGATGCCCCGTAGGCGGGCTGCTGCGGAGCGCCGTAGGGCGATTGCGCGTCATAGCCCGGCTGAGGAGCCCCGTACGCGGGCTGCTGGGGTGCGCCGTAGGCGGGTTGTGGTGCGCCGTAAGCGGGTTGGGGCGCGCCGTAGGCGGGCTGCTGGGGTGCGCCGTAGGCGGGTTGCGGTGCGCCGTAGCCCGGTTGGGGAGCGCCGTAGCCGCCGGGGGCGGGCTGGTCGGCGGGCGGGTAGCCGTAGCCCGGCTGCTGCTGCTGCGGGTATGGGTTGTTCGGGTAGGTCAATGTGCTTCCTTGCAAAAGGGTTGATTCGGTCGAGCAGGCTACAGTCTGGAGCAATTCGGCCCTCGGGATGAACTGGAAATCGATCACAGTCGCGTCGGCGAGGTCGGCGGCGGGAGCGGAAAGGGGCCGAGATGGCGTTGGAGATGCGGACACGCTGTGAACGCTGCGAGGTTGCCGAATTGCTGCCCGACGGCCCGGCCCTGATCTGCTCGTACGAGTGCAGCTTCTGTGAATCCTGCGGTCGAACAATGGATTACACCTGCCCCAACTGCGGTGGCGAACTGGTTGCCAGACCGCGACGGGTGAAATAAACCTGGTTCAGGTCCTGGAACCTGAGATCGGATTCACATAACCTGCACCGGTGCTCGATGCAGGACTGTCCAGGCGCGGCCTCTTCGCCGCGGGCGCGGCGCTCGCCGCGAGCTTCGTCACCGCCGGATGCGGTGTGGCGAACGGCAATTCGTCCGACCGCATCCTGGAGCCGCCGCGCGGCAGCGCCACCCCGGCGCGCTTACCGCTGTCCACGGTCAATCCCGACGCCGTGGCCGCCAAATTCGCCGGTCAGAGCCCGAAGGCGTGGGGCACCGACGTCGACGGCATCCTCACCGGATTCAATGCCGCCGGTAAGCAGTTCGCGGTCACCTTCGACGCCTGCGGCGGGCCCGGCAACAATGACATCGACGAGAACCTGCTCGCCTTCCTGCAGGCCCAGCAGATTCCGGCCACCCTGTTCCTGAACAAGCGCTGGATCGACGCCAACCCGGCCCGCGCCGGGCAGTTGGCCGCGAACCCGCTGTTCGAGATCGGCAATCACGGCACCGCGCACTGCCCGCTCTCGGTCACCGGCCGCGCCGCCTACGAGATCAAGGGCACCGCCAATGCCGCGGCCGCCGTGGACGAGGTGTGGGGCAATCACCAGCGCATCACCGCCCTGACCGGTCACGCTCCGCGCTTCTTCCGCGCGGGCACCGCCCATTACGACGATGTCGCGGTCGCCATCGTCAAGGAGCTGGGCGAGACCCCGGTCGGCTACTCGGTGAACGCGGACTTCGGCGCGACGGCCTCGTCCAATCAGGTGCAGTCCAACATGATGGCCGCCAAGGCCGGTGGCATCTCGCTGGCCCACATGCACCGCCCCAAGTCCGGTACCGGCGCGGGCATGCTGGCCGCGCTTCCGGCCCTGAAGGCCAACGGTTTCCAGTTCGTGCATCTGCCCTAGCCGTCACACGTCCGCGACGCGGTCACACTTCTCGCGACGCGGCCCAGTCCACCGCGACCGATTCCCCACGGTCGACGGTGAAGAAGGCGACCTCGAGGTGGCGACCCAGATCGATCAATTCCATGGCCGACAACGGAACCGGCTGCACCACCCGGACCCGCCACGGAGCGGGTTCGTCCCACGCGTGTAGCTCGAGATCCAGACGCAACACCGGATCGTCGCGCCCGGTGTAATCGGCGGCGACCGGCGTGGCCGCCAACACCGTGGCCCGAGCCCGCCGCCCGTCGGCGAGGATCTTGGCAATGCCGGTGCGCGAAGTCTCCTCCGGCGCGGGCAGATACAGCACCACCCGATCGTGATCCCCTGGATCGACCCGGCAGCAGACGATGTCCCCCGGCTGCATCCACTCCCGATCGGCGGCGCTCACCCGCTGCCGCACCCGGGTGTCGTACGCGTGCCGATCCTCGAGCTGTATCCGCACCCAGAACTCAACCCCGGCCTCGAGCACATCCCCACCCCGGGTCTCGGCCCGCCTTTCGGCCGCGGCCCGCGCATCCACCCGCTTCTCCGCCCGAGTCCGAATATCCGCCCGCCGCTCGCCCCGCCCGCGCGGATCGACAGCGGACGAATCGCCGCCGGGGAAGCGGTCTTCGGCCGGGTGGATCTTCGTGCCCGATCCGTCGGCGCGGTCCGGCGTCGAATCCTGCGCGGCCGGGGCGATTTTCGCCGGGGTGCGCACGCTGAGGATGGTGGCGGTGCCCTGGACGCCGTGCAGGAGGAGTTCGCGGCGGGCGGCGTCGTCGAGGGCGGGGCCGCGGCGGGTCAGGCCGCGGGAGCCGAATTGGGAGGACAGGCGCGCCAGCAGGCCCAGGCGCGGGCCGGGCTCGGGGTACGGGTGGCGTTGTGGGCGGCCCGAATTCGCCGAGGCCGGGGGTGCGGTGGGGGCGGAAGCGGATTCCGGGTCCGGGGTGGTGCTCGGTCGCTCGTGTGCGGCCATGTCCATGGCGGTAAACCGTAATGGTTGTGTGGGGCCCGCCACAGCGTTACGCGCGGGTTCGCGAACCGGGGAAGTAGGAATGTTTTCGCGGGCCGGACCCACCCGAGACCCACCTGTGAGCGCGGGTGATAGCACCTCTACCCTTGTCGCCATGACCTCTGCGTTCCCGACCATCCCCGACGATCTCAAGCCCGCCGACGGACGGTTCGGTTGCGGCCCCTCCAAGGTCCGCCCCGAGCAGCTGCAGTCCCTGGTGGATACCGGCGCCTCGGTGTTCGGCACCTCCCACCGGCAGAAGCCGGTCAAGGACGTGGTGGCCCGGGTGCGCTCCGGTCTGCGCGAATTGTTCTCGCTGCCCGAGGGTTACGAGGTCGTGCTGGGCAACGGTGGCACCACCGCGTTCTGGGACGCCGCCGCCTTCGGCCTGATCCGCGAGAAGTCGCTGCACCTGAGCAATGGCGAGTTCTCCTCCAAGTTCGCCTCGGTGGCCAAGGGCAACCCCTTCATCGGTGACCCGATCGTGGTGAAGTCGGAGCCGGGCGACGCCCCCGAGCCGACCTCGAACCCGTCGGTGGACCTCATCGGCTGGGCCCACAACGAGACCTCCACCGGTGTCGCCATTCCGGTGTCGCGTCCGGCCGGTTCCGAGCACGCGCTGATCGCCATCGACGCCACCTCCGGCGCGGGCGGCCTGCCGGTGAACATCACCGATTCGGACGTCTACTACTTCGCCCCGCAGAAGTGCTTCGCCTCCGACGGCGGCCTGTGGATCGCGCTCATGAGCCCCAAGGCGCTCGAGCGGGTGGAGGAGATCAAGAACTCGGGTCGCTGGACCCCCGAATTCCTCTCGCTGCCGATCGCGATCGACAACTCCACCAAGGACCAGACCTACAACACCCCGGCGCTTGCCACCCTGTTGCTGTTCGCCAACCAGATCGAATGGCTGAATGGCAATGGCGGTCTGGACTGGGCCGTGAAGCGCACCGCCGACTCCTCCTCACGCCTGTACTCGTGGGCCGAGACCAGCGAGTACGCCACGCCGTTCGTGCAGAACCCGGCGCTGCGCTCGCAGGTGGTCGGCACCATCGACTTCGCCGAGAGCGTGGACGCCGCGGCGGTGGCGAAGGTGCTGCGCGCCAATGGAATCGTGGACACCGAGCCGTACCGGAAGCTGGGCCGTAACCAGCTGCGCATCGGCATGTTCCCGGCCATCGATCCCGAGGATGTCTCGCAGCTGACCCGCTGCATCGACTGGGTCGTCGAAAAGCTCGGCTGAGCAGTAAAAACAGCTCCGATTCACGGTTTTCTCACGATCTTCGCGAGAGCCTGAAATCGGTTTCGCCGCACAGGCGAATCGCTCACACTAATGCGGCGCGGAAGTCTTCGAACAGATTTCCGCGCCGCGTGTCTTGCCCCATGATTCTCAGAAGTGCACTACTGTTCCAGAACGTGGGCGGTGTCGCGAGCCTAGCTATAGCTGTGAGTTACGCAGCGAACAGGAGGTAACGGTGCGTGAACTTCGAGTGATCGGATTGACGCCCGATTCCACGCACATCGTGTGCATCGATACCGAGAGCGGCCAGAAGTACCGGCTCGCCGCCGATGACAAACTGCGCGCCGCTGCCCGCGGAGATCTTGCCCGATTCGGCCAAATCGAGATCGAAACGGAAGCCACGATGCGTCCTCGCGATATCCAGGCCCGTATCCGCGCGGGTGCTTCGGTGGAGCAGGTCACCGAAGAGTCGGGCATGCCGCTGTCGCGGGTGGAGCGTTTCGCGTATCCCGTTCTGCTGGAACGTGCCCGGGCCGCCGAGCTGGCGCAGAAGGCGCACCCGGTCCGCAATGACGGTCCCGCCGTGGAGACCCTGATCGAGATCGTGTCGGCCGCCTTCGCCGAGCGCGGCCACAATATCGAGGTCGCCGAATGGGACGCCTGGAAGGACGAGAAGGGCTACTGGGTGGCCCAATTGCAGTGGCAGGCGGGCCGTTCGGTGATCGCCGCGCACTGGCGCTACCAGCCCGACGCGCACGGCGGCTCGGTGGTGCCGCTCGACGATCCGGCCTCCGATCTCATCGATCCCGACTTCGGCCGGGCCCTGCGCGGCCTGGCGACCATCCTCCCGGACCAGACCGAGGCCGTCGTGGAGGCCGCCCCGGCTCCCGTGCCCGCGCCCGCCCCGCGCGAGGAGCGCGCGGCCGATTACGACGCCGCACCCGCGCGCGTCGCCAAGCAGCAGAGCTCGGAGGACTACTTCGAGCAGCGTGCCGCGGTCGGTGACGGCACCGTGCCGGTCACGGCCGCCGCCCCGGCTCCCGCGCCCGCCCCGGCGGCGAAAGAGCCGTCGGCCCCGGCAATTCCGGCTCCGGCCGCGCCCGCCGCCGAGGTGACCCCGGAACCGGCTCCCGCGCCCGCCCCGGCGCAGCCCGCCGCGAAGCAGAACGCGCAGAAGCCGAATCGCGCGAAGCGCGGCGGCAAGGCTCCGATGCCGTCCTGGGAAGACGTGCTCCTAGGCGTCCGCAGCTCGGGCCACTGAGGAGATCGGGCCACTGAGGCGCACGGTCGATCTCGACCGGCCGATCCGGGCACCGCGCGATTTTTTCGGATGCTAGAGGGTTGCTAAGCCCTCTAGCTTCGCGCTGTCCGGCACGCCGGGAAACGGGGTTGGCATCAGCGACATTTCGGCCGCCGCGAGGGTAGATTCATTTCTGGTGGCGGTCATTGCCGGGCCGATCAGCGTCGACGCCGACGTTCGGCCGCCGAGTATTGCTCATAATTAGCTATCTTGTGCGCAATGACTAGGGAGGTGACGTCGGGTGCCGTCAACGGTCTCATCCCTGTGGTACGTCGACGCCCCCGATGCGGTGGCCGTCCTGCGCGAACATCCCGGGCCCGACCCGGATGCCGCCTTCGCGCTCGCCAAACAGCTCAATCCCGACCGCGATGTGGTGCCCGCCGCGTCGGGCACCATGAAGGTCTGGGCAGGGCCCGATCCCGAATCCGTCTATATCGGTTGCTATCCCGGCGTCACCGTCGTCTGCTCGAATCAGGCCGCGCTGCCGCGCCCCACCAAACTGCCGGAGCTGCTGGTGCGCCCGCTCGCCTCCGAACACACCTACCTCATCTCCTACGACCTGTCGCTGGGCTGGGGCGCGTTCGCCGAATGGGAGCGTGGCGAATTCCGTCGCTCGTTCAGCGCCACCCGGGTCAATATTCTCGAGGACGAGGGCATGCCGCGGGTGTGGGAGCGTCCGTACTGGGCGGGTGACTACCCCATCGAACTGGTGCCCGGCGAGCTGCCCGATCCGCAACTGCTGCCCTTCGATCCGCCCGATTTCGCCGATGCCGCCAATCAGGAGTGGCTCGGATTCCGCTACCACGGCAAGACTTCCGAGGACGATTTGACCGCCGATCAGATCGAGGTGTGCGGTTTCTCGCTGTTCCCCAAGGGAGAAGCGCCCGACCTGGAAGCCCCGCCCGAACCGCGTGTGGAGTACGCCAACAAGCGCGGCCTGCTGCGCTGGCTGCGGGGCCGCGACCGGGTCTCCTGAATTGGACCGGGTGTCCTGATCAGAAGAACAGCAGGGCGAACCAGGCCAGCAGCACGCCGATGCCCAGTCCGCCGATCACCCAGCGGGTCACCGGCGCGTACCGCCACCGCCACGCGGTCGGCGCGGCCCCGCCCACCGCGATCAGATTGACCGCCACCGACAGCGTCCAATGAATCTGGGCCAGCGCGACCCCGAAGGCGTACACGCCCACCGTGGTCAGCGCGGCCACCAGCACGAGCACGGCGATCCCGGCCGCCCACGGGGTTGGCTCGGAATATCCGTATCCATACGGTCCGTCGGGCGGATGGCTCACTGCGCTCGCACTCTCTCGTAGAAGGCCATGGCGGCTGCGGTGGCCACATTAAGCGAATCGGTGCCCGGCGTCATGGGGATGCGGGCGCGAGTATCGCTGGCCCGCATGGTTTCCTCGGTGAGCCCGGGGCCCTCCGCACCGAGCAGTAGGGCCACCTTGTCGCCGGTCATGGCGTGGGCCAGGGTGTCGGCCTTGGGGTTCGGGGTGAGCGCGATGATCTGGAAGCCCTTGTCGCGCAGGACGTCGAGGCCGTCCGGGAAGGGCGGCAGCTGCGCGAACGGCACGCGCAGCACATGTCCCATGGAGACGCGGACGGCACGCCGGTACAGCGGATCCGAGCAGCGGTCGCCGAACAGCACGGCGTCCGCGCCCAATCCGGCGGCATTGCGGAAGATCGAGCCGATGTTCTCGTGATCGTTCACGCCCTCGAGCACGGCCACCGTCCGCGCGTCGGCGAGCACCTCGTCCACAGTGAGTTCGCGTGGCCTATATGCGCCAGCCAGCACACCCCGATTCAAATGAAATCCGACGACCTGCGCCATCACCTCGGCGCTGGTCCGGTAGTAGGGGATATCCACTCCGGCCAGGTCCTCGGCGAGCTGCTCATATCGGCGTTCGACCCCGAACAATCCGAAAGGGGTGAAGCGCGAGGCCAGCATGCGCTGGACCACCACCACGCCCTCGGCGATCACCAATCCCTTGCCGCCGGGCAGGTCGGGCCGCCGATCGGCGTTATTGAGGTCGCGGAAATCGGCGACCCTCGGATCGCCCGGGTCGTCGATATCGATCACTTCGGCCACCGTGCCATTTTCGCCTCCATTGCGGGCGTCGATTTCCGCGGGGATAGGGTGATCAAGACCGATCCCGATCCAATCGAAGAGGACAGCCCATGAGCGACAAGCCGGAAATCGAGTTTCAGGACGGCCCCGCCCCCGCCGAGCTCGTGATCAAGGATCTCACCGTGGGCGATGGCGCGGAGGCCAAGCCGGGCGACAACGTCAAGGTGCACTACGTGGGCGTCGAGTACGACACCGGCGACCAGTTCGACGCTTCCTGGGACCGCGGCGAGGCCATCACCTTCCCGCTGCGCGGCCTGATCCAGGGCTGGCAGGACGGCATTCCCGGCATGAAGGTCGGCGGCCGCCGCCAGCTCACCATCCCGCCGCAGCTGGCCTACGGCTCGGCCGGTTCCGGCCACCCGCTCGGCGGCAAGACCCTGGTCTTCGTCATCGACCTGCTCGACGTCCTGAACTGACGCTCGCTGTCCGTCATGACAACATGGCCGCCCGCGCTGAAAAGCGCGGGCGGCCAAGGTTTTTCGGGGGTTCGGAGGCAAAGCCCCCGGAGATGGGGGTTCGGGGGCGGAGCCCCCGGATATCTCGAGGGGTTTCAGGGGCGGAGCCCCTGAGAGCATCCGAGAGTTGGGTCAGACCTTCACGACGATCGAGTTCATGATCTTGTCGGCGAAGGTCTGCCGCTTGGCGTCCCAGAGCGGCCACAGGAAGCCGACGTAGCACGGCAGCGCGTCCACCACGTGGGCGAGTCGCCGCACGAACGCCATGCCGAAGCCGAGCGGCTGCCCGTCGGCCTCGCGAACCAGCCTGATGCCCAACATCTTGCGGCCCGGGGTCTGCCCGGTCTTGCCCTCCATATAGATGAAGTAGAACCCGCCGATGACGGCGATCAGCCAGCCGATGGCGATCAGCGCGATTCCCGCACCCGACAGCCCGCCCGAGCACGAGGTGCTGTACGAGGAGTCGGTCGACTCGGTGGTGCAGTCCGCGTTCTTGAAGCCGATGGCGAATCCGATGCCGTAGAAGATGGCCGCGGGCACGCCGATGATCAGCGCGTCGATGAGGTACGCGCCGAAGCGCGCGCCCCAACTGGCATAGGGCGCTTGGGGATACGCGGCATACCCCGGGGGATATCCGGCGGGGCCCGCGCCCGGGGGATAGCCGCCGGGCTGGCCCGGGTATCCGCCCGCCGGGGGTTGCTGGCCGTATCCGGGCGGCTGCTGCCCGTATCCCGGCGGGGGCTGCTGCCCGTAGCCGGGCTGTTGCGGTTGCTGCGAGTAGGGATCGTTGCCGTACGTCATCGGATCCTCCCCAGGGGGATGCGGGGGTATTGCCCTCCGCATTGTCTCCCGAACCTATGAGCCAATGACGGCATTCATGATGGTTCCGCCGCTGGTGGCGACCGCGCCGCCCATCATGGCATTGGCGACCATCTTCGGCGAGGCCGAGCCGCCGCCCCATTTCTCCCAGGCGAAGCGCCCGCCGCCGTAGGTGATGGCCGCGATGCCGGACATCTGGGCGAACCAGGTGAAGTAGCGGAACATCTTCATCATCTTGTCGGCCATGGGCGGGGTCTCCGCGGTGGGATTGCCGATTTGCGCGAGAACCGTGCCGTACATGTCGTGCGCGGCCATGAGCATGCTCACGATCGTTTCCTCTCCGGTACCGGGGCGCTGGGTGAAGCCAGGGAACGGATAGAGCGGACGAGCTTCCGAAACAGGTCGATTAGAGCAATTCGGGCACAGTTTAACCGGGCGCACCGCCGATTGTTGCTAACTGTTTGCGAACGTTATTTGCGGACGATGTCGACCGGGTCGGTCAGGGCGGCCGAAATGGTCGCCTGCTGGGGAACTCCCAGCTGAGGGAGCGAGCCGAGCGCCTGATTTGTCTGATTGCCCAGGGTTTTGGTGACGGCCTGGAGCTGGGTCACGCCACCGGTGAGGGCCTGCATGGCCGCGATCAGCTGGGTCCCCGCCTGATCGGCGATGGCCGGGATCTGCTGCGCCAGGGACGCGCCCTGATTCAACTGCGCGCTGGCGTCGTTGAGCTTGGCCGCGGCATCGCGCAGCAACTGGCCGACCTGCGTATCCGGAGTGACTTGCGTGCCGGTCAGATTCGCGAACCCACTCAACTGGGCGTCCGCCTGATTGGCGACCGTCTGCAGACCCTGCAACTGGGTGATGACCGACGCGAGTTGCGGGTCGTTCGCGAACGGCAGCGCCTGCAGCAACGGCACCACGAAATTCAGCCCACCCGACAGCGTGCTCGCCGCCTGGGTGACCTGGCCCATGGTGACGCCGGTCGAATCCAGCGCCGTGGCAAGCTGATTCGCCTGCGTGGTGGCGGCGCTCAGCGTGGAGTTCAGCGCGTCGATGCCCGAGGTCAGCTGTCCCGCACCGGCTTTCGCCTGATTCAGGAAGTCCATCATCTGGTCCGCGCCGCCGGAGAACTGCGCCGCCCCGTCGGCCGCCGCGCCCACACCCGCGCTGAGCAGCTGCGACGTGCCCGCGATCTGCGAGAGCTGCAGGCGCGCGGTGTTCATGGTCGCGAACATGGTGTCCAGTCCGGCCGCGCTGATCTTCTTGGTCACCTCGTTGACCGCGTCATTGACCAGATTCGCATCGGCCCGATCGTGCGTGGTCACGGTGACCTGCGCCTTCACCGGCTTGTCGGTGGCCAGCGACTTGATATCGGTGGTCAGGTCGGTGGGCAGCGTGATCACCGCCGCGTAGTCCTTGGTGCTGGCCTCGTCCACCACGTCCCAGTGCCGGTTCGGGCTGTCCTGCAGCTCTTTGGCGATGCGCGCGCCCAGCGGACCGCTGTCACCGTTGATGAGCGCGACCGCGGAAGGCGCGGTGCGCAGCCGCAGGACGCTGATCGTGCCCGCGGTGACCGCGGCGGCGAGCAGCAGGATGATCAGGACCCAGCGGGTGCGTTTTCCGAACACCATGAAGACCGTAGCGGTCGCGTATGGTCCTACCTCTGATGAGAGTCTGAGGGTTCGGTAAAGACCGGTCGATCCGGAAGTTCCAGCACCAGCCGCGCGCCACCCAGCATGCTGTCCTCGAAATAGGCTCGGCCACCGTGCAATTGGGCCTGCTGCGCGACCAGCGCCAGCCCCAGCCCGGATCCACCCTTGGCGGCCCGGCTGCCGCGGAAGAACCGTTCGAACACCGCCTCCCGCTCCTCGGGGGGCAGCCCGCGGCCATTGTCGTCGACGGCGATCACGATGCAGCCGTTGGGATAGCGGTGCCCGTTGACATAGCGATGCGCGGACACCACGGCCTCGGTCGCGCCGCCGTGCTTGGCCGAATTGGTGAGGGCATTGTCCACGGCCAGTCGCAGACCGGTGGGCAGGCCGCGGGTGACCAGTTCGGCGTCGGTGTCGATGCGCACCTTCAACTGCGGGAAGTGCCGCATGGCGTCGTGCGCGGCGGCATCGCAGAGTTCGGCCACATCGGTGACCACGTGATCGCGCTCGTTGGTGAGATCGCCCGCGGCCAGCCGTTCCAGCGCGGCGAGCGTGGTCTCGACCCGGTTCTGTCCGCGCTGCAGGTCGGTGAGGATCTCCCGACGCTGGTCCTCGCTCAGGTCCAGGGTGGAGAGCACCTCGAGGTCGGTGCGCATGGCGGTGAGCGGGGTGCGCAGCTCGTGGGCGGAGACGGCGGCGAAATCGCGGGCGGTCTCCAGGGCGGCGGCCGTCTCGGTCTGCGCCCGATCCACCCGCTCCAGCAGGGTGTTGACCGCCTCGGCGAGCTTGTCGGCCTCCTTCACACCCGAACCCGCCACCGACAGCGGGGCCCCGGATTCGCCATTGGGTCCGCGTTCGTCCAGGGCCCCGGTGAGTTTCACGATGGGCCGCACCGCGCGCCCGCCGAACAGCCAGCCCAGTCCGGCCGAGGCCGTGACCGCCAGCGCCGCCGCGAGATACACCCACTGCCGCTGCTCGTGGATCGTCTTCTCGGTCTGGTTGGTCGGAATGCCCAGGGACACAACGCGTCCCGCGGGCTGCGCCTCGGTGGTGGTGAGCACCCGATAGGTGTCGCCGTCCACGGTGACGGTGGCATTGCCGACCGGCAGCGCGGGCAGCCGCACCGGCGTGCTGGCCAGGGAACCGTCCGCATTGCGCACGGTCAGCGCCATTTCCTTGTTGGGCGCGAGCAGATCGACCACATTGACGGCGAAGACCGGCTGGATGAGCACCAGCCGCGACACCATCGACAGCTGCTCGTCGGCCTGGGCCATATTGCTGCGGCCGATGGCGTAGATGGTGATCCAGCTCAGAATCGCCACGATGATGGTCGCGCCCAGGGCCGCGGCGGCGGCGACGCGCACCCGCAGCGTGTAGGACCAGCGGCGGCGGCGCGAGACCACCGCGGGCGCGATCCGGTGGGAATTCATTTGGGTGCGCGCAGGACGAATCCGACCCCGCGAATGGTGTGCAGCAGGCGCGGGGTGCCGTCGACCTCGAGCTTGCGGCGCAGATAGCCGACGAACACGTCCACCACATTGGTGTCGGCGGCGAAGTCGTAGCCCCACACCAGTTCCAGCAGCCGTTCCCGGCTCAGCACCACCCCGGCGCTGCGGGCCAGCGTGGACAACAGCTCGAATTCCCTTTTGGTGAGCTCGATTTCGGTGCCGTTGAGCAGTGCGCGATATCCGGCGACATCGACTTCCAAGGGCCCCACCGTGATCGCGCCCGGAATGGCGGAGGCGGGTGCGTCGGAGCGCCGCCGCAGCAGCGCCTTGATGCGGGCCACCAGTTCGGCGAGCACGAACGGCTTCACCAGGTAGTCGTCGGCCCCGGACTCCAGTCCCGCGATGCGGTCGTCGACCGAGCTGCGCGCCGACAGCACGCAGATCGGCACCTCGTTGCCCATGGCGCGCAGCGCGGTGACCACGCCCGCGCCGTCCAGCACGGGCATGTTCATATCGAGCACGACCGCATCGGGGGCGGATTCATTGACGCTGCGCAGTGCCGCCGCGCCGTCCCGGGCGATCACCACCCGGAAACCGGACAGCCGGAGCCCGCGCTCGACCGATGCGAGCACATCCTCGTCGTCATCCACGACCAGGACCGTGGGTACCTCACCGCGTTCGACCACGGACTCCATTTTGGCAGCCGCTGCCTCAGTAGTTGTGGCAGGAGTCGGCGACCTGCTGGATGGCGGCGGCGATTCCACCGGCGCGCGGGTCGCTGGCCGCCTGGTTGGCGGCGTCCGGGTTGTCCTTCAGATACTGGTCGAGTTCGGCCTGGCGCTCGGCCGGGGAGAGCTCGAACTTGGCCCTCAATTCGTCCTTGTAGCTGGGATTCTGGTCCAGGAACGAGGCCAGCGCCGGGGCCTTGTCGTGCAGGGCGGCATCCACCTGGTTGAAGGTGCAGGTCGAGTTGAGCAGCGGCGCAACCAGATCCGCGGGGGACGCGGAGGCGGTGGCGGGCGCGAGGGCGAGGGCCACGGCGGCCGCCGCGCCAGCTCCGAGGAGGACACCGGCACGGCGGATACGGATGAAGTTCATCCGCCCGACGCTAAAGCACGCGGATGGGAGGCCGATGAACCAAGTCTGAGAAAACCTTGAGGGGAGACCCCGAGCGCGTCAGCCCTGGGCGGTGGGATCGGTGGCGGGCGCCGCCAGACCGGTGTCGAGGGCGGCCGGATCGATGCGGGTGATGGGCATGGTGGCGGCGGAGGCGGCCTCGGCGGCGGCAATGCGCTCCTTGTCCTCCATGAGGGTGACCGCGTCGCGGATCTGCTTCTCCAAAGTGGGCAGCATGGCGGCGTCGTCGATGGTGGGCGGCACCTCGTAGGAGTCGCCCGCGGCGATCTGACGCATGGTGCGGCGCAGGATCTTTCCCGAGCGGGTCTTGGGCAGGGCGGTCACCGCGACCACGTCGTAGAGGGTGGCGATCGCGCCGACGCGCTCGCGCACCCGCTCGATGATCTCCGCCCGCAAGCGCTCGGGCTCGAGGTCGACCCCGGTCTTCAACACCACATAGCCGATGGGCCGCTGACCCTTCAGCTCATCCGGAATGCCGACCACCGCGGTCTCGGCCACGGCCGGATGCCCGGCGATGGCCGCCTCGATCCCGCCCGCCGAGAGTCGATGCCCGGCCATATTGATGACGTCGTCGCTGCGGCCGAGGACATAGAGGTAGCCGTCCTCGTCGAAGAAGCCGGAGTCCCCGGTCAGATAGTGGCCGGGATAGGCGGAGAGATAAGAGCGCTCGTACCGATCGTCGTCGCGCCACAGGGTGGTCAGCGTCCCGGGCGGCAGCGGCAGCCCGATGACGATGTTTCCCTCCGTATTCGGCGCGACCGCATTGCCCTCGGAGTCCAGCACCCGCAGCCGGTAGCCGGGCACCGGCACCGAGGCCGAACCGGCCTTGATCGGAAGCTGCTGCAGCCCGAGCGGATTGGCGCAGATCGGCCAGCCGGTCTCGGTCTGCCACCAGTGATCCACCACCGGGCACTGCGGATACTCGGCCAGCAGCGTCTCCACGGCCCACTCGTAGGTGGCCGGGTCCAGGCGCTCACCGGCGCAGAACAGCGCCTTCAGGGAGGACAGATCGTGGCGGTGGGCGGCCGCGGCGTCCGGGTCGGCGCGGCGGATGGCCCGCAAAGCCGTTGGTGCGGTGAACATCACGTCCACCTTGTACTCGTCCACCAATCGCCAGAACGTCCCCGCGTCCGGGGTCCCGATCGGTTTGCCCTCGTAGAGCACGGTGGTCGCCCCGACCAGCAGCGGCGCGTACACGATGTAGGAATGGCCCACCACCCAGCCGATATCGGAGGTGGTGAGCATGGTCTGCCCGGCCGCGACCTCGTAGATATTGCGCATGGACCAGGCCAGCGCGACCGCGTGCCCGCCGTTGTCGCGCACCACGCCCTTGGGCTTTCCGGTGGTTCCGGAGGTGTAGAGGATGTAGAGCGGATCGGTCGCGGCCAGCGAGACCGGTTCGGCCGGTTCGGCCCCGATCTGCGCCTCGTCCCAATCGAGCCAGCGCGCCACCACGGTCTCGGTGGAGGCGGGCAGGTGCTCGGTGGCCGCCTGCTCGGCGGGAAAACGAATGGTGGGGAAGCCTTCTCGCTGCTTGACCAGGACCGTGCGAGGCGCGGTGGTCTTGGCGAGGTCGAGGGCGGCCAGCACGATGGGCGGGTATTCGATGCGGCGGCCGGGCTCGAGTCCGCCGGAGGCAGTGATAATCAGCACAGGTTCGGCATCGTCGATACGCGCGGCCAGCTCGTGCGCGGCGAACCCGCCGAAGACCACCGAGTGCACAGCCCCGATGCGGGCGCAGGCCAGCATGGCCACCACGGCTTCCGGGATCATCGGCATATAGATGACGACCCGATCACCGGTCTTGACGCCCAATCGCAGCATGGATCCGGCAAATCGGGCGACTTCGTCCAGCAGCTCCCGATATGTGTAGATCCGCCTGGACCCGGTCATAGCGGAGTCGTATATTAGGGCCGGTTGATCGGCGCGACCCCCCTCCTGACCGCCGGAAGTGCCGTCTGGAGTTGTGATCTCGCGCACATGACGATCCAGTGCGTTGTAGGAGGTGTTGAGGCGAGCGTCGGGAAACCAGCGCGCCGTCGGACGAGCCGCGGTGTCGAGAATCTGGGTGGGTGGAACATCCCAGCTGATGGATTCGGCCGCGTCCCGCCAGAACTCCGAGGGATCGACCAGGCTCAGCTGATACGCCGGTCGGTACTCCTGCTTCGCGTTCAACCCGGTGACTCCCTAGCTCCGCCTTGTGTCCTTGAGATGCGCTGAGATGCCCGCCTCGATAGATCGACCTGATTGTGGCAGACTTCACGCGACGTCCGGGCGGACGCCGCGACCTTTAAGTTTGCCTGCAAACGGCAGGTCAGGGACCGGTGGTTGCCAAGAGGTCACACAAGAAGTTATTGATCCGTTAGAATCGCATGTCACATATTTCGGCCGTCATGGACGCAATTTCTCGGCCAGCCGCAGTTCTCGGTCAGCTCTGCCTGACGAGCCCAGCGTGCGATCGCGGAGGCTCGCTGATGGCGCGTGGCTGGGGCCAGTTTGGAAAGTGAGTGGGAGATGCGTGACGCCGCTAGGTCCGGCAGCAATAAGCGCTGGGCGCTGAGCAACTGGGACCTGCGATGGAAGGTCACGGCGGTCCTCGCCGTGCCGCTATTGGTCGCGGTTGTGCTGGGAGCGTCCAGGATTTCGGCGGAGTTCGCGGACTCGAGCCGACTCTCGACAGCGACCGACCACGTCGGGGTGATCCCGGCGATCACCGGTCTCAGTGCGGACGCGGCCCAGGTCGCCTCCGGCCAGATGATCATGCTGGGCCCGAACCAGTCGCTGACCTCGGACCCGGAACTCGCGCAGTTGGATACGGCGATCTCCTTCGCCGAGAAGGCCGCCGCGCGATTGAGTGACATGCCCAGCGCCCGGCAGGCGCTGGACGAGATGATCGTGGGCGCCAAGGCGATCCGGGCCCAGGGCCTGGCCCCGTCGAAGTCGATTCCCGACACGGTGACCCAGGTCGAGCGGATTCGTGGCGACAGCGTGCGCACGGTGGAGAACATCGTGGCCAGCGTCGCCGACAAGAACGTGGACCAGTCCAAGCTGCGCCTGGTCGACTCGCTGAACTCCCGGTGGATGCTGTTCAACGAGGTCGCCGGTATGGCGGAGGCCCTACGCAACAACGTGAAGGATGGCCTCAAGGACATCCAGATCGGTGTCAATACCGAGCGGCAGATGCTGGCCGTGCTCGCCCACCGCTTCCCGGACGGCGACGCCACCATCGCGGAACTGCAGCGCCAGGCCGACACCCGCGTCCAGCTGGTCAACGGACCGCAGGCGCAGGCCGGTCAGCTGCCGGTCGCCGAACTGAAGGATTCCCTGGTCGCCAGCATCAACGGCTACCAGTCCATCGCCACCGGTGCGACCAAGGACATCGTTTCCCGAGTCGATGATCTGGCCTCGAGCGCCCGCTCCGGCGCCATCCGGTACTCGATCATCGTCATCGCCACCATCCTCGGCGCCATGGCGCTGGCCGTGCTGATCGCGCGCGCGATGATCGTCCCGCTGCGCCGTCTGCGCCTGGCCGCCCTGCGCGTCGCCGAATACGACCTTGGCCAGGAAGTTTCCGCGCTGCGCGACGGCGCGGACCCCGAAGACGTTCCGCTGGAACCGATGCCGGTGCACACCGACGAGGAGATCGGCCAGCTCGCGCGCGCCGTCGACGACATCCACGGTCAGGCGCTGCGCCTCGCGGCCGACCAGGCCGCCATGCGTACCCAGGTCAACGACATGTTCGAGACCCTGGCCCGGCGCTCCAAGTCCCTTGTCGATCATCAGCTCTCGCTCATCGAGGCGATGGAGTACGACGAGAAGGACCCGCGCCTGCTCGAGAACCTCTTCCGCCTCGACCACCTGGCCGCCCGCATGCGGCGCAATGGTGACAACCTGCTCATTCTGGCCGGTACCAAGCAGCGCCGGACCAAGTCCGCGCCGGTCGAGATCGCCGACGTGCTGCGCGCCGCCATCTCCGAGGTGGAGGACTACGAACGCGTCAAACTGGGTGCCACGCCGCGTGGTTCGCTGGTCGAGCCCGCCGCCTCCGACCTCGCGCACCTGTTCGCCGAGCTCCTGGACAACGCGCTGCGCGCCTCTCCGCCGGAGACCGACGTCAAGTTCACCTTCGCCCAGGCCCACGATCAGGGTCTGCTGATCGAGGTCGCCGACCGCGGTATCGGTATGCCCCCGGCCGAAATGGCCGAGATCAACCGCCGACTCGAGGCCGTGGCCGAGGTCGGCCCGGACACCGCGCGCCACATGGGTCTGTTCGTGGTCGGCCGCCTGGCCGAGCGCCACGGCCTGACCGTGCGCCTGCGCCCGACCTTCGACACCGCCCGCGATCCGGGCGTGACGGTCACCGTGCACGTGCCCAAGCCGCTGATCGTGTCGGCGGGCGGACCGATCTCGGTGCCGCCGCAGCCGCAGGACGTGCCGCAGCGTCCGCAGCCCGCCGCCGCGGGCGCGGGCAACCAGGCCGGTGCGCCGTCCTCCATGCAGATGCGCGCGGTCACCCGCACGGCGACCGGCAATGTCATGGTCACCGTGGATCCCGGTGGGAGCGGGCCGATTCCGGCGGGCACGGCGGCCGGTGCCGCCCCGAGCCCGACCCCGGCCGCGGCGAGCGCCGCGACCGGTCTACCCACCCGCCAGCCCGGCGCCCAGGTGCCCGGCGGTCTACCGGTGCGTCAGCCCGGCGTGAACGGTCCGACCGTCAAGCACACCGTGTCCGCCCCGGGCGGCTCGAGACCCACCGGACTACCTCAGCGGGATCCGGGTGCGCACGGTCCGTCCGCGCCCGCGGCACAGCCGGGTGCGAGTCTGCCGCAGCGTGGCCAGGGCGATGCCCCGGCCCAGCCGCGAGGCGGTCTGGCCGCCAATATGCTCAAGCGTCAGGGTGCTCCGGGCGGCATGCCGCCGCGACCGGGCGCACCGGGGGAGCCGGGGGCCGCGCCGCGCGGTCCGGGTCTGGGGGGAATGCCGCAGCCCGGTCAGTCGGGTGCGATGCCGCAGCGCAATCCCTCCGTCGGACTTCCGCCTCGCGATGGCGCGCCCGCGCCGCAGCGGGATTCGGGTCCGAGCGGTCTGCCGACCCGTCAGCCGGGCACCAATGGTGCGCCGGGCCGGGAACCCGGTGTCGGCCAGCCGCCGCGTCCGGCGGCCGGTGGCCAGGCCCCGGGTGGCCTGCCCACCCGTGAGCCGGGTGCCAATGGCGCTCCGGGTGCGCCGCAGCGCGATTCGGGTCCGACCCGTCGTGAGCCCGCCGCCGGTGGTCTCCCGCAGCGGGATTCGGCCTCGGGTGGTCTTCCGCAGCGCGACGCCGCGCCGGGTGGTCTGCCGACCCGTCAGCCGGGCGCCAATGGCGCTCCGGCGCAACGGGGTCCGGGTGGACTCCCGCAGCGCGGTGCCGCCGCGCAGCGGGACGGTGCCAATGGTTCGGCTCCGCAGCAGGATTCGGAGAAGCCGGGTCAGGCTCTCGGCGGTGGTGCGGGCCAGCGCGATGGGATCCCGCCGCGCGACGGCGGCCTGCCCAAGCGTGACCCCGCGGCGGGTGGACTGCCGCAGCGCGGTGCCGCGGCCGGTGGTCAGGCGCTGGGAGGTGGAGCGGCCCAGCGGGATTCCGCGGGTGGTCTGCCGCAGCGTGGTGCCCCCGGAGCGGATCCGTTGTCGGGCGGCCTGACTCAGCGCGATCCGCTCGCGGGTGGACTGCCCCAGCGGGGTGCCAAGCCGGATCCGTTGTCGGATCCGCTGAATGGTCCGCTCCCGCAGCGCGGTGCGAACGGTCTGCCCCAGCGGGATCCGGGTGCGGTGCTGCCGCAGCGCCCGGCCCCGATCCCGGGTGTCGGCCTGCCGCAGCGGGGCACCGACGGTGTCAAGGAGCCGGGACGCCACAGCTTCAAATCGAATCCGACCAAGGCGGCGTCGTTCTTCCAGACCCGTTTGCAGCCAGCCGATTCCGGCGGCGACTCGGTCATGGGCGGCACGCCGATCTTCGCGGAGATGATGTCGGCGTGGCTGTCGGATCCGAATGCCGACCGGTCCCAGGTGGCCGCCTCCTTCGAATCACCCGGCGATGAGGGTTGGCAGGCCGCGCGGCGTGCCGTCGAGGCCACGCCGGACAAGCGAACCGCGGCCGGTCTGCCGCAGCGTGACCCGGGTAACCGACTTGTGCCCGGCGGTGTGAACGGAAACGCTGACAAGGCAGCCCACCGGGACCCAGAATCCATCAGGTCAAGCTTGAGTCGTCACCAGCAGGGCGTCCGGGATGGCCGCGCCATGAGAGCAATGAACCTAACCGGAGATAAAGGAGACCGATGAACCCCGATCTAGGTGGTACGAAGCGTCAGCTGGATTGGCTGGTTTCGAATTTCGCCAATGAGGTTCCCGGCGTTGCGCACGCGGTTCTGGTATCCGCTGACGGCCTTTTGATGGCCGCGAGTGCGCAGCTGCCGGTGGACCGTGCCGAACAGCTGTCCGCGGTGACCGCGGGGCTCGCGAGCCTCTCGGTGGGTGTGTCGAACTTGTTCGAGGGCGGCACCGTGTTGCAGTCGGTGGTCGAGATGGAACACGGCTACCTGCTGCTCATGGCGGTCGGTGACGGCTCGTACCTGGCGGTGCTGACGAATACGTCCTGCGATATCGGCCAGGTGGGATACGAGATGGCGTTGTTGGTCGAGCGAGTGGGCCAGACGGTGCAGGCCACACCTCGCGTCACGATGGGTTCCTGATGGCGGGATGGACATAGACAACGAACGCGTTGGGAGCGCCGAACCGAGCTTGGTTCGCCCCTATTCACTGACGGCCGGTCGCACCCGGCCGAAGGTGGAGCTCGCCCTGGAGGCGCTCGTCGCATCGCATCCGGTCGCCCTCGAGCGGCAGTTCGAACTCACCAATATCGAGACGTCAATCGTGGAGTTGTGCAGAGAATCGCCGTCGGTTGCCGAAGTGGCCGCGCGACTGGGCATTCCGCTCGGTGTCGCGCGGGTGCTGGTCGCCGACCTCATCGATGCCGGACACGTGCGGGTATCGGCGACATTGAAAGACGATTCCAGCGACGATGAACGTCGCGAGCTGATCGAAAGGGTTCTCAGTGGACTCCGGCGTATTTGATTCGACGACACAGGTCGACACGCGCACCAGCAAGCCCACGTCGGCCAAGATCGTCGTGGCCGGTGGTTTCGGTGTCGGCAAGACCACCCTGGTCGGTGCCGTGTCGGAGATCGTTCCGCTGCGCACCGAGGCTTTGGTGACCAATGCCAGTGTCGGCGTGGACTCCCTGACCGGGGTCCCGTCGAAGGCCACCACCACGGTGGCCATGGACTTCGGCCGCATCAGCCTGGCCGACGACCTGGTGCTGTACCTGTTCGGTACGCCCGGCCAGTACCGCTTCTGGTTCATGTGGGACGACCTCATCAAGGGCGCCATCGGCGCGGTGGTGCTGGTCGACACTCGCCGGTTGGAGGACAGTTTCGCCGCCGTCGACTACTTCGAGGCGCGCAACCTACCCTTCCTGGTGGCCATCAACGAGTTCGACGATGCGCCACGGTATCCGGTCGAGGACATCCGCCAGGCCCTGGCGGTGCCCGCGGACGTGCCGATCCTCTCGATCGACGCGCGTCGTCGAGAGCCGGTGAAGCAGGCCCTGGTCGCGGTGACCGAATACGCGCTGCGCAAGGTCGTGCAGGGATACTGACACACCCGGCCACCGCCGTCGGCCGTACTGACGACGGGGCCGGTTAGGCTCGCGCTGTGACGATCTCGGCGCGGGAGTTGCTCGGCGAATTGCTGGATCCCGGTTCCTTCGTGAGCTGGGATCATCCGCCCGTGCGGGTGGCGGCATCGCCGCAGTATGGCCGCGAGTTGCTGACTGCTGCGGCAACGGCGGGGACCGATGAAGCGGTGCTCACCGGGGAGGGGTTGCTGCGCGGACGGCGGGTCGCCGTGATCGCGTGCGAATTCGCGTTTCTCGCAGGGTCTGTCGGCGTCGCCGCGGCCGAACGCATTGTGACGGCGGTGGAACGGGCGACCGAGCTCGGTCTGCCGCTGCTCGCCTCGCCGACCTCCGGCGGCACCCGAATGCAGGAGGGCACAGTCGCTTTCGTGCAAATGGTGAAGGTGGCGGGTGCCCTCGCCGTGCACAAGGCGGCCGGGCATCCGTATCTGGTGTACCTGCGCGACCCGACCATGGGCGGGGTGTTCGCCTCGTGGGGTTCGTTGGGGCACATGACTTTTGCCGAGCCGGGCGCGCTGGTCGGCTTCCTCGGGCCGCGGGTGTACAAGGCGCTGTACGGGAAGCGGTTCCCCGAAGGTGTGCAGACGGCCGAAAACCTTTACCGCAATGGCGTTATCGACGGTGTGGTGCCGGTGTCGGTGTTCCGGCGCATCGCGCATCGCGCGCTCACGGTGCTCTGCGACGGACCGCTGCCGCTGCCCGAAAGTCGAAGCGAGGCAACGCCGCCCAAGTCCGGCCGGGGTTCGTTCCTGGCGGGACCGCAGGAGCGCGGCGGCCCGGCGGTGCGGGACACCGCCGAGGTGCACGCCTGGCAGACGGTGCTGATCTCCCGGCGCGGGGATCGGCCCGGGATTCGCGAGCTGCTGCGCCATGTCACCGATCGAGTTCCATTGTCCGGCACCGGGCAGGGCGAGCTCGACCGCACCGTCGCGCACGCACTGGCCCGCTTCCGGGGGCAGCCGTGCGTGGTCTTCGGCCACGATCGCGCGGGTCAGTCGCCCGAGCACACCATGGGTCCGGCGGCGCTGCGGGAGGCGCGACGCAGCATGCACCTGGCCGCGGAGTTGCGGGTTCCACTGGTGCTGGTGATCGACACCGCGGGCGCGGCCCTCTCGCGCGAGGCCGAGGAACGCGGCCTGGCCCCCGAGATCGCCCGCTGCCTGGCCGATCTCGTCACGCTGGACACCCCGACGGTGTCGGTGCTGCTGGGCCAGGGCAGCGGCGGTGGCGCGCTGGCGCTGCTGCCCGCCGACCGGGTGCTGGCGGCCGCCAATGGCTGGCTGGCCCCGCTGCCGCCCGAGGGTGCCAGCGCCATCGTCCACCGCGACATCGGGCACGCCCCGTACCTGGCCGCCGCCCAGCGCATTCGCGCGGTGGACCTCGAGGCCGACGGCATTGTCGACCGCATCGTGCACGAGTACCCCGACGCCGCCGAGGAATCGGTGGACTTCGCGCAGCGCGTGGTCACCGCGATTGCCGAGGAGCTGGCGGGGCTGACCGCGCAGTCGATGGACAAGCTCGCGGCGGAGCGACACCGGCGCTACCGCCGCCTCGGTCTCCCGTCCTGATCGTTCTGATTTCTCAACACGCTGAAAGTTAACTGACCTGTCCGGTTTGCTACGGTCGGAGTGGTGAACTACCGCAGTGAGACCAGCGCAATTCCGGCAATCGTCCTGGCCGACGGGCAGGTCATGCCGAAGCTCGGTTTCGGTGTGTACAAGGTTGCCGGGGAGCAGGCCGCCGACACCATCTCGACCGCCCTCGAACTCGGTTACCGCAGCATCGACACCGCCTCCTTCTACGGCAACGAGGACGCCGTGGGTCGCGCCGTTCGCGAGTCGGGCCTGCCGCGCGACGAGGTCTTCATCACCACCAAACTGTGGAACGCCGACCACGGCTACGACGCCACCCTGCGCGCCTTCGACGCGAGCATGAAGCGGCTCGGGCTCGAGACCCTCGACCTGTACCTGATCCACTGGCCGGTGCCGTCGGCCGATCGCTATGTCGACACCTTTCGCGCGCTGCAGGCGCTCAAGCGGCAGGGCCGGGTGGTCTCGATCGGCGTCTCCAACTTCACCAAGCGGCATCTGGAGCGGCTGATCGGGGAGACCGGGGAGGTGCCCGCGATCAATCAGGTCGAACTGCACCCGTATTTCGCGCAGTCGGAGCTGCGGGCCTTCCACGCCGCGCACGGCATCGTGACCGAGGCGTGGAGCCCGCTGGGGCGCGGCGCGGAGTTCAACGATTCGGTCATCATCGCGCTGGCCGACAAGCTGGGGCGCACGCCCGCCCAGATCATCCTGCGCTGGCACATGCAGCTCGGGAACGTGGCCATTCCGAAGTCCACGAACCCCGCGCGCATGGCGGAGAATCTGGCGATCTTCGACTTCGAGCTCACCGGCCGCGAGATGACGCAGATCGCGGGCATCGACAAGGACGGACGCCAGGGCGCGGACCCCGACCTCATGGACATGGACGCACCCGCCTGATCCGCCGCCGCGCGGGACTCAGACCGCGGCGCGCGTGGGAATGCCCAGGTAGGAAGTCAATTCGACGGCGGCGGCGCGGCCCGCGCGGTTCGCCCCGATGGTGCTCGCGGAAGGTCCGTAGCCGATTAGGTGAATACGCGGATCCGCGTCGACCTGAGTCGCCAGGTGACCGGCCATCTTGATGCCGCCACCCGGCCCGCGTAGTCGCAACGGGGCCAGATGGTCGAGGGAGCTGCGGAATCCGGTGGCCCACAGGATGACATCGGCGCGCTGGAAAGTGCCGTCCGCCCAACGGATTCCGTCGGGTTCGATGCGGTCGAACATGGGGTGGCGGTCGAGCACGCCCCGCGCCTGCATGGCCTTCACTCGCGGGTCCTCGCGCAAACCGGTCACCGACACCACCGAGCCGGGCGGAAGTCCGCGCCGCACACGGTCTTCCACGATGGCCACGGCCGCGCGGCCGTCCTCGGGGGCGAAAGGTCCACGGCGGAAGACGGGTTCGCGCCGGGTCACCCAGGTGGTGTCGGTCACCTGCGAGATCTCGTCGAGCAGTTGGACGGCGGTGATGCCGCCGCCCACCACGACCACGTGCTTGCCCTCGAATTCCCTTGCGGTGCGGTAGTCGTGGGCGTGCAGCTGTCGGCCCGCGAAGGTTTCCGCGCCCCGGTAGTACGGAATGAACGGCTTGTCCCAGGTGCCGGTCGCGTTCACCAGACCGCGCACCTTGAGGGTCTCGGTGGGCTTGCACTCCGCGTGCAGCAGCCCGTCGACCTCCTGGTTCGGGCAGGTGGCGGCGGTGGCGCGGTCGCACACCACGGTCACCGACACCGGCCGGTGCACCCGCAGGTCGAAACGCTCCTCGTAGAGCGCGAAGTAGCGCGGCACGGCCGTGGCCGCCTGGGCGTTCTCCGAACCCTCGGGCAGGGTCTCGGCGAAGGACATGCCCGGCAGATCGTGCACCCGATTGACGGTGCTCAATGTCAGTGACGGCCACCGGAACTGCCACGCCCCGCCCGGCGCGGGCGAGTGATCGACAATCAGGAAATCGCGTTCCGGCCGCAGGCCGAGGCGGCGCAGGTGGAAGCCGACCGACAATCCGGCCTGCCCGGCACCGATCACGAGGATGTCGACATCGGGTGTTGCGGTCACCGACCCGACGGTACGCCCACTTAGAGTGAAAGCCGATCATCGGTAGGTAGGGCAGGTGAGTTGCGCAGTGGGGAAGGGACAGATGCTCGGAGTCAGCCGCGATGGTGAGGTCGTCACCATCGAATTGCAGCGTCCGGAACGCCGGAACGCCCTGAACGAGGAGCTCATCGGGAGTCTGCGGGCGGCGCTCGAGGAGGCCGCGACCTCGGCGCGGGTGATCTTGCTGACCGGTCAGGGGCCGCTGTTCAGCGCGGGCGCGGATCTGGACGGGGTGTATTCGGACAGCTTCCTGGGTGGGCTGCTCGCCATGTTGCGCACCATCGAGACGATTCCGGTGCCGGTGATCTCGGCGATCAACGGCGGGGCGCTGGGTGCGGGCGTGCAACTGGCCCTGGCCTCGGATCTTCGGGTCATGACGGCGGATTCGTTCATCGCCATTCCGGCGGCGAAACTCGGTATCTCCGTTGACCGTTGGACCGTGCGGCGACTGTCGAACCTGATCGGGCCCGGCCCGGCGCGCACCATTCTGCTGGGCGCGGAGCGGGTCTCCGCCGCCGACGCCTACGGCTTCGGTTTCGCCAACAAGATCGGCACCCTGGCCGACGCACAGGCCTGGGCCAAGCAGATCGCCGAGCTCGCGCCGCTGTCGCTGCGGCACATGAAGCTGGTCTTCAATGACGACGACACCCGCGGCCCCGACACCGCCGAGCAGAGCGCCGCCCTCGACGCGGCGTGGCGCAGTGACGACGCGCAGGAGGCGCGCGCGGCACGCCAGCAGAAGCGGGCTGCGAAGTTCGAGGGCCGATGAACGGGCAGCGCGGGACCGCGAATGCGCGGAAACTGGTGGGTATGGCTGCGGGTGCATTCGGTATTTCCTGGTTGGTCCGGGCGGCGTGGGGCATTCCCACCGCCATGGGCGCGTCCATTTCCGCGATCGCGCCGACGGCTCGGGGCGCGCGAAGCTATCGCAATCGGCAGTTCCACAACACCGAGCCGAGTTCTCAGCTCACCGGGTCGCCGTTCGAACTGATCTATCAGCTGGTCACCCAGCGCAACAATGGCCGCCCGCCGGGCGAGATCCCGCTGGTGACGCCGGAACTGCCCGCCCAGGCCGGGGATCTGGCGGTCACCTGGTACGGGCACGCCACCTGCCTGGTGGAGGTGGACGGGTATCGGGTGCTGACCGATCCGGTGTGGAGCGAACGGGTTTCGCCGTCGCCGCTGGTGGGTCCGGCCCGGCTGCATCCGGTGCCGTCGCCGCTGTCGGAGCTGCCGCCGCTGGACGCCGTGCTCATCTCGCACGACCACTACGACCATCTCGATCGCGAGACGGTGGCCGGGCTGGTGGCGAGCCAGGACTGCCCGTTCATCGTGCCGATCGGCATCGGCGCGCATCTGCGGCACTGGGACGTGCCCGAGCAGCGCATTGTCGAATTGGACTGGGCCGCTTCGGTTTCGCTGTCGGAGCTGGAGCGGGCGCACGGTGACGGTACCGATCTGGTGATCACCTGCGCCGAGGCGCGGCACTTCTCCGGGCGCGGGCTGGTGCGCAATACCACGCTGTGGGCGTCCTGGTCGATCGCCGGGCCGACGCGGCGCGTCTACTTCGGCGGCGACACCGGCTACACCAAGGCCTTCGCCGAGGCGGGCGCGCGGCTGGGGCCGTTCGATCTGACGCTGCTGCCCATCGGGGCCTACGACCGGCACTGGCCGGACGTGCACATGAATCCCGAGGAGGCGGTGCGCGCCCACGCCGATCTGTGTGTCGGCGATCCGGGGTACGGGGTGCTGGTGCCGATCCACTGGGCCACCTTCAACCTGGCCTTCCACGGCTGGTCGGAGCCGGTGTCGCGGCTGGTCGAGGCGGCTGCGGCGGCCGGGACACGCATCGCCGTGCCGAAGCCGGGGGAGCGGATCGACCCGATTGCTCAGCCGCCACGGGAGGCGTGGTGGGAAGATGTTCGCCAATAACGGACCGAGATTGAAGGAGCAGGGCTGTGGGTTTCATGGACACGCTCAAAGGCTTGGTCGGCAAGGGCAAAGAGGTGGCGGCCCAAAACGCCGAGAAGATTGAGCAGGCGGTCGACAAGGCCGGGCATGTGATCGACGAGAAGACCGGGGGGAAGTTCTCCTCCCAGATCGACAAGGGCACGGAGGCAGTCAAGAACGCCATCCCGACCGAGGCTCCGGCATCGGCCGAGGCCCCCGCCGAGCCCGCACCCGCCGAGGCGGCGGCCGAACCCGCCCCGGAACCGGCCCCGGCTCCGGAACCCGCCCCGGAGGGCGAGCAGCCTCCGGCTCCCTAGAGCAGAGCCTCCGGCTCCGTAGGGCAGAGCCTCCGGCTCAGAAAGCTCGTTGTCACGGGCCGTTCGGGATCACCGCTGCTGACCCCGAACGGCCCGTTGGCTTTTCGCGGGTCCGCCAGCTTGCCTGGTTTTGTCGGTGGACGGACCTAAACTGCTGTTATGGGATCCCGCAAGGATTTCGGGGGTATCGAGGTTGGGCTCACCAACCTCGACAAGGTCCTGTATCCGGCCACCGGGACCACCAAGGGGGAGGTCATCGACTATTTCACGGCCATCGCCCCGGCCCTGCTGCCGCATATCGCCGAGCGGCCGGTGACGCGCAAGCGGTGGCCGAACGGGGTGGAGGAGCAGTCCTTCTTCGAGAAGAATCTGGCCGAGCACGCGCCGAAGTGGTTGGAGCGGAGGACGGTTCAACATTCCGACCGGCCGGTGACGTATCCGCTCATCGACAGTGTCGCGGGGATGGCGTGGCTGGGGCAGCAGGCGGCGCTGGAATTGCATGTGCCGCAATGGCGTTTCGACGGGGCCGAGGTCGGGGACATCACGCGCCTGGTGTTCGATCTGGATCCCGGGCCGGGGGCAGGGCTGGCGCAGTGCGCGGAGGTGGCGCTGATCCTGCGGGATGTGGTGCGTGAGGTGGGGCTGGAAGCGTTTCCGGTGACGAGCGGCTCCAAGGGAATTCACGTCTACGTGCCACTGGACCGCAAGCTGGGGCCGAACGGGGCCTCGGCGGTGGCCAAACAGGTGGCGACCAATCTGCAACAGCTGCGCCCGGAACTGGTGACGGCGAACATGTCCAAGGCCGCGCGGGACCGGAAGGTGTTCCTGGACTGGAGTCAGAACAATCCGGCCAAGACCACCATCGCGCCGTATTCGCTGCGCGGGCGGGCCGAGCCGTGGGTGGCCGCGCCGCGCGCGTGGGAGGAGATCGAGAAGCCAAAGCGGTTGCGGCACTTGCGGTTCGAGGAGGTATTGCGGCGCTGGGAGGAGCAGGGGGATCTGCTCGCGGGGCTGGACGAGCCACTGCCGGAGGCGATCGGCGAGGCGGAGCCGGTTGACGAGGGGGAGGCGGCAGACGAGACGGAGCCGGACGCGGTCGATGAGTCGGAGGGGACTCCGGACCGGCTCGAGATCTATCGGTCCAAGCGCGATCCGCAACGCACGCCCGAGCCGGTGCCGTCGGGTCCGCCAGCCGCGGGGTCGGGGGATCGATTCGTGGTGCAGGAGCATCACGCCCGGCGCTTGCATTGGGATCTGCGGCTGGAACGAGATGGCGTGCTGGTGTCCTGGGCGGTACCCAAGGGGCCGCCGACCGATACCGGCGAGAATCGCCTGGCCGTGCACACCGAGGATCATCCGATGGAGTACCTCACCTTTCACGGGTCGATTCCCAAGGGGGAGTATGGCGGTGGTGAGATGACCATCTGGGATACCGGCACCTACGAGACCGAGAAGTGGCGTGACGACGAGGTCATCGTGTGGCTGCGGGGTGAGCGGCTGGACGGGCGGTACGCGCTGATTCAGACCAATGGGAATCAGTGGCTCATGCACCTGATGAAGGACCAGACCCGGCCGGGCTCGGAAGGCAATGGGGGAGAAAGGGTTTCGGCGAGGCGCACGCCCGCGCCGATGCCGCACGGATTGACGCCCATGCTGGCCACGCCGGGGGACGTGACCACACTCGATGCCGACCATTGGGCGTTCGAGACCAAATGGGACGGATTCCGGCTGATCGCCGAGATCGAGGACGGCGCGGTGACGCTGCGCTCGCGCGCCGGGCATGTGGTCACCGGAAAGTATCCGGGCGTGGCCGGGCTGGGTGCGGAGCTGTCCGGCCACAGCGCGGTGCTCGATGGTGAGGCGGTCGTCTTCGACGATCACGGCGGCGCGAATCTCGGTCTGCTGCGCGAGAACAAGGCCAAGGCGGTGTTCCTGGCCTTCGACCTGCTCTATCTCGACGGCACGTCGCTGGTGCGCAAGCGCTACGAGGATCGGCGGCGGGTGTTGGAAGCCCTTGCCGGGCAGGCGCGTTCGCTGATCGTGCCGCAGCAGCTGAAGGGTTCGGGCGCGGAAGCCCTGCGCTACAGCCAGGATCACGGCATGGAGGGCGTGGTCGCCAAGCGTCGGGACTCGATCTACCTACCCGGGCGGCGCGGTCAGTCGTGGATCAAGACCCGGAATTGGCGGACGTTGTCGGTGGTGGTCGGCGGGTATCGGCGTTCGGAGGTCAGGCAATTCGCCTCGCTGCTGGTGGGAGTGCCGCACGACGGGGAGCTGTACTACCTGGGGCGGGTCGGCACGGGCTTCAGCGAGCAGGAGATGAACGATCTGGCCGATCGGCTGCGTCGACTCGAGCGCAAGACCAGTCCGTTCGGCAATGAGCTCACCGCCGAGGAGCGCAAGGACGCGGTGTGGGTGAGCCCGAAACTCACCGGGACGGTCCGCTTCCAGAACTGGACCGAGACCGGACGCCTCTGGCATCCGGCCTGGATTCCCAGCTCCGACTGACGTTTTCGAGCCGCCGGGTGACCGCCATCTCGAAATCCGGGAGACGCCGGAGGGTACTGCCGCGAAATTCTATAGCCGCAGGTAGCGGCGGATTGCCGTCTCGAGCTTTGTGAGGTCGGCCGCGGTGAGGAAGTCCACCATCTCCGGCTTCATGTAGGCCACGTCGAGAGCACGCATTTGATCGACCAACAGGCGCGTCGGGGTGCCGCCGATTTCGATTTCGGGTCGGAAGGGACTGGGCTGTGCCGAGGTTGATGTGGGAACCACCGTGACCATGGACCATTCGGTGACCGACAGTACGACACCGTAGCGTCGGCCACCTTGTTCGTGCCCCCGCCCGTTGCCGAGGTCGATGCGGTGCACTGCACCGCGGATATAGCTCACCAGGCGTCCGGTTCGTCATTGAGGTTCTCACCCGAGGCCATGATGGCGCTCGCGGCGGCTTGGGCGTCGCGTTCCCAGTCGAGCTGGTCGAGGGCGTCGAGCGCTCTGCGCAAGACGTCGGATTGGCTCTCGCCGGGGTGCGCTAGCTTGGTTAACTTGGCTCGATCTACATCGGTGGGTCGGAATGAAATGCTCATATCAATACTGTACACGATTTGTACTACAGCAGGTGGTGGCTATTTTCGGCCTAGATTTATGGCTGTCGCAGGGCGGAGGGTCCGGAGGTCCAAGCGGCGGCGAGGGCCGATAGGCGAGGTGAGGGAGCGCGGTGTCAGGCGGCGCGGGCCTTGGGCGAGCCCGGGTCGGTGACCAGGCCGAATTCGATCAGGCTGGCGGCGGTGTCGAAGAGGGAATCGGCGAGCGGGCGCTGCTGCCAGCCGAGTTCCTGCTCGGCCTTGGCGGCACTGAGGATTTCGTGGCGGCCGAGGAATCGGGCCGCGAGGCGGGCATCGGGGTTGAAACGCCCGACCAACCGGACCAGCCAGTCGGGAAGGACGCGGGTGGTGACGCGGTAACGCTGCGCGAGGATCTCCGCCATGGCGGGGAAGGAGACCTCGGGTCCGGCGCAGATGTAGCGATTCCCGGCGGCCTCGGGGACCTCCATGGCCAACCGGTGCGCGACGGCCAGATCGCGGACATCGACGGTGGCGAAGTTGAGGCGGGGCACACCCGGCATGTCACCGGCCAGCACGGTCCGGATGCCCCCGACCGAGGTACCGGCCTCGCCGCGCAGCACCGGGCCGATGATCATGCCCGGATTGATCACGGCCAGTTCGATTTCCGGGTGCTCGGCCACGAAGTCCCAGGCGGCGCGCTCGGCCAGGGTCTTGCTTTTCTGGTAGGCGTCGCACCGCGCGGTGTCGGACCAGTCGGCCTCGGTGAGCGTACGGCCCTCGTTCCCGACCGCGACCGCCGCGATGGACGAGGTGATGACCACCCGTTCGACGCCGCTCGCGGCCGCGGCGCGCAGCACGCGCAGGGTCCCGTCGACGGCGGGCCGAACCAGTTCGTCTTCGTGCTTCGGTTCGGTGGACGGGAACGGCGAGGCGGTGTGCACCACGTACCGGCAGCCCTCGACCGCCTCGGCCCAGCCGGTGTCCGAGCCCAGATCGGCTTCGACCAGTTCGACCCCGGGCAGCACCTTCGTAACCTCCGCGGCGCGCTTGACCGACCGCACCGTCCCGCGCACCCGATAGCCGCGACCGAGCAGTTCCTGAATGACATGGCCCGCGACGAAGCCGGAGGCGCCGGTGACGAGCACGAGATCGGACATGGTCGAACCCCAATCTGAGCAGTGTTTAGAATCTGAACAATGTATAGATTGCGGGGCCGTGAGCCGTCAACCCCTTACAGTCGTCCCATGCCGCCGACCAAGGACCGCTATCACCACGGAGACCTCCGCGAGGAACTACTGCGCGCGTCCCTGCAGCTGATCGAGTCCGAGGGCCTGGCCGCCGTGAGCCTGCGCAAGGTCGCCCGCGAGGCGGGCGTCAGCCCCGGCGCGCCCTACCATCACTTCGCCGACCGGGCCGCCCTGATGTCGGCACTCGCCGCCCGCGGCTTCGAAATCCTCGGCGCGGCAATGACATCCGCCCGCGACAACGCCCCCGACCCGCGCGCCGCCCTCATCGCCATGGCCATCGGCTACGTCGATTTCGCCCGCGACCACGCCGCCTACTTCCAAATCATGTTCCGCCCCGAACTCTCCCAACCCGACAAACACCCCGACACCGAGGCCGCGGGCGACGCCGCCTTCGCCGTCCTCGAGTCCACCGTCGCCGACGCCGTCACCTCCGGCTTCCTCCCCGCCGCCGACGCCGAAACCATGGCCCTGGCCTGGTGGTCCCTCGCCCACGGCATGGCAGCCCTCACCGTCGACGGCAAATTCGCCCTCCGCGCCACCCAATCCGGCACCACCCCCGAAGCCCTCACCGCCCGCATCACCCGAATCTTCGCCGACCTCATCGACACCCGAGGCCCGGCGTGACGGACGCGGATCGACGGCCCGACATCAATCGGAGACCGGCTGGTCGAGTTGTGGGTGTGGTGCCCCGAGTCTGTGGAGATGTTGAGAGGTCGCCGTGGGTAGGGGGTCGGGCACGGCAGACTGGTAGGCGTGACCGATTCGTACCGGATTCGCGGTGGCCTGAGTGACCAGGTTGGAGTGTCCCGCGCCGGGAGTTCCAGGGTGGCGCTGCCCACGGGGGCTTTGCGGCCGATCGAACTGGCGGCGGCGGCCGTCTTGGGTGGGGCGACCGTCGCGCTGGTGACCCTCGGGTCCCTGGTGCCGTTCGCGGCCGCGCTGCAGTTGGTGGCGGCGGTGCCGATGGGGTTGCTGGCGCATCGGTATCGATTTCGGACGCAGTTGGCGACCACCGTCGCGGGGACGCTGGTGACCTTCGTGGCGGCCGGGTTGCTCCCGGCGGAGAACCTGGTCGGGGTCGCGGTGATCGGGGGGATCATCGGGACCGTCAAGCGCAGGCGCGGCGGATTGCCCGCGGTGGTGGCGCTCTCGGCGCTGGCGGGAACCATCATGGCCGCCTTGACCGTCGGCATGCTGCTGGTGCTGGCCCGATCGCGGCATCTGCTCTTCGACGCCATTCGCAATTCCGCCAAGGGCGTGGAAAACCTTGCGGCGCGGCAGTCTTCGCTGGAACCGCTGGGCCGGGCCGTCGCCGACCTCACCAGTACCGTTCTGCACTGGTGGTGGGCGTTCGTCGGCGGTGGCATTGTCGCGGCGATGGTGGGCAGCGGCGTGTTCTCCTGGTTCGTGCTCGGTTCGGTGCTGGATCGGCTGACCTGGCTGCCCGGCCGCAATGATCTGCTGGACGCGCCCGCCGACGATCGACCGGTGGCGCCGCTGCCGGTCACCTTGCGGGAGGTCACCTTTCGCTACCCGACGGCACGCGCCGATGCCCTGCACGGCATCGATCTGACCGTCGATATCGGCGAGTTCGTGGCGATCGTCGGCCACAACGGGTCCGGGAAGTCCACGCTCACCAGGATTCTCGCGGGCCGACCGCCGACCAGCGGCACCGTCACCCGGCCGGGCGCGGCGGGCCTGGGCGTGCGCGGCGGCACCGCGATGGTGTTGCAGCGACCCGAAAGCCAGACCCTCGGTGTGCTCGTGGCCGATGACGTGGTGTGGGGCCTGCCCACCGACTATGCCGCCGAGGTGGATATCGAGGGCCTGCTCGCGGAGGTCGGACTGGCCGGGATGGGCGGCCGCGAGACCGCCACCCTGTCCGGCGGTCAGCAGCAGCGCCTGGCCGTGGCCGCCGCCCTGGCCCGGCAGCCCACGCTGCTCATCGCCGACGAGGCCACCTCGATGATCGACCCGGACGGCCGCCGCGACCTGGTCGCCCTGCTGGCCGCCCTGCCCCGACGACACCCCATGGCGGTCGTGCTGGTGACCCACCACGAGGCCGACGCGGCCGCCGCCGACCGCGTGGTCCACCTGGCGGACGGTCGCGCCGTCGAGCATCTGCCCGCGTGGCCGCGTCCGCTCGGCGATCCGCGTCGCCGCCCGATGGGCGACACCGTGCTCGAATTACGCGGCGTCGCACACACATACAACCGCGGCACCCCGTGGGAGGCTCCGGCCCTGCACGGCATCGACCTGAGTGTGCGGCGTGGCGAGGCCCTGCTCGTCGTGGGCGGCAACGGTTCCGGGAAGTCCACCCTGGCCTGGATCATGGCCGGACTCACCGTGCCCACGGCGGGCACCTGCCAGCTGCGCGAATTCACCCGCACCCGCCCTGTGCACAAGCGAATCGGGGCCGTGCAGTTGGCGTTTCAGCATTCCCGCCTGCAACTGCAGCGCCAGACCGTGGGCGAGGAGATCGAGGACTGGGGCGGGCGCGGCACCTACGCGGTCGCCAAGGCGCTCGACGCGGTCGGTCTGGATCGCGCGCTGGCCTCCCGGTCCATCGAAGAACTCAGCGGCGGCCAGGCCAAACGGGTGGTGCTGGCGGCCATCGTGGCGAGCCACCCGCAGGTGGTGGTGCTCGACGAGCCGCTGGCCGGACTCGATCCGGAGGGACGCGCCGGGGTGGTGGAACTGCTTGCCCGACTACGGGATTCGGGTCTCACCCTGATCGTCATCTCCCACGATGTTGCCGACATGGCCGCGGTGTGCGACCGCACCGTGCATCTGCGCGATGGGCGTCTGATCGAAAACGACGCCGCCACAACGCGATACCCGGCCCACGATTTCAGCGGAGGCATCCGATGAGCAGTGTCGTTCTCCGCGAGGTCCCGGTCGACAGCCCGGTGCATCGACTCTGGGCCGGTACCAAGATGATCGGTGTCTTCGCCTTCAGCCTGCTGCTCATGTTCATTCCGTCCTGGTGGCTGCTCGGCCTCGCCACGGCATTCCTGATCGGCGTCTTCCTGCTCGCGAAGCTGCCCCTGGGCACGCTGCCGCGTTTCCCCTGGGTGGTGTGGATCGGCATTGCGATCGGCGCGGCCATCAACGCGCCCGTCGGCGCCTCGGCGCTGCTGCGGTACGCGCAGGTCGTGCTGTTCGGATTCCTGCTGCTCGGTTCCTCTTTCCTGGTCGCCTGGACCACCCCGATGGGTGAGATCGCCCCGGCGCTGGCCAAACTCGGCGCGCCGCTGAAGAAGATCGGCTGGACCCGCCACGGCGTCCGCCACGCCATCCCGGTCGACGAGTGGGCCGTGGTGGTGGCCCTGACACTGCGCGGGCTGCCCCTGCTGTTGGAGGAGATGCGAATCCTGCGCGCGGCCCGCAAACTGCGGCCGAAGGATTCGCTGCTGCACCGCGCGGCGGAGAACCCGCTGGTCGACATTCTGACCGCGAGCATGGCCGTCTCGACCCGCCGCGCCGGTGAACTCGGCGAGGCCATCACCACCCGCGGCGGGACCGGCGAGCTCACCGCCCGCCCCGGCGCACCCGGGCGCGCCGATGCGGTGGCGCTGCTGGTGGTGGCTTTGATGTGCGGCCTGGGTGCCGCTGTCGAACTGCTGTTTTAGTACGACTCGAGCCGAAAATTATTCGAAGCGTCGGTGGTGCGCGCTACCGTCAGAAAACCTGATGGAGATTGGACTACCCATGATGCTGCGCAAAATCACCGCGGTCGCTGCTCCGGTCGTCACCGCCGTTGCCATAGCCGGAGCCGGTGTGGCACACGCGGATCCGGCTGTGCCGGATATTGGTTACCAGACCCAGCTACTAGGCAATACGGTCGTCACCACCCTCACCAATGGCAGTTTCGAGCTCACCGGTGCGTCGGTGAACATCAAGGACGCCGCCGGTGAGACGGTATTGACCCTGCCGCTGTCCTTCGAACAGGACGGCCTGAGCTACCCGCTGCCCACCAGCGTCACCGACAATGGCGCGACCCTGAGCCTGACCGCGGTCAAGGACGCCGCGGCCGCCACCCCGGCTCTGCACCCGGTGGCCTCGTTGAACGAGAACCAGCGCGCCATGAATGCCTTCAGCAGCCAGTTCGGAATCGCCACCGCCATCGGCAGTTTCGTCGGGCTCGCGATCGGCGCGGCGGTGGGCGCCATCGGATTCCTCGGCGGCGCCTTCGGTTTGGCGACGGTACCGGTCGCAGCGGGTATCGGCGCGATCATCGGCACCCTGGTGGTCGGCGGCCCGACGCTGCTCATCGCCGGTATCGACCTGATCAGCACGCTGACGGGCGCGCCCGGCACCACCAAGTGGGCACAGCCCGGGGACAACTGACCCCCTGAACGTCGGGTGCCCCGTGCTGACGTCATCGCACGGTGCACCCGGCAGCCACCGGGTTGCCCGCGAACCGGTCGGACAGGAAGTTCATGGCTCCCAAGGCTTCCCCGACCGCCGCGGGATTGTGGCCCGGTATCGCGCTGTGTACGGCGGTGAGGGTCGCGCCCAGCGCGCAGTACCGGTCGACCAGGGCGCTGAAGCCCGCCGACGGGATCACATCGTCGTTGTTGCTGTGGTACAGATACAGCGGCACGTCGGGGGCCCAGCCGCCGAGTTCCTGATGGTTGGCGGCGGCTCGAAAGGCAGCGCTGCCGAGCAGATCCGGGACCGTGGAGAAGTCGTCCACATGCCGGAAGAAGTGGTGCACCACCAGATCGCCGCCACAGGAGGTCGCCTCCTGGGCCATGAGCGCGTGACCGCTGTCGTTCAAGATGTCGGCCAGTCCGGAGCCTGCATCGTTGCGCGCCAAGGCGATCAGAATCAGCACCGCCAGCCCGGCCTGATAGCTGCCGTCCACCCCGCGCGCGATGGCGGGGATATCGGTCGGCACACCGCCGGAGGTCACACCGGCGAAGGCGAGTTCCGGCGCGTAGCTCGCGCGCAACTGCATGGCCCACAGGGTCGCGAACGCGCCACCCGAGTAGCCCCACGCGCCCAGCGGGCTGGAGTCGGTGATACTGAGGGGTGCAAAGGATTTGGCGGCGCGGACGCCGTCCAGGACCGCTCGGCCGGAGTTCACGCCGTCGAAGAAGCGCGACTTCGGGCCTTCGTAGTCCGAGACCACCACCGCCCAGCCGCGGCGCAACGCCTCGGCCAGGAACGGCACGTCCAATAGTGTTGTGGCGATGGAGAAGTCGCGTCCGCCGCGCAGTGCGAACGAGGGCGCGCACCGGGTGCCGAGACTGTCCTCGGCGATCTGATACGAGAGCAGCGGCCGATCGCCGGGACCGTTCCAGGGGGTGAGCGGTTCCA
Organism: Nocardia sp. CDC160; assembly: GCF_035818795.1. Taxonomy (NCBI): domain Bacteria; kingdom Bacillati; phylum Actinomycetota; class Actinomycetes; order Mycobacteriales; family Nocardiaceae; genus Nocardia; species Nocardia sp. CDC160. The sequence continues at coordinate 593,407 of NZ_JAYKYT010000001.1, read as the reverse complement.
GGACCGTCGCCACATCGGCGGCGGCCTCGTCGGCGGAATCGGTGGTGCGGTATTGCAACTGCCAGCCCGCCAGCGGGAGCGGCAGCCCGAGTACGGCGATCGGCCGCGAGTTCAGGATCGCGCCATTGGCGAACTCTCCCAATGAGATTGGGGCGGCATAGAACGGGTCGTCGTCCGGATAGGGAATGTCGGCCCGGGTGCCGGGCACCGCGACCGCGGCCGCCAGGAGGGTGGCGGCGCCGAGGAGACCGATGCGCCGCCACAGTCGAAATCCACGCGAACGCCCCGCCGTTTCGCGCGTGCGTACCCCGATCAATGCGTCATCCCGCCGCATCACGCCCTCCAGCGCCTTCTCTGCCGACGCTCCAGACCACGGATTCGCACTTCGCGCCGATAAGAAACTCCGGCGCATCGGAGAACCAAAGTAACTGCGGGTGTGTCGCGGGGTCAACGGCATACCGCGCGTCGTAACCATGACGTTGCGCGGTTTTTAGTAAGAAAGAATATATCCAGATAGAAGGCCAGCAATTGGCAACTGGATCTACCGTTTGCATGCCAGTTGCCGCCATGATCGGTCAATGTTGTTGCGCCGCCTCATTGCCCTGTATGTCGGACTCTGGTTGTACGGCTTCTCCATGGCCGTCATGATTCGCGCCGCGCTCGGCCTGGACCCGTGGGATGTATTCCATCAGGGCGTGGCCGATCACGTGCCGCTGAGCTTCGGCACCATCGTGGCGATCGTCGGCGCGGCGGTACTGCTGGCCTGGATTCCGTTGCGGCAGCGGCCCGGTCTGGGCACGGTCAGCAATGTCATCGTCATCGGCGTCTCGGTGGACGCGGGACTGTGGCTGCTGCCCGAATTGCACGCGCTGCCGGTGCGCATCGGGGCCATGGCCGCGGCGGTGCTGTTGAACGCGGTGGCGACGGTCCTCTATATCGGTGCGGGCATGGGTCCGGGGCCGCGCGATGGCCTGATGACTGGCCTGGTTCGGCGAACCGGGAAACCGGTCTGGCTGATTCGCACCGGGATCGAAGCAACAGTGTTGTCAGTCGGCTGGATTCTCGGCGGCAGCGTCGGGGTCGGCACCGTGGTGTACGCCTTCGGCATCGGTCCGCTGATTCAGCTCATGATCCCGTTCGTAGACCGGTACCTGCCGGGGTTTCACGAGCAGGAAGCCGCGGTCGACATCGAGCCCGCGGCTGCGCCGACGGCGGCCTGATACCTCGGGGTTGACAGGCTAACGGCGTTAGCCTAACTTGATGGCTAACAACGTTAGCCCCTGTTAGACACCTCGGAGGGTCCGATGACCGCCATCCCCGCCACCCTGTCGACCACCACCGACCACCGCCTCCCGACCACGGTCCGCAAGGCCGGTTGGATCGCCTGGGCGCTGTTCCTCGCCGCCTTCGCCATCCTCGAGGGCGTCAATCACGGCACCGGCTCCTGGCTGGCGCTGGTGGCGGGGCTCATCGCCCCGGATCTGACCTTCTTCGCCGCGATCGGCGCGAAAGATCCCGTGCGGCAGGGACAGCTACCCCGCCAGGCGGTCCCCTTCTACAACGCCGCCCACCGCACCTGGATCCCGCTGGCCCTCACCCTCGCGTATGCCCTTGCGGGCCCGCAGCTTCCGGCCCTCTTCACGTTCCTGCTGGCCTGGATGCTGCACATCGCCATCGACCGTGCCGCTGGCTACGGCCTGCGCACCGCGGACGGATTCATCCGTGCCTGAGCCGATCGAAACGCTCACCGAGCGGCAGCGGCAGATCGCCGCCGCCGCTCGCGCGCTATTGGACGAGCAGGGCCCGGCGGCCCTCACCATGCGAAATGTGGCCGACGCCTTGGGAATCAAGGCCCCGTCGCTCTACAAGCACGTGCCCGACAAGACCGCCCTCGAGACCCTGGTGGTGGCGGACGGCTTCGCGGAAATCGCCGCGGTGATGGAATCGGCGGCACCGCAAGGTATTTCGGCCGTGGCCCAGGCCTACCGTACCTACGCTCTCGCCCACCCCCACGTCTACCGCCTCATGAACTACCGCCCTCTGCGCCGCGATCTCCTGCCGCCCGGCTTGGAAGAGCGTGCGGCGCAACCCCTCCTGGACGCCGTCGGCGGCAATCAGGCTCGCGCCCGAGCCCTGTGGGCCTTCGCCCACGGCATGGTCAGCCTCGAGCTCGATGCCCGATTTCCTCCCGACGCCGACCTCTCCGCCGCCTGGACCTCCGGCCTGAGCTCCTTCGCCACCTGACCCGGGTCCCGTGCCAGCACGGGGGCTCTGACGCGGTAGCCCGTCAGTGCTGCTTCTGCTGCATGTAGGACGATCCCGTCTGCGCGACGTTGAAACCCTTGCTGAACAGGTTGAACAGGACGTTGATGATGTCGAGCATGATCGGTTCCTCACTGTCGATGTCTTGCGGATCATTTGTCGAAGGCACTGCCGCGGGGTGTGCGGTGGTGCCGCCCAGGCCGGTTATCGGTGCATGTAGCAGTTCGTCTCGATAATCGCGCTGGGAGTCAGGTGTTCGGTCCAGCCGGTGGGGCCGACGAGGTGGACCGTGTCGGGCCAGGGGGAGTACGGGGTGCCCTGGGCGTCGTGGCCCGGATAGGGGACGTAGGCCCAGTAGCAGGTGAGATTGCTCGCGGGCGGGGTGAAGACCCAGGTGTCGGCGGCGATGTCGGTGCCGACCGCCAGATGGCGGATTTGCTGCTGGGCCAGGAGATTCGGGTCGCCATTGCCGACATCCTCGATGGCCGCGTTCGCCGCGCCCATCGTCACGAGGGCGGCCGCCGCACATGTCGACGCCACCCCGAAAACACGCTTCATCCCCACCCGGTCCTCTGGTCGAACGCCCACCGTCACTGGACAAAGGGCGACGGCGAACTCTAGCAAGATCGCCGATCCCCGCAGTAGACCCACAAATAGGTCACCGAATCGGTCACGCCTGCCCGGCCGAGCCGTCTCCATCGCCGACGATGAGGGCATGGGCGAGGACAACGAGTGGTTGGTGGAGCATTCGACGCCGGAGGAGCGGGCCGCCTGGGTGCGGCAGGATCGGTTGACCTACGGCGGCTTGATCGCCATTGGAACCGTTATCCTGCAAGCCTTTCTGACCGCCTCGTCGATGGGTGTCGCGGCCATGATCGCGGTGATCGCCTGGGCGGTGGCGCTCCCGCACCTGGCCGTTCTGGTGCTGATCGAGGATTGGCCGTCGCCCAAGGGATATCCGGTGCTCGGCGTGCTGGCGTCGATGGCGAAATCGCTGGGCCTGGGCGGGGCCTGCGTCGGGGTCGGCGCGGCCTTCTGGCACATCTCGTGGATAGCCGGTGTGGTGATCCTGGTCAGCGGCCTCGGCGCGTTCTCCACACTGTCGAGTTACCAGTCCCGCATCATGCTGCACTTCGATCCCGAAACCGGGGACTTCCGCAAGCCGGAAGCCGGACCGGCCGAGAGCTGATCAGCCGGGGATCGGGGTGAAGGTGTAGTGGGAGAGGTTCAAATTGCGGGTGCGGCGGCGGTAGCTGCGGGTGGTGCCGGGCCAGTTGTTGGTGATGCGGCCGGAGGCGGTGCGGTACCAGCTGGTGCAGAAGTTCCAGGGGGTGCGGGCCAGGCGTTGTTGGAGGGCCTCGTTGTAGGCGCGTTCGGGCTCGGGGCGGACCTCGAGGAAGGTGTGGGGGCGTTCGGCGAGCAGTTGGATGGCGTGGCGGATGTAGTGGGCCTGGGATTCGATCATGTAGATGATGGAACCGACGCCCAGGTTGGTGTTGGGGCCGTACACCATGAAGAAATTGGGGAATTCGGGGACCGTGAGGCCGAGGTAGGCGTGTGCGCCGCCCTCCCATACATCGGACAGGTTGCGTCCGCCGCGGCCGCGAATCTTCATGGGCCACAGGAATTCCGTGCCCTTGAAGCCGGTGCCGTAGATGATGACATCCGCGGGGTGCAGGACACCGTCGGCGGTGCGGATGCCCTCGGGCACGATCTCGGTGATGGCGGTGGTCTCGACGTCGACATTCGGTTCGCACAGGGCGGGATAGAAGTCGTTGGAGAACAATCCGCGCTTGCAGCCGATGGGGTAGTCGGGTGTGAGCTTGGCGCGCAGCACCGGATCGGTGACCTGCTCCTCCAGATGCTTCTCGGCGATGCGCGAGACCATGCGCACGATGCCGGGGAACTCCACCAGCCCCAGCGCGATGAATTCCGCGATGGCCCACCAGGAAAAGCGTTCGGCCACCGGCATTCCCGGAATCTCGATGAGAATCCGCTGATGCACCGGCTTGTAGTCGGTGTCGAACTTGGGCAGCACCCAGGGCGCGGTGCGCTGGAACACCGTCAAATGCGCGGCCCGCGGCTGGATTTCGGGCACGTACTGGATGGCGCTGGCCCCGGTGCCGATGCAGGCTACCCGCTTGCCGTCCAACTCCACCGCGTGATCCCACTGCGCCGAATGGAACGATTCCCCGGCGAAGCGCTCGATCCCGGGTATGGCGGGCATGGCCGGTCGTGACAGCTGCCCGACCGCCGACACCAGAATGTCCGCCGTGCGCGTCACGCCGTCGGCGGTCGACACCGTCCACCGGCCGGTCGATTCGTCGAATTCGGCCTCGGTCACGTCGGCCCCGAACACGATGGAGTCGTACAGGCGGTGTCGTTCGGCGACCCCGCGCATGTACGCCCAGATGTCCTCGCGGGTCGAATACCGCTGCCGCCACTTGGGTTTGGGTTCGTGGGAGAACGAGTACAGCGGGGACGGCACATCGCAGGCGGCCCCCGGATAGGTGTTCTCCCGCCAGACCCCGCCCAGGTCGGCGGCCTTCTCGAGGATGGTGAACTCACCGAAGCCATTGCGCTGCAACTCGATCGCCATGCCGAGTCCGCCGAATCCCGCGCCGATGATGATGACCGACGGCATTGTGGTGCTCCTCACATCGAAGGTCCCTTCTCACTGTAGGAGCGAGGGTCCGATTTAGTGGGCGAGAAGATCGAGAATTTCGGCCATAATCAGGCTATGAGCACTGTGCAGGAGGCGGGGGTACGGGACTGGGATTTCCCGCGCGGCGTGGCGAGTGTGGCGCTCATGGTGGGTTTCGCCCGCGAGCACGGGGTGACGACGGCACGCATGCTGGCGGGCAGCGGGCTCACCGAGAAGCAACTGGCGGACCCGGACGCGCAGATCGACGCGCACACCGAACTCGCGGTCATTCGGAATCTGGTGCGCGAGTTGGGTGCGCGCCCGAACCTGGGTCTCGAGGTGGGGCGGCGGTACCGCATCTCCACCTTCGGCATCTTCGGATTCGCCTGCGTCAGCAGCCCCACCCTCGGCGAGGCCATCTCCTTCGCGCTGCGCTACCTGGAACTCAGCTTCACCTTCTGCATTCCGGCGGCCCGCTGGCAGCCGGGCGAATTCGTGGCCCGCATCCACGATGAGCGGGTGCCCGCGGATGTGCGGCGCTTCCTGGTGGAACGGGATGTGACGGCCATGCACCAGGTGCTCTCGGATCTGCTCGGCCACCGCGTCGAACTGCTGCGCGCCGACTTCGACTTCCCGGCCCCGCCGAGCCTGGACCTCTACACCGAGATCTATGGCCTGCAACCGCATTTCGACCAGCCGCACACCACCTTCGCGCTGGACCCGGCCATCCTGGAACAGCCGCTGCCGCAGGCCAATGAGCACACCTGGGCCATGTGCCTGGCGCAGTGCCGGGACCTGGTGTCGCGCCGACGGTCCCGCACCGGCATCGCGGCCGAGGTGCGCGGCCGACTGGTTCCACGCGGCGGGGTGGACGGTTTCGCGGTGCCGCCCGGAATCGACGCCGTGGCAAGGGATCTCAATATGAGTACCCGCACGCTGCGCCGTCACCTGGACGCCGCGGGCACCAGCTACCGGCAGCTGCTCGACGAGGTGCGGCGCGCGCTGGCGGAGGAAATGCTCACGGCCACACCGCTGTCGGTCAGCGATGTGGCCATTCGGCTGGGTTACGCGGAGGCGTCCACGTTCATTCACGCCTTCAAGCGCTGGACCGGCACCACCCCGTCGGTCTACCGGCGCGGCGCGTTCACTCCGCAGGTTCGCTGAGCCAGCCGCCCATGGCGACGGGCCGGAACATCGACAGCAGCCCGGCCTCGGTGATCGAGTGGAACACCAGCGACGGGTCGGGCGCGAAGTCGATGGGCACGTGTCCCGGTGCGGCCGTTTCCCATTCGCAGCCGATGGTGGAGGAGACGCTGGGAGCAACGATCAGCGGCTTGCCTGCGAAGCTCGTCATGAGCCCGGCGTGCACGTGGCCGGTGAGGACGGCGGCAATGCGCGCGTCGCCCGCCACGATCTCGGCCAGGCGTTCGGGATTGGTGAGGCGAATCGGATCCACCACGGTGGACTGCACGGCCACCGGCGGATGGTGCATGGCCACCAGGACCACATCGTCGGCGGCGGTCTGCGCGAGCGCGTCCTCGAGGAACGCGTAGGTCACCTCGTCGAGGTGGCCCTCGGGCTTGCCGGGAATGCTGGAGTCCAACAGGACCACGGTCACGCCGTCACCGCGATGTACGGCATTGATGGGTTCGTAATTCGGATCCTGACCGAAGAGCACCTGGCGCATATTGCCGCGGTCGTCGTGATTGCCGGGGAGCACCAGGACCGGCACCTCGGAGGCGAGGGCCAGGCGCGCCTGCTGATATTCCTCGACCTCACCCTCGTCGGCGATATCGCCGGTGACGATGATGAGGTCCGGTCGCTGCGGCAGCTCGGCGAGATAGGCCATGACCCGTTCCACGCGTTCGACATTGCGTGCGCCCATATTGAAATGGGTGTCACTGAGCTGAGCCAGCAGAACCATCGGCGTTCGCTTTCTATGAAGGGCCGCGACATTGCGCCCGGCGGTGCCGCCACACCGCGGTCACCCCCATGAGGCTAATTGACCTGCCCGGATGTGCATCGGTGAGACCCGCCACCCAATATAGCGAACCAATATCAATGCCCGGCCGGTGTGGTCCGCGCCATGAGTTCGCTTGCGCTGCTCAACAGTTGCCGCGGGTCGTCGGTGAGCGCCGCCGAGACCGGTTGCCAGAAATCGGCTCCCGGCTCGGCCTCGAGTTCCAGCAGAGCGGACGGTCGCCAGGATGCCGCCAGGCTCAGCCGCCACGAATGCAGATGGGTGCGCGCGTGCGCGCCGGACCTGTCGAAGAGCGGATCGCCGACGATGGGGTGACCGATCCAGGCCAGGTGCACGCGAATTTGATGCCGCCGCCCGGTGATCGGGCGCAGCGCCAGCACGGTGTGCGCCTGCGTGCGGGCGACGGTGGCGAATTCGGTGACCGACGGATAGTTCTTGCCCGCGAGCACATCCTGCTCGTCGACCAGCCAGGTATCGCCCGCGCGGCGAATGCTCTCGCGGGGCGCGGCGATGCGGACCCGGTTCTTGCGGCCGACGCTCAGGGGCAGATCGATGACGCCATGATCGGGCAGACCCGTGGATTCGGTGACGGCCAAGTAGGCCTTCTTCGCCGTGCGCTTGTTGAACTGCCGGGTGAGCTCACCGTGCGCGGGCAACTGCTTGGCGAGCAGCACCAGACCCGAGGTGACCTTGTCGATGCGGTGCACCGGGTACAGCGTCTCGCCCTGTGCGGCGGCCATTTCCACGATGTCGGTGTCGTGGCGCTCGCCGGTCACCGAGATTCCGGCGGGCTTGTTCAGGGCCAAGACCGCCGCATCCTCGAGAATCAGGCTCTGTTCCCGCAGTTCGGACCATTCCACCGGCCTAGCCTAATGAGCCCTCGGGCGGTACCCGATGCGCCCTCTCAGGCGGTGGCCCTTTCCAGCTCGGCCAGACCGTTCTCCAAATGGTCGATCATCCGATCCAGATCCGGCACGGTCCGTCGGCAGCCGACCAGTCCGAAATCGAGATTGTCGCCATTGGTGGCCAGCGTGATGTTCATGGCCTGCGATTCGAAGGGAATCGACAGTGGGTAGTTGGCGTCCAGCCGCGCGCCCTGCATATAGACCGGTTTCCGCGGTCCGGGCACATTCGAGATCACCAGATTGAACGGCATGCGCGGCAACGCCTCGAATCCGGGCAGCAGCGAGACCCCGAGCGGTGTCATCAGCGCGGCCGACAAGGCCATGGCCTCCAGCTTCGGCAATTGCGTGAACACCTGCTTGGCCTCGCGCATCGAGGTGCTGATGACGCGGAGCCGCTCGGCCGGATCGTCGATGTGCGTGCCCAGATTCGCCAGGCAGGCCGCGACCATATTGCCCTCGGCGGTATCGGATTCGGCGGCGCTGCGAATATTCACCGGCACCATGGCGATCAGCGGCTCGTCCGGCAGCGCGTCCCGCTCGAGCAGGTAGGTGCGCAGCGCGGCGGCGCTCATGGCCAGCACCACGTCATTGACCGTGGCCCCGGTGGTCAGCCGCACGGCATTGATCCGCTCCAGCGGCCAGGACCGCACCGCGATGCGCCGGGCCCCGCCGATCGAGGTGTTGAACAGGGTGCGCGGCGCGGTCATCGGCAGGGTGAGGCGTCCGTCGAGCACACCCCGCAACGGCGCGGCGATCGATCCGGTGGCCCGCAGCATGCGGGGCACCGCCCGGCGCAGGTGCGCCCAAGGGCTTTCGGGTTCGACGGTGTCGTCGCGGACCGGTGGCGGCGTGCCCCACGGGACGGTCAGTCGGGTGTCGAACGGGTCGTCGGTGAGGGTGCGCTGCAACAGCCGCATGGCCGAGACGCCGTCGATGAGGGCGTGATGCATTTTCATGTAGACCGCGAAGCGGCCGTCGGCCAGGCCCTCGATGAGTCGGGCCTCCCACAGCGGGCGGTGCCGGTCCAGCAGGATGCCGTGCAGGCGCTCGGTGAGATCGAGCAGATCGTCCAGCCCGCCCGGTGCGGGGAGGGCCGATCTGCGCAGGTGGTAGCCCATATCCACGGTGTCGGCATGCGACCACGCGAGGCTGGAGAAGCCGCCCAGCAGGCGGCGGGGCTGGCGGCGGAACCGGGGGCGCACCTCGGACGCGGCGGTCATGGCCGCGAAGAGTTCCCGGGTGTACTCGGGTCCGGCGTCCTCGGGCGGTTCGAACAGTTGCAGGCCACCCACGTGCATGGGGTGTTCGCGGGATTCGATGGCCAGGAAGATCGCGTCGAGAGGATTGAGAAGGTCCATGGGGGTCGCCTAAAGCGGGAGGGCAGAACAGCCCGGAGCGGACACGGTGCGGCGACACTGCCCCCCGCTGTGTTAACGATGAATCAAGTTACCACTCTATATGATTCGCGTTACCCCTATCGGGTGAGCGCAAACGTCCAGCAGTGTCGACCGACCGGTCCCGGCCCGCGCCGACCGCTTGCTCCGGTGCCGAGTTCCCGTATTACCGGGGCGCGAGTTCGGCCTCCCGCCGCGCCTGTTCGCGCTCGGCGTCGGTGCGCGAGGCGAAGGCCAGTGCCACGGTGGTGCGGCGGCCGTTCACGAAGGGGTGCACCCGATGCAGGGTGGTGTCCGCGCGCATCAGGTACAGGTCCCCGGGATGCAGCTCCCACGAGTGAATCGGGTTGCGCGTCAAGGTCCGATACACGTCGGCGTGGTCCCAGTCGCGGCGGGTGTGCGCCACCGTCTGCACGAAGCCGCCGTCCGACAGCGGCGGGCATTCCACCAGCAGGGTGAGGGCGAAAGCGAAGTCGTCCCAATGCCATTGGCCCACCGCGTCGTCGTGATGCAGGCGGCTGACGGTGTAGCGGGTGGCGTCCGGGCAGGGCAGCACGGGCTCGGCCGTGATCACGGAAAGGCTGTGCCGCAAGGGTTCACAGTCGTAGAGCCCGGGAATGCAGGACGCGTGCGCCGCCACCTCCTGCTGGGTCAGGTCGATGCGCTGGCGGGCGGTGCCCTCGCCCTCGGGCAGCAGTTCGCCCCACTGCCGGTGGTGGTCGAGCAGGGCCAGCGCCTCGGCGGCCATCATGCGTTTGACCCGGTGCGGGAGCAGAAAGCCCAGGCGCGCTATTCCGGTCTCCGCCAAGCGGTTCCGGGCGTGCTGCAGGGCCGAGGGCTCGACCTTTCGCAGGTGTTTGCGTGCCATATCGATCGTGCTGTGAACCTGCACCCCGCACGTCCTTTCATCGGCCGCCTCGCGCGCGGCCCGACTGCCGAAAAGACCGGGCCGCGCCCCCGTCGGCCCGATCTCGATTGTAATTCGTTGGCGGGCAACGACTATGGATTCGGATTGCCGGTTGATCACGATCTGAAACGGAGATGGTCAACGGGACTCGCCGAGCCGACGCGGGATGGCCCGGACCGGTCGGCCGCGGCGGTAGCTTGATAGTCGCTATGGCGGATTACGGGCATGAGCTCAGGTTCGGAATCTTCGTTCCGCCCGAGGCGGCACGCGGGCGCGCGCTGCTGCGCCTGGTCCACCACGCCGACGAGGCCGGGCTGGAAGTGCTGGCGGTACAAGACCATCCGTATCAACCGGCCTTCCTGGACACCTGGACGCTGCTGTCCTATCTGGCCGCCGTCACCCGGAATCTGACCCTCATGCCCGCGGTCGCGAATCTGCCGCTGCGCCCGCCCGCCGTGCTGGCCCGCGCCGCCGCCAGCCTGGACCTGCTCAGCGGGGGTCGCGTCGAGCTCGGGCTGGGCGCGGGCGCGTTCTGGGACGCCATCGAGGCGATGGGCGGCACCCGCCGCGACCCGGGGCAGGCGCTGGCCGCCCTGCGCGAGGCCATCGCCGTGATTCGCGCCCTCTGGGGTGAGGGGGAACGCTCGCAGCTGGCGGGTGAGTTCTACCCCCTGCGCGGCGCGAAACCCGGTCCGCCCCCGGCACATTCGATCGGCATCTGGCTCGGTGTCTACGGTCCGCGCGCCCTCCGCATGACCGGGGAGCTCGCCGATGGCTGGCTCGGTGGCTACAGCTACGCCCCGCCCGACCGCCTCCCCGACCTGATGGCCACCATCGACACCGGCGCGCGCGAAGCGGGCCGGGTACCCGCCTTGATCCGCCGCGCCTACGTCATCGACCCCACCATGACCCCCACCCAGCTCACCGAAGCGGCCCTGTCCCACGGCATCAGCGAATTCCTGCTCCCCGTCGACCCGGACGGTGAAGAACCCGTCCACCACTTCGCCACCGAAACCGTTCCCGCCGTCCGCGCCGCCGTAGCCGCCGCCCGCGCTGGACACTGACCGGGGGTTCGGGGGAAGCGCCCCCAGAATCTCGAGGGGGTTCGGGGGCGAAGCCCGGCCGCGGGGAGGCGGAGGCCCGAGTTACGAGAGTTGTTATCGAGCCCCGAAGAAGCGGTTGTGCATGATCTGGCGGATGGGGGAGAGGATGCCGTCGAAGGTGACGCGATCGGAGCGGACGGTGTGCATGCTGGTGTCGCCGCGCTTGGGGTCCTCGCAGATCACCCGCAGTTTCTTGGCGCTGCCGTGCCCGGCGCCGAGGGTCAGCGCGACCGTCCCGTCGGAGCCGACGGTGCCCCACGGCCCGCTCACGTCGGCGGCCGCGATCTGGCATCGGTTGCCCGGCTTCTCGCCGGTGACGCGCGCGGTCACCTCGGAGCGGCCGTGAATGACGGCCCGGGGTTCGTCGGTGGCGGTGGCGGCGCCCGCGGCGAGCAGGGTGCCGAGGGTGCCGACCACGGCGACGGTGGCAATGCGGGCGCGGAGCGAACGAGACATGGTGGTGATAATGAAGCCTGACCTATGAGGTTTTCGTGACGTCGGCCGGTGAACTGCCGTTGAAAAACGCACCAAAACTGGTTCCAGCCGGTCGGTTTCGCTGGATGTCGAACTGACCCCCACGGCCAGGACCCTACTCGATTCGCGCCCCGATGCCAGGATTGCGCGCCGCGTGCGTCGAACCGCGCGCCGCCCGCCCGGCGTCGATCGGGACGGCCGCCGACATCCCGGCGATAGCCCTGCAGTATCTTGCAGTTCGATCCCGATTCGCCCCACCCGGAGTGTTTTCGGCGAAGATCTATTTGCTGTAGGTACGCTGTGCGCCGTTCTATGTGCCCCGATTGGTAGAGCTGGACGGAACCCCTCCCGAGGAGGATGTGGTGACAGCAGTTGCTCCAAAGCCCGAAGAGAATCTGGACTGGGCGCGCCCGTTTCCCGCGCGACGTGGTCTGAAGGGCTCGTTCATCTACAAGGCGATCACCACGACCGACCCCAAGATGCTCGGGATGATGTACCTGACCACCGCCATCACCTTCTTCCTGATCGGCGGGATCATGGCGCTGCTCATGCGCGCCGAGCTGGCCCGCCCGGGCATGCAGTTCCTCTCGACCGAGCAGTTCAACCAGCTGTTCACCATGCACGGCACGATCATGCTGCTGTTCTACGCGACCGCCATCGTCTTCGGCTTCGCGAATGTGGTGCTGCCGCTGCAGATCGGCGCGCCCGACGTCGCCTTCCCGCGCTTGAACGCGCTGAGCTACTGGCTGTACCTGTTCGGCGCGAGCATGGCCACCGCCGGATTCCTCACCCCGGGCGGCGCGGCCGACTTCGGCTGGACCGCGTACACCCCGCTCTCGGACATCGTCCACTCCCCGGGCGTCGGCGGTGACCTGTGGATTCTGGGTCTGGCGGTCTCCGGTCTGGGCACCATCCTCGGCGGCGTCAATATGATCACCACGGTGGTCTGCCTGCGCTGCCCGGGCATGACGCTGTTCCGCATGCCGGTGTTCACCTGGACCATCTTCGTGACGAGTTTCCTTATCCTGGTGGCCTTCCCGATCCTGACCGCCGCGCTGTTCGGCCTGGCCTACGACCGCCACCTCGGCGGGCACATCTACGACGCCGCGAACGGCGGCGCGATCCTGTACCAGCACCTGTTCTGGTACTTCGGCCACCCCGAGGTGTACATCATCGCGCTGCCGTTCTTCGGCATCGTGTCCGAGGTCTTCCCGGTCTTCAGCCGCAAGCCGATCTTCGGCTACACCACCCTGGTCTACGCGACCTTCGCCATCGCGGCGCTGTCCATCGCGGTGTGGGCGCACCACATGTACGCGACCGGTGCCGTTCTGCTGCCGTACTTCTCGTTCATGACCTTCCTCATCGCGGTCCCGACCGGTGTGAAGTTCTTCAACTGGATCGGCACCATGTGGCGCGGTCAGCTCACCTTCGAGACGCCCATGTTGTTCGCGTGCGGGTTCATCGTGACGTTCCTCTTCGGCGGGCTCACCGGCGTGCTGCTGGCCTCGCCGCCGCTGGACTTCCACGTCTCGGACTCGTATTTCGTGGTGGCGCACTTCCACTACGTGCTCTTCGGCACCATCGCCTTCGCCACCTATTCGGGCATCTACTTCTGGTTCCCGAAGATGACCGGCCGCATGCTCGACGAGCGCTTGGGCAAGTGGCACTTCTGGACCACCTTCGTCGGCTTCCACACCACGTTCCTGGTGCAGCACTGGCTGGGTAACCAGGGCATGCCGCGCCGCTACGCCGACTACCTGCCCAGTGACGGATTCACCACGCTGAACACCATTTCCACGATCGGGTCGTTCATCCTCGGCGCGTCGGTGCTGCCCTTCGTGTGGAACGTCTTCAAGTCCTACCGCTACGGCGAACCGGTCACCGTGGACGATCCCTGGGGCTACGGCAACTCCCTGGAGTGGGCGACCTCCTGCCCGCCGCCGCGGCACAACTTCTACGAGCTGCCGCGCGTCCGTTCGGAGCGTCCGGCGTTCGAGTTGCACTACCCGCACATGGTCGAGCGCATGCGCGCCGAGGCCCACGTCGGTTGGGGCTCGAAGCATCACGCGGTCGTCGAGCACGAAAAGGTCGACAGCTAGCCCACCCCCGCACGCCAGCGCGGCGGTCGTCTCCGGACGGCCGCCGCGCTTTGTTTGACACGCGGACCTAGTTGGCATAAATTTAGGTCCGTCATAAGAAATGATGAAAGGCAGTACCGATGCGCAAGATTCAGTTCTCCGGCCGCCGCGCCGACGTGGTCACCGCCGCGGAGCTCACGCCCGGCCCGGGGCAGCTGCTGGTGCGCACCGAATTGGCGGGCGTGAGCGTCGGGCTGCTGCGGATGCTGGAGCGCGGCGCGGGCGGGCCCGATGGTGGCGAGATCGTCGGCACGGTCGTGGCGGCCGGGCCCGAGCTGGCCGAGTGGGTCGGAAAGCGGGTCGGGGGAGTGGTTTTCGAGGGGGCGTACGCCGAATACGCCCTCGCCGCACCGCCATTGATGACCGAGATCCCCGACGGGGTCGAGGCCGCCGACGCGCTGGCGGTGATTCGCGGCGGTGTCATCGCGCTCGGGCTGCTGAAGACGGCGCGCTTCGCCGCGGGGGAGTCGGTGCTGGTCACCGGCGCGGCCAGCGGGGTCGGTCACCTCGCCGTGCAGCTGGCGAAGGCGCTCGGCGCGGCCCGGGTCATCGCGGCGGTCAGCTCCGCCGACAAGGCCGAGTTCCTGCGCGACTGCGGTGCGGACGAGGTGATCACCTACGCGCAGGACTGGACCGAGAAGGTCGATGTCGTCCTCGACGGCGTCGGGGCGGACATGGTGCAGCGCGGCGTGGAAACCCTTGCCCCGCACGGCCGTCTGGTCGCCTTCAGCGCCTACGGCGGCAGTGTCGATGTCAATACCCTGCTCGGCGAGCTGAAGACCGTCACCGGTTTCTCCATGGGTCTGCTCAGCCGCACCCGTCCCGACCTGCTCGACGCGTGGCGCGCCGAACTGTGGACGCTATTGGCGGAGGGGCGAATTCGTCCCCGCCACACCGTGCTCGCGCTGTCGGACATGGAGGCCGCGGTCGAACTCGTCGAAACCCGCCGCAACCTGGGGCGGGTCATGGTGTGCACGGCCTGAGAAACGCGCGGCGTCCCAGAAGTTAGGACAAGTAACCGATACCGCTCGGGGAATGGCTTGGCTACCGTAGGTTTTCGGGGTCGGATCCCTCTCCGACCCCGATCCCGGAACACCTGCCCCGGGAACCGTCCGGCCACTGCCCGGTCCGGCGGACAGAATCGGCCCGATGTGAACCCGCATCGGGCCGATCTCGTGGGTGTCGCGCGGTTTGATCGCATGTCCACATAACGCCTGATGATCGACTGCTCGCGGCACGCCGGAATAGCGCCGGACTTGCTGCTCCGGTGCTGTACTGTCCGCAGTCGGAGCGCGAAACCGCCGCGCTCCGGCGCAATCCGCAGGTCTCGACCCTCGGGAGGGACAATGCTCGCCGATTCTCCGGATGTTTGCGAAAGCACACCGGCATTCGACGGCCGCACCGCCGAGTCCGCCCGCACCGGCGACTCCACGTTCGATTGGCAGCGACAGCTACGCCAATGGAACGACACCAGCACGGCCGTCGCGCTGACGCTACCCCAGCTGCTCAGCCGCGCCGCGTCCTACGATCCGGAGGCCCCGGCCGTGGTCTGCGGGTACCTCACCCTCACCTACCGTGAGCTGTCCGAGCATGCGAACAGCTTGGCGCGCAGACTGATCGGCGCGGGCATCGGCCCGGAGGACGTGGTGGCCGTCGCGTTGCCGCGCTCCCCGGCCTGGGTGGTGGCAGTGTGCGCGGTCGCGCACGCCGGGGCCGCCTTCCTGTCCGTCGACCCGGATACGCCGCCCGCCCGCATCGCGCCGATCCTCGCGGATTCCGGTGCGGTCGCCGGGATTACGACCGACTACCGACGCGACCAACTGCCGGTATTGGGCGGTTTGGGCTGGATGGCCGTGGATCCGGTCGTACCCCTGGATCGATACGGGGTCGACGGCGGCGACGATCCGGCGGTGCTGGACGCGCGAGCCCGCGAACTGGTGGCCGAGGGCGCGCACGCGCCGCTCGCCCGGACCAG
This sequence comes from Nocardia sp. CDC160, assembly GCF_035818795.1. Taxonomy (NCBI): domain Bacteria; kingdom Bacillati; phylum Actinomycetota; class Actinomycetes; order Mycobacteriales; family Nocardiaceae; genus Nocardia; species Nocardia sp. CDC160. The sequence goes on along the minus strand of NZ_JAYKYT010000001.1, from coordinate 577,624 downwards.
CGGTGAGAGCGCGCCGGGTACGGGCGGGGTGTTCTCGCTCCCGCTGGCGACGCCGGTCACCGATGCCGAGCGGGTGCGGCCGCTGCGGCTGCAGCATCCGGCGTACGTCGTCTACCCGCAGGCGTCGAGCGGGATCGTGCGCGGCGCGACCATCACCCACGCCGGACTCGCCAATCTGGTGGTCACCCAGGCTCAACGCTGCGATACCGATCCGGACGCCCGGGTGCTGGCCGCGGCCGCGCCGGGCCGCGACACCGCGGTGTGGGAACTCTTGCTGGCCTTGGCTTCCGGGGCGGCCCTGGTGCTGGCCCCGGCCGGACCCTACGCGGGCGCGGATCTCTACGAGCTCATGGCCGACGCCGCGGTCACCCATGCCGTGCTGACCCCGCACATTCTCGCCACCCTGCCCGGTGCCGAGCCGCTGCCGCAGTTGCGACTGCTCGCCACCACGGGCGCGCCCTGCCCGCCCAAGCTGACCGGAATCTGGTCGGCCGGACGGTCGTTCGTGACCGGGTACGGCTGGGCCGAGGCGGGCATGTGCGCCACCATGAGCCGACCCCTGGGCGCGGCGGCGCAGCATGCCGCGGTGTCCATCGGCGGCCCGGTGGTCGGTGGGCGCTGCTATGTGCTGGACGAGAAGATGAATCCGCTGCCGCCCGGGGTGGTCGGTGAGATCTATGTGGCCGGAGCGGGATTGGCGCGCGGCTACCATCACCGGTCCGGACTCACCGGCGGCCGATTCGTCGCCGATCCCTACGGCCGCCCCGGCGAGCGAATGTTCCGCACCGGCGAACTGGGCTGCTGGCGCGGCGACGGTGAGCTGGACCATCACGGCCGACTCGGATCGGTGCCGATCGGTCAGCTCGTCGGTTACGGCAGTGCGAGCGTGCTGAATACGGCCGCGTCGCTGTCCTGACGGTAGTAGCGGTCGTTCGGCAGTGTCGGAAGGGCGTCGAGGTGCGAGTCCGGTAGCCAGGAGTAGTCGGCCAGCCGCAGCGTGAGCGGACCGGCCGGGGCCACCAGCTCCACCTCGATGCCCTCGGCCGGGAGCGCGTAGAAGTGGAAACCCGTGGCGGGCACCGGCGTGATCGCACGTCCCGCGACCCGCAGCGCGCCGAGATCGGTGTCCCAGCGCAGATCGATGCGGGGCGCGCCGCGCGGTGAGGTCAGCCGCAGGCGCAGGGTGCGCCGACCGGAATCGGTGATGTCGGAGAGTATTTCGGCGTGCGGGGCGGCGAGCTGCTGCACCGGAGCCGGTCCGCTCGACACCACGTGGTCGGACAGGCCGGTGTACTTGGGATCCGGTTCGGTGGTGGTGACGAAGGCGCGGGTCCAGTCGTCGGGTGCGAGCGCCGAAATCCAGTGCGCTTCCCCCTTGTCCGCGTCGAGCGCGTAGTCCAACTGGGTTCGGCGCGGATGCTGATCGTCATAGGTGTCGACGGCCAGCCCGGCGGCGGTCAACGCGCAGACGATCAACACCGCGGTGAGTGGGATCGACCAGGCGCGGCGCGGCGGCCAGGAGTGAGCCGGTGCGAGCAGCAGCAGTCCGCCCAGCAGCATGGTGACCGGCGCGGCCAGATACGGCGCGGTGGCGAGCCCGGATTGCAAGCCGGACCAGGCGGCCAGACCGAGGAAAACGGCTGCGGGCAGCAGGAATACGGTGATCAGCGGCAGTCGCCAACGCTCCGGCACCACGAACGCGAGCGCCACGCCCACGGCCGCGGCGCAGGTCGGCACGACGAGCAGCGATGCGGCGGCGGGAGCGGCGGCGGCGAACACCGCGCCGATCACCGCGACGCCGGTGAGGAGTCCGACCGGTGCCGCGGTGGGTCCGAAAACCCTGCGCGCGAACACATACCAGGCCAGCAGCAGCGCGATGGACACGAACAGCACGGCGGCTTGGAAGAATCCGGGACGGTAGGGGTCGACCGGTCCGGTGGCGTAGTCCGGTCGAATCGCCTGCATCAGCGTCCACCACCCGGCCGTGGCGATCATGGCGATCGGCACCGCCAATATCGATGTGAGGGCCGCGAGCGCGAGGCGCGGCAGGCTCGCCTCGCCGGTGCACCGCACCTGTCGGATCATCCACGCCACCGCGAGGACCGGCACCACCGCCAGCGCGATGATCACCCAGACCGGCACCACGACCAGCAGACCGAACGGGAGCGGGAAGAACGCCGGATTCGAATCGTCCGAGGTGTCACGCAGATCGGCGTTGCCGAATTCGTGGATCTGAGCCAGGGTGTTCTGGCCGAGTTGTTGCAGCGTGGGCAGATGCACGTGGGCCGGATCGTCGAGCCGGTTGTGGTAGTACGCGCTCGAACCGGTGTACGCCCAGTCCAATACCCGCAGCCCGCCCGGCCGGAAGGCCGTGAAATCGGAGTTGCTCGAGGTGGCGTCGCCCGCCATGGCGGTGCTGAGCGAATCGGTGTTCGGATTCGGAACCGCCCGCGCCACCGCCGCGATCAGCCCGCCCTCCGGCCGGGTGAGCCGCCACAGCAGGGACGGTCCGCTGGTGCCGCGTGCCTCGTGATTGATGACCACGCCGTGGTTCCGGTCGTAATCACCGGACGCCACAAAGGCTTCCGCGCCGAGCAGCCCGGGTTCCTCACCGTCGGTGAGCAGGACGACCAGGTCGTTGCGCAATGGGTTGGTACCGCTCGCGCGCAGTGCCCGAACCGATTCCAGGACTGCCGCCACACCCGCCCCGTCATCGTTCGCGCCCGGGGCGGACGGCACCGAATCGTAGTGGGCGACAAGGTAAACGGTGCCGGTGGAGTCCGTGCCCGGGAAGCGGCCGACAATATTGTGGACCAGGCCGATATTGGGATTGTCGTCGAGCAGCCCGACGGGAAATCGCCCGACGCCCGTGCGAATCTCGGTCTGCGCACCGAGGTTTCGCAGCTGGTCCGCGAGCTGGTCCCGGACCCTGTCGTGTTCGGCGGTCCCGACCGGGTGCGGCTGCCGGGCGATGGCGTCGATCGTGGTGAATGCCCTTGCCGCACTGAACACATCCGCCGGTGCGTCCGAGTCCCGGTACCCGTGCGGCTGTTGTGCCCACGCGGTGGCCACCACCACCGCGATCAGCAGCGCGAATGCCAACAGTCCCGGTAGCCCTCGTCCCACCCGCATGATCCCACCCTACGCAGGCGGTGATCACGCCCCCGAGAACCGATTACGCCTGCTGGGTGGGCAGCACGATGACCTGGCGCAGGTTCACATGGGCCGGGCGGCTGGTGGTGTAGGCGATGAGATCGGCGATATCGTCGGCGCGCAGCGACTCCATGACCTGGAACATGCCGTCCAATTGCCCGCTCAGTTCGGCATTGTCGATGTGATTGCCCAGTTCGGTGTCGGTCAGACCGGGTTCGATATTGGTGACCCGCACCTTGCGCGCGCCCAGTTCGCTCCGCAACCCGTTGGACAGCTGGGTGATCGCGGCCTGCGTCGCCCCGTACACCGCGTAGCTGGGGAAGGGCACGTGCGCGCCGATGGAGGAGATGTTCACCAGATCGGCGGCGCGGCCCGCCTCGCCCGCCGCCAGCAGGTCGGGCAGGAAGGCGCGGATCATGCGCAGCCGCCCCGCGACATTGGTCTCCAGCATGCGGGTCCACTCGTCCTCGCGGCCGTCGGCAATGGGGTTGGGCAGCATGACGCCCGCCGAGTTCACCACCAGATCGACGGGCCCGAACGCGGCGTGCACGGCCTCGGCCGCGGCGGTGACGCTCGCCGAATCGGTGACGTCCACCGCCACCGCCAGCGCGGTGCCGCCCTCGGCCTCGATCTTGGCGGCCAGGGTCTCCAGCCGATCGGCGCGCCGCGCCAGCAGCGCCACCTTGGCCCCATTGCGGGCCAGCAGCAGCGCGGTGGCCTCGCCCATGCCGCTGGCGGCTCCGGCGATGACGGCGGTCCGACCGGTCAGGTTCTCGTAGCTCATTTCTTGTTCCTTCGCTCTCGCTGGTGTGCACTCATCTTGCGAGCGCGCAAGCGGGTCAACGAGGGTGAAGGTGTTCCTGGGTCTGCCAGTACCAGGATCGATTCGTAGGCTGGAAACCATGCCGAACGACCTGGGCGATTTCCTGCGCTCCCGCCGCTCCCGCATCCAGCCCGCCGAGGCCGGTCTGCGCGAATACGGCCGCCGCCGCGTCCCCGGGTTGCGCCGCGAGGAGGTGGCGCAACTGGCGGGTGTCAGCGTCGACTACTACATCCGCCTGGAACAGGGTCGCGGCAAACACGTTTCGGACGCGGTGCTCGACGCCGTCGCCCGCGCCCTGCGCCTGACCGATTCGGAGCGCCTGCACCTCTACGCCCTGGCCCGCCCCACCGGAACGGTCGACGCCCGCCCGACCACGGCCTCGGGGGTCTACACCGACACCATTCGGCCGGGTGCCCGTCTGATTCTCGACGCCCTCACCGCTCCGGCCTTCATCCTGGGTCGCCGCATGGATGTACTGGCCTGGAATGCCATGGGCGACTTGGTCTCCGGCTTCTCCCGGGTACCCGCCGCGGAACGCAACCAGGCCCGCTATCTCTTCCTCGAGCCCGCGGCCCCGACCTTCTACCCCGACTGGGAAACCGTCGCGGGTGAAACCGTCGCCTACCTCCGCCGCGACGCGGGCCTGCACCCCGACGACCCGAAAATCGCGGCCCTGGTCGCAGAACTCTCCGCCCGCAGCCCCGACTTCCGCCGCCACTGGGCGGCCCACCCGGTCAAGGAGAAAACCTTCGGGGCCAAGCTGATTCAGCATCCCGAAGTGGGCCGCCTGGAACTCGGCTACGAAACCCTGGTTCTCCCAGGTGATCCCGACCAACTGCTGGTGCTCTACACCGCCGCGCCGGATTCCCCGGCCGCGGCGGCGCTGGCCCGCCTCGCCGAACGGCACGCGCTCGCCGTCTGAGCGCGCCCGAACTCAGTTCGTGGCAATGGTTTTGCGGTGCACCGGGCCGTGGGGTTCGGCGCAGTGCGGCTCGTGGTCGTGGTCGTCGGGCGGGCATTCCTCGTGATCGGTGAAGTCGACCTGGAGGACGGCGTGATCGATGTGGTGCCGCTCGGCCAGCATGTGGGCCACGGCGGCGCGCACGGATTGGCTGTCGGCCCCCGGGGCGACCAGGATGTGCGCCGACAGTGACGGGACGCCGGAGGTGATCTCCCAGATGTGCAGGTCGTGGACCTCGACCACCGAGTCCACGTGGGCCATCTCCCGGCCGATCTCGATCGGGTCGAGGTAGGCGGGCGCGGCCTCGAGGAAGATGCGGCCCGAGGCGCGCACCAGTCCGATGCCCGCCTTGACCATGAGGACCACCACGATCAGCGTCGCGATGCCGTCCGCGCGGGCGAAGCCGGTGAGCATGATGATCAGACCGGCCACGGCCGTCGCGATGAAGGCGAACAGGTCGTTGAGGATGTGCTGGTACGCGCCCTCGACATTGAGGCTGGTCCGGTTGGCGCGCGAGATCATCCAGCTGGCCAGCACGTTCACCGCGATGCCGAGGAGGGCGGTGGCCAGCACCAGCCCACCGGTCACCTCGGGCGGATCGATGAGGCGGCGAATCGCCTCGTAGGTGAGCCAGGCCGCCAGGCCCAGCAGGGTCAGGCCATTGGCCTGGGCGGAGAGGATCTCGGCGCGCTTCCAGCCGTAGGTCATGCGGCCCTCGGCGGGCTTGGCGGCCAGCCGAATCGCCCACAGCGCCAGCACGATCGAGGCCGCGTCGGTGAGCATGTGCGCGGCATCGGAGAGCAGGGCCAGCGATCCGGCGATGAGACCGACCACGACCTCACCGAGCAGGAACGCCACGATGACCGCGAGCGCGCCCGCCAGCCAGCGCTTGTCGCTGTCCGCGGTCGCGCCGTGCGAATGCCCGGCGTGATCGTGTCCGTGTGCATGCTCGTGTCCGCCCATGACCCTCCTTCGGTAGTGCCCGGACCACCATATGCATGAATCGCTATGTATGCAATATTTGCGTCATGAGAGATCGCGAAACGTCATGATGAACCCGACGAACGCGATGACGAACAAACCGATGAATCCGATCGCCCGCAGCCACAACCAGGGCCAGTCCCGGACCCAGAGCCCGGAGAGCATGACCCCGATCAGCATCAACACCCCATAGAACGGCGTCCGCTGCGGATGGCGACCCATGCCTCCTGCATACGCCTGTTCACCCGATCGGTCATGCGCGCCGCGCCGGGACCCACTACAGCCAGGGGATCTCCGCGGGGGCGTAGCGGTAGGCGCGGAAGATCGCGTTCGAGACGCCCGGGAACGTCTCGGCGGTCCCGGCGTCGGGGTATTCGGTGAACGACGGGACCACGTACTCCCAGCAGATCCGCCGATCCGGCGTCACCTCGAAGATGCGCCCGAACGCCGCCTCGGTGATGAGGGTGTTGCCATTCGCCAGCCGCTGCGCGCCGCCCATGTACGGGGTGAAGAACGCCTCGCGCGGGGAATCCTGGTAGGTCCACGCGAGTTCGCCTGTCGCCAGGTCGATTTCGAGGACTCGGCTGTAGGTCACCGACTCGCCGGTGCGGAAGGTGCCATTGTCGAAGAGCAGCACGCGGCCGTCGCCGACCGGGGTGACGTGATGCTGCTGCGCCACGGTCGAACGGTCGGTGAGGGTGGTGGCGCGGCCGGTGCGGCGGTCGATCAGGATCACCGCCGACACGCTGCGCAGGCTGGCCACCACGGTGTGTTCGTCGAGCGGGTGCACGCTGTTGATGAGCGGCCAGTGCTCGCGCCAATAATGCGGCTGCAGTACGTGATCGGCGGGATCGAGGTGGGCCGCGGCCTGCCACTCCCACAGCAGGGTGCCGTCCGCGTCGACCTCGCGAATGACATCGGCCCACACCGTGCCGTCCGCCTCGGTGCCGGGCACGCCGCCGCGAATGCGCGCCGCGGCCGCGCCCGTCAGCGGTTCGACCGCGGTGTAGAGGATGCGGCCGTCGTCGTAGTGGTGGGCGTCGTGGTGTTGCAGGTCGTCGCGGTGTTCGGCGAGCAGGGTGCCGTCGGGCGCGTACTTGCCCATGGAACCGCCGCTGTACTTGCGCCACATGGGGAACAGCACGCCCGCGGCCAGGGTGGATCCGTTGTAGGCGAGGGTGCCGCCGGGCAGCAGCCGGGCGTGACGGCCGGGACGGTAGGGCAACTGCCAGCGGTGCACGCGCTCGCCCGCGAGATCGACCAGGTCGACGACGCCGTTCCCGGCCAGCGGTGCGTACAGGGTGTAGCCCGGGAAGGCCAGGTCGGGATCGCTGTCGATGAGTCCGATGCCCCGGCGCTTGAGGGTGTTCTGCTCCACGGTTCCTCCAAATATTCAGACTTACTGAATATTCAGTAGATTGTTCTCGGGGTGAAGATTTCCGATCGGCTCGAGGCAAACCGAAAGGGCGGCTCGAGGCGGACCGAAGGGCATGGAGTGGATATCGAACACGGACGCTGGCGGCGGCTCGGCCGGGTCGTGCATGCCCGGCGCCTGGCCGCCGGGCTGACGCTGGCGCGGCTGGCCGAGTCGACCGGGTTGTCGCAGTCGTTCCTGAGCCAATTCGAGAACGGGCGCAGCAGTTCCAGCCTGCGGTCGTTGCAGCGCATCGCGGATGCCTTGGGCGTCAACGCGACCGAGTTGCTGTCCGAGGCCGACGACGCGCCGAGCTCGCCCGTGGTGCGCGCCGACGAGGACACCCGGCTGCCGCAGGCCGAGGCGGCCGACGGATCGGTCCGCTCGCTCGTGCACGGCGACCGTGATCTGCGGGCCTTGGAATTCACCGGCGGCTCGGCACACGGCGACCGCGAATTCGCCCACGCCAATGACGAATTGATCTATGTGGTGCGGGGCGCGATCACGGTGGTGGCCGGGGGTGAGGAGCACGTGCTCGGGACGGGGGACACCTTCTACTGCACGGCCGGTGTGCGGCATCGGTGGTGGGCGCACACCGACGACACCACGACACTGCTGCTGTCGGTCGCCGACGCGCTGACGATTCGCCGCCGCCCCCATCACCCGCGCTGACCACGCCGCCGGATCTCGCCGAAAAGCCTAGAATCGCAAGGGTGGACGCAATCCTGACAACCATCGGTGTGGTCGTAGTGGTCGGTGTCGCGGGGGCGGCCTACGCGGCCTTCCTGGTGCTACGCGGACGCAAATAGGGTCAGTTCGCGACCACCGGCCAGGGGTAGAAGGCCAGGTGAATCAGTAGGACGACCAGTCCGGCGAGCAGGATGGCGGCCACCGGGTGGGCGCGCCGCTCCAGATAGCCGATCGTGCGAAACAGGGTGGGGAACGGGACATCTCGGCTGAAGAACATGGCCAGGATGCTGGGGACGATCACCCACATGAGGGCGATCAGACCGTAGAGGACGTACGCGCCCAGATAGGAATTCGGGTGCATGCCGCGGTCGGCCGCCGCGAACAGCACGCCGAAGATGTAGGTACCGATGGCGGCCACCAGGTAGCCCGCGCCCAGCAGGGTGACCGGTGAATCTCCCTTGGTGACACGACCGTTCGCGGTGAGCGTGCGACCGGCCACCGACTGCACGACCGGCGCGGGCGGGGTGGTCAGCTGGGGGACCGCGTAGTAGGCCAGCAGCACGATCACCGCGACCACGATCAGCCGCACCCAGTCGTGCTGGGTCTCGAGGTGCCCGATGGTATTGGAGATGGTCGGCCAGCTCGCCAGTCGGAAGACCGACGCGAGTTCGGACACCGCGATTGCCAGCCCCGCGAGGCCCCACATGCAGTAGCCCCAGAATTCCACCGAACGTCCCGCCGGTGCCGGTACGGCAGCGCTGCCGACTTGCTCGCTCATGCTGTCGTTGTACCTCTGAAATCGGCCTCTACCTGCGAACATGCTGGTTCGATACCAGGTTGGAACGGCTCCGACACCTCGCGGAACCGGATGGTCGGTCCGGGCCGGGAGGTGTCGGTCGCGAGGGATTCGCCGGAGCGCTCAGGCGTCGGTGTGGCGGTCGAAGAACTCGGTGATGGCCTTGGCGAAGGCCGGGCCGTCCTCGAGCGGCAGGGCGTGACCGGCGTCGAACTCGAGGTATTCGGCGGCGGGAATGGCATGGGCGACCTCACGTTGCTCGGCGATCGGGACGATCTGATCCTGGGCGCTGGCGAGCACCAGTGTGGCAGAGGTGATGCGCGGGAGCAGGTCTCGAATATCGGCGTCGCGGTCGGCGGCCACCTGCACGGCGTGGCTCGGCGCGAGGAGACCGGCGAAGGCGGCGACGGTGTCCTCGAAATCGGCCGCGCTCCACGACGCCACGGTCTCCGGCTTCAGCACCGTCAGGGGCAGCAGTCGGGCGAGTGCGGCGGGATCGGTGCGCAGCAGGTGCTGCCACAGCTCGAACTGGGCGGCGGCGCGGATCCCGGTGGCCGCCCAGGGGGCATGCAGGACAAGCGAATTCACGCGCTCGGGGTGCCGGGCGGCCAGCGCGGCCGCCGCGACCGCGCCCAGCGAGTGCCCGGCGAGGTGGAAGCTCGTCAGTCCCGCGTGGTCGGCGGCGGCCAGGACCTGGGCGGCCAGATCGTCGACGGTCACCGTGTCCGGGGCCGCGGTGGCACCGGATCCGGCGTAGTTGGGGGCGACGACCGTGTAGCGCTCGCCCAGTTCCGCCATGAGCTCGGCCCAGTTGGCCTCGGCATTGGCGAAGGTGCCGTGCACCAGGACCACGCCCGGACCGCTGCCGGTGACGAGGTATTCGACGGTGCTGGGGCCGTTGGTGAGGGTGACGGGTGCGAAAGGCATGGGATTCAACCGTTCTCGTAAAGGTGTGGTCGGGGGTCAGGCCGTGATGAGGGCCGGTTCGGCCGGGATGGTTCGGGGGCGCTCGGCGGCCAGGCTACGAAGGGCGACTGTCAAACCGGTGGCGGTCACCAGCGCACCCGCGAGATTCAGCGTGGGGTAACCGAATCCGGCATTGAGCAGTGCGCCACCCAGCAGCGGTCCGACCGTATTGGCCAGGTTGAACGCCGCCACATTGGTCGCCGAGGCGAGGGTGGGCGCGGCCTGCGCCTTGGCCATGACGCGCATCTGCAGCGGGGCGAGGGTGCCGAAAGCGGCAGCACCGAAGAGGAATACGGTCACGCAGGTGGCGGCCTTGTCGTGGATGGCGAGGGTGAGCACGGCCAACACCAGCGCCAGCAGTCCCAGCGCCACGGGTACGGCCGCGCGCGGGTAGCGGTCGGTGAATCGGCCGCTCGCCAGATTGCCGACCACGGTGCCCAGGCCGAACAGCATGGTGATCCAGATGACCGAGCCGCTGGCGAAACCGGTGACCCGCGTGGCCATTTCGGCGATGAAGGTGTAGGAGGTCATGACGCCGCCGAAGCCCAGCACGGTGATCAGCAGAACCAGCAGCACCTGCGGCTGGCGCAGGGTGGTGAACTCGGTGCGCAGGTCGCCCTGCGCGGCGCGTTCGGCGCGCGGCACCAGCGTGGCCACTCCGGCCAGGCCGACGGCGGCGCAGACGGCCACGATCCAGAAGGTGGCCCGCCAGCCGAGTTGCTGCCCGATCAGGGTGCCGAACGGCACGCCCAGCACGGTGGCCAGCGTCGCGCCGCTGATCACGAGGGACAGTGCCCGCCCGCGCTTGTCGGCGGGTACCAGTTCACCGGCGGCCACGATGCCCACGCCCATGAACGCGCCGTGGGCCAGGGCCGCGAGGATGCGGCCCAGCATGAGCACGCCGTACCCCGGGGCCAGCGCCGAGACCACGCTGCCGAACAGGAACAAGGTCATGAGTCCGGTCAGCAGACGGCGGCGTTCGACCGTGCCGGTGAGGGCGGTGAGCAGCGGCGCGCCGATGACCACGCCGAGGGCGTAGCCGGAGACCAGCAGGCCCGCGGCCGGAATCGAGGCGTGCAGGTCGGTCGCGATATTGGGCAGGAGCCCCGCGACCACGAATTCGGTGAGTCCAATGGCGAAGGCGCACAGGGCCAGCGCGAAGACGGCTATGGGCATGGAAAGTCCTTGGGGGAGTGAACGTGTGGAATGCGCCGGGGCGGGACGGCGCGCCGCGGGCGACTCGGTGGCGGGTCGGGGACCCGGGTCGAGCGGCCGCGGCGGACCGACGGGCTCCGGCTACTTGCCGTCGGCGGTCAGGCGGCCCGCGGTGCCCCAGCTGTCGGCGGGGGTCTCGTGGATCCAGACCTGCACGGCCTCGGCCGGGATCTGGTAGGCGTCGACGAAGGCGTCGGTAATGCGGCGAACCAGGTCGCGCTTCAGCTCGACGGTGCGGGGACCCTGCTGCACGGTGACGATGGGCATGACTGTTCTCCTTCACGAAAAAGGTTGGTGTGCAGGCCATCTCGGAGTTCTTCCTCCGAGTTCCGATCCGTTCGGCGGCCTGAGAACAGTTCACCGGAATTCCGCGCCCCGACCAATGGCCAGGTCGCTAGCGCAGCGATAAGCGATCCTTATCGTGTGAAATTCGCGAGCAGCGCGCCGAGCAGGCGCAGATTCGGCGAGGCGGCGTCCGCGCGCACCGCCAGCGCGATGGGCAGACTCATGCCCGCGTCCGCGAACGGGCGGAACGCCACCCGGGAGTTGTGGACCTGCCGGGCATTCGACTCGTAGACGACGGTCCACATGGGTGAGCCCGCGCCGATGGCCGCGAGGGTGTCCTGCAGTGTGGTCGAGGTCGGGGCGGGCACCGGCTCGAATCCCGCACGGGCACAGGCGTTCAGCACCAGATCCACCAGCGCCGGATGATTGCGTCGCTCGGTCAGCCGCAGCGGCACGGTGGCCAGATCGGTCAGCTGCACCGAATCCTGTTTCGCCAGTGCGTGTTTGGCGGGCAGCGCCACCACCAGGGGATCATCCCAGGCGGGCAGGAAATCCAGCTCCGGGCTCTCCTCGGGTTCCGGCGACCGCACGAACGCGGCATCCAGCCGTCCGTCGGCCACCTGCGCCAGCCGTTCCCGCACCGGCAGCGCCACCAATTCCACCTGCACCTGCGGTGCCTTGTCCGCGAAGGCGTCGAGCACCGCGTCCAGTCGCTCGCCGAGCCCGGTCACCGTCCCCAGCCGGAACACCTCGGCCCGTCCGCCCGCGAGTTCGGCGACCGTCGCCCGCGCCTGATCCGCCGCTGCCAGCACGGTGCGCGCCGCGGGCAGAAACCGCAATCCGGCCTCGGTCAACCGCACGCGCCGCGGCGACCGGTCCAACAACTGCACCCCCAGATCCCGTTCCAGCCGCTGCACCTGCTGACTCACGGCGGGTTGCGCGATGTGTAAACGCTCGGCCGCCCGCCCGAAATGCAACTCCTCGGCGACCGTCACGAAATACCGCAGTTGACGCAACTCCACCCGCCCATCCAAACATCAGGGGCGATCAGGCGAGGTAGCGGCCGTACCAGTCGAGGACGCGACGCCAGGCTTCCGCGGCGGCGGTGGGCTGGTAGCGGGCGCCGGTGTCATTGAAGAAGGCGTGGTCGGCATTGTCGGCGACATAGCTCTCGTGGGGCAGGCCCGCCTTGTCCAGGGCGGCCTCCGCGGCCGGGCGGGAGGCGTCGACGCGGCTGTCCAACGCGCCGTAGACGGCGAGGACCGCGGCCTTGGAGCCGGTGAACTGACCGCCGTCGGGGAAGGGGCCGTAGAAGGGCGTGGCCGCGGCCAGTTCGGGCGTGCCGGAGGTGAGCAGCAACCAGGTCAGGCCGCCGCCGAAGCAGAAACCGGTGGCGCCCAGCTTCTTTCCCGGAACTCGCCTACCGAGCTCGGTCAGCCCGGCGCGCAGATCGGCGACGAAGCGATCCTGCGGGATCTTGCTCAGCGCCGCGGTGGCGGCGGCCTCGTCGGTGAAGGAGGCGGTGCCGCCTTCCTCGGAGAGCAGATCCACCGCCAGCGCCGAATAGCCGACGCCCGCGAAACGGCCTGTCACGGAACGGATGTGGTCGGTGAGGCCCTTGTTCTCGTGGATCACCAGCACGCCGCCCTTGGGCTGCGCGGCCTCCGCCCAGGCCGCCTGCAGGGTGCGGCCCTCGGGGCCGGGCAGGGTGATGGCGGTCGGCTTGACGGCCGTCGCGGTGCCCGGCGGCGCGGCGGGCGCGCCGGACGCGGTCGTGCCCGTGGCGGGGGTGGTGGGGGAGGATGGCTTCGAGGATTCCGCGCACGCGGCGAGCAGGGCCACCGCGGCGGGTGTGCCCATGCCGAGCAGTCCCAGCCGTCGCAGTGCCTCCCGGCGGCTGAGCAGGCCTTCGGCGTGGTCGGTGGCGATTTCCTCTGCGATATAGCGCTGCAGCGGCGTCATGGCAGACAGCCTAGACCGTCAAGCCCCTCGAATCTGGGGCTATTAGTGCAACTAACGACAATCGCGATTCGAACGAATGTTTCTGTGGGGGAAATGAATTGCCAATGATCTGCCAGGCGCGCCACCGACCATGTTCGACGACCGAAAGCGAAGTGATCATGAAGAAGCTCCTCACCGCGGCCGCCGCCCTCCTGATGGTCGGAGCGCTGGCCGGTTGTGACCCCGACACCGGTACCTCCGGTGCGCCCGCGTCCACCGTCCAGGCGACCCCGTCCGGACCGGTGGCGACCTCGGCCCCGGGCTCCGCGCCGGGAACCACGGCCGCCAAGTCGACGCCGACCCTCCCGAACCGCGACGACGTGAATGTGGACGCCCGTGACTTCGAGTCGCAGGGTCACTACTACTTCCAGTCGCCCAGCAAGAACATCAAATGTGGCATCTACGTGGACAATATCCACACCGTGGGCTGTCAGCTGAAGAACGCCACCGTGATTCCGGCCGGGCTGTCGTGTGCCAACAACCCCGCCCACGAGGTGGCCGCGCAGGTGCGGGAGGGGACCGCCGAATTCGTCTGCCTCAACCAGGGTGTCTACGTCGGCCCGCCCACCGACGGCTCGACCGCGCCGGGCAATCACGAGGGTGGCGGCAAGGTCCTCGAATACGGTCAGACCATCGGTGTGCGCGGGGTGATCTGCGAATCCATGCAGAGTGGGGTGCGCTGCTCGGTGGACGGTCACGGCTTCTTCATCGCGGCCGACGCCCAGTCCCTGTTCTGACGACCTAGCATGGCGGCGTGAGCATCGATCCCCTGTCGGTGAACCGTCGCAATTGGGATGCCCGCGCGGGCATTCACGCCGCCAGCAGTTTCTATCGGGACCATGATTCGGGCTATTGGTTCGCGCCGTTCGAATGGGATGCCCTCGGCGAGGTGCGCGATCGCGATGTGCTGCACCTGCAATGCCATCTCGGCACGGAGACAATCGAATTCGCGCGGCGCGGGGCCCGTACGGTCGGTCTCGACTTCTCGCCGGAGTCGGTGCGGCATGCCCGCGAATTGGCCGGGGACACCGTCGAATACGTGTGCGCGGACGTCTACGACGCGCGAGAGTCCTTGACCGGCAGGGGCTTCGACATCGTCTACACCGGCAAGGGCGCGCTCTGCTACCTGCCGGACCTGGACCGCTGGGCCCGCGTGATCGCCGATCTCCTGCGGCCCGGCGGGCTGTTCTACCTGGTCGAATTCCATCCACTGCTGCACGCCCTCGGCCCCACCCCGGCGCCGGGCGAGGACCCGAATCGCCTTGTGCTGCACGACGATTACCTCGAAGGCCGGGGTGCCCAGCGCCGCGACAGCGTCCACACCTACACCGACGGCCCGGACCTCACCACCGACACCACCGCCTACGAATGGCGGCACGGCCTGGGCGAGGTGATCAATGCCCTGCTGGCCGCGGGCCTGCGCATCACCGGCCTCACCGAGACCGAGACGCTCCCGTGGCCGCGCTGGCCGGGTATGGTCCGCACCGACAACGGCTGGTGGCGGCTGCCCGAGACCGCCCCGATCATCCCTGTGCTCTACGGCCTTTCGGCCGTCAAGGACCAGCGCGACTCGACCTTCGCCAGCCGCCAGTAGGCCAGCGCGATCGCCCACACCGCCACGAACAGGCCGACGATCACGAATCCCACATTGTTCAGGTCGATTCCGGCGATCCAGGCGGTGATCGGATCGGTGAGATCGAGCTTGTCGTGGACGATGCCGACCAATTCGATGGTGCCGATCAGGAAGGCCACCGCGATGGAGAGCCCGGTGATGGTCAGGTTGTAGTACACCTTGCGCACCGGGTTCGAGAACGCCCAGTGGTAGGCGAAATTCATGAAGGTGCCGTCGAGGGTGTCGAACAGGCTCATGCCCGAGGCGAACAGCAGCGGCAGGCAGACGATGGCGTACCAGGGCAGGCCCGCGGCCGCGCCGGACCCGGCCATCACCATGAGCGTCACCTCGGTGGCGGTGTCGAAGCCGATGCCGAACAGCAGGCCGATCGGATACATCTGCCCGGGTCGCGTGATGGAGCGGGTCAACCGTCCCAGGATCCGATTGATGAAACCGCGATTGTCCAGGTGCCGTTCGAGCTCGTGCTCGTCGAACTGTCCGGCCCGCATGGCCTTGAACACCCGCCAGATTCCGGCCAGTGCCACCAGATTCAGCGCGGCGATCAGATACAGGAAGGTGCCGGAACTGAGCGTGGCGACCAGGCCCAGATCCTTTCGCGCACTGGAGTCGTCGTCGACCAGCGTGGTGGCCACCCGGGCCCCGGCCGCGATCCCGGCGGCCAGCAGCACCACCACGGTGGAATGGCCGAGCGCGAACCAGAAGCCCACGGACACCGGGCGTTTGCCGTCGGCCATGAGCTTGCGGGTGGTGTTGTCGATGGCGGCGATGTGGTCGGCGTCGAAGGCGTGCCGCATGCCCAGGGTGTAGGCGGTGACACCCAGCCCGACCCCGAACACCTGGGTGCCGACGGTGTAGTGCTGGGGCAGCACCAGCGCGAACAGAATGCCGAACGCCACTATGTGCATCACGGCGATGACGGCGAGCAGTCCGCCGGTGCGGAGCCAGTCGCGGCGCTCCCAACGCAGGGCGGGAAGCGTTCTCGGGACCGGGTTTTCGGGCAGGGACATCTAGGGCGGCCTCTCCAGCACCTCGTGGACGGGGTTCGTTGGTGCCGTGGCCGGTCTCCTGGCTGACGGGTCGAACACCGGCGTGTCTGGTCTTCCGGAACCGAGATTCCGTGACCCCGGCCCGCGCGAGCGGACCGGACGACGCACCGACTAACCGATCACAGTGGCGAGGGCCGCACCGGTTTCCCACCGGTTTCCCGAGCACCACGGCGGCCCTCACGCTAGGCGGCAGGTGAGCACGGCGGCAAGCCCGGCCCGCAAAAGACAGGTCTGAGCAGGGAAAATCGGGTATCAGCGGGCATGTCAGGTCGGTGTCAGGTCCGTATCAGGCGGCCCGGCGAATGTTGTCGCCATGAACAGCACAGCAATCGCGGCCTCCGGGTTGCGCAAGGCATACGGGGACAAGACGATCCTCGACGGCATCGATCTGACCATCGGTGCGGGCACCATCTTCTCGCTGCTCGGTCCCAACGGCGCGGGCAAGACCACCACGGTCAATGTCCTGACCACGCTGCTCACTGCCGACGGCGGGACGGCGCGGGTCGCGGGCTACGACATCGCCACGCAGACCAAGGCGGTCCGCGCGTCGATCGGGGTCACCGGTCAGTTCGCGGCCGTCGACGATCTGCTCACCGGCGAGGAGAACCTCCAGCTGATGGCCGATCTGCACCGGCTGCGCGGCAATGACCGCAAGCAGGTGGTCGATTCGCTGCTGGAGCGCTTCGCACTGACCGAGTCGGCGCGCAAGCAGGCCTCCACCTACTCCGGCGGTATGCGCCGCAAGCTGGACCTGGCGATGACCCTGGTCACCCGGCCGCAAATCGTCTTCCTGGACGAGCCGACCACCGGCCTGGATCCGCGCAGCCGCCGCGCCCTGTGGGACATAGTGCGAGAACTGGTCGCCGACGGCGTGACCATCTTCCTCACCACCCAGTACCTCGAGGAGGCGGACCAGCTCGCCGACCAGATCGCGGTGCTCGACGGCGGACGCATCGTCGCCCAGGGCACCCCCGACGACCTCAAGCGGCAGGTGCCCGGCAGCTACATCCAGCTCCGGTTCGGCGACCGCGCGACTTTCGAAGCGGCGCTGCGGGTGCTGCCCGTCGCCACCCCCGACCACGACGCACTGACCCTGCAGGTGCCGGGCAATGGCGGCACGAAACCCCTGCGCGCGCTGCTGGATCGGCTCGCCGACCACTCCCTCGAGGCCGATGAGGTCTCCATCCATACCCCTGATCTCGATGACGTTTTCCTCGCCCTGACCGGGCACGCCACCACGGAGGCCGAAGCACAATGAGCACCGCGACCATCACCCCCAGCCCCCTGGCCGCCGCGATCGGCGATTCGTCGATCATGCTGCGCCGCAACTTCAAACACATCGTCCGCAACCCGGTCACGGTCTTCAATGCCGCGCTCATGCCGGTGATGATGCTGCTGATCTTCGTCTACGTTTTCGGCAGCGCCTTCAATGTCGGCGGGCACTACATCGACTACGCGACTCCCGGCATGCTGCTGCTGGCCATCAATTACGGGCTCTCCGGCACCGCGGTCTCGGTGAGCTCGGACATGGCCAAGGGCGTCATCAACCGGTTCAAGGTCATGGACGTGTCGCGGGGCGCGGTGCTGACCGGCCACGTGGCGGCCACCATCCTCACCAATGTGATCGCCCTGGCGGCCGTGCTCGGTGTGGCCTTCGCCCTGGGCTTCCGGTCCCCGGCGAGCGCCGGTGAATGGCTCGGTGCGATCGGCATCGTGCTCGCGACCTCGTTCGCAGCCTCCTGGCTGGTCGTGGCGCTGGGCATGGCGGCCAAGACCCCGGAATCCGCGGGCATGTCCGTGGTGCCGCTGATCATGCTGCCCTTCCTGAGCAGCGCGATCGTGCCCGCCGACAAGATGGGCGCGGGTGTCAAGCAGTTCGCGCAGTACCAGCCCTTCACCCCGATCATCGAATCCCTGCGCGGGTTTCTCACCGGACACCCGTCGGGCGGCTACACCGCCGCCGCGCTGGCCTGGTGCGCCGGGTTCGCCATTGTCGGATACGTGTGGTCGCGGGCCACGTTCAACAAGCGAGCGTGATCGAGACCAGATTGCTCCAATCCGATTCCGCCCCTTCCCTCATCGCCTCGGTGAAGCCCGCTTCACCGAGGCGATCTCGTGTCGCCTCCTCGATGCGCGCCGTATCCGGCAGGGAACGATCGGGCACGCCGCGCACCCGTGCGCTGGCCGCGAGCAGCCGCGCGGCCTGCTCGAACTCGTCGTTGCGCAGCGCGAGATCCGCTATGCCGACGATGATCTGGGCGATCAGCTGCGCGTGGCCCGCCGCTATGGCCGATTCGAAGGCGGCGGCATGGTGTTCGCGGGCCTTGTCGAGATCATCCGTGAGATAGCCACGCAGGGAATGGATCTGCGCGTAGACGTACTGATGCTCCTGCCCGCTGTCCAATTGGGTTGTCGCGAGGTCGATCTGGCGGTACGCCTCCTCGGCGTCGCCCTGCCAGCGGGCCAGTTCCGCCATCGACAGCGCCAGCTCACCCTTGGCATTGGGCCAGCCGGACCGATCCGCGGCCCGCAGCGCCTCGGCCGTGGCGGCGGCACTCGCCTCCGAATCGCCCAGCAGCCAGTACAACTGGGCCTGCCGCGAGCGGATTCGGACCACGTCCTCGAGCGTGCCGACCTCGCTCACCACCGTGATCGCCTGACCCAAATGCTCACACGCGGAAACGAATTCG
The DNA here is from genome assembly GCF_035818795.1 of Nocardia sp. CDC160. Lineage (NCBI taxonomy): Bacteria > Bacillati > Actinomycetota > Actinomycetes > Mycobacteriales > Nocardiaceae > Nocardia > Nocardia sp. CDC160. Next base: position 558,970 of record NZ_JAYKYT010000001.1, on the reverse strand, counting down.
CCGCGCTGGGCCAGGCGTTCGGCCAACTCGGTGAGCGCGAACGACATTCCCCACCGTTCGCCGATGGCCCGGAACTCGGCCAGCGCGGTCTCGAAATACTCGTCCACCTCGTGACCGCCCTGGCCGAGCACCACCCGCATCTTGCCCATCTGGAGCCGGGCCAGCGCCCGCACCCACGGATCGTCATCGGTGAGCTGCGGCTCGAACGCGGTCAGCATGGCCTCCGGGCCTTGGAACAGGCGCTCCAACGCGGCCACCAGTGCCACCGTGGGGTGCCCGCCGCCGCGGCCGTCGCGACTCAGCTCGTAGGCCTTGTGAATCCAATCCTGCACTTGGCGTTGATCGTTCGGCCCCGAGGACAGGAAGTGCGAAACGAGCCCGTACACCGTGACCCGGGTTGCGTCATCCACCTCGGCGGGCAGATCGGCGGCCGCCATGACGAACTCCAGGCCTTCGGCCTTGTGCCCGGCCAGCCACCAGTACCAGCCGCCCGCCGCCGCGAGCCGCATGGCCGCGGTCCCGTCGCGATCCGCGAGCGCGCCGCGCATGGCCGCGGCGATATTGTCGTGCTCCCGATCGAGGATGGCCAGCCACTCCAGCTGGTCGGCGCGGCGCAGCCGGGGTTCGGCCTGCGCGGCGAGGTCGGTGAAGTACGAAAGATGCGCTCGCCGTACGTGATCGGCCTCGCCCGACTCCTCGAGGCGTTCGCGCGCATACTGTCTGATGGTGTCCAGCATGCGATAGCGCGGGCCGCCGTCCTCGGTGACGAGCAGCAGGGACTTCTCGGTCAGCGCGGTCAGCAGTTCGAGCACCTCCCACTGCTCGACCGCCGTGCTCTTCCCGTCACCCGCGTCGGGGTCGCACGCGACGCAAACCTGTTCGGCCGCTTCCAGACTCGCGCCGCCGGAGAACACCGCGAGGCGGCGCAGCACCATGCGTTCGGCGTCGGAGAGCAACTCCCAACTCCAGTCGACCACCGCGCGCAGCGTCCGATGCTGCGGTATCGCGGTGCGGCTGCCGCCGGTCAGCAGGCGGAAGCGGTCGTCGAGGCGGGTGGCGAGCTGCTCGAGGGACATGGTGCGCAGGCGGGCCGCGGCCAATTCGATGGCCAGCGGGATGCCGTCGAGCGCGCGGCAGACGCGCGCCATGGTGGTGAGGGTCGCGGTGTCGGTCGCGAGGTCCGTGCGCACCGCGCGGGCCCGATCCAGCAGGAGTTGGACGGCGGGGGAGGCCGCGATGGCGGTCGGGTCGGCGTCGGCGGCGGGCAGGCTCAACGGCTGCACCTGCCAGAGCGCCTCGCCCGTAATACCCAGGGGCTCACGGCTGGTGGCGAGAATCCGTAGCCGTCGGCATTCCCCCAGCAGGCGGTGGGCGAAGGCCGCGGCGGCGTCGATGACGTGCTCGCAGTTGTCGAGAATGAGCAGGGTTTCGCGCTCGCGCAGGGCGGCGATGAGCCGGTCCATCGGTTCGGCGTGGGCGCCGCTGCCGAGCAGGGCGTCGCGCAGACCCAGTGCGGCCAGCACGGATTGGGCCAGATCGCCCTTGGCGTCGGCGGAGACCAGCTCCACCAGCCACGCCCCGTCCGGCAGATCCTCGAGCAGGGTGTGGGCCACCTCGACGGCTAGGCGGGTCTTGCCGGAGCCGCCGGGGCCGGTCAGGGTCGTGAGCCGGTGTGCCGCAACCAGTTCGCGCACTGCGGCGATCTCGCCCTGTTTGCCGACGAAGGTGGTCAGTTCGGCGCGCAGATTTGTCTTGCGCTCGTCCTCTTGGCGCGCGCCGACCTCGCCGCGCAGTAGCGCCAGATGCAGTGCGGACAGTTCCGGGGCGGGGTCCACGCCCAGTTCGTCGGCGAGGGTTTCGCGCAGTCGCTCGTAGGCGGTGAGGGCCTCGGTGGTGCGTCCGGCGGCGGCCAAGGCCCGCATGAGCGAACCGGTCAGTCGCTCCCGCATGGGGTGTTGGGTCACCAGTTCGGTCAGTTCCGGGATCAGCTCCGCGTCGCGGCCCAGCCGGATCTCGGCCTCGTAGAGATCCTCCATGGCGGCCAGGCGCAGCCCCTCGAACCGCACCAGCACCGCGTCCACGATCTCACTGCCGGGTACGCCGATGTCCTGCATGAACTCCCCGCGCCACAGCTCGAGGGCCTCGCGCAGCAGTCGCGCCCGCTGGCCGTCGTCACCGCCGCGGGCCTGGTCGACGAGCTGTTCGAAGCGGACGGCATCGACATTCTCGGGCCGCGCGAGCAGCCGGTAGCCGCCCGCCTGCACCTCGATCGAGCCGTCGGGCAGCAGTCGGCGCAGTCGGGACACCAAGGCCTGCAGGGCGTTCGCCGCGTCGGCGGGCGGCTGCTCGCCCCAAATCCAGTCGACCAGTTTCGTCTTGGGGACCGCGCGGCCGGGCTCGAGCGCGAGGGCGATGAGCAGCCCTCGCAGTCGAGCACCCGGCACCTCGATCGGGTTCCCGTCGTCTGCCCGGATGTCGAGCGGTCCAAGCGTCCTGATTCGCACCCGGCCATTCTGCCGTGCGTGTCCACCGGTCGTCGGATCACGTTCGGACGTGGCCGGGGCCCGGCTCAGTGGTCGCCCTCCGTCCAGGTGACGGGCAGTTCGTGCACGCCATAGATATTCATGTCGGTCCGCAGCGGCACCTGATCGGCGTCGACGGCCAGCCGCAGCGTCGGGAAGCGACGCAGCAGTCCGCCGAAGCCCGCGCGCATCTCCAGGCGGGCCAACTGGTGACCGAGGCACAGGTGGACGCCGTGCCCGAACGCCACCAGACCGCGCGGCTGGCGATGGATGTCCAGGGCGTCGGGGTCATCGAACTTCCGCGGGTCGTGGTTGGCGGCCAGCAGGGAGACGACGACCGTCGAACCCTTCGTGATGGTTTCGCCGCCCAGCTCGATGTCCTCGGTGGCATAGCGGTAGAAGATGTCCGCGACCGACAGGTAGCGGATGAGCTCCTCGACCGCATCGGGCAGCAGGTCCGGATCGGCGCGCAACTCGGCCAGCTGCTCCGGATGCTCCAAGAGCGCGAACGTGCCGAGCGCCAACATGTTCGCGGTGGTCTCGTGGCCCGCGAGCAGCAGCAGGAAGGCGATGCCGACCAGCTCCTCGATGCTCAGATCCGGGTCGCGCGCCAGATCCGAGAGGATGTCCTCGCCGGGTTCGGCGCGCTTGCTCACGACCAGTTCGGCCAGGTAGGCGGTCATCGCGCCGTAGGCCGCGCCCTTCTCCTCCAGGGTCTGCTCCTTGACCAGGAACTTGGCGGAGTTCACCTGGAAGGTGGCGCGATCTTCGTAAGGGACGCCGAGCATTTCGCAGATCACCAGCGAGGGCACCGGCAGCGCGAAGTGCCGCACCAGATCGACCGGCGGTGTCAATTGGGCCATCTCGTCGAGCTGCCGTTCCACGATCTCGGCCAGGTGATCCTGCAACTGCTTCATGCGCCGCAGGGTGAAAGCGCCGGTGAGCTTGTGCCGCAGGCGGGTGTGGTCCGGCGGGTCCATGGCGACGAACAGGCCCGGAATCTGCGGGGACGGTTCGGTCGGGGTCGGCATGCCCGGCGTCTCGTAGGGCACGTGAATCACACCGAGATCGAGGCGGGAGCTGAATCGGGTGTCGGCCAACAGCTTTCGGACCTCGTCATAGCCGGTCACCAGCCAGCCGTGATGACCGTCGGGGAACACCAGCGGGCTGACCGGGCGGGCCGCGCGCAGTTCGGAGATCTCACGCGGCGGGGCGAACGGTCCGGCATTGCGTTCCATGGGGAGGCCGTGCGGGACGGGAATGGTCTGAGTCATCGTAAATCCTTGTAGTAGAAGCTGATTGGTGGTCAGGCGGCGGCGGTGTGTCGAATGACGACATTGCCGAGGGCGGTCTGCGCGAACACGTGCACCGTGTCCGGGCCCGTGGCGACCGGCCCCATCGCGCTACGCGCGGAACCGTTCTGGGAGGTGGTCTCCACCTGCACCGCGCTGCCCGGGCGAATCCCGATCTCGAGATCACCCATGGACGTCTGCAACCGCATCGCCCCGCGCACCGCCTCACCGATGCGAATATCGCCCTTGCAGTTCTTCGCCGACACCGAGCCGAGCGGCCGCTCCACGACAATGTCGCCCAGCGCCAACTCCAACTCGCACTCCCCGAGCCCACCCGCCCCGCGAATGTTCCCCACCCCCGCCTGCGCCTTAACCCGAGACCCCGTCGGCACCTGAATACTCACCTCGATCGAGGCATTCCCCCCGAACGGCGTATAGGTCCGCCAATCCTTCGGCATCGTCACCCGCACAACGCCCCCCACCATCTCGACCCGAGTCCGCTCCGCAGCCCGCACATCGGCCTTCTTCGTTCCGTCCGTGGGCAGCACCTCCACCACGGTGTCCCCCCGATCGGAAGCGGCGACGCTGACGTTCCCGCACAGCACATCGATCTCGACCCCAACGGGCCCCGGCGTATTGAAAGTGTTCATCTCAGTCGCTCTTTCAGCTGGTAGTAGCTGGTACGCAACCGACTATCCCCACCCCCGCTGACACCGACCTGACGCCAACCTGACACGCCCACCCACGGCATGTCCGCCGCAGAATCGACCTATCCTTCCGCCATGTCGCCCAGCATCCCAGACCCCCTCGACCTGGCAGGCCGCGTGCCGCCGCCACCGCAGGCTCGAACGAGGCCCTGCCGAAGTCGGAACTGGAGGGGGTAGTATGCATTTCGTTGGGTAAAGGCCAACTAAATGCATACTCTTTAGGGAGGTGATGCTGGTGGCTGGGCGTCGCAGCACATTGTTGCCCAGCGAACTCTGGCGCACACCGCTTCGGACCGTGCGGCCGCAGGACTTGGCCGACATCTATGCTCAACCGCGGCCCGAGGTCGCGCGACTTGTCGATCAAGGTGTGCTGCATCGCGTTGCTCACGGCTACTACATCATCGTCCCGCCGGACTACATCGGCCGGACCTGGCTGCCCGGGCTCGAGGCAGCCGCCGCAGGTATTGCGTCGTCGATTTACGGGCCGGATCAGGTGATTGTCATGGGCATCAGTGCAGCGCGCATGTTGGGAGCCGTACCTCGTGCACTGGCGACGGCGGTGATCGCGGTCCCGAGCCAACACCGGCCGATCACACTGGCAGACCGCTCGGCGCAGGTTCATTTCGTTCGCCGTGATACCGACACACTCGATGCTGAGCGCGTCGAAACGGCACTGGGCCCAACGCTGGTCACCACTCCGGAACAGACCGTGCTCGATCTTGCCCGACGCCCGAAACTGGGAAACGCCGAGGCGGAGGTTCGTTCGGCGATCATGACGCTCTACCGGGGTAGCGATTCGTCGAGACTTGCACAGCTCGCTGCAGATCAGCGGTTGGGTGCGGCACTTCGACGGGCGGAAGGTTGGATCGCGGATGAGTTTGGGTGAACGTGACAGTGTCGCAGTACAATTCGGAGTCGCTCCGGAGCAAGTCGAGCGCGACCATCTGATCTCCCATCTGCTAGCAGCAATCAGCCGCGGATTCGCTGATCGGGTGCACTTCATCGGTGGAACCGCACTTGCCCGTACACATCTGGTGCGCGGCAGGCTCAGCGAAGACATCGATCTGGTGGCACTGAGCAATCGGAGGATGCTCGCGGCCGAACTGGACGCCGCTTTGCCGCGATCGGTCGCGCGGAGCTTCGGCCGGTTGGAATGGGCACCGCCGCTGAGTGACGTCCCGGATACCGGGGCCGCCAATCTTCGCTCCGCATCGGGTGTGTTCGTCAAGATCCAGTTGCTGTCGGCCCAGGGCAGAGCGATGTGGCCGACCGAACTCCGCAGTCTCGAACAGCGATACAGCGATGTGCCACCGGCCGAGCTGCTCGTACCAACGTTGCCGGCCTTTGCGGCGGGAAGGACGACAACATGGCACGATCGGCGGGCATCACGCGACCTCTGGGATCTCTGGGCGCTCAGCGACATTGGGGCGATCAACGGCGATGCAGGGACGCTGTACCGCAGGTACGGTCCGACCAACCGGCTCCCAACCCCGCAATTGTTCGATCATGCGCCGAATGAGGATGACTGGAACGCGCAGTTGGCCGGTCAGACACGGTTGATGATCAGTGCCGAGATCGCGCTGGCCGCCGTTCGAGACGCCTGGGAGCGTGTTGCGCAGGGACTGGCGTAGCCTCGCGCCGGACCAAGAAACAAAGCCCGCCGATCACCGTGGACCGCGCATGATGCGGCGTAGCGAGGCGGTGCTGGGCCCCGCTTCACCTGACCGGACGAAATGGGCCGATCCCTGCACAAATCGCTGCTGGACGACAGTTTCCTGGCAATTTCGGTGTGATTGTGCAGGGATCGGCCCATTCGGCTGTCAGGCCAGGGTGATCACCCGCAACGTGCCGTCCGCATGCTGTGCGCGCAGGCGCTTCTTGTCGAACTTGCCGACGCTGGTCTTGGGGACCTCGTCGATGAAGGTCCAGTGTTCGGGGAGTTGCCATTTCGCGAACTTGGGGGCCAGGAAGTCGCGCAGTTCTTCGGGTTTCGTTTCGGCGCCCGCGACCAGGACGATGGCGACCAGGGGCCGTTCGTCCCACTTCTCGTCCGGAATGCCGATGACGGCGGCCTCGGCGACGGCGGGGTGACCCATGACGGCGTTCTCGAGATCCACCGAGGAGATCCATTCGCCGCCGGACTTGATGACGTCCTTGGAGCGGTCGACCAGGGTCAGGTAGCCATTCGGGCTGATCTTGCCGACATCGCCGGTGCGGAGCCAGCCGTCGTGGAACTTGTCCGGATCGACCTCGCCGCCGGAGGGCGAGTAGTACGAGCCGGTGATCCACGGGCCGCGAACCTCCAACTCGCCCAGGGCTTCCCCGTCGTTAGGGACGATCGAGCCGTCGTCGGCGACCAGGCGCGCCTGCACACCGGCGGGGAATCGGCCCTGGGTGTAGCGGTAGGCCCAGGCCTCCTCACCCTCCGCCCCGGCGGGCGGGTGGGCGACCGAACCCAGCGGGGAGGTCTCGGTCATGCCCCACGCGTGCAGCAGCTTCACATGGTGACGCTCCTCGAAGGCGCGCATCATCGACGGCGGCACCGCCGCGCCGCCGACCACACAGGTGCGCAGATACGAGATGTCCTGCGGCTGGGCCTGCAGTGCGGCCAGCACGCCGCCCCAGATGGTGGGCACGGCGGCGGCGAAGGTCGGGCGCGCCTGCTCCATCATCTCCAGCAGCGGCGCGGGCTGCAGAAAGCGGTCGGGCATGAGCACATTCGCGCCCGACATGAGCGCGGCGTACGGGATGCCCCAGGCATTGGCGTGGAACAGCGGCACGATGGCCAGCACGGTGTCCGACGCGGTGAAGCCCATGCCGTTGGGCGAGATCACCTGCATGGCGTGCAACCAGTTGGAGCGGTGGGAGTAGACGACGCCCTTGGGGTCGCCGGTGGTGCCGGAGGTGTAGCACATGCCCGCGGCGGAACGCTCGTCGATGACCGGGAAGTCGTAGGTATCGGGCTGCGCGGCAAGCAGTTCCGTGTAGGAGTGCACGGTGACGCCCTCGGGCGCCTGCAGTGCGGCGGCATCGCCATTGGCGACGATGACGTGGCGCACCGTCTTCAGGTTGGGCAGGTACTGGGCGAACATCGGCAGCAGCGAGCCGTCCACGATCACGACCTGGTCCTCGGCGTGATTGGCCACGTACACCAGCTGCTCGGGAAACAGTCGAATGTTCAGCGCGTGCAACACCGCGCCCATGGCGGGCACCGCGATGTAGGCGACCATGTGCTCGTTGTTGTTCCACATGAACGTGCCGACCCGGTCGCCCACCCCGATGCCCAGGTCACGCAGGGCATTGGCGAGCCGGGCCGCGTCCTGGCCGACCTCGCGATAGGTCTGGGTGCGGACGCCGTCTCCGGTCCAGGTGGAGACGTGGCTGTCGCCCTGGAAGGTGGAGGCGTAGCGCAGCAGTGTCGCGAGTGACAGCTGCTCGTCCTGCATGGTGCTCAACATTTCCCAACCGCTCCTTGCATGTGCCTACTGGAGAGTGAACTGAGTCACTAGCGGCGAGCGTAGCTGAAATCGGACACGAAAACTTCGGGCTGCGGACGACGAACCCCACCCTCGCCGTCCGCAGCCCGTGACCGATCCGCCGCCGCCCAACACGACGACCGACCGGTTCCGCGATCCTGGTCAGCGGCTCGGCGCGCTGACGACACCCCCTGCGGCGTCGCAGAATAGCCAATCACTAACCAGGACAAGAAAATTGGAGCAAAGACTTCCGTGAATATATTGAGTCCCACATCGGGCTGTCCAGTCGAGCGGCAGCGCCGCAGGTCAGACGCGCTCACTGACTCGGACAGCGAATTGTGAGCAAGGTGAGCAAGCGCTCAGTTATGCCGGAAGCGGCCTCCACATCCGGAGCTGGCCGAAAATACCGATTCACTGACCGGCGATGTCTCCATGACCAGCGAGAACGCCCCCTACCGTTGCTGATATGCAGCGAGAGCCGTCGATTCTGATCATCGGTGCCGGGTTCGCCGGACTGGGCATGGCCCTGGAATTGCGCCGCCACGGCCTGAACAACTTCACCATCCTGGAGAAGGCGGCCGATCTGGGCGGCGTCTGGCGCGAGAACACCTATCCGGGGGCTGCCTGCGATGTGCCGTCGCCGCTGTACTCGTGGTCGTTCGAGCCGAAATCCGATTGGCCGCGGCGGTTCTCGCAGCAGCGCGACATCCACGACTACATGCGCGCGGTGGCCGAGAAATACGATCTGCCGTCGAAGATCGAATTCGGCACCGAGGTGGTCGACGCGGAATTCGATGAGCAGGGCGGTATCTGGCGGGTGCGGACCGCCGACGGCGTCACCCACCTGGCGGACGTGCTCATTCCCGCCGTCGGGCAGCTCTCCCGCCCGGCTCTGCCCAACCTACCCGGCATCGACACCTTCACCGGCGCGGCCTTCCACTCGGCCGAATGGGACCACTCGGTGGATCTCACCGGCAAGCGAGTGGCCTGCATCGGCACGGGAGCCAGTGCGATTCAATACATTCCGGAGATTCAGCCGCAGGTCGAGCACCTGACCCTGTTCCAGCGGTCGGCCGCCTGGGTGCTGCCCAAGTTCGACACCGAGTACACGCCGCTGCATCACGCGCTGTTCAAGCATGTGCCGGTGACGCGGATGGCCGAGCGGTTCGCCATCTGGTCGTTCTTCGAGGTGCTGGCCTTGGCGCTCACCGACATTCCGGCGATCAAGGCGCCGGTCATCGCCATCGCCGACCGGCATCGCGAGAAGCAGGTGCCCGATGCGGCCTTGCGCGCCAAGCTGACTCCCGATTACGCGGCGGGCTGCAAGCGCGGACTGTTCTCCAACGCGTACTTCCCGGCGCTCGCGCAGAGCAATGTGACCGTGGAGACAACCGCCATCGAGGCGGTGACGCCCAACGGAATTCGCACCGCGGACGGTGTGGAGCATCCGGTGGACGTGATCGTCTACGGGACCGGGTTCAAGGGAACCGAATTCCTCGCGCCCATGAATATCTATGGCCTGCAAGGCCGCAAGCTCGCCGACGAGTGGTCGCCGGAGGGGGCGCGGGCGTTCCTGGGCATGTCGGTGCCCGGCTTCCCCAACCTGTTCATGATGTACGGGCCGAACACCAATGTCGGGTCGGGATCGATCATCTACATGCTGGAGTCGCAGGCCCGCTACATTCGACAGGTCATCGAGTACCTGGGCGAGCGGCCGGGTCGGTTCCTGTCGGCGCGGGCCGAGGCCGAACAGGCCTGGGACGACTGGCTGCAGAAGCGGTTGAAGGACACCCCCTGGAACTTCTGCTCGAGCTGGTATCGCAACGCCTCGGGGCGGATCACCAACAACTGGCCGGGCGCGACGCTGCTGTTCCGCCGGAAGACGAGCACCTTCGCGGCGTCGGACTACGACGAGGGGCAGGCCACCCGGCGATAGTGCCCCGGGCATAGAACGAGGCTATGGACTGCGAGAAAACCGCCGTCTAGCTGGGCGGCGTCGGCCGCGGCAGGCTGAAATCGGAACCGCTGAACACCGCGGTCGAGAGGAGCCCGTCATGATCCGCCAACGCCGCCGCCCCAGCTTCCCCGAATGGCTCGGCTACACCGTCGGCCGCCCCATGCCCGCCGACCTGCGCGACTGGGTGCTCCACGACCTGACCGGAAAGCACGCCTACACAAGGCATCTCACCCGCGGCATGATCCCGTTCCTCCCGATCTTCGCGGCCTTCCTCCTCGCCTTCCCCGGCCCCGTCTGGATCCGCTGCGCCATGACCCTGCTCGCGCTGATCCTCGCCCTCTTCTACTGCGCCGCCTACATGGCCCCCAACCGCGCCCACCGCCTCACCCAGCACGGTCTCCCCGCCACCCTCGACGCCCCCGGCGTCCTGCACGCCACCCCCGCCGAACGCACCCGCTACGCCCTCAACCACCCCCGCTGACCCGCCCCACCCAACGGATGCGGCCCCAACCCCCACCACCGGGTAGACTCCCCGACGTCCACGCCGACCGGGCCCGCCCGGCGCGTCCAGCCCTCGTAGCTCAGGGGATAGAGCACCGCTCTCCTAAAGCGGGTGTCGCAGGTTCGAATCCTGCCGAGGGCACAAGTGTGAAAGTGGCTCGGGGATGAGCGGAGTGGGGGATTCGGTGCGGTTGCCGTCGGCGCGTGCGTTTCGGTATCTGATGAGCGCTTATCCGCCGCTGTTATTCGCGGGTGTGCGGGTCGAGCATGTGGCCGAGGACTGGACGTCGGTGCGGGTGTCGCATCGCGTGCGGCCCTGGAACCGCAATATCAACGGCGCGGCGTTCGGAGGCACGCTGTATGCGATGACCGACCCGTTCTTCGGGATCATGGCACGCGGGCAACTCGGTGATGATTACCGCGTCTGGAGCGTCCGATCCGGTATCGAATTCGTCGCACCCGGGCGCGGAATCGTCACCGCCACCATGGAACTCGACGCCACGCGGGCCGAACAGATTCGGGAGGCCACCCGCGACGGCGCCAAGTCGATCACCACGCATTCCACCACGATCTATGACGCCGACGGGAACACGGTCGCTCGCGCGACGCAGGACGTGTACGTCCGCCAGCTCCGCGCCGCGTCTGTGCTCGGCGCGTAGGCGCTTCGGGGGCTAGCCCTCGGGGTAGAAGACGAACAGGGTGCAGCCCGTGGTGGTTGAGGGGATGTGCCAGGATCCGGCGGGGGCGTGGAGGAAGGTGCCCGCGGGGTAGTCGCGGGCGCCGTCGTTGAAGATGCCGGAGACGACGTAGACCTCTTCGGGGCCGGGCTCGTGGATGTCTTTGCGCGGCCAGGAGGTGTTGGGGTCCATTTCGAGGAGGTGGGCGCTCGCGCCGGACGGGCCCTTCCAGAGGGGGCGTACGCGGATACCCGGGAAGATCTCGCGCACAGGGGATTCCGTGACGGCGATGGAGGTGTAGCCGGGCTGGTCGAGGATCTCGGGGTTCATGATCACCACGGTGCCGTGGGCGGAGTCGGTCGGCCAGTGTCAGCAATGACGTCATGGGGTACTTTTCTGCCATGCATCGCGTGGTGGCTCTGGTGCGGCCGGTGCAGTCGACCTTCGAACTCGGCTGCGCCGCCGAGGTGTTCGGCACGGCGCGGGTCGGGGTGCCGCAGTACTACGAGTTCAGCGTGTGCGCCGAGGAGCCGGGGCCGGTGCCGACGACCTCCGGGTACACGGTGGATGTGGCGCAGGGGCTTTCGGCGCTGGCGTCCGCCGACACGGTGATCATCCCGGGCTGGCTTCCGGTCGAGACTCCACTCTCCCCGCGGGTGCACCGCGCGCTGGTGCGTGCGCACGCCCGCGGCGCGCGCATCGTCACCATCTGCTCCGGCGTCTTCGCCCTGGCTCGCACCGGTCTGCTCGACGGCCGATCGGCCACCACCCACTGGGCCCGCGCCGACCAGCTGCGGCGCGAATTCCCCCGTGTTCGAGTCGAACCCAACGCGCTCTACGTCGATCATGGCGATGTCGCCACCAGCGCGGGGGCCGGTGCGGGCATCGACCTGTGCCTGCACCTGGTTCGCAAGGACCACGGCGCGGCGCATGCCGCCCTGCTCGCCCGTCACATGGTCATGCCCCCGCACCGCACGGGCGGCCAGATTCAATACGCTCCGCCCGCCCCACCGACCGACGTCCTCGAAGGCCTCCTCGCCTGGGCCGAAGCCCGCCTGTCACAGCCGCTTTCGGTCGACGACATGGCCGCCCACCTCAACGTCTCACCTCGAACCGTGGCCCGTCGCTTCACCGATCAACTCGGCACCAGCCCGGGCGCGTGGCTCCTGTCCCGCCGCATAGCCGCCGCCCGCACCCTCCTCGAGGACACCGACCTCCCCGTCGAGGCCATCGCCACCCGAGTCGGCCTCGCCTCGGCCGTCAACCTCCGCCGCCGCTTCCGCACCCACGTCGGCACCACCCCCGGCGCCTACCGCCGCGCCTTCCGAGGCTGATCCGCCGCCCCCGGCCCGGTCACTCCTTCGAGTAGTCCGTGGTCAGCCAGCGTTCGGGCCGCATGCGGATGAGGAGGGATTCGGGGGTGAGGTTCTGGTCGGTGAACGCCGTGCCTGCGGCCTCGCCGAGGTAGCGAATCGCGATGGGGCCCACTGTTTCCGGGGTGCCGAGCTCGATGCCGGTGACGGGGCCCTCCACCGAGACGTAGCGGTAGGGCTGCTCTTCGACCTGGGCCGTGAGGGTGAAGCGGCCTGCGGCGCGGATCAGCTTCTCCTTCACCGAGCCGGATTCGGTCCAGATGTGGACCTCGCCGCCGGGTTCGTAGGCGTACCAGATCGGCACCGCCAAGGGGGCGCGATCCGGTCGTTCGATTGCGATCACCCCCACATGAAGCTCGGCCAGAAACTTTTCACGCTCTTCACCGGTCATCTTCGCCATCGAACGGTCCCTTCGCTCGTGTGGTGGTACCCGTCATATCAGCAACCTCGCGGCGAATCGCTTAATTCCAGGTAAGGGGTCAGGCGGTGCCGAGGGGGTTGAGGACGGCGAAGCGCCATTCGCCGTCGGGGAGTCGGCGGGCGATGTTGGCGGTGCTGCCGGTGGGGGAGATGCGGCCTTCGGGGGTGGTGATTTCCATGGTCCAGTCGGTGATCAGCAGGGCCGTGTCCGCGCCGACGAGGACGTGGCGGGGCTTGTTGGTGAGGTGGCCGTTGGCGGCGACGGTGCCGGTGATTTCCTGACGCAGGGCGTCGGGGCCGGTGATCACCGTGCCGGTGGTGGTGCGCATGGTGGCGTCGGGGGCGAAGAGGGCCAGGACGCCGTCGATGTCGCCCGCGTTCAGGCGAGACTCGAAAAGGGTTGGGAGGGAAGCGGGATCGGTGATCGTCGTCATGGCTTCCATCCTGGGCTCGGGCGCGGGTGCGGGCGAGGTGCAAAGAAGACACGTCATGGTGAAAAGTGGACGAGAGTCGGGGACCCGAGGGAAGAGACCAGGTGGTCGGAGGTTTCCGGTCGCGGGCGCGCGTCCGTACCGTTAGTTTGAGGGCGGATGCCCCCAAAACGGCAGGGGTGGACGAGGAGGTCCGGGGTGCTGGAATCGGGACGCGCGCAGGGTGAATCGGTGGTCGGGGGTGCTCGCGCATGACTCTCGGGCTGATCAGGTCGCTGGGGGAGCGGGCCTATCTGGAGGCGGAATCGGCGCGGCTGGTGCTGGAGGCGGGCCTGGCGCGCATCGAATCACCGACCGTGCTGCTGTCGGCGGCCACCGCCATGCTGCGCTACGGCACCCTGGCGGCGGGGTTGCGGCTGTCGGCGGCCCGCTACGGCGGGCGCACCGCGATCATCGACGAGCTGGGCGAACTGACCTTCGCCGAGCTCGAGGACCGCTCCAATCGGCTGGCCAATGCCTGGCGCGAGCGCGGGCTGAAACCCCGTGAGGGCGTGGCCATTCTGGCGCGCAATCACCGCGGACTGATCGAGGCCGTCTTCGCGGCCGCCAAGTGCGGCGCCAAGATCATCCTGCTGAACACCGATTTCGCGGGACCGCAGATTCGCGACGTCGCCACCCGCGAGGGCACCGACCTGCTCGTCTACGACGACGAGTACGCCCCCATGCTCGACGAGGTGCACCCGCGCCGCGGTAGCTACCGGGCCTGGACCGAGGAGCCGCGCGAGGACAGCCTCGAATTCCTCATCGCCCAGGGATCACCCGATGCCCCGCCCGCGCCCGGCGCGGACCCGCGCATCATCCTGCTCACCAGCGGCACCACCGGCACCCCGAAGGGCGCGCCGCGCGCGGAGCCGAAATCGCTGCTGTCCCTGGGCGGTCTGCTGTCCAAGGTCCCGTTCCGGGTGAACGAGGTGACCGAATGCTGCGCCCCCATGTTCCACACGCTCGGTTTCGCCATGGCCATGCTGACCCTCGGCTTCGGCTCCACCCTGGTGATCCGCCGCCGCTTCGACCCGCAGACCGCCATCGATTCCATCGCCGAACACAAGGCCACCACGGTGATCGTGGTCCCGGTCATGTTGTCGCGCATGATGGATCTGGGCGGCCGCGCGCTGACCGGGCACGACCTGTCCGCGGTGCGCATCATCTTCGTGGCCGGTTCCCAGCTGGGCGCGCAACTGTGCCGGGAGGTGACCGCCGCCTTCGGCCCGGTGGTCTACAACCTGTACGGCTCGACCGAGGTCGCCTACGCCACCATCGCCACCCCGGAGGATCTCGCCGAAGAGCCCGGCTGCGTGGGCAAACCGGTGCTCGGCGCGCGCGTGCGCATCCTCGACGAGCGCGGCCGCACCGTGCCCAATGGCGCGACCGGCCGCATCTTCGTCGGCAATTCCATTCAGTTCGAGGGCTACACCGGCGGCGGCCACAAGGAGATCATTCGCGGCCTCATGTCGTCCGGCGACGTTGGCCACTTCGACAGCGAGGGCAGGCTTTTCATCGACGGCCGTGACGACGACATGATCGTCTCGGGCGGCGAGAACGTCTTCCCGGTGGAAGTCGAGGAACTGCTCTACACCCACCCCGCCGTCCGCGAGGCAGCCGTGATCGGTGTCCCCGACGAGGTTTTCGGCGCCCGCCTGAAGGCCTTCGTCGTCCTCCACGACGGCCACACCCTCCCCGAGCCGGACCTCAAGGACTTCGTCAAATCGAACCTGGCCCGCTACAAGGTCCCCCGCGAGGTCGTCTACCTCCCCGAACTCCCCCGCAACCCCACCGGCAAGATCCTCAAACGCAAACTCCTGGAGGTCTGATTCGGTGCGGCGGTCGGGCCGGATTTCGCATGATGCGTGTCGAGGTTCGGTGGCCGTATGCTGAGCGCGCGCAGTATGCGCTCGAGCGTGGGGAGGGCAGGTGCCGAGCGACGGCAGACTCGGCCACTATCGACTCGTCGAGTTGCTCGGCCGGGGCGGCATGGGTCAGGTGTGGCTCGCCCAGGACACCCGCCTCGAACGTGAAGTGGCACTGAAACTTCTCCCCGCCGAGCTGGCCACCGACGCGGACTATCGTCGCCGCTTCGAACGCGAGGCCCGCCTGGCCGCTCGCCTGCGCGGGCCGCACGTGGTGCCCATCCACGCCTTCGGGGAACTCGACGGTCGCCTGTATATCGATATGGAACTCGTCGACGGCTCCGATCTCGGCAAGATTCTGCGCGAGTCGGGTGCGCTCACCCCCGCCCGCGCCGTCGATCTCGTCACGCAGGTCGCGGAGGCCCTCGATATCGCGCACCGCGCGGGCCTCGTCCATCGAGATGTGAAGCCCTCCAATGTCCTGACCCTGCCCAACGGCTTCGCGTACCTCATCGACTTCGGCATTGCCCGCGGCGGCGGACAGGCCAACATCACCACGACCGGTGTCGCCGTCGGCACATGGGCGTACATGGCCCCCGAACGCTATTCCGGCACCGAGGATCTGCGCTCGGATGTCTACTCCCTGGCCTGCCTGCTCTACGAAACCCTCACCGGTGCCAAGCCTTTCGCCCACACCGATCCGGTGCAGCAGATGGCGGCCCACCTCACCAGCGACCCGCCCCGGGCGGGGGACCGCAATGCGCTCGTCCCCGCCGCCCTCGACACGGTGATCGCCCGCGGCATGGCGAAGGATCCGGACCAGCGCTACGCCAGTGCGGGTGCCCTGGCCGCGGCGGCACGCGCGGCGCTGAACGCGCCTCCGGGACCGCAGTCGCCCGGACCGAATCGCCGCGCTGCGCCGACCGTGAAATGGGATGAGGTCCAACCCATCCCGGGTCCCGGCTCTATGCCGGTCATGCGTTATCCAGCGCCCACGCCACCCCCGGGGCGTTCCTATGTTTCCGCACCCCATCAACACGTCCAGACGCAGACACCGCCGCCCGGGGTGACACCCCGACCGAGCGTCATGCCCGGAATACCCGCCGGTCCTACGCCGGTGCCGGGTCTGTCGCCGCACGGTGGAATCGGTTCGGGCGGAACGGGTTATGGCCCGCAGTACCCGTCGCAGCGGCCGGGCCATTCCAGCCTGGGGAACCCGCCGCCGAAACCGCGGATTCGGCCGTGGCAGCCGGTGTGGTGGGTGGTATTGGGCCTGCTGATCTTGTTCTTCGGAATCATGACCATCGGGACCATCGGGGTCACCTTCACCAATGGCTTCGGCGACGCCGGGTCGACGGTGATCGCGTGGTTCCTGTTTGTGGGCCCGTTGGCGATATTCGTGTGGCTCGCGGTCCGGGAGACCAGGAAATTCCGCCGCGAGCGGCAGCGGTGGCGGTCCTCCGGCGGCCGCTGAGCCGGGACGAATCGGGCGAACACGGTTCGGCGCGACCGGGGTGCGGTCGCGCCGAAGCCGGGTGGGACGCTCAGCAGTTGCGGAGTTCGGGGCTCTGGTTGAGGAGCTGGGCGCGGGTGGAGATGAAGGTGGTGTAGGTGTCGTTGCCTACCGAGGAGAGCGGGAAGGCCGCGACCCGGTGGCAGTTCTGGAAGGCGAGCTTGATGTTGAAGTGGCGTTCCAGACCGCCGCGGATGGCGTCGGAGGCCATGGCGCGCAGGAGTTGGCCGCGGGCCGTCTCGTCGGGTGGTGCGATGGTGTTGTCGGCGAATTCCGCCGTGCCGGAACGCAGATCGGCGGCTACCCGGCTGACGACCTCGTAGGCGTAGGGCAGCGAGTTACGGACGCATTCGACGAACTCTGCGTCGCTGACTTCACCGCGTTCAGCGCGCTCGAGTAGGGCGGTGGGTACGTCGAGTGACATAACGCTCTCCTCATGGGATGGCGGAAGATGTCAGCCGATTGTAGATGAAAGCGGTTGTCAATAACCCTGGATTCGCAGTGAAAGTGCCCGTTCCAGAGCAATTTTCGCATCCGCCGTCAGCTTGCGCACCAGCTCACCCGCCGGTAGCTCCGGGGCCAGCGAATGCGCCTGACCTGCCCAGAGATTCACTTCCTCGGCATTGCCCGCGGTGCGCGCGGCGGCGCGCAAAGGCCCGGTGGCGTAATGGATCTCGGGGTAGGCGGCGGGCGCGTCGAGATGCTCGACCATGAAGCGATTGCGCAGGCCGCGCGCGCGGCGCCCGGTGAAGGCGCGCGTCAGCATGGTGGGGGTGTCGGCGGCGATGGCCGCGCGCATGAACGGTGCGGTCCCGGCCTCGGGGCAGCGCAGGAACGCGGTGCCGACTTGCGCGGCCGAAGCACCGGCGGCCAGCGCCGCGGCGACCGCGGCACCGGTGGCGAGCCCGCCCGCCGCCACGATCGGCACCTCGACGGCCGCGCGCAGCAACTGCACCAGGGCCAGCACGCCCAGCGGATCGGCGAGATCGTCGGCCGGATCGTCAATGAAGGTCCCGCGATGCCCACCGGCCTCCGCGCCCTGCGCGACCAGCACGTCCGCGCCCGCCGCCACGGCCTGCCGGGCCTCGGCCACGGACGTGACCGTCACCCACACCTCGGAGCCCACCGCGTGCAACCGGGCGATCTCCGATGCCGTCGGACAGCCGAAGGTGCTCGACACCACCGCTACCGGCTCGGCGATGAGCAGGTCGAGTTTGGCGTCCCAGTCGTCGGTGTCGTGCTTGGCGTCGCCGACGGGGTAGTCGCGCGACAGCTCCTCTATATAGGGAGAGAACCGAGCGGTCGGGCTGGGCTCGGAGGGGTAGAAGAGGTTGACCCCGAACGGACGGGTGGTCAGAGCCCGGGTGGACTTGATGCGCGCCGCGAGCTCACCTGCGGGCAGATACCCGGCGGCGACGAAACCCAGCCCCCCGGCCTCGGACACGGCCGCGGCCAATTCCGGTGTCGAGGGCCCACCGGCCATGGGGGCAAGAACAACTGGCGTACCCAACTCGTCGAGAACCATGTCACAAGTGTGCCTCGTCGGTTACCTTTTGTGATCAAGGGTTCGAGTACTCGAGCTGGCGTTATCGCACAAAAGGTTGCGGAATGGTCACAACCGAGTACAGTTTCCGTCACAGCGATGCCGAATCGTTACCGGACCCACCGAACGCTAGGACTTGCAGTGCCGCACCACAGAACTACCGCGAACTCCGTAACAGTCATGGATTTGCTTGGTGATTCCGGTGCTGGCCGTGCTGGCACCCCGTCCCGTCGACGGCACCGGGCCGAACCCACCGCCACCGATCGCGTGAAGACCGCCGCGGGCGTGGCCGTCGCCGCCGGAGCCCTGATCGGCACCGCGACGCAGCTGGTCCCCGCCCTCGCGCACGCCGCCCCGCTCCTACCCAACCACGACGAGAAGCCGACCACCATCGGCGAGGACGTCGCCGCGACCGACCAGACGGCCCTGGAACTGAAGCAGGCCAAGCCGGACGCCGCCCCCGTCGCCGAGCACGCGCCGCAGGCGCAGGCCGTCGCGGCTACCACGCCGGATCCGGCCCCCTTCGGCCTGCAGAACCTGCCGCCGGAGATCTCCGCCCCGCTGCAGCAGGCCGAGCAGACCCTCAAAACCCTTCAGCAGCAGCTCAATCCGGGCCCGGGCGTGGTCAAGCCGGTCGACGGCCAGCTGACCTCCGGCTTCGGCATGCGCTGGGGCGCGATGCACTACGGCATCGACTTCGCCGACCCGATCGGCACCCCGATCCACTCCGTCATGGGCGGCACGGTCATCGATGCCGGTCCCGCCTCGGGCTTCGGCCTCTGGGTGCGCGTCAAGCAGGACGACGGCACCACCGCGGTCTACGGCCACGTCAACGACATGTACGTGACCACCGGCCAGCGCGTGAACACCGGCGATGTGATCGCCTCCGTGGGCAACCGCGGGAACTCCACCGGTCCCCATCTGCACCTCGAGATCTGGGACGCCGCCGACAACAAGATGGATCCGCTGCCATGGCTAGCCAGCAAGGGCGTTCTCATGCAGCAGCAGTGGGGACCGGACCAGTAGAGCGTTCACCGCTTCCCCCGACCGGACGTTTTCCGGACCGGCGCACGCCGGTGGGCGCGGTGACGACACTGGACGATCTCTTCGACCCGGCCTCGCTGCCCGGCCGCTGCTACGCCGTGCTCGTGCAGCATCCGCGCTCGACCGTGCCGGAAGTGGCCGAGCGCCTGGCCATTCCGCCGCGCGTGGCCGAGGCCGCGCTGGAGGCGCTGTGCCAGCTCGAGGCCGCGGTTCGCCTGACCGACGGCAAGGGCGTGGTGCGTTTCGACGCGCACGCCCCGGAAGCCTTGTCGGAGGCCGAGACTCGACGCCGCAATCAGGACATGCTGCGCATGCAGTCGGCCGCCGCGCGCCTGGGTGAGACCTTCCGCTCGGTGCGCCGCACCACCGATGCCGACGGCGCGGTGGTGGCGGTGTACGAACGTCGCCAGCTGCTGGCCGATTTCGAGGATCTGCAGCACACCGCGCACTCCTGCGTGAAGGTGGTGGAGCGCGGCCCGTTCCTCTCCGATGTGGAGACCGAGGAGCGGATGTTCGAGCTCAAGTCCTCGCGCATCCAGGCCGGAATCGACTACCGGACCCTGTATCAGGAGACCATCTACCAGGATCCGGAGCGGCTGCGGCACGTGCTGGCCACCAATGCGGTTGGCGCGCAGGCGCGTACGCTGCCCGATCCGCCCATGAAGCTGATCGTCGCCGACGACCGGCGCGCGGTGCTGGTGCTGCACACCGACGAACGCCGCGGCGATCCCATGGGTGTGCGCGTGGGCCCGTCGCCCACGCTGGACCTGCTGGTCAAGACCTTCGACGCGCTGTGGCTCATGGCGACGCCGATCTCGGTGAATCCCGCCGAGGCCCTGGACGAGCGCGACAAGGCGATCCTGACCCTCATGAGCATGGGCGCGACCGACGACACCATCGCCCGCCGCCTCGGCCTCTCGCGTCGAACGGTGGTGCGCCGCACCGCAAGTCTGCTCGAGCGCCTCGGCGCCAGCACCCGCTTCCAAGCGGGTGTGCAGGCGACACGCCGCGGCTGGCTGTAAACATCCTGTGGTCCAAGTCACTTCGTAGCAACAATCTTCGCTGCTCAGCGATAGTTGCGGTGTATGGCCGCTCGAGGCCGCTCGCGCGCCTCGATATGATCGAGTGATCCGCTGACCCTCTCGACGTCCCGGGAACAGACGTCACTTTTGTGGGGTTCGGTCGAAGTGTCTTCGGCCTGCGGAAAAGACGGACCCGAGAGGTGATTGCACGCGTATGGAGACTGCCCGCCGTTCTGCTCGCGGTACTCGTCGGCGTCGGTCCGGCAGCCCGCTCTTCGGACAGTTGCTCACCTCCGCCGTCGAATCGGCGGCCAATGTGACTGCGATTCGTTTCAACCCTACCGGTAATCCGGCCGACCAGCGAGAGATCAGCTACCGCGAACTCGACGCGCGGTCCTCGCGATTGGCCCGGGAGCTGATCGCGCGCGGGGTCGGGCCCGGTGACATGGTCGCCATCGGCATCACCCGCTCGATCGAGTCGGTGCTGTCGGTGTGGGCCATCGCCAAGACCGGCGCGGCGTACGTGCCCGTCGACCCGGCCTATCCGCCGGACCGCATCGAACACCTGCTCACCGATTCCGGCGCGGTGCTCGGCCTGACGACGCGGGAGTACCGCGGCGCGCTGGGCGACGCGGCCGAGTGGATCGAACTCGACGATCCGGCCCAGGCGCAGCGCATTGCCGCGCACCCGGACCACCCCATCTCCTACGCCGACCGCCTGGGCACGCTGACCGAACAGCACCCGGCCTACGTCATCTACACCTCCGGCTCGACCGGCAAGCCCAAGGGTGTGGTGGTCACCCACACCGGCCTGGCCGGGCTGGTGGCCGCCGAGCGCGAGCACTACGCGGTCACCCCCGAGTCGCGCGTGCTGCACGTCTGCTCGCCGAGCTTCGACGTCTCGGTGCTGGAATTGCTGCTGACCTTCACCGCGGGTGCGACCCTCGTCATCGCACCGGCCGGTGTCTTCGGCGGCGTGGAACTGGCCGAACTGCTGGGCCGCGAACGCGTCACGCACGTGCTGATCACGCCGGGCGCGCTGGAGTCGGTGGATCCGGCGGGATTGACCGAGCTGAGCACCGTCGTGGTCGCGGGCGACAAGTTCGGTCCCGAACTGGTGTCGCGCTGGGCCAGCGAGACCCGCTCCTTCTACAACGGCTACGGCCCCACCGAGGCCACCATTCTGGCCACCTCGAGCGCACCGCTGCTGCCGGGCGAGGCCATCACCATCGGCTCGGCGATTCCGGGAGTCGGTGCCTACGTGCTGGATTCGCGGCTGCGCCCGGTGCCGGACGGCGTCGTCGGCGAGCTCTACCTGTCGGGTCCCGCACTGGCACAGGGCTACAAGGGCCGCCCCGGCCTGACCTCGGAACGCTTCGTGGCCAGCCCCTTCGGCGAGGCGGCCGGTACCCCGGGCGCGCGGCTGTACCGCACCGGCGACCTGGTCCGCCGCACCCCCGCCGACGCCGACCGCCCGGGCATCATCGAGTACCTGGGTCGCTCCGACTTCCAGGTGAAGATCCGCGGCCTGCGCATCGAGCTGGGCGAGATCGACAATGCGCTGAGCGCGCACCCGGACGTGGATTTCGCTGCCACCCTGGGCAAGTCGCTGCCCTCGGGCGCGACCGCGCTGGTGTCCTACGTGCTGCCGCGGCCGGGCGCGAGCCTGGACACCGCGGCGCTGGCCGCCCACGTCGGCGAGTCGCTGCCCGCCTACATGGTGCCGTCCGCGATCGTGGTGCTCGACGAGATTCCGCTGACCCCGGTCGGCAAGCTGGATCGAAATGCCCTGCCGGAGCCCGTGTTCGCGGCCCGCGAGTTCCGCGCCCCCGCCACCCGGGCCGAGGAGCTCATCGCGGAAGTCTTCGCGGCCCTGCTGATTCCGGACAACCCGGAGGCGCGCGTGGGCGCGGACGACGACTTCTTCGAGCTCGGCGGCAACTCGCTGCTGGCGGCGCAGGCCGCCGCCCGCATCGGAACGGCGCTGGGCGTGCGGGTTCCGGTGCACGTGCTGTTCGCGGGCTCGACCGTGGCCGAGCTGGCGCGGGCGCTCGAGGGCGAAACCGCCCCGGCCGCAACCGGTCCGGCGCTGGGTACGCTGCCGCGCCCGGATCGGGTGCCGCTGTCGTTCGCACAGCAGCGCATGTGGTTCCTCAATCGTTTCGACCCGAACAGCGCCGTGGACAATATGCCGCTCGCGGTGCGGTTGTCCGGTGCGCTGGACGTGGATGCCATGCGGGCCGCCGCCGCGGATCTGGTCGCGCGCCACGAGGTGCTGCGCACCATCTACCCCGAGGTGGACGGCGAGGGCTTCCAGCAGGTGCTCTCGATCGAGAATCCGCGCGCGCTGCCGGAGCTGCCGGTGGTCGACGTCGACGCCGCCGAGGTCCCGGCCGCCGTGGCCGAGGTGGTCGGCACCGGCTTCGACGTGACCGCCGCGCCGCCGCTGCGGCTGCGCCTGCTGCGTCTCGCGCCCGACGAGCACGTGCTGGTCGCCGCGATCTATCACATTGCCGCCGACGGCGTTTCGATCGGCGTGCTGGCCCGCGACCTGGTCACCGCCTACGCCGAGCGGGTGCGCGGCGCGGTGCCGTCGTGGGCCCCGCTGCCGGTCCAGTACGCGGATTACGCGGTGTGGCAGCGGGAGTCGCTGGGCGGCGAGGACGATCCGGATTCGCCGCTGGCCCGCCAGATCGCCTACTGGCGCGCCGAGCTGGCCGACCTGCCCGATGAGCTGGTGCTGCCGTGGGATCGCCCGCGGCCCGCCGTCGCCTCCTATCGGGGCGGCACCCACGCCTTCCGCCTGGACGACGAGATCTACGCGGCCGCACGGCGATTCGCCGAAACCCACAACACCACGCTGTTCATGGTGGTGCACGCCGCGCTGGCGGTGCTGCTGGCGCGGCTGTCGGGCACCCGCGACATCGCCATCGGCACCCCGGTGGCCGGGCGCGGCGAGGCCGAACTCGACGACCTCATCGGCATGTTCGTCAACACCCTGGTGCTGCGCACCGACATCGACCCGGCCGCCTCCTTCGCGGACCTGGTGGGCGCGGTGCGCGAGACCGACGTGCGCGCCTTCGGCCACGCCGACGTGCCGTTCGAGCGCCTGGTGGAACTGCTGGACCCGGCCCGCTCGCAGGCCCGCAATCCGCTGTTCCAGGTCATGCTGACCTTCCAGAACATGGCACCGACCCGCCTGGAGCTGCCCGGGCTCACGGTGGCGGGCGCGGACCTGGAGATCCCCTTCGCCAAGTTCGATCTGCAGCTCACCCTGCAGGAATCGCACGACGAACAGGGCGACGCGACCGCCATGGCCGCCGAATTCTCCTACGCCACCGACCTTTTCGACCCGGCCACGGTCGCCGAGCTGGCGGCCCGCTTCCAGCGCGTGCTGGCCGCGGTGACCGCCGCCCCGACCGCGCCGGTCGGGGATCTCCCGCTGTTCTCGGCGGGGGAGCGGCAGCGGGTGCTGGGCGACTGGAACGCCACCGCCTTCGATGTGGCGGGCACACTGCCGGAAGGCGATGCGGCGACCCTGGTTTCGCGTTTCGAGGCGCAGGTCGCGGCGACCCCCGACGCCGTCGCGCTGGTCTTCGAGGGTGAGACCCTCACCTACCGCGAGCTGTCCGAGCGTGCCAATCGCCTGGCCCGCGAACTCATCATGAACGGCTACGGCGCGGGACCGGAATCGCTGGTGGCGCTGGCCATGCGGCGGTCGGTCGAGTTGGTGGTCGCCATGTACGCGGTGCTGAAGACCGGTGCGGCCTATGTGCCACTGGACCCGGACCAGCCGATCGAACGCAATGGCCACATTCTCGACACCGCGCAGCCTCGCATGATCCTGACCACCGAGCGGGACGGGTTCTCCTCGGGCGGCCGGGAGCTGACGCTGCTGTGGGTGGAGCAGCTCGAAGACGTTGCGCTGCAACGGCACAGCGGTGCCCCGATCACCGATGCCGAGCGGATCGCGCCGCTGCGGGCGGCGAACACGGCCTACGTCATCTTCACCTCGGGTTCGACCGGACGGCCCAAGGGCGTCGCGGTATCGCACGCCGCGATCGTCAACCGCCTGGTGTGGATGCAGCACGAGTACCCGCTGACCGCGGATGACGCGGTGCTGCAGAAGACCCCGGCCACCTTCGACGTGTCGGTGTGGGAGTTCTTCTGGCCCTTGCAGACCGGCGCGCGCCTGGTGGTCGCCAAGCCCGACGGGCATCGCGATCCGGTGTATCTGGCGCAGATCATCGCCGAACAGCGCATCACCACGGCGCATTTCGTGCCGTCCATGCTGTCGGCCTTCGTGGCCACGCTCGACAACGACAGCGAGCTGGCGGACGCGGGTCGCGGTCTGCGGCAGGTGTTCGCGTCCGGTGAGGCCCTGCCCGCGCCGACCGCGCGCCAGTTGCGCGCGCTGACCGGTGCCCGACTGCACAATCTGTACGGCCCCACCGAAGCCGCGGTCGACGTCACCTACCACGAGGCGACCGACGCGGACACCGTGTCGATGCCGATCGGTCGGCCGGTCTTCAATACCCGTGTCTACGTGCTGGATTCACGACTCAACCCGGTGCCGGTGGGCGTCGCGGGTGAGCTGTACCTGGCGGGCGTGCAGCTGGCGCGCGGATATGTCGAGCGGCCCGACCTGACCGCCGACCGCTTCGTCGCCGACCCGTTCGGGACCGGCGAACGCCTCTACCGCACGGGCGATCTCGTGAAGTGGACGGCCGAGGGCGAGCTGGAGTACTTGGGCCGCACCGACTTCCAGGTGAAGCTGCGCGGTCTGCGCATCGAGCTCGGGGAGATCGAGGCGGCACTGCTGGCCCAGCCGGGTGTCGCGCAGTCGGTCGTGGTGGTGCGCGCCGACGCGCACACCGGTGATCAGCTGGTCGGCTACGTGGCGTCCACGGATGCCGAGGTCACCGCCGACACCCTGAAGAGCGCTCTGGCGCAGGCACTTCCGGCGTACATGGTGCCGACGGCGATCGTTGTGCTGGACGAGTTCCCGCTCAATGCCTCGGGCAAGCTGGACCGCAAGGCGCTGCCCGCCCCGGTCTTCGAGACCAAGTCCTTCCGCGCTCCGTCGACGCCGATCGAGGAGATCGTGGCGGGGGTGTTCGCCGATCTGCTCGGCGCGGATCGCGTCGGTGCCGACGACGACTTCTTCGAGCTCGGCGGCAACTCCTTGATCGCCACCCGCGCGGTGTCCCGCATCAACGCCGCCCTGGACACCACCGTCGCCGTGCGTGAACTCTTCGAGACCGCAACGGTTTCCGGCCTCGCGGCGCGCATCGTGCCGGGCACCGGCGCGGTCGCGCGTCCGCCGCTGGTGGCGGGGGAGCGTCCGGCGCGCATCCCGTTGTCGCTGGCCCAGCAGCGCATGTGGGTGCTCAACCAGTTGGATCCGGAGTCCCCGGCCTACAACATCCCCATGGTCATTCGCCTGACCGGCGCACTCGACGTGCCCGCCCTGCGGCACGCCGTCGAGGATGTCCTGACCCGGCACGAGGTGTTGCGCACCCGCTACCCGGAGTCGGCCCCGGGCGCACCCGCCTACCAGGAGATCCTCTCGGTCGCCGACGCGCTGCCGGGCGGTCTGGAGCTGGAACGCGCCGCCGATATCGGCGCCCGCGTCGCCGAGCTGGTCGGCACCGGATTCGATGTGGCCCAACGGGTTCCGGTGCGCATCCGCCTGATCAGCGGCGACGATCCGGACGACTACCTGCTGGTCCTGGTGGCCCACCACATCGCGGCCGACGGCGCGTCCATGGCCCCGCTGGCCCGGGACCTGATGACGGCGTACCTGGCGCACGCCGCCGGAACGGCCCCGGCCTGGACGCCGCTGGCGGTGCAGTACGCCGACTACGCGGTCTGGCAGCGCGCGGCACTCGGCCTCGAGGAGGACGAGAACTCCGCCGCCGCGGCACAACTGGACTACTGGCGCGAACAGCTGGCCGGACTGCCGGTCCGCCCGCTGCTGCCGCTGGACCGCCCGCGTCCCGCCGCGTCCGCCATGCGCGGCGCGCTGCTGGACTACACCCTCCCGGCCGAGGTGCACGCGGGCCTGAATCGCCTTGCGCGCCAGCACAATGCCTCGCTGTTCATGGTGGTGCACGCCGCCGTGGCGGCCTGGCTCGCGCGCCTGTCGGGCAGCGCGGACGTCGTGCTCGGCACGGCGGTCGCCGGTCGTGGCGAGCGCGCGCTGGACGATCTGGTCGGCATGTTCGTCAACACCCTCACCCTGCGCACCCAGGTCGATGTGTCCGCGCCGTTCGACGATCTGGTCGAGCGGGCCCGCGAGACCGACCTGTCGGCCTTCGCGCACGCGGACATCCCGTTCGAGCGGGTCGCGGAGATCGCGGCACCCGGCCGCACCCCCGCGAATCCGCTGCTGCAGGTGGTGCTCTCGCTGCAGAACACCGAGACCCCGGTGCTGGAACTGCCGGGCCTCACCGTCGCCGCGGTCGAGACCGACCTGGCCACGGCCAAGTTCGACCTGCAGATCAGTGTCGAACCGCGCCCCGGCGTGGACGGCGCGGCGGGCGAGCTGGCCGTGATCCTCAACTACGACACCGAGCTGTTCGAGGAGTCCTCCATGGACTCCTTCGGCCGGGCGCTGGAGCGGGTGCTCACCGCGGTCGCCGCGGATCCGCACCTGCCGGTCGGCGATATCGTGCTGCTGGACGAGGCGGAATCGACCGCGGTGCACGCGCTTTCGCAGCCCGCGCCGGAGCCCGCCGGGGTCGGCGTGCGCGGTGCCGCCCTGGCCCAGGTGCTCACCACCGCGGCCGAGGACGATCCGGAGGGCCCGGCCCTGGTCTGGGGCGAGCAGACCCTGACCTACCAGGAACTCGACGCGCGCTCGTCGCGCCTGGCCCGGGTGCTCATCGCCCGCGGCAGCGGTCCGGGCACGGGTGTCGTGCTGCGACTGGACCGCGGCGTGGATCAGGTCGTCGCGGTGTGGGCGGTGCTGAAGGCGGGCACCATGGTGGTCCCGCTCGCCTCCGCCGAGGCCCCGGGGCAGGACGTGAAGGTCGGCATCACCGTCGGCATCGCACCCGAATCCGTGGGCGGTGTGGAGTGGCTGGTCCTCGACGATCCGGAGACGGCGGCCGAGATCGCGGCCGAGTCGGCGCGACCGGTCACCTACGCCCATCGAATTCGCGCGCTGCGTGGCGACGATCTGGCCCGGGTGGCGGCCGACGGCGAACTCACCTACGACGGCCTGGCCGCCGTGGTGGATCGGGCCCGCGGCCTGGACCTCACCTTCGAATCCCGCACCTTCCACCACGGCGCGGCCGACACCGCGCTGGCCATGATCGAGGTGGTGGCCGCCGGTGCGGTCGGCGCGTCGGTGGTGCTGGTGGATCCGGAGTCGGGTGCGGACCTGTCCGAGGCCCTCGCCGAGGAGTGGGTCACCCACGTCTTCGCCGAGCACGACCGGTTGGGCGAGCTGAATCCCGCTCCGCTCGAGGATCTTCGCGCCCTGGTGCTGGACGCTCCCACCCCCGCCGCCGAGCGGTGGTCGGAGTCCGCCACCGTGCTGGTGCTGCCCGAATAGGCGGTCCCGAAGCCGCTTCTCGCGCCGCCGGATTCACCTCCCGGCGGCGCGATCCATAGCTATTCTCAATAGCTATGGCGCGGCTCACATGCTGCAACGCCGCGACCGGAGCCGCGATAGTCCCTTCCAGTTCGAGCCGCCGCACCAGCCGTCCGCGGATATGCTGTGCCGGTTCGCCCGGCCGCGCGGTCTGGTCGGGTTCGGGCTGGTCGAGATGTCTCGACACGTGTGGACTGCTGTACCTGTGAGGTGAACAACAAGATGGATACTGCTCGCAGATCAGCTCGCGGTGGTCGCCGTCGCCGTTCCGGCAGCCCATTCTTCGGGCAACTGCTCACCGCCGCAGTGGAATCCGCGGCCGATGCCGTGGCCGTCAGCTTCAACCCGACCGGAGTGCCCGGGGATCTGCGCGAGCTCACCTATCGCGAGCTCGACGAACAGTCCTCGCAGGTGGCGCGCGAACTCATCGCCCTGGGTGTCGGCCCCGGCGATGTGGTGGCCATGGGCATTGCCCGCTCGATCGAATCGGTGCTGGCCATGTGGGCCATCGTCAAGACCGGTGCCACGTATCTGCCGGTGGATCCGACCTATCCGCCGGATCGGATCGAGCACATGCTCACCGATTCCGGCGCGAAATTCGGCGTCACCCTGGCGGCCCACCGCCCCGGGCTGGGCACCGCCGCCTACTGGATCGAACTCGACGATCCGGCCCGCGCCGACCGCATCGCCGACCGGCCCGCCCACCCCATCTCCTACGCCGACCGCACCCGGCCGCTGACCGAACAGCACCTGGCCTACGTCATCTACACCTCCGGTTCCACCGGAAAACCCAAGGGCGTGGCCATCACCCACGCGGGCCTGGCCGGACTGGCCGCACGCCGGGAAAGCCGTGCGGTGACCGGGGATTCGCGCATCACCCAGCTGACCACCCCCAGCTTCGACTTCTCCATCGTCGAGATGCTGTACGCGTTCAGCGCGGGCGCGACGCTAGTCGTGGTCCCGCCGGATGTCTTCGGCGGCCCGGAGCTGTCCGAACTGCTGCGCCGCGAGCGGGTCACCCACATCTGCATCACCCCGGCGGTGCTGGAATCGCTGGATCCGGCCGTGCCGCAGGACCTGCAGGCGATCATGTGCGGCGGTGAACGGGTACCGCCCGCGCTGGTGGACCGCTGGATCACCCCCGAGCGCGACTTCTACATCGAATACGGACCCACCGAGGTCACCGCGCTCTCGACCGGCACCGCGCCCCTCGCACCGGGCGGCGGCACCCACATCGGCACCCTGCTGCCGGGCATCGGCGCGTACGTGCTGGACGCCGGGCTGCGGCCGGTGCCGCCGGGTGTGGTCGGCGAGCTGTATCTGGCGGGCCCGGCCCTGGCCGAGGGCTATCTGAACCGGCCCGCGTTGACGGCCGAGCGTTTTGTCGCCAGCCCGTACGGCGAACCCGGACAGCGCCTGTACCGGACCGGTGACCTCGTCAAACGCCTGGAGAACGGCAACTTCGAGCACCACGGCCGGACCGACTTCCAGGTCAAGATCCGCGGCCTGCGCATCGAACTCGGGGAGATCGACAGCGCCTTCGTCGGGCACCCGGACGTGGATTTCGCGGTCACCCTCGGCACCACGCTGCCCACCGGTGCGGCCGCCCTGGTCACCTATGTGCTGCCGTCGCCCGGAAAGCGTTTGGACACCGCGGAATTGGCGTCCTTCGCCGGAGAATCCCTGCCCGCGTACATGGTTCCGGCCGCCATCATGGTGCTCGACGAGATCCCGCTGACCCCGGTCGGCAAGGTGGATCGCGAGCGGCTCCCGGAACCGGTGTTCACCGGCAAGACATTCAAGGCACCCGCCACACCGGCCGAACAGGCTGTGGCCGAGGTGTTCTCGGGCCTGCTCACGCCGCCGGGCGCGGAGCCGCTGCCGGTGGGCTCCGACGACGACTTCTTCGAACTGGGCGGCAATTCGCTGCTGGCCACCCAGGCGGTCGCCCGAATCGGGACGGCGCTGGGCACCCGGGTCCCGGTGCGCGTGCTCTTCGAGGCGTCCACGGTCGCCGACCTGGCCCGACTGGTCACCGGCGAGGTCGCGGCCGACAATGCCACACCCGCGCTGACCGCCGGACCGCGACCCGACCGGGTGCCGCTGTCCTACGCGCAGCAGCGCATGTGGTTCCTCAATCGCTTCGATCCGAACAGCGCGGTCGACAATGTGCCGCTCGCGGTGCGGCTGTCCGGCGACCTGGACCTCGAGGCGCTGCGCGCGGCCGTCCGCGACCTGGTGGAACGGCACGAGGTGCTGCGCACCGTCTACCCCGAGGTGGACGGCGAGGGCTACCAGCAGGTGCTGCCGCTCACCGATGAGCGTGCGGTGCCGGACCTTTCGGTCGAGGACGTCGACGCGGACACCGTGACCGCCCGGGTCATGGCCCTGGGCGGCGCGGGCTTCGACGTCACCGCCGCCCCGCCGATTCGGCTGGCGGTGCTGCGGCTCGCGCCCGGCGAACAGGTGCTGGTGTGCGTGGTCCACCACATCGCCGCCGACGGCTTCTCCATGGGGCCGTTCATTCGGGATCTGGTGAGCGCCTACGTGTCTCGCGGTTCGGGCACCGTGCCGCAGTGGCGGCCGCTGCCGGTGCAGTACGCCGACTACACCCTGTGGCAGCGCACGGTACTGGGGTCCGAGGACGACGAGAACTCCACGCTGGCACGGCAGATCGCGTTCTGGCGCGAAACCCTGGCCGACCTGCCCGACGAACTGGTGCTGCCGTCGGATCGGCCGCGCCCGCCGGTCGCCTCCTATCGGGGCGGAACGTTCCGCTTCGAACTGGATGACGCCGTGTACGCGGGGGTGCGCGGGCTCGCGCGCGGCAGCAACGGCACCACGTTCATGGTGGTGCACGCCGCGCTGGCCGTGCTGCTGGCGTCGCTCTCCGGCACCCGGGACATCGCGATCGGCACCCCGGTGGCGGGCCGCGGCTACGCCGAACTCGACGATCTCATCGGCATGTTCGTCAATACCCTGGTGCTGCGCGCCGATGTCGATCCCGCGCTCGGCTTCACCGAATTGCTGGGCCGGGTCCGCGAATCGGATGTGCGCGCCTTCGGCCACGCCGACGTGCCCTTCGAACGCCTGGTGGACCTGCTCGAACCCGCCCGCTCGCAGGCTCGCAATCCACTGTTCCAGGTCATGCTGTCGTTCCAGAACCTGGCCCCGACGGAATTCCGACTACCCGGCCTCACCGTCTCCGGTGCGGACCTCGAGGTGCCCTTCGCCAAGTTCGACTTCCAGCTCACCGTGCAGGAAACGGTGGACGAGCGCGGCGACGGCACCGGCATGGCCGCCGAATTCTCCTATGCCACGGATCTTTTCGACGAGCCGACCATCGCCTCCTTCGCTCGCCGCTTCGCGCGGGTGCTGGAGCTGGTCGCCGCCGATCCCGATGCCCCGGTCGGCGATCTCGACCTGCTTTCCGCCGCGGAGCGGCACCGGGTCCTGACCGACTGGAACGACACCGAATTCGATGTGCGCACCGCGGTCGGCCTGCCGGAAGGCATTGTGCCGACCCTGGTTTCGATGTTCGAGGCCCAGGTGGCCGAGACCCCGGAGGCGGTGGCGCTGGTCTTCGACGACGAGCGCCTCACCTATCGGGAACTGGCGCAGCGCTCCCGCCGACTGGCCCGCGAGCTCATGGACGGCTACGGCGTCGGACCGGAAACCCTGGTGGCCCTGGCCATTCGGCGCTCCACCGAACTCGTGGTGGCCATGTACGCGGTCCTGCAGACCGGGGCGGCGTACGTGCCGCTGGATCCGGAACAGCCCATCGACCGCAATGAGCACATTCTCGACACCGCCCGGCCCCGGCTGGCGCTGACCACCTGGCGCGACGGCTTCGGCAGCGGCTCCGGCATCCCGACCCTGTTCGTCGAGGAGGTCGAGGAGCTCGCGCGGACCCGCCGGGCCGCCGGGCCGATCACGAATGCCGAACGGCCGCATCCCTTGCGCGCCGAGCACACCGCCTATGTGCTGTTCACCTCGGGATCGACCGGGCGGCCGAAGGGCGTCGCCGTCTCGCACGCCGCGATCGTGAACCGCCTGGTGTGGATGCAGGCGCAATACCGGCTGAGCTACGCCGATGTCGTGTTGCAGAAGACCCCCGCCACCTTCGACGTGTCGGTGTGGGAGTTCTTCTGGCCCTTGCAGACCGGCGCACGGCTGGTGGTCGCCAAGCCGGACGGGCACCGCGATCCGATCTACCTGGCGCGGGTCATTGCCGAACACGGCGTCACCACGGCGCATTTCGTGCCGTCCATGCTCGCGGTCTTCCTGTCCGCGCTCGGCGGTGAGATCGCGCCCGGCGAACTCGCGCTGCGGCAGGTGTTCGCCTCCGGTGAGGCGCTACCCGCGCCGACCGCCCAGCGACTGCGCGAGCTGACCGGCGCGCGGCTGCACAACCTGTACGGACCCACCGAGGCCGCGGTCGACGTCACCTATCACGAGGTCACCGATGCCGACACCGTGTCGGTGCCGATCGGGCGGCCGGTGTTCAATACCCGCCTGTACGTGCTGGATTCGCGGCTGCGGCCGGTCGCGCCGGGTATCGCCGGTGAGCTGTACCTGGCCGGTGACCAGCTCGCCACCGGCTATGTGGCCCGCCCGGATCTGACCGCGGATCGCTTCGTGGCCGACCCGTTCGGCGACGGCGACCGCATATACCGCACCGGCGACCTGGTGAAGTGGACGGCCGAGGGCGAGCTGGAGTACCTGGGCCGCACCGACTTCCAGGTGAAATTGCGTGGTCTGCGCATCGAGCTCGGTGAGATCGAGGCGGCGCTGCTCGCCCGACCGGGCATCGCGCAGTCGGTGGTCGTGGTGCGCGCCGACGCGCACGCCGGTGATCAGCTGGTGGCCTATGTGGTCGGTGAGCCCGCCGTCGAACTCGACCTCGCGGAGGTGAAAGCCGCACTGGCGCAGTCGCTTCCGGCGTACATGGTGCCGTCGGCGATCGTGGTGTTGGATGAGTTCCCGCTCAATGCCTCGGGCAAGTTGGACCGTAAGGCGCTGCCCGCCCCGGTCTTCGAAGCCAAGTCGTTCCGTGCTCCCTCGACGCCGATCGAGGAGATCGTGGCGGGGGTGTTCGCGGATCTGCTCGGTGCCGAGCGGGTCGGTGCCGACGACGACTTCTTCGAGCTGGGCGGCAATTCACTGATCGCGACCCGTGCCGTATCGCGCATCAACGAGGCCCTCGAGACGACCGTCGCGGTGCGTGAGCTCTTCGAGACCGCAACGGTTTCCGGCTTGGCCGCACGCATTGTGCCGGGCACGGCCGCGGGCGCGCGCCCGCCCTTGGTGGCGGGGGAGCGTCCGGCGCGGATTCCGTTGTCGCTGGCGCAGCAGCGCATGTGGGTGCTCAACCAGTTGGATCCGGAGTCCCCGGCCTACAACATCCCCATGGTCATTCGTCTGACCGGCGCACTCGACGTGCCCGCGCTGGCGCAGGCCGTCGAGGACATCCTCACCCGGCACGAGGTGCTGCGCACCCGCTACCCGGAATCCGGTCCCGGCGGTGCGCCCTATCAGGAGATCCTCTCCGTCGCCGACGCGCTGCCGGGCGGGCTCGAGATCGAGCGCGCCCACGACATCGGCGCACGGGTGCGGGAGCTGGTGCTCACCGGATTCGATGTGGCACAACGGGTTCCGGTGCGGCTGCGACTGCTCACCGGTGACGCGCCCGACGACTATCTGCTCATCCTGGTGGCCCATCACATCGCCGCCGACGGCGCATCCTTCGCGCCGCTGGCCCGGGACCTGATGACCGCGTACCTATCGCGCGCCGAGGGCGAAACCCCGAGCTGGGCACCGCTTCCCGTGCAGTACGCCGACTTCGCGCTCTGGCAGCGCGCCGTGATCGGGTCCGAGGACGACGAGAACTCCACGGCCGCCGCGCAGCTCGACTACTGGCGCGCACAGCTCGCGAATCTGCCCGCGCGCCAGCCATTGCCGCTGGATCGACCCCGCCCGGCGGTGCCGTCCATGGCGGGCGCGCTCGTCGACACGGTGGTGCCCGCCGACATCCACGCGGAACTGAATCGCATTGCGCGACGGCACAATGCGTCGCTGTTCATGGTGATGCACGCCGCGGTCGCGGTACTGCTGGCCCGCATGTCCGGCAGCGCCGACATCACCATCGGCACCGCCGTCGCGGGTCGCGGCGAACGGGTCCTCGACGGCTTGGTCGGCATGTTCGTGAACACCCTCGCCCTGCGCACCGCCGTCGACACCGCGGCCTCCTTCGACCAGGTGGTGGCCGCCGCCCGCGAAACCGATCTGTCCGCCTTCGCCCACGCCGATGTGCCCTACGAGCGGGTGGCCGAATTGGCCGCACCGGGCCGCGGTCCGGGCGATCCGCTGCTGCAGGTGGTGCTGGCACTGCAGAACAACGAGGTGGCCGCCCTCGAACTGCCCGGGCTGACGGTGTCCGCCGTGGACGCGGATCTGGCCGCCGCCAAGTTCGATCTGCAGATCTCGGTCGAGCCCGGCCCGCCCGCCGCCGACGGCGGTCCCGGCGACCTGGCCGTCGTCTTCGCCTACGCCACCGAACTGTTCGACGAGGCCACCATCGAGGCGCTGGGCGCGCGACTGCTGCGCATTCTGGCTGCCGTCACCCGCGACTCGCATATTCCGGTGGGCGACATCGACATTCTGGACCCGGCCGAGCGCGCCCGGTCCCTGCCCGCACCCACGCCGGTGTCGACCGCCGCCGTCCGCGGCACCGCCCTGCCGCAGTCGCTGACGGCCACGGTCGAGGACGACCCCGACGGTCCGGCCCTGGTGTGGGGCGAGGAGACGGTGTCCTACCGCGATCTCGACGCCCGCTCCTCCCGCCTGGCCCGCTTCCTGATCGGACGCGGCTGCGGACCCGGCACCGGTGTGGCGGTCCGCTTCGACCGCGGTGTCGACCTGGTCGTGGCCACCTGGGCCGTGCTCAAGGCCGGTGCCGCCGTCATCGCCCTGGCCGCCCTGGACCGGCTGCCACCGAGCGAACTCGACGTGAAACTCGGCCTGACCACCGGACTTCCGATCGCCGTGCCCGGCATCGACTGGCTGGCCGTGGACGATCCGGCCGTGGCCGCCGAGATCGCCACCGAATCCGCGCGGCCGGTGACCTACGCCCACCGGACCCGGGCGCTGCGCGGCGCGGACATAGCGTTCGCCGCACCCGGCCGGGGGTCGCTGAGCTACGACGCGGTGGCGGAACTGGCCGAACGGGTCCGCGTCGAGACGGAGCTGACCTTCGAATCCCGCACGTACCACCTGACTTCCGCGGATCACCCGTTCGTGGTGCTGGAGGCCATCGCCGCGGGCGGGGTCGGGGCGTCAATGGTCCTGACGGACTCGGAATCCGATCTCACCGACACCCTCGCCGAGGAATGGGTCACCCACCTCTTCGCCGAACGCGGCCGCCTGGACGGGCTGGATCCCGCCGACCTCGATGATCTCGCGGCCGTCGTGGTGGAAGGCCGCGGTGCGGTGGCGAATAGCGGTGCGGTCCCGGCGCAGTGGTCGGGCCGCACCGTCCTCACCCTTCCCGGAGCCGCCGACGCCCGATGAGGACCGGGTAAATTGCCCGGAGTGGCTCTCCCGCCCGCAGGACTGAATACTCCTTGAGGGAAGCGCCGCGCGACCCCGCCTCGGGGCCGAGCACTCGGCCCCGCGAACGCGTGGTCGAGTAACGCGGCCTGCGTGAATCCGATGAAGGTTTTCGGTGCACACGGGCGGTCGAGCAATGACGGACAGGATGAGGGACAGCTGCATGATTCGGGTGGTCGGGGACCGGAAGAACGAGCTCGTGGCGGTAATGGCATGACCCGCACGGCTCGCGTACGCCCCACCCGGACCCGCCGCGGACCGCACGTTCCGACGCTGCCGCAGCTGCTGGCCACGGCCGTCGAGGCGAATCCGGGCGGCACCGCCGTCGTCCTCGCCGACGCGGACGCCACCCTGACCGAACTCGGCTACGCCGAACTCGACGAGCGGTCGAACCGGCTGGCGCGTCTGCTCATCGCGCGCGGCATCGGTCCCGAGGATCTGGTCGCCGTCGGCATTCGCCGCTCGATCGAGTCGGTGGTGGCGGTCTGGGCGGTCGCCAAGACCGGTGCCGGATTCGTCCCCGTCGACCCCAACTATCCGGCCGACCGCGTGCTGCACATGGTCTCCGACTCCCGCGCCGTGCTCGGCCTGACCGTCACCGACACCCGCTCGACCCTGCCGACCACCCTGCCCTGGCTGGAGCTGGACACCGAGGAGATCGCGGCCGCGGCCCAGAGCTATCCGGCCGAACCGGTCACCAATGCCGACCGGGTGCGCCCGCTGCGCGCCGAGCACACCGCCTACGTCATCTACACCTCCGGCTCGACCGGCCTGCCCAAGGGCGTCGTGGTCACCCACACCGGCATTGCCGCGCTGACCGCGGAGATGCGCGAGCGCTTCGGCATCGGCCCGGAGTCGCGGGTGCTGCACGTGGCGACGCCGTCCTTCGACGCCTCCATCATGGAACTGCTCATGGCGGTCGGTGCGGCGGCGACCATGGTCGTCACCGTGCCCGAGGTCTACGGCGGTGACGAACTGGGCCGCCTCAT
Source organism: Nocardia sp. CDC160 (assembly GCF_035818795.1). Lineage (NCBI taxonomy): Bacteria > Bacillati > Actinomycetota > Actinomycetes > Mycobacteriales > Nocardiaceae > Nocardia > Nocardia sp. CDC160. Next base: position 522,388 of record NZ_JAYKYT010000001.1, on the reverse strand, counting down.
CGCGCGCGAGCGGGTGACGCACGGGCTGATCACGCCCTCGGTGCTGGCCTCGCTGGATCCCGACCAACTCACCGGCATGGAGGCGATCGTCGGTGGCGGCGAGGCCATTTCGGCCGAGCTGGTGCGCCGCTGGGCCGGGGACGCGACCGGCCGCCGCCGCTTCCACAATGCCTACGGCCCGACCGAGGCGACCATTGCCACCAATATCTCCGACCCGCTCGCGCCGGAGCGCCCGGTCACCATCGGCGCGGCCATTCGCGGGGCCACCGCCTACGTGCTGGACGAATTCCTGCGGCCGGTGCCGGTCGGGACACCCGGTGAGCTGTACATCGCCGGTGCGCTGCTGGCCCGCGGCTACCACGCGCGACCCGAGCTGACCGCCTCGCGTTTCGTGGCGAACCCGTTCGAGGACACTGGTTCCCGGCTCTACCGCACCGGTGACCTGGTGCGCGCCAATGTCGCCGGGGAACTGGAGTACGTGGGCCGCAACGACTTCCAGGTCAAGATTCGCGGGCTGCGCATCGAGCTGGGCGAGATCGACGCCGTGCTGGCCGGGCCGGACGCGGTGGACTTCGCGGTCACCGTCGGCCACGAGGTGAACGGCCGCGCCACCGCGCTGGTGTCGTATGTGCATGCCGCCCCGGGCTTCTCGATCGACACCGCCGAGCTGGCGGCCCTCGCCGAGCGGACGCTGCCCGCGCACATGGTGCCGTCGGTCATCATGGTGCTCGACGAGATCCCGCTGACCCCCGCGGGCAAGCTGGACCGCCGCGCCCTGCCCGAGCCGGAGCTCGAGGTCACCGAATACCGCGCGCCGCAGACCCCGGCGCAGCAGGCCGTGGCCGAGGTCATCGCCGAGGTGCTGCACCTGGACCGGGTGGGCCTCGACGACGACTTCTTCACCCTCGGCGTGGATTCCATCACCGCCATCCAGATCGTCTCCCGGGCCCGGGCCCGCGGTCTGGGCTTCAAGCCCAAGGAGATGTTCGCCGCCCGCACCGTGGCCGCGCTGGCCGAGCTCGCGGTACCGGTCGAGAACGACTCGGCCACCGAGGAACTCGCGACCGGGCCGCTGGTCGAGCTGTCGGCCGCCGACGAGGCGCGGCTACGCGAGCGGTACCCGAGCATGTCCGAGGTGTGGCCGCTGACGCCGCTGCAGTCGGGCATGCTGTTCCACGCCCGGCTGGCCGAATCCTCCGTCGACGCCTACATGGTGCAGTTCGCGCTGGACCTGGCCGGTGAAATCGACGTGGCGCGCGTGCACGCCGCCGCGCAGGCGATGTTGGACCGGCACGTGAACCTGCGCGCGGTCTTCGCCGAGGACGGCGCGGGCAATCCGGTGCAGGTCGTGCTGGACGATGTCGAATTGCCGTGGCAGTACCTGGATCTCAGCGACCGGGTGCCCGCCGAGGCGGTCGCCGAGACCGACCGGCTGATGGCCTTCGACGTGGCCCGCCACTTCGACATGGGCGCGGGGCCGCTGCTGCGCATGACCCTGTACCGGACCGCCGCGGACCGCTACCGCTTCTGCGTCACCAGCCACCACATCCTCATCGACGGCTGGTCGATGCCGCTGCTCATCCAGGACATGCTGCTGCTGTACGCGGCCGGGGGCGACGCGACGGCGATTCCGGCCGTGCGGTCCTACCGCGACTACCTGGCCTGGCTGGCCGCCCGCGATCACGAGGCCGCGCGCGAGGCGTGGCGCGAGACCCTCGCGGGCTTCACCGAGCCGACGCCGCTGGCCGCGGTCGACCCGTCGCGCGAAATCACCTCCGGCATCGGCGAAGTCGTCTTCCAGCTGTCCGAGGACGACACCGCCGCGCTGACCAGGGTCGCGCACGAGGCGGGTGTCACACTCAACACCGTCGTGCAGGCCGCGTGGGGTCTGCTCATCGGCCGCAGCACCGACCGCGACGATGTCGTCTTCGGCGCCACCGTGTCCGGGCGTCCGCCGCAGCTGGCGGGCATCGAGACCATGATCGGCCTGTTCCTCAACGCCATTCCGGTGCGCGTGCGGTTGCACGCGGGCGACACCGTCACCGAGGTGCTGCGGGCGCTGCAGGACGAGCAGGCCGCCCTGCTCGACCACCACTACGTCGGACTCGGTGAAATCCAGGAAATCGCCGGGGTCGACGGGCTTTTCGACTCCATCGTGGTGTTCGCCTCCTTCCCGGTCGACGAGGAATCCCTCGACGACGCCGCCGCGCCCATCGACGGCGCGGGCATTCTCGGCGCGCACGCGACCAATGGCACCCACTACCCGCTCACGGTCATGGTGCAGCCGCGCGGCCGGGGCCTCAGCTTCGGCGTGAAGTACCTGCGCGACCTGTTCGAGGAGGAGGCGGCACAGGCCATCGCGCACCGGCTCTCGGTGTTGCTGGGCCGCATTGCCGCCGATCCGCGGGCTCGGGTCGCCGAGGTGGACGCGCTGCTCGACGCGGAGCGCCGCGAACTGGCCGCCGTCAATGCCACCGAAGTGCCGGAGCTGCTGGACGATTCGACGCTGCTGACGCTGTTCGACGCCCAGGTGGCGCGCACGCCGGACGCCCCGGCTGTGATCTTCGGCCGCACCACCCTCAGCTACGCCGAGCTCGACGCCCGCTCGCGCCGCCTCGCCCAGGAACTGACCCTGCGCGGCGTGGGCGCGGAATCGCGGGTGGCCGTGGCCATGCGCCGCGGCATCGACCTGGTGGTCGCCATCTACGCGGTGCTGCGCTCCGGCGGCGCGTACGTGCCGGTGGACCCGGACCATCCGGCCGAGCGCAACGAGTACGTGCTGGCCGGGTCCGCGCCGGTGTGCGTGCTCACCCGCGCCGCCGACGACTTCGAAACCGCCTCGGGCGTACCGCTGTTCTTCGTCGACGCGCTCGCGGGCGCGGACCCGCTGGTCGAGGTCGCACCCGCCGAGGTGCGGGCCGACAATGCCGCCTACGTCATCTACACCTCCGGCTCCACCGGCCGCCCCAAGGGCGTGGTGATCACGCACCGGCAGATGGCCAACCAGTTCCGGTGGGCCCAGCGCACCTACCCGCACCGGCCCGGCGATGTGGTGCTGCACAAGACGCCCATCACCTTCGACATCTCCACCTGGGAGCTGTTCTGGCCGTTGCAGACCGGCGCGGCCGTGGTCGTCGCCGAGCCGGACGGGCACCGCGATCCGGCCTATATCGCGAGCGTGATCGACGAATACGCGGTCACCTCCGTGCATTTCGTGCCGTCCATGCTCGACGCCTACCTCGACGGTCCCGTGTCCCTCGAAGAGCAGCCCGCCCGGCGGCATCCGTCGCTGCGCTGGGTGTTCGCCGCCGGTGAGGCGCTGTCCGCCGAGAGCGCCGCGAAATTCGCGGCGGCCCTGCCGGATACGGCCCTGGTCAACTGGTACGGCCCGGCCGAGGCCACCGTGGTCACCGCCCACCCGGCCGAGCGCGCCCACGGCGTCGCGGTGCCGATCGGCAGCCCGGTCGCCAACACCCGGGTGCTGGTGCTGGATCGGCAGCTGCGGCCGGTGCCGTTCGGCGCGGCCGGTGAACTCTACGTCGCCGGTGTGCAATTGGCGCGCGGCTACCTGGGCGCGCCCGCGCTGACCGCCGAACGCTTCGTCGCCCACGCGGACGGGCAGCGGCTCTACCGCACCGGCGACGTCGTGCGCTGGGTCGCCGACGGCGACGGGCACGCGCTGGAATACCTGGGCCGCAGCGACTTCCAGGTCAAGCTGCGCGGCCAGCGCATCGAACTCGGCGAGATCGAGACGGTGCTGCTGTCGCACGAGGCCGTGCACCGGGCCGCGGTCACGCTGGTGCGCGCCGTCACCGGCGACCGTCTCGTGGCGTATGTGGTGCTCGAGGACGGCGCGTCCGTCACCGACGCCGAGCTGCTCGCGCACACCCGCGAATCCGTGCCGTCCTACATGGTGCCCTCGGCCGTGGTGCGCCTGGATGCCATGCCGCTCAACGCCTCCGGCAAGCTGGACCGCAAGGCGCTGCCGGTGCCGGAGTTCCAGGCCCGCGAGTACCGCGAGCCCGCCACCGCCGCCGAGCGCACCGTCGCCGACGTGTTCGCCACCGTGCTGCGGCTCGAGCGGGTCGGCGCGGACGACGACTTCTTCGAACTGGGCGGCAACTCGCTCAACGCCACCCAGGTGGTGGCCCGCCTGGGTGCCGCGGTCGGCGCGCGGGTGCCGGTGCGCGCCCTGTTCGAGACGCCCACCGTCGCCGAACTCGCGAAATCCCTGGGTGCGCTGGCCGATTCGGGCGTGGCCCCGCTGCGGCCCATGCCGCGCCCGGAGATCGTGCCGCTGTCCTACGCGCAGCAGCGCATGTGGTTCCTCAACCGCCTGGACACCGAGGCCGCCACCTACAACCTGCCGATCGCGCTGCGCGTCACCGGGCCGCTGGACGTGTCCGCGCTGCGCGACGCCGTGGCCGACCTGGTGGCCCGCCACGAGGTGCTGCGCACCTACTACCCGGAGCACGAGGGCGTCGGACACCAGGTGGTGCTCCCGGTCGACGCACCCGACGCCATGCCGTCGCTGCTGGTCGGCGAGATCTCCGAAGTCGAAGTGGCGCAGGTGGTCTCGGAGATCGCCTTCGCGCCCTTCGACGTGACCGCGGCCCCGCCGCTGCGGCTGCGGCTGCTGCGCCTGTCCGAGCACGATCACGTGCTGATCTGCGTGGTCCACCACATCGCCGGTGACGGCTTCTCCGGCGGCCCGCTCACCCGCGACCTCATCACCGCCTACCTGGGCCGCATGCAGGGCCAGGTGCCCGCGTGGACGCCGCTGCCGGTGCAGTACGCCGACTACGCGCTGTGGCAGCGCGAAACCCTCGGTGACGAACACGATCCCGACTCGCTGCTGGCCCGCCAGTTCGACTACTGGCGCGCGGCCCTGGCCGGACTGCCCGACCAGCTGGAGCTGCCCACCGACCGGCCCCGCCCGGCGGTGGCCTCCGGTCGCGGCTCGGTGCACGTCTTCGATATCGACCCGCACGTGCACGCCGCACTGAATCGGGTTGCGCAGCGGCACAATACGACGCTGTTCATGGTCATGCACGCGGCCTTCGCGGTGCTGCTGGCGCGGGTGTCGGGCACCCGCGACATCGCCATCGGCGCGCCCATCGCCGGTCGTGGCGAGGCCGCCCTGGACGAGCTCATCGGCATGTTCGTCAACACCCTGGTGCTGCGCACCGAGGTGGACCCGAACGCCAGCTTCACCGACCTGCTGGCCGCTGTCCGGCAGACCGACCTGGCCGCCTTCGAGCACGCCGACGCGCCGTTCGAACGCATTGTGGAACTGCTGGATCCGCCGCGCTCGCAGGCCCGGCACCCGCTGTTCCAGGTCTCGCTGACCGTGCAGAACATGACCCCGGCCGTGTTCGAACTGCCCGGCGTCACGGTCTCCGACGTCGACCTCACCGTGCCGGTGGCCAAGTTCGACCTGGACCTCACCCTGGTCGAGCGCACCACCGCCGACGGTGTGGCACAGGGCATCTCGGCCGCCTTCACCTACGCCACCGACCTGTTCGACGCCGACACCATGGACCGGCTGGCCGAGCGCCTGCGCCGCACCCTGGTCGCGGTGGCCACCCATCCCGAGCGCGCCGTCGGCGACTTCGACCTGTTGGCCGTGGACGAACGCCAGCGCGTGCTCTCGGACTGGAACGCCACCACCGTCGACGCTGTCGCCGGACTGCCGGAGATCTGGAGTCCGTCCCGGACGGGCGCGGCGACCGCCACGCTGGTGTCGCTGTTCGAGACCCAGGCGCTGCGCACCCCCGACGCGGTCGCGCTGGTCAGCGGCGGCGAGCGGCTCACCTACGCCGAGTTCGCCGCCCGCGTGCACCGGCTGGCCCGCCGCCTCATCGGCGCGGGTGTCGGCCCGGAATCGCTGGTGGCCCTGCACATCCGGCGCTCGCTCGACTTCGTGACCGCCGCCTACGCGGTGCTGGCCGCCGGTGGCGCGTATGTGCCGCTGGACCCGGACCAGCCCGGCGAGCGCATCGCCCACGTCCTCGACACCGCCGCTCCGGTGTGCGTGCTGACCACCTCGCGCGACAGCTTCGACGCCGGTGACCACCCCGTGGTCGAGGTCGACACCGCCGACCTCGCGGGACTCCCCGACCACCCGGTCGTCGACGCGGAACGCCGCGCGCCGCTGCGCCCGGAGCACACCGCCTACGTCATCTTCACCTCCGGTTCCACCGGCCGCCCCAAGGGCGTGGCCGTGCCGCACGCGGCCGCGGTGAACCAGATCCGCTGGATCACCGACGAATACCAGCTCGACGGCGACGACGTGGTGCTGTTCAAGACCCCCGCCACCTTCGACGTGTCGGTGTGGGAGCTGTTCGGGCCCTTGGCCACCGGTGGCCGCATGGTCGTCGCCACCCCCGACGGGCATCGCGACCCGCTGTACCTGGCCGATGTCATCGCCGCCCATCACGTCACCCTCACCTCGTTCGTGCCGTCCATGCTGCGGGTCTTCGCCGCCAGCGCGGACCCGGACCGGCTCACCTCGCTGCGCGCGCTGCTGGTGGCCGGTGAGGCCCTCACCTCCGACGCCGTGGACGCCTTCCGCGCCATCAGCCCGGCGGAGCTGCACAACCTGTACGGGCCAACGGAATTCACCGTGCACGCCACCTACGCGCCGGTCGCCGACGCGGTGTCCGGTGCGGTGCCGATCGGCGGACCGGTGTGGAATGCCCGTGCCTACGTCCTGGATTCGCGCCTGCACCCCGTCGCCCCGGGTCTCGTGGGTGAGCTGTACCTGGCGGGCGCGCAGCTGGCGCGCGGCTATGTCGGACGCACCGATCTGACCGCGGATCGCTTCGTGGCCAACCCCTTCCGTCGGGGCGAGCGCATGTACCGCACCGGCGATCTGGTGAAGTGGAACGCCGAGGGCGAGCTGGTCTACATGGGCCGCAGCGACTTCCAGGTGAAGCTGCGCGGCCTGCGCATCGAGCTCGGCGAGATCGAGGCCGCGCTCACCGCGCACGAGACGGTGGATCAGGCCGTGGTGGTGCTGCATTCGGCCGAGCACACCGGCGACATGCTCGCCGCCTACGTGGTGCCCGCCGCGGGCGCGACCGTCGACCAGGATGTTTTGAAGGCGCACCTGGCCGCGCGGCTGCCGTCTTACATGGTGCCCGCCGCGCTGGTGGCGCTCGACGCCATGCCGGTCAACGCCAATGGCAAGCTCGACCGAAAGGCCCTGCCCGCACCGGAATTCGCGGCGCGCGAGTTCCGGGCGCCGGTCTCCCCGGTCGAGCAGATCGTGGCGGCCGTATTCGCCGCGACCCTCGGCCTCGGCCACCCGGTCGGCCTGGACGACGACTTCTTCGCCCTGGGTGGCAACTCGCTGGTCGCCACCCAGGTCATCGCCCGCCTCGGCGCGGCCCTCGACACCCGCGTCCCGGTGCGCCTGCTCTTCGACACGCCCTCGGTGGCGGCACTGGCCGCCGCGCTGGAATCGGCGACCGGCACCGGTCGCGCGGTGCCGCTGGTGGCCGGTCCACGGCCGGAACGGATTCCGCTGTCCCCGGCGCAGCAGCGCATGTGGTTCCTCAACCGCTTCGACACCGAATCCGCCGCCTACAACATCCCCGCCGCGGTCCGCCTCACCGGCGCGCTGGACGTGGACGCCCTGCGCGCGGCCGTCGCGGATGTCGTTGCCCGCCACGAGATCCTGCGCACCGTCTACCCGGAGACCGACAACGGACCGGTGCAGGTGGTGCTGTCGGTCGCCGACGCGCGGCCCGAACTCGAGGTCCGCGAGGTCACTTCCGCCGAGGTCGCGGACGCGGTGCTCGGCGTCGCCTCGCACATCTTCGACGTCACCACCGAAGTGCCGCTGCGCATTGCGCTGTTCCGGATCAGCGACGCCCCGGCCGAATACGTGCTGGCGCTGGTCATCCACCACATCTCCGGCGACGGCTCCTCGGTCACCCCGCTGACCCGGGACCTCATGCTGGCCTACGCCGCCCGGGCCATGGGCCTCGAGCCCGCCTGGCAGCCGCTGCCCGTGCAGTACGCCGACTACGCCATTTGGCAGCGCGAGCTGCTCGGCGACGAGAACGATCCGGAATCGGTGGCCGCCGCCCAGATCGGTTACTGGAAACAGGCTCTGGCCGATCTGCCCGACCAGCTGGACCTGCCCTCGGATCGGCCGCGCCCGGCCGTGCAGTCCTTCCAGGGCGGCAAGGTCGAGATCAACCTCGACGCCGAAACCCATAAGGCTCTGGTGGATTTGGCGCGTGCCGAGAGCGCGACCCTGTTCATGGTCGTGCACACCGCCCTCGCGGTGCTGCTGGCCCGACTCTCCGGCACCGACGACATCGCCATCGGCACCCCGATCGCGGGCCGCGGCGAAGCCGTGCTCGACGACCTCATCGGCATGTTCGTCAACACCCTGGTCTTCCGGACCAAGGTCGACGCGGGCGCGAGCTTCACCGAACTCCTGGCCCGCCAACGCGAAACCGATCTGGCCGCCTTCGCCCACGCCGACGTGCCGTTCGAGCGGCTGGTCGAGGTCCTCAACCCGGCCCGCTCCACCGCCCGCCACCCGCTGTTCCAGGTCGGCCTGTCCTTCCAGAACCACAGCCAGGCCGGGCTGGAACTGCCGGACCTCACCGTGGCCGGGCTCGAGATCGACACCGAGCTGTCGCAGTTCGACCTGCACCTCATCGCGGCCGACCGCTACACCGAAACCGGTGAGCCCGCGGGCATCATCGGCGGCTTCACCTACGCCACGGCACTGTTCGACAAGGCCACCGTGGAAGGCTTCGTCGAGCGCTTCGTGCGCCTGCTCACCCGCGTGGCCGCCGCGCCCGCCACCCCGGTCGGCGATCTGGAACTGCTCGCCGTCGACGAGCGGGCCCGAATCCTCGGGACCTGGAACGAGACTCGCCACGAGGTGGACACCCGCGCCACCCTGGCGACACTGCTCGACCGGACCACACGCGCCCACGGCGACCGGATCGCCGTGGTCGCCGACGGCGAGGGCGAACTCAGCTACGCCGAACTCGACGCCCGCGTGAACCGGCTCGCCCGCGAGCTCATCGCGCGCGGCATCGGCGCGGAAGACCGTGTGGCGCTGGCCATTCGCCGCTCCACCGACCTGGTGGTGGCCATGTACGCGGTCGCCAAGTCCGGTGCCGCCTACGTGCCCATCGATCCCGACCAGGCCGCCGAGCGGGTGGCCTACATCCTGGACACGGCCGCACCCGCCTGCGTGCTCACCACCTCCCGCGACGGCTTCGCGATGCCGTCGCTCGAGGTGCTGCGCATCGACGAGCTGGACCTGTCGGAGTACCCGGCCGAGCCGATCACCGATGCCGAGCGGGTGCGGGCGCTGACCGCCGCGAATACCGCGTACGTCATCTTCACCTCCGGTTCGACCGGTCGCCCCAAGGGCGTGGCCGTGCCGCACGGCGCGGTGGTGAACCAGTTGCTGTGGAAGACAGCGGAATTCGGGCTCGGCGTCGACGACGCGGTGCTGCTGAAGACCGCGGCCACCTTCGACCTGTCGGTGTGGGAGTTCTGGTCCGCCGCGGTGTCCGGCGGTCGACTGGTCATCGCCGAGGCCGACGGCCACCGCGACCCGGTGTACCTGAACGCGCTCCTGGCTCGCGAGTCGGTGACCGTGCTGCACACCGTGCCCTCCATGCTGGACGCGCTACTGGCCGAATCGAATTCGGCCGCCGGTCTGGGCGCGCTGCGGCGCGTGCTGGCCATCGGCGAAGCGCTGCCGGGCGCGCTGGCGCGGAAGTTCCGCGCCGCGTTCCCGACCGTCGAGCTGTTCAACCTGTACGGCCCCACCGAGGCCGCGGTGTCGATCACCAACCACGCGGTCACCGACGCCGACCGCCTCGCGGTGCCCATCGGCGCGCCCGAATGGAACAGCCGCGTCTACGTGCTCGACGCCCGGCTGCGGCCGGTGCCCGTCGGCGTGCCCGGCGAGCTGTACCTGTCCGGTGCGCAGTTGGCGCGCGGCTACTTCGGCCGCCCGGACCTCACCGCGGACCGCTTCGTGGCCGACCCGTTCGGCAACGGCGAGCGCATGTACCGCACCGGTGACCTGGTCGCGTGGAACGCGAACGGTGAGCTGGAATACCGGGGCCGCACCGACTTCCAGGTGAAGATCCGCGGCTTCCGCATCGAGCTCGGCGAGATCGAGGCCGCGCTGCTGGCGCTGCCGCAGATCGCGCAGACCGCGGTACTGGCCCGCTCCGACCAGCGCACCGGTGATCGCCTGGTCGCCTACCTGGTGCCGACGGGCGTGGATGTCGATGTGGCGCAGGTGAAGTCGGAGCTGTCGGCGGCACTCCCGTCCTACATGGTGCCGTCGGCGTTCGTGGTGCTGGCGGCTCTGCCGCTCAACGCGAACGGCAAGCTGGACCGTGCCGCGCTGCCGGATCCGGAGTTCAAGGCCGCCGAATTCCGGGCCCCCGCAACGGATCTGGAGCAGACGGTGGCCGATGCCTTCGGCGACGTGCTCGGCGTCGACCGGGTGGGCGCGGACGACGACTTCTTCGCCCTCGGCGGCAATTCGCTGCTGGCCACCCAGGTCGCCAGCCGCCTGCGCACGCTGACCGGTGCCGAGGTGCGGGTGGCGTGGTTCTTCGCCGCGCCGACCGTGGCCGGGCTCGCCACCCAGATCCTGGCCGCGCTCGAGGGCGAACACGACTACGACTCGAATTCCGAAGCGGGCCTGCAGGTCGTGCTGCCGATTCGGGCCACGGGCACCCGGACGCCGATCTTCTGCGCCCCGCCCATGTCCGGAATGTCGTGGACCTACGCCGGTTTGACGCGCTTCCTCCCCGAGGATCAGCCGCTGATCGGTCTGCAGTCGCCCGCCCTCACCGAGGCCGACTACGACCCGGCCAGCCTGGAAGAGGTCGCCCGCCGCTACGTGAGCGAAATGCGCGCCCGGCAGCCGGAGGGCCCGTACCGGGTGCTCGGCTACTCCCTCGGCGGCATCCTGGCCTACGCCATCGCCACCGAACTCCAGGCCCAGGGCGAACGGGTCGACCTGGTCGCCATCCTGGACTCCTACCCGGAATCCAAGGCCGACTTCCGCACCTCCATCCTCGACGAGTTCGCCACCATCGGCGTCGGCCCCGAGGCCTTCCCCGACGGTGACCTGCTCGAGCTCAGCGAGGAGGCGCTCACCGCGCTGCACGGTGCGGTGCCGCCCGACCTGGGCGTCCTCACCCTGGACCGGCTGCGCCGCATCTACCGCGGCGCGGTGCGCAGCCTGCAGCTGGAAAGCCAGTACCGCCCGGGGCATTTCGACGGCCGGATCGAACTGTTCCGCGCCGAATTCCGCAGTGCCGGTGTGCCGCAGGAGAAGTCGGCCGCCGACTGGCGGCCCTACGTCAGCGGCACCGTCGAGGAATTCGCCGTCCCGGGCACCCACCAGATGATGACCACCCCCGCCTCCCTCGCGGTCATCGGCCCGGTCCTGGCCACCCTCATCGACCGCGCCGACGCGGCGGCCGCGAGCAACGCGTCGGACGCGATCGACAGCGGTGCAACGGATGCCGCCGTGAGCAGTGCCTCGGAGGCTGTCGCGAGCCGCGAGCCGGACGCCGCCCCGAGCGACGTGTCGGACGCTGCCGCGCATCGCCTATCGGATACCGCCGTCAGCGGTGGGTCGGTGCCCACCGTCAGTGTGTCCGACCTCGACGAGAGCGGTGCGATGGACGAACCCGATGACACCCTGCCCGCGCTCATGACCGCCGCCGTCGCGGCGAACCGAGACGGGGCGGCGGTCGTGATTCGCGGCCGCGCCTTCACCTACGCGCAGCTGGACGGCGAATCCTCGCGGCTGGCACGGCTTCTCATCGACCGGGGCGCGGGACCCGACACCCGGGTGGCGATCGTGCTGCCCCGCTCGGTGGCGCTGGTGCTCGCCGTCTGGGCGGTCGCCAAGTCCGGCGCGGCCATTGTCGCGGTGGATCCCGCGCACGCGGACCGCGTCGGAAGGAGCGGAGCCACCCTGGGCCTGACCCTGACCGCCGCCCTGGGCACACTGTCGCCGCTGGCCGGTGGCAACGACTGGCTCGTGGTCGACGATCCCCGCATCGGCGCGGAGGTCGCGTCCCGCTCCGACGCACCGGTCACCGTCGCCGACCGCCGCGCACCCGTCACCTCCGACGGGGCGGCCTGGATCGACTTCCCGGCCGACCGGTACGGCGAAGTGGTGCTCACCCATGCGGATCTGCACGCCATCGCCGAACGGGCCCGCCGCTCCGGCATCGCCCGCGAGGCGCGCGCCCTGTATCTCGCGGCGGCCGACTCCGATCTGTCACCGCTGGAACCGGTCCTGCCGCTCGGGACGGCCGCCACCCTGGTGGTCGCCCCGCACCGGGCCTACACGACACCCGAACTCAGCGATCTGATGACGCGAGAAGGCGTGACCCACGCGGTGATCACCGCCGACATCCGGGTCGGTCTGTACACCCCGGCCCTCCCCGCCGAGGTCATCGCCGCCGGAAACCTGACGGCCGAGCCGGTGGTCGAGGTCGACTGGGCCACCACCCAGGTCCTGCCGGTCATCAAGCCCGAGGAGCTGTCGCGGGCCGTGAAACTGCACGACCCGGAGCCCGCCGCCGACCCCGAACCCACCGAATTCGACGCCGCGACCACCGGGCAGGATTCGACTGCGGCTCAGCCGGATTCGGTATCGGCACTGCCGGATTCGGAGTCGATCCAGTCGGATTCGGTGACGGACCATCAGGCCTTGGTGGACGATATCGCTGGCTCCGGAGCGTTCCGGGCCGAGCCGGAACCGGAGCCCGCCGTCACACCCGAACCCGCCGTCGCGCCCCAGCCCTTCGGGGATCCGGTCCCCGTGGAATCGCCCGCCGCACACCGTGCCCCGGTGCGCCCGCTCGAGCAGGGCCCGAGACTCACTGCCGTGGGCGAGGTTTCACCTCTCCCCGCCGGTGCCATGAGCCTGCTCGAGGTGGAGCCCTCCGGGATCTGGGTGCGCGCCATCACCCTCGATATCGCCGCGGGCATCTCCGGCACCCGGGTGCGTCGCTCGGTGGCCACCCTGCTGGACCGGCATCCCGGCCTGTGGGCCCGCCTGCGCCGCGACGGCGAATCGGTGGCCCTCGACATTCCGGCGCAGCAGCCGCGCGGCGCGGCCGTGGTGTGGCAGATCGACCCGAACGTGGAGGCCGTCGGCGACCCCATCGAGGCCGTGATCCACGCAGCCGCAGCCGAATTGGACCCCGAGAAGGGGTACAACATGCGCTTCGTGCTGGTCGAGAACGTGGCCGGAGACGGTGATCCCGAGGACCGCCCCGCCGCCGTACTGGTGGTGGTCGCCAATGGCCTGGTGGTCGACGACACCTCGTGGCGCACCGTCATCGAGGACCTCACCGCCTCCTGGTCCGGCGGCCACGCCACCCCGCCCAGCGCCGACGCGCATCCGCTCGGCATTGCCCGCGCCCTGGCCGAGCGCGCCGTCGATGCCGACACCGTCGACGAATTGGCCTGGTGGCGAAAGGCGCTCGCCGAGGTATCCGAGGGCGTGTCCCCGGACCGGGTGCTCGGTGCCGCCGACTCCGGTGGCCGCGGCCGCGTGTCGGTCTCCATCACCGGCGAGGGCGCGGCGGCCGTCGATGCCGTCGCCCGCCGCTACGGCGCGACCATCGATGACGTGCTGCTGGCGGCCCTGGCCGCCACCCTGCTCGACCCGGATGCCGAATACCTGCGCGACACACTGGGTTCGGTGGTGCGACTGAACGCCGACGGCCGCGTCGCCGGTGACCGGGCGGGGCTGCGCACGGTCGGCGCGTTCAGCACCGCCTACCCGTTCCCGCTGCGCCTCGAGGGTCTCGACCTCGCCGAGGTGCGCGGCGGCGGTCCCGGCGCGGGCACGGTCATCGAACAGATTCGGGACCGACTGCGCGAAGTGCCCTCGCAGGGCGTCGGTTTCGGGTTGCTGCGGCACCTGAATCCGGAGGCCGTCGCGGAGATCGCGGTGCTGCCGGTGGGCCGCATCGGTTTCCGCTACCGCGACCTGCGCCCGGCCCGGGTCTATCCGGAACCGGTCGCCGACGACCTGTACCTGGACGTCACCGTCGACACCAGCCAGGACGGGCTGATCGCCCGCTTCGACTTCGTCGGCGCGGTGCTCGGCCTGGAACAGGTCAAACACCTCGTGGAGGGCTGGGTGCAAGCGCTGGGCGGGCTGGCCGAACACGGGCGGTGATCGGCGGCACGGACACCGTCGGTGATCCGCGACCTCGACACCCGACGAACCGGACGCGCGGCGGGGCAATGCCTGCGCCGCGCGACCGGGTCGTAACATTGACCGCTGTTGCGGCGACAGGATAGGCCGTATGGTCTGTCGGGGTTGGTACCACTGGAATATCCGGGCCGCGGGGTCGCCGACCAGCTGAATTCGACACGAGATGAAGGTGCAAAACATTGATTCGTCGACATGTCCGGAATGGGCGGCGCGGGGTGCGAGCCGCGGCCTTCCTCGCCGCCACCGCGGTTCTGACCGGCCTCATGACCGGAGTCGGCGGCGGTAGCGCCTCGGCCGACCCGATCATCGACGGGAAGAAGCTGCTGGCGGATCCGGTGTCGGCGGACGGTTCCAAGATCACCAAGGCCGAGATGAAGGACGAGCGGAACATCCGGCTCTACGTCTACTCCGCGGCCATGGGCGCCACCTACCCGATCGATGTGCAGCGGCCCGCCGACGCCTCGGTGCCGCGCCCGACCCTGTACCTGCTCAATGGCGCGGGCGGCGGTCAGGACGACGCCTCCTGGGTCAAGAAGACCAATATCGTCAATGGCTTCCTCGGCGACAAGAACGTCAATGTCGTGCAGCCCATCGGCGGCAAGTGGTCCTACTACCAGGACTGGGACAATGACGATCCGGTCCTGGGCCGCAACAAGTGGACCACCTTCTTCACCGAGGAACTGCCCCCGCTGATCGACGCCGCCCTCGGCACCAATGGCGTCAACGCCACCGCGGGCATCTCCACCTCCGGCACCACCGTGCTGACCCTCGCCGAGGCCAAGCCGGAGCTGTACAAGTCCGTCGCCGCCTACTCCGGCTGCGCGCAGATGGCCGACCCGCAGGGGCAGGAGTTCATGCGCCTGACCGTCGAAACCTGGGGCGGCGGCAAGCTCGAGAACATGTACGGTCCCTCGGATTCGCCGGAGTGGGCGGCCCACGACCCGGTCATCAATGCCGAGAAACTGCGCGGCATCAACCTCTACATCTCCTCCGGCAGCGGTCTGCCCGGCCAGTACGACACCCTCAACGGTCCCTACGCCCTGCCCGGCGCGTACGGCCTGGCCAACCAGATCCTCATCGGCGGCGTGATCGAGGCGGGCACCAACTACTGCACCCACAACCTCGCCAACAAGCTGAACTCGCTGGGCATCCCGGCCACCTACAACTTCCGGGCCACCGGCACCCACTCGTGGGGCTACTGGAACGACGAGTTCATCAACTCGTGGCCGGTCCTGGCCCAGGGCCTGGGAATCTAGCCAAAAGTTCACGCGCACAACGCACGACGGCCCGGCACCGGAAAGGTGCCGGGCCGCTGTTGTTATGGGCAAGGTCACAGCTTGGTTGGTAGGGCTAAACAAAAAGTTCGGTCACCCGTAAACTTGGGGAGTGAGTACCAGCGTTGCCGAGAGAACCAGCCCGTTTCAGCGAGCTCGATCGGCCACGCTCTTACTCGGGCCCGCGTTCGTCGCGGCCATCGCGTACGTCGATCCCGGCAATGTCGCGTCCAATATCAGCGCGGGCGCGCAGTACGGCTATCTGCTGGTGTGGGTCGTCGTCATGGCCAACATCATGGCCGGGCTGGTGCAGTTCCTGTCCGCGAAACTGGGTCTGGTCACCGGTAGGTCCCTGCCGGAAGTGGTGCGGGAGAAGGCGAGTCGTCCGGTGCGGCTGGCCTACTGGGCACAGGCCGAAACCGTCGCCGTGGCAACGGATCTGGCCGAGGTGGTCGGCGGTGCGATCGCGCTGAACCTGCTGTTCGGGCTGCCGCTCATGCTCGGCGGCGTCATTACCGGCATCGTCTCGCTGTTCCTGCTGATGATCCAGAACCGGCGCGGACAGCAGCCCTTCGAGCGCGTCATCACCGGACTGCTCGGCGTGATCGCCATCGGATTCCTTGCCTCCGTGTTCATTTCACCGCCCTCGGCCTCGGGCACGGTGGACGGCCTGGTGCCCCGCTTCGACGGCGCGGGCAGCGTGCTGCTGGCCGCCGCCATGATCGGCGCGACCGTCATGCCGCACGTCGTCTACCTGCACTCGGGCATGGCCCGCGACCGCCACGGACATCCCGAGGAGGGCGCGCCGCGAAAGCGCCTGCTGCGCATCACCCGTTACGACGTCGGCCTGGCCATGCTGCTGGCGGGCGCGGTGAACCTGGCCATGCTGCTCATGGCCGCCAGCACGCTGCGCGGGCGCGACGGTGTGGACACCATCGAGGGCGCGCACGCGGCGGTGCAGCAGGTCCTCGGCCCGGTGGCCGGGCTGCTGCTCGCGGTCGGACTTCTCGCCTCGGGTCTGGCGTCGACCTCGGTGGGCGCGTACGCGGGGGCCATGATCATGCAGGGCCTGCTGCACCGGCACATCCCGCTGGTGGTCCGCCGCGTCATCACCCTGATCCCGGCGCTGGCGGTGCTGGCGCTCGGCATCGATCCCACTCGCGCACTGATCATTTCGCAGGTGGTGCTGTCGTTCGGCATCCCGTTCGCGCTCATTCCGCTGGTCCGCTTCACCAGCGACCGCGGCCTCATGGGCTCGAACGTCAACCACCGCGTCACCACCGGCCTGGCCTGGCTGGTGGCCGCGGTCATCACCGCGCTCAACGTGGTGCTGATCTACCTGACGGCCACCGGAAAGAGCTGACCCACAGCGTTATTCGGCGAAGACGGCCTTGCGCTTCTGCAGCATGGCCGCCGCGCCCTCGGCGAAATCGGAGGACGCGAGCAGTTCGCACTGCCCGGTCTTCTCGGCGGCCAGGGTGGCGTCGAGCGTGGACAGCGCCGCCACATTCAGGGCCCGCTTGGTCAGTTCCAGGGCGCGGCGCGGGCCGTGGGCCAGCTTGGCGACGGCCGACTCCACCTTCGCGTCCAGGTCCGCGTCGGGGTAGACGCCCGCGATCAGGCCGTGCTCCAAGGCCTTTCGCGCCGGAAGCCGCTCACCCAGCAGCGCCATCTCGGCCGCCAGCGGGCGACCGGCCGCCGCCGCCACCATGGCCGCCGCGCCGCCGTCGGGCATGAGGCCGATATTGATGAAGGCCAGCAGCAGGTAGGAGTCCTCGGACAGATAGGTCAGGTCGGCGGCCAGCGCGATGGCCACCCCGATCCCGGCGGCCGCACCCTTGACCCGGGCGATGACCGGAATCGGGGCGTCGACGATGGACTTGACCATGGCGTTGGCCCCGTCCAGGATCATCTCGTTCGTGATGCCGCGGGCGTTGTAATCGTCGGTGGCCGACAGATCCGCGCCCGTGCAGAAGTCGCCGCCCTCGCCGGTCACCACGATGACCCGGATGGTCGGGTTCGCCGAGGCCGCGCGCACGGTCTCGCCCAGCGCCACCATGGTGTCGTAGGTGATCGCGTTCTTGCGCTTGGGATTGGTCAGGGTAATCCGCAGCACCCGCCCGTCCTGAATCGCGGTGTAACCGTCCGTGGTCGCGATGTCGTTCATCGGGGGCTCCCAGATATATCTGCGGCGGCGATGCCGCGAACAATGTTTCGCATTGCGAATTGTGGTTAACTTAAGGTCGTTCGTCCGGCACTGTCAACAGCCGGTGTCATCGAGAAGGAGAAACTGTATGGTCGCCGATCGCAGCGAGGCAGCCCTCGCTTCCGCGCGACCGGACGGTCAATCCGCGTCCACCGACGGCGAGGCCGGTCCCCGGCGCAGACCGAAGAACCGCAAGGCCCAAATCGTGCGGGTAGCGGCGCGAGCCTTCGCCGAACGCGGCTACCACCCGGTCGGCGTGGACGAGATCGCGGCCGAGGTCGGCATCTCCGGCCCGGCGCTCTACCGCCATTTCACCAATAAGTACGCGCTGCTGGTGGCCGCCGCCGAAATGGGCGCACAGCAGTTGCTGGACGCCGCCAAGGCCGCCGACAATCCCGAGCTGGAACCGGAACCGCGACTCACCGCGCTGATCCGCGGGATCGCCGACTACACCATCGACGTGCGCCGCGAGGGCGGGCTGTACCGGTGGGAGCGGCGGTATCTCGAGCGTGCCGACCGGGCTCGGATTCGCGTCATCTACACCGAACTGCACGACACCCTCGCCGCTGCCATCGCCGAGCTGTACCCGGACGCCGACCCGGCCGACACCCAACTGCGCGCGGCCGCGGTGCTGAGCGCCATCGGGTCCATCACCGCCCACCGCACCGCGCTGTCCACCACCCGGCTGGTCAATCTGATCACCGAGATCTGCTGGGACATCCTGCGCACCGAGCTGCCGCCCGCGCCCGCACCCCTCACCGGCGACCCGGTCGTGCGCGGCCTGCCGGTCATCTCCAAGCGGGAGCAATTGCTCACCGAGGCCATTCGCATCTTCGGGCGGCAGGGCTACCACGAGGCCAGCATCGAGGAGATCGGCGCGGCCGCGGGCATCAACGCCTCCAGCGTGTACCGCTACTTCGCCAGCAAGGCCGACCTGCTGGCCGCCGCGTTCAACCGCACCGGCGAGCGCGTGGCCATCGCCAACAACGAGGCGCTGGCCGAGGCCACCAGTCGTTCGGACGCGGCCGTGCGCATTGCCGACCGCTTCTCCCGCATGACCTTCGCCATGCCGGAGATCCTGCCGGTCTACTTCTCCGAGTTCTCCAATCTGCCCGCCTCCGAACAGCATCGGCTGCGCTCGGTGCAGCGCCAGAACGTCCTGGAGTGGGCCAACCTGCTCGACGGTGATCAGGTCGAGGCCCGCTTCCGCGTTCATGCCGCCATCGCCCAGGTCATCGATGTCGGCCGCCGCATCCGCTTCGACGGGCGGCCGGAAAACCTGGCCCGCGTCAGCGCACTGATGCGGTCGGTGCTCTTGGGCGCACCGGTCGCCGAGTAGTTCGGGGCCGCAGCGGGTTTCAGACCCGGTGTCGGAGCCGGAACAGGGCGCGGGCCACGCGGAGTCGGCGCGGGTGTTTGTCGAAGGTGCCCAGGGTGATCTGGTCGGGCGGGTGCCTCTCGGTAATCGTCTGGGGGCGTGCGAATTCCCGCAGCGTCTGCGGATCGCGGATGCGTCCGGGGCCGTTGACGCCGTAGACCGGGGCCGAATTGACGGTGACCAGCTCGCTGCGCAACCGGGCGGCGAACGCCGGGACGCTGCGCACGTCGCGCGTGAAAACGGCGACGGTGCGCGGCTTCTCGGCGGCATTCACGCGCTCGGCGGCCTCGTCCATGGTGGCCACGCGATTGACCACCAGCACCGGGCCGACGGCCTCGCCGGTCACCGCGGTGCTCACCTCCGGGACCTCGGTGAGCACGATCGGCTCGATATAGGGCTCGCGAATCGATTCCAGGCTGCCGACCACCAGCTGCCCGCCCCGGGTGACGGCATCGCGAACCTGGCGGCGCACCACCTCGATTCGGCTGTCCTGGGTCATCGGGCCGTAGGAGGCGCGGCGATCCGCGCCCGGGCGCAGCCGCCGGGCCTGATCGGCCACCAGCTCCAGAAACGGCTCGTACACCGACTCGGCCACGTACACGCACTGCACGCCCGCGGGCTGCTGACCCGAATTCGCCATCGCGCCATAGACGGCCGCCGCCGCGGCCGCGTCGAGCTTGGCGTCGACCTGCACCACCATGGAGCCGCGGCCGCCCGGCTCGACGACCAGGGGAGTGGACGACTGCGCGGCCAGCGCGGTCACCTCCCGCGCACCCGCGCGCGAGCCCGCGTAGGCCAGCTTGTCCACGCGGGCGCGGCACAGTGCGGCGGCGGTCGAGCTGTCGCCCGTGACCACCTGCAGCACAGGCTGATTCGGGGCCAGGTGATTCCAGGTGTCGGCCAGCCACGCGCCGACGCCCGGGGTCAGCTCGCTGGGCTTGAACACCACCGCGTTGCCCGACGCCATCGCGCCCGCGATCGAATTCATCGGGGTGAGAACGGGATTGTGCCAGGGGCCCAGCACCCCGACCACGCCCAGCGGCAGATAGCCGACGGTGCCGGTGGGCGCGCGACGCAGCGTGGCGCTCAGGCGGCGGCCGCGGCCCAGCGTCTTCTCGGCATGGCGCGCAACCCAATCCAGGTGTTCCACCGCCAGCGTCACCTCGAGAGCCGCGTCCAGGCGCGGCTTGCCGGTCTCGCTCGAGATCAGTTCCACCAGATCGCGGGTACCGCGGGCCAGGCTGCGCTTCCAATCCAGCAGCCAGCGCTTGCGTCCGTCGAATCCCAGTGCGGCCCACCATTGTTCGGCGCTGCGCGCGGATCGGACGGTGCGGGTCACCTCGCCCGGGCCCATGCTGGCGTACTCGCCCACGACCTCCCCGGTACGCGGATCGTAGGACGTCAACAACTTGGAACGGCCCGCACCGGCGCGCCCTGTTGTCGGCTGCGCCGACTCGGCCATGGTCAACCTCTCGTGGCCTGTGAGTATCTCTCCCCGCCAAAAGACTATGGTTCGAGTCGCAGATGCGACAAGGTAGCGAAATCGCCGCATACCGGCCGGTCTGCGCCGGGAGCAGCGGCTATTCGAGAACCCATCGGTTTGTGACCAAGCGCACAGTTTGGAAATCGCTGCTTCGGCTAAGAAACACCCTCTCTTCGGATGCGCCGGTAACATCACGCCCGGCGGTGTGGATCATCCCTGCGGGCAATAGCAACCTTGTCCCCGGAACGGTATCCACTTATCCCTGCGGGATGCGGGGACCCGCCGCAATGGGGCGACATCGTTCAGCCCGAACAGCCGATAGTGGAGAGTTGATGCCCAGCTTGGACAGACCGGAACCCGCAGCACCCGACGATCCGGCCGTTTACGTCGAAGACGTCCGCAAGTCCTTCGGCGACGTGCACGCGCTGCAGGGGATCAGCTTCACCGCCGCCCGCGGCCAGGTGCTCGGCATTCTCGGCCCCAACGGGGCGGGCAAGACCACCACGGTGAAGATCCTGTCCACCCTGCTGCGCCCCGACTCCGGCATCGCCCGCATCGCCGGACACGACGTCCGCGCCGATCCCGCCGCCGTCCGCCGGTCCATCATGATGACCGGCCAGTACGCGGCCCTCGACGAAAACCTCTCCGGCCGTGAGAACCTCGAGCTCTTCGGCCGCCTCATGGGCCTGCCCCGCAAGGCCGCCCGGCAGCGCGCCGACAACCTGCTCGAGGAATTCGACCTCACCGGCGCGGGCCGCCGCGCGGTGCGCCACTACTCCGGCGGCATGCGGCGGCGCGTCGACATCGCCTGCGGTCTGGTGGTCCGGCCCGAGGTGGTGTTCCTCGACGAACCCACCACCGGCCTGGATCCGCGCTCGCGCCAAGGTGTCTGGGACCTGGTCACCGCGCTCAAGAATCAGGGCATCACGGTCCTGCTGACCACGCAGTACCTCGAAGAGGCCGACGTCCTCAGCGACAACATCATCGTCATCGACAAGGGCACGGTCATCGCGGAGGGCACCGCGGACGCGCTCAAGGAGAAGACCGGTGGCAGCTACTGCGAGGTCGTGCCGCTGGACCCCAAGCAGCTGACCACCGCCGCCGACGCGCTCGGCGATCTGGTGCCCGCGGCGGTCCGCGCCGAACTTGCGGGCTCCGACCGGCTTTCGATTCCGGCCCCGGAGGGCGCGGTCACGCTGTCGGAGGCGCTGCGCCGACTCGACAGCGCCGGGGTGCGGCTCGCGGACATCGGCCTGCGTCGACCCTCACTCGACGATGTGTTCCTCACTCTCACCGGACACTCCGGGACCAAGGAAACCGCGCAGTCGGACGGCGCGGCATGACCGCCGCCGCGGCCGACGCCGCCGACCTCTTCGCCGGGGTACCGCCCGCCCGGCCCAACAGCCTCGCGCAGTGGCGCGCGCTCACCGGACGCATCGTCTGGGTGATGGCCACCAAGGGCGAACTCGTTGTGGCGGTCATCGTGCCGTTGGTCTTCACCCTCGGCTTCTATCTGCCGCTGAAGTACGTCATGCAGTTCCAGGGCATCAACTACGCGCAGTTCGTCATGCCGATCATCGTGCTGCAGACCATGTCCTTCACCATGATGTCGAACGCGCAGCTGGCCGCGTTCGAGGCCATGACCGGGCTCAACACCCGCATGCAGACCATGCCCATCGGAACGATGGTGCCGCTGCTGTCCCGGATGTCCGCCGGATTCGTACGGTCGGTCGTCTCGCTCATCGCGGCCCTGGGCTGGGGACACATGATCGGCTTCCGGTTCGTCGCCGGATGGGGACAGGCCGTGCTGTTCTGCGTGTTCTCCCTGGCCGTCGGAACCGTGCTGGCCATTGGCGCGGACGGGTTGGGTTCGCTGACCAAGAGCCCCGAATCCCTGACCCAGGCGCTGACGCTGCCGACCCTGATCTTCGGCATGCTGTCGTGCGGGTTCGTGCCCGAGGCCGGATTCCCGGTGTGGGTGCGGCCTTTCGTGCGCAATCAGCCGATCTCGCAGTTCTCCTTCGCGCTGCGCGACATGGCCCAGCACGGAGTGAGCTGGCATGTGCTGTGGGTGCCGCTGGTGTGGTTGATCGGCGCGGCGGTCGTGTTCACGCCGTTCGCGGTCTGGGCGAGTGTGAGGCGAGCATGAGTAGCGCGGTGACGACCGAAGTGACCGAACAGGATTCGTGGGCGGGGCATCGGCCGCTGCCCGTGGTGAAGGCGCGGTCGGAACGCTCGTTCGCGCTCTGGGTGGAACAGAGCGGGATCCAGTGCAAGCGCATGCTCATGGGCTGGATGCGCGACCCCTCGACCACCATTCAGACGCTGGTCTACCCGGCGGCCACGCTGATCATGTTCCGGATCGTGCTCGGCGACTCCATTCACAAGGCCATCAAAGAGCCCGCGATCTACGGCTTCGTGCCCCTGGTCATGCTGGTGGCCGCCATGTCCGGATCCATCGTGAGCGCACTCGGATTCAAGGTCGAGAAGGTCACCGGACTGCTCGGCCGCTTCCACACCATGCCCATCCACCGCGCCGCAGGACTGACCGGACGCCTGCTGGCCGAGGCCATCCGCGTGCTCATCACCTCGCTGTTCGTGCTCGTGGTCGGGCTGTGTCTGGGCTTCCGGTTCTGGTACGGGCCCGCGGCATCGATTGCCATGCTGGCGATTCCGATCCTGTTCGCGATCGGCTTCGCGGTCATGGTGACCGCGCTGGCCACGCTCACCGAGGGCGTCATGCTGGTCTCGATCGTCGGCATCGTCAACACCCTGCTGATGTTCTTCAACTCCGGATTCGTGCCGGTCTTCGCCTACCCGGTCTGGTTGCAGAAGACGGTGCAGAACCAGCCCATGAGCACCGCCATCGACGCCATGAAGGGGCTGTCCTACGACGGGCCCATCGCGACGCCGCTGTGGAAGACGCTGGCCTGGAGCCTCGGCATGATCGTGGTGTTCGCCTATCCGGCGGTGCGCGGCTACCGGCGGGCGGCGGAAACCGGAGCGTAGCTCGACGCGAAAATTCGCGTGGTGTGCGGGCTTTGGGCGGTTTGCCGAGCCCCGCTCGGGATGTGGCCCGGGTCACGTTAAGGTTGCCCCTATGGCTTACCTGGTTACCGGGGCAACTGGGTTCATCGGTCGATTTCTGGTTCCCGAACTCCTGAAACGCGGCGCGGACGTCCACGTGCTGGTACGTCCCGGCGAGGACTCGGTGCTGCGCTTCAACCGCTGCCTGCGCGAATGGGACGCCCGCGACCGGGTGCGCCCGGTGCGCGGCGACCTGGCCGCGCCCGGGCTCGGCATCGACTCGGGCTGGATTGCCGCACAGCGCGGTTCGATCGACCACGTCTTCCACCTGGCCGCTGGCTACGACAGCGTCGGTGCGGGCGGGACGCGGCGGGTGGTCGAACTCGCGGCGGAGCTGGAAGCCGGACGGCTGCACCACGTTTCGACGGCGCGCATCGCCGGGGCGTGGGAGGGGCTGTTCACCGAGGACATGACCGACGTCGGACAGCTGCTGCCCACGCCCTACCAGCGGGCCATGCTGCAGGCCGAAAAGGACGTGCGCGAGCAGACCGCGGTGCCGTGGCGGATCTACCGGCCCTCGATCGTGATCGGCCACTCCCGCACCGGCGAGATCGACCGCATCGACGGGCCGTACTACTTCTTCCGGCTGCTGCGCATGGCCGCCCAGCTGCCGCGCATCCTGCCGGTGGTCGCGCCCCGGCTCGGCGAAACCAATATGGTTCCGGTCGATTTCGTGGCCCGCGCACTGGACCACATCGCCCATCGCGCCGGGGACGGGCCGTCCACCTATCACCTGGTGGACCCGCGCGAACAGAGCGTCGCCGACGTGTTCAACCTCTTCGCCGACGAGGCCGGGGCCCCACACCTCATCGAGGTCATGCCCAAACAAACCCTCGACGTGACCCTGCGCGTACCCGGCATGGGCTGGGCCCTGCGACAGGTAGGCATCCCCTCCGACGTCATCGAGGACAGCGAATTCACCTGCCGCTTCGACTCCCGCCACACCGCCGCCGCCCTCGCGGGCACCGACATCAAGGTCCCGCCCCTGGCCGCCTACGCCGCGATCATCTGGAAGTACTGGATCGAGAACTGGGTGTGATCTGGGTGTCGGGGCGCTCGTAATCCCAATCCACCCAGCGGTTTCGGTTGGTCCAGCCGACCAGGTCGAAGCGCCAGCGGAAGGGCCAGGTGGTGGCGACCGTCATGAACAGGGCCGAACCCAGCGCGGTGTAGTCCTCGTGCGCGGACAGCAGGGCGCGCTGCTGGCGGGGCGGGCGGGTGAAGAACGCGTCGAACATGGCCTTGGACTGGGCGGTGGTCAACCGACCCAGGCCATAGACGCCGCGCATGCGCATCCAATGGACCAGTCGCGCCTGCCACGGCCACAGCGCCTCGATCGGATCGGTGCCGCGCTGCACCGCGTCGAGCGCGGTATCGACCAGCGACAGCGAATCGGCCACGCAGTACCCGGTGATCGGATGCATCATGCCGCCGCGCGAACCGAACGGAATCACCTGTCCGCGACCGGCTTTCGGTGGCAGCTCGTCCAGCGGATAGTGCGCCGCCTCGGTCGGCTCGTCGCCGCGCAGTCGAATCCCGTGCGCCGCAAGCCGATTCAGCGTACGCCGCCGCAACTCGTGCTGCGGCATGCCGCCGCGCAGCCCGAGGCTGGTCTCCTCGAAGATCACCGTGCCATCGCCCAGCGGCACCGAGTACAGGAACGACGGCGGCTCGTCCGGACCCGCCCCGTTCTCGTCGCGCCAATCCAGCAGCAGCCCCTCGCCCTCGCGCACCATGGGCGCGGCAATGTCCTCGTCCACGAAAATGCCGTGCGCGCTGGCCGTCCGCCGCGCTCCCGGCGCGGCCTGACCCCGGGTGTCGAACACGGTCGCCGCCCGCACCTCGGTCCCGTCGGCCAACTCCACCCGATGCGCCTCCACCGTCCGTGCCCGCCCGGTCACCACCGTGGCGTCGTCCAACGGCAGCGCCTCGAACAACCCCCGCTTGGACAGCACGCAATACGGCCGCGGAATTCGATGCTCGCTCGACGTCCACACCACCGGCGCCTCGATCCGGCTGGCAATCGCCCCCCGCCCCAACCACTCCGGCAACTCATCCACCCAACACGAATACGTCGGCCCCCACAGCCGCGTAGGCCGCGGATCCACCGCCACCACCCGCATCCCCGCCACCATCGCCCGATGCGCCAACGCCCGCCCCGTAGGCCCGAGCCCCACCACACACACGTCGGCCGCCCCGCCGACCTCCCGGCCACTCATACGTCGCATTCAAACAGCCCCGCCCACCCCACACCAGGCCGCGTCCCGCTTCGCTCCCCGGTGGTCCGCGGGTCCCGTGCTCGGATACGAGGCTGGCTCGTGGCCGAAATCGGCGGTCGCGGGCGGCTGATCAGTAGGATTCTGTGAATTCGCGGCCATGAACGGGTCGATCCAGGAGGAGTCGATGAGCCAATTCGGGGCTCCGGGACAGCCACCCATGCGGCCCGCGCACATTCCCGGCGGCACGCCGCGCGACGACCGCCGCTACTGGTGGGTGCCCGCCACCGTCTCCACCGGCCTGTCCATCCTGGGCCTGATGGTGTGCTTCGCGGCCATGGTGCTCAGCGCCTTCGCGACCGACTCGTGCAACGGGCGCGATACCTGCCCGCGGACCTACGGTCACCTCGATATCGCCGAGATGCTGGTGCTGTTCGGGGTGTTGGCGATGGTCGGACAGTGGGTGCCCGCCTACTGGTCGCCGTGGGTGGTGCGGATCGGGCTGGCGATCCTGCCGATCGTGCTGATCATCGCCGCGGTGGCCATGTTCCTGACCACTCCGGCGGGTAGTTGATGACGGCAAGTCCGTTGCGTGGCAACGGGCTTGCCGATTGGTATCGATTTCGGATCTAAGTGGGAGCTCACTTGGCCGGTGTCGCGGGCGGGGTGGCGGTAGCCGAACCCGGCGGTGTCCCGTGGTCGCGGGCGTGGAGGATGCGGGTTGCGGTGATGGTGCCGTTGGATTCTTGGCCCTGGACCATGATCTGGTCGCCGACGGCGAATTGGGCGGCGGTCTCGCTCTTGGCCTTGGTGCCGAATTCCGTTGTGGGGGAGATGGTCACGGTCTCGGTGCTGCCGTCGCGCTTGGTGATCATCCAGGAACCGGAGCCCTCGGTGGTGATCGTGCCGCCGACGCCCCGCGCGCCGTCGCGATGCCCGCCCGGCCCCTGCTCCTGGCCGCCCTTGGCGGTGTGCTCACTCGACGAACCGCAGGCCACCAGGCCCAACGTGGCCGCGATGCCCAGCGCCGAACCCACCAGGGCGAGGGTGAGGCGACCGGGCCGACGCCGCCCGCGAGGGGGTTGGGAACCGTCCGCGGCAGGGATTGAATCTGTCATGGCGGCAACGCTATTGACGGTAGCTGTGGGGTCCCTCGGCGTCGGCTGGTGAGTCACTTCCAGCCCGGTGTGACCATCCGGTCCGTATCTACTTGGGCGTCACCCACGTGGTGATGTCGGCGTGGACGACCTCGACGCCGTCCTTGTCGTAGATCGACACCGGCACCACCAGATCCTGGCCCTCGGTGATCTGCTCGAAGTCCGGCACCTCCGGCAACTTCGCCACCGCCCGCAGCCCCGAGTTCGCCTTGGCGAGGTACTGCACGTTCATGGCCTTCGGAATCCACCGATGGGTTTCCGGCACGGTTGCCTCCGACAGCATTCCCATCGCCACCTCGGCCAGATTGCACGCCGCGATCGCATGGAACGTCCCCAAATGGTTGTGAATCCCGAACCACTTCGGCGCGGTCACCTCGCACAACCCCGGCTCCAGCCGCACCACACTCGGCAACACCGTCCCGAAGTACGGCACCCGAGCCACCATCCCGAGCGAGAACAACGTATGCCCGATCCGATTGTCGGGAAGCTTCTTCCACCCGCGATAAGTAGCGGTCTCTTTAGCCATGGCCGGTATCTTACTCAGAAGTAAGTTCACTGGAACAGAGGACGGGCCGCTCGTACGGATCGGTCGGCGAATCGGTCATGGCGTCTGCTCGGCGCGCAAAACCAACCGGTTGCTTGTTAAATCGAACGGCCGCGCCGGGGGCGTGGCTGGGGGTCGGCGCCACGCTTGTCGGCGGTCGGGGAAATCAGGAGTTCTCGAAATCATGCGTATTCGCACCGCGGTGGCCACCGTCGGCATCGCACTCGCGGGGGCGGCCGCCGCCGCCACCGTGTCGGCCGGTTCGGCCGCGGCCTTCACGCCGTACATCAACCCGGGCAACGGCATCCTCGTGGCGGTGGACCTCAACCACGATGAGACCGTGGCGCTGGCCCACAGCTGGATCCCGGCGGCGATCACCCAGATCAACCAGGCCAACAATCGGATCGCGCTGGATCCCACCTTCTCCCGGATGGGGGTGGGCGACGGGATGGTGTACCCCACCATGTCCACGGCTGTCGGCGAGGCCGCGCAGACCCCCGGCGGGCAGGTGAGTCTGGCCGTGACCGACCCCGCCCAGTTCCGCGGCGGCAACTTCCTCCTGATCGAGGATCTCGGCGGCTGGGACTACTGATCGGTCTTCGCGATGGCCGGTGTGCGAGATCACTTCGCGCACCGGCCATCGCGCTGTTCACGCCCGGCTTGTCCGGGTCCGCGTCACCCGGTGTGAGCTGGGCCATCGGGTCGCGGGGTGGGGGAGGGGGCGATTTGAACTGGCCCCATGGCTCGAGGCATACTGTTCGGGTTGCCCAGGCCGGGTTGCGTCGTTCTTCGGAAAAGATGCAGGTCCTGGGTGAGCAAGACCGAATTTTGCGCCCCGCCTGATTGCGGTGTGGGTGCGTCCGGGACACTGTTCCGAGGCTATAAGGATGCTGATCCGGGGCCGAGGAATGAGCGGCGAGGCGACACGCCCGACCGCGTGGACCGGATGAACCATGACAGATGAACAGCGGCGATGGATCGGGCCCGGGTGGGCCGGTCGTGTGGTGGCTGATGCGTCTTCGTGTGTTCGGGCTGTGCAAATGAGGGTGGTGTGAGAGCGAAAGCTCTTGGACCACAACGTAAGCGGAGAAAAGGACACTCAGCGTGGCGGGACAGAAGATCCGCATCAGGCTCAAGGCCTACGACCATGAGGCGATCGACGCGTCTGCGCGCAAGATCGTCGAGACGGTGACCCGTACCGGTGCCCGCGTCGTCGGCCCGGTGCCGTTGCCCACCGAGAAGAACGTGTACTGCGTCATCCGTTCGCCGCACAAGTACAAGGACTCGCGCGAACACTTCGAGATGCGTACCCACAAGCGGCTCATCGACATCCTCGACCCGACGCCGAAGACGGTTGACGCCCTGATGCGCATCGACCTGCCGGCCAGCGTCGACGTCAACATTCAGTGACGGGGACTTCGAATATGACTGACAACAAGACTCGTCCGGCCGCGGGCATCCTGGGCACCAAGCTCGGCATGACCCAGGTCTTCGACGAAAAGAACCGCGTCGTTCCCGTGACCGTCGTCAAGGCGGGCCCGAACGTCGTTACCCAGATCCGCACCCAGGAGCGCGACGGCTACGCCGCCATCCAGGTCGCCTACGGCGCCATCGACCCGCGCAAGGTGAACAAGCCGGTCTCCGGCCAGTTCGCCAAGGCCGGTGTCACCCCGCGCCGCCACATCGCCGAGCTGCGCGTCGCCGACGCCGCCGCCTTCGAGGTCGGCCAGGAGATCAACGCCGATGTCTTCGAGGCGGGCTCCTACGTCGACGTGACCGGCACCTCCAAGGGCAAGGGCTTCGCGGGCACCATGAAGCGCCACGGCTTCCGTGGCCAGGGTGCCTCGCACGGTGCGCAGGCCGTGCACCGCCGCCCGGGTTCCATCGGTGGTTGCTCCACCCCGGGCCGTGTCTTCAAGGGCATGCGCATGTCGGGCCGCATGGGTAACGACCGCGTCACCACGCAGAACCTCTCGGTCCACAAGGTGGACGCCGAGAACGGCCTGCTGCTGATCAAGGGCGCGATCCCGGGCCGCACCGGCGGCATCGTGATCGTCAAGAGTGCAGTGAAGGGTGGTGCCCGGGCATGAGCACCGAGACCAAGACCAACCTGACCCTCACGGTCAAGGCCGCTGGCGGCAAGACCGAGGGCACCGTCGAGCTCCCCGCGGAGATCTTCGACGTGACCGCGAACATCGCGCTGATGCACCAGGTCGTCGTGGCCCAGCAGGCCGCGGCTCGCCAGGGCACGCACGCCACCAAGACCCGGGGCATGGTCTCCGGCGGTGGCAAGAAGCCGTACCGCCAGAAGGGCACCGGCCGCGCGCGCCAGGGTTCGACCCGTGCGCCGCAGTTCGCCGGCGGTGGCACCGTCCACGGCCCGCAGCCGCGTGACTACTCGCAGCGTCTGCCCAAGAAGATGAAGGTCGCCGCGCTGCGTGGCGCCCTGTCGGACCGGGCTCGCAACGAGCGCATCCACGTGATCACCGAACTGGTCGCGGGCCAGACCCCGTCGACCAAGTCCGCCAAGTCGTTCCTCGCCGAGCTGTCGAACCGGAAGAACATCCTGGTCGTCGTCGGTCGCGAGGATGTCACCGCGTGGAAGAGCGTGGCGAACCTGCAGGGCGTGCACCCGATCGCCCCCGACCAGCTGAACACCTACGACGTCCTGAAGTCGGACGAGATCGTGTTCTCGGTCGAGGCGCTCAACGCCTTCGTGCACGGCCCGGCCGAAGCTGCACAGGAGGAGAGCAAGTGACCACCATCGCCGATCCCCGCGACATCCTGCTCGCGCCGGTGATCTCCGAGAAGTCCTACGGGCTGATCGAAGAAGGCACCTACACCTTCCTGGTGCACCCGGATTCGAACAAGACGCAGATCAAGATCGCCGTTGAGAAGGTTTTCGGTGTGAAGGTCACGAGCGTCAACACCGCCAACCGTCAGGGCAAGCGCAAGCGGACCCGCTTCGGTTACGGCAAGCGCAAGGACACCAAGCGCGCGCTCGTGACCATCTCGGCCGACAGCAAGCCCATCGAGATCTTCGGAGGCCCGGTCGCGTAAGCGGCTGGAGCTC
This sequence comes from Nocardia sp. CDC160, assembly GCF_035818795.1. NCBI lineage: Bacteria > Bacillati > Actinomycetota > Actinomycetes > Mycobacteriales > Nocardiaceae > Nocardia > Nocardia sp. CDC160. The sequence continues at coordinate 491,710 of NZ_JAYKYT010000001.1, read as the reverse complement.
CAGAAAGCAGAGAAGAACTCATGGCAATCCGTAAGTACAAGCCGACGACCCCGGGTCGCCGCGGTGCTTCGGTCTCGGACTTCGCCGAGATCACCCGCTCGACCCCCGAGAAGTCGCTGCTGCGTCCGCTCACCAAGACCGGTGGCCGTAACGCGCAGGGCCGCATCACCACTCGTCACAAGGGTGGCGGCCACAAGCGCGCCTACCGTCTGATCGACTTCCGTCGACTGGACAAGGACGGCATCCCCGCCAAGGTCGCGCACATCGAGTACGACCCGAACCGCACCGCGAACATCGCGCTGCTGCACTTCGCGGACGGCGAGAAGCGCTACATCATCGCCCCCAAGGGCGTGACCCAGGGCACCCGCATCGAGTCGGGCCCGGGCGCGGACATCAAGCCGGGCAACAACCTGCCGCTGCGCTCCATCCCGACCGGTACCACCATTCACGCGGTGGAGCTGCGTCCGGGCGGCGGCGCCAAGCTGGCTCGCGCCGCGGGCATGTCCATCCAGCTGCTGGGTAAGGAAGGCGCCTACGCCGTCCTGCGTATGCCCTCCGGCGAGATCCGTCGCGTCGACGTGCGCTGCCGCGCCACCGTCGGCGAGGTCGGCAACGCCGAGCAGTCGAACATCAACTGGGGCAAGGCCGGCCGTATGCGGTGGAAGGGCGTTCGCCCAACCGTCCGTGGTGTGGTCATGAACCCGGTCGACCACCCGCACGGTGGTGGTGAGGGTAAGACCTCCGGTGGTCGCCACCCGGTCTCCCCGTGGGGCAAGCCCGAGGGCCGCACCCGTAAGCCCAACCGTCCGAGCGACAAGCTCATCGTCCGCCGCCGCGGCAAGAAGCGTTAAGGAGGAGGTCAGACATGCCACGCAGCCTCAAGAAGGGCCCGTTCGTCGACGAACACCTCCTCAAGAAGGTGGACGTCCAGAACGAGAAGGGCACGAAGCAGGTCATCAAGACCTGGTCGCGTCGTTCCACCATCATCCCGGATTTCATCGGTCACACGTTCTCGGTCCACGATGGCCGCAAGCACGTGCCGGTGTTCGTGTCCGAGAACATGGTTGGACACAAGCTCGGTGAATTCGCGCCGACTCGTACGTTCAAGAGCCACGTCAAGGAAGATCGGAAGAGCAAGCGGCGATGAGCACTGAAACTCAGAACCCGACCGCGCGCGCGACCGCGAAGCACGTTCGCGTGACCCCGATGAAGGCTCGCCGCGTCGTGGACATGGTCCGCGGCCAGCGAGTCGAGGACGCGCTGAACATCCTGAAGTTCGCGCCGCAGGCCGCCAGCGAGCCGGTCGCCAAGGTTGTCGCCTCGGCCGCCGCCAACGCGCAGAACAACCTGGGCCTGAACCCGGCGACCCTGGTCATCTCGACCGCGTTCGTCGACGAGGGCGCGACCATGAAGCGTTTCCAGCCGCGGGCCCAGGGCCGTGCGTTCCGGATTCGCAAGCGCACCAGCCACATCACCATCGAGGTCGAGAGCGTGCCCACCGCCGGCGCTGCCACTCGTAGCCGCCGGAAGGGAGGGGCAAAGTAAATGGGACAGAAGATCAATCCCCATGGCTTCCGCCTCGGTATCACCACCGACTGGAAGTCGCGTTGGTACGCGGACAAGCAGTACGCGGACTACGTGAAGGAAGACGTCGCGATCCGCAAGCTCCTCGCCAATGGCATGGAGCGGGCCGGTATCTCGAAGGTCGAGATCGAGCGCACCCGTGACCGTGTGCGTGTGGACATCCACACCGCGCGTCCGGGCATCGTGATCGGCCGTCGTGGCGCCGAGGCCGACCGCATTCGCGCCGAGCTGGAGAAGCTCACCAAGAAGCAGGTTCAGCTGAACATCCTCGAGGTCAAGAACCCCGAGTCGGACGCTCAGCTGGTTGCTCAGGGTGTGGCCGAGCAGCTGTCCAACCGTGTGGCGTTCCGTCGCGCGATGCGCAAGGCCATCCAGTCGGCCATGCGTTCGCCGAACGTCAAGGGCATCCGTGTGCAGTGCTCCGGCCGTCTCGGCGGCGCGGAAATGTCGCGCTCGGAGTTCTACCGTGAGGGTCGCGTGCCGCTGCACACGCTGCGCGCCGACATCGACTACGGCCTGTACGAGGCGAAGACCACCTTCGGCCGCATCGGCGTGAAGGTCTGGATCTACAAGGGCGACATCGTCGGCGGCAAGCGTGAGGTCACCGCGGTGGCCCCGTCCGGCCGCGACCGTGACGACCGCCCGCGTCGCGAGCGTCCGAGCCGTCCCCGTCGCAGCGGTGCCCAGGGCACCACCGCGACCAGCACTGAGGCCGGGCGTGCCGCGACTGCCGTCGCGGAGGCTCCGGCAGAGAACCAGGAGGGCTGACCTATGTTGATGCCCCGCAAGGTCAAGCACCGTAAGCAGCACCACCCGAAGCGCTCCGGTATGGCCAAGGGCGGCACCGCGGTTTCGTTCGGCGAGTACGGCATCCAGGCTCTGGAGCCCGCCTACGTGACCAACCGTCAGATCGAGTCCGCTCGTATCGCGATGACCCGCCACATCAAGCGTGGCGGCAAGGTCTGGATCAACATCTACCCGGACCGCCCGCTGACCAAGAAGCCGGCCGAAACCCGAATGGGTTCCGGTAAGGGTTCGCCCGAGTGGTGGATCGCGAACGTGAAGCCCGGTCGGGTCATGTTCGAGCTTTCGTACCCGAACGAGGAGACCGCTCGCGAGGCCCTGCGCCGCGCGATGCACAAGCTCCCGATGAAGTGCCGCATCGTGACCCGAGAGGAGCAGTTCTGATGGCTACCGCCAATCCGGCCGCAGAGCTCCGTGAGCTCGACAACGAGGCCCTCGTCGCGAAGCTGCGCGAATCCAAGGAAGAGCTGTTCAACCTGCGCTTCCAGATGGCGACCGGTCAGTTGCAGAACAACCGTCGCCTGCGTGTGGTCCGCCACGAGATCGCGCGCATCTACACGGTCATGCGCGAGCGCGAGCTCGGCCTGGCCTCCGGTCCTGAAGGCAAGGGAGACGCCGCATGAGCGACGTAAAGGGCCCGGCCAAGACGCCGGCCAAGCAGGAAGAGCGTGGCTCGCGCAAGGTGCGCATCGGCTACGTCGTTTCCGACAAGATGAACAAGACCATCGTGGTCGAGCTGGAAGATCGTGTGAAGCACCCGCTTTACGGCAAGATCATCCGCACCACCTCGAAGGTGAAGGCCCACGACGAGAACGAGATCGCCGGTGTCGGCGACCGCGTGCAGCTGATGGAGACCCGTCCGCTGTCCGCCACCAAGCGGTGGCGTCTGGTCGAGGTCCTGGAGAAGGCCAAGTAGGCCCGCTCCTCGACTGAAACGGTCGTAAGCGAAAGGCCCGCTTCCCATTTGGGAAGCGGGCCTTTCCTGTTTCTGAGTATTTTTCTGTGGGTGTGTAGTTGCCATGCGGGTAATTGGACGAGTGTGATCAAACCGAAACACTGTATATCCAAAGGGAATTGGCGTGTCGCCCCGGTCAAGCGCTAACTTTGATGAGCTATGAGGGATGCTGCAACGACTTCTGGTGCCTGGCGTACGAACTCCGATGAACCGGTGACCTTCCGCGACGCGTCCGTCGCGTGGGCCCTGGCCGCACATGAGGTGCTGGCCGAAATTGCTTCCGGCTACGGCCATTTCATCACGGTGAACGATCTCGCCGAGCAGATCCAGGAGATGTCCGGCATCCGGACGAATGCTCCCACCCGCACCTGGATGGACGCCATCCTGCGCAAGGTGGCGCGGCGCTGCCACAATGCGGGCGAGCCGCCGCTGACCGCCCTGTGTGTCAAGCAGAACCACAAGGTCAGCGAAAGCTACAAGTACGTCCTGGAATTGGCGCACCTGCCCATTCCCGCCGACCTCGAGGTGCACGCCGCGTACGCCCGCTGGCAGTGCTACGCGGCCTACGGCGCGGAGATCCCTTCCGACGGTGGCATTCCGCCGCTGATCCCGCGCGGTGGCGGTGCCCCGCGCCGCGTCACCGCGGCCGGTCCGGTCTCCACCCCGAAGCCCGAGCCGGAGGCCCGCAAGGCCGTGTGCAGCTCGTGCTTCACCGAGCTGCCCGCCAACGGCGTCTGCTACTACTGCTGACGCTCACGCGTCCTTATGGCAGACGGCTTCGAGCATGATCCCATCGAAGCCGTTCCAGAAGGTGGCGTAGTAGGGCGGCGGATACTGCGGGAATTCCCGTGGCGCGTGCAGGATTTCGTCCCCGCGCCCCGCCGCCCACTCGTGCACCCGCTCCACCGCCGCCCGCGTCGGCACCATGAACGCCAGATGCTGCAATCCCGGCAGCGCCCGTGAATACCCGGGCGATTCCGCGGGATAGAAGAACACATACGTCCCGATCTTCCCGCCCGCGGGCCAATACGCGACCTGAGTCTCATCCCCCAGCAGCGGCTCGTAATTCAGCAGCGGCATCAACTCGTCGTAGTACTTCCGCGCACCCGCCAAATCGCTGACATTGATCCCCAGATGTCCGAGAGGCATCCCCCGAACCTATCGATCAGGTCCCCCTCGCGCGAGAGCCGCACACCCCTCGATCTCGGGGGCATCCGTGAATCAGGTGCGGGCGCCGAGGGATTCGACGGTTTGGACCAGGGGGGCTAGTTCGGGGTTGCGGGAGGCGGCGGCGAGAGCCTCTCGGAGGGCGGTGTCGTTGGTGGGGCGGGCGGCTTCTAGGAGGGTGTGGCCCGCGTCGGTGACCTTGGTGTAGATGCCGCGGCGGTCGTCGGGGCAGAGGTAGCGGGAGAGCAGGCCGCGGTCCTCGAGGCGGGTGACCAGGCGGGTGGTGGCGGATTGGGAGAGGACGATCGCGTCGGCCACCTGCTTCATCTGGAGCATGCCGCCCTTGCCGTCGTGCTGGCGGGAGAGGACGTCGAGCAGGGAGTACTCGCGGACGCTGAGGCCGTGTGCCGACTGGAGGGCGCGCTCGACGTGGGCCTCGATCTTCCCGTGCAGCAGGGATAGCGCGCACCAGCCCTGGGCGAGGGCGGTCATGGCGGGATCGGTGGCGGTCATCGCGTTTCCTCTGGTCGGAGGGGGACTCAGACCAGGATAGACCACATCCGCGATAGCCCGCGCTTGCAAGTAACACGCGTCTGCAATTATTGTTGGCGCACGTAATGCGCTCTTGCAACTCTTTTGCTCGGAAGGTGTACCCATGCCACTCGCGCTACTCGCCCTCGCCATCGGGGCCTTCGGGATAGGCACCACGGAATTCGTCATCATGGGCGTGCTGCCCGAGGTCGCGGGCGACTTCGGGGTCTCCATCCCGACGGCGGGCTGGCTGGTCACCGGTTACGCGCTGGGCGTCATGCTCGGTGCGCCGATCATGACCGCACTCGGCACCAAGGTCTCGCGCAAGCGCATGCTCATGCTGCTGATGGGGCTGTTCATCGCCGGAAACCTGCTGTCCGCCCTCGCCCCGGTGTTCGGGATCATGCTGCTGGGCCGCGTGGTCGCCTCGCTGACGCACGGCGCGTTCTTCGGGATCGGATCGGTGGTGGCGGCTGACCTGGTCGCGCCCGAGAAGAAGGCGGGGGCGATCGCCATGATGTTCACCGGCCTCACCCTGGCCAATGTGATCGGCGTGCCGCTGGGGACGTTCATCGGTCAGAGTTCCAGTTGGCGAATCACTTTCGCGCTGGTGGCAGCGCTCGGCGTGGCCGGGCTGCTGGGCGTCGCCAAGCTGGTGCCGGATCTGCCGAAGCCCGAGGGCGTGCACCTGCGGCATGAACTGGCCGCGTTCAAGAACATTCAGGTGCTGCTGGCCTTGGCGATGACGGTGCTGGGCTTCGGCGGCGTGTTCGCGGCGATCACCTATATCGCGCCGATGATGACCGAGGCCGCCGGGTTCTCCGACGGGGCGGTCACCTGGCTGCTGGTGCTCTTCGGCGCGGGCATGTTCGTCGGGAACCTGGTGGGCGGCAGGTTCGCCGACCGCGCGCCCCTGCTCATGCTGGTGCTGCCGTTGGCCGGTTTGGCGGTCGCGCTGGGCCTGTTCACGGTGACCGCGCACGGCAAAGTGGCGGCGGCGGTGACGCTCTTCGCGATCGGCGTGCTCGGCTTCGCGACCGTGCCGTCCCTGCAGAAGCGGGTGCTGGATCAGGCCCATGCCGCCCCGACTCTGGCCTCGGCCATGAATATCGGCGCGTTCAATCTCGGGAACGCGATCGCGGCGTGGCTGGGCGGTGTGGTTATCGCGGCGGGATTCGGGTACACCTCCGCCAATTGGGTCGGTGTGGCGCTGGCGATTTCGGCCCTGCTGCTGGCGTTCCTCGCGGAAGCGCTACAGCGTCGCTCGCACAATGTTGCTGTGAATCCCGTTCCAGCAAACAATCTTTCGACAATTCCGGCGAACGAGGCGTACCGTACCGTCCATTCTTGAGCGCTTGTCGGGCCCGCGCTAACCTCGGCGAAGTGTCCGGATTCGGGCACGGTTAATCGAGCGCGATCGGTGAGTTTGCATGCTCGACAATGTATTACGGCTCGCCATTATTGGAATGGGACCCCGGGGCCTGAATGTCTTCGAACGTGTTTGCGCCAATGCTCGGCAGTTAGGATTCACGGCCGGTGTCGAACTGGTCGTCATCGACTCGACACGCGTCGGCACCGGCGCGGTCTGGCGCACCGGGCAATCCCCGCACCTGCTCATGAACACGGTCGCGGAGCAGGTCACCATATTCACCGATGACACCGTCGAGATGGCCGGGCCCGTGGAGCGCGGGCCCAGTCTCTACGAATGGTCCAATTTCCTGGCGAAAATCGGCAATTTCGCGGGACTGCCGTCCGAGGCGTTCCAGCAGGCGCTGCGCATCGCCCCGGAAACCTATCCACCGCGCGCCTACTACGGTCATTACCTGCGCTGGGCGTTCGAGCGCACCCGGGACCGCTACGCCGAATGGGTGCGGGTGCGCGAAATCGTGGCAACCGTCCTGGATGTCCGCGATGGTCCCGGCGGATTCCAGGAATTGGACCTCAGCACCGGCGAACGCCTGCGCGGCCTGCACGCGGTCGTCCTCACCCAGGGCCACCTGGCCGAGACCCCGCCCGCGACCGCCGGTTCCCTCACCGAAACCGCACAGCGCCTGGGGCTGACCTACATTCCGCCGGGCAATGCCGCCGATGTCGATATGGACCGCATTCCCGAGCGCGAGCCGGTGCTCATTCGCGGCCTGGGCCTGACCTTCTTCGACTATCTGGCACTGCTGACCGCGGGCCGCGGCGGCCGCTTCAAGGAGACCGACAGCGGCCTCGAGTACATCCCCTCCGGCCGCGAACCGTTCATCGTCACCGGCTGTCGCCGCGGCGTGCCGCATCACGCGCGCGGCGAACATCAGAAGGGCGTGTCCGGCCGCTACGAGCCGCTGCTGCTCACCGGCGATCGCATTGCCCAATTGCGCGAGCGCGCACGGAGATTCGGCGATGTCTCCTTCCGTCGCGATGTCTGGCCCGCTATCGCGAAGGAAGTCGAGTCGGTCTACTACACCCGCCTGCTCGCCGACCGCATCAGTCCGCAGCGACTGGCGTCCTTCCACGACCGCTACCTGCTCGCCCAGCGCAGCGAGGACACCGAGGAACTGTTGAACCGCTTCGGTATTCCGCCCGCCGACCGCTGGGACTGGAACGCCCTGGCCGATCCCATCGGCGCCCGCTGCTTCACCGACCCCGACGACTTCCACGCCTGGCTGCTGGCCTACCTCGACGCCGATGTGCACCAGGCTCGCCTGGGCAATGTGCACGGCCCGATGAAGGCGGCCCTGGACGTCCTGCGCGATCTGCGCAACGAGGTCCGGCTGGTGGTCGACCACGGCGGCATCGCGGGCTCCTCCTATCGCGACGACCTGGATCGCTGGTACACGCCGATGAACGCCTTCCTGTCCATCGGCCCACCGGCACACCGTATTTCGGAACTGGCGGCCCTCATTCGCGCGGGTGTGGTGCGGGTCGCCGGTCCGGGCATGCGGGTCCGGGCGGACGCCGGGCGCGAGTGCTTCGTGGCCGATTCACCCCGGGTGGGTGATTCGGTGATGACGGCACGTTCCCTCATCGACGCCTGGGTGCCCGCGCCGGACCTGCATCGCACCGCGGATCCCTTGCTGCGCAATCTCTTGCGCCGCGAGGAGGTGCGCGGCTACGCGATCGCCTCCCCGGACGGCAGCCGCTACCGCACCGGCGGCCTGGCCATCGCGCCCGGCACGCATCATCCGGTGGACGCGGTGGGGCGAATCCATCAGCGCCGCTACGTGTTCGGGGTGCCGACCGAGGCGGTGCGCTGGGTGACGGCGGCGGGCCCGCGCCCCGGCGTCAATTCGGTGACCCTGGCCGACGGTGACGCCATCGCCCGCGAGATCCTCACCGCCCACCGCTACGAGGGTCCCGCGATCGAACATCCCGGGGTGCAACGGCATTCCGAGCTCGCCGATGAGTGTGAGAGGCACGCTATGACGGTGGAATGCGGCCTGCTGGCCCCGGTCGGGGTGGGCACGCCGGTGGAGTCCCTGCTGGGCGACGACGCCTGGATCGAGGCCATGCTGGAGGTGGAGCTGGCGCTGGCGCGCGCCGAGGCGCGGCTGGGCATGGTGCCCGAGACCGTCACCGACCATCTGGCGCTGGCGGTGCGCGAGCACGCGTTCGACGCCCGCGAGATCGCCCAGGCCTCGCGCGGGGCGGCCAACCCGGTGGTGACGGTGGTGGAACGGCTGCACGACGCGGTCGCGGACGTGGATCCGGTGAGCGCCAACTACGTTCACTACGGCTCCACGAGTCAGGACATCCTCGACACCGCGACCATGGTGATCGCCTCGCGGGTGCTGGCGGTGGTGATCGCCGACCTGGACACCATCGTCGCGTCCCTCGCCGAGCTGGCCCGCCGCCACCGCACCACGCCCATCGCGGGCCGCACGCTGGCCATGCACGCGGTGCCGACGACCTTCGGCGCGAAGGTGGCGATCTGGATGCAGGGCCTGCTGGACGCCCGCGAGCGGCTGGCCCGCGTGCACGCCACGCTCCCGGTGCAATTGGGCGGCGCGGCAGGCACTTTGGCCTCCTACATCGAATGCGCCCGCTGCGCCGACTCGGAGCTGTCGGCCGCGCCCGCCGGTGAGATCATGGAACGCCTGACGCGGGAGTTCGCGAAGGAACTGTCGCTCACCGTGAATGCCACGCCCTGGCACACCGTCCGCACCCCGATCGCCGACCTGGCCTCCGCGCTGGCCCTGACCTCGGGCACCCTGGGCAAGCTGGCCGTGGACGTGATCTCCCAGTCCCGCAATGAAACCGCCGAGCTGCTCGAACCCGCGGCCGCCGGGCGCGGCGAGTCCTCGGCCATGCCGCAGAAGCGAAACCCGGTGCTGAGCACCATGATTCGCGCGGCCGCCCTGCAGGTCCCGGCCCTGGCCTCGACCCTGTTCGGCGCGTTGCTGGCCGAGGACGAGCGTCCCGCCGGGGCCTGGCACGCCGAATGGCAGCCGCTGCGCGAATGCCTGCTCCTGGTCGGCGGCGCGGCCCACACCGCGGTCGAACTCGCCTCGGGCCTGATGGCCGACGCCGACCGCATGACCGAGAACCTCGCCCTCACCGAGGGCCAGATCGTCTCCGAACGCCTCTCGATCCGCCTGTCCCCCCTCCTGGGCAAGCCGATCGCCAAGAAGACCCTGCAAACGGCCTCCTTCGAGGCCCAATCCACCACCCGCCCCCTGCTCGAAATCCTGGCCGAGTCCCCCGACATAGCCCCCCACCTCACCAAACCCGAACTGGCAGAACTCCTCCGCCCCGAGAACTACCTCGGCGCGGCCCCGGACCTCGTGGACCGAGTCCTCCGCCGCCTGTGACAACCGACCGAACGAGCCAGGGTTGGAACTCGGGACCATTCGGGCTTTTGCGCCGGGATGCCGTCACGGCCGAGCCTCGAGGTGGCTGGAAGCTGGGCGCGGGTTCCCCGGCCAGCCAGCTCCTCTACTTGCCTTCGCCGAAGCGGTTCTTCGGCGGGCGGTTGGAGGCGGCGCGGCGGGCGGCTTCCTTTTCCTTGACCCGCTCGGCTTCCTTGCGCACCTCGATGAGGTTCTCCCGCTCGCGCACCAGCCATTCCGGCGGGTCGGCGAGCAGGGTGTCGATCTCGGCGGCGGTCAGGGCGTCGGAGATGCCGTTGCGGGCCAGTCCCGAGTTGGAGATCCCGAGTTTGCGGGCCACCACGTCGCGCGGGAACGGACCGGTCTTGCGCAGTTCGGTCAGCCATTCCGGCGGATTCGTGCGCAACTCCTCGAGCTGGGCGCGGGTGACGGGTGAGTTCCGGAATTCCTCGGGGGTTGCCGGGAGGTAGATGCCGAGTTTGTCGGCCGCGGTCAGCGGCTTCATGGTCTGGGGGTTCTTGTCCGGGCTCACCGATCAAGGGTATCGGGCGCGCGGGAGGAACCTGCCGACCGGTGCAATAACCTGGCCTCATGAGCCGGTTGGAGTCCATCGACACCACGCGCCTGCGCTGGTTCGTCGCGGTTGCCGAGGAATTGCATTTCGCGCGTGCGGCGCGCGGCCTCGGGATTTCGCGGCAGCGACTGAGCGGAACGGTCATCGAGCTGGAGGAAGAGCTCGGTACCCGGCTGTTCGTGCCGGGCGCACAACCGACCCAATTGACCGAGGACGGACGCGTACTGCTGGGCGAGGCCCGGGAGCTGATCGCGGCTGCCGCGGCGGCAGAGCCGGAGGCCACACCGGCGGCGGCCGATCGACTGCGTGTCGGTTTCGTCCCGGGCGTGACCGTCACCAAGTGGGAGCGCATCTGGGCCGAGCGCTTCCCGGACATCGCGCTGGAGCTGACCCCGATACCGATGAAGGACCAGGAGTCGGCCCTGCGCGCGGGCGCGGTGGACATGTGCTTCGTCCGCCTGCCCATCGACCGCGAGGGCCTGAGCGCCATCCCGCTCTACCGCGAGGTCCCCGTGGCCGTGGTCCCCAAGGACCATCCGATCGCCGCGTTCGATCAGATCGCCACCGCCGATCTGGCCGACGAGCGCCTGCAGGACGCCTCCGACCTCGACGATGCCGCCATGACAATGGAATTGGTGGCCGCCGTCAGCGGCGCGGCGATCGTCCCGCATTCGATTGCCCGCCTGCACCATCGCAAGGATCTCGTCTACCGCACGGTCACCGACGCACCGGAGACCGAGGTCGTGCTGGCCTGGCCCGTCGATCGCACGACGGAATTGGTCGAGGAGTTCGTCGGCGTGGTGCGTGGCCGTTCCGCGCGCAGTTCCCGCTCGCCCTCGGCCCAGCAGGCGGAGGCCCCGAAGCGCAAGAAGCCACCCGCCGCCAAGAAGCCCGCGGCCGCGACCAAATCCCGGCAGGGCGCAGCGAAGAAGCCGGGCAAGCGCCGCGGTCGATAACCGTCACCCGCGTCTCAGGGACGATCCGGGAAAACTTCAGGGTCGACTCAGGGTTGCGCTATACGTATACGTCTACTTATAGTGGCTGAGGACGCTATAAGCGGTCCGGGCACCCTGAGAACCGGTGCGGCACAGCGGAAAAGGACCCGCAGTGCCGTGTTGTACAACCATGCCCATATGCGCATTCTCTGATGATTTGGAGCACCCCATGGACTTCGACAAGGAACAGCAGAACACGTCCGCCACCAACGAGCTGGTGATCGACTCCCTCCCCGAGGGCATGCAGGAGATCACCCTGTGCGTCGGCCCGGGCGGCGGCCGCACCCAGCGCTTCGTCGGGCGGCTGCTCTCGCGGGCGCATCGGGTCACCACCGAGGGCAGCGAGACCATTCGGGTCTACCAGAGCCGCAAGGGCAAGCTGGTCGTCCACAGCCACATCATCGACTGGAACGACTTCGCCACCGCCACCAAACACGCTGCTCAGGAGAAGAAGGAGGAGTTCATCACCGCCAAGAACAACTCCGATTCCTCGGATTACTCGCCGATCATGAACTGGGCCAAGGGCTTTAAGAACTGGCGCGAGATGCTCGGTTTGGATGAGGATGGCTATGGCGACTTCACCCTCGACATCGTGGATTCGCTCGGGGAGTTGCGCGATCGGGTTCCGGCGAAGGTTTATCGGATCGTCGCGGATGTGGTCGAGAACCCGTCCACCCAGGTCCTCGACATCTGAATAGACATCTGAATAGCGCGGCCGAACCCTGAAAGGACTTCTCCCGCATGTTCTCCCGATTGGGGCGCTTCGTCGTCCGATTCCCGTGGCTGGTGATCGCCGCGTGGGTGATCGCCATTGTCGCGGTCGTCGCGTCCGCGCCGAAGCTCACCGCCACCACCGACCAATCCGACTTCCTGCCTTCGCATTACGAATCCATTCAGGCGATGGAGTTGCAGCAGAAGGCATTTCCCAAGAGCAATACTCCGGCCGCGCTCATCGTCTTCGAACGCTCCGACGGCGCTCCCATGACCGATGCCGACACCGCCGCCGTGCAGGCCGCCGCCGCCAAGCTCTCGGAGCAGTCGGGTCTGACGGGGCAGGAGCCCAAGATCAAGGACGTCACCGCGGTCGCGGCGGTGCCGCCGTCGGGGAACCGGGCCATCGAGGTGGTCGCGGTGCAGATGACCAAGGTCACCAGCCCCAATGACACCCGCCAGACCGATGCGGTGAAGTCCCTTCGGGATTCGCTGAAGGAGCAGGTGCGGGGCACCGACCTGAAGGCCGGTGTCACCGGCACCGCGGCCCAGAACCTGGATCAGCAGGATTCCAGCAAGAAGGGCCTGATCATCATCGGCGTGGCCACGGTGGTGCTGATCCTGGTGCTGCTGCTGGTCATCTTCCGCAGCCCGATCATCGCGCTGCTGCCCATTCTGGTGATCTTCCTCGTGGTGTCGCCGATGGTGAACGGCCTGCTCGGCATTGTGAGCGACGCCTTCAACCTGAAGATCGACAGTTCGGTCGAATCCCTGTTGGTGGTGGTGCTTTTCGGCGTCGGCACGGACTACATCCTGTTCCTGATGTTCCGTTTCCGGGAGCGCCTGCGCGCCGGTGACGACGCCAAGACGGCCGTGGTGAACGCGGTCACCCGGGTCGGCGAGGCCATTACCTCGGCGGCCGCGGCGGTGATCATCGCCTTCGGCGCGCTCACCCTGTCCACCCTGGGCATGTTCCGCTCCATGGGCATCGCCCTGGCCATCGCGGTGGCGGTGACGCTGCTGGCGGGTCTCACCCTGATTCCCGCGATCGTCTCGCTGTTGGGCACCAAGGTGTTCTGGCCCTCCAAGGCCTGGCAGACCGAGCCGAAGGCGGCGCGTTTCGCCGCGGTCGGCGGCGCGCTGGGCAAGCGTCCGGCGCTGTTCGCGGCCGCCTCGGGTGCGGTGCTGGTCGCCCTGGGCATCTTCGCCTTCGGCTTCAATCCGACCTTCGATCTGAGTTCGGGTTCCACCTCCGACACCTCCGAATCCGTGGTCTACGGCAAGGAATTGCTCAAGGGCATGCCCGCGGGCAGCACCCAGCCCTCGCAGGTGTATCTGCAGAGCCAGCACGGCGCGCTCACGGCCGACGAGTTGAACGCCTTCGCGGCCGCGCTGAAGGTCAAGGGCGTGGGCGAGGTGGGCGCGCAGCCCGCCCTGTCGGAGGACAAGACGGTGGCCGAATACCAGGTCACCCTGTCCGACAAGCCCGAATCCGACGCGGCCCTGAAGACCGTGAAGGGTCCGCTGCGCGATGCCGCGCACTCGGCGGCCCCGGTCGGCACCACGGCCGTGGTGGGCGGCATGACCTCGGTGTTCGTCGACTTCCAGCACGCCATGAACCGTGACTACACGGTGGTGTTCCCGGTCGCGGCGATCCTCATCATGATCGTGCTGGCCCTGCTGCTGCGCAGCCTGGTCGCGCCCTGGTACCTGATGGCGTCGGTTTTCCTCGGCTTCGCGGCCACGTTGGGCGCCGCGGTGCTGGTCTTCCAACACGCACAGGGGAATTCGGGTCTGATCTTCACCTTGCCGCTGATCATGTACCTGTTCGTGGTCGCGCTGGGTACCGACTACAACATCCTCATGGTCGCCCGATTGCGGGAGGAGGCCCGCGAGGGTCACGATCCGCATCGTGCCGCGGCGCTGGCGCTGCGTCACACGGGTCCGACGGTGGCGGCGGCCGGTGTCATCCTGGCGGGCACCTTCGCCTCGATGATGTTGGCGGGCAACACCGTGCTGACTTCGATGGGCTTCGCCATCTCGGTCGGTATCACGATCGCCGCCTTCGTCATGGCGATGTTCTTCACCCCCGCGGTGACCGCCCTCATCGGTCGGCGCGCCTGGTGGCCCGGCCACGGCGGTGACGCCCAGCCGGTGAACTGGGACAAGGAGTTCGCCTCCGAGGACGTGGCCGCTCGCCACTGACGATCGGTAGGGGTACCGGCGACACGAAGCGGTAGCCGAATAGGTTGGCCCACTTCTCACTTCGAGAAGTGGGCCAATCTCGTTGTCACGACCTTGTTGCCACGACCAGGTCTGACAGAAACACGTTTCACTATTTTCGGGAAAGCGCCACGGGCGGAACTGGACCGCCGATACAGTTCGCCCGCGGGGACGCAACAGACTCGGTTCGGCGGGCTCGTACCGCCGGGCCGTCCCGGGCCGACTGACCCAATCCTCTGTTCCCAGGTCAGTCGGCCCCCCTTTCCGTCGTGCTACCGCACCGTCACGTGCCACACCACGGCCGCGGCCAGCGCGCCCGCGCCGTTCACCGCCCAGTGCAGGGCGATGGGCGCGAGCAGACTGCCGCTGCGGCGGCGCAGCCAGGTGAAGACCACGCCCGCCCCGGCGGTCGCGATCACCGCGAGTCCGATGCCGAGGATCTGCCCGGCCGGGCCGCTCCCGAGGAATCCGGACAGGCCCTTGTTGCCGCTGGTCAGCCCCAGCGAGGAGGCGATGTGCCAGAGCCCGAAAAGCATTGACCCGGCGGCGAATACGCCCCGCGCCCCGGCCACCCGGTCCAGGGTCCCGTGCAGCACGCCGCGGAAGGCGAGTTCCTCGGGGATCGCGGTCTGCAGCGGAATCACGATCATGGACGCGATGAGCGCACCGGACACCGCCGCGTATCGATCATTGAGGAAGAACGGTCGGGTGATCGGCAGCGCCGCCCCGATGGCCACGGCCGCCAACACCACGCCCACGGCGGCCAGCGCCCACAGCGATCCGCGCCGCCACTGCCGCGGCGAGAGTCCGAGCTCGGCCCAGCCGAGTCCGCGCCGCCGTACCACGGCCACCAGCACCACCGCGGCAATCGGTACCGAGAGGATGCTGGCCCACTTGTTGGTGAAGTGCGCGATGAGGTTGGTGCCGATCAGCACGAGGACGACGACGGCGACATCGATATAGGCGTGCAGCTTGTGGCCGGGCGGGGTGGTCGGCTCCTCGATCACCTGGTCCGTGCTGGTCGGGACCCGGACCGCGCCGTTATCGTTTCGAGACATCGACGCCAGTCTACGAGCGAATTCTTGGAATGCGCTTCGATTGTGGTTAAGCCCGCTGCCCGAATACGCCGCCCGCGGTCAGCGCCCGAGAGCCCAACCCTCGGGATCGTCCCAGGCCTGCAGGGTGCGCGCGGTCTCGAACCGGCGTGGTTCCTTGGTGATCGGGTCGGTGAATTCCAGTGTCGAGGCCAGTAGCTGCAATGGCCGTGTGTAATCGTCGACCGGTTTGTCGGTGAGTTCGGGATAGAAGTCGTCGCCCAGGATCGGAATGCCGAGGCCGTTCATGTGCAGTCGCAGCTGATGAGTGCGCCCGGTCCGGGGTTTCAGTAGATAGCGGCCCATGCCGTCGCGATGATCGAGCAATTCGACCACGGTCTCGGCATTGGGTTCGCCCTCGGTCTCGTACGCCCGCAGCACCTGGCGTTCCTTGACGATCCGGCTGATCACCGTGCGCGGCAGCGCCAGTTCCGGGTCGAAGCGCGCGATGGCCTGATATTCCTTGCGCACCAGCCGCTTGTGGAACATGGTCTGATACGCCCCGCGCCGCGCCGGATTCACGATGAACAGCACCAATCCGGCGGTGACGCGGTCGAGTCGATGCGCCGGAACCAGATCGGGGAGATCCAATTCGCGGCGCAATTTCACCAGGGCGGTCTGCAGAATGTGCTGCCCGCGCGGAATCGTGGACAGGAAGTGCGGCTTGTCCACCACCAGAATGTCGTCGTCGCGATGCACGATGCCGATCGGGAACGGCACCTCGGTCTCCTCGGGCAGGTCCCGGTGGAACCACACCGCGCCGCCGGGCGCGTAGGGCGTGTCCAGCGCGATGGGCCCGTCCAGATCCACGATGCCGCCCTCGCGCAGCAGTTCGTCGATCCGTTCGGGGCGAACCCGCGGCAAGCGGTCGACGAGGTGGTCGCGAATGGTCGCCCAGTCGCCGTCCTCGGGCAGTCGCAACCGGGCCGGATCCAGTCCGTGCCGCTTGGGGAGCGGGGGTTGCTGACGGCGTCTCACCTGCCAAACCCTAGTCCCCGGGTTTGTCCGGACCAGAGGGTACGGTTGGCCCACGCCCGGAATGTCTGGGTACGAACGAGTGATCGGGGGTCTCGTGTATCCGAACGACCAACAGCCCCAGGGATACCCGGGCCAGCCCGGGCAGCCGGACCCGGGCCAGCAGCCCTACCCGCACTACGCCCAGTCCGGGCAATGGGATTATCAGCAGGGTCAGCCCGGCTACGCGCCGATGCCGCCCGCCTATCCGATGGCCCCACCGCCGCCGCAGGGCACCAATGGTTTGGCTGTCGCGTCGCTGATCTTCGGTGTGATCGGCGGGTGTCTGCTGTCGATCCCCTTCGGCATCATCGCGCTGACCCAGATCAAACAGCGCAATCAGAACGGCCGGGGATTGGCGATCGCCGGGCTGATCGCGTCGGGAGTGTGGGCGCTGGTCGCGGTTTTGGTGTTTGCGGTCGGTGTGGCGACCGACTCGAAAAACTCGGCCTCCCAGGACAATTCGACGCGCACGGGCCAGCCGGATGCGCCGACCTCCATCTCGGTCGACGATGTGAAGACCGGCGACTGCCTGCAGACCGTCCAGGAGGGCACCCACATTCGCCGGGTGACCATCCTGCCCTGCGATTCCCCGCACGACGCCGAGGTCATCACCCAGGTCCATCTGGCCGGGTCCTGGCCGGGCTCGGCGGACGCGTCCTCGCAGAAGGCGAACGATTCCTGCGAGCAGCAGCTGCAAACCATGCTCGGCAACAGCTCCATGTACGACCAGCTGCAGCTGTTCATCCTCTATCCCGCGACCCAGACGCAGTGGAACAAGTCCGGCGGCCGGGCGGCCTGTCTGGTGCAGGACGGCAGCGGCAAGAAGCTGACCGGGAAGGTGCCGCGCTGATCGGAACAGAGTCGCGCCGACCGTCGGTATGGTCGTCTAGCAAAAGTTAGCCTAACCTATCTTCTCGCCGGTGCTCGTGGGGAGCATCGGGCCGATGAAGGTGGGAGGCGGACTGATGACGGTCGAGTCACCGCCCGCGGTCGAGGCGCAGGCCATCGACCCGGGCCAGGCGGCAGCCGACGGGGGAGGGCCGGACGCGAAGGCCGAGGCGAAGGCTCGGCGGCGGCGAGAAGCGCGGGCGCGCAAGGAGATTCTCGCTCCGGTCAGCGGCCCGCTGGCGATCGCCGGGCTGATCGTGGCGGTGGCCTCGGTGTGTTCGGTGCTGCCGTTCCTGCTCATCGTGTCGGCCTGCCGTGAGTTGCTGCGGTATTCACCCGACACCGACCGGGTGTGGCGGCTGCTGCTGGTCGCGGTGCTCGTGCTGGTGGCCCGCGCGATCCTGCAGGCCACAGCGCTGACCTGGTCGCATGCCGTGGACGCCCGCTATCAGCTGAGCCTGCGCCGCCTGCTCGCGGACAAGCTGACCCGGGTCCCGCTGGGCTGGTTCGGGGCGCGCGGTTCCGCGGAGGTGAAGAGGTACCTCCAGGACGATGTGGAGGCGCTGCACTATCTGGTGGCGCACGCCCGGCTGGACTTCATCGGCTCGGTGACGATTCCCCTGGTGACCCTGATCTATCTCGCCACGGTGGACTGGCGACTGACCCTGGTCCTGCTGCTGCCGCTGGTCGTCTACGCGCTGTGCATGCGCGCCATGCTGGATGAGCCCGGCCGCCAACGGCTTTCGGCCTACAATGCCGCCGAGCAGCGCACCCGCGCGGCCACCGTGGAATTCGTGGACGGCATCCAGGTGGTGCGGGCCTTCGGCCGGGCGGGCAAGGCGCACACCGAATTCCGCGTGGCGGTCGAGGAGCAGACCGAGCGGCTGCGGCGCATGAAGCTGCCGGTCATGACCGTGCAGTCGATTTCGGACGCGGTCGTCTCGCCGGTGTTCGTCATGCTGCTGATCGTGGTGGCGGGGCTCGCGGGCGTGGGCCTCGAGTGGCTGGAACCCCTGGATCTACTGCCGTTCCTGCTGGTCGGCCTCGGCCTGGGCAGTTCGCTGCTGGGCCTGGGCTACGGCGCGCAGGCCCTGCGCACGGCCGGTGATGCCGCGCTGCGCCTGCACGAACTGCAGGCCACCCCGGAATTGGCCACGGGCTCGGGCGAATCCGAGATCCGGCAGGACGACCCCGCCGGGCTGATTCGTTTCGAGGACGTGAGTTTCGGCTACCGCGACGACCACCTGGTGCTGCGCGGCATCACCCTCGAGCTCGCCCCGGGCACCATGACCGCCCTGGTCGGCCCGAGTGGCTCCGGAAAATCGACACTGGCCAAGCTGCTGCCCCGCTTCTACGACGTGAGCGATGGTCGAATCACGATCGGCGGCCGCGATATTCGCGACATACCCAGCGAAGAGCTGTATCGCACGGTCGGATTCGTCTTCCAGGACGTCCGCCTGATCCGCGGCAGCATTGCCGACAACCTCCGCCTGGCCCGCCCCGACGCCGACGACGCGGCCCTGGAACGCGCGGCCCGCGCGGCCCGCATTCACGACCGCATTCTCGCCCTCCCGCGCGGCTACGACTCCGAGATCGGCGTGGACGCCGTCCTCTCCGGCGGTGAGGCGCAACGCCTTTCGATTGCCCGCACCCTGCTCGCGGACACCCCGATCCTGGTCCTGGACGAGGCCACCGCCTTCGCCGACCCCGAATCCGAGGCCGCGGTCCAGGACGCCCTCGCCGAACTGGTCTCCGGCCGCACCGTCCTGGTCATAGCGCACCGCCTGCACACCATCACCGGCGTGGACCGAATCCTGGTGCTCCAGCACGGAACCCTGGTCGAACAGGGCGACCACGCCACCCTGCGCGCGGCGGGCGGTCTCTACCAACAGCTCTGGGAGATCAACGAGGCGGCGCTCGCGGCCGTCGCCGACACCGACCGGGAGGAGACCCGATGATCCGCAAGGTGCTCGGGCTCATCCCGAGCGAATACGCCCCTCTCACACCGCGATTGCTGCTCGCCATCGTGGCGCAGGCGCTGTCGCAGGCCGTGGCCTACGTGCTGTTGGTGCCGGTATTGCAGGCGCTGTTCGACAATGATCTGGGCCGGGCCTGGTGGTGGACACTGTGGCTGGCGGTGGCGGTGCTGGCCGTCGTGGTCTTCGGCTATCTGCAGTCGCTGCTCGGTCTGCGGATCGGGGTCGGCATGCAGCACGGCCTGCAGACCCGGCTCGGGGATCGGCTGAACGCGGTGCCACTGGGCTGGTTCGACGATCGGCACGCGGGGGAGTTGTCGCGGGTGGTGGTCGAGAATGTCCGCGAGGTACAGGGGCTGGTCGCCTATCTGCTGGCGAAAATGCTGACCGGCGTGCTGGTTCCGCTCGGTGTGGCCGTCGGCATGATCTTCGTGGACTGGCGCATCTCGCTGGCCATGCTGGTGGCGGCCCCGGTGCTGTTCGGGGTGAACCTGTGGGCCAACCGCTCCTATGCCACCGCCGACGAGCGCATGCACGCCGCCGCCGGTGAGGCCAATGCCCGCGTGCTGGAATTCGCTCAGGCGCAACCGGTTTTGCGTTCGCTCGGCGCGGTCGGCGCGGGCAATCGCGCCCTGGACGCCGCGCTGGCCCGCCAGCGCAAGGCGGCCACGGGCCTGCTGCTCGCGGCCGTGCCCGGTCTGATCGTGTTCTCCCTTGTCGTGCAGGCGATCTTCCTGGTGCTGGTGTACCTGGTGGTGGGCCGGGCCACCGACGGCGCGATCTCGGCCGCCGCGGCCATTGCCCTCATCGCCGTGAGCTCCCGCTTCATCGAACCCCTCACCCAGGCCGCGCAGTTGGGCGGCGCGGTCCGCACGGCCGCGGCGGCCGCCGACCGGGTGACCGCGCTGCTCTCGGAACCGTCACTGCCGCAGCCGGACTCGGCGGTGGTGCCCGGTGCCCCGCAGGTCGAGTTCGACGGCGTCACCTTCGGCTACGGCCCCGACAAGCCGGTGTTGACCGACGTGTCCTTCACCGCCGCGCCCGGCACCACGACCGCCATCGTCGGCCCCAGCGGTGCGGGCAAGTCCACACTGCTGCGCTTGGCCGCCCGCTTCCACGACACCGATTCCGGCAGTGTCCGCGTCGGCGGCCACGATGTCCGGGCGCAGCCGACCGAGACCCTGCTCGACCAGCTGGCGCTGGTCTTCCAGAACGTCCATCTCTTCGATCGCTCTGTGCTGGAGAACATTCGACTCGGCCGCCCCGACGCCACCGATGCCGAGGTGCTGCGCGCCGGTGCGGTCGCGCGAGTCGACGAGATCGCCGCCCGCCTGCCCAATGGCTGGCAGACTCGGGTCGGCGAGGGCGGCTCGGCCCTGTCCGGCGGTGAGCGGCAACGGGTCTCGATCGCCCGCGCCCTGGTCAAGGACGCCCCGATCGTGCTGCTCGACGAGGCCACCAGCGCGCTCGACCCGCAGAACGAGGCGGTCGTGGTGCGCGGTGTGCACGAACTCACGCGCGGGCGAACGGTTCTCGTGGTGGCGCATCGCCTGGCGACCATCGCGCACGCCGATCAGATCCTGTTCATGGACGGCGGCCGCATTGTCGAACGCGGTACGCACGCCGAACTGCTCGCCCTGGACGGCCGTTACGCGGCCTTCTGGAACGAGCGCACCCGCGCCTCGGGCTGGCGGCTGGAGTCCGCGGCCGAGGCGGTCTGACGGGTATGCGAAAACCCGGGCATCCCATCGGATGCCCGGGATTCGCTGTGCTCGGATTCGTCAGAGGCTGCAGGGCAGCATGGCAATACCGGCGACGGTGCACTCGGCTTCCCGGGTCAGCTTCCAGGTGCCGTCGATCTCACGCCAGGTGAGGGTGAAATTCCACGGCTCGTAACCCTCGATCGAGGTCTGCAGCCCGGCCGTCATGGTGTCGCCGGAGACGTTCACCGGGCCCTGCACCGCCCACTTGAAGCTCGGCGGGGCTGCGGCGATGACCGTGCCGACCTGATCGATCAGCGGCAGTCCGGCCTCACCGGCCTCCAGTTCGGCGGCCCGCGCGGTGCGATCCGCGCCAGTGTTCAGCACCAGCGCGAGCTTCGACTGTAGTTCTCCCACACCGGGATTCGCCGCCTTGACCGGCGCGACAACCGGCAGTGCGGAGGCGGGGGCGACGGTGGCGGCGGCACCGCCCAGGACAGCGGCCACGGCCACCGCGGCGGCCGCGATGCGACGCATGTTCTTGATCATTCGAGTTCCCATCGTTTTCGGTCAGGTGTCCGATCCACGGGCTTGCGCTGCGACCGGGACCCGACCAATATAAGGTAAGCCTATGCAAACATAAGACCCCACGGTTTGGAAGCGCGTCACCCGATCCCCTTCCCCGATCGGCCATTTCGGCCTGGCCGCCGTGGGGGTAGCTGAACAGTGGCTGCCATCACAGTCGGGCTGTCATTGCGGTTGGCCGGAGAGAGCAGGAGCATCAGTGGACACACTTCTCGTGGTCGGAGCCGGTCCCAAGGCGATGGCCGTGGCCGCCAAGGCGCACGTGCTGCGCGCACTCGGACTGCCCGCACCCCGCGTGGTGGTGGTCGAATCCCATGCGGTGGGCGGCAACTGGCTGCCCTCCGGCGGCTGGACCGACGGCCGCCATCGCCTGGGCACCAGCCCGGAGAAGGACGTCGGCTTCCCCTACCACTCGAATTGGGCACGCGGTCGCAATCGCGAGATCGACGCGGCCATGCGGGCTTTCAGCTGGACCGCCTACCTGGTCGAGCACGGCACCTACGCCGAGTGGGTCGACCGCGGCCGACCCAGCCCGCAGCATCACCTGTGGGCCGACTACCTGCAGTGGGTCGCCCGCAAGTCCGGCGTCGAGGTCGTGATGGGTTCGGTGCGAACGATTTCCGCCGCCGCCGACGGCTGGCTGGTCACCGTGGTCGACGCCGATGGCGTCGAGAGCACTTTGGACGCGGACCGCCTCATGATCACCGGCCCCGGCAACAGTCGCCGCGCCCTCGCCGACCATCCGCGGGTGCTGAGCATCGCGGAGTTCTGGGATCTGGCCGCCAAGCGCCGCCTGCCCGTCTCCTCGCGGGCCGCGGTGATCGGCGGCGGCGAGACCGCGGGCTCGGCCATGGACGAACTCGTCCGCCACGACGTGCTCACCGTCTCGGTCATCTCGCCCAAGGCCACCATCTACACGCGTGGCGAAAGCTATTTCGAGAACTCGCTGTTCAGTGATCCGGTGAAGTGGCCCGCGCTCAGTATCGAGGAGCGCCGCGACGTCATTCGCCGCACCGATCGCGGTGTCTTCTCGGTGCGCGTGCAGGAGAGTCTGCTCGCCGACAGTCGCGTACATCACCTGCAGGGCAGGGTGGTCCGGGTGGCCGCCCGCGACGAGGCGGTGGCCCTGACCCTGCGCAATGAGACCCGACCCGATCAAGTCCACACCTTCGACCTGGTGGTGGACGCCACCGGCGGTGAATCGCTATGGTTCCTGGATCTTTTCGACACCGATGCCGCGGACCTACTGGAACTGGCGCTCGGCGGCCCGGTCGATCAGGCGCGCCTGGAGTCGGCCATCGGCTACGACCTGGCCGTCTCCGGTCTCGACGCCAAGCTCTACCTCCCGAACCTGGCCGCGCTGGCGCAGGGCCCGGGCTTCCCGAATCTGAGCTGCCTGGGCGAACTTTCGGATCGGGTGCTGGCCTGCGCCCCGGAGGAGGTGCGGCGCTCGGTGGCGGTGGGTGTGGCCCACACGCGCTCTGGCAAATAGGTTAGGCTTAGCTTACTTCGAGCAAAGGTGAGGTTCGGTTAGATGCGTATCGTCTCGTTCGGCTTCCAGACCTGGGGCCGGAAAACCCTGCAGGCCCTGATCGATTCGCGCCACGAGGTGGTGCTGGCGGTCACCCACCCGGCCGCGGAGTCCACCTACAAGGCCATGTGGTCGGATTCGGTCGAGGAACTGGCCCGCGCGCACGGGATTCCGGTGCACCTGACCGAACGGGCGGACGCGGAGACCATCGACCTGGTCAAGCGGGCCGAGCCGGACGTCATCGTGGTGAACAGCTGGTACACCTGGATGCCCGAGGAGCTCTACAACCTGCCCCCGCACGGCACCCTCAACCTGCACGATTCATTGCTGCCCAAGTTCACCGGGTTCTCGCCGGTGCTCTGGGCGCTGATCAGCGGTGAGGCGGAGACCGGGCTGACCGTGCATCGCATGGACGCGGGCCTGGACACCGGCGACATCCTGGTGCAGAAGCGCCTGCCCATTGCTCCGGACGTCACCGGCACCGAATTGGTGCTGGCCGGAATGGAACTCATTCCGGACGCGGTGAACGAGGCGCTCGACGCGCTGGAGAACGGCACGGCCGTGTGGACGCCGCAGGACAAGGCCGAGCGCACCTACTTCCACAAGCGCGCCGACCGCGACAGCCGCATCGACTGGTCCTGGCCCGCCGTGGATCTGGAGCGATTCGTGCGCGCGCTGTCCGCGCCGTACCCGCCCGCCTTCACCTACTACCGGGGTGAACGGGTGGAGGTGCTGTCGGCGCGAGTGGCCGAATTCCGTTGCGGCGGAACACCGGGCCGGGTCGTGGTGCTCGACGGCGGCGCGGCCGTGGTGTGCGGGCCGGACGCCTTCCGCGGCGGCAATGCGGCGCTGGTCATCACCCGGGTGCGCACCGCCGACGGAGTCGAGCACGACGCGGCCGAATTCTTCTCGCGCGGTGGATATCTGACCGATTCGGCGGCATAACCCCACCTCCGCGGCAGCAGTCAGTCGCCGCTCGCGGCAGCAAGCAGTTGCCGCTCGCGGCAGCGCGGTGCTCGTACATCTCAGGAGTTCACAGTCATGGCAGCAAGTCTCGGATGGGTCCGGCAGTTCCACAAACCCGCGTCGGCCGATCTTCCACCCCTGCTGATCTGTCCGCACGCGGGTGCGGGCGCATCCAGCTACCGGGCGTTCTCGAAGGTGCTCAGCGACCGGTTCGACGTGGTGATCTTCCAGTACCCGGGCCGCCAGGACCGGGCGCGGGAGGCGGCGCTGACCGAGCTGCCGCAGCTCGCGGCGGGCGCACTCGCGGAATTCCTGGTCTCCGAGCATCATCGGGGCCTGCCGCTGACGGTATTCGGGCACAGCATGGGCGCGATGGTCGCCTTCGAACTGGTGCGCGCGGCCGAGGCGGAGGGCGTGCCGGTGCGGCTGCTGGGCGTGTCGGCGGCAGTATCGCCGGGCCGGGCGGCCGAATTGCCGCCGCATCCGACCGAGGACGAGCAGATCCTCGACCACCTGGGCAAGCTGGAGGGCACCGGCGCGGACGTGCTGGCCAGCCGCGAGGTCATGCGCATGGCGCTGCCGGTGGTGAAGGCCGACTACCGCGCCTTCGACTCCTACACCTGCGCGCCGGATATCAAGGTGCGGGCCAAGATTCAGGTGCTGGGCGGTGTGGAGGACCCGTTCGTGACGCCGCGCGACCTGTACGGCTGGGCGAATCACAGTGCGCAGGAACTCGAGGTGACCATCTTCGACGGCGGCCACTTTTACCTGAACGAGCACACCGCCGGGGTCGCCGAGCTGCTGGCGCCGTCGCCGCGCACCGCCGGGGTGGGCGCGGCATGACCGGCATGACAAGCGATTTCGAACCCATCGTCATCGCCGGGATGGCGATCGAAGCACCCGGCGGCGTGGACACCCTGGCCGCCTACTGGTCGGCGCTGTCGCAGGCGCGCGAGCTCATCGGGTCGTTCCCGCGCGATCGGGAATGGCCGCTGGAGCAGCTGCTGTCGCTGCATCGGGTCGAGGGCTGGAGCCGGGTGCCCGATGCGGGCGGATTCCTGGACGGTGCAACGGAATTCGATCCGATGTTCTTCGGAATCACCCCGCGCGAGGCCGTCTCCATGGATCCGCAGCAGCGGGTCGGCATGCGGGTCGCGTGGCGGGCGCTGGAGAACGCGGGCATCAATCCCGGGTCGCTGGACGGGGCCGAGGTGGGCTGCTTCATGGGGGCGTCGGTCAATGAGTACGGCCCGGTGTCGGCCGCGGTCACCGACTACAGCGGCTATCGGGTGACCGGCACCGCCCTGGGTGCGGTGGCCGGGCGCATCTCACACGGTCTCGGATTGATCGGGCCGTCCATGAGTGTGGACACCGCCTGTGCGTCGTCGCTGACCGCGCTGCACCTGGCCGCCAACGCGATTCGCAATGACGAATGCGAGTGGGCGCTGGCCGGTGGCGTCTGCGTCATGGGTTCGCCCGCCGCCTTCTACGAGTTCTCCAAGAACAATGCGCTGGCCGCCGACGGTCACTGCCGCGCCTATGCCGCCGACGCGACCGGGACGCTGTGGGGCGAGGGCGCGGGTGTCGTTGTGCTGGAACGAGAATCGCGGGCACGCGCGCTCGGACACCACGTCTACGCGCGGGTGCTCGGCACCCGGGTCAATCACAATGGCAAGGGCGCGCCGCTGGCCGTGCCGAGTTCGACCGCGCAGCGGCGACTCATCGATTCGACCCTCGCGGCGGCGGGCATCAGCGCCGATGCCATCGGGTTGATCGAGGGACACGGCACCGGGACCCCGGTCGGCGATCCCCTCGAATTGACTGCTCTCGCAGCCGCTTACGGTGCTCCCGACCGGGCATCGGGTCCGTTGCTGGGCTCGGTGAAGTCCAATATCGGCCACGCCCAAGCGGCCTCGGGCATGCTCGGCCTGATCAAGGTGGTGCTGTGCGGGCAGTACGGGCAGATCGCCCCGACCCTGTTCGCCGACAACCCCACCGACAAGCTCGACTGGGAGTCCACCAGTCTGCGCCTGGCCACCGCACTCACCCCGTGGGAGCCGCGCGACGGCGTCCGCTACGGGGCCGTCTCCTCGTTCGGCGTCGCGGGCACCAATGCGCACGCCGTGCTCGCCATGCCCGTTCCGGAGCTGGAGGATCTCCATGTCTGACTACCGCCTCCCGGACGGCACCGTGCCGGTCCTGCTGTCCTCCGAGACCCCCGACGGGCTGCGCGCGGAGGCCGCACAGCTGTCCCGCTACTTGTCGGAGCGACCGGAGGTGACGCTGGAGCGGGTGGCGGACATGCTGTTTCGCACCCGGACGGCGCGCCGCCGCCGCGCACTCGCCATGGTGTCCGGCCGTGACGAGCTGCTGGCCGCGCTCGACGCCATTGCCGCGGACGCCGACCATGCGGCCGTGGTGACGGGCGTGGGTGCGGCCAGCGCGCGGCGGATCGGCTTCGTCTTCCCCGGTCAAGGCAGCCAACGGCCCGGCATGGGCAAGCTGTATTACAAACTGTCCCAGGCGTATCGGGCCGAGGTCGACGCCTGTGCCGAGCTGCATCGCGAACACTACGGCCACGTCCAGCCGCTGCACTATCTGCTCGGCGAGGAGGGCCGTTTCGAGGACACGGTGTGGGAAGTCCAGCCCGCCTTGATGTTCCACATGGTCGGGTTGGCCGCCATGTGGCGGGCGGCCGGTGTGCGGCCCGCCGCCGCCATCGGCCACAGCCAGGGTGAGCTGGCCGCCGGATGGGTGGCGCGGGTGATGACGCGGCGCGATGCCGTCATGGCCGTCACCGAGCGGGCGCGACTGGTGGAACGCATTTCCCCGCGCGGGTATTCGATGGCCGTGCTCGGCATGGACCGCGAGGAGGTCGAGGCGCTGCTGGCCCGCCACTCCGGCTGGGCCGAGCTCTCGGTGGTGAATTCGCCTCATATTCTGGCGATTTCGGGTGACCGGGCCACCATTGTCGATATGGTCGCCACCGCGCACGCGCGGGGGAAGTTCGCCAAGGAGATCCAGGTCGCCTATCCGGCGCACACCTCCATCGTGGCCGAACTGCGCAGTGACTTCGAAGCGTTTCTCGGCGAGCAGATGAGCGCCCCGACCTTCTTCGCGGGCGAGATCCCCTGCTACGGAGCCACTCTGGGCGCGGAGATCACCCCGGACCTTGAGCACGACCGGTATTGGTTCTGGAACCTGCGCAACCGCGTCCGCTTCGACCGCGCCATTGTCGCGGCCGCCGTGGACGGCATCGACACCTTCGTCGAGGTCGCCGAACACCCCACCCTCCAACTCGCTGTCCAGGAGAACCTCGGCCTGGTCCCGCAGGACCCGGCCCTGCCGCCCCGCGACTTCCGCGTCCTCGGCACCTCCCTGCGCACCGCCGACAGCCTCCGCGACTTCACCCGCAACCTGGCCACCATCGCCGTGCAGGACCTGGGCTACGACTGGCAGTCCCTACGCACCCCCGCCAGCACGGGCACGGTGACCCTGCCGCTGCGCGACTTCCCCCACACGGTCATGAACCCGCAACGCCTGTGGGCCACCTACGAACCCCCCGCCGGACAACCGATTCCAGAATCCACCCACCGCCGCCCGCACCGGCTGGCCGAAACCTGGGTCCGCCTCGACAAGCGCTCTCTGGTCCCCCCGCGCGACCTCCTGGTGGTCGACCACACCGGCCGCTGCCCCGAACTGGCCGCGGCCCTCTGCACCGCCGCCCACAACCATGGCGGCTCGGCACGCGTGCTGGGCGGCGACAAGCGTCGGGTAGAAACCTCCCCGAGCGCTGCGGGGTCGGCGGCGGTGGTCACCCACGATCCCGGACGCACCACGGATGTGCCGGGTGGCCCCACTCTGCCGCGCGCGGTGGCTCCGACCGCAGGCGGAGAGGGCAATCCGTGCGCCAGCTCGGGACACCTGCCCGCTGCTGCCGGGGATTACGACACCGTGGTGATTCTGTTGCCGGAATTGCCGGAAATGGACGCCTCTGCGGCGCTCGAGGAGGCTGCGGCGTTCTTCTCGGATCCGTCGTGGCTGCCGGATCTGGCCGGGGTCACCAATTGCTGGTTGGTCACCGTTGGTGGGGAACAGATCACCGCCGATGATCCGGTGCCGCACCAGTTCCACGGTGCGGTCACGGCCGGGTACCGGTGCTTGGGGATGGAGTCGTTGGGGGTTTCGTTCCGGCGCGTGGATCTCGCCGCGGGACAGGCGGATGCGAGCCGGGCGGCGGCGCTGGTGCGGGCTGTACACGTGAAGAACGAACCAGAGCTCGCGCTGCGCGATGGCGCGGTCTATGCCAAGCGGCTGGAAGTCGATGCAGCGCAGCCGGGTCCGGCCCGCGACAGCGATCTGTCGCACGTGGTGATCGTCGGCGGTACCGGCACTCTCGGCGTTGAATTCTGCGCCTACTACGCGCGCCGGGGCGCACGCCGCATCACCCTGCTCAGCCGCTCCGGCGAGACCGATGCAGTGACCCGCCGACTACGCCCGATCCGAGCGCTGACCGATGCCGAGATCGTCGTCGCGGCCTGCGATATCACCAACGAGTCCGCGGTGCTGAAACTCGCTGCCCAACAGCGGATTCCGGCCACCGTTCTGGTACACGCGGGCGTGAACTACGTCCGTGCCGAGCTGGCCGATGTCACGCCCGAGAAGTTCCGCGAAATGGCCGGTTCCAAGATCTACGGCACTGAGAACATGCTGCTGTCCTGGCCGCGCACCGGCGACTGCAAGGTCGTGCTGTGCTCCTCGGCCGCAGCCACTTTCGGTGGTCGGGGCCAGATCCTCTACGCCACGGTCAACCGCATGCTCGACGTGCTGGCTCGGCGGCTGCGCGCCCAGGGCATCGACGCGGTCGCCATGCAATGGGGTCTGTGGGATCTCGAAGGCCCGCTGCACGCGGTCGGTACCGCCCCGGTTCAGGCCGCCGGTGTCACCCCGATGCGTGCCGCCGACGCGCTGGAGTGGGGCTTCGCCCAACATGCCGACCATCCCGGCGCGGAGAACCGCCTGGTCGCCGCCGCCGACTGGAACGACGTCCAAGCCCTCATGACCGCCATCGGCCAGGGTCCGCTGCTCGACGATGTGGTGGCCGCTGCCGCCACGGAAGAGTTGGCCCGCGCGGCGAATTCGGCCGTGGGTGGCCTCACCGCCGACTCGCCCGCTGGGATCTCGATGCCGACGGATGCCGCACGGGCGCTTGGCGGCGTGAGCCATCCCGGTGCGGTCTCAGGGCCGGTCGGTGCCACTCCGCATTCGGCTACAGCCGCGGGATATTCGGATTCGGGCGCGCGGCCTTCGGCATTCGGGCCACCGGGTTCCGCCGCGGCTGTGCAGGTGGGAGTGGGCGGTGCAGGTTTTCCGGTGGCCGCCGGGGGCGAATCCGCCGCCGTCGCTGCCGGGTATTCGGCCACCACCACTCCCGAGTCCGGTGCCGCGAATCTGGCGGAGTTGGTGCGGCGGGAGCTGGGGAAAGTGATGGGGGCCGACACCGAGGCCTTCGACACTTCCGTTCCGCTCGTGGCCCTTGGGCTGGATTCGTTGCAGGCCTTGGATTTCCGTAAGCGGGTGCAGGTCGAGCTGGATCGGGATCTGCCGGTGGCGGCGATTCTGGGCGGCGCGTCGCTGGACGACGTGGTGCGGCTGATGGCCGGTAGCCGGGCGTAAGTCGCCGACACACACTTTCAGGAGCGAGACGAAACATGGCGAACGATGCCAAGACCCTGCTGGAGCGACGCAAGGAGCTGCTACGCAGGCGGATAGCCGAGAGCGGCGTCGCCGCGACCGCCGCCGCACCCGCCGCGGCCCCGCGCGCGACGGCGGGGGAGCGGCACCCGCTGTCGGACGGGCAGCGGCGCATGTGGTTCCTCCAGGCCCGCGACCCCGGCGACACCACGCTCAATATCTGTGTGGCGTACCGGCTCTCGGGCAGCCTGGACGGTGAGCGGCTGCACCGGGCGGTCCGCACCGTCGCCGACCGGCACGACATTCTGCGCACCACCTACGGTCTCGGCGAGGACGGGGAGCCGTATCAGCTCGCGCATGCCGATCTCGCTCCCGGCTGGCAGACCCACGATCTGTCCGAACTTCCCGAGGCCAGCCGCGCCCGACGACTGGAGGTGCTGGCGCGCAGGGAATTCGGCCGCCCGTTCGACCTGTCCACCGAGGCACCGCTGCGGTTCGCGCTGGTTCGCCTCGCCGTCGACGAGTTCGCGCTGATTCTGGTCGCCCACCACATCTGCTGGGACGACGACTCCTGGGCCGTGTTCTTCGGCGAGGTTGCCGCCGCGTACGGTGCGGCCGAACTGCCCATGCTGGCAGGACAATTCGTGGACGTCGAGGTTTTCGGAGCCGAGGAAGCCTCCGATGCCGATCTCGACTACTGGCGCAACGCCCTGCGTCCCTTGCCCGAGCCCCTCGAATTGCCCGGCAAGAGCGGCGATTCCGGCTCTCGTCAGGCCGACCGCCGCACCCTCGCCCTCCCCGCCGACCTGATGCGCCGCGTCGATGCCTTCGCCCGCGAGCGTTCGGCGACCCTGTTCATGGTGCTGCTCGCCGCCTACGAGGCCGTCGTGCACCGCTACACCGCCGCCGGTGACTTCCTGGTCTCGGTGCCGGTCACGGTGCGCCGCACCGCGATCGCCGAATCCCTCATCGGCTACTTCGGTAATACCCTGCTCCTGCGCGCCACCCTCACCCCGCGCGACAGCTTCGCCGCCTGCACCGACGCCGTCCGCGACACCTGCCTGAACGGTTTCGCCCACCAGGGCGTCGGCATCGATCGTGTGGTGCGCGAGGCCAATCCGGACCGTCTCGGCGGCAAGGACGGCCTCGACCAACTGGTGCGCCTGGGCTTCAGCGTCCGCAAGAGCGCGGGCGGGTTCACCCTCGACGGTGTCGAGGCCACCCTGCTCGAGCTCGGCAGCGCCGTCACCCAGCTGCCCCTGAGCCTGGCCGTCGTCCTCGAACCGACCGGCGCGTACCTGGAGGCCGAATACCAAATCGACCAGCTTGAGGACACACTGGTCGAGCAGCTGCTCGGCCACTATGTGCAACTGCTCGGCGCGGCACTGGACGAGCCGGACAAGCGCATCGGCGATCTCGACATTCTCGGCGCGACCGACGCGGCGCGCATTCTCGAACTCTCACACGGCGCACTCGTCGACACCCCGGCCGCCACACTGGTCGATCTGTTCCAGGGCCGCGTCGCCGCCGCGCCCGACGCCATGGCCGTGGTCGCCCCCGATTCGGGTGTCGAACTCACCTATGCCGAGCTCGACCGTCGCGCGAATCGCCTGGCGCACTGGCTGATCGGTCAGGGCCTGGGCGCCGAGGACCTGGTCGGCCTGCGCCTGTCCAACTCGGTGGAATTCGTGGTCGGCATGCTCGCCGTCCTGAAGTCCGGCGCGGCCTACCTGCCCATCGATCCGGCCTACCCGGACGATCGCATCGACTACCTGGTCGCCGACGCCCGCCCCCGCCTGGTGCTGGGCCGCGTGGAACTCGACGCCGCCGAACTCTCCGCCATAGACCTGCCCGACCACGCCCCGACCGACGCCGACCGCCCGCGCCCGCTGCGCCCCGGCAATCTGGCCTACGTCATCTACACCTCGGGCTCGACCGGCAAGCCCAAGGGCGTCCCGGTCCCGCACGGCGCGATCGCCGAACATCTGGACGGCTTCGTCGCCGAATGGGGAATGACCGCCGACGATCGGCTGCTGCAGTCGTCCTCGGTGAGTTTCGACGCCTCGCTGCTCGACATCTTCGTCACCTTCACCGCGGGCGCGCGCCTGGTGGTGCCGAAACCCGATGCGTTCCGCGACATTCCGTACGTGGCCGAGGTCATCACCCGCTGCGGTGTCACCGTCCTGCACATGGTGCCGTCCATGCTCAGCACCTTCCTGCTGCTGCCCGAGGTGAGCCAGTGGCGCGCCCTGCGGCACGTCCCCGTCGGCGGTGAGGCGCTGCCGGGCGAGGTGGCCGACAAGTTCGCGGGCATCTTCGACGCCGAACTGCGCAACCACTACGGGCCGACCGAGGCAGTGGTGTGCGCGACCCACCAGGATGTGCTGGGGCCGCAGGGCACCCGCATCGTGCCGATCGGCACCCCGAACCGGAATGTGTACGTCTACCTGCTCGACGCGGCACTGCAGCTGGTGCCCGACGGTGTGGTCGGCGAAATCTATTTGGGCGGCGAGCAATTGGCGCGCGGCTATCTGAATCGCCCGGGTCTGAGCGCGGAGCGGTTCGTAGCCGACCCGTTCGGCGGTCGCACCGGGCTGCCCGGTGGACGGCTCTACCGCACCGGCGACCTGGCCCGCCGCAATGCCGACGGTGAGATCGAATTCGTGGGCCGCGCCGACGAACAGGTGAAGGTGCGTGGCTTCCGCATCGAACTCGGCGAGGTGGAGGCGGTGCTCGGCACGCATCCGAGCGTCGGCCACTGCGTCGTCGTCGCCACCGAGGATCCGGCCGTCGGCGCCATGCTCGCGGCGTACGTGGTGCCCGCGGCGGGGGAGACGGTCGATCCCGAGCAGGTGCGCGCCCATGCCGCCGCGACGCTGCCGGAGTACATGGTCCCGGCCGCCATCGCCGTGATCGACGAGATCCCGCTGACCGTGCACGGCAAGCTGGACAAGCGAGCACTGCCCGCGCCCCGCCGCGAGGTCGTCCGCACCTATCGGGAACCCGCCACCGACACCGAGATTCGCCTGGCAGGCCTGTTCGGGCAGTTGTTCGGTCACGACCGGGTCGGCGCGGACGACTCCTTCTTCGAGCTGGGCGGGCACTCCCTGCTGGCGACCCGGCTGATCGTGTTGATCCGCAAGGAATTCGGCGTCGAACTCGATGTCCGCGCTCCCTTCGACACCCCGACCGTGGCGGGCCTGGCCGCGCTCATCGAGACCGCCCCGCTCGCCGCGGTGCGCGCCGAGACGCCGAGTCTGGCGAAACGCGCACGGCCCGACCGGGTTCCGCTGTCGTTCTCGCAGCTGGCCATGTGGTTCCAGCGCAAGCTGGAGGGGCCGAGCCCGGTCGGCAATATCCCGTTCGCCATGCGCGTGGACGGGCCGCTGGACATCGCGGCGCTGACGGCGGCGCTCGGCGACGTGGTGGCCCGGCACGAGGCGCTGCGCACGGTCTTCCCCGAGGACGGCGGGGTGCCCTACCAGTCGGTGCTCCCGGCCGGACACATCGATGTGCTGGTCACCGTGCTCGACGATCCGGACCGCCTGCCCGACGAACTCGCCGAGGCCGCCGCGTACAGCTTCGCGGTCGAATCCGAACTCCTGGTGCGGCCCAAGGTCTTCGTGCTGGACCGGAATTCGCACGCCATCTCGCTGCTGGTGCATCACATGGTGGCCGACCACTGGTCCTTCCGCACCATCCTGGCCGACCTGGCCACCGCCTACCGCACCCGCATCGAGTCCGGCGTCGCACCCGACTGGGAACCCCTCGCCCTCGATTACGCCGACTTCGCGCTCTGGCAGCGCGAACTCGTGGCCGCCGACCAGGAGCGCATCGACTACTGGCGCGACACCCTCGCCGGACTGCCCGACGAGATCAACCCGGCCCACGACCATCCGCGCCCGGCCGTGCTCGGCAAGAACGGCAGCATGACGGCGTTCACCGTCCCCGCCGGGCTGCGCCGACGCCTGAAGGCTCTCGCCGAGGCCGCCGGAGCCTCGGAGTTCATGCTCTATCAGGCCGCCGTCGCCACCCTGCTGCACAAACTCGGTGCGGGCGTGGACATTCCGCTGGGCACCCCGGTCGCGGGCCGCTCCTACCCGGTCGCCGCCGACCTGGTCGGCCTGCTCGCCAATATGGTGGTGCTGCGCAACGACCTCTCGGGCGATCCGACCCTGCGCACCGTGCTGGACCGCGCCCGCACGGTTGCCCTGGGCGCGTACGCCAACCAGGACGTCCCCCTGGAACGCGTGGTCGAAGCGGTCAACCCACCCCGCTCCCGTTCCCGAAACCCGCTGTTCCAGGCCATGATGCACTTCCGCGAGGAGGACTGGTCCGCCACCGGCGCGGGGTTGGGCGATGCCGAATTGTCGGTTCTCCCCATCGAATTCGACATCTCCCTGTTGGACCTGAGCATCAACTTCTTCGCCGGACCCGACGGCGGCTTCGACGCCAGCGTCATCGTCAACACCGACCTCTACGACGCGGCCACCGGAGAACTGCTCGCCCAGCGCATGCTGCGCGTGCTGACCGCCTTCGCCGACGACCCCGATACCGCGCTGAGCGAACTGGACGTGATGCCCGCCGACGAGCGCCGAAAGGTGCTGGAGGAGTGGGCCACCGGGCCCGCCCCCGAAGCCTTGGCATTCACCGCCCTGCACGACCGCATCCGAGCCACGCCCGCCGACCGTCCGGCTATCCTGCGCGGCGACGAAACCCTGACCTACGGGCAACTTTCCGAGCAGCTGCGACGAGCGGGAGAACCGACCGCCGCTGCGGACAGCGGTGCCGGATTGGGTCTGGCCCCCGTCGCCGAGGCCAACGCCGTGGTTTCGTCTTGGGAAGGCCGCGAACTGGCCGTCGCGGTGGCCCGGCTGCTCGCCGAGGTCATAGCCACCTCTCCGTCGGCGCTCGTGGGTGTGCCCACTACGTGCGGCGTGATCGGAAATGGCGCTGCCGCAGCGGATTCCGGCCCAGAGTTCGCAGCTGGGGCGGAGGCGGGCGATGTCCGGCTGATCGCCGCGGCATGGGGAAGTCCCGCGTTCACCACGGAACTGCTGTCGGCGCTCGCCTCGGGCGCGACGGCGATCGTCGCCGACGACACGCAGTGCCAGGATCCGACGGCGCTGGTGGACCTGATCCTGCGACACGAGCCGACCCGGGTGGCTGCCGACCCGGGCACGCTGGCGCGGTTCGTGCACACGGGCGTGTCCATACTGCCCTCGGTGCGGCACTGGGAGGTGCTCGGAACCGATTGGCCCGCAGCGGTTCCCGATCTGCTGCCCGCGCTCTCGTCGGCCTCCACCGCGAGCTACGTCTACGTCGTGCACGGGTTCCCGGGCGTGGCGGCGCGCGGCTCGTTGACCGGCAACGCCGTGGCCGCTCCGGCCGCGGGTGCGCGCGTGCTGGTGCTCGACGAGAACCTGCGCCCGGTCCCGCCCGGTGTCGTCGGCCAGGTCTATATCGGTGCCATCCGCGCGAATCCATCCGGCACCCATGCCTTGGACGCGCGTGTCGGAACGGCGTCAGAGGTTGTCGCGAACGCCGACACCACACCGGTGGAGGGGCGAGTCGCCGATCCGTTCCATGCCGGTGAAATGCTCTGGCGCACAGGTGATCGGGCGCGGTGGACCGTGTGCGGCGAACTGGAGTTCGCCATCGAGCGGGAGCGGCCCGCGGTGCGTGCCGCGACCACGGAGCGAGCCGGTGAGATCGGTTCGTCCGCAGCCGGAAACGACACCGAGCCGCAGTTGCGGGCCATCCTGGCCGAGCTGCTGGAGCTCGAGGTCGATGAGGTGTCGGGTGAGGACAACTTCTTCGCGCTCGGCGGGGACAGTGTCATCTCCATCCAATGGTCGGTGCGGGCCAACCAGATCGGGTTGCCCATGTCGCCGCAGCTGGTGTTCGAGTGCATGACCATCACCGAATTGGCGACCGCCGTCGACGCGGCCGTCGCGGCAGGGGTGACCACGGCGGATATCGCCGCCGCGGCGGGTGTGTCGGCCTCCGAGCTGACCGCTACCTTCGGCAGCCCGGTATCGGTGGAAACCACTGCGCCGCAGCCGGTTCCCGCCACCGATGCCCACAGTCACGCGGCCATGAGCGTGTCCGGGCTGAACCAGGATGCCCTGGCGGCGCTCGGCGCGGCCTGGAAGGGCGCGCAGTGAGAGAGGACGCCATGACCGTCGACCGGTCCCAGCCCGCCGAGATCGAGGACGTGCTGGCGCTGAGCCCGCTGCAGGAGGGCCTGTTCTCGCTGGCCCGCCTGGCCGGTGACGGCGTCGACCTGTACACCATGCAGTTCGTCATCGATATCGGCGGACCCCTGGACGTGGCGGTGCTGCGGCGCAGTGTCGAGGTGCTGCTGGAACGGCACCCGAACCTGCGGGCGGCCTTCTGGGATCGCGATCTGCCCAAGCCGGTGCAGATCGTGCCGACCTGGGTGGAACTGCCCTGGGCCGAGATCGACGCCCGGCCGGAGGAATTCGATGGCATCGCCGCCGCCGACCGCGCCCACGCCTTCGACCTGGGCAAGGGCCCGGCCCTGCGGGTCACGCTGGTGAATCTGCCCGGTGCGCGCCGCCGCATGATTCTCACGACCCACCACATCCTCATGGACGGCTGGGCGGTCGCGGTGTTCTTCCGCGAACTCATCGCGATCTACCAGGCGGGGGGAGTGGCCGATGCGCTGCCCGCCCCGCGTCCCTACCGCGACTACATCGGCTGGCTGGCCGCCCAGGACACCGCGGCCGCCACCCGGGCCTGGGCCGACTACCTGAATCCGCTGTCGGGTCCGCTCATGCTCGCCGACGCCGGCGCGGCCGAGGTCGGCACCGTCATCCCCCAGCGCACCCGGCACTACCTCGACCCCGACGAGACCCAGCGTCTCGTCCGCTGGGCCCGCACCAACGGCCTCACCCTCGGCACAGCCATCCAATTCGCCTGGGCCGTCGTGCTTTCCCGACTGACCGACCGCCGCGACGTCGTGTACGGCACCACCATCTCCGGCCGTCCTGACTCCCTGCCCGGCGTCGAGACCATGATCGGCCTGTTCATCAACACGGTCCCGGCCCGCGTGCTCCTCGACCGCACCGCGACCATCCGCGAACAGTGCCGCACCCTGCAGCGCGAGCAGGCCGCCATGCGCGACAACGGTTTCGTGAGCCTCTCGCAGATCCAGCGCGCCGCGGGCCACGGCCCCCTCTTCGACGTCCTGTTCGTCTTCGAGAACGCCCCCATCGGCGCGGCCACCGACCCCATGGTCACCGCCGACGGCACCCGCTTCCTGCCCATCGCCATGGAAAGCCTGGTCCACTACCCCCTTTCGGTGGTCTCCCACCTCGAGGACAACCGCCTGGTGGTGGCCCTGGAAGCCATCCCCGAGGCGCTACCCCATCTGCCCATCCCCGATCTCGGCGCGCGCATTCTCTCGGTCCTGCGCCAGCTCCCCGACCACGCCGACTCCACCCCCGACGCACTCGACGTCCTGTTGCCCACCGAGCGGGCAGCTTGCACTGCCCCGGTGACCGGCGCGGACACCGGCAGCGTGGTGGAGCTATTCCTACGGCAGGTCGAAACCACCCCCGACGCAACGGCATTGAGCACCGCGACGGAGCGCTACACCTATCGCGAGCTGTCCGAGGCGGCCGGGCGCTTGGCCGCCGAACTCACGGAACAGGGTGTCGGACCGGAATCCGTGGTGGCCCTGGCGCTTCCCCGCTCCGCCGATACGATCATCGCCATCCTTGCGACCCTGTACGCGGGTGCGGCCTATGTGCCCGTGGATATTTCGGCTCCACCCGCCCGAATCTCCTCGATCCTGCGGCAGGCCGCTCCCGCCTTGGTGCTGACGGCCGCGGCGGGCGTACCCGTGGTCGAAGCCGCTTGCGCGGCCGGTGCCGCAGTCGCGGCGACACTGGTGCTCGATGACGCTCCGACCGCGGAACGCATTGCCGCCCAGCCCATCGCGCCACCTCGCCTCGTGCATCCCGACAGTTGCGCCTACCTGATCTTCACCTCCGGATCCACGGGTGAACCCAAGGGCGTCATGGGCACCTACGGCGCGCTGGCCAGCTACTTCACCGATCACCGTGATCGGGTGTACCGGCCCGCGCGGGCCCGACTGGGCCGGGCGCTGCGCATCGCGCACGCGTGGTCATTGAGTTTCGACGCCTCCTGGCAGCCGATGATCGGGCTGTTCGACGGGCACGCCATGCATCTGTTCGACGAGACCGAGATGCGGGACGCACAGGGGCTGGTCGAGGGGATCATCCGGCATCGAGTGGACATGATCGACACCTCCCCGTCGATGTTCGCGCAGCTTTCGGCGGCGGGGCTGGTGGATGGCGATCACCTCACGGTGCTGGCCCTCGGCGGCGAGGCCATTGGCCCGGCACTGTGGGAGCGGCTGCGGGCGCTGCCCGCCACGGCCGTCTACAACTGCTACGGGCCGACCGAGACCACGGTGGAGGCGGTGGTCGCGACCGTGAATACCGGTGGGTTGGAAGACCTTTCGCAGGCCGGATCCGTGCCGGTCATCGGGCGACCGGTGGATCGCATGGCGGGCTACGTGCTGGATTCGGCCTTGCGTCCGGTGCCGCGCGGTGTGGTCGGCGAGCTCTACCTGTCCGGTGGGCAGCTGACCCGCGGCTATGTCGGGCGCTCGGCGCAGACCTCGGATCGGTTCGTGGCCGACCCGTTCGGTCGCGGCAGTCGCATGTATCGCACCGGAGATCTGGTGCGGCAGTTGCCTTCCGGTGAGATCGCCTATCTGGGGCGGGCCGATGATCAGGTGAAGATTCGCGGCTACCGCATCGAGATCGGCGATATCGAATCGGCGCTGCTGCGGCTGCCCAGCGTGCGGGAGGCCGCCGTCGTGGTGGTCAACCGATCGAGCGGACCCACCCTGGTCGGATTCACGGTGTCCGACGAGAAGGACGGAACCGCCCTGCGGGCACGGCTTTCCGAGCAATTGCCCGCGTACATGGTGCCCGCCCGCATCGAGGTGCAACCGACCCTGCCGGTCACCGCGAACGGCAAGCTCGACGTGCGCGCCCTCACCGCCACCGGATTGGGCCTGCTCGAGTCCTCCGGTCCGGGCACCGCGCCGCGCACCGACACCGAACGCGCCCTCTGCACGGCGTTCGCCTCGGTGCTGGGTGGCCGGACCATCGGCATCGACGACGATTTCCTCTCGCTGGGCATCGACAGCATCGTCGCGATTTCCCTGGTGGACAAGGCACGACGGGCTGGGCTGCCGGTCAGCCCGGCCATGGTGCTGGCCACGCCGACCGTGCGCGATCTGGCGGCCGCGGTGGACGCCAAGGCGGCCCTGCGGGATTCGACGGACACGGTCGCGGGCTCGGAATTCGGGGAGGTGCCCGCCACCCCGATCATGCGCTGGATGGCCGAGTTCGGCGGGTACCGGCGTCTCACCCTGTCCACGCTGGTCACGCTCCCGACCGGAATCGGCACCGCGCGACTGGAAACCGTCCTGCAAGCCCTGATCGACGGCCACGAGATGCTGCGTGCTCGCCTCGACCACTCCGAGTCGGGTCCGGTGTTGGTGACCCGGGAGCCCGGCACGGTGCGAGCCGCCGATCTGCTGACCGAGGTCACCGTCGACGGCGATCTCGGCGCTGCCCTGGAGGTTCGGTCGCGCGCCGCCATCGACCGCATCCATCCGGAGGCGGGGATCATGCTGCAGGCGGTGCGATTCCGGCGTCCCTCGGGCGATGTGCTGCTGCTGACGGTCCACCATCTCGCCGTCGACCCGGTGTCCTGGCACATCATTCTCGGCGATCTGGCCG
This sequence comes from Nocardia sp. CDC160, assembly GCF_035818795.1. Taxonomy (NCBI): domain Bacteria; kingdom Bacillati; phylum Actinomycetota; class Actinomycetes; order Mycobacteriales; family Nocardiaceae; genus Nocardia; species Nocardia sp. CDC160. The sequence continues at coordinate 452,092 of NZ_JAYKYT010000001.1, read as the reverse complement.
ACGCCTGGCAGCAGCTGGAGACCGGTGAGACGCCCTGTGTCACAGCGGAATCCACGTCCTACCGGCGTTGGGGGCAGCTGCTGTCCGACCGTGCCCCGGGTCGGGATGTGCAGTCCCAGCGCGAGTTCTGGGCCACCCAGCTGGCGGGCGGTGACGTCCCGCTCGGCCACCGTCGACCCGACCCGCGCACCGACACCTGGGACTCCTACCGGATGACCCCGGTGCTCACCGATACCGTGGCGACCGGGGACCTGCTCGCCGTCGCCGCCCAGGGTGACCGATCCGCGGGCTTGCACGAATTGCTGCTCACCGCACTGGTTCTCACGCTCAACACATGGCGGGCCGAGCGCGGTCAGGACACCTCCGCGGGTGCCCTGGTCGCCTTGGAGGGACACGGCCGCGAGGACGCGCGAGTGGCGGCCGAGGTCGACACCTCACGCACCGTCGGTTGGTTCACCAGCGTCTATCCGCTGCGTCTGGCCGCCGGTTCCGGCATCGACGTGCACCGTGCCGAGGCCGACCCGGCCGCTGCGGCGGTGCTGTTGGAAACCGTTGCGGCACAGGCGCACATGGTGCCGAACAAGGGCTTGGACTACGGCACCCTGCGGTACGGTGGCACCGCGCCGGAACTGTCCTCCGACGCCGAACCGCAGGTGCTCTTCGACTATCTCGGCCGCATGGATTTGACCGCCGCGACCGACGGTCCCTTTATGCCCGTCACGGATCTGGCACTGCACCAACGGCTTCCCATCGCCCCGGAACCGGATATGCCGCTGCGCTACGCCCTCGATCTGATCGCGGCCATCTACCCCGGCGCGGAGGGGCCGCAGCTGGTCACCCTCTTCCGCTGGAGCGCCGCCATTTTCGACGAGTCGGACATCGACCGCCTCCGGGAGATCTGGCAGCGGGCGGTCACCGCGCTGACCGTCGCCAGCGCCGCCCTCAGCCCGGCCTAGACATTCTCAGCCCGGCCTAGACCTACCACGAACGAATACCAGGATGGAGAACCCGGTGTCGCAATCCACCACGGACGCGGCCATTGTCGTCGAATCCGTCGAAAAGTCCTTCGGCGCGGTTCACGCCCTGCGCGGCATCAGTTTCAGCGCGCCCGCGGGCAGTGTGCTGGGCGTGCTCGGCCCGAATGGCGCGGGCAAGACCACCACCGTCTCGGTGCTGTCCACCCTGGTCCGCCCCGATGCGGGCCGCGCGCTGGTGGCCGGGCACGATGTGGTCCGCGAGGCCGACGCGGTCCGCGCCTCGATCATGCTGACCGGCCAATACGCGGCTCTGGACGAAGTTCTCACCGGCCGTGAGAATCTGATCCTCTTCGCCCGCCTCATGGGCCTGCGCCCCAAGCAGGCGCGACAGCGGGCCGACGAACTCCTGGAACGCTTCGACCTCACGGCCGCCGCCGACCGGCGGGTCGGCCAGTACTCCGGCGGCATGCGCCGCCGCATCGACATCGCCTGCGGCCTGGTCCGCCTGCCCAAGGTGGTCTTCCTCGACGAACCCACCACCGGCCTCGATCCGGTCAGCCGCCAAAGCCTCTGGGCGCTGGTCCGCGAACTCAAACAGCAGGGCGTCACCATCCTGCTGACCACCCAATACCTCGAGGAAGCGGATGCCCTGAGCGACAACATCATCGTCGTCGACAAGGGCACCGTCATCGCCGAAGGCACCGCCGACCAACTCAAGGCCCGCTCCGGAGCCAGCTACTGCGAGGTCGTCCCGGTCGAAGCCGCCGACGTCCCCGCCATCGTCACGGCCCTGCACAGCCTGGGCGAGGTCACGGTCGCGGAATCCGCCGACCGCGTCGCCCTCCCCGCACCGGACGGCGCGGCCACTCTCGCCGAGGTCCTGAACCGAGTGACCGCCGCCGACATCGACCTCATCGACATCGCCCTGCGCCGCCCGTCCCTCGACGAGGTCTTCATCGAACTGACCCGCCCCCAACCGGCGGGAGCGCCCGCATGAGCGACGACACCAATCGCGCGGCGGCCCATCCTCCCGGTCATTCCGGCACACTGTTGACCGCCGGGATGACGGGTAGGGGAGCCATCGACACCCCCGACTCGGCAGCGCGATCGGCGGACGCGGAGTTCCGAGTTCCGGCGCACTTGCAATGGAAGGCCCTGAGCGGCCGCACGATTCGGGCGGCGCTGCGGGAAGGGGATCTGCCGTTCGGGTTCGCCGCGCCGATGATCTTCTTCCTCTGCTTCTATGTGCCGCTGCGTCGATCCATGGAGGCGGGTGGGCTCGATTACGCGCAGTACCTGCTGCCGGTGATCGTGTTGCAGGGCATGTTCTTCACCGCCATGTCGGCCGGGGATCGGGCGGCGCGGGACACGTTCAGCGGCATGGGAACCCGATTGCGGTCGATGCCGGTGCGGCCGTGGCTGCCCATGGCCGCCCGCATGTCGGCGAATCTCGTGCGCGCCGTGGCCGCCATCGCGGGCGCGCTGGTGATCGGGTACGCGTTCGGGTTCCGGTTCCACGATCTGGCGGGTGGGCTCGGATTCTTGGTGCTGGCCTTGGCTTTCGCCGCCGCCGTCGTGATCGGCGCGGACACCCTGGGCGTCGCCACCGGCAAGCCCGAGATCGGCGCGTCCGCGTTGCTCGCGCCGCAGCTGCTGCTGATCATGATGTCCACCGGTTTCGTACCGGCCCAGGCCTTCCCGGGCTGGATTCAGCCCTTCGTCCGCAATCAGCCCGTCTCCCAGGCGGCCGCGGCGTTGCGTGGCCTCGCGGACGGCGAATTCCCCGCGGCCGTGGCCATTTCGGCGGTGTGGTGCGCCGCGCTGATCGTGGCGTTCACCGCCCTGTCCGTGCTCGTGGAAAGGCGACGTCCGTGAAGACCCTGCTGGATCAGACGCTGGTCGAGGCCGGTCGCCTCATGCGCCGCTGGCCGCGCGAACAAGAGGTCCTGACCTCCACCCTCGTCCTGCCCGTCCTGCTACTGCTCATGTATCAGCTGGTGTTGGACAAGGTCCTCACCGATACCTCCGGCGCGGCGGCCATTTACGGCTTCGTCCCCATGATCGCCATCACCGGAGCGATGTACGGTGCCATGGGCACCGGCCTGTCCCTGCACGCCGAGCGGCAGAGCGGCCTGCTGCGCCGCTTCTGGGTCCTCCCCGTCCACCGCTCGGCGGGCCTGTGCGGGCGACTGCTCGCCGAATGCGGCCGCACCCTGGCCGGAACCGTCGTCATCGTCGCTCTCGGCGTGGCGCTGGGACTGCGCTTCCACCAGGGGTTCTGGGCCGCGATCGGAGCCATTCTGGTCCCCGTCCTGCTCATCCCCGGCTTCGCCACCATGGTCATCACCGTCGGCGTCAGCCGCATGGGCGACAAGGTCGTGCAACTGTTCGCCGCCGTCACCCTGCTCGGCATGTTCTTCAACTCCGGCTTCGTGCCCGTGCAGAACTATCCGGGCTGGCTGCAGCCGGTGGTCCGCGCCCAGCCCATGAGCTGCGCCATCGAGGCCATGCGCAACTTCACCCTCGGCGGCCCGATCGCCACCCCGATACTGCAGACCCTCGCCTGGTCCGCCGGTCTCGCAGCCGTTTTCGGCGCACTCGCCGTCCGCGGCATCCGCTCCGCCGCCCAGAGCTGATGCCGCGGCGGCCGTGCTCGTTCAGTGCGTGACCAGCCGCCAATCGTCGGGGAGGTTGGTGGCCGTGACATGGTCGCCCTCCACGGCGATGTCGACCACCGCGCCGCCGAGCCGCAGATCGGTCAGCTCGACGCGACCCCACCGCGCGGGCAGATGCGGCAGCACGGTCAGGGTGCGGTGCGGGACATCGGGATCCAAGCCCAGGAACGAGCGCACCAGCAGCAGCGGGGCCGCGCTCGCCCACGCCTGCGGGGAGCAGGAGGTGGGGTAGGGGACCGGGGAGGGGAACTTGGATCGCGGGAATCCGCAATACAATTCGGGCAGGCGGCCCCCGAACGCCGTCGCGGCGTCCAGGAGTCCATCGGCCAGGCGATAGGCCAGGTCGAGGGCCCCGGGCAGGTGGCGGTAGCGCAGCAGGCCCGCGACGGCGATCGCGGTGTCGTGCGGCCAGACCGAACCATTGTGGTAGCTCATCGGGTTGTACGCGCCCATGCTGGAAGCCAGTGTGCGCAAACCGAATCCGGAGTTCATCTCCGCGGAGGCGAGCTTGCCGATGACGACGGCGGCATGCTCGTCGGTCACGATCCCCGACCACAGGCAGTGCCCGATATTGCTGGTGAGCGCGTCCAGGCGGCGCTTGTTGCCGTCCAAAGCCACGGCGAACCAGCCCTTTTCGGGCAGCCAGAAGGCCTCGGCGAACTTGGTGCGCAACTCCGCCGCCCGATCCCGCAGGTGACCGGCCGTCGTGCCGTCCCCGAACTCCTCGGCCAGATCCGCTCGCGCCAGCAACGCGGCGTACACGTACCCCTGCACCTCACACAGCGCGATCGGCGGTTCCGGCAGGCGTCCGAGCGCGTCGTTGATGCCGTCGAAACTGTCCTTCCAGCCCTGATTGATCAGACCCCGATCGGTGGCGCGCCGATACTCCACGAACCCGTCCCCGTCGCGGTCCCCGTAGTCGGCGATCCAGGCCAGCGCGGCATCGGCGGCGGGCAGCAGCGCGTGCACCGACTCGGAGTCCGCGCCCCACTTGCGCGCCTGCGCCAGCAGCATGACGAAAAGCGGTGTGGCGTCGATGGTTCCGTAATACGTCTCCCCGCCCAGCACCGCGCCGCTGGCGGGCCCGCGCCGCATCTCGTGCATGATGCGGCCCGGCTCCTCCTCGGTCATGGGATCCACCCGCTGGCCCTGCATCTCGGCCAACTGCTGCAGGGTGCCCACCGCCAGATTGACATCGAGCGGCAGCGCCATCCACGCCGTGAGCAGCGAGTCACGCCCGAACAGCGTCATGAACCAGGGCGCACCGGCCGCCACGAACGGTCGGCCGCCGCGCGAATCATCGTGGATCTGCAAAGCGCCCAAATCGCTTTCGGTGCGCTCGAGCACCCAGGTCAGCTGCGGATCCGCTGCGGTGATCTTGGTGGCGGTATCCCGCCAGGCCGCGATCTTGCGGCCCGGGCCGCTGGCCTCGTAGTGCTCACCCGGCCGCATCGGCGAGTGGATCGGTTGATTGCCCATGGTGGGCTGGCACACCAGCTCCGTGCGCCAGCGCCCACCCGCGGGCACCACCGCCCGCCACGACAGCGAACCCGGCAGCACCAGCGGCGTTTCCGACGACGACACCGCCAATCCGCGGGAGCGATCGGAGCGATCGTTGAGCAGCAGCTCCACATCCGCCACGATCACCTCGGCGCGCGCATTGCCGCCGCGGCCCTCCTTGACCGCGAACAGATCCACGAAATCCGCGTCCACATGCAATTGCAGGTCCACGGCGGTGGTTTCGCGGCCCAGGTTCTCGACCGTGATGGTCTCCCGGAGCCCGTCGGCCACCAGCCGCTCCCGCACTATCAAAACCGTACTGTCAGCTGCGCCGGCCCGGGGAGGCCGGCGCAATATGAACCGGGCGGTGAACGCCTCCGGACTCAACACCGACAGCGGCTCCGGCCGCTGCCCATCCAACCGCAACTCCCAGCGCGACAGCACCCGCGCGTCCCGGAAGAACAGGCCGTAGGCCGTCCCCTGCTCGATATCGCCCAGGTGGTCGGACAGGCAGAACGTGCTGCCCTCCACCAGGGTCACGGCGGCCCCAGTCCAACCGCCCACACTGGGCTCACCGGCGTTCAACGCGTTCGGAACGCCGGTGGCCGAGCTCGGAGTGTCACTGTTCATGTAGACCCTTTCGCCGTGGCACGCGTCGCCGCCGCGACGTCGCCTTCGGAGTGGAACCGCTGTCGGACACAGGTTTACGGCCCGGCGTCAGCTCGCCGCCGGTCAAGGCGTCTGGATGCCCGGTATGCGAGGTGCCCCGGCTCACCACCGTGGACGCCGTCGCCCGGCCGGGACCGGTGCCCGCCGCCCGCTGGCCCACCGTCATCCCGGCATGCTTGGGACCGGGATCGAGGGGGATCGCGCCCAGGAAGCCGCCCGTGTGACGGGGTGCGGGTGTGACGGTCCGGCGCGGCCGGTGCTCGCGCACCACCTTTCGATAGATCTCCTCATAGCCGCGACCCAGGGTGTCCGCCCCGAAATGCGCGGTCACGTGCGCGCGCATCTTGTACGGGTCGTAGTCGCGGACCTCGGCGATGGCGTCGGGCAGCTCGCGCGGATCGTCGCAGACGCGTCCGGTGACGCCGTCCACGATCACCTCGGCGACGGCACCGCCGCGCAACGCCACCACCGGCGTCCCGCACACCATCGCCTCGATCATGACCATGCCGAACGGTTCCTCCCATCGCACCGGGAACACCAGACATCGCGCCTTGGACAGCAATTCGCGTTTGGCCACGGCATCGGCCATTCCGAACATGTGATCGCGTTCGGTGAGCAAGGGCCGGACCGCACTCTCGAAATAGCGCACCTCGGGCGGCTCGGCGCACTTGCCCGCCAAGACCAGCGGGAGACCCGCCGCGTGCGCGGCCTCCAGCGCCAGGTGCGGGGCTTTGTCCGCGGTGAACCGGCCCAGGAACAGAGCGTAGTCGTCCTTCTCGGTGCGGAAGGGCCAATCCTCCACCCGCAGTGCGTTGTGGACGCGGCCCGCCCAGTTCAGGTCCGGCGCAAGGGAACGCTGGCGGTCGCTGATCGCCACCAGGTGGGCGTCCTCGCCGAGCTCGCGGTAGTACATATAGGGATCGCCGTCGACCGGGCCGTGCACGGTCACCACGGTCGGCAGGCCGAGATCGCGGTAGACCGGCATATTGAGCGGGCCCGCGAAGGTGTGGTCGTGGACCAGGTCCAGCCCTTCGGTCGCGGCCAGCCGCTCCAGGGCGCGCCGCGCCTTGAGGGCGTGCACCACCTCCGGGAACGGATCGCCGAGGCGCTCGGATTGCGCACGGTCCCACAGGGAGTGGAACTCGCCCTTGGTGCCGTTGGCACCCGCGCCCAGCAGGATCACGCGGTGCCCGCGCTCCACCAGGGCATCCACCAGGTCGGCCACCACGGCCTCCACGCCGCCGTAGGCCTTCGGCGGGATGTCGAAGTACGGCGGCACCACCATCGCGATGCGTAGGCGGTCGCGCTCGACCATTGGGAATTCGACTGCGGCATTTGCCGGAACGGGCATTGGGAATTGCGCGCTCATCACGCCCCTCCTTTCAGGGACACAACCGTCGACGCCCGGATACTGGGACGCCGACCCTGGCCGAGGTCGGAGAAGATCGACTTGCGCTGGTGCCGCACGGCATCGCCTCGGCTCACCCGCACCCGGGAGTCTGGGGGTGTGCGATGAGTCGAGCGGAAGTCCTCAGCACGCTCCGAGTTGAACGCCTGGTGATCGTCGCGCCGACCGGTGCCCGGGCCGGGTGCGGAAATGAACGATCGGCGCGGACGACTCCAGCACCGGTGATGAGGTCGTCACCGTCGGTTGTTCACGGTGACACCAGACCCGCTGGCACCCCGAGGCGTCGTCGCTCTCGGCGGCCAATTGGGTAATTCCACGATATCGCCGAAATACGTAGGAATAGTGCGGTTCGGTGGGTTCGGGGGTTTCTTCCCACAAAGTTCGATGCGAAGCCTGCAAACTGGGGCCTCGGGGCCGTTTCAGGCGGCGGCGTACCCGTCGGTACCGGAAAAATTCGTTTCAACGGACCGGTCGGTCGAATCGGAAAGTCGTGCGGGAGCGTCGGATTCGGTCATATCGAGCACCAGCCAGCCCTCGGTGGTCCAGGCTCCGAACTGCTCGGTGCGCACCAGGCGACCGCCCGGCACGAACGGATCATCGACGAATCCCTCCGCAAGACCGTCCAGTTCGAGCGCCAGGGCCGAGCCGCCTACGTACACCCGTCCGGACCGTCCGGGCGGTACCAGGCGCAGCGACTCGTCGAGCACCAGCAAACGCGCGCCCGGAATGGGCCGCACTCGACCCGATCCGTCAAGGGGGCCACGCGCCGCCACACCCGCGTATTCCGGTGTGGTGCAGGCGAATCCGGTGCACGAGCCGGGGGCCAATTCGCGCAACAGGGTCGAAAGCGCTGCCGGACAGTCGTTTCCGAAGACGTCCCAGCGGCGCACCGTGGGCAGCGCGGGGGAGGGCAGGTAGGCCAGGCCCGCGAGGGTGCCCGCGTCGGCCACCACGTGGGTCGCGGCGGACGTGGCGATGAGCTCGGCCAACGCGGTCGCGTCCGCGCGCTGGGCGGCGGTGGCCAGCACCAGGGTCGCGCCGTCGGCCAGGGCGGCCAGCAGTTCCACCGCGGCATCGGTGGTGTCCCAGCGGGTGGCCAGCAGGCGCACGTCGGGGGAGCCGTAGGCCCGATCGATCGGGCAGGCGCGCTGATCGGCGGCGACCGCGCGGCGGTCATCGGCGGCCGCGGCCACCGCGACCGGCTTCAGCCCCGTGCCCCGCGGACCCAATTCGGCCAGCACCGCACCGAATTCGGCGGCCGCGGCGATATCGCAGAGCACCCGGGCCAGATCGTCGAGGGTGGGTCCGGCGGTTCCGGTGACGCCGCCGTCGAGGCGTTCGTAGAGTTCGGCATAGGTGAGGATGTGGCCACCGCAGCGCACGGCGGTCCGCAGCGACGGCACGCGGCGACCGCACTCGATGAGCATGGAGACCGACGGCACGTCGTACAGTTCGACGCCGTTGGCCCATTCGTCCACGAGCCGGTGACGCTCGACGGCGGACAAGATTTCCGGCACCGCACGCTCCATCGTTCCAAACCCCCGGGTTCTAACTTATGCAACCCTAACCTAATCGACCGAGGACACGATAGGCCACCCCGATCGGGATCGAATCGGCGACGGCCGTCCCCAGGCTCGCGTGAAATTAGGCTAGGCTCACCTTCCGCTCGGCCGAATGGGCGGGCATCGGCAGACAGGAGAGTCACGATGAAGTCGGCGTTCTCGGTGTCCGGACCAGCGCGTGGCGGACGATCTCGAATCCTGCGGGTGGCCGTCGCGGCGGTCGTCGGGGTACTCGCGATCGGTCTGTCGGCCTGCGGCGCGAAGAGCGACGACACCTCGGCGGGTGGTGGCGAACCGGTCACCATCACCCATGCCCTCGGGCAGACCACCGTCACGGGCACACCGAAAAGGGTCGTGGCGCTGGGCAATCAGTGGCTCGACACCAGCCAGGCTCTCGGCGTCACCCCGGTCGGCTACATCGACAACATCGCGGTCCTCAGCAAGGGCGCGCCGCCCTGGGAGCCCGCGGCCCTGTCCACCTCGAAGGCCCTACAAACCACCGGCAACCTCGCCGAACAGGTCGCCGCCCTCAACCCGGACCTGATCCTGGCCGACCCCTTCATCGCCGACGCCAAAACCTACGGCGACCTCTCCAAGGTCGCCCCCACCCTCCCCGCCCTCGGCAAGGAAACCATCACTCCCTGGGCCGACCAGGTCCGCGCGTTGGGTCAGGTCCTCCACAAGTCCGAGACCGCCGAGAAACTGATCTCCGACCTGAACGGCCGCATCGACACCATCGCCCAACACAACCCCGGCCTGAAGGGCAAGACCTTCACCAGCTCCTGGCTCGCGGGCCCCTCCCAACTCATGGTCCTCACCGACCCCAACGACGGCTCCAGCCGCCTGTTCACCCAACTCGGCATGACCATCCCCCCGGCCCTGGTAGCCCAGGGCGGCAACGGCGGCCGCCTGGCCCTCTCCCCGGAACGCCTGGACGAACTGACCGCCGACCTCCTCCTCGCGGGCTACTCCCCGGGCATGGACGAGAAGTACCGCACCCTCCCAGGTTTCACCGACCTCCCCGCCGTCAAGAAAAACGCCACCGTCTTCCTCACCGTCCAAGAAATCAGCGCCATCAACCAACCCACCCCCCTCTCCCTCCCGTATCTCCTGGACAAACTCACCCCCGCTTTCGCCAACGCCGCCAAGTAGCACCTTGTCGGACCGGCCTGGAACCATCGATCGCATGACGACCGGGGATGATGTTCGGGCGGTGGCGCTTTCGTTGGCGCGTACCAAAGAGGGCTTCGAGTGGCAGATGCCCACCTTCCGGGTGGCGGGGAAGTTGTTTCTCACGCTGCCGGAGAACGAGACCTCGATGGCCGTCCGCTGCCCGATCGCCGACCGCGACGAGTTGGTCCAGGCCGAGCCGGACAAGTTTTGGATCGCACCGCACGAGGTGATGAACGCGTGGGTGCGGGTCCGGCTGGCGGCCTTGGACGATCTCGAGGAGTTGGAGGCCATTGTGATGGACTCCTGGCGGCAGGCCGCGCCCAAGGAACTGCTGGAATCCGACTGATCAGTTGCCGTATTGGGTGGTTTCGGGGCGTTCGATCAGGATGACGTGGGCGGGCTCGTCGGCTACCGGGCGGTGACGGACTCCACGCGGGACGGTGAAAAGCTCGCCGGGGGTGAGGGTTACGGGCGCGCGGTTTTCGAGTTCGATGCGGAGGGTGCCGTCCCAGCAGAGGAAGAGTTCGTCCTCGTCGTGGTGGTGCCAGGGGAACTCGCCGTGGATTTGGGCGACGCGGACGACCGCGTCGTTGACTCGGGCCAGTTCTCGCTGCTGGAAGGGGCCGGGGAGAGTGGCGATGGTGGCGGGGATCGATGCCGCGGTGAGTGTTTCGGTCATGGGGACAATCGTCGGTGGCGGCGGGTGGTGAGAGCAGATCCAATCGGGGAGAATTGGTTCCGTTATGGATCCAATTGAGGTGACCGAGCGGCTCGGGCGGTGGTCGTCGGGGCGGGGGCCGCTGTATGTGCTGCTGGCCGGGCGGCTGCGGCAGTTGATCGACGACGGCGAGCTGGCGGCCGGGGCGGTGCTGCCGCCGGATCGGGTGTTCGCGAAACAGCTCGCGGTGGGGCGCAATACGGTGATCGCGGCCTACGAACTGCTGGAATCCGAAGGGCGGATCGTGCGACGGCGGGGGAGCGGGACGCGGGTCGCCGGTGGGGTCGTCGAGACGGCCAGCGACACCACCAGCGCGCCGATGTTCCTGAATCTGTTGGAGCCGCGGGCGGATCTGATCTCGCTGGCCTGCGCCGCGCCGGAAGCGCCGCCGCAGGTGGTGACCGAGGCCTACGCCGAGATGGTGCCGGTGCTGGCGGGCATGACCGCCGAAATCGGTTATCACCCCGCGGGCTATCCGCCATTGCGGGCAGCCATCGCGGAACGGTACACGCGGCTGGGTGCACCGACTGGGCCCGAACGGATACTCGTCACCAATGGCGGTCAGCAGGCGCTGTCGCTGTTGGCGCGGGCCTTCGTGCGGCCGGGGGATCGGGTGGTGGTCGAAACGCCCACGTACCCGGGCGCATTGGAAGCCTTCCACGAGGAGGCCGCCGTGCTCACCACGCTGCCGATCGGATTCGCCGGATTCGAGGCCGCACTGCGAACCCGGCGGCCGGTGCTCGCCTACGCGACACCGACCTTCCAAAACCCCACCGGCACTGTCCTTTCCGGACTCCAGCGCCGACGGATCGCGGAAGTGGCGGCGGCGCAAGATGTTCCGCTCATCGCCGACGAGATCACCGCCGATCTGGGGTTCCCCGGCATCGAGATGCCACCGCCGCTGGCCGCCGACGCGGACGAGGTCATCTCCATCGGCTCCCTGAGCAAGAACATCTGGGGCGGCCTGCGCGTCGGCTGGATTCGGGCCGCGGAGCCGGTGATCGCACGCCTCACCCGCTTGCGCGCGGTCCACGACCTGGGCGGGAACCTGCCCGCCCAACTGGCCGCGACCGGCCTGATCTCGAGTATCGACACCACGGCCCCGCAGCGCGCCACCCGCCTGCGCACCGGCCACGACTTCCTGCGCGCGAAACTCGCCGCCGCGCTGCCGGAGTGGGAGGTACCGCCGGTCGAGGGCGGCCAAACCCTCTGGGTACGACTGCCTTACGGCGACGGCACCTCGTTCGCGCAAACCACCCTGCGCCACGGCATCGCCATTCTCGCCGGATCCGGCCTGGACCCCGGCGGCGGCAGCGACGACCACATCCGCCTGCACTTCCGCCACCCGGATGCCGTGCTGGAGGCGGCGGTCGAGCGTCTCGCGTCCGCGTGGCGGGCCTACCACCCGCCCGCGCGTCGCGTCGTCACACCGCCGCCGCTGGCCGTCTGAGCCAAGTCGCTGGCCGTCTGAGCCGAATCAGAAGGTGGCGCGCTGATCCTCGGCGAGGAACAGCTTGTCGCCCTCCTTCACCTCGAAGGTGGCGTAGAACTCGGCCTGATTCCGTACCACCTGATTGGCCCGGAACTCATCGGGCGAGTGGACGTCATTGGCGATCAGATTCTCGGTGTATTGCTTGGTCTGCTTGGACCGCCAGTTGCGACCCCAGGCTTCGAGCATGTCCTTGTAGGACGGATTCTCGACACCCGCGCGCTTCTGATTGATGCGATACGCCGCGAAAGCCATTTGCAGACCGCGATTGTCGGCGACATTCTCACTCAGCGTCAGGGTGCCGTCCACGTGGTGCGCCGGATCCAGCCCCTGCGGAACCAGGCCGTTGTACTGGTCGACCAGCTTCTTGGTGCGTTCCTCGAACTTGGCGCGATCGGCGGGCGTCCACCAATCCTTCAGATTGCCGTCGGCATCGTATTTGGAGCCCTGATCATCGAAACCGTGTCCGATCTCGTGGCCGATGACCGCCCCGCCCGCACCGTAGTTCACGGCGGGCTCGGCATTGGCGTCGAAGAACGGCGGCTGCAAGAACGCGGCCGGGAAAACGATTTCATTGTTGACCGGCTGGTAGTAGGCATTCACCGTCTGCGGCGTCATGCCCCACTCGGTCTTGTCGACCGGCTTGTCCAGCTTGTCGAACATCTTCTTGGAGCCGAAAACATTGACCGCGCGCAAGGATTGGATGAGCTGCCCGCGAGTGATCTTCAGACCGCTGTAATCCTCCCACTTGTCCGGATAGCCGATCTTCACGCCCATCTTGCCCAGCTTGACCAGCGCGGCATCCTTGGTCGGCTGCGACATCCAGGTCGAGTTGGTGAAATTGTCCTTGTAGGCGGCGATGAAGTCGGCGACCATATCCAGGGCCCGCTGCTTGGCCTCGGGCGGGAAATGCTTGGCCACGTACAGTTTTCCGAGCTGCTCGCCCAGATTCGAATCGACGGTCGAGACCGCGGACTTCCACCGCTCCGGCCGCTGCTGCAGCCCGCTCATCACGGTCCCGAAGAACTCGAAATTGGCGTCGGCGATCGCCTGCGGCAGGAATCGCGCGTATTCCCGCACCACCGCCAGCTTCAGATACTCCCGCCACACCGCGATATCCACGTCGTGCCACAGCTGCCCCGCCGCGGTGATGTAGGACGGCTCGGCCACGATCACCGTCGCGAACAGGCTCTTGGGTCGATCGGTATTGCCGGAAAGCCAGGGGTCCCAATCGAATTGCGGAGCCAGCGCCACCATGTCGTTCCACGACATCTTGTTGTAGCTGGCCTCGGTGTTGTGCAGTTTGATGTTGTCCCAGAAGTTGGCGGCGATCTTCGTCTCGAGATCGAGCACCCGCCCCGCCATGGCGACCGGATCCGGGAATCCGGCACCGGTGGCGATCTTCTCCAGGAAGGTCTTGTATCCGGCCAGCTTGTCGGCGTATTCGGGCTTGCGGTAGTACTGCTCGCTCAATCCGATACCGGACTGCCCGACCGAGGCGATGTGCGCGCTGGAGTTCTTCCGGTCGACCGAAACGCCCAGCCCGATCAGACCGCCGATCGGCAGCTGAGCCATCACCTTCGCCAATTCCGGCTTGCCCGCCGCCTTGTCGATATCGGCGAACATCTCGTTCAGCGGCGTCATGCCCAGCTTCTCGATGGTGTCCACATCCATGCGCGCGTCGTACAGGTCGCGGATCTGCTGCTCGGCGGTGCCCGGCTTGGGATCTTTGATGCCCTCGATGATCTCGCGCAACTGCCCCTGCACCCGATCGCCGACCTCGTCGAAGGTGCCGAACGACACCTTGTCCGCGGGCAGCGAATAGTCCTGCAGCCATTTGCCATTGACGAACCGGTACAGATCGTCCTGCGGTCGCACCGTCGCATCCGACCCGGACAGGTCGGGGCCGGTGAGCTGGGTCGAGGTGACCGTGTTCTTCGAATCATTCGAACACGCCGCCAGCGTGGCGACGGCAGGCGCGAGACCCAGTGCGATCAGAAAACGGCGACGGTCCAAACCGGCCGGACGACCCGACGATGTCACAGGCACTACCTCTCCCCGAAGCTGCGAATACCGACGCGAGGCTACCGGGGATGGCAGCCCCGCGCGGGGTGTCGCGAACCTGTGAGCTTGCTCAGAGCGTGACGCGCTGGTCCGGCGGCAGGTATTCCTTGTCGCCTTCCTTCACGTCGTAGGTGCTGTAGAACTCGCCGAGGTTCTTCACGACCTGGTTGCACCGGAATTCCGCCGGGGAATGCGGATCATTGGCGAGCTGATTCTCCAGCGCCTCGGTCGTCATCTTGGTCCGCCAGGTGCGTCCCCAGGATTCGAACATCGGCTTGTAGTCGGGCGTCTGGGTCCCGTTCCGCTTCTCGACCATGCGATAGGCCGCCAGCGAAATCTCCAACCCGCGCAGATCCGCCAGGTTCTCACCCACGGTCAGCTCGCCGTTCACGTGCTGATCCGGCGGCAGCCCCTCCGGCACCAGCGCGTTGTACTGGTCGATGAGCTGCTGCGTCTTGGCCTGGAACGCCGCCTTGTCCGCGGGCGTCCACCAATCCTTCAGATTGCCGTCGCCGTCGTATTTCGAGCCCTGGTCGTCGAATCCGTGTCCGATCTCGTGGCCGATGACCGCCCCGCCCGCACCGTAGTTCACGGCGGGCTCGGCATCCGGATCGAAGAACGGCGGCTGCAGGAAGGCGGCGGGGAACACGATCTCGTTGCCGCTGGGGTTGTAGTAGGCGTTCACCGTCTGCGGCGGCATGCCCCACTCCGACTTGTCCACCGGCGTCCCCAGTCGATCGAACATGCGCTTGGTCTTGAAAGCGTCCGAGGCGCGCAGGGATTCGATCAGTCTGCCGCGGGTGACGGTGAGCTTGGAGTAGTCCTCCCACTTGTCCGGGTAGCCGATCTTGGCATTGATCTTGTCGAGCTTGGCGATGGCCGCCTCCCGGGTGGGCGGGGACATCCACGTCGAATTCTGGAAATTCTCCTTGTAGGCGGCGCGCAGATCGCCGACCATATCCAGCGCCCGCTTCTTGGCCTCGGGCGGAAAATGCTTGTCCACGTAGAGCTTTCCGAGCGCCTCGCCCACGGTGTTGTTCACGGTGAGCACCGCCGACTTCCACTGCTCCGGCCGTTGCTTCAGCCCCTGCATCTCCTTGCCGAAGAAGTCGAAGCTCGGATCGGCGATGGCCTTGGGTAGATAGGTGGCGAAGGCGCGCACCAGGCCGAGCTTCAAATACTCACGCCAGGCGGCGATATCGACATCGGCCCACAGCTGTGCGGCCCCGGTGATGAACGACGGCTCACCCACGTCGATCTTGTCGAACAGATTCTTGGGGCGGTCCGTGGTGCCGGAAAGCCAAGGGTCCCAGTCGAATCGCGGTCCGAGTGCGGTCAGCTCGGCCCAGCTCATCAGGTTGTAGGTGGCGTCGGTGTCGCGCAGTTTGACATTGTCCCAATGGAATCCGGCGATCCGCGCCTCCAGATCGACCACTCGATTCGCCAGCGCTTCCGGATCCGCGAACCCGGCCCCGGCCGCGATGCGCTGCATATAGGTCCGGTAGGCGGCCAGCTTCCCGGCGTACTTGGGATCGCTGTAGTACTGCTGATCCAGCCCGAGCCCCGCCTGCGAGACCGAGGGCAGGTAGGCGTTGGAGTCCTTCGGATCCGGCCCGACGCCCAGTCCGATCAGCCCCACGCCCGGCAGCCCGCCCATCACCTTCGCCAGATCCGGCTTGGCCGCGGCCTTGTCGATCTGATCGAACAGATCCTGCAGCGGCGTCATGCCGAGCTTCTCGATCTCGTCCTTGTCCATCCGCGCGTCGTAGATATCGCGGATCTTCTGCTCGTTGGAGCCGGACTTGGGATTGTGAATCCCCTCGATGATCTCCTTGAGCTGCTGCTGCACCCGCTCCTGCACCTCGTCGAAGGTGCCGAAGGACACCTTGTCCGGCGGCAGCTTGTACTCGTCGAGCCACTTGCCGTTGACGAACCGATACAGATCGTCCTGCGGCCGAATGGCCGGATTCGACCCGGACATGTCCGGCCCGATCAGCTGCTTGGGTTTGTCGTTCTTATTGCATGAGGTCAGCACGGCCACGGTAGGAACCAGGCCCAGCGCGATCAAGAACTTGCGGCGGTCGAGAGCTGGACGCTCGGACAACGCGAATCTCCTCTACCGGATAATCGGGATAGCTCGTACGTTGCTCGCGCCGACCGTAATCGACCTCGCTGAGGAACACCTGAATCCGCGGCCCGCCGTGTGTCCGCTCACCCCGATTTGGGTCCGACCTGCGGCTTCGCTACACTTGACCGGTTGCCTGCGGGAGCTGTGCCCCCGCACTTCGGCCGCGAACCCACAGTGGTTGATCTCCAGCTTGGTGAAAACCGCTGGCAGGCGCGCGTTTGAAGGGCAACTGACCATGCCCGTCGGGTCGGCAATCCGGCGTGCATTTCGTCCAGGTCTAGGAGGAGCTGAAGTGATTCAGCAGGAGTCGCGACTGCGCGTCGCCGACAACACGGGTGCCAAGGAGATCCTCTGCATCCGCGTTCTCGGTGGTTCGTCGCGTCGCTATGCCGGTATCGGCGACATCATCGTCGCCACCGTGAAGGACGCCATCCCCGGTGGCAACGTCAAGAAGGGCGAGGTCGTCAAGGCCGTCGTCGTGCGCACCGTCAAGGAGCGTCGTCGCCCGGATGGTTCGTACATCAAGTTCGACGAGAACGCCGCGGTGCTCATCAAGGCGGACAACGATCCGCGTGGCACCCGCATCTTCGGCCCGGTCGGCCGTGAGCTGCGTGAGAAGCGTTTCATGAAGATCGTCTCGCTGGCCCCGGAGGTGCTCTAACTATGAAGGTGCACAAGGGCGACACGGTCATCGTGATCTCGGGCAAGGACAAGGGCGCCAAGGGCAAGGTCATTCAGGCCTACCCGGCGACCGGCAAGGTCCTGGTCGAGGGCGTGAACCGCATCAAGAAGCACGTCGCGAATTCCGCGAACCAGCGTGGCGCCAGCTCGGGCGGCATCGTCACCCAGGAAGCGCCGATCCAGGCCTCCAACGTGATGGTCGTCGACTCCGACGGCAAGCCGACCCGCGTGGGCTACCGCACCGATGAGAACGGCAAGCGGGTCCGCATCTCCCGTCGCAACGGGAAGGACATCTGAGATGACTTCTACCGAGAACAAGGTGCAGCCGCGCCTGAAGACCCGCTACCGCGAGGAAATCAAGCCCGCGCTGCAGCAGGAATTCGACTACGCCAACGTCATGCAGATCCCCGGCGTGGTGAAGGTCGTCGTGAACATGGGTGTCGGCGACGCCGCCCGTGACGCGAAGCTGATCAACGGTGCGGTCGCCGACCTCACCCTGATCACCGGCCAGAAGCCCGAGATCCGCAAGGCCACCAAGTCCATCGCGCAGTTCAAGCTGCGTGAGGGCATGCCGATCGGCGCGAAGGTGACCCTGCGCGGCGACCGCATGTGGGAGTTCCTGGACCGTCTGATCTCCATCGCGCTTCCGCGTATCCGCGACTTCCGCGGTCTCTCGCCGAAGCAGTTCGACGGCCACGGCAACTACACCTTCGGTCTCTCCGAGCAGTCGATGTTCCACGAGATCGACGTCGACAAGATCGACCGTCCGCGTGGTATGGACATCACCGTGGTGACCACCGCCACCAACAACGAAGAAGGCCGCGCCCTGCTCAAGCACCTCGGCTTCCCGTTCAAGGAGAACTGATCCATGGCTAAGAAGGCTCTGATCAACAAGGCCAACGCCAAGCCGAAGTTCGCGGTGCGTGCCTACACCCGCTGCCAGCGCTGCGGCCGCCCCCACGCCGTCTACCGCAAGTTCGGCCTCTGCCGAGTCTGCCTGCGCGAGATGGCCCACCGCGGCGAACTCCCGGGCGTCCACAAGTCGTCCTGGTGACTTACCGGTCCAAGCGACCGCGTAATACCAAACCCGAAGGCCCCCACCGAGACCCGTCCCGGTAGGGGCCTTCGGCGTTTCATCCGCGTCCCGCCGGGTTCCGTATCACTGGAATTCTCGGCAATGCCGCGCTCAGCTGCCCCCGGCGTGATGGCCACCGAATCCGCCACGCAGCACCCGGCCGCCGACCGCGGGGACGCCCCTGTCGAAGACACGTCCGGTGGTGGGGCGCACAAAGGTACCCAGAGCCAAGCCGACGACCGCACCGACGGCCGGATAGATCAGCGACGGGGAATGGTGCAGCCAGAACCGTGAATACGTGTCGTCATCGGTGTCGCAAAGGTCGTCATCCACCCTTACATTTGTCTCCGGGTCGACGCAGACGGCCACATCGGTAGGTTCGGCGTCGTCATCCGTCGACTGGGCAGTCGTGCTTGGTGCGGTAATGGTGGGGGCACCGGTGGTGGCGGGTGGCGTGCTCGTGGACGGGAGCCGCTGACTCGTGGTGGGGAGAGGAGCGGTGGAAGCGGCCGCACGGTCTGACGGGGGAGCGACGCACCCACTGGATACGAGTGTGGCTGCCACCGTTGCCGGTAGCAGATATGAAACCCTGAGCGAACGCTTGCGCGGCTTATCCGGTTGCGCGATTTGGGCCATGCCCGGCACTTCCTCTCCCCCTTTGTAGAGGAGATCCTAGCGGTCCGTCCCGCATCAACCCTGCCGATTCTGGTTCGATCGCGCGGGCGGCAGCGCCCGGCCCGCAACCGATTCGACGTCGCTCGCTACACCGGTACCACGGTCAGCTACACCTACCAAACCCCCGGCGAAATCTGGCCCAAGACCTACTGCCTGGGCCCCGCCCACTGACCGACCCAATCCATCTCGCGTCGTACCGGTGTGACCGCCTTGCACCTGCACGACGGCCAGCGTCAGTCGTCCAGTCGTTCCTCGCCGAACACGGCGTCGATCTCCGCGCGTTCCTCTGCACCGCTTGCGGCATCTGCAAAGCGGGCAGAAATGGCTTTGAGCTCAGCCTGGGTGATGGTGCGAGCCATGCTGCAATCATCGCAACAGCAGCTATGTGTTGCCCTATCAATTCAGGGGCAGGCGGCTAGGGCGGCGTCTTTGGCGGTGAAGTAGCGGTCTTGGGCGGACATGAAGTCGTCCTCGTTGCCGGTGCCCTGGCCTAGGTTGGTCCACTGGGTGGCGAATGCTGTTGCGGCTTGGGAGTATTCGTTCAGGGTGGAGGTGAAGGCGGCGGGGGTGGGGGCGGCGGACAGGGCGTCGCCGACTTGCTTGGCCGCCGCGTTGAGGGCGGTGGCGGCGTCGGTGATGGCGGGGAGGGTTGCCTCGGCGGAGGCGTGTTCGTTGAGGCGTTGTTTGACGGTCTCGAGTTTGAAGCTTGCCTCGACGGCGGCGGAGAAGAAGGCGCTGCAGACCGTGTTCTGACGGCTGGCCGCCTGTGCGGAGGTGGCGGCGGCCGCGGAGCTCGCGGCCACCGACGAGCGGTAGGCGGTGACATCGGCCTCGTTGGCGACGCCTTGGCCGTCGATGACGGTCGTGCACCCGACCGCCGCCAGGCTCGCGCCTACGGCCGTGACGGCGAGTAGCGTCCCGATTGTCCGTTCCAGCGTTCCCATGACACGTTTCACAGCTCCTCCTCGGCCCCCCGATTTGGTGGCTGATCTGCGGTTGTCTACACTAGACCGGTTGCTCGGGCACAGCTGTGTCCATTCGCGCCTGGCGCGGGTGGCGTTGCTCCGGGCGCAAGTGCTCAATCCGGTCGGGCAACCCCGGCTGGACCGCCCCTATTTGTCGTAGGCCCACGACCGCCCTTTGACGGTGCTGAATGGGAACCGCGGCGAGAGAGGTAACGGTCGAACATGACCATGACTGATCCCATCGCAGACTTCTTGACCCGTCTGCGCAACGCCAACTCGGCGTACCACGATCAGGTGAAGGCTCCGCACTCGAAGCTCAAGGCGAACATCGCCGAGATCCTCAAGCGCGAGGGCTACATCGCCGACTACCGCACCGAAGACGCGAACGTCGGCAAGACCCTGATCGTCGACCTGAAGTACGGCCCCTCGCGTGAGCGCTCCCTGCAGGGCGTCCGCCGCGTGTCGAAGCCGGGTCTCCGGGTTTACGCGAAGTCCACCAACCTGCCCAAGGTGCTCGGCGGCCTCGGCGTGGCGATTATCTCCACGTCCTCCGGTCTGCTCACTGATCGTCAGGCCAAGCAGCAGGGCGTGGGCGGCGAAGTCCTCGCCTACGTCTGGTAAGGGAGGTAGGAACAATGTCGCGTATCGGTAAGAAGCCGATCCCGGTTCCCGCCGGAGTCGAGGTGACCATCGACGGCCAGAACATCACCGTGAAGGGTTCCAAGGGCACCCTGTCGCACGTGGTGGCCGAGCCGATCACCGTCACCAAGGCCGAGTCGGGTGAGCTCGAGGTGATTCGTCCCAACGACGAGCGCCAGAACCGCTCCCTGCACGGTCTGACCCGCACCCTGATCAACAACATGATCATCGGTGTGACGCAGGGCTACGAGAAGAAGATGGAAATCTTCGGCGTCGGTTACCGCGTGCAGGCCAAGGGCTCGAACCTCGAGTTCGCCCTGGGCTACTCGCACCCGGTCCCGGTCGACGCCCCCGAGGGCATCACCTTCGCGGTGGAGTCCCCGACCAAGTTCTCGGTGTCCGGCATCGACAAGCAGAAGGTCGGCCAGATCGCCGCGGTGATCCACGGCCTGCGCAAGCCCGACCCGTACAAGGGCAAGGGCATCCGCTACGCCGGTGAGGTCGTTCGCCGCAAGGTCGGAAAGACGGGTAAGTAAGCCATGGCACAAACCGAAAAGCAGAAGGCCGCTCGTAAGCCGATCGGCACCGACGTCTCGACCGCGCGTCGTCTGTCCAAGGCGCGTCGTCACTTCCGTCTGCGCAAGAAGATCGCAGGCACCACCGAGCGTCCGCGCCTGGTGGTCAACCGCTCCTCGCGCCACATCCACGCTCAGCTGATCGACGACACCGTCGGCAAGACCATTGCCGCCGCGTCGACCATCGAGGCCGATGTGCGTGCCGTCGAGGGCGACAAGTCCGCCAAGGGCGCCAAGGTCGGCGAGCTCATCGCCGCCCGCGCCAAGGCTGCCGGTGTCGAGGCGGTCGTGTTCGACCGTGGTGGTCACGACTACCACGGCCGCATCGCGGCGCTCGCCGACGCCGCCCGTGAAGGTGGGCTGAAGTTCTGATGATCAACACTGCGAACGAAGGGAACGTCTGATGCCGGGACGTCAGCGGCGTGACGGCGGAAACGGTCCCGCCGGACAGAATGGTGGCAACAACGACCGCGATCAGCGCGGTGGCGGTCGCGACCGCCGCGGCGGCAACGATCGTCGGGACAATGCCGCCGAGAAGAACCAGCTCGAGCGCGTCGTCGCGATCAACCGCGTCTCCAAGGTCGTGAAGGGTGGTCGTCGCTTCAGCTTCACCGCCCTCGTGATCGTCGGTGACGGCAACGGTCTGGTCGGCGTCGGCTACGGCAAGGCCAAGGAAGTTCCCGCGGCCATCCAGAAGGGTGTCGAAGAGGCTCGCAAGAACTTCTTCCGCGTTCCGATGATCGGCTCCACGGTCACCCACCCGGTTCAGGGTGAGGCCGCGGCCGGTGTCGTCATGCTGCGTCCGGCTTCGCCCGGTACCGGTGTGATCGCCGGTGGCGCCTGCCGTGCCGTGCTGGAATGCGCTGGCATCCATGATGTTCTGGCCAAGTCGCTCGGTAGCGACAACGCCATCAACGTCGTGCACGCCACCGTCGCTGCCCTCAAGCAGCTGCAGCGTCCCGAAGAGGTCGCGGCCCGTCGTGGCCTGCCCCTCGAGGACGTCGCTCCTGCGGGCATGCTGCGTGCGCGCGCGGGACAGGGAGTCTGATATGGCACAGCTGAAAGTGACCCAGGTCAAGTCCAGCATCGGCGCCAAGGCGAATCAGCGCGAGTCGCTGCGCACCCTCGGGCTGCGCAAGATCCGCCAGTCCGTGGTGCGTGAGGACAACGCGCAGAACCGCGGCCTGATCAACGTCGTGCGCCACCTCGTTGTTGTAGAGGAGGTCAACGCATGACCATCAAGTTGCATCACCTGCGTCCTGCCCCCGGTTCCAAGACCGAGAAGACCCGTGTGGGTCGCGGTGAGGGTTCCAAGGGCAAGACCGCGGGCCGCGGTACCAAGGGTACGAAGGCTCGCAAGAACGTCCCGGTCCGCTTCGAGGGCGGTCAGATGCCGATTCACATGCGTCTGCCCAAGCTCAAGGGCTTCACCAACCCGTTCCGCACCGAGTACCAGGTCGTGAACGTCGGTGACATCGCCCGCGTGTTCCCCGAGGGCGGCACCATCGGCAAGGCCGAGCTGGTCGCCAAGGGCCTGGTTCGCAAGAACGAGCTCGTGAAGGTGCTCGCCGAGGGCGAAATCGCTGTGGCCGTGCAGGTTTCGGCGGACAAGTTCTCCGGCTCCGCCAAGGAGAAGATCGTCGCGGCCGGTGGCACCGCCACCGAGCTGGCCTGACGGTAACCTGAAGTAGCAACGGCACCGGGCGAGTCGCAAGCTCGCCCGGTGTCGCTGTTAAAGTTCAAGTGTTGTCTGCCAACACCGTCATGGTTCTCGGCTCTTTGTGGCTAACCAGCCCAATGCTGAATCCGTGGCCTGACCCATGTCGTTAGCCAGGAGGATCTGTGCTTTCCGCCTTCGTGTCGGCTTTCCGGACCCCGGACTTACGGCGGAAGATTCTCTTCACGCTGGGACTGATCGCGCTCTACCGGCTCGGTGCGTCGCTGCCCTCGCCGGGCGTCAGTTACAAGAACGTTCAAGAATGCGTCAATCTGGTCAACGGCGGTGACTCCGCCGGTATCTACCAGCTCATCAATCTCTTCTCCGGTGGCGCGCTGCTGCAGCTGTCGGTGTTCGCGATCGGCATCATGCCGTACATCACGGCGAGCATCATTATTCAGCTGCTGACCGTCGTCATTCCGCGGTTCGAGGAACTGCGCAAAGAAGGCCAAGCGGGTCAGAACAAGATGACCCAGTACACGCGCTATCTGTCTGTCGCGTTGGCCGTGCTGCAGTCGACCGGTCTGGTCGCGCTCGCCTCCCGCGGACAGCTGTTGCGTGGCTGCCCCAAGGACATCCTCGACGACACCTCGATCTTCGGCATGATCATCATCGTGCTGGTCATGACCGCGGGCGCGGCCCTGGTCATGTGGTTCGGCGAGCAGATCACCGAACGCGGCATCGGTAACGGCATGTCGCTGTTGATCTTCGCGGGCATCGCGGCCCGCATCCCCTCCGAGGGCAAGATGATCTACGACAGCCGCGGCTGGATCACCACCACCCTGGTGGCGTGTGCCGCGCTGGTGGTCATCGTCGGCGTCATCTTCGTCGAGCAGGGCCAGCGCCGGATTCCGGTGCAGTACGCCAAGCGCGTGGTCGGCCGCAAGATGTACGGCGGCTCCTCGACCTATCTGCCGTTGAAGGTGAACCAGGCGGGTGTCATCCCGGTCATCTTCGCGTCCTCGCTGTTGTACCTGCCGAACCTGTTGGCGCAGTTGACCCAGAAGTCCTCGGGCAACCCGGCCAAGTGGCAGGAGCTGATCCAGAAGTATCTGGTCAACCCGAGCAACCCGGTCTACGTGGGCATCTACTTCGCGTTGATCGTGTTCTTCACCTACTTCTATGTCGCGATCACCTTCAATCCGGAGGAGCGCGCGGACGAGATGAAGAAGTTCGGCGGCTTCATTCCGGGCTACCGCCCGGGCAAGCCCACCGCCGACTACCTGAACTACGTCCTGAGCCGAATCACCCTCCCCGGCTCCATCTACCTCGGTGCTGTCGCTGTTCTGCCGAACCTGCTCCTCGGGATCGGGGCCTCGGGCGGTGTGACCAACCTGCCGTTCGGTGGTACCGCGGTGCTGATCATTGTGAGCGTCGGCCTCGATACCGTGAAACAGATCGAGAGCCAGTTGATGAACCGAAACTACGAAGGGTTCCTGAAGTGAGACTCGTACTGCTCGGACCGCCCGGTGCCGGTAAAGGCACCCAGGCCGAACTGTTGTCGGAAAAGCTCGGTGTTCCGCACATCTCCACCGGGAACCTCTTCCGCACCAACATCGCGGAGCAGACTCCGCTGGGCCGCGAGGCGCAGCAGTACCTCGACGCGGGCAACCTGGTTCCGTCGGACGTGACCAACCGCATGGTCGAGGCCCGCATCGCCGAGCCCGACGCCGTCAACGGCTTCATCCTCGACGGCTACCCGCGCACCGTGGATCAGGCCGAGGCGCTGGAGAAGATGCTCAAGGAGTCGGGCAAGGAGCTCGACGCCGTGCTGTCCTTCGTGGTCGACGAGGACGTGGTGGTCGAGCGCATGCTGGCCCGCGGCCGCGGCGACGACACCGAAGAGGTCATCCGCAACCGCATGCGCGTCTACCGCGAGGAGACCGAGCCGCTGCTGGACCACTACGACGGTTCGGTCGTGTCGGTCGAGGGCGTCGGCGAGATCGACGAGGTCAACGCGCGTGCGCTGAAGGCGCTGGGTCGCTGAATGGTCTTCGGCCGCAAGAGCAAGCGGGTGGTGCCCTTCCGCACCTCCGGTGAACTGGACGCCATGGCGGCGGCGGGCGCCATCGTCGGTCGCGCGCTGGTGGCGGTGCGGGCCGCCGCCAAGCCCGGGGTCTCCACCCTGGAATTGGACGAGGTGGCCGAGTCGGTGATCCGTGAGGCCGGGGCGATCCCGTCCTTCAAGGGCTACCACGGGTTCCCGGGTTCCATCTGCTCGTCGGTGAACGACCGTGTGGTGCACGGCATCCCGAGCAAGGACGAGATCCTGGTCGAGGGCGATCTGGTGTCCATCGACTGCGGCGCCATCCTCGACGGCTGGCACGGCGACTCGGCCTGGACCTTCGGCGTCGGCACCATCATCGAGGCCGACCGCCTGCTGTCCGAGGCCACCCGCCTGTCCATGGAGGCGGGCATCGCCGCCATGCTGCCCGGCAACCGTCTCTCGGACGTCTCGCACGCCATCGAGCAGGGCACCTACGCCGCGGAGAAGCTGCACGACCGCAAGTACGGCATCGTCTCCGGCTACGGCGGCCACGCCATCGGCCGCGAAATGCACATGGACCCGTTCCTGCCGAACGAGGGCGCGCCCGGCAAGGGCCCCGAGCTCCGCATCGGTTCCGTCCTCGCCATCGAGCCCATGCTCACCCTCGGCACCACGGAAACCCATGAGCTGGACGACCATTGGACCGTCGTCACCGACGACGGCTCCCGCGCCGCCCACTGGGAGCACACGGTAGCCGTCACCGAAGACGGCCCCCGCATCCTCACTCCGCGCCCGGAGTAACTCCCGCACAACGCTTTCCGCACCCGCCCCGGCATCCGCCGAGGCGGGTGCGGTCGTTTGCGCCGGGTTAGGATCGACGCCGCGCCAATTGTGGGAGGGGATTGTCTTGTCGGGTGTGGGTACCTTCGGCCCGGACGCCGGAATTGCCGCGGCTCCGGCCGGTTCGCGCATCGCGGTCATCGATTTCGGACCGGGCCCACTGACCGTCTCACTCCTGGTCACCGCCCCCGACGGCACCTTCCGAACGATCGAATCCCGCAGTCTCCCACCGGTTTCCGCCGCGGATCTCACCGAGATGGGTCTGCCCGCGGTGGTCGGGGCCGTGGTGAACGTCCTGCGGACCGCGGGCATTACCTCACCCGCCGATCTGCACGCCCTTTACCTTTCGGGTGCCGTGGCGCTGAGTCCGCTGGTGCAGCAGGCGTTCCGGCCGCTGTGCGCCGATCAGCGACCGCTGCTGTCGAGGCCTTCCCAGCTCGACATGCGGCCGGTGCGGGGGGAGGTCTTCCCGAAGCGCCCGCGCATTCTGCTGGCGATCGGGATTGCCTGCGCCCTGGTCGTCGTCATCGGGATCGTCGTCGGTATCGCCGTCTCGGGCAACGGATCGCACCCGTCCGCCGTAGCGGACTCGCCCTCGGTGGCGCTGGGAGTGCGGCTGGGCTCGGCGTACACCGCCGTCGACAGTGCCGCCGGGCGGTTGTACGTGGCCGATCAGACGGAGCGGACCGTGGTGGTCGTGGATATCGCGAATCACACCGTGGTCGAGAAGATCAACCTGTCGGGCGACCTGGTCGGGCTCGCGTTGGATCCGGCCTTGCACCGGTTGTACGTGGCGGGGAAGGGCGACAGCAGCCACGAGCTGGACGGTCCCCGGGCCATGCTGGCGGTGGTCGATACCACCACGAATGTGGTGATCAACTGGGTCGACACCGGCAAGGGGGCCGGGGGTGTCGCCGTCGACCCGGTTACGCACCTGGTGTATGTCACGACGGAGAAATACGTTGGCTTCCAACAGGATCCGACCACTGTGGATGTCAATGCGACAGCGTCAATCTCGGTGATCGATCCGTCGTCGGCGACCGTGGTGGCGTCGATCCCGGTGGGTACCTCGGCCGCGGAGATCGCGGTCGATCCCGCGGGGCGAACCGCGTATGTGGCCGGTTCGCGCTATGACCCGGTGACGAAGAACGGTCACGGCGTCATCGTCGTGGATCTGGCAGCCCAGCGGGTGACGGGTCTGCTCGCGGTGCCGACGAACGGGATGGTCCGGATGGCGGTGGATTTCGCCGCGAATACCGTCGTGATGACCGACATCGACAACGTGTACCTCGTCGATCTGGTCACTCATGCGCTCGTCGCCAAGATCGGGGGCACCGATTTCGGTGCGGTCGCGGTGGACCCCGCACGGCACCGTGCCTACGTCGTCGAAAACAGCGGGGACGGCTACCAATTGCGGGTCGTCGACACCGCGCGGCGCACCGATGGGACACCGTTGCGGACCGGAATGAAGTCGCTGGTGGGCTCCACGGTCGATCCGCAATCGCATGTCCTCTACGCCCTGGTGGGCGACTCGGTCCTGTTCATCCCGGCCTCGAACTGATCCGGGTGGCGCGGGTGCTCCGGCCCCCGGCACCTCCCGGCTGATAATTCGGGCGTGGCACCCGGGAGCCGGGCTTCGGTCTGGTTCGATGGGGACATGGCCGACAAGGTTGTTCTCATCACGGGCACTTCCACCGGGATCGGGCTGGCGGTCGCCGCCGCGGCGGTGCGGGCCGGGTATACGACGGTCGCGACCCTGCGCAATCCGGACAAGGCCGGGCCGGTGCTGGATACGGGCGCGGACGTCCGCCGCCTCGACGTCACCGATCCGGCCTCGATCGCCGAGTGCATCGACGGCGTGGTCGCCGACTACGGTCACCTGGACGCGGTGGTCAACAATGCGGGGGTCTCGGTGGTGGGCACCGTCGAGCACCTGCCCATGGCGGATATTCGCCGCGCCATGGAGGTCAACTTCTTCGGCGTGGTCGAGGTGACCAAGGCCGCCATGCCGCACCTGCGCGCCTCGAAGGGCCGCGTGGTGACGGTGACCAGCGTCGGCGGCGCGGTCGGCCAGCCGTTCAATGAGGCCTACTGCGCCGCGAAGTTCGCGGTCGAGGGCTTCATGCAGAGCCTGGAGCCGGTGGCCGCCACGGTCGGCGTCGGCGTGAGCGTCATCGAACCCGGCGCGGTGACAACGGAATTCGTCACCAACGCGGCCGTCGACATCCCCGCCGCCATTGCCGCCGCGGGCCCCTACGCACCCGCCCTGGAGGCCTACATCAATCGCACCCGCGGGGCCTACACCACCGCCCAAACCGCCGACGAGGTCGCCGAGGTGGTCATGTCCGCCCTCACCGCCTACCCGGTTGTGTTCCGCTGGCAGACTTCGGATTTCGCCCGCTCCTTCGTCGCCGACAGCCTCTCGGACCTCGACGGTTCGATCGTCGCGGGCTTGACCTCGAAATGGGTGCGCTGACGCCTCGACTCAGAACGGCGGCGCGATTCAGAACCGAATGTGCCTTGAGCCCGAGGCCGACCTCCTCGGGATCGCACACCACGCTCCCCGGCAGTCGTCGATGCAGTTCGAACGCGGTCTGCGTCTTGCCCCCGCCGAACGGTCCGTTGATCCACAACAGCATGCCCGCCACCCTATCCGCGGTGGCATTGCCGCAGTTCAGGCTTCGAGCATCAGGGTGACGGGCCCGTCGTTGACGAGTTCGACGTGCATGTGCGCCCCGAACCGTCCGGTGGCGACGGGCGCGCCCAGTTCGCGCAGGGCGGCGGCGAAGGTATCGACCAGTGGCTCGGCGACCGGTCCCGGCGCGGCGGCGTTCCAGGAGGGGCGGCGGCCCTTGGCGGTATCGGCGTAGAGGGTGAACTGGCTGATCACCAGGATGGGGGCGGACAGGTCGGCGGCGGAGCGTTCGCCGTCGAGGATGCGGAGGCGGAACAGCTTGTCGGCCAGCGCCTTCGCCGTGGCCTCGGTATCGGTGTGGGTGACGCCCACCAAGGCGACCAGCCCCTGGGGCGCACCGTGCGCGGCCGGATCGATCCGCCCGACCACCGCGCCGTCGACGCTCACCTGAGCCGATCTCACACGCTGCACCAGTATTCGCATGATCATCGATCTTCCCAGATAGCCGACTCGCGCCGACTTGGCTACCCTGAAGCGGCCGCGCATGCCCCGAATTTCCTTGTGCGCCACTGGGAGTTCACAGCAGTAGGCTGTGCTGGCATCTTCAGCTGGCAACGGGCGGAGCGACAGTAGTTAGCGATGGCACCTGATAACAACGATAAGTACAAGGACAAGGACCAGACGGCCTGGCCGACGCTGAAAGGCCAGGCGGACGCCAAGCAACTGGAATTCGAGCCGGGCGCGGCGGAGAAGGGCGCCCAGGCCGCGTCGACCCTGGTGGGCGACCTGCTGTACTACCAACAGATCATCGACGGTCATCTCACCGATATCGGCCCGATCGGCGATCTGGACTCGGGCGGGACGCTGGCCACCTATCTCAACGGGATCGGCAAGCATATGTCGGATGCGCTCACCACGCATATCGCCATCCTGCGGGACATGATCGACACGTTCAATCAGGCCGGGCGCAACTATGTCGCTACCGACCACATGAATGCCGACAACCTGAGGTATCTGCACACCTCGGCGCCGGACAAGGCAACCGACCTCAAGATCGACATCCCGAACAAGTCATCGCCCGACCCCAACGATGATTCGGCCGATGACGGCTACCCCGACAGTCTGAAGAACTACAAGGGCGGCAAGGAATCCTATTTGGTGCGTCCCGAGCCCAAGGACTCGATGAGCTGGGAGGCGCTGTACCACCTCGGGCAGGACATGAAGCCCGATCCGTACAACAACGCCTACGAGCTCTACAAGCTGCTGAAGGGCAAGGTCGACACCAGTCTCAGCGATTTCAGCAATAAGGTCCAGGCGCTGCAGAGCCAGTGGCGCAGTGACGGCGCGAGCGCCGCGCAGGCCGCGGTGACCAGTTACTGCAACAGCATTCAGCCGCTGCTCGACACCATGGACAACGCGTCCCAGGTGATGCGTTACACCAACCGCTGGATGGTCCAGACCAAGTGGTACATGCCGGATCAGGAGCATCAGCCGTGGAGCTGCGACAAGCAGGGTGAGCTGGATCGTTACCGCGGCTATTACCAAGACCACTACGCCGACGGCGTGACCCACACCTCGCAGTCGACGCCCTCGGTTCCGGTGCCCGCGCCCGTCGACAAGCCGAAGCCCAACCCGAATCCCAACCCGAACCCGAATCCCAACCCAAATCCGAATCCCAACCCGAACCCGAATCCCAACCCGAACCCGGATCCAAACCCCAACCCGAATGCCGGTGGTGGGACTCCGAATGCGGGCGGCGGCACCCCGAATGCCGGTGGTGGGACCCCGAATGCCGGTGGTGGGACCCCGAATGCCGGTGGTGGGACTCCGAATGCCGGTGGCGGCACCCCGACCCCGAAGCCCAATATCCCCCCGATCAAGGACGTCAAGGATCCGAACCCCAAGGGCTCCAACCCGAACGGAACCAATCCGAACGGCACGAATCCCAACGGTTCCAACCCCAACGGCACGAACCCGAACGGCTCCAACCCGAGCTTCCCGAATCAGACTCAGCCGCAGAACACTTCGTCCGGCGGCAGTTCCGGCAGCTCGGACATGTCCCAGCTGACCAGCCTGTTGAGCACGCTGGTCAGCGGTGCCAGCACCGGCATCTCGACGCTGTCCCAGCAGTTGCCGTCGATCCTGCAGGCACTCCAGTCGATGCACTCCACTGATCTGTCGAGCCTGGCCACCGCGCTGGGCGTGCCCGAGGATAAGTTGACGACCGCGTTCAGCGCGATCGAGCAGGATCCGTCGAAGGTGACTCAGCTGTCGCAGTTGCTGGGTCTGTCGAACGCCCCGCAGACGCCGACGGCCGGACTGCCCGGCGACACCACGCCGCTGGGCGCGGTGACCACACCGAACTCGGGTCTGGCGAACGGGATCCCCACGGCCGCCGTGGCGAATCCGCCCCTGGCGGGTTTGACGAACCTGTTCGGTGGAGCCTCCGGCCCCGGAGCCGTGCTGGACCCGTTGGTGGGTGTCGTGGCCGCGCCGTCGGACGCGGTCACGCCGATCGCTACCGGGGTCCCGAGCGCCGCTGCCGAACCGGAGACCGAGCATGTCGACTTCATTCGGGGTCTCGGGCAGACCCTCGAGGGCGTCGTCGAAGGTAACCCGGTGGTCGAGGCATGACCTGGGAATTCACCGACATCGAGTTCAAGGTCCTGTGCAATCTGTACCGGGAGGGCGCGATTCCGTCGCCCCTGGTGTACACGAGCCGGACCATGGACCACGATGTCTACGACCGCGAGCTGCTGGCGGCCCAGGAGGATCTCGACCGGCGACTCGATTCGCATTTCCGCGCCGTGTTCGAGGCCGTCTGCAACCCAGAGGTTTTCGTGGGTGTGCACGGGTGGCACGACGCGGACATCGACAATCCGGCCAAGCATCTGGTGGTGCACGGGGCGCGGCGCGGCCGTCGTGCCTGCGTGCTGATCCAGAAACCGGGCGAGACGACGATGCACAGCGGCGGCGTCACGATGCTCGAGTGCGAACCGGAGGAGCTGGCGGCGCTGCTGGTGGCGCAGCTGCCCCCGGCCGAGCCCGGTCAGTCGACTGTGATTCCGATCGCCACCGAGCCCGCGCCACCGGATCCCTATGAGGCGCCGCGGGCTTCGGCCTTCGACACCTTCGAGGAATCGGTCGATACCCGCAGTCTGCGGTTCTTCTCGACTCCGGCCGATCAGACCGGGGCCATGCAGATTCTGCAGGGACGCTCCAAGTACGGGCCCCGCGGCGTCGCGGTGTCCACCCTGGTGTGGCGTGATCTGCCCGGTGACGGGCGCTACCTGATCGATCTGGATCCGGAGGTGAAGTCGGCTGTCGGCGTGGACAATCGCCGGTTCATCGAGCACCTCGACGGTGTCATCGGGCAGATTTTGATGCACATGGAAGCCCGCGGAGAACAGCAGGAATACGTCTGATCCGATCCGGAGACAACCGAATCTGCACTCCGCGTTAACTTTACGTCAACTGGCTGGCCGCTCATGGCTGTCAAGGTCAACAGCATGAGCGGTCGGCTGGAGTCCTACCACGATCTACTGGTAACCGCTTCGCGGAAGACCGGCGATGTGCGGGATGGCATTCAGGGCGTCGTGGACGCGCTCGTGTCTCGCACCGAGGCGCTGGGGGAGCCGTGGGGCGGCGACAGCCTGGGTAGCCAGTTCGCCAGTGGCGGACAGGGATACCTGGCCAGCAAGAAGAACATTGTCGACGGCACCAAGAACATGGCCGGGACTTTCGGGAATTTCTCGAAGTCGCAGCAGGATTCGGCGGACGAGCTCGAAAAGACCGAGCGGGCCAATGCCGAGGCGTTCAAGGGCCAGTCGGGGCAATGAGCAACGAGTACCAGAAGGACGATCTCGCGGCCATTCTCGACGGTTTCGCCGACGAGATGCGTACCATCGTCGAGTTGCAGCGCCAGCGCGCGGCCCTGACCGCCTCCGCGACGGCGCGCGGCAAGCGCGTGACGGTCACGGTGAACGCCGACGGCACCGTCATCGAGACCCGATTCGGTTCCGGCATAGAGGAACTCGACTATCCGGAGATCGCCAAGGCGGTGACGGAGGCGGCCAAACAGGCGGCCGCGGACGTGGCGCGCCAAAGTCGCGAAATCATGGCACCGGTGTCGCAGAGCCGGAATCGGCTGCCCAAACTGGCCGACATCATTCCCGGAATGCCGGATCTCAGTAAGGAATTGGCGATTCCCGAGGCGCCGGTCGTCTCGACCGCGCCCCCGAAATCGCCGGAGCGACTCGGCGGCTTCCAGGAATCCGTTGCCGATTCGGAGCAGCCGCGCCGAGGCGGAGCCACCGATTCCGGATGGTGATGCGAACTCGCCGGGTGAGGTAGCCCCGGATGGCACTCTACCTGCCCCCTGAACTCGAATGGTTGGGCTGGCTCGTCGGGGTGGAATGGCCCGAGGGCAACGAAGACCGGATGTGGGAGCTGGCGACCCACTGGAAACAGGGCGCCGAGGATCTGCGTGCTCAGGTGTCGAAGATGAACGACGCCAAGTACGCGACGCTGGCCGCGTATATCGACGGTGATGGTCGCGACGCGATGGCCAAGACCTTCGATCTGCTGGCCGGTGTTGGCGGGAAGCAGGACGGCAACACCTCGATCCTGGATCTGGCGGAGTATTTCGATCAGATCGGTGATTCGGTGCACGACACCGGAACCGAGATCGAGTCGACGAAGCTCATGTTCTATTCGTCGCTGGTGATTCTGGCGGCCGAAATGGTGGCGGCGTGGGTCTTCCCGCCCACCGCTCCGGCCGCGGAGGCGGCAGCGCAGGCCGCTACCCGGGTCGCGGTGCGCATTATCGCCAAGCGGGCGCTCGCGGCCATCGAGCGACAGGTCGCGAAGCTGGTCGGCTCGACCCTGGCGAAATTCATGGTGCGGCATTTCGTGCTGGATGCCGGGTTGGGCCTGCTGCAGGAAGTGGGCATCGAGGAGTATCAGAAGGCGGTCGGGCACCGCAAGGACCTGGACTGGAACAAGATCACGGTCACCGGGATCAGTTCGGCCGCGGGTGGCATCGGGGGCGGCAAGGTCGGCAAGATGCTGGGCGAGCGGTTCGAGAACTCCATGATGAAGCCCTTCCTCGCCGCGGGCATTACCGGTGTCAGCGCCGGATTGGCCGGTGCGGGAACGGGATTCCTGGCCGGTACCGTGACCCAGTTCGGCCTCGACGCGTTCCAGCACGGTGTGGGCGATGCCTGGAAGAACATGGGCAACGCCTTCACCCATTTCGATCCGCGCATGCTGACCGGCGGCGGGTTCAATGGCGGACTGTCCGGAGTGAATCACACTGCCGCCAGCAACTTCTGGGAACCACGCGTCGCCCGCATGCGGGCGGGTGTATCGACGGATCTTCCGAACGTGGGTTCGCGGCCCGACATGACCACTCCGGGCGCCTCCGGCCATGCCGGTGGCGGCGACGCAGGCAGCAATCTGCACTCGACCGGATTCGCCGGTGACGCAGGGGATTCCGACGCTGGTGCCCACCATGTCGGCGACGGCAGTTCCGAGCATCCGCAGAATCACGATGTCGGCGGCATGAGCGTGGACGGCCGCGGACAGTCCGACCGCGGCACGCCCGAGGGTGAGCAGTCGGCGGGACCCGCCGATCACAGCCAGTCCGGGCCGCGTGAGCCGCATGCTCCGGCCGATATCGGCGCGGCGAGCGAGCCGCACGGTACCCAGACACACGCGGGGACTCCCGAAACCACCGGCGCGCCGGAGTCGGGCGTCCAGGCTGGTCGGCACGAAAACCACGCCCCCGCAGCAGATACCGGATCCGGTGGGTCCGGCCCGGTGGCGCAGCAGAACGGTCCCGCGCCCCAGTCCACCTCGGCTCCAACCGCATCAGACTCGCGCCCCGCTGCATCAGACTCCCGCCCCGCTGCACCAGACTCGCGCCCTGCCGCATCCGACTCGCGGACCGCTGCGGCGGCCCCGGCCGCTGACACGCGTACGACCCAAGCCGCCGCGGAGTCGAGTTCCCGAACCTCCGACCCCGCGGCGGAGGTGGGCGCTCGCGATGCTTCCGCCCCTGCGGCACAGGCTGATTCGAGCGCGACGGCCTCCGGTGCGACCGCCGACCCCGGTCCTGGCGAGCATCCCGCCCACAGCACAATGGCGACCGCGGCACAGGAGTCGCCGACGGGCGCGGCCCCGGCCGCCGCATCGGCGGAGAGCCCGATCGCCGCGGCATCGACCGGCCCTGTCCCCGCCTCGAACGGATCGGCACTCTCGGTCTCGAATGGCAACGCGCCCCTCGGGGCAGCGGACCGGCCCGCCGTACCCGTCGGCTCGTCTCCGGCCGGGAACACTCCGGCGGGTGCCGCGCCGACCTCGTCATCGCATCACGGTGGCTCGACCCCTGAACCTCGCACCGCGACCCCCGACCCACGCCCGATCCCGGCCCGCGCGGGCGATGCCACCGGTCTCCGTCCCGACACCGCCCGTCCGGAAGCCGCTCGCCCGCAATCTGGTACGGATGCCCGCCCACAATCGGGCACCGACGCCCGCCCACAATCGGGCACCGACTCCCGTCTGCGAGAGGGCACAGACGCTCGTACGGACGGAACTCCGCCTCGGCCCATCCCGGAATCCACGGCCACCCACGACTCCGCCACGCTCGGCGAGAACGAAGGCCGCACCGCCGAGACCCCTGCGGATCCCCACGATTCGCCGCAGCGTGACACTGACCCTGCGGCACCCGCCGAGCCCGAAAATCGCGCCGGTGAGGCACCGGCCGCCCACCCGGAGGCGACCGAACCGGCAGCCGCTCGGGAGGAACCGGCAGCCCGCCCGGACTCGGAACCGTCGGCCGAGCAGTCGGATTCGCGCCATCCCGGTGACGAACACCCCTCGGCTCACGACGAACCGGCACCGCCCGCAGACACCACGCCGCCGCGCGACGAACAGTCGCAACGGCCGGACTCGGGCGCAATCGCCGACGAATCCGGTCCCAGGTCGAACGACTCCGAACCCCGACCCGACGCCTCCTCGCCGCGCGACGAGAGCACGCCGCGTGACGGGAACCCGTCGCGCGACGAGACCGGTTTGCGGCCAGAGGAATCCGCGCCGCACGAGAGCGATGTGCGTCCACGGTCGGAGGAGACGCCGCTCGATTCCGAAGGCCGCCCGCGCCGTGACGAGGTGGCACCCGCGGACGGCGAGAATCACTCGCGCAGTGAAGAGGCCGGGCGGGAGCCGGTGGATCGTGCTGCGAACGAACCGGATTCGACGCGAGCCAATGCCGAGCCCGGGAACGCGCGCCACGATGACGAGCCGGAGCCGACAGCCACTCGGTCGGAGCCGACCGTCGAAGGCGATGCGCCACCCACTGATCGTCCGGAACATGCTGAGTCGGTGCATGATTCGTCCGAGCCGCGACGGTCGCCCGAGCGCCCCGGTGAGACGCCGGAGCGTCCGCGTCTCGCCGATGCGCACCCGGACACGGAGTCGCCCAAGGCAGGTGAAGCTGCGCACGATCACGATCACGACCGCGACGAGCGGCCCGACCACGGTGCGCCGCAGGATGGCCTGCTGGTCGCGCCGATTGCACTGGCAGACCATCCGATTCCGCATGCCGGTGAGGGCGAGCGCCGCGCTGTCGGTGGCGAAAGGTCGCGTGAGAACGCCGGAGCGGGGCCCGCTGAACGTCCCGCACCGGCGGGCAGGCGCGCGCCGTCCGATGGGTCCGGCGAGCGGCGTGCCGGGCCGCCGGAGCGCGGTGACGGCACCACGACGCATCCGGGAAACGTGCGGGAGCCGTCCGAGCATCCGGCGTCGCAGCATCCACCTCAGGACACCGATTCGGCTGGGCCGCAGCCGGACCGGACCACCGCGGCGAACCCGCACCCGAACCGCGGTCGCAGCGGCGAGCTGGCCCTGAAGCTGCTGCGCCAGCTGACCGGCAACGATTCGATCCGGGCGCCGGAACGTCCGGTCGGCCCGGAGGGCATGTCGGCAGCGCGGGTGGTCTCCATGGCGGGCGGCAGGCTGCGCGGCTATGAGGGCCATGAGGCGATCGCGGATCGGCTGCGGGAGTTGGGCCCCGGGGCGTCGGCGCTGGTCGTCGACCGCTACGCCGGTCCCGCCGACGAGCACGGCGTGGGCGCGCACGCGTATCTGCTGGTCAATGACGGTGGCAAGATCGTCGTGAAGGATCCGGCAACGGGCCGCGAGCACGGCTTCCCACCGGAGGTGCCCGGCGAGACCCGGAGTACGCACGCGATCCTGTTCAAAGGCGATGGCACCGCCGTGGAGCCGCTCAGCGAGCGCACCCGCCAGGGACTGGACCCGGTCCGGGCGCGTCACGGACTTCCGGGCGCTTCCACCCAGCCCGACGATATGCGTGCCCGGATCGAGCGCGCGCACCTGATGGCCAACCATGAGGTGCGCAAGGCCATCGAGAACCTGCACAAGGTGACGGGCCTGCGGGTTACCGAATCCGACTTGGCCGCAGGCAAACTCGCCGACACCATGCGGGATCTCGAGGGTCGCGCGCCCGGCAAGTCGAAGGGCGATCCGCAGGCGGCCCTCGACCGATTGCGCACCGCCGCGGAGAAATACCACGGCATGGAGGACCTGAAGCGGGCGGTCATCGCGGCCGACCTGGCACAGGCGGCCGAGCGAGCTCATGCGGCCGACCCGGCGCATCCGGAGGCTCCCGCCCGCACTCCGGATCCGGCGCACGCCGACAACCCCGCTCACACACCCGATCCGGTCGCGGCGGCGCGGGCGTTCGAGCGGGAGGTGACCGAGGCGATCAGGTCCGGCGAGGCCTCGGTCGAGGTGATCAGCGAGGGGGCTCTGAAGAGCGCCGAGCGGGTCGAGTTGGTCACCTTCGCCGACGGCACCGAGCTGATTCGCAAGGTGGTCACCAACCCGGCGCACGCCGACGCGGAGGAGCTCGCGTCGCTGGTCGGCCGGGCGGTCGGGGTCGAGGTGCCCCGCGTTTACCGGGACCCGTCGAACGAACACATCCTCTACATGGATCTGATGCCGGGCGATACCGCCGCGTATCACCATGAGGCGGAACCGAATCCGGCACTGCTGTATCACGGCACGCCCGAGGGCCTCCGCATGGGCTTGTTCGATGCCCTGCTGGCGATTCCGGATCGCAATCCCGGCAACTGGATGGTCAGCCCCGACGGCCATCTCATCGGCATCGATCACAGCCTGGCCTTCGGCAATGATCCGCGGGCCCGCAATCCGATCAGCCAGTTCGCCCGCCAGTTCGCCGAACCCGGCCCGAACCGCGAAACGGTCTGGCACGACCACGAACTCACGCGTTCCCAGGTCGCGGAGATCCGCGCCCGCCTGGACGCCCTGGCACCCGAATTCGAGCGGGTTGGCCGTCCCGACTGGCACGAGGCCATGCGAGACCGCCTCGATCAGATCGAGCAGCACGCCCGCCCCGACGAACCCGCACGCCCGGAGAACGTGCCGCCCGCGGAATGGGCCAGGGTTGGGGAGGATGCCGCTGGGATCGACGCGTATCCGGTCGACGAGTGGACGACGATGTCGCCGTCCGAAGTGGCCGAGGAGCTTCATCGGCGCTGGAACATCGACGTCGTCGGCTTCGACGACGGGACGGTCCATCCGGCCGTCGCGCAGGAGTTCGCCCGCGCCATCGACGATATGCTCGGGCGCTATCCGGTCGGCCGAAATCTCGAGCGGGTCGAGATCAAGGACCTGGGCGACAACCGCCTGGCCCAGGTCGATCCGGGCGTCGACCGCTCCACACCCGGCAATTACCTGTTGAACGCCAAGGCGATCCAGCTGAACGCGAGGCACGCCGGTAGCCTCGAGAACTTCCACGCCATCACCCATGACCCGGGCGGGTTCCACCCACCGAATTCCGCCAGGCGTCCGGTGTACGCGACGATCGTGCACGAGTTCGGCCACGTCTTGGACTTCGAATCCGGGAAGCCGTCCCCCGATCGATACCGACGCCCGTCCGACGACGCGCTGCAGGTTCTGCGGGACTACTTCGAGACCACTCGCGCCGATCTGGGCCGGGAAGAGTTCCGTGCCGCGTTCGAGGAATTCCTGGGCCAGCTCAGCGGCTACAGTCTGTCGGCCAAGGATGAGCACGGGAATCCCGGTCGCCGCCCCATGGATCAGTTCGAGCCGGTGGAAGCCGTCGCCGAGGCGTTCATGGACGTCGAATACAACGGCGACCGCGCCTCCGAGCCCGCGAAGGTCCTGTACTGGCACCTGATGGACGAGATGGCGACCTACGGCCGCAACCCGGACTCCTTCCACGTGCCCCCCGACGCGATCTCCCGACCCACCGGTCCGGCCAGGATCGAGGAGCCGGAAACGATTGTCGCCGAGGAGAAACCAAGTCCGGACGAATCCACGACGGTCGTCGAGGACCCGCGGAGCGAGTTCGCCCGTGGGAGTGAGGAATCCACCGTCGTCACCCCCGAGCCCGAGGGTCCCGCCGAGAAGCCCACCGCGGGAGACGCGGGTGCCGGTTCAGGGGGCAAGGAGCCGCCGGTCCCGCCGCATGCTGACGAGCCCGAACCGGAGCCCCGGCCGAATCCGGCGGAGGGTGAGAATCCCACGCCCACTGGCGAAAACACCGTACCCATCGCCGAGGCTCCGACCGTGGAGTTGCCGGTGCTCGAGGGCGAGCCCCCGCTACCCGAGGGTGAGCCGGGGCCGGAGCGGCCGGATTCGGTGAATCCGGCGGTCGCGTCACCGACCTTGAAGGCGGTCACCGATTACCTGTCCGACGCGCCGCTCGAACACAATGCGCGCCAGCGCACGCCGGAGGAGTTGGCCTACCTGGCGCGTTTGGCGGATGCGCTGGGCATGGTCGAGCCGCTGTCGCGGCGCGCGGATGCGCTGGCCTCGTTGCAGGAGCTGGCCGAGATGGCCAGGGCGCGTGGGTTCTTCGGCGATCCGGAGACCGGTACACCGCCGGGCTCGATGCGGGATCCGCGGGACTTCCGGCCGCTGACCACCGACGAGCGGTACGGCGGTGAGGAGTACTGGCGATCCGAGGTCGACCCGCGTGAACTGGCGGCGATCGAGGCGGAGTTCCGTGATCTGGGGATCGCTGATCGCCTGAACCAGGCCGACGCGGCCGAGGCCGCCTCCGGTCGAATTAACTTGGAGCAGAACGCATCCGGCACCACCGGCGGGCGGCACGACATCCCGCTGGAGCCGTGGTCGGATCCCGCGTACCACACCGGTGAGCCCCGCGCCCTGACCCTGGACGAGCTCCGCCGGGACATCGCAGCGCGCCTCGGTCTTTCCGACGCCGATATCGCGAAGGATCGCCTGCCCGAGACCGCGGGCGAACTGCAATACCGGAACATGTTGCGCGCCGGTGGTATCGAAGCGCTGGACGAGGCCACGGCCCGCCATGACGCGGCGACCGATCCGGAGCATCGCGCACAGCTGGCGCAGGTTCGGGACGAGTGGGCGCGCCTGCTCGGCGTCGACCCCGAGCGGCTCGCACCCGAGCATCGGGCGGCGACAATGGCGGAGCTGCGTGCCGAAACCCTCCGCCGCGCAACCGACATCGCCGATCTGATGGCGGCGACCTACCATGAGCCGGATCCCTCCGCGCCGCAGCGGCTGGTGTTGGAAGCCGGTGGCGATCGTGTCCACGTCACGGTCCGGACCGACGCGGACGGTGTGCGGCATCTGGAGCCCGCGACTCGGCCGACGCTCCCCGGCGACCGCCTTCCCGCCACCAGGCAGCCCGTGCGCCCGCCGTTCCTGCGGCGGCTGTGGGACTTCATCAGGGGTGGGTTCACCGATCAGAATCCGAAGTACGCCTCGGGTTCCGGCCTCGACGGCAAGGGGCAGAAGGAGATCATCCACGAGGTCGGCGGCTGGCTGCACAACGACTTCCTGGAACATCTCGACATCAACCCGGCCCGCCTGGGCAAGGAGTTCGCGACCTTCTGGAAGCAGCGCGAGGATCTGCCGTTCTTCAACCGGCTCACCGCGCGGGTGGCGGATACGGCCTCGGAACTGGTGCCGATGCGCACCCGCGACGGCGGCGAATACCAGCCCTGGCTCAGCGAAGTGGATCCGGCCACGGCGGCGCGTGCCGCCGAAGACCTGCGCTTGGCGGGTATCTCGAACGAGGACCCGGCACCCGCCGCGCGGCCCGAGGCCGGGCCGGGCACCGATCCCGCCGCAGTCGGCCAGCGAGAGCATCTGCCGCAGTTGCCATCCGGCGGCGACCACGCCACGAATTCCGCTGAACACACTGGCGGACAGCATGATCCGGCGACCGAACCCCAACATGAGTCCGGCGGTTCGCGCGATGTGCTGCCGAAGGCCCTGGCCGACGGCCTCGACCTGCGCGATCAGGCCCTGCAAGAGGTGCTGAATCAAGCTGCGCGACAAGGCATCGACCTGCGTGCCGCCGATCCGCCGACGCTGCGCCGCCTGATCGACGAGGCGACCTATGTGCTGTTGCGCCGGGCGGGCGCGGTGGAGGCCCTGTTCGAGGTAGCGCAGCGCTACAACGTGGAGGACGCGCGCGTCCCCTTCAGCCGCAGCATCAACTTCTTCGACAAGGATCCGCTGGGCCGTTTCCTGCGCGAGCTGGTGCACAGTGATCCGACGCGCCAGGACTGGGCGATCACCAGGCTCGCCCGCAAGATCGGCCTGATCGGCCCGGACGACCCGCACTTCACGGCGCTGGAATGGGACGGCACCCCCAATGGCGGCGAACCGGCCCGCAACTTCGATGATCTCTCGCCGGAGGAGCTGGCCACGCGCAAGGAGGGTGTGCTCTTCGACAACGCCCTGATGCGCGATCAGATGCGGGAGGAGCGCTCGAACTGGGCACAGCTGCTCGGTGTCGGACTCGATGAGCTGAGCCCGGAGCGGTTGCCGCACACTGTGGCCGAATTGCGCATGGCGATACGCGAACACGCCGACCAGGTGGCCGATCTCGGTCGCGCCGTGGACGATTACCTGCACGCCGATGCCGAGGTGCGCAAGACGGCGCAGGACCTCGCCGAGGACGCGGCCCGCGTCTTCGTGGCCGAGCACGGCGGCGCGACGCTGGACCGCGGTGTCGCGGTGCTGCCCGGAGACCCGCCCCGGCTGCAGGTGATTCGTGCGAGCGGCGACCACGAACAGGTGCTGGCCACCTATCTGGCCGAGCATCCCGAGGTCGGCCGTCAGCTCAATGACGGGCGTCTGGGGCTGGACTTCCGCCTGGTCACCATGGACGACCAGGGGCGCCTGCACGTGGTGGACGAGCACACGCCCGAGGTCCGCTTCCACGAGCCGGAACTGGGCGGC
This sequence comes from Nocardia sp. CDC160, assembly GCF_035818795.1. Lineage (NCBI taxonomy): Bacteria > Bacillati > Actinomycetota > Actinomycetes > Mycobacteriales > Nocardiaceae > Nocardia > Nocardia sp. CDC160. The sequence continues at coordinate 410,635 of NZ_JAYKYT010000001.1, read as the reverse complement.
GAGAAGATACCCGCCACCACGGTGCGCGATCATCCGACCCAGCCGTGGCGGGTCGTCGAGGAGCGCACTACCGAGACGCCGACCCTGCACGAGGCGCCGACCCCGCACGAGGCACCCGAACCGCTGCCGCGCACACTCGATGAATTGCGCACGGCGCGTGACGAACTGGCGAAGAAGCTGGCCGTCTACCGCGAGGACCTCACCCCCGACAAGCTGGCCGACACCATCAAGGCCATGCAGCTCGACAACGCGCTGCGGGCCGCGCAGATCGAGGGCATGGCGGACTTCATCCGCAGCAGCGACGGCATCGCGTCGTTCCACGACCTGAACGGTGCCCTGCAGCAGCTCGCGCATCGCTTGAACCTGGACCCGTCGGAGTTGGGTCCGCGGCGCATGGCCGAGGCGCTGGCGGATCCCGGCCTGCGCAATGTCCGCCGCCTGCAGGCGGTTCAGGATCTGGTCGAGTACGCGGCGGGGGTGCGCGGCGTGGACGAGGCCGCGGCGCTGGCCGCGCGGGATCGGCTGGCCGAGCGTCTCGGTGTCCGGCCCGAATCGCTGTTCTCCGACAAGTACGACAAGAAGGCGGATCGGTTCGGGCCCGATCCCAAGAGCATCGAGCCCGCGGCCTTGCTGCGGGCCATCAACGACATGATGCATCGGTCGGCGGAACGCCCGGAATTGCTTGCCGCACTGACCGAATACGCGCACAGCCTCAGCGCGATCGATCCGTATCACCACGAGATGCGGTTCGATCCGGCGTCGGATCCGCGGGTCGCCGAGGGCGAACTGCCGATTCACGACCCGGACGCGGCCGCGCTGCTGCGTGCCTTCAACCATGAATTGATCGGTGAGGCACCGCGTTCGGATCAGCTCTCCCATGCCGGTGAGGTGTGGGCGCGGCTGCAGGGTCTCGAGCTCGGCGACGATCCGAAGCGCCTGGCCAAGGCGTACGAGGCCTACCGTGACGGCAAGATCGAGAAGTTCGAGCGCCCCACCGACGCCGAAACGCGGGCGACCGTGGAAGAGCTGCGCGCCGAAGCACGCGCCCGGGCACGGGATATCGAGGCACTGCGGCGACTGGCGGAGGAATACAACGCGATCACCAACCCGGTGGAGCCCGAGCGCCCACCGGCCCGTCCGGCCGACGCGGCGGCCGAACTCGACAGCGCGCGAACCGATCTCGAACGCGCGGGCAAGAGTCGCGATTACGCGTTGTCCCGCATCACGCACCCCGACGCACACGAGCCCCACCTCGACGGCGCACCCGGCCGCCGGATCGGCCCGGAGGACCTGACTCCGGAGCGGCTGGCGTCCACCATCGAACACCTCGAGCGACTGCCCATGCCGGATGCGGTGCGCCCCGGCCATGAGGCCCGGATCGCCGAACTGCGTGCCGCCGCCGAGCATTACAACGCCACCGAGGCGCGGGTCCGGGCGGCCGAACACGAGCTGAACCGGTCCCTGATGGCGGGTGCGCGGCCCGGTGAAGCGCCGGTGGAGACCCTGCGCCGGGAACTCGATCAGGCATTGCGCGATCGCGATCGGGCGATGCGGGGAGTGCGGGTCGAGGCCTCGGATCTGACACCGGAACGCTTCCGCGACGCCCTGGACGAGGCGACCCGATACGCGCGCACGCCGGAACAGCACGCGGAGATCGGGCCGCGCATCCAGCGGTTGCACGATGCTGCGGTGCGCGTGCATCAGATCGAGGAGCTCATCGCCGGTCACGAGGCGACCGCCGCGGCGCGGGCCCGCGCGGCCGAGTCTCCGCTGGACGCCGCCCGCCGGGAATCGACCGCGGCGCAACGTGAACTCCGTGCGGCCCGGACCGAACGCGATCTGCTCATGAATGCTCCGAAGCCGAATGGCGCGGAGGAATTCGCGGCCCGTGACACGGCGTTGCGGGCGGCGCTCGACCGGGTCGATCGCGCCCAGGCCGCCGCCGATCGCTGGTCGGCGGAGCTGAAGCGGTTGTGGGCCGCGCACACCCGCGCCGCCGTCACCCCGCATGAGGCCGCCGCCCGGGCGCGCGAGGAGGCTCGGGCGGCACTGCGGCAGGCGATCACCGACTTCCGGGCCGCTACGCGCCTGAACGTGGCCGAATCCGATCTCGTTCCGGCCCGGCTCGATTCGACCATCGAGGAACTGCAGGGCAAGACCGCCCTGCAGAACGGCCCCGGCAGCGCCACCGCATTCGAGGACCTCCGCCACGCCGCCGAGAACTCCCACCGCGCCGATGCCCTGGCCCGATGGGTCGGGGACAACGTCCCGCACCTCACCGACCCGAACTCCGGTCCTTCCGGCCACGAGACCACCGAGCGGGATTCCGGCGGTCCCGAGAAGGGTGGGCCGAAGCAGCCTTCCGGCACGGAGGAGGGGCGATATCCGAATCCGTCGTCCGAGCCGGAACACGCTGGCGGCGAGGGTGATTCGATCGACGAGTCGCTGCTGCGACCGAAGTCCGATCCGAACGATCCGGACACGTGGTTCGATCGCATGCAGGCCGAGCAGGCCGATTGGTCGGCCCGAATGGACGCCAAGCACGCGCGGTGGCTCCACGAGATCGCCGATCGCATGGTGCCGGGCAGCCCCGAGGAGCGCTTCGCCCGGCTGCGCGCCGAGAACGCCGACCTACTGGCCCGCATTTCCGCCGACCGCGCCGACTGGTACTGGGAGATGGCCGGTGGCCGTCCCGACGAGGGTCCCACCGCGCCGCAGGGCGAGCATGAGGCGACCGTGCCGCAGAGTGAGCATGAGGGGACGGAGCCGCCGGGTGAGCATGAGGCGACCGTGCCCAATACGGTGGAGGAGCCGGTGGTCTCGAACGAGGCCGAGGCGGGGGTCGCCGCGCACGAGGCCGAGACCCAGACCCTCGAGGTCACCCACCCGGAACAGCAGGCCGAGGAGCCTCCGGCCTCGGTGAATCCGGCCCATGTCTCTCCGACACTGCGGGCGATCGCCGATTTCCTGGCGGATGCGCCGGTCGAGCACAACGCCCGCCCGCGCCTCCCGGAAGAGCACGCCTATCTGCGTCGCCTGGCGGAGGCGCTCGGCATGTCCGAGCCGCTGTCGAGGCGGCAGGACCCCCTGGCTTCGCTGCAGGAATTGGCCGAAATGGCCAAGGCGCGCGGCTTTTTCGGTGATCCGGAGACCGGCGACCACCCGACTCCAATGCGGAACCCGGAAGACTTCCGCCCGCTCACCGTCGACGAGCGCTACGGCGATGAGGAGTACTGGCGGACCGAGGCCGAGGAGCCGCCGGAGCCGCCGCACAACGAGGCCCCGACCGGTGAAACACCCTCCGGTACTGCGCATTCCGGTGCGCCGGAGCACCTTCCGCTGGACCCGTGGTCGGAGCCCGCGCACAACCGGAACCCGGAACCGCGGGCCATGTCGCTCGACGAGCTCCGGCGCGATATCGCCGAGCGCCTCGGGCTTTCGGACGCGGACGTCGCGAAGGACCGGCTGCCGACGACGGCCGGTGAGCTGCAGTACCGGAACATGTTGCGCGCCGGTGCCATCGAGGCCCTGGCCGAGGCCGTGGCACGCCATGATTCGGCCACCGACGCGGGGCAGCGCGCGCAGGCGGCGAAGGTGCGCGACGAGTGGGCGCGTCTACTCGGGGTCGACCCCGAACGGCTGGCTCCGGAGCACCGCGCCGCGACGCTGGCCGAGCTGCGTGTCGAAACCCTCCGGCGGGCAGAGGATGTCGCGGATCTGGTGGCGGCCACCTTCCACGAGCCGGATCCGGCGGCTCCGCGGCGTCTGGTGCTGGAGGCCGACGGTCAGCGCATCCATGTCCTGGTCCGCGAGCACCCGGACGGGACCCCGCGACTGGAGCGCACGACCCGTCCGGCCCTGCCCGGTGACCGTGCGCCCGCGGTGCCGGAGGAGCCCCGGCGGCCGTTCCTACGCCGTCTCTGGGACTTCGTGCGCGGCGGATTCATGGATCCGACCCCGAAGTACCCGTCGGGTTCGAGCCTGGACTCCAAGGCCTTCGCCGATTGGGAGAAGGGCGCGGCCGTCTGGTTCCACAACGACATGCTGGTCAAGCCCAACGACGACAGCAATCCGTTCCGCCCCGTCAAAGAGGTTGTGACGCTGTTCAAGTCGCGTGAACGGTGGCCCTTCCTGAAGAACGCGAAGATCTTCGGCTGGGAACTGATCGGCAAGGTCCACGAGGTCAGTGGCGTGTCGGAGCCGATGCGCACCCGGGGCGGCGAGTACGAGCCGTGGTTGACCGAGGTCGACGAGCACGTGCTCGCGGAGGCGAACGAGCGGCTGAGATTCGCCGAACTGCCGGTCGGTGCCGAGCAGCGCCCCGAACTGCCCGCCGGTGAGCGACCCGCCCACGAGCTGACCGCCGGGCCGGAGACCCCGCACGGGGCAGACCCGCAGACCCCACACGAGGCGGAGCCGCAGATCCCGCACGGGGCAAAGCCGGAGGCTCCCCGGGAAGCCCTGCCCAAGTCCTACGCCGACGCGCTCGACAATCGCGACGCCGCGTGGCGGGAAGTGGCGAAACAGGCTGCGCGCCAAGGCATCGACCTGCGCACCGCCGACCCCGCCACCGTGCGCCGACTGGTCGACGAGGCCAACTACATTCTGATCCGCCGCGCCGGTGCGGTGGAGGCGCTGGCGCTCGCCGCCGACCGCTACAACGCGCAGGACGCGCGCATCCCGTATTCCAAGCAGATCAGCTTCTACGACAAGGATCCGCTGGCCCGCCTGCTGCGCGAGCTGATGGCCAGCGATCCCGTCCGCAACGATCCGAACCGGAAGATCGGCCTCTGGACCCGCGTCGGCCGCACACTGCATCTGCTGGCACAGGATTCGCCGCCGATCACCTTCGTCCACTGGGAGCGGGTCGGCAACAGCGAGGAATCCACCCCGCACTTCTGGGATCCGTCGCCCGAGGACCTGCTGAACGTCAAGGAGGGGGTCCTCTTCCAGAACGCGGTGCTGCGCGATCAGATTCGCGAGGCGCGCTCGAACTGGGCGCAGCTGCTGGGCGTCGGCCTGGACGAGCTGACCCCGGAACGGTTGCCCCATACCCTGGCCGAGCTGCGCATGGCGGTGCGCGAGCACGGTCGGCAGCTGGCGGATCTGGCGCACGCCGCAGACGACTATGTCCACGCCGAGGCGGAAGCGACCGCGCGCGGGACCGAGATCGCCGACGACACGGCCCGCTCGTGGGTTCGCGAGCAGGGCGGCGCCAACCTCCAGCACGGCATCGGCATTCTGCCCGGTGATCCGCCGCGCCTGACCGTAATCCGCGGCGACACCGATCATTTGGAGGTGCTCGCCGGATACCTGGCCGAGCATCCCGAGGTCGGTCATCAGCTCAACGACGGCCGTCTGCGCCTCGACATCCGCGGCGTCGATCTCGACGAACACGGTCGCCCGTACGTCTATGGCGAGACCGCCCCCGAGGTGCGTTTCCGCCAGTTCGAGGTGAACGGCGAGCCCACCTCGGTATTGCTGGCCCGTGACAGCGCCGCCGACCACTGGCAGCTGGTCGAGCGCCCGCACGATCCCGCCGTGACGCCGATCGAGCCCGAGCGGCCCACCCGAACCGTGGACGAATTGCGCACGGCGCGTGACGAACTGGCGAAGAAGCTGGTGGTCTACCGCGACGATCTCACACCCGCCGAGCTCGATCAGGCCATCAGGGACCTGCGTCACGCGAATGCGCTGCACGCCGCCCAGATCGAGGGCATGGCGGACTTCATCGCCACCGCCAAGGCCATCGAGTCGTACCACGGCCTCAACGACCTGTTGGACAAGCTCGCGGGCCGCCTCGGCATCGATCCGGCCGAGCTCACGCCGCAGCGGCTGGCCGAGGCGATGGCCGATCCGGGCGTACGCAATGTCCGCCGCCTGCAAGCCGTCGAGGACCTGCTGAAGTACGCGAAAGCCCTTCGCGGCGTGAGCGATAAGAGCGACAAGGCCGTCCTGGCGGCCCGCGACCGGCTGGCCGAACGGCTCGGTGTCGATCCCGAGCAGCTGTACGCCGAGAAGTACGACAAGAAGGCCGATCGCTGGCGCCCGGCCGCCGACAGTGTCGAGCCGAAGGCCGTGCTGCGCGCGGTCAACGACCTGCTGCACCGCTCCGCCGAGCGGCCCGAACTGCTGGCCGCGCTGGCCGAATACGCCGACAGCCTGGCCGCGCTGGACCCGTTCCACACCGATCTGCACTTCGATCCGAGCCGGGATCCCCGCGTCGCCGAGGGTGAACTGCCGATCCACGATCCGCGCGGGCCCGGGTATCTGCGCGACCACCTGCACGAAGACCTCGGCGAGGCATTGCCTTTGGACGAGATCACCCATGCAGAGTCGGTCTGGACGCGTCTGCAAGGCCTGGAGCTGGACGGCGATCCCGCGCATGTGGCGGAGCTCTACGAGCGCTATCGGGACGGCAAGATCGAGGCCCACGAGATCCTCGACAGCGAGAAGGCCGCCCAGAAGCTCGACGAGCTGCGGGCCGAAGTACGCCAGCGCGCAGCCGATATCGAGGAATTGCGGCAGCTCGCTGACGAATACAACCGGGCCACCGCGCCGCCGGAAGCCGAGTCCGCGCCGCCGCACCCGAAGCAGGCGGCGGCCGAACTCGACAGTGCCCGAAGCGAACTGGAGACCGCGCGGGCCATGCGCGAGTACGCGCTGGGCAGGCTGGTGGCGCGGCCGGACGAGCACGCACCGCATCTGGACGCCGCGCCGGGCCGCCCCCTGGTCGACGCGGACCTGACGCCGTCGCGGCTGCCGGGCACCATGGAGCACCTGAGGCGGCTGCCCGTCGACGAGGGGCAGCACGCGTTGCAGCAGGCACGCGCGGAGGAATTCCAGCGGGCCGCGGAGCGGTACAACGCCGCCGAAGCCCGGGTCCGGGCCGCGGAACGAGGCCTCGAGAGTTCCGTGCTGGCCGGTGCGCGACCCGGTGAGACCCCGGCGGACACGGTTCGTCGGGCGCTCGATGAGGCGCTCGCGGAACGCAAGTCCGCGATCCGGGGTGTCCGGGTCGATGAATCCGAGCTCACGCCCGAGCGATACCGTGACGCGCTCGACGAGGCGGTCGGCCACGCCCGGACACCGGCGGAACACGACGCGATCGGCCCGCGAATCGAAGCGGCGCGCGCCGCGACGGTGCGGGTGCATCAACTCGAGGAGCTACTGGCCCGGCACGAGGAGCAGGAGCGGGAACAGGCCCGTGCCGCCGAGTCCCCGATCGACACGGCGCGACGCGAATCAGCCGCCGCCCAAACCGAACTCGACGCTGCCCGCAGAGCCCGCGACGAGGTCCTCGCCGCCCCGAAGCCCAGTGGCGCGGAGGAATTCGCGGCCCGCGACGAGGCCTTGCGGGCCGCCGTGGACCGGGTCGACGCCGCCCAGGCCGCGGCCGATCGGTGGTCGTCCGAGGTGCGGCGACTCGAGGCCGCCGCGGCCCGCGCCGGAGTCTCCCCGCACGAGGGCGCGGCCGCCGCTCGCGACGCGGCCCACACCGCACTGCGCCTGGCGATCACCGACTTCCAAGCGGCCACCGGCCTCCGCGTCCACGAATCCGAACTCACCCCCGAGGCCCTCGCCCCGACCCTCGAGGAGCTGCGCGGCAAGACCGCACTGCAAAACGGCCCCGGCAGCCGCACCGCCTTCGAAGACCTCCACGCCGCCGCCGAGGCCTTCCACCGCGCCGACGCCCTGGCCCGCTGGATCGACGAGAACATCCCCCGCCCAGGCGATCCCACCCCCTCCGGCCCCGAAGAAGAGGGCCCCACCGGCGGCACCCCCGCCACCCCCCACGACCCCACCCACCCCGGCTCCGACGGCAGCTCGACCCCGGAACCCGTTCAGCACGAGGACGATCCGACGCCCCCCGCCGGTGATGCCACCGACCCAACCAAGCCCACCGGCCACCGCGCCGAGCCAATGCCCTCCCACGAGCAGCCGAACCCCGAAACCGACAAGACCTCCACCCCAACCGATCCCACCCACCCGGTCCGGCCCGAGCCCAACCGAGAGAACCCGTCACCAAACGGAAGCGACCCCGTCGTCCCCGACGTGAAGGCTGAGAAGGACTCTGGCGCAGCCGATCCCGGTCATATGCCGGTGCGGTCGGGTGAGGTCGATTCCGGGGCGTGGCCGGAGGCGGAGCCGGACGCCGAGCGCGGGCAGGAGTCCGAGTCCGGCGGGTATCGGTGGAATCCGTATTCGCGGTCGCATGTGCCGCATCCGCCGCGGCCGTTCAATCCGGAGTTCCCCCAGTACGTTCCGCAGCCGTCGCAGCAGGCGGCGCCGTGGACCCTGCCGCCGGATGCGCAGCAGCCCCCGCAGCCTCCGCAGCCCCCTCAGCCTCCGTCGTATCCGCAACCGCCCAGCGGGCCGCCGTCGACGGGTGGGCCCTCGCCCTCGTGGCCGGGCGGTACCGGTATACCCACGCCTCAGCAGCCCCCCGTGCCCTCGATCCCGGCCTACCCGGTGTCGCCGCCTCCCGGTGCGGGTTGGCCGGGCGGTCAGCTGCCGCCGAACGGTCAAGTGCCGCCGTGGAATTCGTGGCCGTTGCCGGGCACGCCGCAGCAACCGGGCGATTTCCCCGAGATTCCGGGCGGATCATCCCAGATTCCGGGCGGTGCCTCCCAGCCGCCCGGTGGGTCTCCAGGACGGCCGACCCTGCCTCATGGGCAGGACCCGCAGCAGCCGGGCACGCCGTCTCTGCCCGGGGTTCCCGGCCATCCGAACAGCGGGCTGCCGCACCTTCCCGGTTCTCCGGCCGGTCCCGGCGGACCCACGCTGCCGCCGGGCGCGATACCGGATTCGAGCGGTGGACAGCCAGCGTGGAATGGCTACCCGGGCAACGGTTCCAACGGCGCTGGTTCGTCCGGCGCGCCAATGGGCCCCGGATTCCCGGGCCCCGCGGGTGCGCCCGCAGCGCAGCAGCCGGGTGTGAACGGCGGCCGGTCGCGTGGCGGCAATCGTTTCCCGCGTGCGTCGGGTCCGTCCGGTTCCGGCGGCGGTGTCTTCCTGCGCTCGCATTCGGGTTTCGGCGAATTCGCGATGCTGAACCCGTTCACCGGTGACCTGCGGTCCGCACCGGCCGGTGCGGGTTCCCTGGCGGGTGTGTACGACGATCTGGATGGGCTGCGGGTGATCTTCTATCGGGACACCCAGGCCGGTCTGGTGCTGCGGGTCGGCGATCAGGCTCTGGAACTGGATCGCCTGGGCGCGGAGGTGCATTGGGAGCGCACGCAGCACGGCTTCCATCGCTTGTCCGTGATGGTCGCAGGCGCTCCGCAGTGCGAGGTGCGATATCACCCGGTGGCGACGGACGCGGATCTGGGCATGCTGATCCGGGACGTGCTCGCCGACCCGGTGCGCCGCTCGGGAATCTTCGGATGACATGCTGAGACTCGGCTCGGCCGAAGGAGGAGAGCGACATGCGCAACGCCTATCCCAGCGACGATGAGTTGCGGCGAAACTTCGACGAAGTCCTTTCGGATGTGATGCAGGGCCGCGGTGTCCACACCGCCACCGGACTCGACGAGGACACCCAGAACGCCCTGTGGGCGATCACCGCCGCGCATCCGAACGTCACCCCCGAGCTGATCGACGCGGCCCGGCGGGCGTTCGCCGGTCAGCTCGACGGCAGCAATGCCGCGCGCTGGCGTGCGGACATGGACGACTGGTTCGAGGCACGCGAACAGCGCAAGGCCGCACGCGAACAGCAGGGACACGAGTAGCAGCGGGGCGAGCGGAGCAGGGCTGACGAAGCGATCGCGCGCGTCGTCCGGTTAGGGTGTTCCGGTTCGACCAGAGGCCGACAGGCCGTGCCACGATCCCCCGCGACGGAGTAGACGATGCGAATCAGCCGAGATCAGGTGGAGCTCGACGACTACGGGCGCACCTGCTACGAGGATGAGCCCTACACCGGGGAAGTCGAGAAATACGCGGACAACGGGCAACTGGTACTGCTGTTCACCTACGTCGACGGCGTCGAGGACGGCCCGCAGCGGGAATGGTGGCCGGACGGCTCCAAGCGGTCGGAGGGTGTCACCCGCATGGGCGCGGCGGTGGGGGAATGGCAGCACTGGTACGAGAACGGTCAGCTGAAGGAACGGGTGGTGCTCGACGAGCACAGCCGGGTGCTGGTCCGACAGCGCTGGACCGCCGACGGTGAACTGACCATGGACAAGACGACCAGCCGGTGATCAAATACCCACCGCATGATCTATCCCCTGCCCGAAACAACACTGTCCGTTAATATTCCGGATACTGTGTGGTTGCCGGATCGAAAGGGCGTTGATCATGAGTGGCGATCGATTGCATTCCTACCAGGATCTGCTGACGAAGGCCTCTCAGAAGACCGGTGAGGTGCGCGACGGCATCCAGGGCGTGGTGGACGGATTCACCTCGCAGGCCGACGCTTTGGGCACGCCGTGGGGCAACGATTCGCTCGGCCGCCAGTTCGCCAACGGTGACCAGGGCTATCTGGCCAGCATGAAGAACATCGTCACGGGCGCCAAGAACATGGCCGGGACGTTCGGCAACTTCTCCACGTCACAGCAGCAGTCGGCGGACAAGCTGGGCGGCATGGACCACGCGAACGGCGAGGGATTCCAGGGCCAGCAATGACCAACGAGCAGCGCAAGTCCGACCTGGCCGAGATCCTCGACGGTTTCGCCGAGCAGATGCGCACCATCACCCGACTACAGCAGGAGCGCGCCGCGCTGACGGCCTCGGCCACGGTGCGCGGCAAGCGGGTCACGGTGACGGTGAACGCCGACGGCACCGTGATCGAGACCAAATTCGGTTCCGGGATCGAGGATCTCGACTATCCCGAGATCGCCAAGGCGGTGACCGAGGCCGCGCAGCAGGCCGCCGCCGAGGCCGCCCGCCGCAGCCGGGAGATCATGGCGCCGGTATCGCAGAACCGGGAGCGGCTACCCAAGCTCGCGGACCTGATCCCCGGAATGCCGGACCTGAGCAAGGAATTGACGATTCCGGAGCCGCCGGTGGTGTCCACCGCACCGCCGAAATCGCGGGAGCGCCTGGGCGGTTATCAGGCGACCGAGCCGAATTCCGATGCGGCACAGCCGCGGCGCAGCGGGGCCACCGATTCCGGATGGTGAGACGACCGCGCGAGGCGGCGGCGAGGTAATCGATCATGGCCCTCTACCTGCCCTCTGAACTCGAATGGCTGGGCTGGCTCGTCGGGATGGAATGGCCCGAGGGCAACGAAGACCAGATGTGGGATCTGGCTGGCCACTGGAAGAAGACCGCCGAAGGTCTGCGCAACCAGGTTTCGGGTATCGACGCGGCCAAATCCGCCACGCTGGCCGCGTATATCGACGGGGACGGCCGCGACGCGATGGCCAAGACCTTCGATCTGCTGGCCGGTGTCGGCGGGAAGCAGGACGGCAACACCTCGATCCTGGATCTGGCGGAGTATTTCGATCAGATCGGTGATTCGGTGCACGACACCGGAACCGAGATCGAGTCGACCAAGCTCATGTTCTATTCGTCGCTGGCCATTCTGGCGATCGAGATAGCGGCCGCCTGGGTCTTCCCGCCCACCGCCCCGGCGGAGGAGGCGGCCGCGGTCGCCACCACGCGCTTCGCGGTGCGCATGATCGTCAAGCGGGCGCTCACCGCCATCGAGGAGTACGTCGGGAAGCTGATCGGCTCGACGCTGGCGAAATTCGTGGTGCGGCACTTCGTGCTGGACGCCGGGCTGGGCATGCTGCAGGAAGCGGGCATCGAGGCGTACCAGGTGGCGGCCGGGCATCGCAGCGGCATGGACTGGGGCAGAATCGGCGTCACCGGGTTCAGCGCCGGTGTCGGCGGCCTGGTGGGCGGCAAGGCCGGTGAGATGATCGGCGGCGCACTGGGCAAGACCGAGCTGAACCACTTCCTGCAGGCCGGTATCACCGGTGCTGGCGCCGGATTGGCCGGTGCGGGAGCGGGATTCCTCGCGGGGACGGGCGCGCAGTTCGGTCTGGACGTGGTCAACCACGGGTGGGGCGACGCCTGGAAGAACATGGGCAACGCCTTCACCAACTTCGACCCCCGCATGCTCACCGCGGGTGTGTCCAACGGCGGCCTGTCCGGCCTGAATCACGGTGCCGCGCAGGGCTTCCACGAACGTGTCGCGGCCTGGAAGGCGGGCGTTCCCAGCGACTTCGCGAAAATCGGCGCGCGCCCGGACGGGAACGGCTTCTCCGGCGACACCGGTCATACCGGCGGCACCGATACCGGTGGCCCCCAGACCCACGCGGCCGGATTCTCCGGTGAATCAACCGATCCCACCGCCAACGCGCGTCCCACCGGTGACGGCAGCACCACACGTCCCGAGGGCGGCGACACCGGCGGCGTCACCACCGACAGCCGGGGCAAGGAGACCGCCACCCCCACCGACGGACAGGCCGCCACCGGCGAGCAGGGCCAGACCACCGGCGGCGACCACGGCCAGACCCAGCAGGCCGGGACGCCCACGACCGCGGGCGACACCCACGCGAATCAGCCGCAGGCCGGAACCGGCGAAACCAATGGCGGGGCAGTCGAATCCGGCGTCCAGGCGGGCAAGCACGAAGCGCCCGCACCCACGTCCGAGCCGACGAACACCTCCGGTTCCGCCCCGCAGGCCACCGGCCCGGCCCCGCAGGCGTCCGGTCCCTCGACACAGGGCTCCGCCCCGACCCAGTCCGCTCCCGCCGGAGGCGACTCGCGCGGCACCGCCCCCGCCCCCGCCGCAGAGCCGAAAGCGGCCTCGTCTTCCCAGTCCGGCTCGTCTTCCCAGTCAGGCTCGTCCACCGACTCCGGTGCTCGCCAGTCGAACTCGGTTCGGTCGGAGACATCTTCCGGCGCAACGGATTCCAGCCAGAATGCCGGTGGCCCCGCTGATTCCTCCGCGAATGCCGGTGCGCCGACCGAGTCCGCGCCGTCGCGTGCGAGCGCCCCCGGCGAGCTGCACTCGGCCGCCTCCACAACCACGGATTCCGCTCCCGCCGCTACCGATTCGGCCAACGGCACCCCGACCCGGGCCGGTGCCGCAGGCCACGATTCCCCCGCAGGCGTATCCAACGGCTCCGCGGCCCGTCCCGACACCCCGATCGCCGCCTCCTCCACCGCGGCCCCGACCACCTCGGGCGGATCCACAGCCCCCGGCACGCCGCAACACGCCGCAGCCGCACCGGAGGCCCGTGGCACCGCCACGGAGCAGCCCCGAACCGCGACTCCGGAACAGTCCCGCGCCACCGGCGCACGTCCCGACGCCACCGGCGCACGTCCCGACGCCACCGGCGCACGTCCCGACGCCACCGGCGCACGCACCGACGCTCCGCGAACGGAAAGTGCGCGCCCCCAAGCGGGTACGGACACCCGTGCCCCCGCGGCCACCGAGCGCCCCGGCGAGGAGCCGACCGCCCCCCGCCCGGACTCCGACGAAACAACTCCCGTCAACGAGCGCGAAGCCACCCAGCCCGAACCCCGCGATCCGGCATCGGGTGCCGAAGAATCCCCGACCCCAGCCGAATCCGACCAGCCCGCGGGCCAGCGCGACTCGTCTCCCACCGATCGCTCCGAGCAGCCCGCGCCCGGCGAACCCACCCCGCACGACGAATCGCAACCGCGCCCGGAGTCGGACGACACCCGCGAACCCGCCAATGTCGACGATCGGACTGCTGCACAGGACGATCCGGCCACCGGACACGATGACCCGGCTGCCCGCAATGACGACCCGGCGGCACGTAACGATGACCCGGCTGCCCGCAACGATGATCGGGGTGCCAGCAACGAAGACCCCGCTGTCACGCGCGACAACCCGGCTGAGCCCAAGGATGCCGAACCCGGTGCGGAACAGCGGAATTCCGGCCGCGACGCCGAGGACACCGCAGGCGAGCCACCCCGATCCACCGACCCCGAGAGCCCGACCACCACCGAGCACGAGCCGTCGCAGCCGCGTCCCGAGCAAGGCGGTGATGTCCCGCGCGAATCCACCGAACATCCTGCTGGGCAGAAGGATTCGAACCTACCCGGTGCGGACCGCGCCCGAACAGATGAGTCGGACGCCTCGAACGACCGCCCAGACGCTGCGGCCAATCGCCCCGAGGTCACCACAGACCACCCCGAGCCTGTCGCCGACCGTGGTGAGTCCGGTACTCCCACCGCCGAGCCCACTATCGACCGCGGCGAGCCTGCCTCCGATGTCGCCGACCCCGCCGCCGATCGGAGCGAATCCGGGACGAATCGCGGTGAGCCCACCGATGTTCGGCCGGAACAGGCTGAGCCAGTTCATGATTCGTCCGAGGCGAAGAAGCCTGCGGAGCATCCCGGTGATACCACCGAGCGCCCGCGCCCGGCGGATGCGCGCCCCGAGTCCGAGTCGTCGGCGGGGGAGCAGCCGCATGACCGTGAGCGGGATGAGCACTCGAAGCGCGATGAGCCCGCGGATGGCCTGCTGGTCGCGCCGATTCCGGTGGGCGATCACGCGGTTCCCCGCGCCGCCGAGCACGAATCCCGGCGTGGTCCGGAGGGAGAGCGCACGCCGGAGCCCGTGACGGGCGAGCGCACCGCCGATCCCCGCGAGCCCGCCGAAGCGCCGGAGGAGGGCCGCACCGGTCTGCCCGAGCGCGGCGACGGCGCGGTGGAGCACCCCGGCACCCTGGACGAGCCCGCCGATACCGCTGGCGCACACCATGATTCGAATGAGCCGGTGCTGGAGGAGCCCGCACCGGAGGAGCCGCAGCGCGGCAACTGCGGCGTCATGTCGCTGGAGCTGCTGAAGGAGCTGACCGGCAACGACTCGATCCACGTACCCGAGCACGAGATCGGCCCGGAGGGTATTTCCGCCAAGCAGCTGGTGGCCGCGGCGGGCGGCAAGCTGATCACCTTCGACGGCCACGACGCCATCGCCGATCGCCTCCGCGAACTGGGCCCCGGCTCTTCGGCCCTGGTGGTCGACCACTACGCCGGTCCCGTCGACGAGCACGGCGTCGGCGCCCACGCCTACCTGCTGGTCAACGAGGGCGGCAATATTGTCGTCAAGGACCCGGCCGCCGGTCGCGAACACGGCCACCCGCCGATCGTCCCGGTCGAGACCAAGGGCACCCACGCGATCCTCTTCAAGGCCGACGGCACCGCCCACGATCCCCTCGGCCTGCGCACCCGCCACAATCTCGACGCCAAATTCGCATCCCCGCCGAAGCATGAAACCGCCCCGGCCACAATGGATTCCGAGGGCGCGGGAGCCAAGCCGTCCGGTGAAGACGAACACGGCGGGATCAACCACGAGCCCGACCACACCGCCGAGGGCGAGTCGGAGCACGAGCCGCGCAAGGCGCCCTCGGCCGGTGAGAAGCTCGAGCATCCGGTCACGCTGACCGATGAGGTCTCCGATCCCGGTCGCCCGCAGCGCATCGACGATCCGAACTACCTGGCGGATCAGGCGCGCGGTGCGATCGTCGAGGAGATCGATCCGAACGGTCCGCGAGTCCACAAGGACGAGAACGGCCTGATCCGTGCCATCGACGGTAGGCCGGTCCACGACTACGTGGGCGATCTTTCCCGCGCCCGCGCGCTGGAGCACGCGGAGTCCCGGCTGCCGGGCGAGGGCCCGTGCAGCGCGGTGGCGATCGATCTGCGTACCGGCCTGATCACCGAGGGCATCAACGGTTTCGCGTTCGATGTGATCGACGATGCCCACCTGCATCCGCTGTTGGGCGAGAATTTCCGTGCGCTGGGCGATTACGAGCACCCGGTCATGAAGGCCGAGGGCGAGGTCCACACCGAGAAGGTCAGGGAGAACGGTCGCGTCCTGATCGGCGATGATCATCAGCCGGTCATGCGGGAGGTGAAGTACGAGGGTCGCGCTCACTTCGACGCGCCGCTGCGGCACGCGGAAGTCAAGGCCGTCAACGAACTGTTGTGGGCGCGTCAGCGTGAGCACGAGGCGCAGTGGCGCAATGCGGGCCACGAGGGTGACCCGCCGCCGTTGGGCCGAGAAGTGCTGGGGGAGATGCGGTTCGATCCGCGCTGGCTCCAGGACACCAAGCGTCAGAAGATCGGTGAGCCCGCCCCGGCGTGCGCGAACTGCAGTTCGATGCTGCACGACGTTCCCAGCTACTGCGGTCGAAACGAGTACGTCCCGCAGGACTATCGCCTCAACGAGCCGGGCGGCACGGTCCCGCCGCATCGCGACCCCGTCGAGATCCCGGGCATCGCCGGTGTGCGCGAGCCCGAGGGCCACGAACCGTCCGATCACCACCCGCCGCAGGACGACGTCCCGGATCCAGAGCACACTCCGTCCGCGGATCACGGTGCGCCCCATGATGATTCCTGGTCGGGTCTGAGCCGTGACGAGGTCAAACAACGACTCGAGAACGAATTCGGCCTGCACACCCAGGGTTTCGACAACCCGGACCTGCCGCACGAGTACGCCCGCGAGTACGGCCGTGCGGTCGAGGACATGCGGCAGCGGTATCCGGACGCGGAGCTGCGGTCGGTCCAGATCGGCCCGATCCCCGAATCCCCGGATGCGTTCGCGGCCACCTGGCGCGCCAAGGACGCGACCGGGCGGATGAGCGCGGACCGGATCGTGTTCAACGAGCGCTTCGCCACCAATCCGAAGGAGTTCATCGAACGCCTGCAGGCGAAGGTCGACGAGGGCCGGTACGCGCCGGGCATCGGAGAGCGCCCGGTATACGGCGCGATCGTGCACGAATACGGGCACGTGGTGGAGATGAACGGTCAGCGCCTGGCCCGTCACGAGGCGGCGGATGTCCTGATCGGGCACTTCGAGGCCGTCTACGGCACACGGGACCCGGAGCTGTTCGATCACTGGCTCAAGCAGTTGCCCGGCTATGCCTTCGACGAGCACGGGCATCTGAACCCACCCGAGGCACTGGCCGAGGCCTTCCGCGATGTGGAGATGAACGGTCACAACGCGAGCGAACCGGCTCAGGTCCTGCATCAGCTGCTGACCATCAGCAGCGGCGATATCGCGAGCGAGGCCGCCCGCAACCACGGTGTCCCGCTGCGCGAAACCCCCTCGGCCCGAACGGAAGCCACGCACGACCAGATGTCGCCGGGCGGCGAGCACCCCGGCGGCGGTGACACGCACGAATCCCGCACCGCCCCGGGAACTTCCGACCCCAACGAGCACTGGCTCGAGCGCCAAGAGGCCATCCAGGCCGACTGGAGTGCCCGCCGAGAGGCCGAGCACGCCGCCTGGCTGCGTGAACAGGCGGAGCACTATCCCCCCGGCAGCCTGGATCGTCGCCTCGCGGACCTGCGCGCGGAACACGCCGAGGCGCTGGCCCGCATCGCCCGCGATCGCGCGGACTATCTCTGGGAGACCGCGGGCGGCCGCGACGAGAACGCCTCGCGCGCCTGGACCGTCGACCTCGACCACGATCCGACCGCCGAGCCCGGCCACGAGCCCACCGTCGAGTCGCCCACCGTCGAACCGCAGGCGAGCACCGCCGAGGTCGCCGTGTCGGAGGCGCCCACCGAGACGGCTCCGGTCCGCGAAGCCGACCCCGCCACCCCGGCCGCCCCCGTCGACCCGGTCCAGGCCTCACCTGCGCTGCGAGCGGCGGCCGACCACCTCGGCCGCTCCGAGGCCACCCCCGGTCCCCGCGAACGCGGTGCCGCGGAACAGGATTACGCCCGCCGCCTGTCGAAGGCGCTCGGCCTCGACGAGGCCATCGGTCCGCAGGACCGCCAGGCCGCCTTCCGGGATGTCGCCGAGAACGCCCGTGCCCGTGGTCGTTTCGGCGATCCGGAGGGCAATGTCGCGCCGCGCCCGATGCGCCCGGAGGATTACGGACGCCTGACCGACGACGAGCGCACCACGACCGTGCGCACCGAGCCTGCCCCCGGCGAAACAGCGCCCGCCCCCGGCGAAACTCCGCGCCGCCTACCCCTGGAACCCTGGTCGGACACGAATCGCGGTGCGGCACACGACGAGCCGCGTGCCATGACCCTGGACGAGCTGCGCCAGCGGCTGACCGAGGAACTGGGCCTGCGGCCGGAGGACATCCGCCCGGAACACCTGTCCGAGGTGGCGGGCGAACTGCAGTACCGGAACCTGTTGCGGGCCGGTGCGATCGAGGCGCTCCACGATGCCGTCGACCGGCACGCGCGGGCCGCCACCCCGGAGGATCGCGCCCGGGCCGCCCGGGTCCGCGACGAGTGGGCCCGCCTGCTGGGGGTTGATCCGGAGCGGGTGCTGCCCGCGCACGCCGAGCACACCCTGGCCGAACTGCGGGCCGAAACCCTGCGTCGCGCTTCGGATGTCGCGGACCTGGTGGCCGCCACCCACGCCACGCCCGACCCCGCCGACGGACATCACCTGGTCTTGCAGGCCGACGGTGACCGGGTGCACGTGAAGGTCACCGAGCACCCGGACGGCTCGTATCGCGTAGAGGTGACCTCGCGCCCCGACCTGCCCGAACCGCCACCGGAGCCCGAACCCGAGCCCAAGCGTCCGGGCCTGCTGCGCCGACTGCGGGATCGCCTGTTCGCCGGATTCCAGTCGCACTACCCGGGTTACCCGGCGGGTTCGGGTCTCGACGACGGCCAGGGCAAGCTGGTCAGCTTCGCCGGGCATGCGCTCGAGCACCTCGGCATTGGGCACGGACTGCACTGGGACGACGTCGGGGACCCGAGCCCGTTCGGTATCACCCGCCAGGTCATCTTGCTCCTCAAGGAGCGCGAGCGCTTCTGGCTCAAGTTCGGCACCAACAAGATCGCCGATATCTCCCCGGACGTGGTGCCCATGCCCACCCGCCGGGGCGAGTACGAGCCGTGGTTCTCCGAGGCCGATCCCGTGCTGCGCGCCGAGGTCGAGGAGAGCCTGCGCATGGCGGGACTGCCGACCGAGGAGGATTACCTGCGCGAGCGCGCGCAGCATCCGCCCGAGCCGCGGCCGGAACGCCCGACCCTGGAGGATCCGCCCGAACGGACCTGGGGCACTACCGTTCCCGAGCCGGTGGTGCACGCCCTCGAGGCCCGCGATGCCGCGCTGACCGAGCTGGTGCACCAGGCCCTGCGGCACGATATCGAGGTCTCGAGCACCGACCCGGCCGCCCTGCGCGGTGCGGTGGACGACGCCGCCTACCGGCTCATGCGCCGCGCGGGCGCCATCGAGGCGCTGCGCGACGTCGCCGAGCGCTTCAATCTGCAAAGCGAGCTGGTGCCGCCGCGGCCGGTCGCCATCAATGATTCGGATCCGCTGGGCCGCTATGTGCGCGATGTCCGCGAGGCCGACGAACTCCGCATTCAGCAGGAACGGGCCGATGCCCGTCGGCAGCGCGCGGGCGCGGACCCCGACGACCCCGCGCTGGAATTCCGCCCGCGTGAGCCGCGGCCGACCGCCCTGGACTATGTCGGTGTCAACAATGGCGGCGAGGGCCCGCGTCACTTCGAAGACCCGGATCCCACCCAGCCGGAGCGCGAACAGGGCCCGCTGTTCAACGATGCCCTGCGGCGGGATCAGGTCGCCGAGGAGCGCTCGAATTGGGCGCAGCTGCTCGGGGTCGGCCTGGACGAACTGAGTCCCGAGCGACTCGCGCACACCATTGCCGACCTGCGCATGCAGGTCCGCGACGAGGCCGACCACCTGGCCGAATTCTCCGGCGCGGTCGACGATTTCCTGCACGCCGACACCGTGGCCCGCGAGCACGGCCGCCAACTCGTCGATCGCACCGCGCACGTCTGGATGGACAGCGAGGGCGGCGCGATGCTGGAACCCGGCATCGGGGTCCGGCCGGGTGAGCGTGTGGGTGACCCGCCCCGGCTCGTGGTGATCGGCGGCGAGGGCGAGCACGTCGGCCGCCTGGCCGAATATCTCGCGGACCACCCCGAGATGGGCGGGATGCTCAATCGCGGTGAGCTGCAACTGGATCTGCGCATCGTCGAGCTGAACCCCGACGGCGATGTGCACGTCGTGGCGTCGAAGACGGTGCCGGAGGTGCGTTTCCACGACCTCGACGTGAACGGCGAGCATGCCCCGGTCCTCCTGGTTCGCGAGGGCAATCTGATTCGCGAGGGCAATGCGGAATGGCAGGTGGTGCAACCGGAGTCGGCGCACGCGCCCGCTCCGGAATCCGCCCCGCACGAATCCGAGCCGAGCGCGCCACGCGACCCCGACGTGGTGCGCGCCGAACGCAAACAGCTGGCGGATCGGCTGTCGGTCGAAACGACGGACCTGAGCCCGGATCGCATCGACGCCACCATCAAGGCGCTGCGCCAGGACAACGCGCTGCGGGCCGCGCAGATCGAGGGCATGGCGGACTACATCCGCACCAGCGACGCCATCGAGAATTTCCACGAGCTGAACCGGGTGCTCGGCAACCTCGCGCACCGCCTGGGCGTGGAGCCCCACGAGCTGACGCCGGAGGGCTTGGCCCGGGCCCTGACCGATCCCTCGGTGAAGCGGGCCCTGCGCAAGCAGATCGCCGATGACCTGCTCGACTACGCGAAACTGGTGCGCGACAACGCCGATCCCAAGGGCGCACCGGACGGTGGCCGGTCCAAGGCCGTGCTGGAGGCCCGTGACCGGCTGGCGCGGCGTTTGGGTGTCGAGCCGGAGGCGCTGTACGAATCCAAGCATGTCGTGGACGACGACAAGCGTGAGATCGTCGGATACGGGCCGGATCCGGAGAGCCTGAAGCGGAACAAGCTGCTGCGCGCGGTCAACGACATCCTGTCCCGGTCGGAACAGGATCCGCACCTGCTGGCGGCGCTCGCCG
Organism: Nocardia sp. CDC160; assembly: GCF_035818795.1. Lineage (NCBI taxonomy): Bacteria > Bacillati > Actinomycetota > Actinomycetes > Mycobacteriales > Nocardiaceae > Nocardia > Nocardia sp. CDC160. Next base: position 389,894 of record NZ_JAYKYT010000001.1, on the reverse strand, counting down.
AATACACGCGCACCGTGGGCGAACTCGACCCCCACCACGACGGTCTGCGTTTCGACGCCCGCAATGATCCGCGGGTCGCCGACGGCGAGCTGCCGATCCACGATCCGGACGCGCCCGCGCTGCTGCACCGCCTGCTGAGCGACTCCATCGGCGAGCCACCGCTTTCCGATATTCCGCAGGGGGCGGAAGGAGTGTGGTCGCGCCTGCTGGGCGTGGATATCCACGATATCGACCGCACCGTGGAGCTGTATCGCGAGCACCTGACCGAACTGCACGATCGGCTCACGCCGGAGGAGCTCGAGCAGGTGCTGCGCACCCGGCACGAGCACAATGCGACGAGAGCCTACGAGCAATACCGTGACAGCCTGGGACCCGATCGGACACCGCTCACGTCCGACGAACTGTCGAAGGTCGTCGACCGGGTGCGCTGGGCCAGGTCCGCCCAGGTCTACGAGGTGTACCGAGACGGCAAGATCGAGCAGCACGAGCGGCCGAAGCCGGAGGAACTGGCCGACCTGGTGCAGGGCATGCGGGACGAGATCGCCGCCCGCGAGGCCGATATCGACGCGCTGGCCCGCCTGGCGGCCGAGTACAACGCGCTGACCACGCCGGTGGAACCCGCACCGCCGCAACGGAGTCCGCGTGAAGTGGCCGCCGATCTCGCGGAGGCCCGCCATCAGCTGGACCTGGCCCGCGACGGCCGCGACTACGCGGTCGGCCGGATGTACCTCGAGCACAACCGCCCGCTCCGCGAGAGCGACCTGACCCCCGAGCGGCTCGCGGGCACCACCGACTACCTGGCCACCCGTTCCCGCGAGGAGGGCGGCACGCTGCCGAACTCCGAGCAGCGCATCGAGGATCTGCGGACGGCGGCCGAGCAGTACAACCGGGCCGAGGCACGGGTGCGCGACCTCGAGGCCGAACTGCACGCGGCGACCGAGGCCGCGGCGGGCCCGCTGGACACGCCGGTCGATGTGTGGCAGCGCGAAGTCGACAGCGCGCGAGCCGATCTGGAGGCGGCGGTGGCGGCCTCCCCGGCGAACTGGCCCGCGGATCTGGACCGCGTGGTCGAGCAGGTCGACCGGCTCTCGCGCATGCCGCTGGAGTCCGGCGATATCTGGACCGACGAACTGGTGCCGGTCCGCGATGCCGCGCAGCGCTATCAGTCCGCGCTGGAATTCCTGGATCGCGCCGAATCGAACCTGGTGGACGCCTATCACGCCGAGGAGTCCCCGCGGGAGCGGGCCGAGCGCGAACTGCGCTACGCCCACCAGGAAGAGTCGCTGGCCGAGGTGCGCCGCAATATCGCCAAGATCGGATTGCCGGTCTCCGACGCCGATCTCACCCGCTCGTGGGCGGCCGACACCCGCGCGGAACTCGCCGACACCCCGCACGAGGAGCTGACGCCGCAGCAGCGCGGTCTGCTCGAGCTGGCCGATGCCATCGACCAGCACTTCGACGCGCAGGACCGCGTGACGCGCTGGGAAACCGAACTCGATCACCTCGACACCGACGCCCGCATTGCCGCCGACACCCCGGCCGCGGCGGCGGCCCGTGCCGTCGACACCGCGCACACCGCCCTGCGTGCGGCCATCGACGACTTCAACGGTCGAACAGGTTTGCACGCCCAGGAATCCGACCTCACCGCCGCCAATTACCGTGCGGCCCTGGCGGAGCTGGGCAACACCACCATTCGCGAGTACAGCGGTGATCGCGCCGCGGCCTTCGAGCGGCTGGCCGATGCCACCGAAAACCTGCATCGCGCACGCGAACTCGCCGACTGGGTGAACGAGCACGGTCCGGAAGAACATCCATCGTCGGCCGTCGAGCTGGGCCCGGTCGTTACCGAGTCGGATCCGGTCGTTAGCGAGTCGGGTCCGGTGGCTACCGAGACGGATCCGGTAGCTACCGAGACGCCCGGTGAGGAAGGCCCCGAGGAAGGGCGCAACGGCCCCGATCCGGACGACCCCTCCGGCACCGACCCGGCCAAACCCGGTGGACCGGCCAAGCCAGGCGGTGACCCGGATCCGGCGGCGACCGGGGATCCAGCTGCCGCGGATCCGGCTGCCGCACAGCCGGTCTCGAATCACACCGCCGAGTGGGAGCCGCTCGGGCCGCCCGAGGAGCACATTCCCGGGGACGCGCAGCACGCCTCGCTCATCCGGGCCTACGCGGAGGGCGGGCAACGGGCGCACGAGCGCGCGGAGGCGGCCCGCGCCCGAATGGACGACGTGGCACGGGAACTGGGCCTGGACCCGACCGGCCGCTCGGCCAAGGATCTGGAGCGTGCGGTCGAGGACGCGCTGTCCGCGGAGGCCGCGCGCCTGGACGAGGTGATGAACCGGGAGAACATTCCCAAGCACCAGATGTCGGAGTACTTCTACGAACGCGACGCGGCCATCGCGCGTTCGGACGAGCTCTCGCAGCTGCGCAAGGCCGCCACCGCCGCCTTCCGCGAACACCATCAGCAGACCGAGCGCTACCTCAAGGCGCGCGATCTGGTCCACGAGACCGCGGTGAACGCGGTGCTCGCCGATCTCACCGACCGTCCGGTGCGCCCCGGTGTCGGCATCGGCGGCGATCCGGCGACGGTGCACGTGGTCAGCGCGCTGCCGGATCACGGCCGCATTCTCGGCGAGAAGGTGCGCGCGCAGCTCGCAAGCCAGGGCACCCCGGTCGAGTACCGCCGCGTCGAGGTGTCGATGTCGGACGGGACCGTCACCGTCCAACGCCTGCGCCCGCCCACCGATCCGGGTGCCACCCATGTGTCGGCCGGTCACGATCCGGACCTGGATGTCCACTCGGCCGCCCACAAGGGTGCGACGCCCGATCCCGCCGAGCAGCACGGCGGCGGCGCACAGGATCACGTTCCCGCACCGGATCATTCGTGGTCGCCCGCCCCTGCCGACGAGTGGTCGCGGATGAATCCCGAGCAGATCGCGGACACGCTGCGCCAGCGCTGGGGTCTCGAGGTCGTCGGATTCGACCGCACCGATGTCCACCCGGAGGTGTTGCGCGAGTTCGCGCGTGCCATCGACGATATGAAGTCCCGTTTCCCCGACGCCCCGCTGCGCGAGATCTCGATCGGCAAGATTCCCAACGATCCGGACGACATCGTGTACGCGATGACCCGGGGCAAGCGGGAGAACGGCCGCTACCGTGCCGACCAGCTCATCCTGAACGAGGTCTTCGCCACCGATCCCGAGGAGATGCAGCGCTCGGTGCTCGAGGACGAACTCGATGGCGGGCACCCGCCGAAATCCGGTATGCGCCCGTTCTATTCGCAGCTCGTCCACGAATTCGGCCACGTGCTCGACTTCGCCGGGCAGGGCCGCGCGCGCCGGGAATTCGACGATGTCCTGTTCGAGCACTACTTCAACACCCGCGGCACCGCCGACGGCTATCTGGACTTCGTGCACGAGCTCACCACGTACAGCCTGCACGACCCCAACAACAAGGGCTTGCTGGTCTCCAACCCCACCGAGGCGCTGCCCGAGGCGTTCGCCGATGTGATCATGAACGGCGACCGTGCCAGCGAGCCCGCGCAGGTCGCCTACAAGCTGCTGCTCGAGGCGTACAACGACGAGTACCCGGGCAGCGTGGATCCCAACGAGCTGCCGCCCGCGATGAGTCGCCGGACCACGGGTCTCTCCGGCGATATCCCCGAACCCGCACGGCCGGAACCGGTTTCGCCGGACCATGACGCCGCCCGGGATGTGCTCTACGGAGCCGATCAGCGGCACTATCGCTGGCTCGATCGCACCCCGGATCCGGCCGTGAGCCGGGTCGCCGAGGTGCTGTCCACCACCGAGTCCGGCAACGCCGCGCTGGCGAGCCTGCGGGACAAGGGCATTGCGCTGCGGGTGGAGGACAGCGGCGGCGGGGCGGTCGCCGGGGACTTCTACGATCCGGCGTCGCGTCAGCTCAATATCGACGCCCACGGCCGGGGCGAACTCGAGCAGGCCGCCGCCGTCGTCGCGGCCACCGCGCACCTGGACGCGGAACACGCCGCGACGGTGTCGCCCGATCGTACGGCCGCCGAATCCTTTGGCCGGGAAGCGGAATTCCTGCGTGAGCTCGAGCGCGCGGGCTACGACCCGACCGGCGGCACGCTGCGCAACGAGGCGGATGTCGCGTACGGCAACGAGGTGCGCGACACCTACCTGCGCGCCGGGGACGAAGCGGTGCGCGAGGCCCGCGCCGCCGATCCGGACCTGACCCCGGAGGCCGCGCGCGACCTGGCCCGCGAGGCCGGGGTGCGCGCGCTGCTGGCCGACGAACGTTTCGTCGGCCGCACCCGCGAGGACGCGCCCGACGCCCTCGCCGACCACTACGGCCACCTCGAATCCATCGGGGCGGCAACCGATCCGGCACATCCCACCGCGTCCGCCGAACCGCTCGATCCGGCCCGCGTCGAGACACTGTTGAACGCCGAGGACCGCGTCACCGATCTGCTCAACGAGACCCACTCGGTGAGTCGCCGGTCGTCCCTCGGCGCGTGGGCACTGGAGGCGGTCGACCACCACGGGCTGCGCATCCGCTACACCGACGATCCGGCCGCCGCCATCACCCGCGGCAGCGACGGCCGCCTGGAGTACGGTCCGGCGGCGGGCTACGACCCGGCCACGAATACGCTGGTGCTGCCGCATGATTCGGCTCCGGCGGCCCACGTGGGCGAGCTGATTCGCGCCGCCGCGCAACTGCACGAGCAGCTGAGCACCGCCGGACCGCTGAATCGACACGTTCTCACCCGCGACGACTACGTCCGCGCCCGATTGGCCCGCGAGGCCGAGCATCGCGCGCTGGGCTACGAGGCCGCCCGTCTGCACGACGAAATGCGCGCGCAGAGCAGGCCGAAGCGCGCTGCCCGGCCGGTGACCGATCCGCTGGAACGCGCCTACCGCCGGGCCCACGACCACGGCCTGGACACCGCCCGCCGTGCCTTCCGCGGCGACCGCGATGTCACCGACCGCATGCGGAGCGACGCCGCCTACCGCGCGGGTGTCCGCGAGGTCGCCGCGCGCCTGCTCTCCGACGGCCCACGCGTGGGCGGTCGCGACCTGGCCGCGCACTTCGCCGCGGAATGGGATCGCGCGCACGGCATTCCGGCGGGGGAGGGTCCGCACGTACCGGGCGAGCACGGCGACAGCCCGGCCGCGGTCGTGCGGCGCGCGCTCGACTACGCCACCGAGATCGAAGAGCTGCGGTCGCTGCGCGAGGAGACCGGCCGTCCGATTCTGGTCGGCCCGGCCGAGCAGGCGTACACCGAAGCGCACGATCGCGCCCTGCATCGCGCGACCGGCACCGAGGCGGACCGGATCCGCGTGGCGCGCGACGCCGGGTTCGAGGCCCTGCGCCGCTACTTGCGCAAGACCGGCCTCGATGATGCCGAGACCGCGTTCGATGTGGTTCGCGCCCAGGGCCAGCGGGACGACATGCACTGGGGTCACGCACCGCAGCCCGAGTTGCGGGCCCCGGCGGAACCGCACGGCAATTCGGTAGAGCCGCACAGCAATTCGGTAGAGCCCCACGGCAACACAGCGGAGCCACACGGCAATCCAGTGGAGCCCCACGACAATTCGGTGGAACCCCACGGCACCGAACCGCATGTCACCGCGCCCGGGGATCCGGACAGCGAGGCGGCGGGCCTCGAATTGTCCAGGCGCGCGGCCGATGCCGAAATGGATCGCTGGGACGATCCGACCCGACTCAGCGACCAGGTGGTGCGCGGCTACAACGTCGGCTCCGGTTCGCCGAAGTTCGTGGTGTTCGCCCCCGAGGGCGGCCACATGGACGCCATGCGCCGCCTGGGCGAGGAGAACCCCAGGCAGCGCGGCCTGGTCGGCAACGCCTGGGCCCACATCGAATACCGCCTGGTGGAACCCGACGGCGAGGGCGGCATCCGCGAGCGCGTGATCCCGGCCAAGGTGGCCGAGGGCAGCATGCGCGAGGCCACCTTCCCCGAGGCGGTCAATCAGATGCTGGCCCACTACCTGCGCTACCGCGCGGAGGGCAAGGTCACCGTCGGCTTCGAGGACTGGCTGCGGCAACTCGACGACCGCTCCTTCCTCACGGTGCGCCGCAATGGTGTTCCGGTGCGCGAGGGCTGGTCGCGCACACCGGTCACGCGACTGGGCGAGCACTTCGTCCACGCCGGGGCGTGGCAGGCGCGCCGGGACTACCGCATCGACTACCCGCACCCGGCCGCGGTCGCCCGCGATATCGGCGCCCGCGCGACGACCCTGCCGCACTACTTCGAGGGCGAGCGACCCGACGCCCATCGCTACGCGGATCCGGTTCGCTTCGCGCGCACCGCGATTCGCGTCGGCCCGACAGAGCTGCACGTCTGGGTCGAGCACACCACCGAGGGCTATCGCCTCGCCGCCCCCAGCGGTCTCGGCGACGTCGCCGACACCTTGTCCGCACAGTTCGGCCACCTGCGCGCCGACGCGCCCGGGCCCTTGCTCGAGCACATCGCCCGCACCCTCCAGGACGGCACCGTGCCGCTCGGCCCCGAGAACCAGTTGCCCCGCAACGGCGTTCGCGGCCTCATCGACCGCGTTGCCGGTCGCACCCCGGAGCCCACCCGAGCGGATCCGTCCATCTTCGAGGGGATGGATCTGGACCTGGACTCGCGCCGCACCACCCCGCGCGACCCGGCCCCGGTCCCCGAGGGCGAGCACGAGTCGACCCCGGAGCACGAGTCGACCCCGGAACACGAGTCGACCCCGCAGCCCGAGCCGACCCCCGAGTCCGAGTCGACCCCGGAGTCCGAACCCCGGTCCGACGCCGCCGATTTCGACCCGGAGACGTGGTCCGAACGCATGCGCGTCGAGCAGGCCGAATGGGAAGCCCACATGGACGCCGAGCGCGCCCGGTGGCTGCGCGAGCAACTCGACGATTCGGAGGGCTCCGACGCTCCCTTCAACCCCGACCGCTTGGCACAACGCCAGCACGTGGAGCAGGCCGAGTGGGAAGCCCGAGTGTCGGCCAAGCGCGCCGAATGGCTGCGGCGCATGTTCGACGAATCCCAGGTGTCCGACGATTCGGCGGAGCCAACCGCGAATCCGGACAGCGCTGTGCCGCGGCAACACCCGTCCGCGGAGCCCGCCGTACCTGCGACGAACGATGAATCCGTCGCACCCTCCGAAGATCGGACGGAGCAGCCTGCGAACCTGGTGAAGCAGGCCGATCACGCCGTGCCACAGGAGCATCCGATCTCCGAGGTGGTCGACCCGGCGGTGGACGGTGAATCCGTCAAGCCCGCGGCAGGTTCCGAATCCGGGGATTCGCTGGGTCATCCTGAGTCCGGAGATTCGTCGGGTCATCCCGAGTCCGAGGATTCGTCGGAACATCCGGATGGCGGGAAGCCCGTGCCTCCCGCGCATTCGGGAGATGGTGCCGACGGCGCTGGTCCCGGGGATCCGGCGGCGTCCGAGGACCGGTGGAAGTGGGATCCGAATTGGCGGTCGCATGTGCCGCATCCGCCTCGGCCGTTCAATCCGACGTTCCCGCAGTACACGCCGCAGCCTTCGCAGCAGCCGTATCCGTGGACGCTGCCGCCGGATCAGCAGCCGGACGATCCGACGGGCCCGAATGGTCCAGGCGGGCCGAATGGTCCGGCGGGACCGGGGAATTACGGACCGGGCGGGCCTACCGCGCCGGGCGGGCCTGCCGCGCCGGGTGGTCCCGGCGCGCCCGCGCAGCCACAGATGCCGGTGCCTCAGGTGCCCGCGCAGCCTCACGTGCCCTCGTATCCGCCGGTGGGACAGCAGCCGCCGTGGCAGAACGTGCCGCCGAATGGGCAAGTGCCGCCGTGGGGTTCGTGGCCGCAGCCGACGTGGCCGAATGGGCAGTATCCGGGTGGACAGTCCGGCTACCCCAATGGGCAGTCCGGCTATCCCGGCGGTGAGCCCGGTTACTCGAACGGTCAACAACCCGGGTACCCGAATGGTCAGCAGCAGGGCTACCCGAACGGTCAGCAGCCTGGATATCCGAATGGTCAGCAACCCGGCTACCCGAACGGCCAGCCGGGATACCCGAATGGTCAACAGCCCGGTTACCCGAACGGCCAGCCCGGGTATCCGCAAGGGCAGCAGCCCTATCCGGGTGGTCCCGGACAACACGGGTTCGCTCCGCCGTCGACGCCCGAGTCGCCCGGCTGGAACGGCGCGCCGGGCAACGGCACTGCGGGCAATGGCGCGGCAGGGAATGGCGCGGGCGGTTTCCCGGGTGGCCCCATGGGTTCGCCGGGCGCACCGGGCAGCCCGGGCGGCAATGGCAATTCGCGTTCGGCCAACCGCTTCCCGCGCGCCTCGGCGCCGAACGACCCGACCCGCGGCATCGTTCTGCGCTCCCATTCGGGTTACGGCGAATTCGCGCTGCTGGATCCGCTGAGCGGGGAGCTGCGGTCGGTCGCGTCGGTTCCGGGCGCGCCGACGGGCGTCTACGACACCGTGGACGGCCTGCGGGTCCTGTTCTTCCGCGATCCCGCCCGCGGCCTGGTCGTGCAGGTCGGCGACCAGCGCTTCGACGTGGATCGCCTGGGCGCGGAGGTGTATTGGGAACGCTCCCAGCAGGGCTTCCACCGCCTGCTGGTAGCGGTGTCGGGCGCACCGCAGTGCGAGCTGCGCTACAGCGCCCGCCCGGCCGACGCCGACCTCGGCCTGCTCATTCGCGATGTTCTGACCGACCCGGCCCGTCGCGCCGGAATCTTCTGCTGACCAGGGGACTCCGGTGCGTCGATCGTGTGAGTTCGCCGATTCTTTCGGCATCGGCCACCGCGCGGTCACGGGAAATGTGTGATGCTGGCTGATGGTCCAAGAGCCGAGGAGGATGTACGTGCGTGGTGGCCGCCCAACCGAGGAGCAATTGCGGCGGACGTTCGAGGCGTCATTGCAGGACGCGGTCTCGGGGCGGGGGATTCGCACCGAGACCGGTTTCGACATGCCGACCGAGAACGCGCTGTGGGACATTGCCAGCGCGTATCCCGACGTCACCGACGAGCTGATCGAGGCCGCCCGCCGCGCGTTCGCGGGCCAATTGGACGGCAGCAATGCGGCGCGCTGGCAGGCGGAGTTGGCCCGCAAGATCGCCGAGCGGCAGACCCGGGAACGCTAGCGGCCACCCTCGGCCGAGGAGACGATGACGCGTGACGAATACGCAGGAACCCAGCGCCGAGGCGACCGCCCCGGATTTCGACGGCATGGCCCCGGTCATCGGCGTCGAGGATCCCGAAACGGCCGCCGCCGCAGCCGATTCCGACCCGGACATCGGCTTCAGCATGGTGGCCCCCGAGCTCGACATCCCGGCCCGCGCCCGCCAGCTGGCGCACCGCATCGCCCAGCAGGTGCGCGACCTGGGCCCGGAGGGCTGGGTGCGGGTACGCGCCGCCTTCGCGCTGACCACGACCGGCCAGCGCGTGCGTCTGGCCTTCTCCGACGCGGGTGAGCGCCAGGCGCTGGTGTCCCCGACGCCGGAGCTGCTGACGCTGGTGCGCGAGCACCGTCAACTGTCCGCGGAGCTCGGCGACCCGTGGTGGCGGCTGGAATTGGCGCTCACCGTCGAGGGCGAGCTCACCGTCGACCACGACTACGGCGACGAGCCCTTCCCCGCCGACCAGCTCTTCCCGCCCGCGGACTACCTGGCCGATCTGGCCGCGCACCCCCGCGAGGAACTGCCCACCTGGCTGGCCGCCTACCTCCGCCACGACGACCGCCAGTCCCGCACTCCGCTGCGGGCCGCCGCCGAGGCCCGGGCCGATCGCGAATCCGGTTATCTCCCGGTGGTTTCCGAGCACGACTTCCCGGATTTCCCGCGACTGTGGTCGCGTTGGGCCGCCATCGCCGCCGCCTTCGTCGCCGTCGGCTCGGAGTGGGGCCCGCGCGTGCTGCCGTCCTTCGCCTGGTTCGAGGGCTCGCGTCGTTCGGGTTCCTCGCTCTACATGCTGCCGGGCGGCCGGGCCGTGCTCTCCGGCGGAGTCTGGGGCGCAAAGGAATTGGCGGACGCCTACAACGGTGCGGCGGACTTCCCGCGCCTGTACGCGGGCGCACCGGAATGGGTCGCCAGCCCGGTCCTGAACACCCGTGCCAGCGGCGGCATGCTGACCTTCTGCTACTGGTGGGAGCGCGGCCGCTGGTACCGCGGCGAATCCCCGGCCGCCACCGAGCTGGCCGCCGCCGTGCCCGGCATCTGGACCGCGGCCACCACGGCCGGGGTGATCACCGATCTCATCACCGCCGACCCGTCGGACGAACAGCGTTCCGCGGTGGCCGAATTCGTCGCCGCCGCCGAGCGCCGCGATGTCACGCAGGCCGTGCTGGAGGCGGCCTTCGGATCGGGTGATCTGGATTCGGCCCACTATCAGCTGGCCATGGCCGGGGTCGCGCGCCTGGGCCCGGAACCGCTGCCGGAGCTCGAGGCGCTCGACGCGGTGCGCCATCACGTGCGCACCGAGGGCATCGACACCGCCGCGTATCCGCTCGATCGGCTTCGGGCCGAACGACTTCCGGTCGGCTGGATGGTCTACGTCCCCGCCGAAGCCGAGGAGCCGACGATCGACCGGGCGCTCTACTACGTCGCCGACGACGGGGTGGTGGAGGCAACCACCTCCAGCATGCCCGCGTCGGTCTACCTGCCCGGCCTGGAACGGCGTTTCCGCCAACGGCATTCGCAATGAGCGGGCGTAGTCTTTCGATGCGATGGGTGACTCGAGGAGTGGGGCATGACTGATCAAGTCGACAACCCCTGGGATGATCTTTCCCGGCAGGCACACGGCGGCGGGCTGCAGATCGACGACGGAATCGCCAAGGAGGCAGCGGGTTACGCGGCCGACGTGGTGTACGCACTGCAGCAGGCCAAGAAGAACACCAAGCCGCTGACCGAGTACACCGGCTTCAGCGACAACAACATGCTGCAGTCGGCGCTGAACCTCATGGACCGGTACAAGACGCAGGGCAAGGCCGTCGACGGCATCATCGACCACTACATCACCCTGCTGTCCTCCATGGCCGACACACTGCTCGCGGCGGGCAATACCTACAACCGCACGGATGACCACTCCAAGACCGCGTTCAACGCATTGCTGGCCGCGGCCAAGGATCACGTCACCGTCGTGCCGCTGCCGACCGGGGACACCTCGTTCCCGCAGTGGACCGACACCCCGACCGCGCCGGACGACACCAACTTCGCGCATATGAAGGCCGTCGCGCAGGCCAAGAACGGCCGCTATCCGGACGCGATCGGCAGCGAGGACCCAGGCAGTCACCGGGGCAAGTGGTTCTTCGATGTCCGCGATGGCATCCACGCGGTCGCCGTGACCAATTCCAGCGGCGCGTGGAAGAGCTTGGCGGACACCGTCGATGGCAGTTTCGAAACCCTCACCGAACGCATGAAGCGGATCCAGGAGAGCGGCAGCTGGAGCGGCCACGGCATGGATGCCGCGATGTCCGCCACCGGCCGCTTCGTGGCCGAGGCCTCCGCGTTCACCACGGATCTGCAGGCCATGGCCGAGAGCATCGCGTACTTCGGGAATACCCTGCTGCACACGGTGATCGCGATGGATCTCCCGGCCGCCTGGGACCCGTCCTGGGCCAATACCGACACCGAGACCCAATACGCCAATCAGGGCAAGGCCGCCTTCACCTCCTGGTACATCCCGGGCCTGGCCTATGCCAGCACCTCCGTTCCCCAACTGCACGACCCGACCACGCCGCCCACACAGGACCCCTCGTGGCACCCGCGCAGCGACTACCGCGGCAGCGGTCCGGGCGACCGGAGCGGCGGCCCGCACGGATCGATCTCACCCAGCGGTCCCGGTTCCCACGGCGGCTCGGACGGGAAGAAGCCGGGCGGCAAGAACGACCCCAAGGGTGCCCACCCGGGCAAGGGCGATCCGCGCGACAAGGGCCACCACGACCCCAAGGACAAGGACGGCAAGGACCACGGCGGCAAGGATCCGAACGGTAAGAACCCCGAGGGCAAGAACCCGAACGGCTCGAATCCCGATGACACGGGCTCGAATTCGTCGAATCAGAGTTCCTCGTCGAACTCCGGTCAGAGTTCCGCGATGTCGGGTCTGCAGAGCGCACTGCAGTCGCTGACCTCCTCGGCGTCGCAGAACACCGACCAGAAGAAGTCGCAGGACCTGAAGGACGCGCTCAAGGATTCCCCGCTGACCAACCTGCTCGACGACCTGAAGAAGCCGCTGGGAGGTTCGCCCGGCGGTGGCGGTCCGGGCGGTTCCCCGACCAAGCCGCTCTCGGAGGTGGCCAACGCCCGGCTGTTCCCGCGCGCGGCCGTCGCGGAGGTCGCCGAGGGCAATATCGCGGGCGTCGCACGGGCCGGAATCGCTTCCAGCAGCCCCACGTCCGGCATGGGCGGCGGTATGGGCGGCATGGGCCACGGCGGCGGCGGTGCGCACGGTGCGCAGGGCAAGGAGCACAAGCGCCCCGACTTCCTGGATTCCAACGAACACCTCGACGAGGCCATGGGCACCGCGCCGATCGTCGCGAAACCCGTGGTGGAGGGCTGAATCGGTGCTTCGGACCTGGAAGTTCACCGATCTCGAGTTCCTGGCGCTGTGGGAGGGCCTGGGCGAGGAGTTCCTCCCGCGCCCGCTGACCTTCACCAGCCGCACCGAGTGGTGGGACGACCATCTGGCGAACATGGCGCGGGCCCGCGAGAGCCTGCGCGCCCGCGAGGACGACGACTACGCCGAGGTGCTGCGCGCGCTGCTCATGCCGGATGTGCGGGTAGAGGTGCACGGCTGGGACGGGCGTGATCGACTCTCGGCCTCGGCCAGCATCCGACTGCTCGGTGTCCGCTCGGGCGAGGCGGGTTATCTGCTGGTGCAGCATCCGGGCGAAACCTATGCGCACAGTAGCGGTTTCACGCTGTCGGAGTTCTATGCCGAGGCGCTGGCGGAGCGGATGGTGGCGGAACTGCCGGACACCCCGGCGGGTCGCGACTTCCCGGGCGGGCCGGGCGGCGATCTGGTGCTCGCCGAGACCGAGGACGTCGAGGACACCGATTACGAGTTCGGGCTGTCGCCCGCGCACGAAACCCTGGAGGGGACGGTCGTCACCCGGGCCGCCGACTTCCTGGCCGCCCCGGCCGAGAACATGGGCACCATCGATGTGGTGCAGGGCCGTTCGCGCTTCGGCCCGCGCGGCATCGCTCGGTACCGGCTGGGGTGGCGCGATCTCGAGAACGACGGCCGCTACGTGGTCACCGGCGAGCATCCCCCGGTGGCCGCCGCTGCGGACCGCCGTCGCATGGTCGCCGTCCTCGATACCCATATCGCCGAGGTGGTGCAGGTGATGGCCGATGAGTGAAGGGAACGCGCCCATGGATTCCGCTCCGGACTTCCCGACCGAGTTCACGCTGTCCTCGCGCACCGGTGCGATCGTCGTGACGACGACGGAAGCCGGTCTGCCCCGGGCGATTTCGGTCGATCGCGCCCGCCTGCGCGAGGACCCCGAACTGTTGGCGGCCGAGATCCTGCGCCTGTGCCACCAATCCGCGGCCCGCGCCGGGATCGAGCGGCGCGCGCAGTTGCAGGCGGCCGGGTTGTCGTCCGAACTGCTGGCGCTGACCGGACTGCCGACCGCCGAGGACGTGACCCGCCAGGAATACGTCGAGGAACAGGAATACGAGACCGAACCGGAGAGCTGGCTGCGGCCGATCTGAGCCGGTGCCACGCTGGTGAAATCAAATATCCTGTGCGCCAACATCATCCGGTCGGCCGGGTAACCTGCGCAATACCTGACGTTCACCTGGCTTTTCGTCAGTTTGTGCGCTCTTCGCTGTACCTGGTGAATATCCGATCTGTATAGTTCGATTCGATATGATCTTCCTGATGGGGGTGTCATGACCAACCTCGTTGCCACACCGGACGCGATTCGCGCTTACGGAGACGCTTCGGCCGCCATGGCCAGTGCGGTGGCCAGCGCCGCCGCCGTCGATCAGGTCGCCACGGTCGCCGGTCTCGTGCCCGTCTTCGGTCTGATCGGTCAGGACTTCCTGTTGAGTTACGCGGGCGCGCAGGGCAATCACCTGTCCTCGGTGGCCGAGCTGGCAGCCGTGCACGCGGGCACCGCGGTCACCGCCCACGAGGCGGCCGCGGGCTACCAGGCCACCGACGAGGCGTCGGGCGTCGACTTCCTCTCCTTGTCGCGAGACCTGTGAGTACTCCGCTCGACGGCTCGACCGGGGCGGTCCAGGCCACGCCCCTCGCGGCCACCGGCCAGTCGGTGGCGGATGTCCTGCGCGACACCGACTTCGCCCCGCTGCTGAACAGTCCGGTGGGCGATGTGCTGCAGACGCTGGGCCTGCCCGCGCTGCCGCAGCTGCCGTCCGTGCCGCCGCTGCCCGACATGCCGCCGCTGCCCACCCTGGATCTGACCGCACTCACCAAGCCGCTCACCGATCTGGCCTCCGCGTTCGGCACCGGGCAGCTGGGCCAGGGGTTGGACGCGTCGAAGGTGCTCTCGGGCGTGTCGAGCGCGCTGCAGCAGGTGATGTCGATCGCGCAGTCGGTCATGTCGCTGGCGGGTTCGAACTCCTGGCAGGGCTCGGGTGCGACGGGCGCGGCCGAGAAGGGCGCGGCCGCGCAGACCAATGCCATGGAGCTGGAAGGCCAGAACCTGCACCAGAAGACGGTGATGGCGGGCGCCGCCACCTCGGTGGCCACCGGTGCGGCCATGATGTCGGCCATCATCACCAAGTTCGTCACCGGCGTCACGATCGCCGCACCGTTCATCGGCACCCCGCCCGGGCAGGCCTTCCTGCTGTCCCTGGCCACCGAGACCGCGGCCGAGGCGACCGCGACGGTGGCCAAGACCCGCACCGAGATGACGGTGCACAGCGCCAATATGACCACCGCCGGACAGAAGGTGAAGATCACCGACGCCCCGAAGGGCGTGGACTCGCTGTCCCAGGTGACGCAGCTGCTGAGCGCGATCTCGCCACTGAGCAGCGTGGCCAGCCAGGGCGTGCTGCAACTGCAGCAGCTGCAATCGATCAGCCAGACCTCGGTGGAGGACCCGGCCCCGGAGGCGGAACCGGTTGCCGCCAAGACGGATTCGTCCGGGCTCGGCGGCGGTCTCGCGCCGATGGGCGGGCTGGGCGGCGTGAGCGCGCCCTCGACACCGCTCGGCCAGGCCAGCCCCCGCACCATGAGCTCGACCACCACGACGCCCGCTCCGGCGCCCGTGCCGATGTCGGCCACCGGCGGTGTCGGCATGGGCGGCGGCATGGTGCCGCCCATGGGTGCCGCCGCGGGCGCCTCCGCGCAGGCCGGTGACGCCGACGAAGAGGTGCGCACCAACATGGTCACCGCCGAGCACGGCGACGAGGTGGTGGGCGAACTGGGCTACACCGGTGTACCGGTGGTCGGCGCGGTCGGCACCAACGGCCCACGCCCGGCACAGTGAGCGAAACCCGTTCGATGCCAAGCCGGGTGACGCGATAAGATGCGCTGAAAAGGGAGGGATGATGACCGAATTCAACCTGCGCGGTGTACGTTTCGACGCCGATACGGTACTGGCCGCCGCCGCCGACCTCGAGGCCATGGCCGATCGCCTGGAGTCCGCCCTCGGCGCGGACGGCGAAGCCCTGGCCGTACCCGCCGCCGGATCCGACAAGGTATCCCTGGCCGCCGCCGACACCCTCACCGCGGTAGGCGCGTCCTTCGTCTCCCAGAGCACATCGGGTGTGGACGAACTACGCAAGCTCGCCGCCGTCGTGCGCAGCCAGGCACACACCTTCGGCCAGGTCGAAACCGCCAACGCGGTGGACTTCACCAACCTCTGATCCGCTGATCCCGTGGGATCCCTTGGGCGGGAGCCGAATTCCACTCCCGCCCCCTCACGGGCCTCACCGCGCGGTGATCATGCTCATCTCGCGGTGACCAGACTCATCCCGCGGTAATCACCTGAACAGCCGCCCGCTGCGCAGCCTCACTCACCTCACCAACCCGGAACCCCCGAGCGGTGATGTGCCGCACCAACTCCTCCTCCGGCGGCAACCCATGCTTGTGCAGATAATGCGCCACCGCCCCCGCCCAAACCCAGACCCCATCGGTCCGAAAAGTAAGCGGCACATCCCGATCCCCCGGCGCAAACTCATCCTCCTCGAAACTCCGAGCCGCCAACACAACCGGCGCCGACTCGAGATAAGCCAACACCGCAGTCCGCAAATTCCCCTCCAACACAGCCCGCCCCACCACCGGCCGCCCCTCAGCATCCTTCCCGTCATAGACCTTCGCCATCCGAGGCGGCTGCGGCGGAAGCTTCACGGTCGCTTCAACATTGGGCACGGGCGCAAACGGATTCGGTACCGGTGAGGCGGGCGCAAAAGGATTCGGCGCAGCCACGGCCGGTGCGAACGGATTCGGCGGTGTGGTCTGCGCGAACGGGTTGGGCGCGGGCGTGAACCCGTGCGCCGCGAACCCCGGCGCATGACCCATCCCCGGCGAGGCCACCATACGCGGCCGCGCCAACTGCGCCACCAGTCCGGCCACCGTCGCGGCGAAGGCCAATACCATCGCGACAGCCGCCGCCCAGAAGCCGGTGCTCGAATACTCCCAGAAGTTGACGCCATTCATGGAGAACTCGGCAGTCAGCGCACTGATCGCGTATCCGAAAATGATTGCGGCGGCAGTCCCGCCGCACGCACGCATGGCCGGATTGCGCATGCCACCTCCCGCCAGTAGTGCGATGGCGATAACGAGCACGGCAAGCAACCCCAGCACGAACTGCGCGGCGGGCAACGGAATCGACCCGTCACCCATGCTCCACACGCTCGACGTGTCACGATGTCCTGTCATCATCGGCAGGCGGGATGCGAGGAGTGCCACCACGGTCGCGATAAGCAGGAACACCCCTGTGACCCGGTCCGCCGCACCACCCGGCGGCGTGCTCGTCCCTTGCACGGCACCATGTTTCGATATCACCGCATCCCGCAACGTGGTCACCAATGCCGCACAGGCGACCAGCATCACCAGCGTGACCACCCAGAACCCCGGCCCCTGCGAGGTATCGCCCCCATCTCTCTGGGCATAGCCCGCAACATCTCCCGACGCGATCTGCACCATCAGCCCGGCAGCGAACGCCGCTGCCCAGAACAACAACGCCCGTCGCGCGCCCATCCCCGCGGCAAGCAGCACACCTACCACTCCGGCGATGATCACCATGAGCGCATACGGGACGGCTGACCAATAGAAGACGTTGTCCCCGGCCTGACTCCCATGCCCGACGCTCTTCCAGACATACATGTCCCACGAGTTGCCGTTCCACCGATTGGTCGCCATCGGCAGAAACAACACCGCCACCGTCAACACGGCCGCCGCGATCAGCAAGAACCCGGTGATCCGCCCGACATTCGGCGCCCCGGTCACCTGCCCCGTCCTGCCTGGAGCCGACTCGGGCCCACCGGCGAGCCCGTCATTCCGCATGTAGGCCATACCTTCTCGCGTCCCTCCCACTACCTGATTCACATCCATAGCCGCGTCGAAGTCACCTCATCTGCGGCAATCCGGCCCCACGCTATCCACAACCCCGCCACCAGCGCGAGTTGCGCCCCGACCGCACCCCCGGCAGGGTCAGTGCATCCAAACGGATCGGGGGCGCTCAGATGACAATCGTTTCGTGGCAATGGCCCCTGGTGTTCGCCCTCGTCCTGATCCGCCTGCTGGCCCCCGGCTGGCTGATCATGCTCACCCTCTGGACCCTCGGCCTCCCCGCCTTCATAGTCTGCGCCCCACTACTTTTCGCAGCCTCCCTGTCCACCCCCGACCAACACCCACTCATCCGGCTGGCCGACCTCCTCCTTCTGACAGCTGCCTTTACAGTCCCCGACGGAGGCGACAACAGCGGCTACCACATCCCGCTGCTGACTCTGCTGAAGGGCAACCCTGAAATCGACGAAAAGAACCTGCTAGGTAGGGCACTCGTCTGGACCGGCACAGCCAGCGCCCTCGCCTACGCCGCCATACTCCTCATCCTCTGGGCCAAGATCGCCGAAGCACACGGCTGGATCACCCTAGGCTTCACCTAATTTCGACCAAGGGGGTTGTCTACCCTGCGAACATGAGGATCCGGATTGTCGACGCATTCGCCGATCGGCCGTTCACGGGCAACCCGGCTGCGGTGTGCCTGTTACCGGCAGGTCCGTGGCCCGTGGACGGGTGGATGCAGTCGGTCGCCGCCGAGATGAATCTCTCCGAGACCGCCTTCGCACGCCCGGCTTTGCCTGGGGCCGCACATGATTGGGACCTGCGATGGTTCACCCCCACCCAGGAGATCCGCATGTGCGGGCACGCAACCTTGGCCACCGCCTATGTGCTCGCCGCAGACAACTTGGCCACCGGCACGGTCAGATTCGACACCCTCAGCGGCATACTGTCGGCGAGATTGCGCGGTGACGGCGCAGTAGTGTTGGACTTTCCCGCGAGCCCGTTGACAGCGATCGAGCCGGAGCCCGGCCTGCCCGCCGCGCTCGGTGCCCAGCCATTGGGCGCCTACGACACTGATGCCCTCGACGACATCGTGGTCGAACTGGCGAGTGAAAATGTCGTGCGCACTTTGGCTCCCGACATGACCGCACTGATGAAGCTGAAAACCAAGGGCGTAATCGTGACCTCATTAGCCGACGATCCCAATGGCGCCTACGCCTTCGTATCCCGTTGCTTCGGCCCGCAATTGGGCATTCCGGAAGACCCGGTCACCGGCAGCGCACACACGGCACTCGCACCATTCTGGACCGCCCGGCTAGGCCGTACCGCGCTGACCGGACTACAGGTTTCGGCTCGAACCGGTCTGGTCGGTACCGAAACAACCGGCAACCGCGTGCTTTTGACCGGCAAAGCGGTAATCGTGCTCGACGGCCAATTGCATGCCTGATCCCGAACGGCCAGTTCGCTGGGAGCGGGACCTACGACGGCAACCCCATCTCGACAGTCACCAGGCTACTGCGAGCGTTTCAACTGGGCGGCCCGCTCCCTGATCTTCCGATCGAACTCTTCCCGCTGTCGCGCCGCATTGCTGCCGTCGAGCTGCCCGGCGAAGGCGCCGCGTGCTTGCTCGACAAGGTCCTCACTCGCGTCCGGATGCGCACGGGCAATCGCATTGAGCGCGTCTCGAGTAGATCGGTCGAGTCCGGTATGGGTCCGAACGAGTCGCCCTTCCAACGCGCTCGCGAGCACCCGCTCGAAAGTCTGCTCCAGCTGCTCTGCTGTCTTATCTCTGCGCCGCGTCACCAGTCGTCCGCGCGGATCCGTCCGGGCGTCAAGTCCTCCAGGTCTTCGACGTCGGTGAACGTCATCACCGGTTCGTTGTGCTGTTGTCGCTCAGGAGAATTCGGGGGAGCGGTCGAGGCGGGGATACGGTCCGGGATCTCTTCCGTCAGGTCCGGCAGTCCGTCGATCAGGTCCGACATCTTCGGCATGCGTCCGCGACGTTCTTGGATCGGGGCGGTGAGTTCGGCGCTCTTTCGGGCCAATTCGGTCGCCGCGGCCTGGGCCGCCTCGGTGACGGCCTGCGATAGCTCGTGGAGCGGCAGCCCTTCCAGGTCGTCATCGAATCGAGTCTCGATGACGATTCCATCCGCGTTGAGTACCACCGTGACCCGCTTCTGCAGCGCGTATCCGGTTGCCAAGAGCTGGGCTCGCTTCTGCTGGATGTCGGTGAGTATTCGCATCTGCGCCTGAAACTCATCGATCATCGACGCCAGTTCGCCCTTGATGAATTCGTTCGCCATCGGGCTACTTCTTGAAGGCATCGGCGTTGCTCTTGTCGGTGTTGTCGTGCAGCTTGGCGGCATCCTGCTGTGCAGTCGAGTGACTGTCGGACTTGCCCGCGAGTTTGTCGACGAGTGTCGTGAGGTTGTCTCGCGACGAGAGATATCCGTTGCCGCCGTCGCCCTTCGCGAACTTCTCGCCGTACTCGTCGTCTCCCCACGGCTGGCCCTTGCCGTCCGACGCGGACTCCAACGCACTCAGAACTGCGCGGACACGATCTGTGACCTGCGCGGCCTTGGCTGCGGCCACTCGCTGTAGCTCCGGATCGACTTCGACTTTTCCGGTCATAGCGGTTGGTTCCTCCCCTTGTCGTGAATGTCGTGACGCTATCGCCGAGCGCCCGTGGCGGCAATAGGAAATCTACTCGGAGCTCACTGACTGCTTCGGTCGCGATAGCGCTGCGTGAACCCGGCGATATAGACATTCGGTGGCACCGAGGACGAGGAGGCTTCGATCACTCCGTCGTCGGCGATGTAATAGATGGCCCGGCCGAGCATGATCTCCCCGGGTTGGGTCGGCACATAGACCATCCAACCGGCGTCGATTCGGTCCGCGGTCAACTGGTCCAAGTGATACCCGGTGGTATCGGCACCGCTGTTCCGAATGTGCCTGCGCACCTGCTCGATTGCGTCGATGCGAGACAGCGGCGGTAGCACCACGAAGGTACGCAGCCCGGCGAGCGAGAACTGATTCAGTGCGGCATCCACATCGAAGCGCGTGGGATCGAAAGCGGCGGAAATGGTCTCGAAGGTGACGACTCCCGCCTCCGCGGCCGCCACCAGGGTCGCGACGGCGGTCCTCGTGAGGTCACTCACAGGCTGTTCGGTAGCACCCGCAAGCACGTCCACGATGATGTCCACCGTAGCCTCGGCGGTCCAGACCCCCGGCACAGCTTCGGCCAGACCTTGACCGGCCGGGG
Organism: Nocardia sp. CDC160; assembly: GCF_035818795.1. NCBI lineage: Bacteria > Bacillati > Actinomycetota > Actinomycetes > Mycobacteriales > Nocardiaceae > Nocardia > Nocardia sp. CDC160. The sequence continues at coordinate 369,177 of NZ_JAYKYT010000001.1, read as the reverse complement.
ATTCGCCGCGGTACCAGTTGCCGTTCTCCCACCAGTAGCAGAACGACAGCAGGCCCGAGACCGCTCTGGGGTTGAGAATGGCGTCGGTGATCCAATCCGGTGCGCCCGCATAGAGTTCAGGTAGCGGCTTGCCCTCGTTGTAGGCCGCGTCCAGCGCCGGTGCGTTCCACACGCCACCGGAGATCACCGCCCGGTCGCCCGGCAGTACGTAAAGCGTGCTTCCGCTGCGCTGGGAGCCCTCGAACCACGCGAGTGCGGGCAGGATGCGCGGACCCTGTGCCGAACCGATCGCCGCGAACGCGGCCGCCATCGCGGTCCATCGAGCCCAAGTCAGCTGCAGCGGAGGGAAATCCGTCGTGCTCACCTCTCCGCGGATCCCCTTGCCGCGGTCGATGCGGGCCTGTTCGGCCGCGACCCGTGGCGAACGCTGCTGCCTGCCCTCGTTGCCGACGTAGGCGGCCAGCCATACCGGTAGACGGTCGCGCGGGTACTGCTGAAGGTCCGCGCGATAGGCCTCGGCGGGAAAGAGCTGATCGTCGGGAAAGGGCTCGTCACCGTAGTCGTAGTCGGTCTGGATCTGGCCAGCGTTGGTGATGATCAGCCGCATGCGCCACCACGGCCCGGCTGGGAGTTGTGCGGCGATTTCTCGCTGCTCCTGCACGGCCAACAGGGTGGCTTGCGAGGGTTCGGCGCGCACACCGCGTCCGTTCGCCGAGTAGGTCACATTCCACGCTTGCGCGGCGACCGTCCAGGCGAAGACGGCATCGATGCGCTCCCAGCCCTCGGGTCCGTCGGCCGCGAGCTCGCGGGCGACCCGATGCGTCAGTTCGCGTGCCTGCTCGGTGATCTGCTTCTCATCGACGACCGCACCGGGCCCCGGATGGGAGACGACCTCGAATTCGGGAGCGCTATCACCGCTGGCCTGTACGAACGACGACATGAATTCCTTGAAGAATTCCTCGTCCCTAGCTCCGTCCTGCGGCTTGCTCACGATGTCGCTCCCCTCGTCGACCGGGCGGTGCGGCTGCCCGTTCGGATACGCCTGCGACCCTACACATTCGCGAGGGGTGTTTCAGATCCGGCCGTGGTGGTTGCCGCGAATTCACTCGGTGGGCGGGCTGATGCGTCCGGCATCGGTGATCCGCAGGGCACCCAGGCCGTCGAGAGCGGGATCGCCGGAGATCGCGACGTCCCAGCCGCTCTCGGTCCGCTGGGCACGAAGTGTGGCAGGCGCGGTGTTGACGCCCGCTCCCATGAGATAGAGACGCACACGATCGGTGGCCTCTGATTCCGAGATGCCGTCGGGCAGTTCGGCGTGCACGGGCCAGTCGCGGCTGGAGAAACCGAGACGGGCGATTTCACGCGCTCGGCGATCCTCGTTGTCCTCCTCGGTTTGGTTCCGGAGGAGGATCTTCCAGACCGGCTCCCGCTTGTCCCAGCGATAGAAGTACCGCTTGCTCGTGGCGAGAAGACTGACGGTGATCCGTGACGGGTTTTCCTGCTTCGCCATCTTGATGGTTCCGGCGTGACCGTGCTGCCGAGGTAGGAACAACGTGTACGTCTTGTCGGGGGTATCCGCCCTGACACGCTCGATGGCACTCAAGGGTAGATCCGCGAAGCGCCGCGCCAACTCGGCGATATTCGATGTCGAGCCGGGCAGAGTCAGCTCGGCCGCGACCTTGTGAACCCGGCCATTGTGTCCCTTGTCGAATCGATTGAAACCTTCACCGACCAGCTCGGTTTCGCTCCAGTATTCGGAGCCGGACTCGGCTGCGATGAAGCCCGCGCCTTCGAGTAGCGAGAGCATTTCACGGGCACGGCGACGCCCATGAGCGGCAACGGCTGCGGCCTGCTTGGTGCTGATCGGGTGGAGCGTGGACGACCAACCACCGCGATAGCCCGTCGATTCTTCGGGCTCGATCACGGCGTTGCCATGGGGAATGAACCACAGCGATCGCATGGTGCCACCCCTTTCCGAGGCTGCTGATTGATAGCCGGTCCGGATCTCCAGGTTGCCGTTCGGCGACTTCTATGGCAGCGTAGCGCAAGATCATCGACTGTTCGTTCGTGAAAACACCTGGTGGACAGTTGAATAGCTGACGAGTCGGTTCTTGTCCGGGGGCGGGAGTGACAGCACGGGGGCATCGGTCCGAAACCGCGGTTGAGCGCGTGTTTTTCGGATCGGGAGGCGCACGATGATCTGGCGGCCGCCCCTCGTAGGCACCCTCGGCTATCTCGTCGGCATGAAGTGGCCGGAGGGCAACGAGGACCTCATGTGGGGTCTCGCCGACGATTGGCGGTCCGCCGCGTCGCAACTCGAAGCCATCAAAGGCGATATCGACGACGCCATCTCGGCCGTGAAGGTCGCCTACCCCGAGGGCGACGGCGGCAAGGAGATGATCAAGCAGCTCGAGACCCTGAAGTCGACCGGGGACCCCAACGCGTTGTCGATCGACAACCTCGTCAAATGGTTCGACAGCGTCGCGTCGATGGCTGATGGCACGGGCACCGAGCTCGAATACACGAAGCTCATGTTCCACGCGACGCTGCTCATCATGGCCACCGAAATGGCCATCGCCGCAGCATCGCTGTTCGCCGCGCCTGTCGAGGAAGCTGGCGTCATCGCCGCCAACCGCATCACGGTGCGGATATTGATGAAGCGCCTGATCAATTATCTCGTCGGGCACGAGGTGAAGTGGGCCGAGCTCACCGGGATCAAAGCGGTGCTCGCAAAGTTCACGCTCGCTGCTGTCAACCTGGGCGTGGGTGCGGCCGTCGGCGCTGGGCTGGGTGCGGCTCCGGATGCCGCCATTCAGGCGTGGCAGCGGTACGAGGGCCGCCGCACGAAGTTCGACTGGGGTGAGGTCGGCACCATGGCCCTGGCGGGTGGTGTCGGTGGTCTGGTGGCCGCCCCGGCCGGTGCCCTTCTGGACAAGGGGCTCAAACCGGTCTCCACTAAGATCTTCGGTGCGAACTCTCGCGTGGGGACCATGACGGTCGCCGGTCTGCAAACCATGGGTACCGGCGCGATCGCCGGGTTGGCAGGCTGGGGCGCAAGCGCTTTGGCGACCGGCAACACCGAGCTTGATCCCCGCATGATCACCGCGGGCGCGGTGGGCGGGCTCGGGTCTCACTTGATGAAGACCTACGGCGAGACGAAAGCCCCGGCACTCACCAATCCGTCCGAAACGCAGCTCGCGAACCAGGTACCCAGTGCGGAGACCCATCCGGCGTCAGTGACAGATGTAAAGTCCGACACCGCTGTTCACGACACCACCGGTGATCACGGTAGCCAGAGTCAGCCCGGCGCGAATTCTCCCGGCACCACTCAGATCGGCGCACGGCCGGTCGAGCAGACTCCGCATGCGGACAATGGGAACGGGCTCACGAACTTGCAGTCGGCCGGTGGCGGACCCGTAAGCCAGATTGCTCCCAACGCCCACAATGGCGGAACGCCACGGGTTTCCGATGCCGTTCAACCCTCGGCTTCGGCGCATACGACCGGCGGCGGCCAGGCCGCGCCAGAAGGGCGGTCCACGCCGACCGCCACCGCCACACCGCGATCCGAGGCGCCGACCAATCCTGCACCGGCAGCCGAAGCCCCCAAAGCTGGTGCGGCCCCGACCCGCGATGCCGGAATCGGTACGGGTGCACAGGCGAAAGCGACTGGGCTCGAGGCGGCTACGCAACGACCCGCCGCTGACCGCGCACAGGTTGCGCCGCAGGAGCACGCCGCGGGTCTTCCTCCGGAACGGCCCGAGACGGCTCGTCCGGCAGACGAACATGCCACGCGCACACCGGACGGCGATCGTCCCGACGCCACTCGGCCCACCGACGGCGATCGGTCCGATGCGTCGCACTCCAAAGACGGCGACAAGCCCGAGAGCCGGATCGGCGGCCGTCAGGATGACGCTGCCGCCGATCATGACGGCACCGGCGGCAAAGGGCACGACAACTCGGACCAGCCGTCGGACCGAACTCATGACGGAAATCGTGACGGACACGAGCCGTCCCACGACGCGCAGCCGAACAACCGCGAGTCCCACACGCCCGCAGAGCATCCGGATCGTCCTGTGCTGCCGGAGGATCGGCCGATCACCGACGCGGAGCGACTCCATGCTCAGGACGCTCTCGAACGGCTCGGGCATGAGGCCGACCCCTCGACGCTGCTACACCACGAGGACACCGACCAGGCCGGAGCCCACAGCCGCGCCCGGGAGAATCACGAGTGGTGGCATTCGCTGACCGAGGATCAGCAGGCAGCGATGGCGCGGGTGCATCCACGCGAAATCGGCAACGCCGATGGCATTCCGGCGCCGGTGCGTGACCAGGCCAACCGCCTGTCCATCGCCCGGGACATGGCGGAGTTGCGTGCGAACAACCCACGTGTCGACAAGTTCACGAACAGGTTCTTCGATCCCGATGGCTATCGGGAGTACAAGAATCTCTCCAAGACCGTCGACAATCTGCGGCTGGCCGACAAACTCGCCGACGAATACGCGAAGGAGAACGGTGGTCACCGACCACCGGTTCAGGTGCTCTCGTACGACGCTAGAGCGTTCAACGGTGAGGGTCGGGCCGTCGTCGCGTTCGGTGACGTGGACAAGGCCTCGACGGTTTCGTTCCACGTCCCGGGCATCACCACCACGGTTCGCAGCTTGAAGGTGAACCTGAACAATTCGTTCAACCACTATTGGGAGACTTCGCGAAACACCGAGGACCCCGGCGCGGTGGCGTCGATCGCCTGGATCGGCTACGACGCGCCGAGCGGTGTTCCGAAGATCTTCAAGGAGATGACCAATGCGGACCTGGCCAAGCGCGGTGGTCAGCTCCTAGCCCGAGATCTGGCTGCTTTCAACGAAACTCGGAAACAGAACGCTGCCCTACCCGACGGTTCGGCTCCGCCGGACGTCCACGTATTCGGCCACAGCTACGGTTCCACCACAACGAGTTTCGCCGGTGCGGGCGGGCGTCTGGCCGGTGAGGTCACGACGATCACCCTGCTGGGTTCGCCCGGCGCGGGCATCGTGCCGCACGCCTCCCGATTCGGTATCGGTGACAATGTATTCGTCGCCAGCTCGCCTCGGGATCCGGTGACCTGGATCGGCTCCAGCCACCCCGATGACATATCCCGGGCGGCACCGGCGCTCGGCCTCGGGCTGGGTCTCGACCCGTCGGTCGATTCGTTCGGAGCACGCCGCATCACCGCTCAATTCCCGGGCGGCATAAGAACTCTCAGCGATATTGGAACCCACACCGGCTACTACAAGTTCCACGACGGTGACGGCCGGAGCGTTCCGAGCGAATCCCTGTACAACTTCGGCAAGATCGCCGCGGGTCGGCCTCACGAGGTCATCCCCGAGTTCGCCCGCCCAGAGCGCCCGGATCTCAATGATTGGCAGCGGACCTTCGGCTCCACGCCCCGCGATCCGGCCCACCTGCGCCCGCCGGTGCACGATCCGGTCGAGGGGGCGCCGCACGGCTACGACAGCCTTGTCGACGAATACCGCAACCCCGACCCGGTCGCCGAGCACACCCCGCAGCTCCCGGCTGAGCACACACCGTCGAACGACTGTGGCCCGCAAGCTCTTCAGCATGCCCAAGAGCTGACCGGCAACCCGAACATCCACATCCCCGACGATCCGCAGATCGCCCACCGCGGCATGTCCGCCGACGAGCTCGAAAACGCCGCTGGCGCCCACCTGCAGCCGATAGACACCCCCGGCGTCCTGGCCGACCAGCTATATCGCATGGGCGACGGCGCGACCGCGATCGTCGTCGACGAGTTCCACGGCCCCGCTGAGGAAAACGGCGTCGGCGCTCACGCCTACACCATCACCAACGACGGCGGCATGCTCGTCATCCACGACCCCGCCCTCGGCGAAGGACCGCATCCCTTCCCCGGCGACCGCACCAACGTCGCCAACTCCCACGCCATCATCTACGACGCCCACGGAAACCCACTACACCCCCTCGAATCCGGCACACCCGCGCACCCGGCCGCCACCCGCCCGGAAGCCCGTATCGGACAACCGGATTCACACCACGGCTTCCCCGACCACAATGGCCCCCACCTACCCGAGGGCGCCGAACCGCAGCGCCCGAAGCTACCCGTCGAAGACAAGCCGTACTACGCGAACCCGCATTACGAAGACCCCACCGCCTCACACGAATACGCCGCCAAGAACCGCATCAGCGACGGTGAAGTCCAAGACATTCGTGCCGAGCAAACCGGCAAGCACCCCGAGATCGCCCGTCTGACGGATGCCGAGATCGACGCGATCCGCCGCAACCAGTTCTTCCACCTCAACGAGCCGGTCAACGACGCGACCCGCAACGGCAACACCCACGCCCTGGACGATCGCGACGTCGAAATCCGCACTCTGATCTCTGGTTACAACAAGCTTCCCGACTATCACGGCGTTGTCTACCGATCCCTGTACATCGACGACCCGGTCAAACTCTCGCGATTCGTCGATGACTATCAGCAGGGCAAGACCCCGTTCGATCCGGGCTTCGCTTCCTCGGACAAGGAAGGCTCGATGCCCGGCGGCAATATCGAGCTGATCATCGACTCCGCTTTCGGGAAAGACATCTCCTGGGCTTCGGGCCAGCAAGACGAAGTCGTCTTCCCGCCGGGCAACAAATTCCTCGTCAAGGACCAATACCGAGTCGAAGATCGTTACGGCAACGAGAAAATCGTCATCGAACTACAGGACCTAGGAAGGACAGACCATGAACAAGGAGGAATTCGACCGAATCGCTCGGAAAGTGATGGAGCGCCGCAAGCCCCTGTCACCGGAAGACCAGAAGTGGGCGGACAACATCCGCCAGCACACGGCCGACCTGGAGAAGAAGGGACGCCGCCCAGCCACCGAGGACCAGATCAAGATCTGGCAAGCGTGGGGCGAGTCGGAGATCAACCGGATCAACCGCGAGCAGGGCGAGACGGACTAGCTCCCGAGGAGCCAACTCCCACCCACCCGAACGAGGTTCCGCATCCCGAGGAACCGCATCGGGAGCTGCCGAGCCATATCGACGGGCCGGACGAACACTACGTCCCGTTCCTCGGGGATTCCGGGCAGCCGCACCTGGACTCGGTGCAGCCGCATCCCACCGAACAGAGCCACTCGGAACAGGCCACACCACATCCGGAGCCCGAAAAGCCACACCAGGATTCGCGAGAGCAATCTCCCCACGGCGAGCCCACGAACGACACCGCGCACCCAAATGCCGAGCACGAACCCGCCACACAGGAACCGATTCGCCCGGCAGAGCCGGAGACTGTGGCACCCGCGCACGATCCAATTCAGCGCTTCGACACACCCGAAGCCGCGCGCCACTACGGCGACGAAACGCTCGCTCCGATCCGGGACACCATGTCCGAACCGGAGCTACGTGAGCTGCAGCGCTACACGAAGAAGTCGTGGATCAACGAATTCCTGCGCGCCGAGAACCCGGTGCAGCTGCTCGCCAAGCTCGCCGAAGACGAGGGCCACTACCAGCAACTCAGGCGAGTCACCAACGGCAGCCCGATCATGCCGAAAGTGGAAGTGCTCGACCGCATTCTGGCCGAGCATCCAGACCCCCGCGATCCCCGCCTCGATCCACGCCTGCGCGCCACGATCGAGCATGTAGTCAACGATCCCAACCCGCACGGTCGGCTCCAGGAACTGTCGCGCAACGCCGACAAGCTGCCCATGATGCGCGAATACTTCGGCAGCGAACCGACCATGGACGTTCTCCGATCCCAGGTCGAACACCTCGACCAAGCGATGAACCGCCCGATTCCCGAGGGCGTGGAGGTATCCCGCGGAATCAGCATGCGGAGCCTGGACCGCTTCATCGGCCCGGACGGTCAACCGCTCAACGGCCGCAACCCAATGTTGTTGAAGGGCACCGTCCAGACCGAGCACGGCTACATGTCGACCAGCCTAGGACCGACACCGCCTCAGGAGTTCAGGCTCAAAGTCCGTGTGGAACTGGAGGTTCCGGCGGACTCGAAGGGCGCATGGGTCGGCGACAAGGGCTTGGCCGGACCCGAGAACGAACTCATCCTCCAGCGTGAATCGAAATTCCTGATCACCGATGTCATCGAGGATCCAAAAGGCGCCCGCTACGACGACGGTTATGTCGACTACCTCGTCAAGGGCAAGCTTGTACCGGCCGATTACGTTCATGATCCGCGGGCGGGACTCCCGGATGCCCACGAACCCAATGTGCCGACGGCTAAGGCCGACGCGGATCCTGTCCACCGGACGGATGGGCCTGACGAACACGACATTCCGCTCCGACTAGGAGATGAGACTGAACGTCCGGTCGAACCTGAGCGCTCACAAGAGGTTCCGCACGCTGGAGGCCCCACTCCTGAGCGGGCGCCCATCGATCCGGCCGACCGACCCTCGACGCTGACCCCGCACCTGATCGACCGCTTCAAGGAGATGCACCAGCGCATCTACGACATCGCCTCTGCCTACCACGATCCGGCTCGTGCCGCCGAGCTACCCGGTCTGCGCCACGGACTCCGCGACTTGATGGACAACCTCGGCATGCTCGATCCCGCGACGGCCATCACCCCTACCCGGCTATTCAGCGAGTACCACCCCGAGCTGTCGAAGTACCTGGCCGAAAACCACAAGGCCTTGCTACCGGAACGGTCGGACATCGCACCGCGCCGCGAACCCGCTTCGCACCCGACCGATCGCCCTTCGGACGTCGCCAATCGTCACCCGAACGAGGACGATCGCCACCCGAGCGAATCCGACCATCGCCCGAATGAGACTGAGCCCCCTCACGATTCAACTCACTCGTTGGGCGATCACACACCACCGGCCGACCCGCTGGGCCACTATGCCGACCGCACCCCCGCCGGTCTCGCCTTGCACAACGATCCGGAACTACGCGCATTGGCGCACCTGGTCCCCGAAGACCCCCGCTTCTTCACCATCGACGCTCACCTGACCGAACGCGGCACCATCCTCCTCGACGGCCGCGAGTACACGATGGAACAACTGGCCGCCCGCCTCCCCGAACTCGGCTACGACGGCCGCCCCATCCGCCTGATCGGCTGCGACGCCGCCTCCACCGACGCCGCCACCCGCCTGGCCAAGGCCACCCGCACCGGCGTCCTGGCCCCCACCAAACCAGCCTGGACAGACGAAGCGGGCCACGTCTACTCCTCCACCGCCGAGACAACCCCCGAAGGCACCCGCCGCCCCCGCATCCCCCCAGACGGCGACTGGACCTTTATTCATCCCGACGGCACCAAAGTCAAAGTCTCAGAGGACGGTTTCGTCCCAGGCACCCGCGAGGAAGACAAGCACGACATCGACACCGCTAGTGCCCGAGATCGAGGCGACGACGGCGCGCCTGAACCGCAATACGACCTTCCTGGAAAGGACAGGGTGATCCATGAGGATGACTCTGATTTCGATGAACTCTTTGTCGAATGGAATCGTCCAACCCACAAGCCACCGGATCCGCTGAATCCTCACTTGCCCCGGCAGCCGATCGATGTTCACGAGGAGATCAGGGCTCCGCATCGTGACCGTGAAACCGTACCCGATGGAAACACGGAGCCTGGCAAGCTGAAACCCGTTGAGCACCCCGAGGTCGTGCCCGAGCCATTGCGGGCGCATTTTGGAGACGAGCCGCTGAAGCCTTGGTCTGCGTACCCTGTAATCAATGAGAACGGTACAAGGACAACGTTCTTCACTAACGGAGATGGCACAGTCAAATGGGTTGAGGCTACCCCGGGCTCGCGGGAATTGGCACTCGATAAGAAGGGGCCATGGTCCGGATTCAACCCCGACCTGAGCTTTCCTCTGCTACCCGATGTCCAATATCAGGTCCCAAACGTTCATAACAACGAAAAGTTGCTGTCGTTCCACACCGACGCGCACGGACAGACCGATGCATTGACGGGTGATATCGAAGCCCGCGGCCAGAATAAGTCGTATCGAGACGATGATAGCGGGAAGGGTGCGCAGCAGCGCGCATACCAAGAGGGCGAGGCGGCCTACCCGAGCAATCCGGGTTACGAGCTGACCGGTGCCGAGCTTGAAAAATCCCGAATCAAATGGGCTGGAGGTCATCTCCTGGCGAACGAGCTGGGGGGCCTTGGCGAGTACCTGAACATGCATCCGCAGATGGCGGCATCGAACTCGGGGAACCGAAAGGATGGTTGGGTGCATGAGGCTTCGTGGCGCGCCAAGGAAAACCAGTTGGTCGCGTTCGCGAAAGAGGAACATCAAGAGATCCGAAACTACCAGGTAAAGATGACCCGTGAAGCAGACGGCGTGCCCAGTGACGTCATCATGCGATGGCAAGAGGTCACCTATGTCCGTAACGGGGACGGTAGTGTCCATCTCGATGTCGACGGCAAGCCGGTTGTGCAATCAGTCGTTACGAAAGAACGAGTATTCCCCAATAGGGAGGCGAACTTTGGACCGCAGGATCGATACAAGAATCGGTGAGATCTGTGAAGCAGCGAGGGCGGGGGCTCCGGTTGGCTGGGAGTCGATCACTCTGGAGGTATGGGCGAACGTGATGTCCTACGAAGTTGCCGTTTCCGCACAAGGAGCCGATGGCCGCTTCGTCGGCGAGATGCGCCAGCTCGCACTCACTGATCAGTTTCAAACCTTGCGTGATGAAATGTATGAGCCGGACAAAGGTGCGTGGCTGTCAGCTCGTTTCATTCTGCGCCGAACCGGAGATTCCGAGGTTTCGTTCAATTATGACGAGGATCCGAACTGGACACCGGAGTTGCATCCGATGATGTTCGTGCGCGATCTCGAGGCGTATCCCCGTGCCGACGGCCACATTCCGCCATGGCTTCGCAGGTTGGTCGATCAGGGGTACGAGCTGGAACGCCAGCATGAAGCCGCCCAGGATGACCAGTAGGATCAGCCGGTAGCCAGCTTGACCGAGGAGGCCTTACGTAATGTCGAACCCATCGCCGCTGAGCCCGATGGAGCAGCAGGAGCGGCTCGCAGAGATCGCGAATGATATTTTGCCGACGCTGCCGATGGGATGGACGCGCCTCGTGATTCGGGCGAGATCTATCGGGCGACACGCGGAACGCGAAACAGGCGTGAAGTTGCCGGACGGCTCAGTGCAGGGCTGGACCTTTGTTCCAGAGGTGTGGCGAAAGTTCATGGAGCTGCGGGAGGCGATGTACGTGCCGAACCTCGGTACCTGGGTGGAGTTCAAGTTTCTGCTCGATCCGCCCGGTCGCTTCAACATCGAGTACAACCGCGATCAGGTGCCGCGATTCGAGGAATGGCCCACCAGGTCGGATTTCGCCGTAGAGAACGAACGCTTCCCCCGCTCCGACGAGAACATGCCTGAGTGGTATCGACTCGGCATTGCTGGGCAGCCGCCGCAGGGCTGAGAGCGGCAACTGTTCGGGTTGGAAGAGCGCGATCGTTGGAGAGGTAATCGTGACCCATGATGCGATGACACCGAATTATGATGCCTGGACGCGTCTTCCGGTGTTCTATCTTCCGGTCACGCACGGCGATGTGCTTGTGGGCTACCTGTGGGGGGCGCAGAATGGGAATTCTGCGGGGTTCTTCACGAACATGGCCTTCGGGGCCGATCGGGTGAAATCTGCTGTCTACTGGAATGATCGGCTCGAGGAGAGCTATCGGATGGGTCTTACGCCGGTGGAGGCGATCAGGCATTGGGTTGGGAAGCCTGAGGATCCGCGGTTCGGTGGGATCGCCGACGATGCCGAGATGGGGGAGTCTCGGACCATTCAGGAGCTGGCACTGCGTTTGAACCCTGAACATCCGATCGGTGAAGGTCCGTGGGTGCAGGACGGCGCGTTTCCCAGCGGTAGCCCTGAGGATCGCTCCGAGGGCTTCAGCGCGATCGCACCTGTGCCGACAACTACTTACCCTGACGAAACTGGCTCAGCTGTCATCTATTTGAGCGTCATCCTGAAAGGCACCATCGTCGGATACGTGTGGGCATCGGTCAGCGATGACGCCGCTGGATACATCCCTCGCGCCGCGGTCGGCAATGTGGGCGTGGTCGCAGGTGGCTTGTGGCGCGCTCGTCTCATCGACGCACACAAGAGTGGTCTATCGGCGCTCGATGCGGTCCGCCGTTGCCGCTCGCTTCCGGCCAACGCCGCTGGAACGTTCGGTGTGATTCAACCCATTCCGGAGCAGCAGGCTGCCTCACTTTCTGAGCTTCGACGGCTCGCAGACCAAAGCTGACAACTAGGAAAGCCGCAGGCGGAAGGATTTCTACGGTGACTGCTGAGTTCGCCGAACTACCAAAGCTCGCACGTGTTTACGACCACCGCGATGCCGACGGCCGCCCAGTCGCAATCCGGGCATCGTTGCCCACCCACCTGCGCGACCGCCTCCTCACCTACCTCGACTCCGCCCCGATCGTCCTGGCCGCCCGCAGTTTCGAGGTCGACGAATTCATCCCCTCGGTCCGAGACGTGCCGCTGACCTTCCGCACCGACGGTGAGTGGATCTGGTCAGGCGCGGTATCGCATTACCTGCGCAAACATGCCTTTCCGCCGGACCCGGAGTTGGTCCGCCACATCGTTGCCCGCGACTTCCTACTGGGCGAGGTCAGCCCAGAGGCGAAAAGGCGTGCGGTACAGGTGATCACGACCGCATAGTCGCTATTGTGACGACACTTCCGCCCTGGATCAAGCCGCCGGATGACGAGGATCAGCGTGCGATCGACGAAAAGCTCGCGGCCAGAATGGGTATTACGGTCGAGCGGTTGCACGAGATCGATCGGCAGATGGTCGAGGACACCCGCGCCCGCGATGCGATCCCGGCCATCGAACGGATCGTGGACAGTAGCCCCAAGTTCAACAAGGGCTTCGGCCCGGTGACCGATGACAACACGATCGAGCCGGGCGAGATCCGCGCCCGCGAAAAGCTACCCCTCCCGCCACCACCGCCACCCCGTAAAGGCTGAAGCCTCGCCGTCGAGTGGCACATCGCGGAGGCCGATTCGGGCAAATCCCCTTCCTGGTGTGCCACTCGGTGATCAGTTCGATTAATGGCTACCTGGTATCCAAGAGCCGTGGAGATTCCTGAACAGCTACGCGCGCACATGAACCGGCCGCTGCCGCCCGTGATCGACCAGGTTCGCCAGTTCCTGCTCGGGTTTGTCGCCGACTGCGAAGGGCTGGATGAACTGCGCAAGGATTTGACACGGATTGCGCGGCAGAGCCAGCGGGGCGTGCGCCGCGAGGTGGAGGCCATTGAAGCGCTGCTTGCCGCTCCCCAGCCACCCGGCACGCTCTCGAACCTGGTTGCCTGGTACGGCAACTGGGTGCTCGACGACCAGACATCCGATGCTGAGGCGGAAGCATGGCTACGCGACCTAGCCGTGCTGATCCGTGAGGTCCTTGCCGACAACGCTGGCAACGTCGGTGGCACCGAAACATCGTGATGCAACTGAATAGGGGGTGACCCACGATGCGACCGAATTGCGATCCGTGGACACGACTTCCGGGTCAGGTGGGGAGGAAGTGGCGGGAGCCGGTTTCGCGGTCCAGGCGGGCGCGGATTTCGGCGACGGTTGTGCCTGGGGCGGGGCGTTGGCGAGCACGGGCGGGCGAGGCGATCCAGCCGAGGATGATTCCCAGGCCGGTGCCGAGGAAGAGGTACGCCAATTCAGTGATCATGGCTTCCCTCTTCATGATCCGCCTCATCGAGCAGGAGGGCTTTCGGATGCATAGCGAGCTGTTCGAGCGCCGTGCCGCTCACTTGAATGAGTGTCTGTAGTGCTGCGGCGCTGACGAACAGTTCGAAGCCTTCGGGTTCGCCGAAGACAAGGGTGATCGCGTTGTCCTCGGTGTGGAGTACGGGGCGGATGGGGCACTGGTCGTCGACACAGGCCCAGGTGCCGACCTTCAACTGCTCGAACATGGCCGTCCCTTCGACGGTTTGGGCTGTAGCGCAAGCAATCTGGGATAGAGAAGGCAAGATGTGACGTACAACACGTAGCGTACGGCACTTAAGTTAAGTGTTCAAGATGCTGTATCGCTATAGCTGCTGTTGTACGGTGAATTAGACACACGCGCAACGACTTCCGCTGGGGAAGGTTTGCTATGGCACGCACGTCTCCGACCGTGGCCGGATGGGAGCTCATGCTCCGGATACGTGAGCAGAGCAAGGCCGTCGGGGTGAAGGCGACGGCGATCCAGAGTGCGCTGGACATCAGTGCCGCCTACTGGTCTCAGGTCGCCAACTATCGTGGCGTGTTCACCGAAGCCAAGCTGAGAATCCTCATGGAGCTGCTCGACTTCGAGCCGGACGAGCAGCAGGAACTGCTCGAACTCCGGTCGATCGCGCGGCAGCGAGGTTGGTGGAGCGAGTATTCGGCCTTGTTCAACGACAGTCAACTCCGCTTCTACGGTTTGGAGGACGGCGCGCAACGTATCCGGAGCGTCGAGGGCGGCGTCATTCCCGGCTTGCTGCAGTCGGAGGACTACATCCGCGCGCTGATGTCCTCGATCGTCTACACGGCGAGGCCGACGGAGGTGCAGCAGCGGATCCGTGCGCGCTTGCTGCGGCAACAGCGGCTGAATCACCCAGATGCACTGCAACTTTCGGTGGTAGTCGGCCAATCGGCCCTGATGCAGGAGGTTGGCGGTCCAGAGGTGCAGCGCAATCAACTGCGTCACCTGTGCCAACTGGCCGACAAATACTCCGACAATCTCGACCTGCGCGTCATCCCGTTCAACGCCCGAGGATCGATCGCAGGCCTCAACGCCGCGACCTATCACCTGCTCGACTTCGACAGCCCGAGGCTGCCGCCCCTCGGGTGGATCGACACCGCGATCTACGGAGAGATCGTCGAGGATCAGAGAAAAGTGGAAGCCCTCGACTATCTCTTCAACCAGCTGCAGACCATTGCATTGAATCGCGACGACTCATTGCGCCTGATCGACGACATCGCAAGTCGGATAGTCTGATTCGTATGGGCGCGGCCTGGTTCAAGTCGACTTTCAGCAGTGCGGAACAGACTTGCGTCGAGGTCGCACTCCTTGCCGACGCGGTGCTTGTTCGCGACAGCAAGTACACGGGCCCCGCACAGAGTCAGCCGATGATCAGCGTTCCGCCGAACGTATGGCCGGTACTTCTCGAACTCGCTCTGTCGGATCGTGTCGGTGAACTGGGTGAAGAGATCATCCTTGAGCGTCGGCCGGACGGCAGTACCGCGGTGATTGATCGGCAGGGCATTGAACTGCTGTTCACGGCCCCGGAGTGGGACGCCTTCGCGAGGGGCGTCGCGGACGGTCAGTTCGACCTGGAATAGCGCTCCCAGCAGGCAAATCCGACCAAGATCAGGGTGCTCTCGCTGCGGAAATTCGCCTGAACGTCCACGCAGGGAGCTCCCTGATCTTGCTGTGCGGGAGCGCTGGGCTGTCCTTGCCCCGGCCGTCACTGGTCGGCGCTGAAGCTGGCAACTGGTCGTGTCCCGGGTGGAACGGTGAGCGGACCGTCTCGCGTGGGACAAGCCTCGAACCCGGGCTCCATTATGCTTTGCCCGCATCGAGGTGATCGACAATAGGGGGCATCGTGGTTCAGTTGAACGTCGGACAGACCTTCGCCGAGTACGCACTTGACGGGCTTCTCGGTCATGGCGGAATGGGAAGTGTCTACCTGGCCCGTCATCCGCGACTACCGCGACAGGTCGCGCTGAAACTACTCGCCCCCGAGGTGTCGGTGGACGAGGAGTTGCGCCGCCGCTTCGAACAGGAAGCGAATGCGATTGCCCGCCTGGATCATCCGAACATCGTTGGTATTCACGATCGAGGTGTGCACGACGGACAGTTGTGGATCGCGATGCAGTACATCGCTGGGTCCGACGCGTCTCGTCTGAATCCTCGCGAGTTGACCGTTGAGCGGGCGATCCGGATCATTTCCGAAACGGCCGCTGCACTGGACTACGCGCACAGCCGCGGCATCCTGCATCGCGATGTCAAACCAGCGAACATCCTCCTCTCCGCTGCGGACACCGGCCGCCAAGAACGTGCTGTCCTCACCGATTTCGGAATCGCCAGACTTCTCGATGCGAATACCCAACTGACCTCGACTGGCACGTTCACCGCGACCTTGGCTTACGCCTCCCCCGAACAGCTCTCAGGTGAGCGCGTTGACCATCGTGCCGACCAGTATTCGCTTGCTTGCACGTTGTTCGCGTTATTGGCAGGGCAATCACCGTTCGCCGCAACGAATCCGGGTCAGATCGTGGCGGGCCATCTCAGCAGACCACTACCGCAGTTGAGCGCGATCCGCCCCGATGTCTCACCGCTGCTCGATCAAGTGCTCGCTCGTGCTTCGGCCAAACGGGCGGAGCATCGATTCACGAGTTGTGCGGAATTCGCCGCGGCGGCCGCTGCGGCGGTGGCACCCGGACAATCGGCGCCGCAACCACCGATAGGGCCAGACATGATGTACGGCAGTCCGGCGCCGCGACCGCCAATGCCGGTCCAGTCTCCGATGCGGCTCGCTCAGTCGACGGTCCCCCGTCCAATATATGTCGCTCACCGACTTACCGGTGGATTGCTGCTCACCGCAGCCGTTTTGACTGCGATCGCCTCCTTCACCTCGGTATGTGGTCGAACCGCCAGACCTGGGAGTGACGTCTGGTCGGGGTGGACATACGACTGGGTCAATCTTTCCGATTCCGGATCGGCAGTGCATCTGCTGGGGGTTGCACTGGCCGTGAGCGGCATTATCGCTGCCTGTGTCGCGATCCCTTTGCTGGTCGGTATGGGGGTCGGGCGTCCAAGACTACGTCGCCTTGGAGGTTATGCGGCCGGGCTGGCATTCGGCGTGAGCGCGACTACGGTGCTCAATGTTCTGTTCTTGATAGCGGACAACAGCGATGACAACTCCCTGGATACGACTCCGGACACTGGGTTCTGGCTTCTACTCGTCACATTCTTTGTGAGTCTCACTGCCATGGTGACTTCCACCATCGGGAGCAGGTCAGCGACCGCATCGAACCAGGTGCCCATGACCGCTGAAAAAGCATTGCAGGACAATGGAGGTTACGTACCGGAGGGCGCGGACCTCCTTGCTGCTCTGCTCCTCATCCTTACAGCAGTTCTGGCCCTTTTCGGGGCGTTCGGTAAGCTACAAGCGCTCGACAGCCGCGGCTTCCCTGCCTCGTTATGGGCGGCAAACCCCAAGATGCCACTCTGGGTCTCGAACTCACCCGTCATCATCGCGGCAATCACAGCCGCAGCGGCAGTTGCTCTTTTGTTCGCACGCAAGCGGTCCAGACGACGTACGGCCCGCGTCCTGATATCTGTGACTGCCGGAGTCTTCCTCGGCACAACCGGAACACTTCTGCTGGAAGCATGTTCCTACGACATCTACTTCGACAATTCGTTCGCTGACAACTTCCAGATCCGCGCGTGGGCACTGGTCGCAGCCGCTACCGCATCGGTCGCGGCCCTGATCGCATGCCTCTCGAACTCCGAGAGCGACCGCAGCCGGGTGATACACAGGCGGTGACATGGCGGTCTGCTCGGTCGAATGCCCCGTGGTACGGTCGGGCCATGTCGTCACCGGGGGCACAACAGAACAACGGCGGAAACGTTACTGGGGCGGCCACACCGGTAGTGGCCGGGAACCATCAGCAGCCTTACCCGACAGGGTCTGCGCCGTACTCGACACAACAGCTCCAGCAGGGTCCACCATTCAATGCTGGTGGGTTTCCGCAATTGCAGCTAGCGCGGAGCCGTCGTTCGAAGTGGTGGGCGTGGGGTCTTGGTGGTGCGCTGCTCGCGTCGGTCGTCTGGGCCGTCGGGCTATTCGCTGTATCGACCACCGGCGACGATGGGAAGCCTTGGACTGATTCAGGTGGCGCGCGTGGTTATCGCTATGTCGACGATTTCTGCAAGGCGACCGATGTCACTGCGCTACGGGATGCTGGTTATGCGGCCTCGAAACCCGGTATCGAGCACAGTGCTACTTCTCCAGCGATGGATGCCATGAGCTGTCAGATGCTGGTTACCTATGGCAAACAGAGCTCAGCAACAGGTTCGATAACAGTATCGGCGGATATTCATAATCAGGTCAATCCTGTTATCGAGTTTGACGCTGAGAAGGATGCTCATGTCAGAACCTCTTTTGCCGAAAAAATCGAAACCAAGAAGATCGACGGGCTGGGTGAGGATGCATACAGCCGGATTGAAACTGGTAAGGGACAGCGGGAGATTCAGGTAAATGTGCGTGATGGCGGTCTAATCCTTAAAATTTCGCTTTCACAATCTCATCCTGACGTCGTTACAGCGCCTAACACATACTCCTATAGCCTCGCCGAGGACTCTGCTGTGGAAATGCTCCGGCAAGTTGCGTCATCAACGATGGCGGGGCTCAAGTAATTTGGCGCTATTCCATTGTGCTGCGATATGTGAGAGGGTACATCTTCCATGGCTGATCCAACGAATTGGGATGGCTTTTCTGGAAAATTCTTCAACGGTAGCGTCAAGCTGAATGTCGATACCGGTATCGCCGATACCGCTGCGCAGCACGCGGCGGATGTTCAGTCGGCGGTCGAGTCGGTATTGGCCAAAAGGTTTGTAGGCCGGATATCGGATAATAAGGGCAATAATCCGTCAAACAATCCTGGGTATGGGTACGAAGGATTTGGTCAACTGGAATCCGGCAAGGCGATGGCCGGTATGTTTTCGAAGCTGGAAAAGGACTTAGCCGATGCTCTTCAGGCGCAGGTAACGATCCTTGAGGAGATGGGCTGCGCCTTCGCTTATGCCGGTAAGGCGTACCAGGGCTCGGAGGACGAATCGAGGAGCTACTTCGATCGCCTATCACAAGGTCATAGCGACTCCCCGTACACTGATAAATGGCAGGCGGTTGACCAGTACGTAGGTCTCGATACTTCCAACAATATAAAAACCCCGAAGATTGACGTCTGGGATAAGAATTCCAAGAACTTCGATAATACACATAAAGATGCGCCTGCTGGTGACGCGAATTTCAAATCTGGATATCTTCTAACCCTTGAGGCTCCAGAGAGCATTGATAAACCTAAAATGGAGAAGCTTGGTGACCTGCTTACGATGGATGGGAGTGGCCTAGCGGAAGCTGGGGCGCTTTGGAAGGCATGGGCCACATTTCTGCAGGGAAAATTCTCCAACTTCGAGCAAGATATCGCGAAGATTCGGGATACTGGACAATGGACCGGTCAAGGCATTGACTCGATCGTCAATGCCTTGAATTCCTACATGACCCAGGTGAACAGCTTGGTCGCGGCTATGGGTATGGTTGGTGACCTCTTAGTCTATTCTGGCGGGTGGATAAGCACTACTGCTGGACAAGCGTGGGGTGCGTTATACGCCCATCCTAAAGATGATCGCAAAGCTGTCGAGGAATTTCGGCCAGAGTATAAAGCGGCATACCACTATGGCTGGCAGCAGACATTCGACTCGCTGCCTTCGATTCCGAGCCCCAAGGCTATGGTGAGCCCGTTCACCCCATCTGTGCCGAAAACGGACAATCCCAATGTGCCAGGTGGGAATAACCCCAACGGTGGGGGAAACCCATCATCTCCGGCGTCGCCTACGGTACCCGACCAGCCAAATCCTGATACCAAGCAACCTGATTCGCCGACTAACAAGGATCAGCCGGATACGAAGCAGCCGAGTAACGACGATACTCTGAAAACTATTGCGCAAGAGGCTGCTACAACAGTTCAAACGGTCGCCCAGCAGTTGTCGTCGGTGGTCTCGACCGGCGTACAAGGGCTGGAATCGATTGCGCAGCAGGTTGCGACGACTGTTCAGCAGCAGCTTTCGGCGGCGCAAACGACGAAGCAGACGGAGGACCAGCAAAGCCAGCTCAACCAGCAGCTGACGAACCTGTCATCGTTGTTGAACCCTAGTGGGACGCCAACTTCGCCCGGGTCCACTCCGACCAGTTCGGGGGGAACGCCGACTAGTCCGAAGTCGCCGGAATCGCCCAAATCGCAATTGTTTCCCAGGTCGACAGTTGCGACGGGACAGCAGGAGGAGTCCACCTCATCAACATCATCGAGGGCAGGCATCGCCACTTCGGCTACCTCGTCCAGCGGGGCGTCGTCGATGCCTGGTATGGGTTCGATGGGGCACGCGGGTGGTGCTCAAGGAGGGGCGAAGGAACATAAGCGGCCGACCTACCTCACTTCGGCTGAGCATTTCGAAGAGGTTGTCGGCGAGGCTCCCGCCGCGGTCACCCCGGTGGCCGAAAAATGAAGGCTTCCTGGCGGTTTACCGACGACGAGTTCTATGTTCAATGGCGAGACCTGCCTGAGGAGTCGTTGCCAAGCCCGCTGGCGTACACGTGCCGAACCTCGTCATGGGTGCGATACGAGCGAGAGTTGGCAGAGCTTCGTGAGGATCTCCGCAGTCGACGTGACCTCGCATTTGATGGTGTCTTGGCCAGCATTCGAGACGCAGACATCCGAGTCGAAGTCTGGGGCTGGAACGGCTACGATTATCGTGATCCCGAGGGAAGTATTCGGATGTTGGCAGCCCGTCGTGGAAGTCGCGGTTTTCTCGTTGCCCAGCAACCGGGCGAAACTGTCATTCATGCAAAAGGATTCATAGTCTCAGAGTTCGACGCCTTGGATCTCGGTCGCGTAGTCGCGGAGGCACTGCCCGAGGCACCGAGCGGCCGTCTGGGGGACCTGGTCCTCGCTGAACGGACTGAGGAAACCGAGCTGGATTACTCTTACGGTCGCTCGATCATCGACCACGCAGTGTTGTCGTCGGCACCCGCCCAGAGCAAGGCGTTCCTCGCTGCACCACACAAACTGGGTGGATTCATCGATGTGGTGCAAGGCCAGTCCGTGTTTGGTCCTCGCGGTATCACACGTCACCGGCTCGAATGGCGTGATCTCGAGGACGATGGGCGGTACTTCATCACCGAGGCCACTCCGCGACAGGTCTATTCAGTCGACACCGCCCGTGCTACGTCGCTGATCAATGCACGGATCGCGGATGTCGTGCGCGCCATCAAGGATGAGCGCGGGTGATCGGTATCTCGATCGAGAAAATATCGTTGGCCTCGGATCGCTGTCGTATGGTACTGATACGCAAAGCTAACTGGGAGGGAGTTCGCGGTGACTGAGTCGGGGGCGGTCGGGGCTGGCAGCGGCGAGGGGGAGTGGGCCTCGTTGGTGGTCGCCAACACGTCTGGGTCGATTCGGGTGCGGGCCACAAATCGGGGGGTGCCGCTGGCGCTCAAGGTTGAATCGGCTGAGTTGCATCGGGATCCGCAGCAGCTTGCCAATGAGATCTTGCGACTCTGCCAGAAGGCGGCGAACCGCGCGGGTCTTGCCCTGCGGAAGCAGCTGGAGGAAGCCGGGCTTGATGCGGCCAGCATCGCCAGAGCCAACCTTCCCACCGAGGCCGAGGTTGCTCGGCAGGAAATCGTCGAAGAGCAGGACTACGATACTGAGCCGCAGAGTTGGCTCAGGACGGTGTGAGAGGGGGTGCTTGTGGTTTCTTCGATGGATGAGTTGCAGGAGCAGGTTCGGCGGCAGCTGTATCGGTTTCAGGATCTTGCGGATCAGATGAAGGCTGTTCGGGGGCGGGAGACTTCGGAGGATGGGGCCGTGATGGCCGAGGTCGACGGGAATGGGGCGCTGACGGATTTGCAGTTCAGCAGTGCTGTTTCGCGGATGACGCCTGCGGAGTTCGAGCAGGTCGTGGTGCATACGGCGGCGCAGGCGGCGCGGCGGGCATTCGAGCGGCGGGCCGAGATCGTGAACGCGTTCAACGAGGAGATGGCCGGGTAGCGACCGGACTGTTTACACAACTTTGCGCCAGAGTTTGCACCTTGCGGTCTGGCACAACGAAATTCGCACTTGTAGTCTGTGCAAGATCATAGGTAGTGGGAGGGACACACCATGGCCGATCATGTAGCGGCGGAATTCGCGCCGATTCTCGCGTACGGCACCGAGAAGGCGGGCATTGCCGCGCAGGTCGCGGGGACGGCCGCGGCGGATGTAGGGACCGCGCTCGCGCAGGCGGTGCCGGTGTTCGGGCTGATCGGGCAGGAGTTCCTCGCGGCTTTCGCTGTCGCGCAGGGGAATTTCCTGATGTCGTCGGCCGAGATCGCCGCGGTGCACGCGGACACGGCGACCACCGCGTATGCGGCCGTCGGCGCGTACGGCACCAATGAGGTCACCTCCGCCGCCAGCTTCCTCTCGACGGTGCTGTGACCAACCCCAATCCGACCGTTCTGGACGAGCTGCGTAGCAGTCCCATCGGTTCCTACCTCGACACGCCGGTAACGGATGTCTTGAGCAACCTGGGACTGCCGCAGCTGCCACAACTGCCGTCGATCAGCCTGCCGGACCTGTCGGGGTTGCAGCTGCCCACGCTGCCGACCATCGATCTGACCTCGCTGATCTCACCGGTCACCAGCCTGCTGCAATCGTTCGGTACGGGGAGCCTGAGCAATAGCAGCTTCAATCCGGCGACCATCCTGACCTCGCTGGTCAGCGCGCTGACTTCGGCTGTGTCGCAGAGCAAGTCGGCGACGAACACGGTGATGAACACCTGGACCGGTGACGCCGCCCTGGCCGCGAAGGCGAAAAGCGAAGGCGTCGAGGCGCAGAGCGGCGAGGTGGCCGCGCAGGGTGTGCAGCAGCACGGCATCCTGCTCGAAGCCGAGGCCATCGTCGCCGAGGGCTACAGCGAAATGACCGCTCTCATCGCGTCTTTCGTCGCCCAGGTGACCGGGGCCGTCGCACTGCTGGCGACCCCGGCCGGCATCCCGTGGCTGATCGAGACCGCGACCACGACCATCAACGCGGGCATGGCCATCGCCGCCAAGACCAGCGCGCAGCTGGCGGGCAGCACCGCCCAGATCGTCGAGGCCGGAACGAAGATCATGATCGCGGGCGCGCCGATCGCCTCGAATATCGAGACCCTGGTGAACATGGTCGGCACCGCGCTGCAGCCGATCGCCAGCGTCGCGCCGACGGTCGCGGAGAAGGTGGTCGAGAAGGGCGCGTCGGTGGTCTCCACCGGTGTCAGCGATATCAGTTCGGCGCTGAGCAACAGCAACAACAGCAATTCGAACACCAATACCAACACGAATACGAACACCAAGACCAACCAGCCGACGGTCACCGACGTCAAGACCGACCAGAAGACCGACAGCCCGGACACCACCAAGACCGACGGTGGCGGCGGCAGCCCGCTCAGCACCATTTTCGGCGGCACGCCCACCACCACGACACCCGCGAGTCCGACCGGCACCAGCCGGATTCCGACCGGCGAGGTCAGCAATACGGGCGCGGGCATCCCGAAGACCACGACCGAGGCGAACGGCCGCACCACCGCCACCACCACGCCGAGCGTGGGCGCGGCCGGTGCCGCGGGCCGGGCCGGGGCCGCGGACGAGGAGTCGACCTCGGACCGCTCGGGTCTGGTCACCGGTGCGCACGGCGACGAGGTGGTCGGCGTCATCGAGGGCGTGGTGCTCCCGGTGGTCGGCGCCATCGAAGCAATCGAAGAACCGCCGGACAAGGCGCTCACGCTGTAGTACTGAATAGCTCGGGGACACAGGAGGATTGGCATGACCACCAACGCATTCGACGGGCTGCGTTTCGACGCCGCGACCGCCCGCGACGCCGCGGCCCAGCTGGACGCGCTGGCCGACCGGCTCGCGAACGGCCTGGGCGTCGAGCAGGTCAAGCTCGACTTCGCGCCCGCCGGGGCCGACGCGGTGTCCCAGCGCGCCGCGCAGACCCTCGGCGCGGTGGCCGCCTCCTTCGTGGCCTCCGGCACCGACGGCGTCACCGAACTGCGCAACCTCGCCACGACGCTGCGCAACCAGTTCGACGCCTTCGGACAGGTCGAGGAACAGTCCGTCCTCGGGTTCGCTGGCTGAGCGGAGACGCGTTTCGATGCTGGAACCGACGAAACCCGGCTTCACCGAGACGGTTTGGGAGTCCAAGCCGCCGGAGGAGCTCGCGCGTGAGCTGGTGACGGGCGCCGGTGCGGTGCCCGCCGCTGAGGCCGGTCTCGCGTGGTCGCGATTGAGCGCGGGTTTCGCGGCGGCCGCCGTGGAGTACGAGCGGATTCTCGTAATCCTGGACAGCGCTTGGGAATCCAAGAACAGCGGGCCGTTCATCGAACGCATCAAGGCGCTGCGGGACTGGCTGGGCGCGTCCGCCTCGGCCGCCGCCGGTAACGCGATGCAGGCCGAATCACACGCGGCCGCATACGAACTCGCCAAGTTGACCATGCCCGATGTGGACGAGGTCGAAAAGCTGCGCGATATGCAGCAGCTGCTCTCGCAGGTCGGGCTGGCCTTCGGCGCGCCACTGCTGGCCAGTCTGACCAAGACCGATATGGATGCCGATGCCGCGAAAGCCGCTGCGGCACGGGTGATGCGGACCTACGAGGCCGCCACCGAATCGCTGGCCAAGCCGTGGGAGCACGAGGCCCCGCCGCAGGTCACCGCCGGGCTGACGCCGTCCGAGCAACCGGCCACGCCCGTGGAACCGGAGGCGACGACCCCGGCCCCGACCTCGATGCCGACCCTGTCGCTGGACTCGCTCAACCTGCCGGTCATGCCGATGACCCAGCTGCGCGCGAACACCGTCGAAGCGCAGGAGACCACGACGCAACGCGTTGTGCAGCAACCGGTTACGGTGCAACAGACCGCTTCCATGGCGCCCACCGCCATGGGTGGCGGCGGTGCGGTGCAGTCCGACGACGAGGAACACATGCCGCGCGCCGGACTGGTGGGCGCGCCCGGGGGAGATGCCGAGCTGGGCCTCACCTCCGGCATGCAGGTCGCGCCCGCGGTCCTCGGCGGCATCGACCCGGCCGCGCAGCGACCGCCGGTCGACATCGCCTTCAACGCGGGCAGCTCCGGATCCGAAAGCGCCTCCGGTGGAGCGGAATCCGGGACGAAGCAAGGGTCGGCCTCATGACGACCCTCACCAATGACGGCGTCATCGCGCTGGCCGGACACCTGGGCGTGCAGACCCTGCCGCTGGTCCTATCCATCGGCCCGCGCCAGGAGACCTACTCCGAATGGGAGCAGGCCCAGGAGCAGGCCCGCGCCGACCTGCGCGCCCGCCGCATCGTCGACCCGCACGGCGATGTCGAGACCGACACCGCCACAGCGCTTTTCGCCCTGGCCCAGCCCGACCGCGAACTCGCGATGCGCATGCACACCGCCACAGGACGCGTCCGCGTCTGCGTCGTCCGCCGCGGCGAAGACCATGCCGTCGCCATCCGCCGCGGCGACCTCCTCGACATCCACCCCCTCTGGTCCGACGGCTCCGGCGCGTCCCTGGCCCGCCCCCTGCTCGACGCGCTCGGCCCCTGCGCACCCGCCGACCTGGCCCCCTTCAGCGCCGAATCCGACGAGCTGGCCGAACGACTCGATGCCGCAATGACTTCCGAGGACTACGCGAGCACCGTCTACAACCTCGGTGTCCCCGACGCCGACGCCACCGCCTACGGTCTCGCCCTCGCCGACACCCATGCCTACGCCGAAATCGTGGCCTACGCCTACGCCGACGGCGTCACCGACCGATCGCCCGGAGCCGTCGCGGTCTACGACACCGCACGGGGCCGCATCGTGGCCGCACCGGGGGTCGCCCCGGACCAGCAACTCTGGTCCACGCTGACACCGGGCAGTGATCACCGTATCGCGCAGTCGATCTCGGCTCTGATCGACTCGCTGCCCGGGGGGAGGTGGCTGCCGTGAGTCAGCCCTGACTTCGCAGCTGTGTTCCCCAAAACCGGTGGTGCGCAATGCATCGCCTATCCATTCCCAAGAAAAGGCAAGGTACAGACGATGGTTGCAAATGAAGCGGAAGTTGCGAAGGCTGCGCAGAGCCACATGGCGGACGTGGTCGCGTCCATCAAGGACATCCTGAAGAAGATCACCGACACCGTGGACAGCTCCAAGAGCGGCTTCGCGGGTGACGCGGCGAACTCCTTCCAGGCTGCCGCCAAGGCGTGGGACGACGAGTCCGTGGCGCTGAACAAGGCGCTGGATGATTTCCAGGACAAGGTCGGTGCGGGCACCGACGTCTTCTCCAACGTGGACATCTCCAACCAGGACGAGTTCTCCAAGGCTCTCACGAACCTCGGCTAATAGGGCTTAGCGCCCACCTCAACCTCCCGATACTTGCAAAGGAACGCTCATGCTTTACGACAAGAATCAGATGACCCACCTGGTGGAGACCCTCCGGCAGTACCACCGCGACCTGGTCGCGGTTGCTGGCGACGGCACCTCGCCGGTTGACACCTCCAGCGACCTCGGCCAGGCCGTCGAGAAGCTGAAGCAGGCGTGGTCGGACCCGAACAGCGGTGCGGAGAACGGTGCCCTGGAGCACGTCATCTCCGCGAAGTCCGAGTGGGACAGCGCTTACGCCAACAAGTGCCTCACGACTCTGGACGCCGTTGCCACCGCGGTCGAGAACGCTCTGCAGAACGCGCTCGCCGCGGACGCCAAGGTTGGCGCGTCCTTCTCCTGATAAGGACATCGGTGCCACGTACGACAGCGCACGTCTCCATTGGGAGGGGTGCGCTGTCGTCGGCTGACACCCAGTAATCTACGTGCCCATAGTTCCCGGTTCGACGGAGGATTTGGTTAGTGCCAGCCCAATTGACCACCCGTGCCCAGGTCAATGGGTACCGCTTTCTGCTGCGGCGGCTCGACCACGCCTTGATCCGCCGTGATGTGCGGATGTTGCACGATCCAATGCGGTCCCAGTTCCGGTCGCTGATGGTCGGAGCGGTCCTCGCGCTGCTCGTGGTCGCGGGCGCGGCGATCATGGCCTTCATCCGTCCACAGGGCTCCATCGGCAATGCGAACATTGTCATGGGCAAGGACAGCGGAGCTCTCTACGTCGTCGTCCGGGATAAGGACGACAAGAACAAGATGACGCTGTACCCGACGCTGAATCTCGCGTCGGCGCGGTTGATCTCGGGCTCGAGCGAGACACCGACATCGGTCAAGGACACCAAGCTCAATTCCGTTCCACGCGGACCGATCCTCGGAATTCCAGGTGTGCCTGCGGCGTTGCCTGGCACGGGTCAGGGCGAGCGGTCTCAGTGGACGCTGTGCGACCGCGTGCCCCTGTCGGCCTCCGGTGGGTCGGCTTCGTCGGCAGGCGCGGAAACCACTGTTATCTCTGGAAGTTTGGAACTCAGTGACCGCGCCAAGGTTGCCGACAAGGACTCGGCCATCTGGGCAAGCAAGGGCGGCAAGGACTATCTGATCTACGACGGCAAGGTCGCCGAGTTCGACAAGACCAAGGACTCGATTGCCCAGGCCTTGGGCTTGAGCGGCAAGCGGCCTCGGCCCGCGACGACCGATCTGATTGGTGCGGGTGTGAAGGTTCCGCCACTGGTTCCGCCGACGATCCCGCACGTCGGTGAGAACGGAATGGGCAAACTGAGCACTGTTCCGGTCGGCGGCATCATCAAGGTCGCGGCACTGGATGGTTCGGACCGATCCGACCTCTATGTGGTGTTGGCGGACGGCGTGCAGCGAATCTCTGCCTTCACCGCGCAGGTCATAGGGTCCGACAACTCGCAGGGCATGAATGGCTTCAAGTCCATGACACCCGATGTGCTCAACGGGATTCCGGTTGTGCACTCGCTACCCGTCGACGACTTCCCGAACGCCACACCGAAGATCATTACCGCAGACGATAATCCCGTCGCCTGCATCACCTGGGCGAAGAAGAGCGGTCTCGGCAAGGAACAACCCGACGCCACCGAAGGTCCCTCCGACCGAGCCACAGTCCAGTTGCTGCTGGGTACCCGTCTGCCGCTGCCGGATTCGCGGAAGCCGGTTGATCTCGCTACCAAGGACGGAGCGTCCGGCGACCGCGTCGACGCCGTCTACGTGCCGCCGACCACCGGTGAATTCGTACGCACCACCGGTATCGAACCAGGCAGCCAACGACGTGAGAATCTCTTCTACATCGCCGACAACGGGATTCGATATGGCATCCCGGATCTCGCGACCGCACAGATTCTCGGCCTCGGTGCCACTCCACATTTGGCTCCGTGGGAGATCATCGGCCAACTGGTTCCCGGCCCGACTCTGTCCAAGCAGGATGCATTGAAGAACTGGGACACCCTGCCCACTCAGTAGCCGCGCGCCTACGGCCCATGATCGATCGGCTACTTGACGCTCTTGCGCAGGATCGGCAGCAGCTTGTCGAGCAGAATCTGCTCGGACTGGTCCGACCATTGACGAATGGCAGTCACCGCGACCGGATCGTCGAGGATAAGAACCGATGCCTTGGTCGCTGTGACGACGTCCGGGAGATTCACGAAACCGCCTCCGCCCGCACTGCTGTCACTGCGGACGGCAAGAAGGTAACCGGAGGTGACGTTGGTGAGCGACCTGTATTGGGTATCGGCCCCCGAGGCGATGGGTCGAGGGTTCGGCTCATCTCCCTCGCGTATGAAGTTCGGGTTGTAGGTGAAGCCCAAGTCCTCCAGGAATTTTGATTGGGGACCGGGCTTCAGCTGAATGTCCATGGTCGCGGAGTAG
Source organism: Nocardia sp. CDC160 (assembly GCF_035818795.1). Lineage (NCBI taxonomy): Bacteria > Bacillati > Actinomycetota > Actinomycetes > Mycobacteriales > Nocardiaceae > Nocardia > Nocardia sp. CDC160. Next base: position 340,627 of record NZ_JAYKYT010000001.1, on the reverse strand, counting down.
CCGCCGCTCTTTCCGGAGATATCCACCACCACAATGGATTTTCCGCTGAATGCAGGATTCTGCGCACGGGCATTCGCCATGGCGCTCTGGGGCGTGGATGCGGAGGAATCGTGTTGAGTAGCCCAGACGCCCACGCCCGCCGCCAGTGCGACAACCGTTGCGGCAACCCCTCCGATCAGCCAAGCACGCTTGCGAGCACGCGATTTCGCAGGTGCAAGAGCAGCCGGTCCCGATTGTGCGGCCACAGCGACCGGCCGATTGTGTGGCACGGTCTCCATCGAAAGTCCGGAGACTCCGTACTCCAGAGCTGATTTCAAGGCTGTGGTGAACTCGTGGCAGGTATCGAAGCGGTCCGCAGGATTCTTGGCCATAGCGACCGCGATCACCTCGTCCACGGCAGGGGGAAGTGTGGGATCGATCGCAGTGGCACGCGGCGGGGCTTCGTTGAGATGCCCCATCATCACGACGGCCGGTTGTGTTCCCGGATAGGGGTTTTGACCGGTCAACAGCCGAAAGAACGAGCAGGCGAGACTATAGATATCAGCACGATGGTCGAGCCGCTGGCCGCTCAACTGCTCGGGGGACGCATAGGCGATGGTTGCGACGAAGCCGCCTGCCTGGGTGAGCTCATTGGTGTCCTCAGTGGACTTCGCGACGCCGAAGTCGGTCAGCAAGACTCGTTCTTCGCCGTTATCACCCATCGACAGAAGGAAATTCGCGGGCTTGACGTCTCGGTGCAGCAGACCTCGGCGATGTGCGTGGTCGAGCCCCCGGCCGACCTCCGTGACGATATGTAGGGCACGCCACGGTGTGATCGACTGTGGGTCGCGCTCGGCAGCGGCGGCCGCGTCGATGCCGTCCACATATTGCATGGCAATCCAGAGCTGGCCATTGTCCTCGCCCCGGTTGTAGATCGCGACAATGTTGGGATGGTCCAGAGCTGCGGCGAGATTGGCTTCACGCTCGAATCGAGCCCGGTACTCGGCGTCCCGGCTGAACTGCGGGCTGAGCATTTTCAGCGCATCCCAGCGCGGCAGTTCCGGATGCCGGGCCAGATACACCGTGCCCATGCCACCTGCCCCGAGTACACGCTCGATGCGGTAGCCGCGGATGATGGTGCCCGGTCCGATATTCATCCGAATTCCTTACATGTACTGACTGTTGACCAGCAGGGCGTACTGCGCGGCGGCGCGTTGTGTGACGTCGGCCAGCTGTGCTCCGGCAACGACTGCCACGTAGCGGTCGTAGTGCAGGAGGCAGACGAAGCGGTCCGACTTATCCCAGGCGTCTTCGTCGTCGAAACGCTGGGGCTTATTGCCCTTGGTGCTCTCGACGCAGGAGGTATCAGGGACATCAGTCGCTTTGTCGATCGGAGTGGGGCCCCCGCCGGTGATGGTGGACCATACAGCGGTGGCGGCCTTGGGGTCCTTTGCACGAAGAAGCAACGCGCCGTTGCGGGTGGTTGCGGTGTAATCCACTCCGTTGTTGTCCAACAACGTTTTCCACGATGGCTGATTATCGATGGTGTGGATCAATCCGCGTGGTGTGCTGGTGATTTCGGTCTCGGCATGCGGGTACAGGGCCTTTCCCGGATGCAGAGTTCGTCGCAGCAAGCCCTGCGGGTCGTAGTCCAAGCGCAAGACCTCGCGGGGTGACAACGGCGGCAACGCATCCAGCAGCGGTAGCTGTGCTGCCAGGATCTGCTCGGTCAGACTCTTCAAGCCCGCGAGTTCAGGCTTTGGTTGCTGCACGAAAACGCTGATGGCGTACTGGCCGTGGGCAAGAGTCGTTCCCATCGACGGGATGCCCGGCCGCCAATGTGCTTTGGCATCAGGTTGTTTGTCGAGGGCCACGCGCTGATTCTGGTCGGCCGCAACGGCGAAATCGGCCTCTTCCATCTGTTGGGCAGCTGTCGATGCCCGCTGCTGATCCGGGAACTGCAGGACGGTGACATTGAAGGACGTCGCGTCCGGATCGGGTTGCATGCCGCCAAACGGGCTGAAGGTCAGGATGGCGCCCGAATCTCTGGCACCCGACAGGGGCTTGGTGCTGACAGAGGCGGCATAGCCGAACTGCATGTCGTTGCGTTCTGCCACCGGCTCAGCGACGGTCGAGAGTACGAGGGCGAGAGCAGTCGGGCCGCTAAGACTGACTGACGACACGGCGTGATTGAAAATGGGATCGACATCGGGACCGATGACAACTGCATTGGCGAGGCGACCGATCGCGAGTTCTTTGCCGTTGGCAGGGGAGTGGCTGTAGGAGGCTCGAATGTCGGCAGGCTCGGTCGGATACTGTCCGACGGAGAGCTTACGAATATCGAACTCGCCTGCCACGGGCTTTCCGGCTGTCGTTCCACAACCCGCTAGTACAGCCGTGGTCGTGATGAGGACAACCGCTCCGAGTGCAGTTCTACCGCCGCGACGGCGGGCTTCGAGGATATTCACGACGGCTCCTAACGGCTGTTGACGAGCATGGCGTACTGTGCCGAGATCCGTTGGTACACATCCTGCTTTTGCGTCGACCAGACCTCCGCCGCGTAGCGTCCGTACGCGGCGTAACAACGGAACGGGAATTCGTTCTTGTCTGGTCCGTGGTATTCGACGCAACGGGCCCCGGGTAGCCCGGTGGGTGGGTCGATGCGGTGCTGGAACCGGACCGAAGCCTTGTCGGCAATGTAAGTTTCCGCAGCTGTGGTGTCTCGGGTTCTGACCACTTGACCCGCTCCAAAGCTCACCAAGTCCACCCCTGATTTGTCGAAGCGGGCCTTGGTGGCATTCGGGTCATCGGCAGGATGCAGCGCGCCGTGTGCATCGAGTGTGCCGTCGAAGGGATAGGCGGTCGGATCTCCCGCCGGTCGGATCAGAGTCATCCGGATCAGCCCCTCAGGATCCAACGGAAGATCCGCGAGTTTGTCCTTCGGCGTTGGTTGGAATGCCTTCATGCGGTCGGCAGTGACGGTAATCGCCTTGTCGGCAAGGGCTATCAGCCCGGGCTGGTCGGACTCGTGAAGCGTCGCGTTCTCGTGGTTGATGACCAGGGCGAGAATGACGAATCTTCCCGTGGCGTACCAGGATGCGAGGGCTTGGGACTGGGGCATCCATGCGATCTGAGCCGTTGGATACCGGCTCGACTGTGCAGGCTCGGTTCCTTCGTTCTTGCCGAACCCGCTGTGTGCGAGGGCGGTTGCGGCGGCGGTTGCCGCGCTATCGCTGTCGAACACCATAACGGCGTCCTTGAGCTCGTACGAGATCACCCAATCCGAGTCGGAGCGTCCTCCCGTGGCGAAGCCCGCAATCAGGCCAGGTGTGTTGGCGTCGAATTCGGTGCGATTGAGCCAGCCGAGTACGGCGTCGTTACCAGCCAGCTGATCCGCGATGAAGCTATCGGCATTGGTGAAGGGATTCACGTCGGGGACGTTGTACTTGAGGGCCGGATCGACATCCTGTGCCAGTGGGAGGGCATTTCCGAGCCGGAGCGCTTCGAGGTATCGGCCGATCTGTGCCGGATCCTTGGCGCGGACTTCCCGCGGCTTCGTCGAGTAGTTGCCCGTATCCAGCTTGCTCAGGTCGACCGACTGCTCCTCAGCCGCATGCGATTCCGACCCGCACCCCGCGCTCACCAGTACCGATACCGCAACCGCTGCAACCGCTGCCGCGCGCACGCCGATCCGTGCCGACCGTAGTCGGCCAAAGCTGTGACGCATGTCGAGCATCCCCCCGCCGGTACCAAGTTTTCTGTGCGATCTTGCTTCTGGTGTGCAGAGTGTACTGGGCGGTTGGGGGGTGGGGCTCATCGTGTCAGGGAGGGTGGTGAGTTGTCACAGGTATTGGCTGTTCGCGAGCAGGGCGTATTGGGCGGCGGCCTTTTGTTGGGCGTCGTCTAGTTGGGAGCTGGCTACTCGGGCCACGTAGCGGTCGTAGTGGAGGGTGCAGAGGTATTTGTCGGAGGCGTTCCAGGCGTCGTAGGCCTCGAAGGAGGTGCCGGACTTGGGGTTCGGGTTTTGGACGCAGGCCACGTTGGGGACGCCAACCGGGGGTTGGGCGGAGCCGGGGATGATGCGGTTGATGCCGGACCAGAGGGCGGTGGCGGATTCGGGGTTGCGGGCGCGGAGGAGGAGGCCGCCCTTGCGGGCCGTGGAGATGCGGTCGACGCCATTGTCGGTGAGGAGGGGGTTCCAGGTGGTCTGGTCGCTCACGTAGTGGAGGTAGCCGCGGGGGTTGAAGGTCGCTTCCACGATGGGGTCGGGGTCGGGATAGTCGCCGGGGTGCAGGGTGCGGCGGAGCATGGCGTCGGGGTCGTACTTCATGCGGAAGATTTCACGGGGGGACAGCGCGGGGGACTGGTCGAGGAGAGGGAGTTGCGCCGCGAAGACCTGGTCGGCCAGGGCGCGCAGGCCGTCGAGATCCGGTTGGGGCTGGGCGACATAGATGTTCACGACGTATTGGCCGCGCGACGTGGTGGCGGCCAGGGAGGCGACGCCGGGACGCCAGTGGGCCTTGGCCTCCGGGCGCTTGTCGAGGGTGACGCGGACGTTCTGGTCGGACACCGCGAAATCCGCGGCCTCCATCTGGTCGGCGGCGGCCTGCGCGCGCTGCTGATCGGGGAATTGCAGGACCGTCACATTGAAGGAGGTGGCGTCGGGATTGCCCGCGGCACCGGCGAAGGGGTTGAAGTTGCCGGTGAGATCCCAACTCGCGGACTGCGCCAGCTCATGCGTGCTCGCGGCGGACGAGAAGCCGAACATCATACCGTTGTCCCGCAGCGCGGGCTGCACGGCACCGGCCAATACCATCGCATAGCGTGTCGTATCGGTCGAAAGCAGCGGTAGCGCAAGGACATTGTGGCCGAACTTGGCATCGACGTCCGTCCCCGTGACGACGGTGTCGGCCAGTCTGGCCAGCGCGAACGCCTTACCGTCCTTCGAGCCGTAGTAGGTCTTGGCACGCACATCGAGGGGATCGGTGGGGTAGTTGCCGACGGCGAGCGTCCGGACATCGACCTCACCGGCGACCGCCGAACCCTGCACACCGCAACCCGTCATCGAAATGGTCAGACCGAGAGCCATGAAACCGAAAACTGTTCTGGTGATGGCACGTTGAGCACGAAGCAGCTGCACGATCCCCCTACTTGCTCTTGGCGAGAATGGCGTACTGCGCGGAAATCCGCTGGTACACATCCTGTTGCTGTTGCGACCACACCGACGCGACGTACCTCCCGAAGGTGACATGGCAGGTGAAGGGGAACGCGGACTTGCTCGGACCGTGGTACTTGACGCAGCGTGCGTTCGGCAGTCCTGGCGGTGAATCGATCCGATGCTGGAACTTGTCGATGAACGCGGTATCGAAGTAGGTCCGCGCCGCGGCGTGATCCCGCGTCCGAACCAGTTCTCCCGCACCGTAACCGACGACATCGACCCCGGTCTTGTCGAACAGCGCCCGGCTCACCTCGGGCTCATCCGCCTTGTGCAGGGCTCCGTGCTTGTCGAGCGTTCCGGGAAAGGCATTCGCGGTTCTGTCACCCTCCGGCCGAGGCAGCGTCAGCCGCAGGATGCCGTCCGGATCGAGCGGTAGTGCGGTGAGTTTGTCCGGCGGGGTCGGCTGAAACGACTTCAACCGATCCGCGGTGACCTCGATGGCCTTGTCGGCCAATGCCATTGGCGCGGGAGCCGGTGGCGCGTTCCAGTAGCTCTGGAGATAGAACTCCTCGGCCTGATTGATCACGCTGACAATGACGAATCGCCCCGTCGGATACCACGCGGCCAGATTCTGCTTCTTCGGACTCCAGATGATGTGCGCGGTGGGATGCTGATTCGACTGCAGCGAAACGACTTCCGCCCGCTCCTCGTCCTTCATATCGAAGCCGGTGCGCGCGAGGGCCTCCGCCGCGTTCGCCGCGGCGGACTCACTGTCGAAGATCATGACCGCGTTGTCGAGCGAATACCGCCCCGACTCCGCCGGAGCCTGCGCCTCGGTCGCGAACCCGGACACGAATCCCGGTGTATCCGCGTCGAAGTGCTCGACATTCAGATACCCGGAGAACGAGTTCTTGCCCAGAAACACGTGCGGCACATCGGTGTTGTGGGTCAATAGCGGGTCCACCTCGGACCCCAGCGGCATGATGTTCCCGACCCGCAGCGCCTCCACGACCCGCCCCCGCGCTTGTGGATCGGCCGCCGTCGGATCCTTCGGCGTGGTCGCATAACTCCCGGTATCAAGCTTCCCGAGATCGACCGCCTGCTCCGAGTCGCCAGAGTCCGCGCCACACCCGGCGCTCCCCACCACCATGACCGCGAGCCCCACGCACACCACCGTGCGCAGCCGGACACGGCTCGACCGCCCTGCCCTGAACACCATGCCGCGAGTCCCCCTCGTTGATCTACGTCGCAACGGCGTCCATCATGCAGGAGCTCATCAACCGGCTGCCACCGGGCCTATTGACGAATAGGGCGTCAGCGCTGCCAAACGCGACTACGCAGGAACGTATCCCATTGCGAGCCTTCGAAGAACAGCTCGGGACCGCCGGGACACTTCGAGTCGCGCACGCCGACTCGGCCACCGTCGAAGCAGACCTCGACACACGTCTCGGAGGCCTTGGATAGGGATGACTTGAACCAGTTACGCGCACGCGGCCGACCACTCACGCCTCGTACTCCTTCGCAATCCTCAAAATGACGTCTACCGCGTCACTTTCGCTCAACGCTACCTCTCGGATGCGGGCGATCACCTCTTGATATTCGCGGACCAGGTCGGGCTTGGAGTGATAGACACCGGCCGAGCCGCTTTCGAGGTAGACCACCGGGGCGTCGACGACATCACGACTCAGCGATGGAAATTGGATGAGTGTGAAGGGTTGGACCGTCAAGCCGCGGTGAGAGCCCGCGTCGAAAGGGACAAGCCGGACGCTGATGTTGTCGCGCCGACTGGCTTCGGCCAACCATCTCAGCTGCTCGGCCATGACGGGCGGTCCGCCGGGGCGGTGCCGGAGCACCGACTCGGACATGAGCAGCTCGAGGTGGAAGTTTGGGTCGTTCAGCCGTTCTTGTCGGCGGACCGTCAGTTCGACCCGTCGTTCGGTGTCGACCGTGGACAGATCCGGCTCATCGATTCGGGTGACGGCGCGCCGATACTCCGGAGTCTGCAAGAGCCCGTGCACCAAGACCGACTGGTAGGTCGTCACCCGATTGGCGGCCGCCTCCAACCGCAGGTATCGAGGCAGGTGGGCGGCGACCTGATCGGCATACGGCTGCCAATACCCCCGCGAATCACCCTGCTGCTGCGCGATTTTCTCCTCGGATCGCATGTCCTGCCACAGCCGCAGCGCCTCTTGCCTGTCTTCGGGGGATGCTCCGTAGAAACTGAGCAGTCGCTCGATGTCGTTCGTGCTGGCGTTCGTCGGGTATCCATTCTCCATTCGCACGACGGTTTGCCGCGACTTGTCGATCTCCAGTCCTGCCGCCAGTGGTTTCTTGCCACTCCGTGTTCGAAGTTCGCGAATGTATGAACCGAATGCAACGCGAGAAGCAGCCAATCCGGCCATTTCGTTAGTCTCGCTATCTGGCTAAGTGTTCACGATGGCTATGTCCAAAATCGTTGTGTCCATGGCCGATACCGTTCACCATCGACACCTCAGTCTAGTTCGTGGACAGTTCACCGTGAACTCAATTTCTGAGCCCATTCGGGTGTCTACTAGGAGTTGGCGACAGCGCGCAGCCGCCGGAATTCAAATCGAAGATCAGTCATACGCATTCGAAGGGATGCCGTAATGCATTGGGACACATGGGCGCTGCTGTCGATTCTCGCCCTCTGCGCGGCCGTCATCTGCTGGTCGGCGTGGGGCTTCTACGCCGACAGCCACTCGGGACACTCCAGTACCTTTCGACTTCGACTCGCCGGAGGCGGATACCTCGACATCCCCCACCCACCCGGCCGCGCCCCCGGACGACACCGCACCCAAGGCCGGAGGTAACCGCATCATGACCCCCGCCGAGGTCGCCGTCCTGGCCGCACTCCACCCCGACCACACCCTCACCGCAACCCAGATCCGCCAAGCCTCGACCCTCACCAGCTGGCGCACCCGAAATGCCCTCGCCCAACTCGAATCCCGCGGCCTGATCCGCCCAAGCCACCCGCGAGGCCGCTGGCGTATCACCACCCGCGGCAGTGCCGCGCTCCTGACAAAGGGAAAGCGCTTTGCCTAACAGATCGCCGATTTCGAACGTGAAAGGTGACCCACAATGACCGACCCGTTCTACGACATGAGCCCAGCAGAAGTGGCGGCGATCAAAGACCGCCTCGAGTTCACCGGTGAGACGGTGACCGAGGAAGCGCTAGGGATGGCGGATTCGGGGAACCCCGTCGACCGCGACGCATAGGCCGAAGATGCGGTCGTGGCTCGTCCAGCCGTTGATTCGGCCGCGGTTGTTGCCGATTTGGACTCGCTTTCCGTCGATGGCGGTTACGAGATGCAGGTAGACGGTGCCCGACACCCTGGCGAGGACGATGTCGCCGACCTCGACCCGGGTGGGATCGACGGGGGCGACGGTCACCAGCTGCCGACTGCGGATCAGCGGGACCATCGATGAGCCTGTCGGGCGAAACTGTACGGTTTCGCCTCGCGCGACCCGTGCCGCGACACTGTCCAATGCGCCCATAGGGACAGCCTCGCGGCAGTATCGCAGTGTCACAACTGATTTACCGCTTTGGTCCCTCGGTCATTCCCTCGAGGGAATCGCGAGGTGGGGGCTGGGGCGACAGAATCGTGGGTATGAGTGAACTGGAGACATTGCACTACACCAGGATCGAGATGTCGGCGGATGGTGGATCGAGGTTCGTGGACGATCGGATGGAACTTGGGGTGCGGCCGGTGGCGGTCGGGGTTGATCCGATGGCGGTTGGCGAATTGGGGAGTGGGGCAGTGGCATTCGTGCGCAGCGGCGGCTTTGACGCCGTTCCGCATCCGGCACCGGCGCGGCAATGGGTGGTGATGGTGCGCGGCACCATCGAGGTGACGACCACGGACGGCGAGACCCGGAGGTTCGCTCCGGGCGAGCTGTTGCTGGCGGCCGATGTGGAGGGCCTCGGGCACACCTCCGTCGGGGTCGGCGAACCGCCGTTCGAGGCGCTGTTCATTCCGGCACCGGAGAATCGGTGAGAACGATTCAGCGGCGGGCGGTGGCTCCGGCGAGGTAGTGCTGTTCCGCAGGCGTGGTGACCATTTGGGCCGTGGTCGTGGTGGCGGGGGTGTGGACGGTGATGGTGTGGGGGGCGTCGGGGTGCTGGACGATGGTGACGTCGGCGTCGGGTTCGTAGTCGGCGGGGAGGGATTCGAGGACGGTGACCACGGTGGCGGAGCCGGGAGGCGCGCTGGCGGGGACGCCGTCGAAGACGATGACGGTGGCGGCGGGGCTGGCCAGGCGGCCGGTGACCACGGTGCCGCGGGAGCTGTGGGTGATGGAGGAGGCCAGCGAGAGGGCCTGGGGGGCGGCGACATTGGCCACCATGCCCTGCCACGCCCAGGGGCGGGCGGTGTGGACGACCGCGCCCGCGCCGAGGGCGATGGCGCGCAGGATGACCTGTTGGGCCAGGGCGAGACTGGCGATGATGTCGATGCGGCGGGAGCCGTCACCGATCAAGGGGACGGCGATGCCGCTGCCGGTGCGGTCCGCGCCGATGAGCTGGCCGCAGCCCGCGGTGGGCATGGCGATATCGGTGAGGACGTCCACGGGGCCGCGGTAACCGCTGGGGCGAATCTCCTGGGTGCCGTAGGACAGAATGTCCATGAGGGCCCACATTTGGCGGCGCGGAAGCTCTTTCAGGCCCGCGACCGGGGGTTCGCCGTGCTCGTAGGGAGTGTCGTAGCGGACGCGGGCGTCCACCTCGATGATGCTGGCGGGCTGGCCGGGCTTGGCATTGGGCTCGGGGACCGGCTGCAGGCGGACGGTCACCGTGGTGGCGAGGCTGCGCACGGCCCAGATCTTGGCCAGGCCATCGGAATTGAACAGCTGCGGATCGATTTGGTAGCTGGTCAGGTGAATCCCGTTGTGCTCCAGGTTGTCCGGGTTCTCGGTGAACTCGTTGACCGGGATGCCGCGGGTCAGCTCGCGCAGGGCGGACGTCATCTCCGAGGTGGTCAGCACCGACGCCGTAATGCCGTGTCCCGCCAGGCGATTCGCGACGCGTCGGGTCGCGACCAGGGCCGAGCGCAGCGCACCCTCGGGACCGCCGCCGCGATTGTCGACGGCCTTGGCATTGGCGAGCGGGTTGAGCCGCAGCACCAGCCACATGGTGCGGTGCGCGATGGCGGGCAGCGGGCCGAGGATCTCGTCGTAGAGACGACCCAGCGGCGCGATGCTGGCCGCGTAGCCGGACAGCACCGCCTCGGTGCTGGCGGTGCGGGTGCCGGTGCTGATGACATCCACCGAATGCAGCTCGACATCGTATTGCCGCAGGCAGGCCGCGATCTCGTGGAGCGGCAACAGCTGATCGGTGCTGAGCGAGCCGCGCCGCAACTTGGTGAGCGTGTCCGGCGGCGGATCGATGCGCAGCATGGTCGTCAACAGGTTGCCGTCCCAACGCAATCCGCAACTGCCGCCGCCATCCGGCAGCGGCACATCGATCAGCGCGTTCTCGGCGAAACTCTTGCGCCGCGCCTGCTTCCACCGATACGCGACCCAGCGCCCGATCCGCAGCCCGACCGGCACCCCACCCACCGGAGCCAACCCGATCAACGCGGGCACCACCCCGGCGATCACCGCCGCCCACCACGGCGCCTTCAACGCCACGGCCACCAGCGAGGCCACCACCCCGATCAACCCCACCGGAATCACCAGCCGCAACGGCAAATTCCGCAACAACCACAGATCATCCGCCCGCAACTCCGCCGCCACCGCATTACCCGCAGCCGACTGCGAACCCCGCGCCCCCGACCCCCGCTCGTCCCGCCGCCGCTGCGCCGGTTCCGAACTCACCTCCGCCCCGGCCGCCGGAGCAGCTGGCTCCGCCGGACGCGGCGGAGCCGCAACGCTCGACCCACCCCGCTCCAAAGACTCGTCCCGGCCATACCCATCGGGACGGCCCTGAGCAGGGCTGGTTGCCCCGCGCTGGGAGGGGGCTTCGAATCCGCCGCGCCCGAAATCTCCTGTTCGGCCCTGTGATTGGCCACCCGGGGGGAAGTTGCCCTGCGCCTCGGGCGGGCGAGGTGCGAAATCGCCCGGACGGCCGTGGCCATCGGAGCCCCCCGGACCGCCAGCGCCTCCCGGCCCGCCAAGACCGCCAGGACCACTGGGACCGCCAGGACGACCGAGACCGCTAGGACCGCTAGGACCACCGGGACCGCTCTGACCACCAGGGCCCATGCCGCGCGGCGAATTGCCTACCTGCGGCTGCCCGCTGGGAGTGCCCGGCGCGAAGTTGTCACGACCGCCCGGGCCTGGGTTGGTCGGGCCGTTCGGTGGGAAGCCGCCCAGCTCGCCGTGGCCGTAGTTGCCGGGACCGCGCTGGGCATGGCTGCCCTGGGGGCCCGGGTTCGATGTGCGTTGGAGGAATTCGTCGAAGTCGCTTCCGAAACCGCCGGTGCCGCGCGGCGGTTGGCCGCCGTCGCCGCTCGGCGTGTTCCCACCGTTTCCGCTCGGCTGGTAGCCGCCCGCTCCCCGCGGAAAGTCGTTCACAGTTCAGTTCGCCCCTCAGTCGGCGGCCGCGGCTAGACCGAGTGAGCCGAGCAGGGTGCTCAGCGCGGCCTTCATGTCGGGACCCTCGATGCGCATGAGCACGGCTTCGTCGACGGCGCTCAGGTCGATGGATTCGTCATTGGCCAGCCGGAATTCGCGTTCCTCCTCGGCGGCCTCGATCAGGTTGCGGATGAAGCGGCCGTTACCGGCCAGGTCCACGCCGCGGCGGGGCTGCCCGCTCTGGTCGGTGCTCTCCATGTCGTACAACCGCTGACACGTTTCGACGAGCGCGGCCAGCGCCTCCTCGGACAGCTCCGAGTCCCGCTTGGACGCGACGACCTGACCGATCGCCCCGAGCTCCTCGGCGGTGTAGGACGGGAACTGCAGCCGCTTGGCGAAACGCGAGGCCAGACCGTCATTGGCGGCCAGGAAGCGGTCGATCTCGCCGTCGTATCCGGCGATGATCACCACCAGGCGATCGCGGTCGTTCTCCATGCGGGCCAGCAGCGTGTCCACGGCCTCGCGGCCGAAGGCGTCACCGCCCGAAAGTCCGGTCTGGATCAGGGTGTACGCCTCGTCGATGAACAACACGCCGTCCATGGCGGTGTCGATGAGCGCGTCGGTCTTGATGGCCGTGGAACCCAGGTGCTGACCGACGAAGTCGGAGCGCTTGGTCTCGACCACCTTGTCGGTCTTGAGAATGCCCAGGCCACAATAGATTTTGGCGACCACACGCGCGATGGTGGTCTTACCGGTTCCGGGCGGACCCGTGAACGCCAGATGCTGACCGCGCGCCGAGCTCGAAAGCCCCTTCTCCGCACGGATCTTGGCCAGCTGCGCACTCGACTGCAGCTTGGCGACCTGCGTCTTCACCGCCGCCAGACCGATCTGCCGATCCAGCTCGGCGCGCGCCTGCGCCAGAATCTCCTTCGCCCGATCCTCGTGCTCGGCGGCCTGCTTCTCCTCCAGTGAGGGCGCGGACGCCGGATCCCATTTGTCGGTCCGCGCCTCGATCACCTCGCGGGTGGTGAGGGTGATCCGGTAGGTGCGATCGCGCATGGCCGCGGCGTTCGCCTCGAAATCCGGTGCCTGCGAATACACCTTCTCGAACAGCGACTGCGCCTCATCGGCCTGGCCCTGTTCGCGCAGGCACAGCCCGCGGCAGAACATGGCCGCGGTGCGCGCGGCGGGAATCGGGCCCGCCTCGGCGGCTTCCATGCGGCGGATCGCCTCGGCGAACAGACCCAGCTGCGCACACGATGTGCCGACCATCACATGCGCGCCCGCCGCGAGATACGGGTCCTCCCACGCATCGGAGCCGTTGAGCACGGCCATCACATCGGGCCAGCGCTGGGTGTTGTAGTGCAGGATGCCGCGCACGTATTTCGCGATGCGGCCGTCGATTTCGAAATCCGGCTCGGACGCCCGCGCGCGGCGGTGCTTGTCGAGTTCGTCGAGGACGTTCTCCGCCTCGTCGTACTGCTTCTCTGCGATCAGGTGCGAAGCCCACGCCAGGTGGATCTCGGTGAAACTGGCCAGCGGGTAATCGATGTAGAGCCCGGGCAGAAAACGTCCGGCAAGCGTGCGCGGCGGTAGCCCCAACCGGCGCTGTTCCCGTCCCAGGGACACGGTGCTGCACTTGTAGAGATTGCTCAGAACATCCGTGGTGATCTCACCCGCGGCGGCCCGGCCCAGCCAGGCGTCGGCCATGGTGGGATCCCACTCGGTGGCGCGCTGAAAGGCGAGTTTGGCGTAGTCGAGGTCCCGGTTCGACTCCTGGCCCTCGATGCTCAACCCCAGTGACAGCACTCCCGCATCGAAGGCGCGTTGGGCCTGGCGAGTGTCGATCATCCTAGTCGAACCCCGAATTCGTCGAACCTGGTTGGTCTTTCGTGCACAATCCCCACCCACGCCATGCGAATCGCACGGCTGCGGACAGTCGGATACATTATGGTTAACCGCCCTGGGCGGGCAACTGTTGAGAGCGACAGGGGAGCAGTTCAGCTAGTGACAGCACAGTCGATCGGCGGACCGCGAGCCGCCGAACCCGAATTGTGCCGCGTGTCCGTCATCGGGGGGAACACCCAGCTCGACGTCGGCCTACCGGCAAACGTGCCGATCGCCGCGTTCATCGGTGATCTGGTGCGGCTCATCGAATCCCGCAATCCCGAACCGATCGGCGGCGAGGACGGCGGCACCCCGCTGCAATCGCAGCATTGGACACTGGCCAAATTGGGACGCGACATGATCGCGCCCAGCCAGACCCTCAATGACGCCGAGATCTACGACGGCGAATTGCTGGTGCTGCGCGCGGTTTCCGCCAAGGAAGCGCCCGCGCTGTTCGACGACGTCATCGATGCCGTGTCCCGGCTCACCGCCGAGGAATTCCGCAGCTGGTCGGCCAGCTCGGCACGCTGGACCGGACTGGTGGCGGGTGTCGCGGCGGTGGCGTTCGCCGTGGTGCTGGCGTTCCTGTCGCGTTCGGCCGGAGACACCTTCGTCGCGCCGCCACTGCTGCTCGGCGGTGCGATCGCCGCGCTGGTGGCCGGTGCCATCGCGCAGCGCAAGTACGCCGACGAGCTGACCGCGACCGTGCTCACACTGTGCATGCTGCTGCTCACCTTCGGCGGCGCGGCGCTGGCCGTGCCCGGCTCGGTGGGCAGCCCGCACCTGATGCTCGGCGCGGCAGCCACTTTGCTGCTCGCCGTGGTCGGCTACCGGATCATCGGGGCCGGAGCCGCGGTGGTGTCCGCGGTCGTGACGGTCGTGCTGCTGGCCGGAGTCGGTGCGGCGGTGCGCATGATCTGGGACACCGGGGTGCCGAAGATCGCCTCCGGCATCCTCGTCGCCTCGATCATCATGCTCTCGATGGTCCCGCGCTTGGCCGCCATGCTGGCCCGGCTGCCCGTGCCGCCGGTGCCCACCGCCGGTGCCGCCATCGACCCGGCCGATCACGAACCCCGACCCACTATCGAGGGCATCGGCGCGATCGGCGCGACCGTACTGCCGTCCGCGCACGGGCTCGGGCAGCGCGCCCGCACCGCCAATCAATTCCAGACCGGCATCGTGATCGGCAGCGCGCTCGGCGCGGTCGCCGGTGCGCTGGGCACGGCCGATCCGCTGAATTCGGATCGCTGGCAGGGCATCGCGCTGGCCGTGGTGGTGTCGATCATCCTGTGCTTGCGCGGACGCTCGTTCGCCGATCTCACCCAGGCGGCCACGCTGATCGCCAGCGGCTGCGTCACCTTCGTGGGTCTGGCGGTGCTGCTCGCGCTGTCCGACAACGACATGCTGCTGGTCTCGGTCGGGCTGCTCATGGCATTCGCGGTGGGTGCCATCGGATTCGGTGTGATCGGCCCGCACGTCGAGGTCACACCCGTCACCCGGCGCTTCAACGAGATCTTCGAGTACGGCCTGATCTGCTCGATCGTCCCGCTGGTGCTGTGGATCATGGACGTCTACTCGACGGCTCGGAACATATGAGTCGGCGTCCCGGAAACTGGACGCGAATTCTGTGTGCGGCAGCGGTTCTCGGTGGTGCGCTGCTGTTGCCGCAGGCCACCGCGAGCGCCAGCGTGAGCCAGCCGAATCCGGACCTGTCGCATCTGGGGGAGGTGCAGGCGATGGCGGGCAAGCCCGCGCCGCTGGTGCCGACGCAGAAGAACTCGCTGTGCGTCGAGCAGTCCCTCAAGGGCGATACCCCGCGCGATGAACCCGTCGCGCAGAAGGTGCTCGATCTGCAGGCGGTCTGGCAGGCCAATCCCGGCCCGAACCACAAGGGCGCGGGGCAGAAGGTCGCGGTCATCGACACCGGGGTGAACCGGCATCCCCGGCTGCCCAATCTGCAGCCCGGCGGCGACTACGTCTCCGACGGCGACGGCACCACCGAAGACTGCGACGGCCACGGCACTTTGGTCGCGGGCATCATCGGCGCGCAGCCCAGCGCGGACGACGCGTTCGTGGGTGTCGCGCCGGACGCGGAGATCCTGTCGATCCGTCAGCTCTCGGATGCCTACAAGGCCAAGGACTCCAATGGCGGCGACACACCCGGCAGCATGAGCAAGTCGGGCTACGGCAATATGCAGACCCTGGCCGCCGCCGTCGTGCGCGCGGTGAATCTCGGTGCGACCGTCATCAATATCTCCGAGGACGCCTGCACGGCCGCGGGCGGCGACACCGCCGATGCCGCGCTCGGGGACGCGGTGCGCTTCGCCTACGAGCAGAACGTGGTCGTGGTCGTGGCCGCCGGAAACGTGGACCAGGCCAATGGCTGTGGCACGCAGAACGATTCGTACAGCAATAACAAGACCAGCTGGGACAAGGTGAAGACCATCTCCAGCCCCGCCTGGTTCAACAAGTACGTGCTCCCGGTCGCGTCGGTGGATCCGACCGGCGGGCCGTCCAGCTTCTCGCTCTACGGTCCGTGGGTGGGTGTCGCGGCGATCGGCACCAATATCGTCTCGCTCGACAACAAGCCCGGCGGCACCGGACTGGTCAACGCCACCAGCGTCGACTCGGGTCAAAAGGCCATCAACGGAACCAGTTTCGCCGCACCCTATGTGGCGGGCCTGGCGGCGCTGGTGAAGGCGAAAAACCCGGACTGGACGGCACGGCAGGTGATGAACCAGATCATGCTGACCGCGCACCAGCCCGGCACCGGCCGCGACGACCGCGTCGGCGCGGGCCTGATCGATCCCGTCGCCGCGCTCACCACGGTGCTGCCCGCGGCCACGCTGACCGCGGACACGCCCGAGCTGCCGATTCACGTCGGGGCCGACAAGCCGCAGGCCTTCCCGGCACCCGTGAAACCCAAGGGCCCACCGCGTATTCCGCGACTCGTCGCCACCGTCGGCACGGCCTTCTGCCTGTCCGCGCTGGGAATCGGTCTGGCCGTATCGATTCCGTTCCGACGCCGCCGCCCCGACGACGAGCTGCCCGACCTCGATTCCTAACGACCGGAGATAAACCCCATGGCTACCGAAGGTTTCGTGCGTCGCCCCCGGATCGCGCCACCGCGCGCGCCCGGCGGTGAGATGGCCCTGACCGCGCCGCCGGAGATTCCGCGTCCGGTGGCCGCGCCGCTCATGAGCAAGCTCATGCCGGTCGTCATGGTGGTCGCCATGATCGGCATGATCGCCATGATGTCCATGATGGGCCGGTCCATGCTGACCAACCCGTACATGATGATGATGCCGATGATGATGATCATGTCGATGGCGGGCATGCTCATGGGTCAACGCGGCAGCAGCAAGAGCTCCGCGGAGCTGAACGAGGAACGCAAGGACTACTTCCGGTACCTCGATCAGACCCGCCGCGAGGTCCGGCGCACCGGGCAGAAGCAGCTGGAGACGCTGATCTGGAGTCATCCGGAACCGGCGGATCTGCCCTCCATCGTGGGCACCCGGCGCATGTGGGAGCGGCGGCCCAACGACCCCGACTTCGGGCACGTGCGCGTCGGCATCGGCACGCACCGGCTCGCCGCCAAGCTGGCGCGGCCGGAGACCGGGCCGCTGGAAGACCTGGAGCCGGTCTCGACGGTGGCGTTGCGTCGTTTCGTGCGAACGCATTCCGTGGTGCACCACCTGCCGACCGCGGTGTCGCTGCGCGCGTTCCCGGCCATCAATATCGAGGGACCGGTCGCCGACACCCGGTCGCTGGTGTGGTCGATGCTCATGGAGCTCACCGCGTTTCACGGACCCGACCACGTCGCGGTCGCCATTGTCACCGCCGAACCCGACTGCGAAGCCTGGGCGTGGGCGAAGTGGCTGCCGCACGTGCAGCACGCGACCGAACGCGACGGCATGGGCGCGGCCCGCATGATCTACGGCTCGCTCGGCGAGCTCGAAACGGCGCTGGCCGACGACCTGCTCGAGCGCGGGCGCTTCATGCGCAACCCGCAGCCGACGGCCGGTCGCCTGCACCTGGTCGTCGTCATCGACGACGGATACGTCAGCGGCAGTGAGCGTTTGATCTCCGAGTCCGGTCTGGACGCGGTCACCGTCATCGATGTCAGTGCCGCCGAGAACAGTCTGGCCGCGCGGCGCGGGCTGCAGCTCGTCGCCGCCGGGGGCGAGGTGTTCGCCAAGAGCGCGGCGGGCAGCGAGAAGTTCGCCAATGCCGACAGCGTGACCCTCGCCGAGGTGGAAGCGTTCGCGCGCAGCCTGGCTCGCTTCCGCATTGCCACCGCGGCCCAGATCGTCAGCCTCGGCGACAACACCTCCGCCGCCGACCCGGGTCTGATGGCCCTGCTCAAGATTCCGGACGCGGCGCAGATCGACCCGGCCAAGGTGTGGCGGCCGCGCGCCGGACGCGAACGGCTGCGCGTGCCGATCGGCATCACCCCGGACGGGACGCCCGTCGAGATCGACATCAAGGAATCCGCCGAGAACGGCATGGGTCCGCACGGTCTGTGCATCGGCGCGACCGGCTCGGGTAAGTCGGAATTCCTTCGCACCCTGATTCTTTCGATGGTCACCACGCACTCGCCGGATCAGCTCAACCTGATCCTGGTCGACTTCAAGGGTGGCGCGACCTTCCTCGGTATGGACCCGCTGCCGCACGTGGCGGCGGTCATCACCAACCTGGAGGAGGAGCTCGAGCTCGTCGACCGTATGCGTGACGCGCTGGCCGGTGAGATGAACCGGCGGCAGGAACTGCTGCGCTCCGCGGGCAATTTCGCCAACGTCACCGAGTACGAGAAGGCGCGCGCGGCCGGTGTGCCGCTCGACCCGCTGCCCGCGCTGTTCGTGGTCATCGACGAGTTCTCCGAATTGCTCTCGCAGAAGCCGGATTTCGCGGATCTGTTCGTCATGATCGGTCGACTGGGCCGATCGCTGCACGTCCACCTGCTGCTCGCCTCGCAGCGGTTGGAGGAGAACAAGATGCGCGGGCTGGATTCGCACCTGTCGTATCGCATCGGTCTGCGGACGTTCTCCGCCAATGAGTCTCGCGCCGTGCTCGGTATCACCGACGCCTACCACCTGCCCGGCATCCCCGGCTCCGGCTACCTCAAGAGCGACGCCTCGGATCCGTTGCGGTTCAACGCGACCTACGTCTCCGGACCCTACGTCGCGCCCCGCGCGGCGCGGCAGGCCGCCGACGGCAGCACGGTCGTGGAGGCCCCGCCGCGCGAGTTCACCGCGGCGACGGTCGAGATCCTCGAGCAGCCCGAGCCCGAGAACCCGCTCGACCCACTGGATCTGCTGCCGCCCCCGCCGCCCAGCGGGGACGAGGGCCTGCCCGACAGCCTGCTCCAAACCGTCGTCAAGCGCCTGACCGGGCACGGCCGCCCGGCGCACGAGGTGTGGCTGCCGCCGCTGGACGAATCGCCGACCGTGGACATGCTGCTGCCCGATCCCGACTGGCGCTCGCCGGTCAACCGGCACGGGCAGCTGTGGATGCCGATCGGCATCATCGACAAGCCCTACGAGCAGCGGCGCGACGTGCTCACCATCAATCTCGCTGGCGCACAGGGCAATGTGGCGGTCGTCGGCGGTCCGCAGTCGGGTAAGTCGACCACGCTGCGCACCATCATCATGGCCGCGGCGGCCACGCACACGCCCGAGCAGGTGCAGTTCTACTGCCTCGACTTCGGTGGTGGCTCCATGGCCGGTCTGGTCGGGCTGCCGCACGTCGGCTCCGTCGCGGGCAAGCTCGACTCCGACCGGGTGCGCCGCACCGTCGCCGAACTCACCACGCTGCTGCGCCAGCGCGAGGAGCGCTTCGCGGCGCTGGGCATCGAATCCATGGCCGAGTTCCGGCGACGCAAGCACGCCGCGCAGAGCAGCGGACAGGCCGACGATCCGGTGCTGGCCGACCGGTTCGGCGACGTGTTCCTGGTCATCGACAACTGGCAGGTCGTGCGCGAGGAGTTCGACTCGCTCGAGCCGATGGTCGGACAGCTTGCCGCACAGGGTCTTTCGTACGGCATCCACGTGATTCTGGGCGCGAACCGCTGGGGTGAGATCCGGGCCTCGGTCAAGGACATGATCGGCACCCGCATCGAGCTGCGCCTGGGTGACCCGTCCGACTCGGAGATGGGCCGCCGCGTCGCGGTGAACGTCCCGCTCAACCGTCCGGGCCGCGGTCTGTCGCCCGACCAGCTGCACATGCTCATCGCCATGCCGCGCCTGGACTCCGACACCAATGCCGAGAGTCTCGCCGAGGGCGTGGCCGCGGCCCGCACCGAGATGCAGGCGCTGTTCGGCGACCGCCGCGCCCCCGAGGTGCGCACCCTGCCCGCCAGCCTGCCCCGCGAACAGGTGCTGGAATTGGCCCGCCGCAAGGGGATTGCGCAGAGCGCCACCAAGGTGGTCATCGGCATCGGCGAGTCCGAGCTGCAGCCCATCGTGCTGGACTTCAACTCCGACCCGCACTTCATGGTGTTCTCCGAGGTCGAGTCCGGCAAGACGACGGTGCTGCGCAATATCATTCGCGGCATCGCCGAGAGCTCCAATGCCGACGAGGCGCGCGTCATCCTCATCGACTACCGCCGCACCCTGCTGGGCGTCATGGAGGGCGATCAGCTCGCCGGGTACTCCACCTCCTCGCAGACCTGCGGCCCGATGGTCAAGGAAGTGGTCAACTACCTGGCCAAGCGCATCCCGGGCTCGGACATCACCCCGCAGCAGCTGCGGGACCGCGACTGGTGGTCCGGACCCGAGATCTACGTGGTGATCGACGACTACGACATGGTCGTCCAGGGCGGAAATCCTTTGGGGGCCTTGGTCGAACTCCTGCCGCAGGCCCGCGACATCGGCCTGCACGTGGTCATCTCCCGCAATATGGGCGGCATCTCGCGGGCGCTCTACGACCAGGTGCTCGGTTCGATGAAGAACCTCTCGGTCCCGGCGCTGCTCATGAGCGGCTCCCGCGACGAGGGCAAGCTCATCGGCGACATCCGCCCGATGCGCCTGCCCCCCGGCCGCGGCATCCTCTGGTCCCGCTCCGCGGGCGACGAGATGATCCAGATCGCCGACCTGCCCGCGCTCTGAGCTGCGATCCGTGCCCGGGTGCTGGCTCACCCGGGCACGGTGCTAACTCACTTGGGGGCGGTGCTAACTCGCTTGGGCGCGCTGCGGGCTCACTTGGGCACGGTGCTAACTCACTTGGGCGCGGTGCTGACTCGCTTGGGCACCGTGCTAACTCACTTGGGCACGGAGTTTGGGGACGAGGGTGGCGAGCAGGGTGGGCTCGGAGCGGTCGGTCCAGTGGCGGAAGGCGTCCACGGCGGCCGGGTCGTCCAGGACGATGACCTTGGCGGGGTGGGCTTTCACCGCATCGGGCAAGCCCCACTCGCCGCCGCGACCGGCCTGGGAGTCGCTGCGAACGGCGAGGATGTAACCGGTGCGGACGTCGGAGAGGAAGCCCGCGCTGTCGGAACTCTTCACCGGGCGCGGGGACGGCTCGTCGCCATTGCGGGAGTAGTCGAGGTGGTAGACGAAGCCCAGATCCTCGAGGAATTGGGTTGGGGGACTGGGCTTCAGGTGGATGGCGAGGTCGACCGTGAAGCCGCTCTCGCCGGTGACGTCGATGGCCACGATGACCTTGCCGTTGAAGGCCGGGTTCTGGCGGCGGGCCTCGGCGACCGACTGCGGTGTCGCCGCGGCGGCGGTCGGTGTGACGGTGGCACGGGTCGTGCTGTCGGAGAGCGTGCTTCGGCCATGGGTGGGCCAAAGTCCGATGGTGAGCGCCAAGCCTGCCACGGCCATGATCGCGGCGAGCGCGATGCGTTGGCGCGCGCCCCCACCGGGCACGAGCGCACGGCCCACACCGTTCCAGAGCAGGCGGCCCACACCGTGCGCGAGCAGGCGAACCACACCGGGCGCGGGTCGGCGGCCCCAACCGCCGGGCGTGGGCTGGCCATCCGACGGCGCGCCGGACAGGGCCGAGCGGATGGCCTCGGTGAAGGCGTGGCAGCTGGGGTAGCGGGCCTTCGGATCCTTGGCCATGGCCGTCGCGAGGACGTCGTCGAGAGCGGCTGGGAGATCGGGGCGTTCGTCGGTGATACGGGGTGGCGGGGTGTTCAGGTGCGCCTGGATCGCCACGGGCAGCGAACCCGGAAAGGGTGGATGCCCGGTGAGCAGACGGTAGAAGGCGCAGCCGAGGCTGTAGATATCGGAGCGGTGGTCCAGGCGAGTCGGCGGATCGGAGAGCTGCTCGGGGGAGGCGTAGGGGATGGTGGCGGGGACGTGGCCGACCTCGGTCAGCTCGGAGGCGTCCTCGAGGGATTTGGCAATGCCGAAGTCGCTCAACAGGACTCGCTCGCCGCCGTCCTCCTGCGGGGACAGCAGGAAATTGCCGGGCTTGACGTCGCGGTGCAGCATGCCGCGCGCGTGGGCGTAGTCGAGGGCGCGGCCGATCTCGGTGACAATGTGCAGCACCCGCGGCACCGTCATCGAATCCGGGTCGGTGGCGGCGACCTCCGCGGCGTCCACGCCGGGGACGTACTGCATGGCGATCCAGAGGAAGCCCTGGTCCTCGCCGCGGTCGTGCACCGTCACGATGTTCGGATGATCAAGGGAGGCAGCCAGATTCGCCTCGCGCTCGAAGCGGGTGCGGAAGACCCGGTCCGTGGTCAGACGGGCGTCGAGGACCTTCAGCGCGTCGTGGCGGGGCAGCGTCGGATGCTTGGCCAGATACACCGTCCCCATGCCGCCGCTGCCCAGCACCCGCTCGATGCGGTATCCGCCCACAATGCTGCCGGGACCGATCGAGCTGCCGGGGCCGATCGAGCTGCCGGGGCCGATCGAGCTGCCGGGACCAATGCTGCCGGGACCGATCGACATGTTGCCCTCGCCGATCGACATACGGACAGTGTCCTACTCGTAGGCGCTGACCGCGAGCAAAGCGTACTGGGCGGCCGCCTGCTGATGGGCGTCCTCGAGTTGCTCGCTCTCGACGATGCCCACGTATCGGCCGTAATGCACGGCGCACAAGACCTTTTCGTAATCCGTGCCCTCCTCGGAGAGCGGCTGGGTGTAGCAGAACGCGTCCGGGACTCCGGGTGGAGCGTCGGTCCTGTGGATGACCACCGCGGCGATCCCGGCGGACAGCGCGGATGCGGCCGCCGCGTCACGCGCCCGGAACAGCAGCGTCTTGTCGACCTGGCCGACCCGGTCCACCCCGGCCCGGCCCAACAGGTCCTTCCAGGTCGGGACGTCTTCGGTGACATTCAGGAATCCGTGTGTGGTTACCGTGGATTCCTCAGGGAACCTGGGCAACTCGCTGTCGTCGGGATGCAGGGTGCGGCGCAGAATGCCGTCCGGATCGTAGTCGAGCTCGAGGAGCTGTCGATCCGACAGTGGCGGCAGTTGGTCGAGCATCGGTAGCTGAAGGTCGAGAACCCGCCGTGTCCGCGCGATGAGCGTGGGCAGATCGGGCTGCGGCACCTGCACGAAGATATTGACCACATAGTCGCCGCGCGCCACCGTCGTGCCCAGGCTCGGAATGCCCGGCTGCCAATGGGCTTTGGCCTGCGGATAGGAGTCGAGCGTGACCGGTTGGTTCGCGTCGGCGGCCCCGAAGTCGGCGGCCTCGATGTCGGTGGCCGCGTCCCGGGCCGCCGCCTCGTCCGGAAATTGCAGCACCACGATATTGACGCTGGTCGCGTCGGCGCTGGGCGCGGTGCCGTACAGGTAAGGGCGGATGCTCGACGCATCCAGATAGGGATCTACCCGATCCTCGAGCGGCTGTGTGCTGGTGGTGACCGAGACTCCGAACAGGAGGTGGTAGCGGTCGAGCACCGGGGCGGCGGCATCGGAGAGCACCCACGCGGTCGAACCGGTATCGTCGGGCAGCCCGGTCAGCTGCACGGTGTGCCGCAGGTCCGGATCGATGTCGATGCCATTGGCCACGGCCCCGGCCAACCGCGCCATGCCGAGCCGGGAGACGAACAGCGAATCATGGGAATACTCGGTGCGGTAATCCAGCGGCTCGGTCGGATAGTTGCCGACATCCAGTGTGCGGATATCGATTTCGCCGGGAGTCGGGGTGCCGCGCACGCCGCAGCCGACAGCCGCGACCGCCATCAGACACACCACGACGGCGGAGAGCAGGGTCTTCGAGCCGTCGTACCGCATACCGCTACCTACTGTTGACCAGGATCATGTACTGCGCCGAAATGCGTTGCTGCGCATCGACCAATTGATTGGACCAGGCGTCCGCCACGTAGCGTCCGAAGCTGACCCCGCACCAGTAGCGCACCACGTCCTGCTTCGGCCCGTGGTACTCCTGACAGTGCGCGATGGGCAGGCCCTTGGGGGAATCGGCGTGCCGCCAGAACTTGCTCGGGGCCGCATCCTCCGCGAGCAGTCGCCGCGCGGCCTCGGGATCGCGCGCGCGGGTCAATGTCGTTCCGCCGTAGGCGATCCGGTCCACGCCCGCGCGCCGGTACATGTCCGCGACCGCCGCCGGATCTTCGGCGAAATGCAGATCGCCGCGGGGGCTGTAGACACCGGGCGGATTGATGTAGGAGTCACCGGCGGGCCGGGGCAGGGTGATGCGCAGCAGGCCGTCGGGGTCCAGCGGGATCCGTTCGGACTCGGCCGCGGTATGGATCGGATGATGGCGCAGCCGTTCGGCGGTGAGCGCGAACGCGGCCTCGACCCGCCGCACCAGGGAGGGGAGATCCGACCGGTGCAGCGCGTGGTTCTCCGCGTCCTGGGTCACCGCCACGATCACGAATCGGCCCGTGGCCCACCAGCCCGCGAGTACCTGATCATCGGGACGCCAGGACAGGAAAGCGCTCGGGAAACGCGGCGAACTCGTGGCCTCTGTCGTCGGAGGCGGGCCCAATCCGAGCAGGTCGATATTTTGGAATCCACTGCGCGCCAGAGCCGCCGCGGCGGCGGACGCCTGAGCGTCGGTGTCGAACAGCAGCGCCGTGTCCGACAGCGTGCGCGAGATCTCCAGGGCGGGGTGGGATTGGCCGGTGGTGGTGAACCCGGCGAGGAATCCCGGTGTGTCCGTCTCGAAGTCGTCGATGTTCAACCAATCGAACATGGTTTGGAAGTAGTCCCGCTGCGCCTGGATGAAGGAATGGACCGTCGCGGCGTCGTTGACCTGAAGCTCCGGATCGATCTCCGAAGTCAGCGGCATGTCCTCGGCCAGTCGCTCGCCCTCCATCCAGTGGGCCACCAGGTCGGGATGAGTCTTCGGTGCGAAGGTCTGCGGTCGGGTCTCGTAGCCTCCGGTGTCGAGGCCGCGGAGATCGATCGGAGCCTCGGCGGGGCCGGTTCCGGAGCCGCTCACCGCCAGCACGAGCGCGATTGCCGCGCCCGTCAGCAGCTTTCGCACCCCGCGCACGACGTCAGGGGGTGGGAGCCGGGCCCGGTTCGGGGATGACACCGGGATGCGGGCGGACGAACGGGTGCGGGGGCAGGGACCAGGTGGGGGTGGGATTCAGTGTGAAGCGGGTGGTCTCGGTGGTGGAGAGGGTGAGGGGGTGGGTGAGAGGCCAGGTGGCGGTGCGGCGTTCGAAGAGGGCGCGGGAGGGGCCGGTGGCCTCCGGGCCCGCGATGCGGGACAGGCGGAAGCCCGAGCGGCGGTAGTAGGCGTGGAGGTCCTTGTTGGTGGTCCAGGCGTCCAGGCGGACCCAGGAGCGGTGTTGCAGGCGGGCCAGGGTGGCGGCGTGGGCGAGGAGGGATTCGCCGATGCGGTTTCCGGCGAAGCGGAGGTCGACGATCATGTAGTGGACGATCACGGCGTCGGCCAACTCGCCTGGGGACCAGAGGTTCTCGTCGGCGCGGTCATTGACGGTGATGGTGCCCGCCGCCTCGCCGTCGACCTCGGCGATCCAGGTCTCGCCATTGCGGACCGCGTGGGCCACGGACCGGACGAAGGTCTCGATGGGGAGACCCCGTCCGGCCCGGGTCCACTGGTCACTGCCGCGGGCGGCCAGCCAGCTCGTACGTTGCAGCCGGAACCGGGTGATGGTCCCTAGATCGGCGAGACAGGCCGGACGCAGGTGCGGGGTCATGGCGAGCCGGGTAGCAAGGAATTGCCGAAGGAATGGGAATTTCCGGGCGGGCAAGGCGCGCCCAAGGTTTTACGAATAATGTCCGTTCCCTCGGCGTCGCCCAATTCGTATGCCAGCCGGTTGCGGGCAGCGGTGGAACGATGCCGTGTCACTCGGGTGACGCGCTCGTGGTTGGCTCCGATGCGCAAATGATCGAGCAGAATCGTGCCGGGGCCGACACCCAGGAGGGCGGCCTCCTCGGCGGTGGCGGGCCGGGCGACGACCGTGTCGCGATGCGCGGTCTCGGCGAAACCGCGCTCCGCCAGCCGTCGCGTGGTGCCCTCCGGAATGTCGTGCGGGGCGTCGATTCCGGTGGCCTCGGCCAGATCTCGCGGATAGAAGCTGACCTCCCAGGACCAGGGCTCGTTGTCCAGGTACTGCATGATCGTGCGGGAGACCACCCACTCGTCGCGCGCCACCCCCAGCCAGTGCGCGACCTCCGAACTGGCCGGTTCCATTCTGGCACTGAACACTTTGGAGGGCTCCCGGCCCGCCGCGCGCGCGATCTCGGAGAAGATGTCCTGCGTCGCCTTCGGTCGATCCGGTCGAATATGGTTCGTCACAACAGATTCCAGGACTTCCTGGCTGCGCACGATCGTGCCCCGGGAAGTCGCTGTGTAAACCAGGTTTTCGGCGACCAGAAGTTGAATTGCGTTGCGAGCCGTCGTTATCGAGACCTGCATCTGCTCGGCCAACTCGTTGTGACTCGGTAGTCGATCGCCCGGTTCCCACTTGCCCGCGCGGATCTCCTCGCGGAGGAGGTCTGCGATCCGTTGATATCTCGGACCGTCCGCCATCTCGCTCCTCGGTTGTTGCTTCAAGGCTGTGAAGTCTACTCCGTGAGTACTACTGCCGTGTAAGGCTTGACAGCAGCATTCTGAGGTTTATTGTAATGAACGTCCTGAATGCGGTGTTGTTATACGTCGAAGAACGCGAGGCAACGTGGCAGGTTCGGAGACATCAAACACGGTCGTTGTGGCATTGCCCGACGTGTCTCCTTCGTATGCGGACATGGAGGCCCAGTCGCTGGCTTCCGGCCTATTACCGACCTCCGACCTACTCCTGCGCGCTTGTCGCGGTCACCGGGTCATTGGCGGACCTCTACTGTGGTTCGCCCACGATCTCGCGGTGCTGCACGAGCGGCGAGTGGTCGGACGCGGCGGGGTGGGGCCGGAAACGGACCCGACCTCGATCATCGAAAACAAGCGCCGCCGAATCGAATTGGTTATGGCCATTGACGATTGGATCGTGCGCTCGGTCCCCCAGCACCGCCTGGGCGCGACCCTGCACACCGAAACGGTCGGATCGGTCATCGACCGTCTCGCCGAGGCGTCGGTCCGCGCTCATCACGCGTTGATGACCCTTGACGCGAATGATGAAATGTTGCACGGCGCTTGGCACCATTTAGCTGAATTGTCCGACGCCTATGATGATCTCGTGCGCGATGTGCTCGCGGGTAGGCGTCGACTGCCCGCCTGGTAAAGGCGAAACTTTGTGCGGTCCGGGCCCCGGTGGCCCGGACCGCCATCTGTTTCGCCCGAAAATGTCGCGGTTATATCGCGCGCGATACCCACTTGATCATTTCGGCAAACGTGGAATCGCGTCGGCCAGAAGTTTTTCCGCTTTGCCGCAAGCGTCCGGTGAATTCGACAGATCGGACACGGTCAGTTTGATCTGTTCCGCATTGTCATTTTCGGTCGGGTGCACGACAAAACCTAGATCGCAATCGTTCGCGGTACTCGCGCCGAGGACATAGGTCGTGAACTCGCCGACCGGTCGGGTCTCGTAGACCCACGCACCCCGGTCGGGTCGCGACTCGTCCACCAGATCGACGCGCACCGAGCCCTCGTGGCCGATGGCCGCGCACGCGTGCGGACTGCGCTGATTGTCCACGGGGTCACCGGTGATCTCGCGAATCATGCTGTCCGGCAGGACCGCACACGGGTCCAGGCGCAGCACCGAATTCGGCGGTGCCTGGCGCTGCGGCACGGACTCGGTGAGCTGCTGCACGACCGCGGTCAGGGCCTGCTCGGCCGCCGTGCACGCCGCGCCCGGCTGTGCGGCGGGATCGAGCTGCTCGACCGACATGCGCAGTGGCACCGCGCCGCCGGACTGTGTCACCACCGCCGTGTCGCAGGTGTTGTCCGCGGGTCCGGCGCTGAGGATCGGGGCCCGGCCCACCGTCTTGCCCGTCGGGGTCAGCCGGTCCACGCCGATGGCATGGTCGGGAATGTCGAAGGTGTAATGGACCTTTCGCTGGGTGGCGTCCAGCACCGTGGTGGCGCAGCCGCCCTCGGGCGCGGTCTGCGGGTCGCCGACGCGGGTGCCCAGCTTCCCGGCCACCGCCTTGTCCAGGACCGCGCAGAAGTCCAGCAGGCGCAACTCCGAGGCCTTCAGATCCAGCGACGGGTTCGTGCGCGGCTGGGCATGTCCCTCGGCGTGTGAGGACTGGCTCAATACCGCCACCGCGCCGCCCGCCACGAGCAGGCCCACCGCACCGGCGGCCGCCCAGACGATGGTGCGTCGCCGTCGACTGTCGATGCGCGCCAGCTGATCCCGATACCGCGTCTCCTGCTCACCGGTGGAGGCCCACCACTCGGCGTCCACCCGATGCGCCTCGATGAACTCCAGAACCTGTTGCGGCCAAGCCGATTCCGCGGGAATCCGCTCGGCCTGCTCCAACAGCTGGCGGGCCGAGGGGCGATGCGCGGGATCGGCGGCCAGACAAGATTCCACGAGTTTGCGGAGTGAATGCGGGACCGCCTGCAAATCCGGCGTAGCGGACGCGGATCCGGTGGCGGCCAGCACCAGCAGCATGCCCAGGGAGTAGATGTCGGCGGCGGAGGTCACCGGCTGGCCCGCGGCCTGCTCGGGAGCCCGGAACGGCGCGACGGTCGGATCGGGCGGGGTGCCTTCCGCGTGCTCGGTCGGCTGCTCCGGGTCGCGCGGGTGGACCGGGTCGCGCGGGTGGACGATGCCGAAATCGATGATGCGCGGGCCGTCCGCGGTGAGCAAGACATTGCCGGGCACCAGGTTTCGGTGCACCAGTACCGCGCGATGCATGTCGAGCAGGGTGGTGGCCAGGCCCGTCGCCAGCAGGCGCAGGCCGGACGGGGGCAGGGGACCGCAGGCCGTGATGACGGCCGAGAGATCCGGGGCTGGAAGGTATTCGGTGGCCAGCCAGGGCCGCGCGGCATCCAGATCGCAGTCCACCACGGCCGCGGTCGACGCGTCGGCCAACTGGCGGGCGGTCTCCAACTCCCGCTGGAAGCGCGCCCGGAACTCCAGGTCCTCGATGTGCGAGCGGGGAATCCGCTTGACCGCCACCAGTTTTCCGGTCGGCGTCCGACCCAGCAGCACGCGACCCATGCCACCGCGGCCGACCGCGGCGATCATGTGATGCGGGCCGATCCAGCGCGGATCATCGGGCAGCAGCGCCTTCATCGCGCACCCGCCAGGATCGCGTACCGCGCGGCGGTCGGCTGCCGAATATCGGTGTCGTGGGCATTACGCATCCAGGTGTACTCCGAGTTCTCGGGGTCGTCGGCCAGCGTGTCGGGAGACGACGCGGGGGCCTTGGCGTTTCGCATCCGATACCGGACCGAGGTGGGGGTCGGCCGCGCGGCGGCGGCGTGGAAGGCGGTGAGAGGCGCGGAAGGGGTGAGAGGCGGAGCCACGGCCGCCGATCGAAGGCATTGTCGCCAACCAATTCCGGCCACGGACGATCGCCGGAACCTCAGACGCATGCGTTAACCCTCATCACCGCTGAACAGCGGGCTGCCAGCCATTCGTATCCGGTTCGCGCCGAACCGCGCAGCGCGAACCAGGCACAAATTAGCACCGGTTCGGTGCCGTGTCATGTGCGGGTGAGGGGTCTGAACTTCCTGCCGCCGAAGGGATTCGATTCAGCCGCGATAGCGGCGGGGGTCGGCGATGAAATCGTCGGCCACCGTTGCCGCCAATTCGACGTAGGCGCGTTTGGTCGGTTTGCTCAGGCGGTGCAGATCGATCTCCGCGCCCTCGCCCAGGTGGGGGTCGTAGGGGATGATGTGGACCGCTCGGCAGCGCGAGAGGAAATAGTCGCGCAGCTGGTTGATTCCGACATTCGGGGCACCCGGGCGGGGGAGGTTGATGACCACCACGGCATTGCGGACCAGATGGTCGTGGCCGTGCAGGGACAGCCAGTCCAGGGTGGCGGCGGCGCTGCGCGCGCCATCGATGGCCGACGACGAGATCAGCACCAGCGAATGCGCCAGATCCAGGACACCCGCCATGGCCGAATGCATCAGGCCGGTACCGCAGTCGGTGAGGATGATGTTGTAGAAGCGCTGCAGAATCCGCGCGACCGCGCGGTACTCCTCCTCGCTGAAGGCCTCCGACGCCGCCGGATCGCGCTCACTGGCCAGCACCTCCAAACGGGAACTGCCCTGCGAGGTGTGGCGTCGCACATCCGAATAGCGCTGAATGTGCTCGTCCAACAACAGGTCACGCACCGTCGACCGCGTCTGCAAGGGCACGCGCTGCGACAGGGTTCCGAAGTCCGGATTCGCGTCCACCGCGATCACGCGATCGCCACGAATCGAGGCGAAAATCGAACCCAGCCCCATGGTGGTCGTCGTCTTCCCGACACCACCCTTCAACGACAGCACCGCGATCCGATAATCACCGCGCACCGGCTGCCGAATCCGAGCCACCAACTCCTGCAGCCGCCGCTCCTCGGCCGACATCCCGGGATTGATCGACCCACCCGACAGGTGATGCACGGCCTTGCGCCACCCCGACCCCGGAGCCTTCTTGGCCCGCCGCACCTGCACATCATCCAGCGAAGGCCCATGCCCGCCAGGCCCATTCGCCCCCCACTGCGGTGCGGGACCCCCATACCCGGCCTGCCCGTACTGCCCGGTCGGCGCACCATACTGCCCGGGCACACCCGACCCGTACGGCCCGGCCTCGCCCGCCTGCCCCTGAACCCCGAACGCCTGCCCCGGACTCAACGGCCCATTCGACCCCTGTCCGGGCCCACCGGGATAACCGCCGGGCTGCTCCGAACCCGGTGCTGCCCACGGGGTCTGATTCACTCCGCCGGAGCCATATCCGGGCATGCCCGGACCGGGCCGACCCGGCTCGCCGACGATATGACCATCCGGATAGGCCGGAGCCTGCTCTTGGCCGGAACCGTCTTGGCCCGGTGTGCCGACCAAGGGCTGCCCACCGGTATTCCACGGCATCGGACCACCGACCCCGGGCTGGCCCGGCGCGGGCGCAACGGGGGCGCCAGGGTGCATCTGCTGATTCGGTGGGCCCCACGGCATCTGGCCGGGTGTGCTGGTGGCCGGGGGTTGGCCGCCGGTCTCGGGTGGTCTTGGAGCCCAGTGCGATTGGGCGTCTGGGTGCTGGGGGTGGGCGGGAATGCCGTTCTGGCCCTGGGTGGGGGCGGCTGGGTGGCGCGTGGTGAGTCCGGCGGCGGCCGCCTCGGACATGGGGGCGTTGGACCAGGGGTTCGCGTCCGGGTCGGTGTTGTCCGCGCTGTTGGCTGGTTGCGCCCACGGGTTCAGGTGTGGGGGAACGGCTCCCGCCGGGTGGCGGGGGTCGGGGCCGAGCGGCGGCACCTGCGCATTGGGTGCAGCCGACCACACGGGTACGCCGGGGACGGGTGGGGCGGGCGGCATCCACTGGCCGCCGGGTGCCGGGGCGTCGGGACCCGGCATCTGCTGCGGCAGCGGTCCGGGTCCTTGCGGTGCGGTCGGTGCCGGGCCGCCGTGGGGGGTGTCCGAGGGCAGCGGTAGCGGGACGTCCGCGGCGCGGTGGCGGCCGGGGGTCATCGGCTGGTCGAAATCGCCGTCGCGGTCGGGATTCTGGGCGTTGGTCGAGTCGGTGCCGGGGTGGTCTGTCGCCGCGTGACCGGTTTCCGGGGCCTGCGGGGTGGACGTGGCCTCGCCTCCGGCGGGCGCGTTCGGGCCGGGGAGGGCGCCACCGAGATCGGCCAGTTGCGCGTCCAGGAGTTCGTGGGCGGCGGCCGTCGTGTTCGGGACAGGGACGGACGCTACCGCCGGGGTGGGCTGAGGGACCCCCGATTGGGGTGCGGCCGAAGCGTTTTCGGGGGCCGGGGGGATCGGCCAGCGGGTGTTCGGATCGGCCGGGGCGATGATGCCGGAGCCGGTGGCGTCGAGCTCGCCCGGGGACGGTGGGATCGGCGGGGTCGACATCTTGGTCGTGGCGGCGGCCGGATCGCCCGCGGTGGGATCGGCGGAGTCGAGCTCGCCCGGCGATGGGGGCAGTGGCGGGCGCACGGCTTGCGGGGCCGGATCGGCTGTCGCCGCATGGGATTCGCCCGGAGCGGGTGGGAGGGGCGCACGGGTGGCGGGGTCGGCCGGGCTCACCGGGGTCGGGGTGCCCGCCATCGAGGGACCCGCTAGGGACGCACTCGCCTGCCGGGGCTCGGGCACCGCAGGTGTGGGCGGCACCGTGAACGGGCTGGCCGCCGCACCCTCGGGTCCCGAATGCTGGCCCGGCTGAGCCGCTTCCGGCCCAACCGAGGGCTGGGAGAACTGCCCGCCATTGGCCGGAGGCATATCGAACCGCGGCCCGGCCCCCTGCTGCGCCATCGGCGACTGCCCCGAATACGGCTGTCCGGGTGTGGAGCCCTGGCCGTTGGTTGGCTGGGTGGCGGCGGGGGGTTGGGTGCCGCGGGAGGGGAGGCTGAAGTGGGTGCCGGGGTCGCGTTGGGGGATTGGCGTGGCTGGGCGCGGCGGGGTCCATTGGTCGGACTCGGCGGGGGTGACCGGATCGGGGCGCGAAGGGGTCGGGTTGGTCGGGCGCGGCGCGGTGGGTGGGGTCGGCGTGGGGGAGGGGGTCGCCGGGTCGGGGATCGGGCCCTTGCGGGGGTTGCGGTTGCCGAAGATTCGGCGGCCGCCCTTCTTCTTTTCCGGGATCAGGTCGTCGTGGGGGAGGTTCTGGACGGGTGCCTCGTAACCGGTGTCGGTGACGTCACTCTCGGACAGCCAGGGCGGGAGCATGGGGAGGCCGTCGTTCTCGCGACTCACATCTACCCCCGGGGTGCTCGACCGATCTTGCTGGACAAGGCGTAGTTTAGCGAGCTTCGACAAGGCTGTGCCCATCGAGGACAAGGCTGTGCCCGGCGTATCGGGGTTCGCAGGGGATAGGGGCACGTCACAGCACCCGTATTTGGCCGCATCTGGGGAAACGGGTAAGCTAGGCGGCTGGTGACTTACATAGTGGCTGTGGCATGTCCTGATGCCGCCTCCAGTGAGTATGTCACCGGGTCGGCCAGCATGCATCACGAACTTCTGCGCCGACCTGCCGTAATGAGCTTGAACCAACCAGGTTCAGCCTAACCGGGATCGCGGAGGATATGGCGAAGAAGGAAGGGGCCATCGAGGTCGAGGGCCGGGTTATCGAGCCGTTGCCCAATGCGATGTTCCGGATCGAGCTGGAGAACGGTCACAAGGTTCTGGCCCACATCAGCGGCAAGATGCGGCAGCACTACATTCGCATCCTGCCTGAGGACCGCGTCGTCGTTGAGTTGTCGCCTTACGACTTGACTCGCGGACGCATCGTCTACCGCTACAAGTGAGTCGCTCCTCGCGGAGCGCCAAAGATTTCCGGGGCCATGCGCTCCGGGTTTCCCCGGTCGATCGGGCCGGGGAAAAACTGTGTTCACGGCCAGTGAACACCGACCCAGATTGGATCTGACGTGAAGGTTCAGCCGTCCGTCAAGCCGATCTGCGAGAAGTGCAAGGTGATTCGCCGTCACGGGCGAGTCATGGTGATCTGCGAGAACCTGCGCCACAAGCAGCGTCAGGGCTGATCTCCGCCAAGCACCGAACGCGGTTCGGATTGGCAATTAGAAGCACTCCCAGCGCCAACCGCCGTCGCCGAGTCCCGTAGGGGACGGACGGCGGCCCACCCCCGGTACGGAGGCCGGGGCCCCACTTACGAGGGGACGGACAGGGAGCAGACCTCCGCAAAAGTAAGGAAACGCCAACCATGGCACGTCTGATGGGCGTCGACCTCCCGCGCGAAAAGCGCATGGAGATCGCACTGACCTACATCTTCGGCATCGGCCGGACCCGCGCCAAGGAGATCCTCGCGGAGACGGGCGTCAGCCCGGACCTGCGGTCGAAGGACCTCAGCGATGACGACCTGACCAAGCTCCGCGACTTCATCGAAGCGCAGGACTTCAAGGTCGAAGGTGACCTGCGCCGCGAGGTGCAGGCCGACATCCGTCGCAAGATCGAGATCGGCTGCTACCAGGGCATCCGCCACCGCCGCGGCCTGCCCGTGCGTGGCCAGCGGACCAAGACCAACGCCCGCACGCGCAAGGGTCCGAAGAAGACCGTCGCCGGCAAGAAGAAGTAGGGATAGCGCATGCCTCCGAAGAGCCGGGCCGCTGGCCCGAAGAAGACTCAGAAGTCGCGTCGCCGGGACAAGAAGAACGTCCCCCACGGCAACGCGCACATCAAGAGCACGTTCAACAACACCATCGTGTCCATCACCGACCCGCAGGGCAACGTCATCTCCTGGGCGTCCTCGGGCCACGTCGGTTTCAAGGGCTCGCGTAAGTCCACCCCGTTCGCCGCGCAGCTCGCTGCCGAGAACGCTGCCCGCAAGGCGCAGGAGCACGGCGTCAAGAAGGTCGACGTGTTCGTGAAGGGCCCGGGCTCGGGCCGTGAGACCGCGATCCGTTCGCTCCAGGCCGCGGGCCTGGAGGTCGGCACGATCTCCGATGTCACCCCGCAGCCGCACAACGGCTGCCGTCCGCCCAAGCGGCGTCGCGTCTAGCGGGAAAGGAAGAGTAGAAAAATGGCTCGTTATACCGGCCCTATCACCCGCAAGTCGCGTCGTCTGCGTGTCGACCTCGTTGGAGGCGACCAGGCGTTCGAGCGTCGTCCGTACCCGCCGGGCCAGCACGGCCGCGCGCGGATCAAGGAGTCCGAGTACCTGCTCCAGCTGCAGGAGAAGCAGAAGGCTCGCTTCTCCTACGGCGTGATGGAGAAGCAGTTCCGCCGCTACTACGAAGAGGCGAACCGCCAGAAGGGCAAGACCGGCGACAACCTGCTGCGTCTGCTCGAGACCCGGCTGGACAACGTCGTGTACCGCGCCGGTCTGGCTCGGACCCGTCGTCAGGCTCGTCAGCTCGTGTCGCACGGCCACTTCCTGGTCAACGGCGTGAAGGTCGACGTCCCGTCGTTCCAGGTGTCGCAGTACGACATCATCGACATCAAGGACAAGTCGGCTGGCACCCTGCCGTTCCAGGTCGCCCGCGAGACCATCGGTGACCGTCCGGTCCCCGGCTGGCTGCAGGTCGTCCCGGGCCGTCTCCGCATCCTGGTGCACCAGCTCCCCGAGCGTGCGCAGATCGATGTTCCGCTCCAGGAACAGCTGATCGTCGAGTACTACTCGAAGTAATTAGGTTGCGCGTCAAGCGCATCGCTGGTTGTGGCCCTGAATCATTCAGGGCCGCAACAGCTCCCAACAGTGGGCGTCAAATAGTGGGCGTCCGAAGGAGGAAGAAATGCTGATTTCACAGCGACCGACGCTGACCGAAGAGGTCGTGTCCGAGAACCGGTCGCGGTTCACCATCGAACCGCTGGAGCCGGGCTTCGGTTACACCCTCGGCAACTCGCTGCGCCGCACCCTGCTCTCGAGCATCCCGGGTGCCGCGGTCACCAGCATCCGCATCGACGGCGTGCTGCACGAGTTCACCACCGTCCCGGGCGTGAAGGAGGATGTCACCGACATCATCCTGAACCTCAAGGGTCTGGTCGTGTCGTCCGAAGAGGACGAGCCGGTCACCATGTACGTGCGCAAGCAGGGCCCGGGCACCGTCACCGCCGGTGACATCGTCCCCCCGGCGGGCGTGACCGTGCACAACCCGGACATGCACATCGCCACCCTGAACGACAAGGGCAAGCTGGAGATCGAGCTCGTGGTCGAGCGCGGTCGCGGCTACGTCCCGGCCGTGCAGAACAAGGCGTCGGGTGCGGAAATCGGCCGGATTCCGGTTGACTCGATCTACTCGCCGGTTCTCAAGGTGACGTACAAGGTCGAGGCCACCCGTGTCGAGCAGCGCACCGACTTCGACCGGCTCATCCTGGATGTCGAGACCAAGAACTCGATCTCCGCGCGGGATGCGCTGGCGTCGGCGGGCAAGACCCTGGTCGAACTGTTCGGTCTCGCGCGCGAGCTGAACGTCGAGGCCGAGGGCATCGAGATCGGCCCGAGCCCGGCCGAGGCGGACCACATCGCCTCGTTCGGTCTGCCGATCGAGGACCTGGATCTCACCGTGCGGTCGTACAACTGCCTCAAGCGTGAAGGCGTGCACACCGTCGGCGAGCTGGTCGCCCGCACCGAGTCGGACCTGCTGGACATCCGCAACTTCGGTCAGAAGTCCATCGACGAGGTCAAGGTCAAGCTGCACTCGCTCGGCCTGTCCCTCAAGGATTCTCCGGCTTCCTTCGATCCGTCCTCCGTCGTCGGCTACGACGCGGCCAGCGGCACCTGGAGCGACAGCGGTTCGTTCAGCGACACCGACAGCGGCGAGCAGGACTACGCCGAGACCGAACAGCTTTAGGTCATTCGGGGTGTAGCGCCCCGAATCGGCCTTCAACACAGGAGATTCAAACAATGCCCAAGCCCAAGAAGGGTGCCCGCTTCGGCGGGACGGCGTCGCACCAGAAGGCGATCTTCGCCAACCTGGCGACGGCGCTCTTCGAGCACGGTCGCATCACGACCACCGAGGCCAAGGCCAAGGCGCTGCGCCCCTACGCCGAGAAGCTTGTCACCAAGGCGAAGGGCGGCACCCTTGCCGACCGTCGCGAGGTCATGAAGGTGATCCGCTCCAAGGACGTCGTGCACGCCCTGTTCGCGGAGATCGGTCCCTCGTTCGAGGGCCGTGAGGGTGGCTACACCCGCATCATCAAGACCGTCCCCCGCAAGGGTGACAACGCGCCGATGGCGATCATCGAGCTGGTTCGCGAGAAGACCGTGACCAACGAGGCCGATCGTGCTCGCCGCGTCGCCGCTTCGCAGAAGGCCGCCGAGGCGCCTGCTGCCGAAGAGGCCAAGGTCGAGGATGCCGCCGAGGAGACCGTGGCGGACGCCCCGGCCGCCGAGGAGAAGGCTGCGGAGTAATTCCGCACCGTTCGGAGCCCATGAGTGAGCCCGCCGTCCCCTCCGGGTCGGCGGGCTTTCTCCATGTTAACCAGGAGATCGCTGTGACCGTAGAGGTTCCGATGCCCGAACCGGTTTCGATTCGGGTACGGCTGGACATCAGCTACGACGGCACCGATTTCACCGGCTGGGCGCGTCAGCCCGGCCTGCGCACCGTGCAGGGGGTGCTGGAGGAGGCGCTGAGCAAGGTGCAGCGCGAGCCGATTCAGCTGACCGTGGCCGGGCGCACCGACGCCGGGGTGCACGCGGAAGGGCAAGTGGCGCACTTCGATACGCACACCGAGGTGGACGGACCCAAGCTGGTGCACCGCCTGGCCCGCTTCCTCCCGAAGGACGTGCGAGTCAAGCAGGCCCGGCTCGCGCCGCCCGAATTCGACGCGCGCTTCTCCGCGATTCGCCGCCACTACGCCTACCGCCTGACCACCGCTCCCTACGGCGCGGAACCGCTCCAGGCCCGCAGCGTCGTCCCCGTCCGCCCCGGCCTCGACGTGGACGCCATGCGTGAAGCCTCCCGAAACCTGTTGGGACTGCACGATTTCGCGGCGTTCTGCCGCCGCCGCGAGGGCGCGACCACCATCCGCGAACTCCAGCGCTTCGACTGGGCCCAGGACGGCGACCTCCTCACCGCCTAC
Source organism: Nocardia sp. CDC160 (assembly GCF_035818795.1). Taxonomy (NCBI): domain Bacteria; kingdom Bacillati; phylum Actinomycetota; class Actinomycetes; order Mycobacteriales; family Nocardiaceae; genus Nocardia; species Nocardia sp. CDC160. The sequence continues at coordinate 303,117 of NZ_JAYKYT010000001.1, read as the reverse complement.
GTGAGCGCCGACGCCTTCTGCTGGTCCATGGTCCGCAGCCTCGTCGGCGGCGTCCTCGCGGTCGGCGAGGGCCGCCGCACCCCCGCCTGGATCGCCGGTTTGCTGAACGAACGCGAACGCTCCAGCTCCGTTACCGTGGCCCCCGCCCACGGCCTCTCCCTCATCGCCGTCGACTACCCCGCCGACGCCGACCTCGCCACCCGCAACGCCCAAACCCGCGAACTCCGCACCGCCCCCACCCCCGAAGGCTGCTGCGGCGACTGACCGCCCACTGCTGCCGCCCGCCTCGCGTTTCGCCCGAACGCGTTCGAATACGCCTCAGGGGCGCGAAGTTTCGGCCGCGGTGGTCTACCCACATCGCACCGGTCCGAATCTGATTTTCCGGGGTCAACTCGAATCCGCTTCCGATCCTCACACGGTTGGATCGTGCGGAGCCTGGCGATGGTGTCGTGGGTGGTGGGAATGCGATAGGCGGGGGTGATTGCGGATGACGATGCAATTGAAAGGGCATGTCCTTGATGGGGATTCAATGCGCAAGTTGCGGGCAATCGGGAAATTCGGGCGGGTGGGTGAAAGTTGGATGTTGTTAAGGGAATTGGGGGTTCGGGGTGGGGGTGGGGTGCGAGAATCGGGCGATGAGGGGCGGCGCCACGCCTGCGGTGGTGGAGGTTCGATCCATGCCGGAGGTTTCGCAGCAGGAGACATTCGAGGAGTGGGAAGCCGTGGTCGCCGCGGCCTACGTGCCACTGGTGGTGACTCCGGTGCGGGCGGGGGAGTTTCGGGCGCGAATCGTGCAGTCGAGGTTCGACGGCATCGACGTCTCGACGGTGACCGCCAGCGGTCAGCATTTGAGCCGGATCCCGCGGCTGATTCACGAACCCGAGGAAGCGATCCTGTTCGCCAGCGTGACCACGCACGGGCACGGCTGGCTCGAACAGGACGGCCGGGTGGGCGAACTGGCCGACGGCGGGCTCACGCTGCACGTGAGTTCGCGCCCGTTCAGCGCGCATTTCGAGCAGTCCTGGGGCGTGGTGGCGGTCCAGGTGCCACTCTCGGAGGTGGTGGTGGCCTCCGGCGTTCCGGCGGACCGGGTGCCCACGGCCGTACGGTTTCCCCCCGAGGGCGCGGCCGGAATCGTGGGCCGGTTCTTCTGTGGCCTGGCGCAATTGCAGTACACCGCACCGGATCAGGCGGCGGAACTGGCCCGGCACGGCACCGGACTGCTGGCCTCGGTGGTGCAGCTGGCGGCGGGTGACCTCCCGCGCGACGAACCCGCGCACGCCCTCGCCAAGCAGCAGGCGCTCGGCTACATCCAGAGTCATTACGCCGACCCGGATCTCACCATCGATCAGGTGGCCAGTGCGTGCGCGGTCTCCCGCCGCACCCTGTATCGCATGTTCGAGCACGGCGAGGACGGCGTGGCGGCCATGCTGCGGCGCATGCGGGTCGAGCGGGCGCTCGCGCTCATCCGCACCGATCCCACCCGCCCGCTGCTGTCGGTGGCGCGCGCCTCGGGCTTCGTGTCCGAGCGCCAGTTCTATCGGGCCTTCAAACGCGAAACCGGTATGACCCCTGGCGAATTCCGATCGCGTCATGCCTGATCAGAGGGTGAAAAGGGGGTGACCCGAATTGGCAGTCATCTGGCACGGGCGGGCAGTCACAGCGCGCGCGGAGATCGCAATACTGAGACACGCGCCGCCCGGTCGCCGCCTCGAGCCGCCGACGACCGGGCGTGCGGCCTCTTCCTTCGCCGTGTGATCGGCACCCTCGTTCATGAGCATCCGGCGCGAAAAATCCGGGCAAATGGTCTGTTTCGTCGCATCCGTCGGCTTCATTCGCAGTTTGCCAGCGGCCAGGTAATGGAATGATGGCGGTGTGGGTATCGCGTCCACTGCCAGCGCCGAAGTATCGACCACCTCCGAGGTATCCGCGCGGCAGGCATTCGAACAGTGGGAGGCGATCGTCGCCGACGCCGTCCTGCCGTCGATCATCGAACCGCTCGGCAAGGGCCACTGGCACGGCAAGGTCCGCAGCACCCAGGTCGATCGCACCAGCCTGACCCTGATGACGGCCAGCGCGCAGCGCCTGGTCCGCACCAAGCGCCAGCTCGAGCAGGCCGGAGCGGACTTCCTGCTGGTGAATATTGTTGTGGAGGGGGCGAACTGGACCGAGCAGAACGGTCGGCTCGCCGAGGGCGGGGCCGGGACCATCGCCTTCTACGACAGCGCCCGCCCGATCGAGAGCCGCACCACCGAGAACTCGGTGTCCACCATCGTGCGCGCGCCCATGTCGGCGGTGCTCGAACACGCCGGGCTCCTACGCGACGAACTACCGATTGCCAAGGCGATGCCGACCACCGGTGCCATGGGGGTGGTGGCGGACTTCTTCCGGGGCATGGCCGTGCTGCCGGTCAACGAAACCGACCGTGCGGCAAACGTACTGGAATCTCAGGTCACCTCCATGCTCTCCTCGGCGGTGCTGCTGGCCAATGGGCAGAGCTCGCCCGCCCCGGCCGATTCGGTGTACACCCGCCAGCAGGTGCTGGCGGTGCTGCGCAAGCGCTACACCGATCCGGACCTCACCGTCGACGAGGTGGCGCACGCCTGCCTGGTCTCGCGCCGCACGCTCTACCGGGTCTGCGAGGACATCGGCGGCCCCGCGGCCCTGGTGCGCCGCATGCGGGTCGAACACGCCCGCAGACTCCTGCGCGCCGATCCGAATCGGCCGCTCTCGGCGATTGCCGCGGCCTCCGGGTTCGCCACCGATAGGCATTTCTACCGGGCATTTCGGCAGGAAACCGGCGTGACGCCCGGCCAATTCCGGTCCCAACTGGACGCAGGCACACGCGGTCGGTAGCTCGGCACGGTATGTCGCTGTTAGCGGCACGCGTTCGGCGAAGGGTGATTGCACAGATCATCCGATCCGTCGAAGGAGCCGAGGTGCCTACCAAGGTGCGAGTCGCAGCCGTCCAGGCCGAGCCGCGGTGGTTGGATCTGCGCGCCGGTGTCGCGCAGGCCATCGACCTGATCGAGGACGCGGCCGCGGGCGGTGCGCAGTTGGTGGCGTTCCCGGAGACCTTCCTGCCCGGCTACCCGTGGTGGCTGTGGCTGGATTCGGTGAGCTGGGGTCAGGGCTTCTTCGCGCGGTATCGCACCAACTCGATGACGGTGGGCCGCACCGAGTTCCGCCGCATCGCCGATGCCGCGCGACGGCATCGCATTCATGTGCTGCTGGGGTTCAGCGAACGCTGTGGCAGCGCGCTCTACATGTCGCAGTGCCTCATCGACGACCGAGGGGTGCTGCTCGGAGTCCGTCGCAAGCCCGAGCTGACGCCGCTGGAACACAAGATCTTCCGATGCGGTGAGCCCGGCGAGTCGCAGGTGTTCCGTACCGGCATCGGCCGCATCGCGGTGCAGGGCGGCTCCGAGCAGTTGCATCTCCCGGCGCGGCGCGAGCTGGAGCTCACGGGGGCGCAGATCCACGTGGTGTCCTGGCCGGGCTTCATCGTGGCGCGCGACGTGGATTGGGGTGTGCGCGTGAACAATGCGGCCACGCTCTGGTACGCGGTGGTCGGGCAGCTGAACGTGATCGCGGCGTGCTCGGTGATGGACGTGGCGGGCAGTGAGAGCCGCCGCGGCAGCGAGCCCGCCAAGCAGCTGGTGCGCGGGCCGGGCGGGCACGCGCGCATCTTCGCGCCGGGCGGTGAGGAATTGGCGTCGCCGCTGAGCGGGCACGAACAGGGTTTGCTGTACGCGGATCTGGAGCTGGACCTCAGCTTCGAGTCGGCGGCGTAGTGGTACAAGGCGTACCGATTCGTGCATTGGCTCCCTATGGCTCGATCTGACACACTCTCCCCACGTATTCGGCCGTCCGTGAGGCCGAGCATTGTCATCGAGGACGGGGAGTGGACGCGTCAGGAGCGGTCAATCGCATCGAGGTGCGATCCGGACCGGAGCAGCCGTCGGCGGAGGCATTCGAGCGTTGGGAAGCCCAGGTGAACGCCGCGTATGTGCCGCTGGCCGTGGCTCCAAAACCGACTGGTCGTTTTCATGGTTATATCGAGCATGCGCGATACGACGAACTAGATCTGTCCGTGATCGGTTCCACGCCGCAGGTCATTGCGCGTACCGCGCCGCTGATCAGTCGCACCAGTGATGAGTACCTGCTGGCCAGCATTCCGACCGTGGGCGTGGCGCGACTGCATCAGGACGGCCGGATCGCCGATGTCGGACCGGGGGGAATTGCGTTCTACGACAGCACCCGTCCCTATCACTGGGATGCGCAGGGGGAGTTCGAACAGGTCGTCGTGCAGGTGCCGCTGAGTCGATTGCGTGAACGCTACGGCGTGGAGAATCGGGAGATTCCCACGGCGACAATATTTTCCAGCGATACCGCGCCGGGAATCGTAGCCCAATTCTTTCGGGGCGTGGCGGGATTGCAGCGCACCGACCCCACCGGGGCGGCATTGCTGGCCGATCCGGGAATGGATCTGCTGGCCGCCGCCGTGGTCGCCGCATCGGGGCGCACCCCGCGTGACCAGTCCGCGGACGCGCTGAATCGGCAACGGGTGCTGGCGTTCATGCGCAACAATTGCTCCGATCCCGATCTCGGAGTGGATCGAATCGCCGAAGGCTGCCGAATGTCGCGGCGTACGCTCTACCGGGTGTTCGGCGAGTTCGAGGGCGGGCCCGGAACCGTGTTGCGGCGCATGCGAATCGAACGTGCTTGCGATCTGTTGCGGAATGCGCCACAGTTGCCGCTATCGGCGGTGGCGAAAGCGTCGGGATTCCTTACCGAGCGTAGTTTCTACCGAAGCTTCCGGTTGGAAATGGGGACAACTCCCGGGGCATTTCGCGCATTGGCATGATCAGTCGGTGATTCGGCACTCATCGCCATTGTTCGGTCGGAAAGTCTTGGCAAGCATCACGTTCCATGAGGGATAAGCGATGAGGATTACGGTGCGAGTCGCCGCCGTCCAGGCCGAACCCAGCTGGCTGCGGCTGTCCGACGGCGTCGAGCAGGTCGTCGAACTGATCGAAACGGCAGCCACGCGCGGTGCCCGGTTGATCGCATTCCCGGAGGCGTTTCTCCCGGGATATCCGTGGTGGCGCTGGATCGATACCAATCAGTGGAATGTCGAGTATTCGACTCGCTGCCGCGAGAATTCGATGACTCGGGATGGCGCGGAAATGCGGGCCATCACCGAAACCGCTGCCGCGCACGGCATTCACGTCGTGCTCGGATTCGGTGAGCGGCAGGACCGGCGAATCTATCTGTCACAGGCCGTGATCGACGATTCCGGCGAGTTGCTGTCGGTACGCCGCAAGGCCGGGTTGAACAGCGTGGAACGCAAGATATTCGCCTCGGGAACTCCGAACCTGCCCGCCGTGCATCACACCCCGATCGGAAAGTACGGCGCGCTCTCGGGGCAGGAGAATCAGCGCCCGCTGCTCACGCGCGCGCTGCGGGCCGACGAGGAACAGATTCACGTGGCCGCTTGGCCCGCCAATCCCGAAGGTGATGTGCCCGGCCCGGATTCGAGCGCCACGGTCTGCCGCATGTACGCCCTGGAGGTCGGCGCGTACGTGCTCGCGCCCACCGCAGTGGTCGGCGAAGCCGCATGGGGCGGCATGCCCCGCCCGCGTACCACCGGACCGACCGGTCGTGCCCGCATCTACGGTGCCGACGGCTCCGAAGTGGTGGCCTCCCTCGACGAGGGCGAGCAAGGAATCCTCTACGCCGACTTGGAAATCGGCGCAGCCACCGCCGACCAGCCGCAATACGAATCCCCCCGCGACCGCAAGTCGCTCGTCTCCACCCGCCGCAATTCCCGCCGCGCCGCCACCGGCTGGCAATCCGGCCCCGACCGCTGGGCCCTCCCCATGACCCTCGGCACCTACCCCAACGGCACCGCCGCCTGCTGAGCGACCACCCTCGCAAAACCGACTAAGCCAAACGGTTCAGGCGAGCCGCTGGGAGTGCGGGGCTGGGGCGGGTAAGGGGTTTCAGGGGAAGCCCCTGAGAGTTACGAGAGTTGTCAGCTCCGGACCAGGCGGGCGATGGCGTCGGTGGCCTCTTTGATTTTGGCTTCGGCTTCGGGGCCGCCTGCGACGGCGGCGTCGACCACGCAGTGGCTGATGTGGTCTTCGAGCAGGCCCATGGCGACGGCCTGGAGGGCCTTGGTCATGGCGGAGACCTGGGTGAGGATGTCGATGCAGTACTTTTCTTCTTCGACCATGCGTTGCAGGCCGCGGGCCTGGCCCTCGATGCGGCGCAGGCGCTTGAGGTAGTCGTCCTTGGCGGTGATGTAGCCGTGGGTGGCGTGGTCGTGGCAGGACTGGTCGGCGGTGGTCTCTGCGGCGGCGGTCTTGTCGGTGGTCACCTGCGCTGTCCTCACTCCCGGGGTGGTAATACCCCCCTAGGGTACATGGTTTGCCCTGGTACTACCACTCATGCGCGCATGCGCAAGAATCGTGCCATGAGTTCGGATCCACGGGCATCGCTCGCCATTATCGGAGGCAGCGGGTTCTACGACTTCTTCGGCGATGATGCCGTCACCGTCGAGGTCGAGACCCCCTTCGGCGCGCCCAGCGCGCCCATCACCATCGGTCAGGTGGAGGGGCGCGCGGTGGCGTTCCTGCCGCGGCACGGCCGCAAGCACGAGTTCTCCCCGCACACCGTGCCGTATCGCGCGAACATGTGGGCGCTGCGCTCGCTGGGCGTGCGCCGCATCTTCGGCCCGTGCGCGGTGGGCAGCCTGCGCGCCGACTGGGGGCCGGGCACCGTGGCCGTGCCGGACCAGTTGGTGGACCGCACCTCCGGCCGCACCCAGACCTTCTACGACACGGGCGGCGTGCACGTCTCCTTCGCCGACCCGTACTGCGACGAGCTGCGTTCGGCCGCAATCGCTTCCGTCGGCGACGAGCTGCCCTCGCACGACTACGGCACCATGGTCGTGGTGGAGGGCCCGCGCTTCTCCACCCGCGCCGAGAGCCGCTGGTTCGCCGGACAGGGCTGGGAGCTGGTCAATATGACCGGGCACCCGGAGGCCGTGCTCGCCCGCGAGCTCGAAATGTGCTACTCCGCAATCGCTCTGGTCACCGACCTGGACGCCGGGCTGGAGTCCGGCGAGGGCGTCAGCGCCGCCGCCGTCTTCGCCGAGTTCGAGCGCAACCTGGTGCCCTTCAAGGCCCTGGTCCGCCGCGCCGTCGCCGCCGTCGAGGGCGACGACACCTGCGACAAGTGCCGCGTCCTCACCGGCACCGGCGTGCAGTTGCCCTTCGAACTGCCGTAAGCTCCCCCGCCTCCCCGGGACTTCAGCGGACGGCTGAGAGCCGTCGGCGTCGGCAACCCGTGCCGCCGGTTGGGTGCCGAACCGATTTTGGGCGTACCCGGGGAGTTACCCCGGTCGGCACGAAATCAGTTGTCGCGTGAGATTCGAGGATGAGATTTCCCACTCGAGCGACCGGGGCACTTCGTTGTGCCCCGCGGTGCGTCGTTGCACCTGCTCGCGGCGGCATCCCGAGATTGTGTAGATCGCCCGGAATGTCCATCACCCAATAGGTATTCGGGTTACGGACTGCGCTGGAGGTGAGCGGTCGGCGGCGGTCGAATAGGCTGGGAGCATGAAGGCGGGCGAACCTGGGGCCCTGCGCGTACTGCTCACCGGCGCGGCGGGGTATCTGGGTTCGCATGTGCATCGGGCCCTGCTGGCCGCCGGTCACGATGTGATCGCCATCGATGCGCTGCTCACCACCGTGCACGGCCCGGATCCGGTGCTGCCCGAGGATGTTTCCCGCGTCGATCTGCGTGATCCCGACGCGTTGGAGCCCTTGCTCGAGGATGTCGACGTCGTCTGCCACCTGGCCGCCGCGGTACCCGTGCCGCAGCTGCGCGATCCGGGTCGGCCGCCGCCGTCGAGCGGTCTGAATCCGGCCCTGCAGCAGCATCTTCCCGCGGCCCGGCGGCCTCGCGACGAAGCCTCGACCCCGGCGCGCGGCGTGGCCGAGACCGCCGCGGGTGACGGGCACGGGGCGGGCCCCTGTGTGCGCGGGTCCGGAGCCGGTCGGCCGGACCCGGAGGCGGGGCGGAGGGCGGCCGAGCGGCAGCGCCGGGCGGGGGAGCGGCTGCGGTTCGGGGCCGAAGGAATGCGGTCGGCGGCGCTGTACGCCACGCACAACGACGCGGGGACGGCGACGCTACTGGCCGCGATGGAGCAGGCGTCGGTGCCGCGGCTGGTACTGGGATCGTCGGTGGCCGTCTACGGCGAGGGGCGCTATCGCGGCCAGCACAGCGGGCCGTTCTATCCCGGCCTGCGGCGACGGAACGATCTGGACCGGGGCATGTACGACCACCGCGCGCCCCGATCGGGGGAGGTGCTCACCTGGGAGCCGATGCTCGAGGACGCGCCCCTGCGACCCCGAAGCGCCTACGCGGCAAGCAAAGTCGCCCAGGAACACTACGCGCTGGCCTGGGTGGCCAATACCGGCGGGGATGCCGCGGTGCTGAGATACCACCATCTGTACGGCGATCCGGTGGCCGACGGGCGGCACGTGCGCTCGGCGGAATCCGGTGTGGTGGCGCGGTTCCGGTCCGAACTGCGAGCGGGTAGGCAACTTCGCGTCTTCGAAGACGGCGGGCAGGTAAGGGATTTCGTGCACGTCCGGGACGCGGCGGTGGCGACCGTGGCGGCGGTCGAGCGGCCGCTGGCCGGATTTGTGCCCTTGAATATCGCCTCGGGGCGTCCGCTCACCCTGTGGGAGGTGGCCGCCACGATGGCCAAGGCCGTGGACGCGCCGAGCCCGCTGGTCACCGGCCAGTGCCGGATCACCGACATTCGGCACCTGGTGGCGAATCCGGAACGGGCGCGGCACGCCCTGGATTTCACCGCGCGCACCCTGCCCGCCCAAGGGCTGGCGGATTATGCCGCGCGCGGGGTCGGACGGCGCTGAGGCGCAGCCGATAGGCTCGCGGGCATGGACACTCCGCTTCGGCACGAGGTCACACCGCTTCGGCTCGAGGTCATTGTCGCCAGTGTGCGGCCCAAGCGGTTCGCGCCCGTGGTCGCCGACTGGTTTCTGCGGCAGGCCCGCGCCGACGGCTCGTTCGAGGTGGGGGTCATCGATCTGATCGACACGCCGCTGCCGCTGGATCTGACCGAGAACGACGAGGTGCGGGCGTATCAGCAGCGCATCGATGCCGCCGACGCCTTCGTCGCGGTGACCTCCGAGTACAACCACGGCTATCCGGCCTCGCTGAAGACCGCGTTCGACAGCGTGAAACGCGAATGGCGCGGCAAGGCCATCGGATTCGTCAGCTACGGGGGGCTCTCCGGAGGCCTGCGCGCCGTCGAACAGCTGCGGCAGGTGGTGGCCGAGATCCACATGGTCTCGATCCGCGAGACCGTCAGCTTCCACGAAGCCAAGCGCAAATTCGATGCCGACGGGGAGACCCACGACGGCGCGGCCATCGATGCCTCTGCCCGCATGCTGCGCCAATTGGCCTGGTGGGCAACGGCTCTGCGCGCGGCGCGGACGGCGGAGCCGTATCCGGGAAGCTGATGGCGGGGTGGGGTCAGCGCGCGAAACTAGCTGCCGCGCGGGGATTTCCGATGTAGGTGGACTCGCGGGGGATGGAGACCAGGGTCAGGGCGACCTCGGTGATGCCGGTGCGCAGGATGATTCGGTTCCCGGCCGCGCCCGGCTGGTGGATGGACAGGTCCGGTTTGGTGCCGGGCCAGCCGAGCGGGTCGCCGGTGAGATAGATCGTGGTGACGCCCGCGTGCGGCGCGGGGGCGAGCACGCCGTCGACGATGGTGGCGGTGAAATCGGCGTCGGATTGGTGGGTTTCGGCGGCGACGGTGAGCCGTTCCGGATTGCCGATGGTGGTTACCAGCTGATGCCAGGCGTGCGGGCGGTCGGTGCGAATGAGAATGCGTTCGCCGACCGCCAGGGCCCGGAAGATCAGCTGCTGGGCGAGATAGAGTTCGCCCGCCACATAGACACTCGAAATGCCCTGGCCGACAAGCCGAATGGCCACCCCATTGCCGTCCTCGTCGGAACCGAGCAGCTGCCCGCAGCCCGCCGACGGCAGCTGCAGGGCCGCGATGTCGGCGATATCGCGCACCTCGGTGGGTACGGTGTCGTCGAGTCCCGGAACCGCGAACGGCAGATGCGCCAGCAGACCCTCGCGGTGACGGCCGTTCATGGAGATCATGTGCTGCTGCACCGGCTCCTCGGGCAACTCCCGGGCGGTGAGCCGCCAGGCCGCGCCGATGCGCACGGTGTCGGCGCTGCGGCCCGGCCGCAATCGCACGGCCACGGTGGTGCCGCGCGAGGCCGGAACCCACAGCCGGGCGAGCAATTCGGAGGCCAGCTGCTCGGGATCCACGGCCGCGCCGATGTTCACGCTGTTGCCGAGTTCGGCATAGCGCCAATGTTGGGTCAGCTCACCGGGATCCACGCCCGCGGTGACCTGCAGCGCCGCCTGCCGGATCTCGGGCGCGGTGAGCAATCGGGCCGCGCAGTCGGCGTCCTCCAGGGTGCGCACGATGCGCTGGGTGGCAATGGTGACCGCCCGGCACGCGCCTTCGAGCCCGCCGCCCCGCCGGGCCGCGGCATCGGGGCAGGTGAGCGGGTCGAAGGCAATGGCCAGCCACACCGTCCGGTGCGCGGTGGCGGGCAGCGGGCCGAGCAGCGATTCGTAGATCGCGCCCGCGGGCGTGCCGGAGCGGCTGCGGTAGCCATGCGAGACGATATCGATGCCGGACAGCAGAATGTCGTGCTGGCTCAGGCTTTTCGCGAGTTCGGGCAGCGGCAGCAGGTGGGTCGAGCGCACGGTGGCGCGGTCGAGCCGGGTCAGCCCGCCCTTGGGCGCGAGCAACTCGACGACGGCCACCACCCGGCTGCCGTCGCGGTAGAGGCCGAGCGAGCGGCCGTCGGGGGCACGGAAGTCGATGATGTCGGTGGGCGGGTGCGCGCGGCGGGCGCGGAAGCGGCCCCGGGTGGCGATCCAGTCGGAAACTGTGCGTTTGCCCAGCGGCAGCAAAAGAACCAGACCGACCACTATGCCGAGGGCGAGCGCGCCCCACCAGACCAGACCGCACACCATGGCGAAGACCAGAACGACCAGTCCGGCAACCTGGGCCCACACCAGGTTGGCGAAGGAGATCCGACCGAGCAACGGCCGCCCCGGCGTCGCCTCGGAATCGATCGTCATCGGCGTCCCCAGCTTCCCGATTTCGTCCGCGCGAGGCGGTCGAATGCGAATGAAGGTCCAGGTCACTGTACTGTGTTCGGCGAACGCAACGACCTCCCGGGACTTGGATGCCTTCGAAACCCACGACCCGATGGCAGGTGAGCGGCTACCGCTTCCTGGTCCGTCGCATGGAGCACGCCCTGGTCCGCAGGGACGTGCGAATGCTGCACGATCCCATGCGCTCACAGTCCCGCGCCATGACCGCCGGACTGATTCTCGCGTGTGTCGCGCTGGCGGGTTGCGGAGTATTGGCTCTGCTGCGGCCGCAGGACAAGATCGGGTCCAACAAGATCCTCATCGGCAAGGACACCGGCGCGGTGTACGTGGTGCTCGACAATGTGGTGCACCCGGCGCTGAACATCGCCTCGGCGCGGCTGGCCGCGGGCGATGCCGCCAAGCCCGCCACGGTGAAGGAATCCGAGCTGGCCAAGAAGCCGCGCGGGCAGCTGATCGGCATTCCGGGCGCGCCCGCCTCGCTGAACTTCACCGGCGGCGACGGCCGCACCTGGACGGTGTGCGACGCGCTGTCCAACGACGGCAGTCGCACCCTCACCACCTCGGTGCTGGTCGGGGATCTGACCTTGGCGGACAAGGCCTCCGCGCTGCCCTCGGGCAAGGCGCTGCTGGTGCAGGGCAAGAACAACACCTATCTGATCTACGACAACGAGCGCGCCCAGATCGATCTGAACGACCGCGCCGTGGTCGACGCCCTCGACCTGCGCGGCCAGACCCCGCGCCCGATCAGCGAGGGCCTGCTCAATGCCATTCCCGAGGTGCTGCCCCTGGTGGCCCCGCGCATCGAGAACGCCGGGGCCGCACCGGGTTACCCGATGGGCGACCACAAGATCGGCGATGTGGTGCAGGTGCGCACCGACGGCAAGTACTACGTGGTGCTCGCCGACGGCCTGCAGCCGGTATCGCCGCTGACCGCCGACATCATTCGCAATGCCTACCGGTCCGCGGCCCCCGACGACCACATCGCGCAGGCCGACCGCACCGGCGCGCCGGTGTCCTCCGCCCTGCAGGTGTCGAAGTATCCGGACGCGGCCCCGACGCTGGTGGACGGCAAGGACCAGCCCATCGACTGCCTGTCCTGGCAGCCGCTGAGCTCGGCCGACACCTCCGACGGCAGCAAGCACGCCGAGCTGACCGTGCTCACCGGGCACGCCGTCCCGATTCCCGACCGCGCCAAGCTGGTTCCGCTCGCCCAGGCCGACGGCAATGGGCCGAATGTGGACAGCTTCTATATGAAGCCGGGCGCGGGGGCGTACGTGCAGTCGACGGGCATCGAGCCCGACAGCCAGCGCCACGACAGCCTGTTCTTCGTCTCCGACTACGGCGTCCGCTTCGGCATCAAGAATCTCGACGCCGCCAAGGCGCTGGGCATGGACCCGGAGAAGGTGCGGCCGGAACCCGCGCCCTGGCCGATTCTCGGATTGCTCGCGCCCGGACCGACTTTGAGCCGGGAGGCCGCCATGGTCGCCCACGACGGCGTGGCCCCGGATCCCAGCCCGGCCAAGGAGCCGGTGAAAACCCAAGCGCCCAGCGCGAACTGAGCCTCAGTCGTCCGCCTCGTGCGCGCCGAACCTGCGGCGCAGTGGGAATGAGGCGAGGAAGCCGAGGAGCAGGAGTATGGAGACGATGCCCGTGCCGATCAGGGCCACGTTGCGTGGCGTGTTGTTCGGTGCGGCAGGCGGTTTGGGCAAGGGTAGCTGTTGATCCCGGGCGGCGGCGGGGAGCTTGGGCGGGAGCTCGGCCGGTACCTGGGCGGTGAGTGCCGCGACGGGATCGACTGTGCCGTAACCGATATAGGGATTCCAGCCCTCGCCCGGGGCGTGCGCGGTGGCCTCGATGCGTTTGATCACGTCGGCGGCGCGCATGTCCGGGAAGCGGGAGCGCACGAGCGCGGCCACGCCGGAGACCTGCGGTGCGGCGAAACTCGTTCCGCTGTAAGGAACCACCTGGCCTTGATTGGTGACCTTGGCGGTGGTGAGCCCGGTATTGCGGGGGTCCAGGGAGATGATGTTCTCGCCCGGCGCGGCCACACCCACCCACGGCCCGGGCACGGTGAACTTGGAGGGCTGGCCGAAGGCGTCCACCGAACCCACCGACAGCACGTAGGCGTCCCACCAGGCCGGGACCACATACGACGAGACCCGATTCCACGGATCCTCGTACGGGTGCAACGGATCCAGGCCCGGATTGCTCGCCTTGCAGGTGTCGGTATTGCCCGCGGACGCCACGATGACCACGTCCTTCACGTTGGCCGCGTACTGTACGGCCGCGCCCAGCGCACCCATGTCCGAGCTGGTGGGTTCGCTGGTGGGGCAGGCGACCAGCGAGATATTGATGACCCGCGCCCCCGCGTCGGCGGCGCGCCGCACGGCCGAGGCCAGTGCGGAGATCTTGCCGTAGCCGTCGGGCATGTCGTCGGGGCCCTTCTCCCGGCCCGCGCCCTTGGTCTGATATAGCGCACTGGTCTGGCGAATGGTCATGATCCGCGCCTCGGGTGCCACCCCGGCGAACCCCTGCCCGTCCATCTGCGTGGCTGCGATCAGGCCCGCCACGATGGTGCCGTGCGCATCGCAGTCCTCGGTGCCATCCCCACCCGCCGCGACGTAATCGCCGCCCGGAATGAGGCCCGGCAGGCGGGGATGCGGTGACACGCCGGTATCGATGACCGCCACCAATTGGCCTGCGCCACGGGAGAATTGCCAGGCGTCGGGGAGATCCAGGGTGCGCTGCGTCGGCGGAATGGTCGGCCCGTCACCACCGGCCTGGGTGCTGAAGCACGGCGAATTGGCCGGATGCTCGGTCTCGGTGGGGGGCACCGCGGGACCGCCCGGCGGCAGTAGGCCCGCATCGATGGGCGGCGGCCGGTCGGCGGCGGCCGTGCCCGGTTGGGCACCGAGTCCTAGCGAAACACTCAGTGCGAGCACGGATATGGCGGTCGCCGTGCGGGTTCCGCGGGCTCTCACAGTCCGCGGACCAGCGTGTAGAGGTCGGTCACCCAGAAGGCCAGCGGCACCACGGCGGCCACGAACGCGTACTCCAGCAACTCCACCGCGCGACGCATGGGCGGCGTCGCCTGCTGGCGGGGAACCAGGATGCCCAGCACCAGCGCCGCCGCGAAAAGCAGCAGTGCCACACCGAAAATCGTGAGCGGCTGCCGCTGGGTGAGGGCCGCGCCGATGAGCACCAGCAGCACGATCGCGGTGCCGCCGACAATGAGCACCACGGCCTGTTCCGCGCCCGCGTAGGTGCGGCTGCGGAACAGGAGCACGACCGCGCACACCAGCGCGAACGCCAAACCCGGCCAGTAGGGGCTGTCGGCGGTCGGGTCCACGGCGGTGACCGCACCGGCCACGACCACCACGGTCGTGGCCGCGACCAGCCCGGCCAGATAGTGGCGTGCGCGTTCGGATTTCAGGCGCAGCGCCTCCATGGTGGGCAGCGCGCGGTGATCGTCCGGATCGTCCTCGGTCGGATCGATCGGGGTGCCCGGGGCCGGGACGGGCGGCAGCGGCAGCTTGGCCAGCAGCATGGAAAGCCTTGGGGCCAGCGACAATCCGGCCAGACCCAGGGCCGCGACACCGCCGCCGATGGCGTGGGCGGACACATCGGTGAGCAGACCGACCAGCGCGGCCGGAATCGCGTAGACCGCCACCGTGGTCGCGCCGATGAACAGGCCCGGGCCGACGCCGCTCACCCGCCACACCAGAATCGCTGTCGCACCGGTCAAGACCGCGCCGAGCAGCGCATTGGCCCAGCCGTAATGGCTCGGCACGTACAGCATGCCCGCGCTGAAGGCGGTCGGCAGCGTACAGCCGCCCAGCACCAGCGCGCTGGCGTGATCGTGGTACATGCGGGCGATCACCATGCTCGCGGTGACCAGCAGCAGTGTCACGAAGGTGGCCACGATGCCGCTCACCCAGCCCGGAATCGCGGTGGGCGCGGCCAGCAGGCCGAAGCAGCCGGTCAGCATGATGGCCACGGCCAGCACCGATCCGGTGAGCCGGGCCGTGCGCGGCGTCCAGCCCTTGAAGTGGTCGGCGTCGGCGATCGCGACGTTGTACATGATGTCGTCGAACAGCGGTGTGGGCGCGATGTGCTCGGCGCTCTCCAGCATGAGCAACTCCCCGTCCCGCACGCCCTGCTCGGACAGGCTCAGGGAGTTGGAGAAGGGCGGCTGGCCGATGCGGGCCAGCACCCACTCGTGCGGCTCGAACTGTTCGCCGTCGGTGTCGAAGTCATTGGCCCGATTGTGCTGATCGACCATGTCGACCACGCTCGGAATGACCAGCGCCACCGGCACATCGACGGGAATGGCCATATCGACCTGGGTGTGCTTGGCCAGAATGGTGACGCGCGCCAGATCGGGCGCGCGGACGGTGCCCGCCGCGTGGGGGCGGAGTGCGTCGAAATGGTCCGTACGCGAGTGCGTCACGCCCGCACTGTACGGCATGATGGTTGCCGTCCGTACACTGAGACCGCGTATCCAACGGATTCGATGGGTGATTTTTCACTGATGAGCACCGTTCGGTTCCAGCGCCGTCCCCGCCGGGAGATGCCCCGCTCGCCCGGTGGCGAGGTGACCCTGCAGCCCCCGCCGGAGATACCGCGGGCGGTTCCGGCCAACCTCTTCCAGAAGCTCATGCCCGTCGTGATGGGTGTGGGCATGCTCGGCATGGTGGCGCTCATGATCACCTCCGGCAACGGCCTGGCGTCCAATCCGATGAGCCTCATGTTCCCGATGATGATGGTGTTTTCCATGGTCGGGATGTACGCGGGACAGGGCGGCAAGGGGCAGCGGGCGGCCGAGGCCAATGAGGACCGCAAGGACTATCTGCGCTATCTCGATCAGGTCCGGCGCGATGTGGAGGAGACGGCCGCGCAGCAGCGGGCGGCCGTCGAATGGAGTCATCCCGAGCCCGGACTGATCTGGATGCTGGCGGGGACCACCCGGATGTGGGAGCGGCGGCCGGGGGACAAGGACTTCTGCCACGCCCGCATCGGGCTCGGTAGCCAGAGGCTTGCTACGAGACTGGTCGCCCCGGAAACTGGGCCCGTCGAGGAGCTCGAACCCATTGCGGCGGTCTCGCTGCGCCGGTTCGTGCGCACCCATTCCACGGTTCCGGATCTGCCCACCGCCATCGCCATCAAGGGCTTCGCCAGCGTCCAGCTCACCGGCGACCGGGCACAGGCCCGCGAGATGACCCGGGCCATGCTGCTGCAGCTGGCCATGTTCCAGGGCCCGGACCACGTGCTGATCGCCGTGGTCTGCGGACCCGACACCGCGCGCGAATGGGAATGGACCAAATGGTTGCCGCACACCCAGCATCCGGACTCGCAGGACGGGGTGGGCAGCGGGCGCATGGTGTACGGGTCCATTCGGGAGGCGCACAGTGATCTGAATCCATTGCTGTACAACCGGGTTCGATACTCGCGTAATCAACCACCCAATCCGAACCTGACCCAGATCGTGCTGGTGGTGGACGGCGGGCTGCTCGAGGCCGAGGAAGATCCCTTGCGGGAGACCGGATTCGAGGGTGTCACCGTCATCGATCTGTGTGGTTACGCGCCCCGGCTGGCTGCCTCGCGGGGCATTCAGATGGTGGTGGAGAACGGGGAATGCGCCGGGCGCGGAGCGTCCGGGGTCATGGAGCGCTTCGCGGTCATCGACCGGATCACCGCCAAGGAGGCCGAGCAGGCGGCGCGGCGGCTCGCGCCGTATCGGGCCGCGGCCCCGCGCACCGCCGAGGCGACCGGCGAAGAGGGCGAGGTCATTTCGAGCTGGTCGCAGCTGTTGTCGCTGGGTGATATCGGGTCGTTCACGCCCGAGACCGCGTGGAAGCCGCGTTATGGTCGGGAACGGCTGCGGGTGCCGTTCGGTGTCGGGGCCGACGGGCTGCCGGTGGTGCTCGATATCAAGGAGGCGGCCGAGGGCGGCATGGGTCCGCACGGGCTGTGCATCGGCGCGACCGGTTCGGGTAAGTCGGAATTCCTTCGGACGCTGGTGCTTTCGCTCATTGCCACGCACTCGCCGGATCAGCTCAACTTCGTGCTGGTGGACTTCAAGGGTGGCGCGACCTTCCTCGGGCTCGAGGGCGTGGCGCATGTCGCGGCCATCATCACCAACCTCGAGGAGGAGGCCGACCTCGTCGATCGCATGCGTGACGCGCTGGCCGGTGAGATGAACCGCCGCCAGGAACTGCTGCGCGCGGCGGGCAATTTCGCCAATGTCTCCGAATACGAGAAGGCGCGGGCCGCGGGCGCGGATTTAGACCCCATGCCCGCGCTGTTCGTGGTGCTCGACGAGTTCTCCGAATTGCTGTCGCAGCACCCGGATTTCGCGGAACTGTTCACCATGATCGGCCGTCTCGGGCGGTCCCTGCACGTGCATCTGCTGCTGGCCTCGCAGCGGCTCGAGGAGGGACGACTCAAGGGGCTGGAGAGCCACCTGTCCTATCGGATCGGGTTGAAGACGTTCTCCGCCAATGAATCCCGTCAGGTGCTGGGTGTTCCGGACGCGTACAACCTGCCGAACAATCCCGGCGGCGGGTATCTGAAATCGGACTCGGGGGAGATTCAGCGGTTCCAGTCGGCCTATGTCTCCGGGCCCTATCTCGGCGGCGGCTCGTATCGCGAGGTCACGGTGACCTCGCAGTCGGTCGAGGTCGAGACGGTCGCGCGGCCGTTCACCGCCGGACACGTGGAATTCCGTGCCTCCGACCGGATTCCGCCGCCCGCGCTGCCGGAGCTTATCGAGGAGCCCGCGGAGGCGGAGCAGATCTCGAATCTGCAGATGCTGGTGTCGCGGGTGCGGGGGCACGGCCGTCCCGCCCACGAGATCTGGCTGCCGCCCCTCGGCGAGCCGCCCACGCTGGACGAACTGCTGCCGCGCTCGATTCTCACCGGCGACTGGAATCCCGTTGCGGCACTGCGGGCCCCGATCGGCATTGTCGACCGGCCCTACGATCAGCGGCGCGATCCCATGGTGGTGGACCTGTCCGGATCGCGCGGCAATGCCGCGGTGGTCGGCGGACCGCAGTCCGGCAAGTCGACGGCCCTGCGCGCGCTGGTCATGGCGATGTCCTTGACGCACACCGCCGAACAGGTGCAGTTCTATCTGCTGGACTTCGGTGGCGGCACCATGGTCGGGCTGGAGGGGCTGCCGCATGTCGGCGCGGTCGCCAGCCGCATGGAAGAGGACAAGGTGCGGCGCACCGTGGCCGAGATGGTCGGCATCGTGCGACGGCGCGAGGCGAGTTTCCGGCAGTTGGGCGTCGAATCCATGGCCGAGTTCCGGCGATTGCGGGCCAGCGAGGCGGGCGGCGACACCGCCGCGGGCGTGCGGGAGGACCCGTTCGGCGATGTCTTCCTGGTGATCGATGGCTACGGCGCGTTCCGGCAGGAGTTCGAGCTGCTGGAGCAGACCGTCATGAACCTTGCGGTGCAAGGGCTTTCGTACGGCGTCCATGTGGTGATGTCGCTCAATCGGTGGGCCGAGGCGCGGCCCGCGCTCAAGGATCAGATCGGCACGCGGATCGAACTGCGGCTCGGCGATCCGATGGACTCGGATCTGGGCCGCAAGTTCGCGGCGCTGGTTCCCATGGGGCGTCCCGGACGCGGCATGACCGCCGACGGACTGCACATGCTGACGGCCCTGCCGCGCGTGGACGGCAATTCGGATCCGTCGAGCCTGGGAACCGGTGTGGCGCAGGCCGTCTCATCGATCGCGCACTTCACCCCCGGTCGCCCGGCCCCGCGCGTGCGCATGCTGCCGGAACGACTGCCGCGAGAAGAGCTGTTGCGCATGGCAAGTGACTGGCCGTCGGAGGTGGACCCTGCCAAGCCGTGCCTGAGCTTCCCGCTCGGTATCAACGAATCCGCCCTGGCCCCGGTCTATCTGGACCTGGCAGTCAGCCAACACTTCGTCATCATCGGCGACTCCGAAAGCGGCAAGACCACCGTGCTGCGTTCCCTGGTCCAGTCCATTTGCGCGTCCAACACCTCCGACCAGGCCCGCATCATCATGGGCGACTACCGCCGCACCATGCTCGGCACCGTCCCCCAGGGCTACCTCGCGGGCTACGGCACCACCGCGCCGCAGTTCACCCAGAACATGGCGGACCTGGCCGCCTACGTCACCCAGCGCATGCCCGGCCCCGACGTCACCCCGCAACAGCTCAAGGACCGTTCCTGGTGGCGCGGCCCCGAGCTCTACGTCATCGTCGACGACTACGACCTGGTCGCCAATGCCAGCGGCAACCCCTTGCACGCCATGGTCGACCACCTCGCCCACGCCCGCGACCTCGGCTTCCACGTCATTCTGGCCCGCCGCTCCGGCGGCGCGGGCCGAGCCATGTACGAGGCCACCCTGAACCGGTTGAAGGAACTCAACTCCGCTTCCCTGGTCATGAGCTGCAGCCGCGACGAGGGCGTCCTCTTCGGCAACACCCGCCCCTCCCTCATGCCCCCGGGCCGCGGCACCTACGCCACCCGCGCCAGCGAGGAACTCATCCAAACCGGCTGGATGCCCCCCGCCGACACGTGAATACGAGCGGGCCCCGGCACACCGCCGGGGCCCGCCCGCTATGAAGTTCTCCCCACGAAGGGGGTTCTTCGAATGCCAACGTGTGAACTGGTTTCGTGCCGCGGTGCCGGGTACGCCCAAGATAGTTTCGGCACCAGACCGCAAGCACGGATGCGAGACGGTCGACGGCACTTAGCCGCCCGCTAAAGTCCCGGGGAGGCGGGGGAGCTCCTAGAACAGGCCCGCGAGGGCGGTGTCCTTGGCCTGGAGTTCGGCGTTGCCGGTGCGGACCAGGGTGGCCGCGCCATCGAGGGTGGTGTTGAGCTGGAGGACGTGCTGGTTCCACATGCGCTGGAGGTCGGCGAACGCGTCGTTGGCGTCACCCTTCCAGTTGTTCTGGACGAACTCCTCGACGCTGCGGTGGAACGCCTCGAGCTGGTCGCGAATGACCTCCGCGCGGCGGATGATCGAGTTCGCGCCGTCGGCGACGCCTTCGAAATGGGCGGAGATGATCTGGCCGTCGATTGCTGCCATGGTGAATTCCTTTGCCAAAGGTTCGAAAAGAGGGGGAGGCCGGGGTCGGTCAGACGGCCGGGAGGTCGAGGCTCGACATCTGCGCGTTGACCTTGGACTGGTAGTCCTTGTCGTGCTCCTCGTAGTTGGAGCCGACCTTGATCAGGGTCTCGGCGGTGTGCATCAACTTGTCGTTGAGCTTGTCGGCCTGGAAGTAGTAGCGCTGCATGAACGCGTTGAAGGCGTCGGCGGCGCCGCCCCTCCAGTTGGAGCCCGCAACCATGCTGTCCTCATCGCGCTTGAGATCGGCGATGGCGTGCATCAGCATGTCGTGCGTCTTCTGGAACTCCTGGGCCTTGGCCTGGATGAGCTCATTACTGGCTTCGAATGCACCGGCCACGGTGCCTCCTTTCGATTCGCGGGCGGACGACCTGTTCGCAGTGATTAGACGTAGGTCACGACCCGACGGTTCCACCCCTGATGTAGCTATTAGTCAGCACACTATCCAAGGATCGGTGCCCCTGACCAGTGCCAATCCGGCGGGGGTGAGAACCTCCACGCGAGAGGAAGCTCACAAACCTGTCACCAGGTGCTATTCGCCATGAGCGCGTACTGCGCCGCCGCCCGCTGATAGACGTCGGAGAGTTGATCGGAATCCACGGTGGCCACGAAGCGTCGATAGGCGATTGCGCAACGGTAGCGCTTCTTGTCATTGAGGGTGTCGGACTTGCCCTCGCCGCACTGGGTGTCGGGCACCTTCGGCGGGGCGTCGACCGCGCCCGGGAAGGCGGTGCCCAGACTCTCGGCGGCGAACTTGCGCGCCGCCTCCGGGTCGCGGGCGCGGAACAGCAGGCTCGGACCCTCGTAGGCCGAGCCGGTGAGCGCGAATCGGTCCACGCCGCCGTCGGACACCAGTTGCCGCCAGCGGCTCTGATCGTTCACCCGGTGCAGGAAGCCGCGCTCGCCGGAGGCGAATTCACTGTCGTAGTCGGGTATGCCGAACCCGTTGGGGTTCAACACCTGTCGCAGCATGCCGTCCGGATCCCACTTCAGACGCAGCATGCCCTCGCGATCCAGGGGCGGCAGCGCGTCCAGGAGCGGCAGCTGGGCGTCATAGATCTTCTGGGTGAGGTCGGTCAGCGCGGTGAGATCCGGATCCTTGACCCCGACCATGGTGTTGACGACGTAACTGCCGTGCGCCAGAAACGATCCCAGGGTCGCGATGCCCGGCCGCCAATGGCTGTGGGCGTCAGGGTATTTCGCGAGCGACACCCGCTGATTGATATCCGCCGCGACCTGGAAGTCGACATCCTCGAGCTCGGCGGCCGCCTTGGTCGCCGTGGCCGCGTCCGGGAACTGCATGACCACGGTGAGCGTGTGCGCGCTGCCCGCCGGTAGCTCGCCGTACTTCTCCTTGGGCTTGTCGGCTGTGCCGGTGGCGAAGCCGAACAGCATGTGATCGGCCTCGAGCACCGGCTGCGAGACCTTGGCCAGAATCTGCGCGGCGTCCTCGGCCTTGTCGAATCCGTTCGATCCGGTGCCGTACTTCTGGCCAGGATCGATCTCCGGACCGGTCACCACCTGCCCGTCGAGCCGCATCTGAGCCAGCACCGCGCCACTGAACAGGTCCGGGTAGTAGTGGTAGCGGGTTTCCAGCGGATTGACCGGGTAATTGCCGACATCCAAAGTGCGGACATCGATTTCGCCGGGTAGCGCGGTACCGTCCACGTGCGTGCCGCACCCGGCCAGCGCGGTGAGACCACAGGCGATGGCGGCCAGTCGAATTCGTCGTGACACCATGAGCTCCCCCCTCACTTCGCGTTGACCAGCATGGCGTACTGCGCGGAGATGCGCTGCTGGGCATCCAACAGCTGACCGGCCCACACCTCGGCGGCATAGCGGTCGTGCCAAACGAAGCAGTAGTACGGCATCGCACCCGCCGTGGGTCCGATGTACTTGCGGCACACCGCGTTCGGCAGGTTCTGCGGCGAGTCGGCGCGCACGTAGGTGCGCTTCAGGCGACTGTGCTGGTCGACGATCTTCGCCGCTCCGGCGGCGTCCCGCGCGCGGTAGACGTAGCCGCCCTTCCACGCGACACGATCCACGCCCGCCTCGTCGAAGAGCTTGATCTCGTCCTCGCCCTGCACCACTTGCAGGCCGCCCTGTCGGTCGTAGACGCCGGGCATACCGGCCTCGGACGGATCGTCGACGACGGTATATATGGCGCGGCCGATCACGTTGTCCGGATCGATCGGCAAGTCCGCCAGCTTGTCCTGCGGGGTGGCCGGGAACTTCGCGACCGCGGGGGCGATGGCGTCGATGCTGTGCTGCACGTGCGCAACCAGTTTGGGCAGGTCCCGGGTCTGCAGCACGTCCATCACATTGTCGACGACGCGCGTGTAGACGACGTATCTGCCGGTGGCGTACCAGGATTGGAGATAACCGGCCGCGTAGTGGTCCGGGTCGTCGGTCACGTAGGCGAAGGCCGCCGGGTACTTGTCGATCGACACCCGGTGGTGTTGCGGGTCGGCGTCCAGATCGGTCTGTCCGAGCGCGGGCGCGGCCGCGGCGGCCGCCTGCTCATCGGTGAAGATGAGCACGACATTCTCGAGCTCATAGGACAGATTCAATTCTTCGTCCGATTGCCCGGCGATCAGATAGCCGGAGACGAAGCCCTGCGCGGCGGCGTTCATCGCGCCCGGGTCGGCCGTGATGCGCGACTTCACCGCCGCCGAGCCGAAATCGATGAACGGTCGCACGGCGCTACCCCACGGGTTGGCGGGATACTTCACCTCGGGCTCGATCTCCGAGGGCAGGGGCAGATAGTTCGCCAGCCGCTCGGCCTCCAGGATCTTCGCCTGGTCGAGGTTGATCGCCTTGCCGTATTGCTTGGGCTTGGTCTCGAGGTTGCCGGTGTCCAGCTTGGACAGGTCGATGACCGGCTCGGACGGCTGGGCCGGACCGGCCGCGGAATCGGAGCCGCAGGCGGCGGTGAGCATCACCGCCGTCACCGCGGCTGCGGACACTGCCGCACGAATGAGCTTGCGCATGGTTCCCCCGGACTGACGATCTTTCGCGGGCAACCCTACTTGATCCGGTTGTGCAGCACCGGGACCAGCTTGTTCACCAGCGTCTGGGTGGAATCGGGGGTCCAGCCGCGCACGGCCGCGACCGCCGCCGCGTCATCGAGCGGAATGACCACGGCCTTGGAACTGGTGATCTCGCTGGGCAGCCCGAGCAGGCCGCCGCCGCCCGCCTTCTCGTCGCTGCGCACCGCGATGATGTAGGAGTCGTCGGGCACCTTCAGCGAACCCCAGCCGTCGGCGGGCCGGGGCGAGGTCTCGTCGCCGTTCGGCTGGTACTGGCTGTTGTAGACGAAACCGAGACTCTCGAGGAACTTCGCCTGCTGGGTTCCGGCCAGATAGATGCTGTATTTGGTGTTGAACTGCGCGCCGGTGACATCGACCATGGTGACGACCTTGCCCGCGAAGGCCGGATTGTCCTTGCGCGCCTTGTCCACCGGACTCAGATTCGCATCGGCCGCGGCGGTGGCAGTGGCGGATGTCGGTGCGGCACCGTGGCTTCCGTCGCCGCCGGTGGCCACGATGCCAATGCCCACCGCCAGCGCCACCGCCACGACGGCCGAGCCGATGCCGATATACAGCTTCGTGCGGTTGCGCGGCGGCCGGTCCGCGGTGGTGGGTTCGGCCGCGGTAGCCGGTATGCCGGTGCGGGTTTCGCCGCGCGGGGCGAACATGCCGGGCGGGGCCACCTGGATCGGGTAGGTGGGCGAGGTGGTGGTGGACACCGGCATGTAGCCGGGCACCAGCGCCGCGGCGGCGGCCTCGGTGAAATCGCGGCACGAGTTGTAGCGCTCGGCCGGGTTCTTGGCCATGACCCGCGCGAACACCTGGTCCAGGGCCGCGGGCAGATGCGGGTTGACATCGGTGGCGCGCGGCGGCGGCTCGTGCAGGTGGCCCATCATGACCAGCGCCGGTTGCGTTGCCGGATAAGGGTTTCGGCCGGTGAGCAGCTTGAAGAAGGCACAGCCGAGGCTGTAGATATCAGCCCGGTGATCCAGCGGCTGGCCGGACAGCTGTTCGGGCGGCGCGTAGGCGATGGTGGCCACGAAGCTGCCGGTCTGGGTGAGCTCGGTGGTGTCCTCGGTGGACTTGGCGACGCCGAAATCGGCGAGCAGGGCCCGCTCCTCCTCGCCGTCGGCGCTGGAGAGCAGGAAGTTGGCGGGCTTCACATCGCGATGCAGCAGGCCGCGCCGGTGCGCGTAGTCCAGGCCGCGGCCGATCTGGGTGACAATGGCCAGCGCGCGCAGCGGCGTCATCGCGGTGGGATCGTTCTTGAGCTCGGCCGAGGCGTCGGTGCCCTCGACGTACTGCATGGCGATCCAGAGCTGCCCGTTCTCCTCGCCGCGATTGTGGACGGCGACGATATTCGGGTGGTCCAGGCCCGCAACCACATTCGCCTCGCGCTCGAAGCGGCCCCGGAACTCCTGATTGGAGGTGAGGTCGACCGAGAGCACCTTGAGCGCGTCCATGCGCGGCAGCTGCGGGTGTTTGGCCAGGTAGACGGTGCCCATGCCGCCCGAACCGAGCACGCGGACGATTCGATAGCCGCCGACGATGGTTCCTGGACTCATCGCCATGAAACGGACTCCTGGGTTTGATCAGTGGGCAGCCGTGCATGCCGGAGCATACTGGACCGTCGCGGGCTCGGCGGGGCCCGAAAGCGGTGGGCACGTAACCTGGGTGCTGTGTTGAACAACCCCTGCCGTGTGCTCCTCGGGGGTCGGTTCCCTTGATGGACCGGCAGGTCGAGGTCGTCGCGGGCGACCATGTGCTGAGCCGGGTGGCCGGAGCGGTCATTCTGGTCGCGCATCGGGAGCGCGGGCGGCTCACGCCCGATTCGAAGGCCGTGGTGGCCGCGCGGGCGCTGGGTGAGCTGGTCGCGGAGGCGACCGAGCAGGCTCCGGACGGGCCGGGGCGGCTGGTCGCGCGGCAGGCGACCCGGTGGTTGATGCGGGACGCCGAGCGGATCTCGCCCGGGGAGCCCCTCGAATTCGGGATTCTCACCATTGCCGACACCGGTGGTCTGGCCATCTTCCTGCACGGGTCGGTGACCGCGCTGCTGGCCGGGTCGGCGGTCGAATACTACCGCGGCAGTGATGCCGCCTTCACCGTGGACCGGGTGGCCGAGCCGCCCGCGCGGGCCGCGGCGCTGTTCATCGACGAGGGTCGGCGGCGGCCGCCGGAGCTGCCCGAGCGCGGAATCGGTTCGCTCATCGAGGGACTCGCGCCCGCCACGGGTGCGGTGGTGTGGTTCGAGGGGGAGCCGCCGGTCACGCGGCGGCCCGTCCGGCCGGTCGGGGCGCGGCAGCGGTCGGTGGAACCGCCGCCGCCGACCGCGGCCTTCGACGCCGAGCGGGATCGCGCGCCCGAGTCGATTCCCTTGGACCCCAATCTGATTCCGACGCGCACCTCGAATCGGATTCCGGCAGGCCCGGATCCGGAGCCGGAGATCGAGGTTCCGGCCGATCCGGTCACCGAGGGCATCGACCTGCACCACGCGCCCACCGAGGCGGGCGGGCCCGGCGAGACCGGCGGCACCAACCCCGCGCCCAAACCCGATCCGGACCTGCAACGGCGGCTCGAGCAGACCGCCAAGGCGACCGCGCTCACCGTCAAGGTGCTCGGATTCAAATGCGCGCGTGCGCATCCCAGTGATCCGCGGGCCGCCTTCTGCACGGTGTGCGGCATGCCGGTGGATCAGACCCAGCAGGTGGCCGAGGTGATTCGGCCGCCGCTGGGCATGCTGATACTCGACGACGGCATGACCTACATGGTGGCCGCGGACGCCGTGGTCGGACGCGACCCGGAACAATCCGAGGCGGCCAAGGCGGGCCTGGTGCCCCTGCGCATCGACGACAACTCCGGCGGCATGTCCCGCGTGCATGCTGAAATCCGCCTGGTCAACTGGGATATCACCCTTGTCGACCGCGGTTCCACCAACGGCACCCGCATCCGCCCACCGGGCTTCCGCGATTGGGTTCGCCTGCAACCGAATCAACCGGTCACCCTGATCACGGGCACCGAAGTCATGCTCGGCAACCGTGTCCTGCGGCTGGAACCCGTCGCGCCCCCACCGTTCGGATGACGGCCCTTGCCCGGTGAATTCCGCGGGGCCTACTCGTAGCGGGAGTAGCAGGTGGTCTGGTCGCCCAGGACGCCCGCGCGGAAGGCGTCCACGCGAGCGAAGCCGCTGGGCACCGTTTTGCCGTCGGTATCGCTGGCGGCCAGGCCATCGGCGAGCAGGCCGGAGATGGCCTGGTCGATATCGCCGGAAGTCAGTGTGATGCCCTGTGATTTATTGGGATCGGCCAGCTTGCCGGTGATCACGCCGGACAGACAGGCCGCCCGCAAACCGGCCTTCGCCCCGGTCAGCGCCTCCCCGGCGGCATGCTGCACCGCAAGGGTATAGCGGGAGATGAACACGATATAGGCGGTGTAGCTGCCGGTGACGTTGGCGGGCAGGGCATCCTGGTCGTCGGCATTGGAAATTCCGCGATCGTGGAGTGCGGGCACATCGGTGCCGATCACATTGGTGGCCGGACAGTAGGTCACCGGCACCGTATCGGTTCCATTGCGGCAGTTCAGTTTCGCGGTCTCGTAGGTGTAGTCGGGCTCCTTCGGAATGGGCAGGATGGTGGCCATCGCCTTGGCCAGGGACTGCAGCGCCGACTGGCTCACCTCGGATTTGCTCTGCCCGGAATCGCCGTTGACGCCCTGCGGCAGATTGACGCTGCGCCGGTCGATTTCGTGCTGATCGATGGCCTTGCAGCCCTTCGGGCCATCGGTGAAGCCGATCTGTACCGCCGTCACGCGCTGGAACGCCGAACCGTGCACGCTCTGTGGATCGTCCGGATTCTCGTCGCGGAAGGCGACGGTGGCGGCCAACACCTGATTCAGGCCGTCGGAGGTATTGATGGTGAAGTGTGCGGCCTTGCCCTCGGCCACATTTCGGATGAACGCGCCCGCGAAGCAGTCGGCCTGCTGCTCCTTCACGATGGTCGGCGTGCGGGTGCTCACGATCTTGGCCATCTCCTGAATGGCGTGCCCGTACTCGTGGGCCAGCACCATGACCACCGACATCTTTCCGAACTCGTCGGCGACCGCGGGCAGCAGCACGGCGCGGTCCCAGCCGATCGATTTGTCCAGTCGGCAATAGGCGGCGTTGACGAGCCGGTAACTGGATTGCCCGCAGAACTGTCCGGCCTGCGAGCGCGGCGTCTTGGCGCTCCAGGAGATGAACTTGTCGATCGGAGTGAACGTGCCGCCGAACTCCCGCGGGAACTCGCCCTGCCAATAGGTCTGGATGTCGTCGAGCGCGTTGAGCACCAGGTGATCGGTCGGGCCGCCGTCGGAATCCTGTGCGGTCAGCGGCGAATCCGGGACGCCCGCGCGCGGGCCGTTGGGACCGCTCGTGGTGGGCAGACCGGCTACCTTGAACGGGTCGTCATAGATGGAAACGGCGTGACCGTGAACAGTTCGTGTACATCCGGACAAGAGCGCGATGGCCACCACCAGCACTCCGACCACCACGAACGTGCGGCGAATTCCCGTGGACCGGCGCGAGCGCACCGCCTCCCCCCGGCCTGTCGCCACGTGTACTCCCTCTGCAGCCGATCGAATCTCTGTCCCGATATCGGGCGGGTGGCCAAGAAGCGCAGCGCCGGACTCCGGGGGCTTCGCTTATCATCCCACCATGTCTTCACCGGGGGCGCAGCAGATCACCGTGCGTCATGATGGAACCGAACGGGTCTTCGACGCGAGTCAGCAGATCACCATGGGCCGGGCGCCGGAGGTGACGCTGTTCGTCGACAGCCCGCTGGTCTCCCGGGTACACGCGACCCTCAGCTACGAGGCCGGGTCGTGGATGCTCACCGACAATGGCAGCACCAACGGCGTTTTCGTGGATGCCCGGCGGCTGAGCACGCCGCTGGTCATCAATCGGCCCACCCAGGTGCGGCTCGGTGACGCGATCAGCGGGCCGCTGCTGCACCTGCTGCCGCAGGGCGCGCGGGGAGGCGCGCATTCGCCGCAGCCGCAGCGCCAGGGCATGACGCCGCCGCCGAACCGGCCGCCGTCGCGGCCGCAACCGCAGGTGGGCCAAGCGCAGCCGCAGGTCGGTCAGGCGCAGCCGCAGGTGGGTCAGCCGCAGCCGGTGCCGCAGGGCGGGTATTCGCCGTACGCGCAGCAGCGTCCGCCGGTGCAGCAGCGGCCGAATCCGCAGCAGGCGTGGCAGCATCCGAACGCGGCCCAGGCCGGGCCGAACGTGGCGCAGGCCGGGCCGAATGTGGCGCAGCGGCCCAATGTGAACCGGCCGTTCTCCGGGCCGCAGCAACAGCAGAATCCGGCGCAGCATCAGCAGCCGAATCCGGTGCAGCAGCGGCAGACTCCGCCGGTGGGCACCCCGCCCACCCCGAATGTGCCGCGCCCGCCGGTGAATACGCCGCCGCCCGCCAGCGACGCCATCAATATGACCACCAAGGCGGACACCTCGGCGCTGCCGCCGATTCGGGCCCGCGCCTCCACCGCCGCCATCGCGCGCGCCGACCGGATTCCGCGCGACGGCCTGAACATCGGCCGCACCAGCGACAACGAGATCGTGGTCAACGACCCGATGGCCTCGCGCCGCCACGCGCGCCTGGTGCCGGACCGGCAGGGCCTGGCCATCGAGGATCTCAACTCCGCCAACGGCACCTTCGTCAACGGCCGCCGCGAACAGCGCACGCTGCTGCGCGAACGCGACATCATCACCATCGGCAATGTCGACTTCGTCGTGCAGGAGGGCACGCTGGTCCGCCGCCAGCGGCCGGTCGCCGAACAGGGCTTGCACGTGCACGGTGTCGGGTTCACCGTCGAGGGCAACAAGCAGCTGCTCATCGATGTGAACATGCAGGCCGGGCGCGGCTCGCTGACCGCGTTGATCGGGCCCTCCGGCGCGGGCAAGTCGACGCTGTCGAAACTCATTGCGGGAACCACGCATCCGTCGGCGGGCGTGGTCACCTTCGAGGGCCGCAATCTGCACGCCGAGTACGAGGCGCTGCGCTCCCGCATCGGCATGGTGCCGCAGGACGATGTGCTGCACCGCCAGCTCACCGTCAAGCAGGCGCTCAACTTCGCCGCCCAGCTGCGTCTGCCACCGGACACCAGCAAGGCCGACCGCCAGCAGGTGATCGCCGATGTGCTGAAGGAACTTTCGCTCACCCAGCACGCCGACACCCGCGTGGATCGGCTCTCCGGCGGTCAGCGCAAGCGCGCCTCGGTCGCCATGGAACTGCTCACCGGTCCCTCGCTGCTGATCCTCGACGAGCCCACCTCGGGTCTGGACCCGGCGCTGGACCGGCAGGTCATGACCATGCTGCGGGAGCTGGCCGACGCCGGGCGCACCGTCATCGTGGTCACGCATTCGGTTGCCTGCCTGGACATGTGCGATCAGGTGCTGCTGCTCGCGCCCGGCGGCAAGACCGCCTTCTGCGGGCATCCGGGCACCGTCGGACACGTCATGGGGACCAACGACTGGGCCGAGATCTTCGGGCGGGTCGCCGCCGATCCGGATCGGGCCTTCGCGAATTTCCGCTCCCGCCAAGCCTTCGCGGAACCGCCCGCGCCGGTCCAGCCGGTGGAGCGGGCGAAGGCGCCGAAATCCAGTCCGATCAAACAGTTCTCGACCCTGTCGCGGCGACAGCTGCGGCTCATCTTCGCCGACCGCGGCTACCTGGCGTTCCTGGGCATCCTGCCGTTCGTCCTCGGCGCGCTATCGCTGGTCGTGCAGGGCAAGAACGGATTCGAGTCGGTCGGCTTCGTGCAGGCCCCGGACGGCAGCTTCGTGCGCGCCAACAACGGTGAGGCACAACAGTTGCTGGTGGTGCTCATCCTGGGCGCGTGCTTCATGGGCGCGACGCTCACCGTGCGCGATCTGGTCGGCGAGCGCGCCATCTACTACCGCGAGCGCGCGGTCGGCCTGCGGTCCGGCGCGTATCTGATGTCGAAGGTCGTGGTGTTCAGCCTGGCCGCGCTGCTGCAGTCGGCGGTCATGATCGGCATCGTGCTGGCGGTGAAGAAGCCGCCGAGCAAGGGTTCGGTGATTCCGAGCGGCATTGCCGAGCTCTACCTCGATGTCGCGCTGACCGCGGTGACCTGCGTGGTGCTCGGCCTGGCGCTGTCCTCGGTGGCCCGGTCCAACGAGCAGGTCATGCCGCTGCTGGTGGTGATCATCATGGCGCAGTTGGTGATGGCGGGCGGCATGATCCCGGTGACGGGTCGCGTTGTGCTGGATCAGCTTTCCTGGCTGTTCCCGTCGCGCTGGGGTTACTCGGCGGGCGCGTCCACGGTGAATCTGCCGGAGCTGTCGGCCTCGGACGCGGCGCAGAAGGACCATTTCTGGAAGCACACGGTGGCCGCGTGGTCGTTGGACGTGTCCGTGCTGGCCGCGATCGCCATCCTGCTCGCCCTGTTCACCTGGTCGCGCCTGCGCCTGCGGAAGTCGGCGGCGTGATCGGGGATTCGCGCAGGCCGGGGGTGCGAAGTAGGAATCGGTCGCGCGCGCGACGGACCGAGCAGGCAGACTGATGACTGTGACGGCTCGAGTTGGGGCAGTGCATCTCGGCTGGGACGTGGTGTCGGTGGCCGCCGGTGGCGGCGGTTCGCCCATCCGCCCGGTCCAGGTCGAAGGCACATACACACCGCCCGCGTATCTGCTCGCCGATTCATCCGGGCGGCTGCATACCGCCGGGGTGGACCGGCGGCCCGACGTCGGCATCGCCATCTCGGATGTGCGCGACATCATCGGGCATCCGCAGATCGTGGTGGCCGGGGCGACCTGGCCCGCCGAACTGGTGTTCCGGGCGCGCATGCACAATCCGCTCGCGGGGATTGTGGAACACCTGGGCGCGCAGCCCGATGTGGTGGCGCTGCCGTTCCCCGACGAATGGCCCGACCCCAAGGTCGACGAATTCGTGCGGCTGGTCGAGCAACTCGGCGTGCCCGCCGAACCGCTGCCCGAATCCGTCGCGCTCTCCGGCTATGTGCGCGCCCTGGGGCTGGTCCGCGCGCCCGGGCGCGGTCCCGCCATCGGCGCGGTCGGCGTCTACTCCGACGGCCGCGAATGTCTGGTGGTCGCCGTGCACGGCAATGACGAGGAGCCCACCGAATCGGTGAGCGTCGCCATTACCGCCGAGGCCCTGCACGAGGCCCGCGCCGCGGACAATGTGGTCATCGAGGTGATGGCCGCGGCCCGCGCCATCAATGCCGACACCTCGACGGTGCTGTTGACCGGCAATGTCTGCTTCAACGACGCGCTGCGCCTGGCCTTCCAGAACCATCTCGGCCACCGCTTCCAGGTCGCCGACCATCCCATGCACGCCCTCGTCCTGGGCGCGACGCATCTGCTGGTCGCCGACAGCGAGGGTGACCCGGCCTACGACCGTCCCGCCGCCCCGCCCGCGAACGCTCCGCGCCCCGCGGCCCAGAGTGCCGCGAGCCCGGGGGCTCGAGGTGCTTCGAGCCCGGCGCGTCAGGGTGCGTCGAATGCGGCGAGTCAAAGTGCCGCGGCCGCAGCCGGATCCGCGGGTGAGTCCCGTCCGGTGGAACAGGGCCCGCGCCACGTGTCCGCCACGCCGGACCCCGGCCAGCTCCTGAAGCGCCAGCCCGAACCGCTGGCCCAACAGCCGGAAATGGTTCCCCGGCACATGGATTCACCGGCCGCGCCCGAATCCGCCGCGCCGCGCCCGACTTCCGCGCAGACCGGTGGACCGGCCACGGGCCCGCAGCCGGTGGTCGACCCGGCCGGGCAGACACGCCGCATGAGCGCGGAGGAAGCGGCGGCGTTCGCGGCAGGTGCGCAGCCGGGTCGTGGAGCCGGAACCGGCCCGCAGGCCACGGTCGATCCGGCCGCCGAGGGAGTGACGCGGCGAATCTCCGCGCAGGAAGCGGCATCTCAGGGCGCGAGCGCTGGCCCCGGCGGGGCCGCGACCGGGCCGGGCGGGGTGACCCAGCACATGACGGCGGAGGAGATCGCGCGGCTTGCCAAGCAGGCGGGGATCTCCGGTACCGCGCAGGCGGGGATTTTCGCGCACGGTCGGCACGAGGCTCCGGCCGATCAGTCCGGCGGTGCGGGCCAAGGGGTTTCGCGTCCCGAAGGACCGAATACGGGGTCGCAGCCCGTGATCGGCGGGCGCGGCCCGCTGCCCGCGGGTCTCGAGGGCGTGGGCGGGCGATTCATGCGACCGCCGGGCTCACCCGCCGACGACCAGATGACCGCGGTATTGGGGCGTGACCAGGCCGGGGCCGGGTCGCAGGCTTACGGGCAACCGGGCTCCGGTGGCGCGCAACCGGGTTCGGGCCAAGGTGCAGCGGGAGCGGGCGGCTATGGCCCGCAGGGTCCGCACTCTGGCAATTACGGTCAGGTGAGTGGGCAGCCCGGTGGTTACGGTCCGGGTGGACAGCAGCCGGGTGGCTATGGGCCGGGTGGTGCGACCTACGGACCTGGCGGTTCCTACGGTGCGGCCGGGCAGTCTGGATCAGGCGCAGGACCTTCCGGATATCAGGGTGGTCAGAGCTATGGACCGGCAAACACGGCTGGGGTCGACGCGGGTGCGCAGGGCGGTTCCGGACCCTATGGGCCGGGCGGCGCGCAGCAGGGTGCCGGTGGGCAGTATGGCCAGGCCGGGACCTACGGATCACCCGGTGGTTACGGGCAGCAGGGCGGGTACGGCCAGGGCGGCTATGGTGCTCCCGGGGCGTCCGGTGGCTATGGGGCCGAGGGGGATACGTCCGGTTCGGGTCGCGGGGGTTTTGCTGGATCCGGCGGAAACGCTCCTGGTCAGCCCGGCGCGATGTACGGTGGGTCGATGTCCACGGGGGCGCGCCAGCAGAATCCGCAAGCACCGGAAGATGCCGCAGGGCAGTCGGATTCGGAATCCGGCGGCGAGGGCGAGCGCAAGCAGCGCAAGGGCAAGCTGTGGGGCAAGATGCGCAAGCCCTTCGGCGCGCCGATCATCATCGGCGCGGCGGCGCTGTCGGTCATGGGCATGCACTCGGACGCGCGCGAGCACGCCTCGGCGGCTCCGGTGTCCGACACGGTGATTCAAAGGTCCGACACGGTGATTCAGAGGTCCGACACGGTGGTTCAGGCGCGGGCGGCAGTCCGTCCGATCAACGAGTCCTGCGCGGTCACCCCGTTCGTGTCGGGCTCGCCGCACGCGGGCATTGCCACCGCGGGTGATCCGAAGAGCCTGGACTGCCTACGCTTCGGCATCGACACGCTGCGCTACACCGTTCCGGGACCGGTACGGGGCGTCGATCCCGGCCCGCCCGTACACATCTGATCCGCTCGGCCCGGCGGACCCGTTCGGCCCGGCCGACGCGTTCGGCGTGACCGACCCGTTCGGCGTCAAGGTGTCGGGCACCTGCCATCCCGTCGTCACGCCCAACTGGATTCGGGACAGGCGCGGCGCGGGTCCGGTGTGGCCGGTCAGCACCCAGGCGCGCTCGATGGTGAGCCGCAACACCCGCCACGACGCGTAGAACAGCAGCGCGGCCAGCGGCAGTTCCCCGATTCCGGCGGACAGCACCGCGAACCACAGATCCGGGCTGTTCCAATCCAGCACGATGTCGAACCAGGCGTCGGCGACCAGCAGCGTGCCGGTGATCATGGCCCACGGGATGAACACCTGCCGTCGCCGCCACGCGTTCCACGCGGTCATGCCGATCGCGGCGGCCAGGGCGAAGTCGAAACCCGCCCAGGCGATGTCCCACTGATCCACCTTCCGCTCCGACGGCAGGCTCACCGAGAGATACGCGATCCAGGGCACGAGGAAGACGAGGCTGCCGGTCACCACGGTGAGCAGAATCCAGCGCATGGACCGTGCGCGCGGGTGGCTCGGATTGAGGTTGATCGCCATGGCGGCCTCCATTGGCAAACGACTGACTCCACTGGCAACGACACTCGACCGCCACAGCGGTACCCGTTCCTCCCAATACAATGCCCGTAGCGGAGGAACCTATTCCACTTGTGGTGTGGTGTAACTCACTCGAGATCCGGCCTTTCGATCGCGGTCGGGACCGGATTGGAAGTGCTCGTGATCGCGCTGGTAAAGTGCTCCGTTGGCGTGCGGTCCGCCGGGTAACCGGTTGGCGCACGAGCCCCGGGTCTCCGCCTGGCCGCCGGGATCAGCTCGACCACACGCTTGGCTGGCAACACCTACGACAGACAAGGGATGCACTGTGCCTACGTACAGCCCCAAGGGCGGTGACGTGACCCGCAAGTGGTACGTCATCGACGCCACTGACGTAGTGCTCGGCCGTCTTTCCGTGCAGGCTGCGAACCTGCTGCGCGGCAAGACCAAGCCGACCTACGCGCCGAACGTCGATGGTGGCGATTTCGTCATCATCATCAATGCCGACAAGGTCGCCGTCTCGGGCAACAAGCGCGACGACAAGGTCCTCTACACCCACTCCGGTCACCCGGGTGGTCTGAAGGGCCGTACCGTGGGCCAGATCCTGGACACCCGCCCCGACCGTCTGGTCGAGCGTGCCGTCAAGGGCATGATCCCGAAGAACAAGCTGGGCAACCAGATCATTCGCAAGCTGAAGGTCTACGCGGGCCCGAACCACCCGCACGCCGCCCAGCAGCCCATCCCCTTCGAGATCAAGCAGGTGGCCCAGTGACCGCTCCCGAAGAATTCAACGACGACTACGTCGTCGAGGACACCGCCGTGGAGGTTGTCGAGGAGGGTGACGGTTACGAGGCCGAGGCCGAGTACACCTCCTACACCGCCGCTCCGGTCGTCATCGACCGTCCGGTCCAGACCGTCGGCCGCCGCAAGGAGGCCGTGGTCCGCGTGCGCCTGGTGCCGGGTTCCGGCAACTTCGTGCTGAACGGCCGCACCATCGAGGATTACTTCCCGAACAAGGTGCACCAGCAGCTGGTGAAGTCGCCGCTCGTCACCGTCGAGCGCACCGAGACCTTCGACATCCACGCTCGCCTGGTCGGCGGCGGCCCGTCGGGTCAGGCCGGTGCTCTGCGCCTGGCCATCGCGCGTGCCCTCATCGAGGTCACCCCCGAGGACCGTCCGGCCCTCAAGCGCGCTGGCTTCCTGACTCGTGACCCGCGTGCCACCGAGCGCAAGAAGTACGGCCTCAAGAAGGCCCGCAAGGCGCCTCAGTACTCGAAGCGCTGATATTGCGCCGTACGGCTCTACCGTGCCCGGTCTTTTCGGAGGCCGGGCACGGTACGGTCTATACGGCAACCTGTACGAGAGCAGGCTCCCCGCAACGGTTTTCGGACCGGTTGGGCGCCTGCTCTCGTGCTGTATCGACCGGTAACCAGCAGGGGTGTTGAGGTAATGGGACGTTTGTTCGGTACCGATGGTGTGCGCGGGCTCGCCAATGAGTCGCTGAGTCCGGAGCTGGCGCTGCGGGTTTCGGCCGCCGCCGCGCAGGTTTTGAGCCGGGGGAAGAAGCGCGCGCTGGCCGTTGTCGGGCGTGATCCGCGCGCCAGCGGCGAGATGCTGGAGGCCGCCGTGACGGCGGGCCTTACCTCTGCGGGCGTGGACGTGCTGTCGGTCGGTGTGCTGCCGACCCCCGCCGTGGCGTACCTGACCGGCGTGTACGACGCGTGCCTGGGTGTCATGATCTCCGCCTCGCACAACCCCATGCCGGACAATGGAATCAAGATCTTCGCCGCGGGCGGGCACAAGCTGGACGACGCCATCGAGGACCGCATCGAGGCCCTGATCGACGAGGGGACCTACCTGCGGCCCACCGGCGCGGCCATCGGTCGAGTGCTCGGCAACCCGGGCCTGGGCGGGCACGTCTACGACGTGCACGACCGGTACAGCCTCGAGGGCACGCACGAGCGGTACGTCGAGCATCTGGTGCAGGCCACCGGGCGGGACCTGCGCGGGCTCACCGTGGTCGTGGACTGCGCGCACGGCGCGGCCTCCGAGGTCGGGCCGACCGCCTACGGCGAGGCGGGCGCGACGGTCATCGCCATCAATGCCGAACCCGACGGTCTCAATATCAATGACGGTTGCGGCTCCACGCATTTGGAGCAGGTGCAGCGCGCGGTGCGCGAGCACGGCGCGGACCTCGGACTCGCGCACGACGGCGACGCCGACCGCTGCCTGGCCGTGGACGCCACCGGCGCGGTGGTCGACGGCGACGCCATCATGGCGGTGCTGGCCGTGGCCATGCGCGAGGCCGGTGAGCTGGCCCAGAACACCCTCGTCGCCACCGTCATGAGCAATCTCGGCCTGCACATCGCCATGCGCGAGGCCGGAATCACGGTGCGCACCACCGCAGTCGGCGACCGCTACGTCCTCGAGGACCTGCGCGCGGGCGGCTACACCCTGGGCGGCGAGCAGTCCGGGCACGTGGTCTTCCCGAAGTACGGCACCACCGGCGACGGTGTCCTCACCGGCCTGAAGCTGATGGCCCGGATGGCCGAAACCGGCCGCGGTCTCGCGGAATTGGCGAGCATCGTCCGGGTTGTGCCGCAGATCCTGATCAATGTCCCGGTCGCGGACAAGACCGCCGTCGCGGCCGCCCCCTCGGTGCTGGAGGCCGTCGCCGACGCCGAGCGCCTGCTCGGCGACACCGGGCGAATCCTCCTGCGCCCCAGCGGAACCGAGCAGCTGGTCCGCGTCATGGTGGAAGCCACCGACCCCGCCCAGGCTGAACTCCTCGCCGGGAATCTCGCCAAGCTGGTCGCGGCCGTCTGAGCGAGCCGCTCGCGAGTGCTCAGGCGCCGAGTCGGGCGATGGCCTCGTGGAGCGTGGCGTCGCGTTTGCAATAGGCGAAGCGCACCAGGGTGTTCCAGTCCGGGCGGGTGGACAGGGCGGCGACGGGAATCGCCGCCACGCCCGCGCGGGACGGTAGATCTCGGCAGAAGGCGGTCCCGTCGGTGCCGACGTCCGCGCAGACGAAATAGCCTCCCGCGCTGCGCTTCACGTCGAATCCCAGGTGGCGCAACGCATTCGAGAGCAGTCGATACTTGCCTTGGAGTGCGGCGCGATTGGCGGCGGCCCAATCCTGTTCCCGCTCCAGGGCATAGGCGATGGCGGGCTGGAACGGGGCCGGGGGGACGAAGGTCAGGTACAGCTTCGCGGCGTGGACGGCGTGGATCAGCGGTGCCGGGCCCAGCGCCCAGCCGATCCGCCAACCGGTGACATTGAAGGTCTTGGCCGGTGCCGAGACCACGATGGTGCGCTGCCGCATGTCGGGTAGGGACGCGATCGAGGCGTGCGGAATCTCGTCGAAGACCAGGTGCTCGTACACCTCGTCGGAGATCACCAGGAAGTCGTGCTCGCAGGCCAATTCGGCGATGGTGCGCAGGTCCTTTTCGCTCAGCAGCGAGCCGGTCGGATTGTGCGGTGAGTTCAGGACCAATGCGCGGGTGCGCGGGGTGATCGCGCGTCGCAGTTCGTCCAGATCGAGCGTGAACCCGTCGCAGTCGGCCACCATCGCGACCGTGCGCGCGGTCGCTCCGGCCAGCGCGACGGCCGCCGGATACGAGTCGTAGAACGGCTCGATGAGGATCACCTCGCCGCCCGGCTCGACCAGGCCGAGCAGGGAAGCCGTCAGCGCTTCGGTGGCTCCGGCGGTGACCACCACTTCCGTTGCCGCGTCGTACTGTTCGCCCGAACGTCGAGACCGCTCGGCCACGATGGCGGCGCGCAGTTCCGGTTGGCCCTTGGGCGAGGTGTAGTGGTTGATGCCGGTCGCGATGGCCTCCCGGGCCAGGTCGAGCATGGCCCGCGGTCCCTCGTAGTCCGGAAAACCCTGACCCAGGTCGATCGCGCCGTGCGTCACCGCAAGCTGGGAGATCTCACCGAAAACCGAAGTGCTGTACGGCCGCAGGCGTTGGACGAGCATGATCTGCCTAGGGGGTCTCGGTGACTAGAGGGTCTCGGTGAGTCTGCCGTCGGTGATGTGCCAGCGGCGGGTGGCTCGGACATTGTCGAGCATGCGGCGGTCGTGGGTCACCAAAAGCACCGTGCCCTCGAAGGATTCGACCGCTTGCTCGAGTTGTTCGATGGCGGGCAGGTCCAGGTGGTTGGTGGGTTCGTCGAGGACGAGCAAGTTCACGCCGCGGGCCTGGAGCAGCGCCAAGGCCGCGCGGGTGCGCTCGCCCGGGGACAGGGTGTCGTTGGGGCGCATGACATGCGGGCCGCGCAGGCCGAACTTCGCCAGCAGGGTGCGGACATCGGATTCGTTCCAGTCGGGGACCTCGGCGCTGAAAGTGTCGGCGAGGGTGGCGGTGCCGCGGAACAGGCCGCGCGCCTGATCGACCTCGCCGATGGCCACGCCCGAGCCGAGGGCGGCGGATCCGCTGTCCGGCTTCGTCTTTCCGAGCAGCAGGGACAGCAGGGTGGATTTGCCCGCTCCGTTCGCACCGGTCAGCACGATGCGGTCACCCCAATCCACCTGCACCGTCACCGGTCCGAGGGTGAAGTCGCCGCGGCTGACGGTCGCGGCGGACAGCGTGGCCACCACCGCGCCACTGCGCGGGGCGGCCGCGATGGACATGCGCAGTTCCCATTCCTTGCGCGGTTCCTCCACCGCCTCCAGGCGTTCGATGCGCCGCACGGTCTGCTTGACCTTGGACGCCTGCTTCTCGGTGGCTTCCGCGCGGGCCTTGCGACCCATCTTGTCGGAGTCGGCCTTCGACTTGCGGCGGGCATTGCGGACGCCGTGTTCCATCCAGTTGCGCTGCATATTCGCCCGCGCTTCCAAACCGGCCTTGGTGTCGGCGTATTCGTCGTAGGCCTCGCGGGCGTGGCGACGGGCGACGGCCCGCTCCTCCAGATAGGACTCGTAGCCGCCGTCGTAGATACCGACCTGCTGCTGGGCCAGATCCAATTCGACAATGCGATTCACGGTGCGCGCCAGGAACTCCCGGTCGTGGCTGATCACCATCAGGGGCTCGCGGACGCCGGTCACGAACTGTTCCAGGCGGGCCAGGCCGTCCAGGTCCAGGTCATTGGTGGGCTCGTCGAGCAGCAGAATGTCGAAGCGGGACAACAGGACCGAGGCCAGACCGGCGCGGGCGGCCTGACCGCCGGAGAGCACGGTCATCGGGGTGTCCAGGCCGTGCGGGAGGCTTTCGGCCAGACCGAGATCGGCGGCGATCTCCTCGGCGCGCTGCTCCAGATCCGCGCCGCCGAGGGCGAGCCAGCGCTCCAGGGCGGGGGAGTACTCGTCCGCGCCGCCGTCGGCGAGGCGTTCGGCGGCGGCGTCCATGGTCTGCTGGGCGGCGGTCACGCCGGTGCGGCGGCGCAGGAAGTCCAGGACGGTCTCGCCCGGGACGCGCTCGGGCTCCTGGGCCAGGTAGCCGACGGTGGCGTCGGGCGGGCTGAGCACGATCTCGCCCTCGGCGGCGCGGCCGTCGGCGAGCATGCGCAGCAGCGTGGATTTCCCGGCTCCGTTCACGCCGACCAGCCCGATCACGTCGCCGGGGGCGAGGATCAGGTCCAGGTCGGAGAACAGGATCCGCTCACCGTGTCCGGCGGCCAGGCCGCGCGCATGCAGAGTGGTGCTCACCGGGGCGATTCTGCCGTGCTCAGGGTGCCACCCTGACGTCGGGCCTCGGAAAGTTCAGGGTCGGAATGGGGCGTGGGACCGATGTGGCCGATGATCGAACTCGGCACAGTGGAGTCATGACAAACCAGTACCCCACTCCGACCACCAAGCGCCTGACCCGCTCGAACACCGATAAATGGATCGGCGGCGTCTGTGGCGGGCTCGCCGAGTACCTCGGCTGGAACGCCAACCTGGTCCGCATCCTGTTCGTGGCGTCCTGCCTGCTGCCCGGGCCCCAGTTCCTGCTCTACATCGCGCTCTGGATCATCATCCCCAAGGGTTGAGTTATCCCCAGGGGGCGAGTTATCCACATTCGGTATCGAAGGTGATGCGGGGCGTTCGCTCGGGTGACAGGATGAGAGCCACGTCACTGCGGAGGAGCGCACATCATGGTCACATCGGGTGATCTGCCCGGGCTGGATCTGCCTGGTTTCGACGCGCATTCGGAACTGGGTTCGTTGGGTGCGGTGGAGTTGTCGCATCCCACACAGGATCTCGACGGTGATGGGCTACTCGACACCGTGACCACCGGCACCGACCACGCCATGCAGGTGTGGACGGATCTGGATCACGACGGGTTCGCCGACCATGTGACCGTGGTGGACAGCGGGGGAGACTTCTCGGCCTGGGAATTCCACCACAATTCGGACGGCACCACCGAGTGGGTGCGCACCGATACCGGGCACCTCGGCAAATAGCCGGGCTGCGGGGGATTCACGGGCAATTCGAGGGGGAATCATGGGCGGATCCGGCGATTTCGGCGTGCGCGTATCGAGCCTGCACGCCGCGGCGGCGACACTGCGTGAGAATGCGACTGCCCTGCAGGAGCATTCGCGTGCGGTGCAGGAGCACACCATCGGCGGGAATGCGACGGGACGCGACTACACGGCTCAGGGGAAGGCCATTCATCAAGGCTTCGAACAGATCGCGGCTTGTCTGCGCTACTGGTCGGAGGCTTCGGCAGCGACCGCGGAGGTATTCGACCGCGCCGCAGGCGAATATGCCCGGATCGACCGAGAGCGCGCTACCTCGATCTCCGCGACCACCGCTCTCGCCGACAGCGAGGTGGGGCGATGAGCTTCGACGCCACCGGCAAGACCGTCGATCAGATTCTCGATTACGGCGCGCCCGGCCTTCGATACTGGGAGCACTTCCTTCCCCTGTATGCCAAGGCTTTCGGCAATTCTCACGGTCCGGAACTCTCCAACCTCTATGCCCGCTACGACGAGCAGCGCGGAACCAACCTGGCCGAATTCGATACCGCCCGGACCACGCTGGACAAGGCGCTGACCGACGCCGAAACCCGCTGGTCTTCCCACCAATCGCTCGCGCACGGCCTGCCTGCCGCCTGGACCGGCGCGACCGGCCCCGAAGCCGCCGCCATCGTGACTTCCCAATTGCGCCGGTCCCGAGAGGATCTCGACGCCGCGCGTGCCGCCTGCGACGCAGTCTCCGCTGCCATCGACCCGCTCCGCGAGTCGGTGCTCGCCAAGGCT
This sequence comes from Nocardia sp. CDC160, assembly GCF_035818795.1. Classification (NCBI taxonomy): domain Bacteria; kingdom Bacillati; phylum Actinomycetota; class Actinomycetes; order Mycobacteriales; family Nocardiaceae; genus Nocardia; species Nocardia sp. CDC160. The sequence continues at coordinate 261,658 of NZ_JAYKYT010000001.1, read as the reverse complement.
CGGGTCGCCCTCGCCCTCCTCGAGCCAACGGCTTCCGGCGAGGGCCGCCTCGCCATCGACGGCAAAACGCCCGACGACGTCGACGCCCTCATCGCCATCGGCGACGACCACTGGATGACCACCACCTTCCGCCCCGACGTCGAACGCAAACTCACCACCTTTACCGCCGCCTGCGACGCCACCCACCACACCTTCGAATCCCACTACCGCACCATCCTCACCAGCCTCACCCAGGTCATCGACCACCCCTACCCCCAACCCTCTTCAGCCCTCCTGCCCCAACCGGACCTGCCCTCAACCCCGAACCCGCCCACACCCCAACCGCTTCCGGCTCAGTCGTATCCGACACAGTCGTATCCGGCGGCGTCATCACCCTTCCCTGCGTACTCGCAGCCGACAACGGTGCCCCACCCGCAACGGCCGACGGCTGCGGCTGACTATGCGCCAGCGCCTGCCAATTCGCCCGAATCACCCGGCGAACAGCCGTACGGCAGCGCCAGCCGGGCAACCGCTGCACCCGAAACCACAGCCGCCCAGTCCGATTCGACCGAACCGGCGGCCGCCACTGAACCGGCGTCCTCACTGCCTGCTTCGTCGACGACTTCGGAAGCCACCCAGCCACAATCCGACCAGTTCGCCCGAACTCTAAAAGACACCCTCGAAAAGCTCGAAACCGGCCTCCAACAAGGCATCACCTCAACCCTCGAGAAACTCGGCTCCCTCACCACCCAAACCCCAACCCCCGCAACCAACTCCGATACCACCTCGGACCCCAACCCCGACACGGCCACCAATCCCGATGTTGCCCCCAATTCCGGGCAGCCCCACGCCGAAACCCCGCCCCTCCCATCCGGCCGCCTCGAATTCGACCTCGCCGGAAAACATTTCCGCCTCGAACGCACCCCCGACGGCACCCTGACCCTTGCCATAACCGACGAGTCCGGCCAAACCCACACCTACACGGTCACATTCGACCAAAACGGCAACCCCACCCTCACCACCGCCGACTCCCCACCCAGCTCACCCGCCGCCGGTCCAAGCCCCACAGAACCGCCAACCATCACCGACAGCGGCGGAAAACCCGGTGCGCCAGAGCAAGTCGAGTCGCCGCAGCCCGGCGCAACCCAGGAGCCGCAACCGATCGCTCCCGCGCAGCCCGACTGCGCACCGCCGACGGGCACCGCGCCCGACGGGCGGGTCACCCTGCCGCCGGATGGTTGTGCCGCACTCGATGAGGGTGAGTCTCCGCAGCCGGGCGCGGACCAAGCCCCGCCCGCTTGCCCCGCTGAACCCGCCGCGCCAACGCCGACATCGGATGGTTCCGCGCCGCCGGAGGTTTCGCCGTCCCCTGACGAGCGCGGGCCGAATCCCTCGATACTCGCGCCACCGGATAGCTCGGCACAGCCCACGCCGGTCGGATCACCACCCGGCAATGGAGACGTGACACAGTCGCCGACACCCACGCCGACGCTGGGCAGTCCCGATCAGGCGACCGAGATCCCTGAGGGAGGTGTCGAGATCCCTGAAATCCCGCAGGCCGCTGTGTCTTAGGCCGTGGTCCTATTTGCGGAGGGCCTGGATCAGTCGGAGGACGGGGAGTTTTTGGGGGTGGTCGGGTTCGTCTTCGACGGCGTCGGGGTCGACGAGTTGGGTGTGGGGGATGACGGCTTCGGGGTCGGCGAAGGGTTTGTATTTCTTGTCGCCGAGGACGGTGTAGTTGAGGTAGCCGATGAGGAGGGCTCGGGTGAGGCGTTCGGTTTTGGGCTCGTGCTTGCCCGCGCCGAGGGCGGCCAGGGCGCGGCGGCCCTCGACCATGCCGTTGTGGGTGGCCTTGTCGAGGGAGCGGAGGATGGCGTCCTCGCCCCAGGCCGAGGCCAGCGGGATGGCGTCGGAGCTGACCGCGTCGATATCGGTGGCACCGGCCAGGATCAGGGCTGGGGCGTCGACCTTGGGGGCCAACGCCGTGGCCGAGGGCGCGGTCGGGGCGGGATACAGGGCGGCGACGGCGGCCACCTCGCGCTGGGAGGCGGCGATGACGGCCGCGCCCGCGCCCATGCCGTGCCCGGCCAGGGCCAGGCGGTCGGGGTGGACGCTGATATTGCCCGCGCCCAATCGCACACCGGTGCAGATGTCCAGGGTGGTCAGCAGATCCGTCGCCAGGTTCAGGTGCGAGGGGATCGGGCCGCGTTCGGTGTCGGGCGCGGCGGCCACATATCCCCAGGAGGCCAGGTGCTCGAACAGCCGACGGTAGTTGCCGACCCCGGTCAGCCAGCCGTGCCCGAACGCCACCGCGGGCAGGTTGAGCCCCTTCCCGGGCGTGTACACCACCCCGGGCAGCCCGGCGATGCCGAGGTTCCCGCGCAGCACCTCATGCGGGCCGCGCAGGGTCAGAGTGCTCAGGAGCGATTTCACAGACGCCGACACGGACTAGAACCTATCCGATCAACATGGACTTGGGGCGTTTCGCCCGGTCGGATATCGACTCGGATTCATGCACCGGGGCTATCCCGTTAGGCTATGGCCCCATGTGCGGAATCGTGGGGTATGTGGGGTACCGGGACGCGCTCGGGGTAGTGGTTGATGCGTTGCGCCGCATGGAATATCGAGGCTACGACTCCGCCGGGGTGGCCATCCTGGACGGCGCCGGGGGCCTGGCCGTGGAGCGCAAGGCGGGCCGCCTGGCCAACCTCGAGGCCGAACTCGACGACGGCGGCCGCGACCGTTTCGCCGGATCCACCGGCATGGGACACACCCGCTGGGCCACGCACGGCGCGCCGACCGACCGCAATGCCCACCCGCACCGCGACCACACCGGCCGGGTTGCGGTGGTGCACAACGGCATCATCGAGAACTTCGCGCCGCTGCGCCGCGAACTCGAGGAGGCCGGGGTCGAACTCGGCAGCGACACCGACACCGAGGTGGCCGTCCACCTGGTCGCCCGCGCCTACGCCACGGGCGACACCGCCGGTGATTTCGTCGCCTCGGCCCTGGCCGTGGTGCGCCGCCTGGAAGGCGCGTTCACCCTGGTCTTCACCCACGCCGACCATCCGGGCACGATCGTCGCCGCCCGCCGCTCCACCCCGCTGGTGGTCGGCGTCGGCCAGGGCGAGATGTTCATCGCCTCCGACGTGACCGCCTTCATCGAACACACCCGGGAGGCAGTCGAACTCGGGCAGGATCAAGCCGTCGTGATCACCGCCGACAGCTACCGGGTCACCGACTTCCACGGCGCGACCGATGGTGTCCGCACCCGCCCCTTCACCATCGACTGGGATCTGGCCGCCGCCGAGAAGGGCGGCTACGACTACTTCATGCTCAAGGAGATCCAGGAGCAGCCCACCGGTGTCGCCGACACCCTGATCGGCCACTACGCGGGCGGCAAGATCGTGCTCGACGAGCAGCGCCTGGCCGAGCAGGAACTGCGCGAGGTCGACAAGGTCTTCGTGGTGGCCTGCGGCAGTTCGTATCACGCGGGCCTGTTGGCCAAGTACGCCATCGAGCATTGGACCCGGCTGCCCGTCGAGGTCGAGCTGGCCAGCGAATTCCGTTACCGCGACCCGGTTCTGGACCGCTCCACCCTGGTGGTCGCCATCTCCCAGTCCGGCGAGACCGCCGACACGCTGGAGGCCGTGCGCCACGCCAAGGAGCAGAAGGCCCGAGTCCTGGCCATCTGCAATACCAATGGCGCGCAGATCCCGCGCGAGGCCGACGCCGTGCTCTACACGCGCACCGGTCCGGAGATCGGGGTCGCGTCCACCAAGGCGTTCCTGGCGCAGATCACCGCCAACTACCTGGTCGGCCTGGCATTGGCGCAGGCGCGCGGCACCAAGTACCCGGACGAGGTGGCGCGCGAATACGCCGAACTCGAGTCCATGCCGAAACTCGTTGCCCAGGTGCTGGAGTCGGCCGAGCGGGTGCGCGGGATCGCCCGGCAGTTCGCGCACGTGCCGACGGTGCTGTTCCTGGGTCGCCACGTCGGCTACCCGGTGGCGCTCGAAGGGGCGTTGAAGCTCAAGGAATTGGCGTACATGCATGCCGAGGGCTTCGCGGCGGGCGAACTCAAGCACGGACCGATCGCCCTCATCGAGGACGGATTGCCGGTGTTCGTGGTGATGCCCTCGCCCAAGGGGCGCGCGGTGCTGCACTCCAAGCTGCTCAGCAATATTCGCGAAATTCAGGCCCGCGGCGCGCGCACCATCGTGATCGCCGAGGAGGGTGACGACACGGTGCGACCCTTCGCCGACCACCTGATCGAAATCCCCTCGGCCCCAACGCTGTACCAGCCGCTGCTCTCGACCGTCCCGCTGCAGATCTTCGCCGCCGAGGTGGCCCAGGCCCGCGGCTACGACGTCGACAAGCCCCGCAACCTGGCAAAATCGGTCACCGTCGAATAGAACGCGACCGCTTGGGTTGGGGTTTCAGGGGCTTGCCCCTGAGAGCTCCCGAGAGTTGGGCTTTCTTACTGGACGGTGACCGTGCCCTTCATCTCCGGGTGCAAGGGGCACAGGTAGCGGTAGACGCCGGGCGTGGTGAAGGTGTGGCTCCACTCGCCCTTGTGAATGATCGGGCTGTTGATGCCCAGCGCGACATCGCCGATGCCCTGCACCGCGTGCGGGGCACGGTCGTCGAACTTCCAAGTCACGGTGTCCCCGGCCTTGATGGTGATATCGGCCGGGGAGAACTTCATGTCCTTCACCTCGACCGTGGCCGCCGCTGCCGGAGCGGGGGTGGTGGGGGTCGCCGCCGCCGACGACGTGGCCGCCGCCGTGGTGGAGGTCGCGGCATTGTTCGAGCCGTTCGACGCGCAGCCCCCGACGACTAGCGCCCCCGCCACGACGGCGACGAGAAACCGGGCACGCGAGGACGACTGGCGGCAGATTGGCATAGTGGCCAGGTTAGTCCCCGCCGGTAGCGGGCCGTTCGCGGGCACCCACGCTGACCTGCGGCGCGGTGCGACGGGCGTAGTCTGCACAAGCGCAGACAGGTTGGGCCGGGGCCGCGGACACGTTGGGGCACGGGCCCGAGAATCCGATCCCGGGAGGCGAACCATGACCGCAGACGCGGTGCGTGCGTACTACACGGCCGACGAGGTGCGGGCCGCGGAGGCCGAACTGTTCACCCGTGTCCCGGCCGGAATGCCCATGCGGCGCGCCGCCTTCGGACTCGCCGACGTGGTGGCGCGGGAACTGCGCGAACGCACGGGCCGAGTGGCCGGACGGTCGGTGACCCTGCTGGTCGGCTCCGGCGACAACGGTGGTGACGCGCTCTGGGCGGGCTCGTTCCTGCGACGACGGGGTGTCGCGGTCCGCGCGGTCCTGCTCGCACCCGACCGCGCCCACGCCGAAGGTCTGGCCGCCCTGCGCCGCACGGGCGGACGTGTCGTCACCGCGCCCGCCGACCCGGACGACCTGCGCGGAGCCCGAATTCCGCCGGGAGCGGTGCAACACGTGAGCGCCAGCACAGAGGTGCCCTGGCCGGTGCGCGAGCTGCTCGGCAACCCGGACCTGGTGGTGGACGGCATTGTCGGCATCTCCGGTCGCGGCCCACTGCGCCCGGTCGCCGCCGAAATCGTTGCGGGCGTGCGCTGCCCGATCATTGCCGCCGACCTGCCCAGCGGCGTCGACCCGGACACCGGAGCGGTGGACGGTCCCGCCGTGACCGCCGACGTCACCGTCACCTTCGGCGCATACAAGCCGGTTCACGCGCTGGCCGCCCCGCACTGCGGCCGAGTCGAGTTGGTGCCCATCGGATTAGAGCTGCCCAGCGCGAACCTTTATGCGCTGGAACCGCGTACCGTCGGTGCGAACTGGCCCGTCCCCGGTCCGGCAGACGACAAGTACACCCAGGGAGTCGTCGGCGTCTGTGCGGGCAGCGCCACCTACCCCGGCGCGGCGATTCTCTGCACCGGCGGCGCGGTCGCCGCCACCTCCGGCATGGTCCGCTACGCGGGCACGGGCGCGGCCCAGGTTCTCGCACATTTTCCGGAAGTTATTGCCGCCGAATCCATTTCCGCCACCGGCCGAGTCCAATCCTGGGTCTTCGGCCCCGGCGCGGGCACCGATTCCGCCGCCCGCGACCGCCTCGCCGAGATCCTCGCCACCGACCTACCCGTCGTAGTGGACGCCGACGGCCTCACCCTGCTCGCCGCCGAGCCGAGCCTGGTGACCGGCCGCCAGGCCCCCACCGTGCTGACCCCACACGCCGGGGAATTCGCCCGACTGACCGGTTCCGAACCGGGTCAGGACAGGGTCGCCGCCGTCCGCAAACTGGCCGAATCCTGGCAGGTCACAGTCCTTTTGAAAGGCCGCGCCACCCTGATAGCCAGCCCCGACCGCTCAGTCTTCGTGAACGAGGCAGGCGGCTCCTGGGCCGCCACCGCTGGCTCCGGCGACGTCCTCTCCGGCATCATCGCCGCCCTCCTAGCCCACGGCTCCCACCCCGCCTGGGCCGCTGCGGCAGCCGCCCGCGTCCACGCCCTCGCCGCCAACCTCGCCGCCCACGCGACAACCACCGCAGGTGCCCCAATCTCGGCCTCCCCCTTGCTCGCCCACCTCCGCGAAGCCATCGGCACCCTGCGCGAACTCGCCCAAGTGTGACTCGCCGCGCGGTATGCGGCTGCCGCGCCGGGGCCGAAACACGGCCGAACCACCGGGCGTGTTGGGTCCGCCGCCGGAACTCCAATGGTCGCCTCACCCTGTCATCCCGCATGCTTTGACCGGGATCTACTACGCCCAGGGTGGATTCCGCCAAGAGCGTGCCGAACGACGAGGTGGGGTGTTCACGCGCCGGACTGACGAGTTTGGGCGGTCATGCGCATGAATGGGAAGGTGGGCGAACCGCGCCGAGTGGCGAGCGTAGGTGGTCATGCGCCGGAGTGGCGAGGCTGGAGTGGTTGGTGGGGGTGGGCGGTTGCGGTGTGCAGGGCGTTGCGGGCCGCCGCTACAACCGGATTGGTGGCTGTGCCGCGGCGATAGGCCAGGTGGGTTCGGCGGCGGGTCGGTAATGGGGTGAGGGTGACGGTCTCCGGCACCGAGCGGGCGCCCAGGTCTGGGACGAGGGATACGCCTTGGCCCGCGGCGACCAGGGCGAGGACGGTGCCGAAGTCGTCGGCGTGGTGGCGGATGCGGGGGGTGAATCCGGCTGCGAGGCAGGCGCGGACGGTCATTTCGTGGCAGAGGGTGCCGGGGGTTCCTGCGATCCAGGGGGAATCGGAGTGCGCGGCAAGGGGATTCGGGTCAGGGGTTTGTGATGTTGTCTTGGTTTGGTCTGTGGTCAGCTCGGCGAGGTGGACTGTCTCTTCGAAGAGCGGCTCGGTCTCCAGGCCGGGTTCCGGGGGCAGGGGGACGTAGTCGTATTCCTGGAGTAGGGCGATGTCCAGGGTTTCGGCGCGCAGGGCTGCGGGGGCGGCGGCTGGGTCCAGTTCGGTGACAAGGAGTTCCAGCAGGGGGTGGTCGCGGCTGAGGGTGACCAGGGCGGGGGAGAGGATGGTGTGGACGGCGGTGGGGAAGGCGCCGATGCGGAGGGTGCCGGTGAGTTCGGTTCGGGCGGAGGCCAGTTCGGCGGTCGCCTGTTCCAGGACGGCCAGGATGGTTTCGGTGTGCTCGACCAGGCGCAGGGCGGCGGGGGTGAGGGTGACGCTGCGGCCGGTGCGTTCCAGGAGTGAGACCCCGGCCTCGCGTTCCAGGGCGGTCAGCTGCTGCGAGACGGCCGACGGCGTGTAGGTCAATGCGTCGGCGACCGCGGCAATGGTCTTGCGGTGCGCGAGTTCGCGAAGCAGGCGCAGTCGGCGGACATCCAGCATCAGCTGAGCTTACGCTCGGACTCAGAAACGTGAAATGGACCTGACGCATCTCGTCGATCAGGCTGGTCGCATGACCTTCACCGGCTTGTACGTGCCACTGATCACGCCGTTCACCGCCGCCGACGAGGTGGCCGAGGACGCCCTGGCGGCCCTCGCCCACGAGGTGCTAGACGCGGGCGCGGCGGGCCTGGTCGCGCTCGGCACCACCGGCGAACCCGCCACCCTCACCGCCGCCGAACAGTCCCGCGTCATCGACATCTGCGCCGAGGTCTGCCGCGAACGCGCCGCCACCCTGATCGTCGGCGCGGGCTCCAACGCGACCCTCGACTCGGCGCGCGCCCTCGCCACCCTGGACCCCCGCGCCACCGCCGCCCTCGCGGTCGTCCCCTACTACAACCGCCCCTCCGAAGCCGGTGTGGTGGAACACTTCCGGGCGCTGGCCGCCGCCAGCCCGGTGCCCGTGCTGATCTACCACATCCCCTACCGCACCTCCCGCACGCTGAGCGCCGAAACCCTGTGCCGCCTGGCCGAACTGCCGAATGTCGCGGGCTTCAAATACACCGCGGGCGGCATCGACGACACCACGATCTCCTTCCTGAGCCGCCTGCCCGAGCACACCTCGCTCCTCGCGGGCGACGACCTCTACGCCGCCCCGTTGCTCGCGCTCGGCGCCTCCGGCGCGATTCTCGCCTGCGCCAATGTCGCCCCCGCGCCCTACGCGGACCTGATCACCGCCTGGCGCGCGGGTGACGTCGCGCGCGGCCGCGAACTCGGCAACCGCCTGGCACCCCTGGCCCAGGCCCTGTTCACCGAACCCAATCCCGTTGTCGTCAAGGCGGTTCTCGCCGCCCAGGGCCGCATCCCCACCCCGAACGTCCGCCTGCCCCTCCTCCCGGCAAGCCGCGAGGCGCTCACCGCCGCCCTCGCGGTCCTGCCCGGAGAACGGGCCGGGATTCGGGTGTGATCCGAGTCGCGGCGGTTCCAATGGCAGTATCGAGGGCGTGAACAAGCCCGACCCACAGGTGGAAATCGTCGTCGACCTGGACGCCATCGCCCACAATGTGCGCATTCTGGCCGAGCACGCCGGGGATGCCGCGGTCATGGTCGTCGTCAAGGCGGACGGGTACAACCACGGCGCGGCCGAGGTGGCGCGCGCCGCGCTGGCCGCCGGGGCGCGCGAGATCGGGACCACCACCATCGCGGAGGCGGTAAAGCTGCGGGCCGCGGGCATCACCGCGCCGATCCTGTCCTGGCTCAACACTTCCGACGCCGATTACGCCAGCGGCATCGCCGCCGATATCGAGCTCGGCGTCTCCGACCTGTCGCAGCTGGAGGCGGTGGCGGCGGCCGCGCGCCGACTGGGCCGCACCGCCACCGTGAGCCTGAAGGTCGATACCGGCCTGCACCGCAATGGCATTCCCTTCGCCGAGTTCCCCGAGGTCCTGGAACGGCTGGCCAAGCTGATCGCCGAGGGCACGGTGCGTTTCCGCGCCCTCTTCTCCCACCTGGCCCTGGCCGACGAACCCCAGCATCCGGTCAATGACAGTCAGCGCGACCGTTTCCTCGAGTTCATCGCCACCGCCAAGGAGCACGGCCTGGAACCCGAACTCGTGCACCTGTCGAATTCCGCTGCCGCGCTGACCCGTCCGGACCTCGCGTTCGACATGGTGCGTCCCGGCATTGCCGTGTACGGACTTTCACCGATCCCGGAGCAGGGCGATTTCGGTCTGCGCCCGGCCATGACCTTCCGCGCCCGGGTGCTGCGCGTGAAGCGCGTCCCCGCGGGCGGCGGCGTCTCCTACGGCCACGACTGGATCGCCGAGCGCGACACCACCGTCGCCCTCGTCCCCGCCGGATACGCCGACGGCGTGCCGCGGGTGCTGAGCGGCAAGTTCTCGGTGTGGATCGGCGGGGCGCGGCACCCGCAGATCGGCCGGGTCTGCATGGACCAGATCGTGGTCGATCTCGGCGACAATGCCGCGGGCGTCCAAGCGGGCGACACCGCGATCCTGTTCGGCGGTGAGCCCGGTCACCCGCACGCCGACGAATGGGCGCGGGCCCTCGGCACCATCAACTACGAAATCGTGTGCGGCCCGCGCGGTCGCGTCACCCGCACCCACGTGGGCGGTGACCGGTGACCGAACATCCGAGCACCGCAGGGCACCCCAGCACAGCAGAGCACCGCATGCTCGCCACGGTCGAGGACACCGAGGCGCTCGGCCGCGAACTCGCCCAACAGCTGCAGGCCGGGGATCTGGTCATCCTCGACGGCCCCCTCGGCGCGGGCAAGACCGCGCTGACCCGGGGCATCGCGGCGGGGCTGGGCGTCGAAGGACGGGTCAGCTCACCGACTTTCATCATTGCCCGCCAGCATCGCGCCGGAGCCCATCCGGGCGCGGTGGCCCTGGTGCACGTGGACGCCTACCGCCTCGGCGGCGATCTCGACGAGCTCGACGCCCTCGATCTGGACACCGATCTCGACCACGCGGTCGTGGTGGTGGAATGGGGTCTGGGCGTGGCCGAACACCTGGCCGACCGCCACCTGCGCGTGCAGTTGCGCCGGGAGGCGGAGTCGGATGTGCGCACCGCCGAATGGGAGTGGGTCGCCGCGAATTGAGTGGTACCGATAGGCACTGATCGGCGCACCGCACCGGATCTGATTCGCGAGTAAGTTCCCGCAGGCAGACACCGCGCCGAGTGGGCTGTACCACCCGGTATCGTAAAGACAATCATGCTGATATTGGCTGTCGACACCGCGACCCCCGCCGTCACAGCGGGACTGGTGGAACTGGAACCGGCGCAATCCGGGTCGAACGCACCGCGCATCACCACGATCACCGCCAAGGTGACCGTGGACGCTCGCGCGCACAACGAGGTGCTGACCCCGCAGATTCTGGCCTGCCTCGCCGAATCCGGGCGCTCCCGTGCCGATATCGCGGCGGTCGTGGCCGGTATCGGGCCGGGACCGTTCACCGGACTGCGCGTCGGCATGGCCACCGGGGCCGCCTTCGGCGACGCGCTCGGGGTGCCGGTGTACGGGGTGTGCAGCCTCGACGCCATTGCCGCCGACACCGAGAGCTACCTGCGCGAGAGCTCCGAGCCGACCGAACTGCTCGTGGTCACCGACGCCCGCCGCCGCGAGGTGTACTGGGCGCGCTACCGCGCCACCGACGGCATGACGCTGGCGCGCGTCGAGGGTCCGCAGGTGAGCAAGCCCGCCGATCTGGATCAGGCCGCCGCCACCCTGATCGCCGGATCCGCCTCGCACGTCGACTATTTCGACCTGCCGGTGCTGCCGGTCGAGACGCCCTCCCCGGAGGGGCTGGTGCGCTGCGCCGCCGCCGACATTCTCGCCGGTGCCGTTCCCGAACCGCTGGTCCCGCTGTATCTGCGCCGCCCCGACGCGGTGGAGAAGAGTTATGCGCAGGTGGGCCGATGACCATCCGCATCGAACCGATGCGGCCCGCCGACGTCACCCGCTGCGCCGAACTCGAACAGGTGCTCTTCCCGGAGGACGATCCCTGGCACGAGGTTTCGTTCCTCTCGGAGCTGGCCGGACCGCACAACCGCTACATCACCGCGCGCGACGCGTCGGGCCGCATGGTCGGCTACGCCGGAATCGCCTTGCTCGGCACCGATGAACACCCCGAGGCCGAGGTGCACACCATCGGCGTCGACCCCGCGGATCACCGTCGCGGCATCGGCACGCTGCTGCTGGAGGCGCTGCTGCTGGAGGCCGGAAAGCGCGGCGGACCGGTCTTCCTCGAGGTCCGCACCGACAACGCGCCCGCCATCACGCTGTACGAGAAGCACGGCTTCCACATCATCGGCTTGCGCAAGAACTACTACCAGCCCAGCGGGGCCGACGCCTACACCATGCGGCGTCCGGCCATGGCCGGTTCTTTGTTCAAGCACCGTCCGCAGGACGGATTCACCACCGACGCCGAGGTCTCGTCATGATCGTCATGGGTATCGAAAGCTCCTGCGACGAAACGGGAGTCGGCATCGTGCGCCGATTGCCGGACGGCACTTGCGAATTGCTCGCCGACGAGGTCGCCTCCAGCGTGGACCAGCACGCCCGCTTCGGCGGCGTGGTGCCCGAAATCGCCTCGCGCGCACACCTCGAGGCCATCGTGCCCGCCATGCGCCGGGCGCTGGCCGCGGCCGGGATCAGCAAGCCCGACGCGCTGGCCGTCACCATCGGCCCGGGTCTGGCCGGTGCCCTGCTGGTCGGCGTCGCGGCGGCCAAAGCCTATGCGGCGGCCTGGGATATCCCGTTCTACGCGCTCAACCACCTGGGCGGGCACGTGGCCGTGGACACCCTCGAACACGGCCCGATGCCGCCCGCCATCGCGCTGCTGGTCTCCGGCGGCCACACCCATCTGCTGCAGGTCACCGATCTGGCCCAGCCCATCGTCGAGTTGGGCAGCACGGTCGACGATGCCGCGGGCGAGGCCTTCGACAAGGTGGCCCGCCTGCTCGGTCTCGGCTACCCGGGCGGCCCGGTGCTGGATGCCATTGCCGCCGACGGTGATCCGCACGCCATCGCCTTCCCGCGCGGCATGACCGGTCCCCGCGATCCGCGCTACGACTTCTCCTTCTCGGGCCTCAAGACCGCGGTCGCCCGCTATGTCGAAGCGGCGCAACGCGAAGGCCGCGAACTGCCCATCCCGGATATCGCCGCCTCCTTCCAGGAGTCCGTGGCGGACGTGCTCACCATGAAGGCCGTGCGCGCCGCCCAGGACATCGGCGTCGACACCCTGGTCCTCGGTGGCGGCGCGACCGCCAACTCCCGCATTCGCTCCATGGCCGAGGAGCGCTGTGCCGCCGCGGGAATCACCCTGCGCGTCCCCAAGCCGCGCCTGTGCACCGACAACGGCGTCATGATCGCCACCCTGGGCGCGCACGTGATCGCGGGCGGCGCAAAACCTTCCGCCCTGACCGTCGCCACCGACCCGGGCCTCCCGGTCTCCACCAGCCGCCTGTAGAACACCCCGGAAACGCGACCGCGACCGGGAGTCTGTGCTCCGGTCGCGGCGAGTAGGTCTTCGTTGCAGCTAGTCGGTCGGTCGGACCAGGGTGGCGGTGCCACCGGCCCCCGAACCGGAATTCGAGTTGGTGCGCGGTGAGGGCGAGACGTGCGGCTCGGATTGGGTGGGCGGCAAGGTCGTGCCGAGCAGCGGGCCGAGGATGCGGGGCAGGTCGGCCGGGAACGGAATCTGCGGTAGGTCCGGATCCGGCCGCAGCGGGGGCTGCTGTGCGGTGGACGACGGGATGGTGGGAACGCCCGTGGCCGAACCGGTTTGGGGCGGGGCCACCGGGGCGGTGCTGCGATTGCCGCTCGGGCTGGTCGACCCGTTGGACGGACCGTTCGACGGCGTGGTCGGCGAAACCGGTTGCTGCGGGCCGGTGGTCGACGGCGAGTAGTGGGTGTTCTGCGGCTCGGGCACCACGAATTCCTTGACGCCGTACCCGATGATCAGCCCGACCACCACGATCGCCCCGGCCAGCGTGCCCGCCAGCTTGGTGAAGGTCCCGATTGGCGCGTCCGACCCCAGCCCGATCACCGGGAACGCGCTCGGCGAGCTCGAATCCGCCACCAGCGCAGCACCCTTGGCGATCGCCGCCTCCGGCTCCGGCACGGTCACCACCGGCACGTCGAGCTGGCGCTCCAGCCCCACCACCATGATCGGCACGTTCGCCCCGCCGCCGATCACCGCGACCGCCTCCGGGAACTTCGGGGCCCGCGCGAACACCCCGCGCGCGAACACCGCCAGCTCGCGTAGCAGGTCGGCGACGATCTCCTCGAAATCCACCCGGGTGAGCTTGAGCGGCTGCCCGGCCACATGGTCGATGGTGACCGCCGGAACCACCGACAGATGCTCCTTGGCGGCCCGGGAACGGTTGAGCAGGATGCCGCGGTTGGGTCGGATGCCGCGACGCGACAGGTGGCAGTCCAGCAGGTGCTGCAGGATCAGCTCGTCGATGGCGTTGCCGCTGATGGCCGTCGTGCGCTCGGAGCGCAGCACGGTGTCGTCGGCGTGATCGGCGACCGTGACCGTGGTGCCGGTGGCCCCGATATCGATGACCGCGACCGTGTCCCACCGATCCAGCAGTCCGGTGTGCCGCAGATACGCCAGCGCCGCGGTGCTCTCGGGGATGAGATGCACACCGTGGCGTTGCCGACCGATCGCCGAACGAATGATCTGGGCCTGTTCCCGGTCCCGGTAGGCGACCGCGATGTCGCCGGGCGCGGCGGTGTCGTGCTCGTGGTGGCCGGCGGTCCGGGCGACCGGGTGGGCGCCGACCGGATGCACGGCCTCGCGGGGAATCTGGGTGGTCATCAACTCGATGGAGGACGCCACCAGGTCACCGAGGTCGGAGTGGGCGGTATCGGCCGTGACGACCCGGTAATCGAAGTTCTGGGCGCCGTTGGGCGCGGTGGCGACCGTCGCCGAGCACACCACCTCGCTCCCGGCGGAGATGCCGAGGGATGTTCGCATGTTCACCTCCCTTCGAGCGGATGGTCCGGGTGGAGACGACCATCTCGAACGGACTCCGGACGCGCCCAAGGGGTTTTAGGCGGTTCCGAGCTACGGATCACGGCGGGGGCGTGCCCGATGGGGCATGCGGACCTGCCACTGATCACTTGCGGTCTTGCTCTCTTCTCGAGCCCGCGCGCAGGATGGCCGCGCGGTTAGCGGGGTGAAGCAGTTGTGTAACTCTCGACGGCGCGCGTGACACAACCGATTAGGTCTTGCCGCGCGGCCGTCGTCAATGGTGTCACATTCCGTTATCCGAACGTTACAGATTTTCGGATTTCTTTGGAAGACCTCAGATTCCCGGGCCGTCGTGTCGGCGAGTCGCGCTGTCCAGCGGCGTTACCGCGCTGTCCAGCGCCGTTACAGGTAACGGTGGGTTGCGGGTAGCAGTGCCCGGCCTTGAGCGCTGGCACTCACGTGTATAGAGTGCTAGGTGGCACTGGGCTAGTGCTGAGGTGCCAGCTAATGACTACTACGCAGGGGTCCCGGCACCCGCGACGACGGGGCTTATTGCGCAGGGGTCACACATGACCGAAACCGTGCGTTCGGGGAACAGCCCCGGACGAGAAGAATCCCCTGAAAGTGGAGGGCTCAACGTGGCGAGCGTGAACATCAAGCCGCTCGAGGACAAGATCCTCGTCCAGGCCAACGAGGCCGAAACCACCACCGCCTCCGGTCTGGTCATCCCTGACACGGCGAAGGAGAAGCCCCAGGAGGGCACCGTCATCGCCGTCGGCCCCGGCCGGTGGGACGAGGACGGCGAGAAGCGCATCCCGCTCGACGTCAAGGAAGGCGACGTCGTCATCTACAGCAAGTACGGCGGCACCGAGATCAAGTACAACGGTTCCGAGTACCTGATCCTGTCGGCTCGCGACCTGCTCGCTGTCGTCACCAAGTAAGGGACGCACCCGTTTCCGCCCCGGCGTCGAGCCGCTGGTCATACAGCTACCGACCCGGGGCGGAGTGCGTTCCGTCCCAACTCATTCGGGGGTTCGGGGGAGAAGCCCCCGCCTTCCGGACACACAGGAGTAGGTAAATGCCAAAGCAGATCGAGTTCGACGAGAAGGCTCGTCGGGCGATGGAGCGCGGCGTCGACAAGCTCGCCGACGCCGTCAAGGTCACCCTCGGCCCGCGCGGTCGACACGTGGTGCTGGCCAAGGCCTTCGGTGGCCCGACCGTCACCAACGACGGTGTCACCATCGCCCGCGACATCGACCTCGAGGACCCGTTCGAGAACCTGGGCGCGCAGCTGGTCAAGAGCGTCGCCACCAAGACCAACGACGTCGCGGGTGACGGCACCACCACCGCCACCGTGCTGGCGCAGGCCCTCATCAAGGGCGGCCTGAAGAACATTGCCGCGGGCGCGAACCCGATGACCCTGGGCAAGGGCATGGGCAAGGCCGCCGAGGCCGTCGCCGCCGCCCTGCACGAGGCCGCGACCCCGGTCAACGGCGAGAAGGCCATCGCGCAGGTCGCCACCGTGTCCTCGCGCGACGAGGAGATCGGCGCGCTGGTCGCCGAGGCGCTGACCAAGGTCGGCAAGGACGGCGTCGTCACCATCGAGGAGTCCTCGGGTCTGCAGACCGAGGTCGCCATCACCGAGGGCGTGCAGTTCGACAAGGGCTACCTGTCGCCCTACTTCGTGACCGACGCCGAGACCATGCAGGCGGTCCTGGAGGACGCCTGGGTGCTGCTCAACCGCGAGAAGATCTCCTCGCTGCCGGACCTGCTGCCGCTGCTGGAGAAGATCGCCGAGTCCGGCAAGCCGGTGCTGATCATCGCCGAGGACGTCGACGGCGAGGCGCTGTCCACCCTGGTGGTCAACGCGATTCGCAAGACCCTCAAGGTCGTCGCCGTGAAGGCCCCGTTCTTCGGTGACCGCCGCAAGGCGTTCCTGGACGACCTGGCCATCGTCACCGGCGGCACCGTGGTCAACCCCGACCTGGGCATCACGCTGCGCGAGTCCGGCCTGGACGTGCTGGGCAAGGCCCGCCGCGTCGTGGTCGGCAAGGACGACACCACCATCGTCGAGGGCGCGGGCTCGCAGGCCGACATCGACGCGCGAGTCGCCCAGCTGCGCAAGGAGATCGAGACCACCGACTCCGACTGGGACCGCGAGAAGCTGGAAGAGCGCCTGGCCAAGCTGGCCGGTGGCGTCGCCGTCATCAAGGTCGGCGCGGCCACCGAGACCGAGCTCAAGGAGCGCAAGTACCGCGTCGAGGACGCCGTGTCCTCCGCCAAGGCCGCGGTCGCCGAGGGCATCGTGCCCGGCGGCGGCACCGCCCTGGTGCAGGCGGCCGCGAAGCTCAACGAGCTGCGCGACTCGCTCTCCGGCGACGAGGCGGTCGGCGTCGAGGTCGTGCGCCAGGCGCTGCTGGCCCCGCTGTTCTGGATCGCCAGCAATGCGGGCGTGGACGGTGCGGTCGTGGTCTCCAAGGTCACCGAGGGCAAGGACGGCTTCAACGCCGCCACCCTGAGCTACGGCGATCTGGTCACCGAGGGCGTCATCGACCCGGTCAAGGTCACCCGCTCGGCCGTGGAGAACGCCACCTCGGTGGCGCGCATGGTGCTCACCACCGAGTCGGCGGTCGTCGACAAGCCGGTCGAGGAGGCCGCCGGTCACGACCACCACGGGCACTCGCACTGAGGTAGCTCCACAGTGAAACACTGAGGTAGCTCGAGGCTGAAAACGCTGCCCCCGGACGGGATTCCGTCCGGGGGCAGCGTCGTTTCGGGGACGGGTCAGAGCAGGCCGCAACGGGTCAACAGGGATTCCGCCTCGGAGGAGGTGAATTCGCGGTTCAATTCGACCGAGGATTCGAGCGCCTCGTGCAGGACCCCGTACATGTTCGACGGTCGCCAATTGAAATGAATTCCCTTGGGGGCCACGGTGAGCAGCGGTTTGCCGTCGAGCACCGGGAGCTCCTCCGGCGACCCCGACCCGGGCATGAAGGCGACGCCGGGATAGGCGAAATTGAACCGCTGATGATCCATGAGGGTCGCGGCGGCGGCGTGCTCGGCGGGGGTGAGGTGGTCGTTGCGGGCGTAGCGGACCGCTTGCGGGTCAACGGGTTCGGCGTCGAGGTAACCGGGCCCGGCATGGCGCAGCAGGGCGTCCTGGAGCAGCGCGTAACAGTGGTAGAGCCGATCGCGCACCCCGATCAGCCGAAACTCGAAGGCGCGCCGATTCTTCGGGTCCAACACGAGCAGATCGACATCGTCGTGCAGGGTGAACATCTCGCGCAGCCACCACGGCACGAGCTCGTCCTCCTCCAGCTCGTCGAGCCGATCCATGATCTCCGCCCGCCCCCGCCACCGCTTGCGGGTCTCCTTCGACCGGCTGAGCATCGTCATGGCCGCCGGAAGACTCAACCGCCCCGCCGCCCGCGTCAACTCATCCGGCTTCTCCGCCAACCCCTCCAACTGCTCGACCAGCAATTCCAGCGTCGCATCGATGGCCGCCCCCGAATCCGCCCCGCGCTCCACCATGGTCCCGCACAGCAACGCCAACAACCCCGAATGAAACAGATCGCCCCCGGGCATCAAATTCCGCAGCGACACCACCCCGGCCGTCAACTCCGCCGCGCTACCCCCCGCCTGCACCGCGGCAATCTCCTCCCGCACCGCCTCCGGCAGCAACACCCCCGCCCCCGACACGAACGACTCGATCTCAGCATCACTCGTCCGCCCCCGCACGAACTCACCCAACGCCCGCAATCCCATGAAAGTCCTTACCCCCGAACCGATCCCACCCATCGCACGCTACCAGCCCCACCATCCGCCCAGCTCCAACCACCCGCCACCCCTCCGACCGCGACCGCATCAAGACCAAGGAGCTCTCACCGTGAAAAATGCCCGAATCTCCGCAATGTGAGCTCCCTGATCTTGATCAGTGATCGGGGGTGGGGGTCGGGGTCAGCCAGTTCGGGCCCAGGTGTTCGGAGACTGGCGGGAGGGGGATCGCCGGTGGGCCGTTGGTGGGGGTGTGGTCGGTGGCAATATAGGCCGCCAGGCCGCCGAGAATGAGAGCGAGAGCGGCGAGCCCGCCGAGTGCGAAGCGAATGTACGTGCGGAGCATGCCGATCATCCGTTCGGGGGTGGGAGGTGACGGGCGTCAGCGCGTAGGCGACGGCAGCGGTGGGGTGGGGGTCAGAGGCTTGATGACCACCGGCAGTGTCAGCGGGGAGAGATGGGCGGTGCTAGGCGAGTCGGCCTCGGCTGCGTCCAGGACGTGGAGGCCCGCGAAGACCAGGGCGAGCGCGGCCGCTACACCGAGTGCGGCGCGGCTGCGGTCGAATGCGGAGGCGGGGAAACGCATGCCGGACGGTCCGTTCGCGGGGCGTCATGAATGGGCATGGCGCGCAAGGGGTCTGCTGGGTGAATCGTCCGGATTTGGCCGTGCGTTACCGGCGAGGGGGCGGGGCAAAGGGGGCAACCGAGGCGAAGGGGGCAAGTAAAACCGGTCGGGCGACCTGGATTGAGGGCGCACGACGAGGCCCTTGCGGGCTCGGAGGGCTTGCTCGGTGCTTTTTCGGGGCTTGTCCTTGAATACCGAAAGGTGGCTAGTCCCGGACGGTTTGGCTGGAGCGGCCGTTTCCGTGGTGGAGGTGCGGGTGGTGAATCGTGCTCGGCGGGGCCTGGTCTGTAGCTATCGCGGCGAGAAGGCGGTCGCGGAGGGCGGGCGGTGGCGACACTGCCACCGTCGACGCGGCCAGGGCGAGCGCCTCTCGGGTCTGCTGCACTTCCTGGGTGAAGGCGGCGCGCAGTACCGGCTCGTCGGTATCCAAAATATCCGCCACTGCGCGCTGATCTTCGTCGCCGATCGATCCGAGCGCGACAGTGTGCGCGAGATCGATCTGGCTTTCGTTCATCTCACGTCACTCCCAAACTTTTCTTGAGTCGTGTCAGTCCATCCCGTATACGGGACTTAACGGTAGGTAACCCTACGCCCAGGTAGGCCGCTACCTCGGCATATGTCCGCCCACCGAAGTAGGCGAGGGAGATGGCTTCGCGCTGCGTCTCCGTCAACGTGGCCAGGCCCGCCAGGACAGCCTGCTGCTCCAGCCGTCGTCCGACTTCTTCGGTGACTTCATCGAATTCGTTACCGAGAGTGCTGGTGCCGTAGGCGACTTCGCGCAAGGCGTGCGCCTGCTCGGCACGGACTCTGTCGACCGCGCGTCTATGGGCCAGCGTCATCAACCAGGTGACCGCCGAGCCCTTGGCCGGATCGAAATTGGCTGCCGTGCGCCATATCTGGAGGTAGACCTCCTGGGTCGTCTCCTCCGCGTATCCCGGATCGTGTAGCACGCGTAGGACCAGGCCGAAGACTCGCGCGCTGGTGCGGTCGTACAGCTCGGCGAATGCCTGCTGATCGGACCGGCCACAACGTTCGAGTAGTGCGGCGAGTTCGAGACTTTCGGCTGCGCGCGCCGTCACCGCAGAGTCCACGCTGGGTGCTCCCACCCGACCGTCCCTCGAACTCTGGAACGAGTCGCCCTCTGCGGCAGGCGGCCGCGTTGTCACAACGCTCCGTTCTGTGTCATCGGCCACGAGGGTAGCGTGCCGCTATGACCTCCTCTCGGGTGGGGGTATCGGCAAAGCGACTGTGGCACAGCAGTTTTCCGTTTTGCACCGAAACGCCGCAATCGTGACGTGAAGGACACGCCGTGACGCATCGGCAACCACCGACCCCCGCCGAACGGTGCCGGTTGTTTGCTAGACATTCGGCACGCCCGCACCCGCGGATGGGAAAAATCTCGAGCTCACCCCGCCGCCCGCATCAGCGACACCGCTGGTGAACATCGGTCACACGGGTTTGCTCGCCCTCGCGCCCGGCCCACTCCCGGGGCCCGTGAGCACGTGGCCCCAAGAGTGGAAGGCGAACCGCCGGTATCGAATCGGACCCGTCCGGATTCGCGTCAAGGGGGGTTGGCTCAGGCGACGACGCGGCGGCGATTGCGGCGGGCGTGTAGCTCGCGCTCGGTCTCGGACATACCGCCCCAGATGCCGTACGGCTCACTGACCTTCAGGGCGTGCGAACGGCACTGCAGCAGTACCGGGCAGGACTTGCAGACCTCTTTGGCGCGCATTTCGCGCTGCGCCCGGGCGCGGCCGCGTTCGCCGTCGGGATGAAAGAAGACCGACGAGTCCTGGCCGCGGCAAGATCCGCGCATTTGCCAATCCCATACGTCGGCGTTCGGACCGGGGAGGTGGGTCGGCATAGGCATGTGAACTCCTCTTGGTGCGAGCTCGTCGGCATTGTCGAGCGGTGCTGGTGGCAAACAGGTGGCCGCATCGCCGTGGCCCGGCGATCGCACTTCGCCGGAGTCGCAATTCAACGCGACGCCGACGATGGCGATGTCGTACGTTAGGTCGGACAACGAAATCGAGTCAATAGCTTCATTCGACTCGAGCCGAATACTGGGACATTAGAGAATTAACATCCTCGCTATTTACAAATCCGCCCCGCTGTGGTGATACTGATCGGTTGCCCAGCTCCGTGACCAACCTGTGATAGCCCATCGGACTCGTCAAAATGCCTGGTAGCAATGGATTTTCGAGCTTCAATACCTGTCGCGCGATCTATGCAAGCATCGCGATCAGAGTGATCTCAGCCATTGGACATCCGGCGCTGAGTACGGTAGAAGTGGCCGCTTCGAGGCGCTCAGGTTAATAGCGCGAAACGCTATACGAATTCCTAACGGGCGTGCTAGGCGATAGCGAGAACAGATTTACGGAGTGGAAACACAAAGGCGCTTGCGAATGCTGAGGGGTTGCTGACGGACTGTGATATGGCAGCTGCCCTCACTTGCCCCCGCGCTGGTTAGAGTGCGGCTGTGCCTGTGCTCGAAGTGAACTCCGAACTCGCCGACGCCGCCTTCGGCTCCGCGCCGGAACGCGCTGCCATCGGGTTGCCCACACCGGGCGATCCGCACGAATCCTGGCTGCGGGCCGTCGCGCTCGGCGCCGTCGGGCACTACGCCGCCGCGCGCACCGAACTCGCCCGCGCCCGCCGCGCCACCACCGATCCGGCGCTGCTGTCGCTGACCCACAGCACCGAGGGCTCCCTGCTGCGCCAGCTCGGCTGGCACACTCACGCCGCTGTCGTGGATGGCCGCGCCGCCGCCCTCGTGCTGCCGTCCCTTCGCGACCACACTCCCGGCCCGGTCGCGACGGCGGCCGAAGTGCGCCGGGCGGAAGCGGTTTGCGATGCGTTGACCGGACTCGCTGCCGACGCCCTCGGCACCTTGCGCCCGGCGCTTGCCGCCCGGCTGCTGAATCGTTGCCAGAGTTATCTCGACATTCATCTGGCGGGCGTCGAGGCCGCCTGGCGTCCGCGTGTCCGCCTGCACTGGGTGGCTGCCGAGACGGCGCTGTCGGCCCCCGGCTCCGGTTTGATCTCCGCGCCCGCCGCCGACCCCGCGCAAAGTCCCCTGCACGCCGACGCCGATCCCGCCCTGGCGCACGCGCGGGCCGCCGTCTCGCTCGCGGAATACTCGCCCTCCCTGCGGCATCGAGTGAAATCCCGGCTACTGCTGGCGGCCGCCAGTGCCGCCGTCGGCGATCTCGACCGATCCCGCGCTCTCGCAACCGAAGTCGAGCACGCCTGCCGCGCACACGAACTACTGCCGCTGCGCTGGGCCTGCGCCATGCTCCGCTCGGGGCTCGAACCCGCCGGTGACGCAGCCGAACTCGCCGCCGAGTGCGCGCGGTTGCTGGCCGCTCGCGGTGGGCGATTGCGTTCGGCGAGCGAGGTTCTCGGGCATCCCTGAGCCCTTACCGGGAAGTCCCTGAATCGTCCCCGAGAAGGACCCCGTAACGCCTGGCATGAATGCGTCAGCCGCTATTGTTGGACCGTTCCGCCCCTCCGCGGAAGCACCGGCCCTCCCGCCGCCGTGCCACTTGAACAAACGCCAGGAACAGCTCTGACGATGAACAACACGGGTGAGGAGTTGGATCCCGCTGTCGTCGCTGCCGCAGCGCAGGGCGACCGGGCGGCCCTTTCCCAGGTACTGGAGAGCATCCGCCCGCTCGTGGTGCGGTACTGCCGCGCCCGTATCGGAACGGCCGAACGCGGCCAGCTCTCCGCAGACGACGTCGCGCAGGAGGTCTGTCTGGCCGTGATGACCGCCCTTCCCCGCTACCAGGATCAGGGTCGGCCGTTCATGGCTTTCGTCTACGGCATCGCCTCGCACAAGGTCGCGGACGCCCATCGAAATTCCGCCCGTAACAAGGCGGACGCCATGGCCGAAGTACCTGATGTCATATCCACCGACCAGGGGCCGGAGCAGCGCGCTCTCGAATCCGAAACGAGCCGACAGATGAACGCTCTGTTGGCGACTTTGCCGGAAAAGCATCGAGAGATCCTGATCCTGCGCTTGGTCATGGGTTTGTCGGCTGAAGAAACCGCAGTCGCCGTGGGCAGTACGGCGGGTGCTATACGAGTGGCCCAGCACCGGGCACTCGCGAAACTCAAGTCTCAAGTGGCGAGGGCAGGTGAAATGTATGGCTAGGGATGGCGAGCGCGGTCGGGGTGACTGGAAGGCGCGACCTGGATCGCAGAACAGCGGTCCCTACGCCGAGGCGGCCGGTGATACCGGACCGGTGGACATCGCCGCGGTACGCCGCGACGATGCGCTGATCGACGCCATCTCCGGCGACGGTCCCGTGCAGACGGGCACCTCGGAGGAATATCAGCTCGCGGCCCTGCTGGCCGATTGGCGAGCGGAAATCATGGCCGAGCCGCTTCCGGCCGGACCGGATTTGGATGCCATTGTCGCGGCGGTCAATCAGGAGATCGGCGCGCGGCAGGCCCGGATCGGAGCGTCGAACCGGGGGCGACTACGGCTGGTGCGCCCTCTTTTGGGTGCTGCGGCGGCTGCAGCGCTGATCCTCGGCGGCCTGACGGCGTTCTCCTACAACGCGAGCCCCGGCGATCCGCTCTGGCGGATGAAGGAGGTCGTGTTCAGCGAGCAGGCGCAGTCCACGGTGGTTTCCCGCGCGGACGACAGTCTGGCGCAGGCGAAGCAGCTCTTGGCGGAGGACAAGCCGGAAGAGGCGAAGAAGGCGCTGGAGAAGGCGGCCGACAATGCCTCCCAGGTCAACGACTCGTCCAAGAAGGACACGCTGAACGATCGTTGGCAGCAGCTGTTCACGCAGCTGCAGCAGGTGGCGCCGACCGTCGCGGAATCGCTGGCGACGCTGGCGCCGACCACCACCAAGGTGCCGGTGGTGACGACCACGCCGAACAACCCGGTGCCGCCGGTGAATCCGACCACCGGTGGCGGCTCGTCCACCACGGTCGATCCCCGGGTGCTCGGGACCAATCCCGACACCGAGCCGAATCCGACTACGGGCGGCGGCGTTTCGACGCTGCCCACCCAGCCGCCGGTGACGACTGTTCCGGTGCAACCGTCTTCGGAGCCGAGTGAACCGGCGACCCCGCCGACCGCCCCCGGCACCACGACCGCCGTGGTGCCGACCGGTGTCCCCACCGGTGGCGCCACGCCGCCGACCCAACCGGCGACGATCGAGAAGCCCACGGGCGCACCGGTCGTCCCGACCACGTTGGTCCTGCCGACCGGCGGCGCGGTGGTGCCACCGGCTCCCGGACCGACGCACTAGATCGACAGCTGTATCCGATCGTCTACTGGCGGTCGGTTTTTCGTGAAGGCATGAGGGTTCACGAAGAGCTCAACGAAGAAGGGCCTGCATCCGAGGATGCAGGCCCTTCTCGTGGAATCGGGTGGCGGATCAGACGTCGAACCCGTCGAATCCGTCGCCGTGCAGCGCCTCGTTCATCGAGGCGTCCGCGTAACCGCGACAGTAATCCCAGGTGACGTACGCCTCGGGGGTCGGGTCGTAGGCGGGCTCGTGCGGGCGCACCGTGCCGTCCACCAGTAGCTGGAGGAGGTTGGCGCGCAACATGTCCCAATCGTGGTAATGGTCCTGTCGACAGTCCTCGCAGCTGACCACCAGGCCGCGGATGCCGCGGTGGGCCAGCAGTGCCTCATATACCGCGAGGTCGGCGAGATCCTCTTCGACCGCTAGGCGCTCGTGAGGATCCAGCGGTTCCCCCGGCTCGATGGCATCGAGCGCGGCCGACGGGTCGGAGGGGTCTCCGGCGAATGGATCCGGCGGCAAGCCAGGTGGTAGATGGTCACGCACAGTCCCACGGTACGCAGAACCACCCCTTGTGCGCCAGCGCTGAAGGGGATTTGCCCTCACTTCGCTGGTGGCGCAGCACACAGTGATGTCGTGGCAGTCGACACACTAATGGCATAGCCGACAAACCGCAGCGGTTGTGGCCCGCGATACCGCGCTGTCAGCCCCGCTGACGCGAGGTCGGGCGGGGTGCGGTGGGGAATCCCGCGACCGATACCATGGTTGACCAAAGGCCGGGTAGCAAACGCCGGCATTGCCATTCATCAACGCGTCCGCCGGTGCCCGGTCCGGGGGACGATGCCGAGGCCAGGAGGGGTCGATCCGAATGAGCAGTCCCGTGACGGGCGAACGTAACGATGGCCGCCCCCATACGGGCGGCGACGATCCCAACAAGATCGCCATGCTCGGCCTCACCTTCGACGATGTGCTGTTGCTGCCCGCGGCCTCGGATCTGATTCCGAGCTCCGTCGACACCTCGAGCAAGCTGACCCGTGAGATCTCGCTGCGCACCCCGCTGGTAAGTTCCGCGATGGACACCGTGACCGAGGCGCGCATGGCCATCGCCATGGCCCGCGCGGGCGGTATGGGTGTGCTGCACCGCAATCTGTCGATCGAGGCGCAGGCCGCGCAGGCCGAGACGGTGAAGCGGTCCGAGGCGGGCATGGTGACCGATCCGGTGACCTGTCGCCCCGACGACACCCTCGCCGAGGTCGACGCCATGTGCGCGCGCTTCCGCATCTCCGGTCTGCCGGTCGTCGACGACCGCGGCATTCTGATCGGCATCATCACCAACCGCGACATGCGCTTCGAGGTCGATCAGGACCGCAAGGTCGCCGAGGTGATGACCCCGGCACCGCTGATCACCGCCCAGGAGGGCGTCACCGCCGAGGCCGCGCTGGGGCTGCTGCGCCGCCACAAGATCGAGAAGCTGCCGATCGTGGACGGCTCCGGCAAGCTGCGCGGGCTCATCACCGTCAAGGACTTCGTCAAGACCGAGCAGTACCCGAACGCCACCAAGGACCGCGACGGTCGACTGCTGGTCGGCGCGGCCGTGGGTGTCGGCGAGGACGCCTGGAACCGGGCCATGACGCTGGCCGAGGTCGGCGTGGACGTGCTCATCGTGGACACCGCGCACGGTCACCAGTCGGGTGTGCTGCAGATGGTGTCGAAGGTCAAGGCCGAGGTCGGCGATCGCGTGCAGATCGTCGGCGGCAATGTCGCCACCCGCGCGGGTGCGCTGGCACTGGTCGAGGCGGGCGTGGACGCGGTGAAAGTGGGTGTGGGCCCCGGCTCCATCTGCACCACCCGCGTGGTCGCCGGTGTCGGCGCGCCGCAGATCACCGCGATCCTGGAGGCCACCGCGGCGTGCAAGCCGCACGGTGTGCCGGTCATCGCCGACGGCGGCGTGCAGTACTCCGGTGACATCGCCAAGGCCATCGCGGCCGGTGCGTCGACCGTCATGCTGGGTTCGCTGCTGGCGGGTACCGCCGAGTCGCCGGGCGATCTGATCCTGGTGGGCGGCAAGCAGTTCAAGAGCTACCGCGGCATGGGTTCGCTGGGCGCCATGCAGGGTCGTGGCGAGGCCAAGTCCTACTCCAAGGACCGCTACTTCCAGGACGACGTGCTGTCGGAGAAGAAGCTGGTGCCCGAGGGCATCGAGGGCCGGGTGCCGTTCCGCGGCCCGCTGGACCAGGTGATCCACCAGCTGGTCGGCGGTCTCCGCGCGGCCATGGGTTACACCGGCGCGCAGACCATTCCGGATCTGCAGGCGGCCCAGTTCGTGCAGATCACGGCGGCGGGCCTGAAGGAGTCGCACCCGCACGACATCACCATGACCGTCGAGGCTCCCAACTACACCACCCGTTCGTAGCCGGACTCAACCGGTTCGCGCATGGCCGCGGACCGGTTTTGTCATGTCTGGCAATCGAACTCAGAGAGGAATGAACAACGATGCGCGATATGGTCGAGATCGGCATGGGCCGGACGGCTCGGCGCACCTACGAGCTGGACGATATCGACATCGTGCCCTCGCGGCGGACCCGCTCGTCCAAGCAGGTGTCGCTGGCCTGGCAGCTGGACGCCTACCGCTTCGAAATCCCCTTCCTGGCGCATCCGACCGACGCGCTGGTGTCGCCGTCGTTCGCCATCGAACTCGGCAAGGCCGGTGGCCTGGGCGTCATCAACGGTGAGGGGCTGTGGGCCCGGCACGCCGATGTGGACGCCAAGATCCAGCAGCTCACCGAGGTCGGCGAGAAGCAGGGCACCGAGGCGGCGGTGGCGCTGCTGCAGGAACTGCACGCCGCGCCCATGCAGCCGGATCTGCTGGCCGCCGCGGTCGCGCAGGTGCGCGCGGCCGGTGTCACCACCGCGGTGCGGGTCAGCCCGCAGAACGCGCGGACGCTGACCCCGGCGCTCGTGCAGGCGGGCATCGACCTGCTGGTCGTGCACGGCACCATCATCTCCGCCGAGCATGTCGGCGACGGAGAACCGTTGAACCTCAAGACCTTCATCGCCGAGCTGGATGTGCCGGTGGTCGCGGGCGGCGTGTCCGATCACCGCACCGCGCTGCACCTGATGCGCACCGGCGCGGCGGGCGTCATCGTCGGCTACGGCTCCATGCAGGGCGCGACCACCACCGGTGAGGTGCTCGGCATCGGGGTGCCCATGGCCACCGCCATCGCCGACGCCGCGGCCGCGCGCCGCGACTACCTGGACGAGACCGGCGGGCGCTACGTGCACGTCATCGCCGACGGCGAGACCCTGACCTCCGGCCACATCGCCAAGGCCATCGCCTGCGGCGCGGACGCGGTCATGCTGGGCGTGCCGCTGGCCATGGCGCAGGAGACCCCCGGCAACGGCTGGTACTGGCCCTCGGCCGCCGCGCACCCCTCGGTGCCGCGCGGCGCGGTGCTGCCCTACGCCATCGAGGAGGAGCGCGTCCCGCTCTCCCAGGTCCTCAACGGCCCCTCCAACGACCCGTTCGGCTCGCTGAACCTCGTTGGCGGCCTGCGCCGTTCGATGGCCAAGACCGGCTACTGCGACCTCAAGGAATTCCAGAAGGTCGGCCTGAACGTCCGCGCATAGTTGACGTCGACCGTCCGTCATGAGCGGACGCAGACATCGCGCCCTTGCGCACTCGGGTGAGTGTGCAAGGGCGCGAATCATTTCTGGCGGCCCCGGTGTGCCTGAGGAGCAGCCTCCTTCGTCATCCCGGCATGCTCTTGGCCGAGATCCATAGCCGCCGGGTGGATTCCGGCCAACGCGCAACGGAATGACGAGTGGGCGCGCCAGTGGGTAACGGGGAGCGCGGTCGGGCCTCAGCGGCGGAGGCCGGGCTGGATGATCGGGCGCGAAATGGCTTGGTCGCGGAGGAATTCCCGGATGGCGGTGTTCACCGCGACCGGGTGGGTCATGTTCACCGTTTGGCGGGCGCCTTCGATTTCGACGTAGCGGGAGTCGGGGAGGCGGTCGGCCAGTTCGCGGGCGTGGGCGCGGGGGACGCCGGAGCGAGTGGGGTGGATGACCAAAGTGGGGCAGGTGATTTCGGGTAGTCGGTCCAGGAGGGAGTCGCGGTTGAGGAGGGCTCCGGCGGCCACCTCGGTGGCGTTGGGGTCGCGGGCCAGCCAGCGCTTCACCCAGACGGCGCGGTACCAGTCGTCATCGCCGATGAGCCAGCGGGCGAGGTATTCGGCGAGGGCGGGGCGAGGGGCGTCCTCGTACCATTTGTCCAGGAATTTCCGGGCATTGGTGAGTTCGACGGGCGTGGGTTCGTGCGCTTCGCTGCTGAGCAGGACGAGGGCGGCGACGCGGTCGGGGGCCAGCAGCGCGGTGCGCAACGCGATGAAGCCGCCCTGCGAAATCCCGCCCACCACGGCGCGTTCCACGCCGAGTTGATCCAGTACGGTCAGCGCGTCCCGGGCGGAGGTCCAGTACGTGAACGGCAGCCCCTCGTCACGGGTGCGGCCGTGCCCGCGCGCGTCCCAGGTCACGATCCGGAACTCCGGAGTCAGCGCCGCCTGTTGCGACGCGAACATCGTTCGGTCCATGAGGAATTCGTGCCCCAGCAACACCACCGGACCCTCGCCCCCGCTGTCCTCGTAGTGGATCTCGGCATCGATCGCACGGGCGAATGGCACGAGGTAGAGGATAGCGAGCACCTGTGACAAACCGGCGGGCTTTGCGGCCCAGTGCCCCAGGGGGTGTCGCTCGGCCCCGATGCGCGGGGTCGAATTCCCCACGGCCCGAGGGTCGCGGACCCTATCGTCGCGCGCGGGGCGGGACTACGGTGTGGCCCGAATGATTTCGCGGATGCGTGGGGACCGGTCTCTCTGTTATGCCGGGAGGCGGCGGTAGCTGTCGGAGGGCTGTCGCAATCGGGGCCGGAAGTCCCTATCCGACGGCCGGGCGACGCGAATACCGTCCCGATGCCACCACTTCCGGGCCGGACGGCAACCGCTTCCGAGGCCGCGGCGAATCACCGGCCCGGAGTGGAGGTCCATTCCGCCTCCCCGAGCCTTTAGCGGGCGGCTGAGAGCCGTTGACCGCTGGGCACCCGTGCGAGCTCGGGGAGCCATGGTCAGTGTGTCCCATGTCTCTCCGTAGACTGTGGCGGTGGCAGAAACCCAGCGACCAGTCCTTGTCGTCGACTTCGGCGCGCAGTACGCGCAGCTGATCGCGCGCCGGGTGCGCGAAGCGAGCGTGTATTCCGAAGTGGTTCCGCACACGATCACCGTGGAGGAGATCGCGGAGAAGAACCCCCTCGCGGTGATTCTCTCCGGCGGACCGAGCAGCGTGTACGCCGAGGGCGCGCCGCAGCTGGACGCGCGGCTGTTCGATCTCGAGCTGCCGGTCTTCGGCATCTGCTACGGCTTCCAGGCCATGGCGCAGGCGCTGGGTGGCACGGTGGCGCACACCGGGACTCGCGAATACGGCCGCACCGAGCTGAGCGTCGACGGCGGCATCCTGCACGGCGGCCTGCCCACCCGGCAGCCGGTGTGGATGAGCCACGGCGACGCCGTCACCGACGCGCCGAAGGGCTTCGAGGTGACCGCGACCTCCGCGGGCGCGCCGGTCGCGGCGTTCGAGGATCGGGCGCGCAAGCTCGCGGGTGTGCAGTACCACCCGGAGGTGCTGCACTCGCCGCACGGCCAGCAGGTGTTGAGTCGGTTTCTGCACGAGATCGCCGGGATTCCGGGCGCGTGGACGCCCGCCAATATCGCCGACGCGCTGATCGCCCAGGTACGCGAGCAGGTCGGGGACGGCCACGCCATCTGCGGTCTGTCCGGCGGCGTGGACTCCGCGGTCGCGGCCGCGCTGG
Organism: Nocardia sp. CDC160; assembly: GCF_035818795.1. Classification (NCBI taxonomy): domain Bacteria; kingdom Bacillati; phylum Actinomycetota; class Actinomycetes; order Mycobacteriales; family Nocardiaceae; genus Nocardia; species Nocardia sp. CDC160. Next base: position 231,834 of record NZ_JAYKYT010000001.1, on the reverse strand, counting down.
TGCAGCGGGCCATTGGCGACCGCCTGACCTGTGTGTTCGTCGATCACGGTCTGCTGCGCGCGGGCGAGCGCGAGCAGGTGCAGCGGGATTTCGTCGCCGCGACCGGGGCCAAGCTGGTCACCGTCGACGCGGTCGACAAGTTCCTCGGTGAGCTGAAGGGCGTCACCGATCCGGAGGAGAAGCGCAAGATCATCGGCCGGGAGTTCATCCGGTCGTTCGAGGACGCGGTCTCCGAGGTGGTGCGGTCGGAGGGCGATTCCGACGCGGGCTCCGCGCCGAAGGTCGAGTTCCTGGTCCAGGGCACGCTGTACCCGGACGTGGTCGAGTCCGGCGGCGGTGCCGGTACCGCGAACATCAAGTCGCATCACAATGTCGGCGGTCTGCCGGACGATCTGGAGTTCGCTCTGGTCGAGCCGCTGCGGCTGCTGTTCAAGGACGAGGTGCGCGCGGTCGGCCGCGAGCTGGGTCTGCCCGAGGAAATCGTTGCGCGCCAGCCGTTCCCGGGCCCGGGTCTGGCCATCCGCATTATCGGCGAGGTCACCCGCGATCGGCTGGAACTGCTGCGGCAGGCGGATGCCATTGCGCGCGAGGAGCTTACGGCCGCCGGTTTGGACAAGTCGATCTGGCAGTGCCCGGTGGTGCTGCTGGCCGACGTTCGCAGCGTCGGCGTGCAGGGCGACGGCCGCACCTACGGCCACCCGATCGTGCTGCGCCCGGTGTCCTCCGAGGACGCCATGACCGCCGACTGGGCCCGCCTGCCCTACGACGTGCTCGAGCGCATCTCCACCCGCATCACCAATGAGGTGGCGGAGGTCAACCGCGTGGTGCTCGACGTGACGAGCAAGCCGCCGGGGACCATCGAATGGGAATAAGGTTCCCCCGGACACGTTGAAGGCCCCGCACCTTGAAAGGTGCGGGGCCTTCGGCCTTCTCGGAAGGGCAGTTCCGGGAAGGGGGTGCGCTGTCCCGGCGAGGGGAAGGGACAGCGCGGTCGGTCAACCTCAGTCGCGGTTCCGCTTCGGGGTGAGAACCAGGACTATGCCGACGACTATGGCGGCGATGACGACGATCCAGCCCAGGGACAGGCCGCCGGAGACGGGCCAGGAGGCGGGGCCGACGAAGGCCCAGACGCTCACTCCGAGACCCAGCAGTCCGGCCAGTAGCAGCCCGAACGAGGGTCGGCGGTTCTTGTTCTTGTTATCGGCCACGGTTCACCTCCGCATTTCCCATCTGTACATCCACGGTCAGGTTCAGGACCGGACCCGTTGCGGGGCCGGACATTCCGCTGAGGCAGTTCGAATCGCCCATGCGGACATTGCAGGTCGTGTTGACTCGCAGGTTCGGGGGCAGGATGACGCGGGCGTCGCCCATGCGGACCCGCAGATCGACGTCTTTGTCAGCGGTCAATTGCAGCTTGCTCAGGTCGAGCGTGCCCGAGCCCATGGACACGTGATACACCGGCAGCAGCTCGGAATCCGTTGCGGCGGTCCAGGTGTGATCGCCCATCGCGCCCTTGTCGAACTGGATCGGGCCGACCAGCGAGGCCAGAATGACGAACCCGGCCAGCGGGGCCAGCAGCACCATGAGCCCGTGTCCGCGGCGCAGGAACGCGCCGATGATCAGGCCCAGCGCGAGCACCGCGAGCGCGGCGGCGCCGATGCGGCCCGGCGTCATCCAGTCCACGCCCGAGGCGGCCACGGAACCGGCCGCGGCGGCGGCGAGGATCGCGAGTCCAATGGTGACCACCGTCAGCCGTGAGCGGGGACGGCGCGGGGGAGCCTGCACGACGGCCTGCGGTGCCGGGCCGCCCGGTTCGGGCAGTTCCCAGGCGAGCGGGGCCACGCCCAGCGGATCCCAACCGGGCGGGGTGGGGCCGAAGTCGGGGGAGATCGGGGCGGGGCCGAAGCCGGTGCGGGGGCGGTCGCCGGTGGGCGGAATGCGGTACAGCGGACGGGGTTCGGCGGGTTGTTCGGCGGGGGGCGCGGGCTGGTCGACGGGCATCACGGCGGTGGGGGTGTCAGCGGCGGGCGGTTCTTCCGCGTCTTCCGCGCCGGACTTCTCGAGCTGGACCGCTGCCTTCTCCAGCTGAACCGGTCCTGCGGGGCTCTGAACCGGTCCGGCGGGGCTCTCGGAGGATCGGTCCGAGCCCTCATCCGTGAAAGGAGAGTGGCTCTCGACGGGGGAGGGACTCGATTGCTCGGAAGCGGCTGTGCCCGAGTCGGATTCGGTCTTGCGGAGGACCACGGTGTCGCTCACGGAGGAGGCGGGCGCGTAGCGGGTCTCGAGCACCTCGGTGACGGCCTCGCCGGTATCGGTCTGGGACATGCTTTGCCCGGTGTCGCCCTGCGCCATGGTTTGGCCGCCCTGCGACATGGTCTGCTCGGGCTGCGACATGCTTTGAGCGGCAGCGGGATCCGGGGCGGGCTGGGCCGGTTGGTTCGGGTCGGGCTCGTAGTGGTCGGGCAGCGTCGTGTAGGGCCCGTAGGTCTGGAAGGTGACCGCATTGGTGCCCGGGTAGCCGGTCCAGAACGGGTTGGTGGTGCCCGGGTAGCCGGTGTTCAAAATGCTGTCGGCCGTCGCATGCTCGAAATAGGTTGCGGGCGGCTGGGGTTGGCGCTGGTAGAGCAGCCACCACCCGGCCAGCATGAGCGCGAAGCTGATGACGCCGGACCCGCCGAGCCCCACCCCGACGGGCCCCATCGTGCTCACGGCGATCCCCAACGCCACCATGAGCACGATGGTCTTGGACGAGGAATGCGAGGACCGGCCGCGCCCGAACAGCGACTCCGCCGCCGAGGACTGGTCCCCGGCCTGATTCAGCAGCAGCCAGCACAGCAGGTAGAGCACGATGCCCGCCCCGCCGAACAGCGCCGACACCACGAACGCCACCCGCACCAGCACGGGATCCACGCCGTAGCGGCGGCCGAAGCCGACGGCCACGCCCGCGATCGGCCCATCCTTCGGGAAGCGCACCGGCCGGGTCTGCCACAGATCGTGAAGCTGATCGGAGAAGCCGGTACGCCCGGCGCCCTTGGACCAGTCGCTCGTTCTCGTCATGGTCTCCATCGTGCTGCCGGGCCCGCCGCGGGCGCATCGGGGATCACCCTGAATGGAGACCTGAACTTGGGCGGAGGGTCAGTGGCACGGCGGGGCGTAGCGGAGTTGAGGTAGGTAGCGGTGCCAGAGGTCTTCGGTCCACATGTTTCCGGTGACGGCGCAGACGCGGTCGACGGCGTGCTGTACGTCCAGGTCCCAGAGGTGGATCGTGCCGTCGCTGGAGCCAGAAACGACGTGTTGCCCGTCGGGTGCCAGGGCGGCATTCCCGGCGTATCGGCCGGATTGCTGGAGGAAGGTGGCGAGTTCGGGGTGGCCGCGGTCGTCGATGTCCCAGCGCTGCAGGGTGCCGTCGAGGGCGACGGTGAAAACGGCGCGCGAATCCGCCGCGAACGAGAACGGCTGTATCGGCACGGTGTGCGCGGTGATGTCGGCGCTGAGTTCGGCCGGGCGGTTCGGGGTACTGATGTCCCAGATCCGCATGGTCTCGTTATTGGTGGTGACCATGGTGCGTCGATCGGAGCTGATGGCGATGGCGGTGATGGCATTCCAGGACTGGCGTAGCAACTCCGAGACCCGTTGTGGCCGAGCCGGATCGGTGAGGTCCCAGAGGGTGGCGACGGTTTGCACGTTGTCGCCCTTGCTGATTCGCTCCCGGAAGACGAGTACCTTGCCGTCGTCGCTGAGCAGTGGAATGCCCTGGTACGCGGTCATCGGCAGTGCCGCTCCGACGCGCCGCGGCAGGGCGGGGTCGGTGAGATCCCACAGTTGAAACGCGCCGCGGTCGTCTTCGGTGATCATGATCCGGTGGTCGGAGCTCATGGTCGAGATGGTGCCGGTCTCGGTGGTGGGCACCGTCCAGTCGCTGCGCGGGCGGGGATGCGCGGGGTCGGAGATGTCGACCGTCACTACGCGCGCGGGGCTCGACCCCAGCACCTGCAAGGTGTTCCCGTCCGGTGACAGGGCGGGGTACGACAGTTTGTCGTCCCCGTCGTATTCGCCGATTCGCTTGGGTACCTGCGGGTTTCGGATATCCCAGAGCTGGACTCGGCCGCCCGCGTAGCCGATGGCCATGCGGGCGCCGTTCGCGGCGAAGGCGGTCTGCGGTTCCGAGCCCCATTGTCTGGGCAGCACGGCCGTCGGCAGCGACCACACCTGCAGGTCGCCGCTGAAGCCGCCCGCGGTCATCTCGTGTCCGTCCGGCGCGAAGGCGATGGTGCTCGGGCCGCTGTTACACGGGGAATCGAGGCCGCCGAAGTGGCACAGCGAGGGGTTCGTCGACAGTTTGTCGGTCAACCGGGTCGGGGCCGCAGTGACGGTGACATTCCAGACCTCAGCCCCTCGATTGCCCGACACCGCGAGGATGTCGCCCTGCGGTGAGAACGCGAGCGCCCGCAACATACTGCTGTTGGGTTCCAGCGACGACAGCACGTTCGGGTGCCCGGCGTCGCGGACGTCCCACAGTTGAACGCGGGGGCGGGACGGCGGCGCGTCGGATTCGCTGTCGCCGATGGCGAGGATGGTGCTGTCCGGGCTGAATGCGAGGCTATGTTCGAGGGGTGACGGGGTGCCGAGGGACGGAACCGCCAGTGTGGGCGCAGCCGGATTCCGGACATCCCAGAGCTGAACGGAGTTGCTCGACGTCCGTCTGTCGCCGTCGGCGCGGACCAGCAGCCGTCCGTCAGGGCTGAACTCGAGATAGCCGGGTGCGCCGACGCTGTTGTCCGCGTGCAGCGGTCTGGCGGACGAAAGGACCGGTGCCCGTGGGTCGGTCACGTCCCACATCATGAGTTGTGTCGCGGTGTCGACTGCCAGTGTGCGTCCGCCGGGAGCCAGGGTCATGCGAATGCCGCTCGTGCCGGGCGGGCTCGGGACGGTCGCGAGGCGGCGCGGTTCGGCCGGAGTCGTGACGTCCCACAGCGTGACTTCCGGATGCGATTGCGCGGCGGTGGCCATCAGCGTGGTGGAACCGAATGCGACGGCTCCGATGTCGTCGAGCTGTGGCCCGATCTGTTTCGGATGCCGAGCATCGGCGGCGTCCCAGAGCCGCAGGCCGTGATCGTCGGCGAGCGACGCCAGCACGGTTCCGCCCGGCTGGTATTCGATGGCGCGCAGGCTCGCCGGGTGCGCGGCGGTGACGGTGACCAGTGCATCGGTCTGGCTCTGCAGCAGCCGCGAGCGCACCTCGGCGTCGCCGGGCCGCATTCGCCAAGCGACCAGATTCAACTGTGCCGCCAGCGATGGATCCGTCTGGCGCGCATGGTCGGCCGCCGCCAGCACGGCCGCGAAGTCCTTGTCGGCGCGGCGCTGGTCGGCCAGGCGGTTCTGGCTGTACGCGCCGAAGGCGACGATCAGCAGCGCCGCGGCGAGGAAGGCGAAACGAGCCTTGACCCAGGTGGCGCGTCGGCGTGCTGTGGTGCGGGCCGCGGCGGCGGTGGTGAGGAATTCGGCGGCGAGACGGCCGACGGGCGGGGGATCGACGTGGTCGAGGGCATTGTCGAGGCGGGTGCCCTGGTAGAGCAGCGAGGAATCGCGGTCCTGGGCGGCCCATTCGGCGGCATCGGTTTCCAGGCGCTGGCGGACGAGGTAGCCGACGCGGTCTTCGTCGATCCAGGCGCGCAGGCGGGGCCAGGCGACGAGCACGATTTCGTGGGTGAGCGTGACGGTGTCGGCGTCGAGGGCCAGCAGACGGGTTCTGGAGAGCAACTCCAGTGCGGCCGCGGCGTCTTCGCGGCCGGTGGCACGGCTCAGCAGGTCCGCCCGGTCGGCTCGGCGGCGGGTATCGCGGGCATCAGGGCCGACGGTGACCAGGCCGAGCAGTATCGAGCGCGCGGCGATCTGCTGGTCGGAAGTCAGTTCGTTCCAGGCGTTTTCGGCGGTGTCGGCGACCGAGCCGACGACACCGCCCGCCTTGCGATAGCCGGACACCGTGAGGCGGCGGCCTTCCCGATGCTGCCAGGTCGCGGCCATGACATGGGAGAGCAGGGGGAGAGCACCGGGATCGTAGGTGCGGCGGTCGGGATGATCTCCGGCGCCGCATAATTCGGTTATCACCAGCTCCTCGAGCCCGGGTTCGAGCTCCAGTCCGACGGCCCGGGCCGGACCCGAAACGGCCTGTGCGAGTTCGTCGATGCGCATCGGGCCGAGCAGGTAGCTGCGCTGTTCCAGGGCCTCCTGGAGGACGAGGTAGTTGAGGCAGTGGGCGTAGAAGTCGGCGCGCACCGCCATGACCACCGCGATCGGGTCCTCGGTGCGGGTGGCGGCGGTGTCGATGGCGGTGAGGAGGTCCTGTCGCTCGCGCTCGCTGTCGCAGGCGGTGAACAGCTCCTCGAACTGGTCGATGATCAGCAGGCGGCGGGGGCCGTCTGTACGCGGAGCCAGATTCGGTAGCACCTCGCCGGGATGCGGGCCGGGCGTGAAAGCGGTGATCTCCCAGTCGTTCAGCGCGGGTATCAGGCCCGCCGAGAGCAGCGAGGATTTTCCCGCGCCCGACGCGCCGAGGACCACCACGATGCCTGTGGCCGCGCGGACCATCCCGGCGAGTTCGTCGGTGGCGCGGGCGCGTCCGAAGAAGAGCTCGCGGTCCTCACGGCGATAGGCGCTCAATCCCAGGTAAGGGCAGGCTGCTTCGGTGGCCTCCTCGGGAACCCAGGTGGTGGCGGCGTGCCAGAGCCGTTGCCACTCTTTGGGTTCCGCCAGTTGCCTGGTGAGCGGCGACCCCGCCGCGCGGGCGAGCTCTACCAGCGTGAGCACCACCGGCAACAGTGACTCGAAGCGGGCCGGAACATTCCGCCCCGCCTTCCAGTCGCTGATCCGCTGCGCCGACGCTCCGCCCGCGCGCCCACCCTGCGCCGCTCGCATCCGATTCTCGGCGGCCGTGGCAACCCGCCGCAAGGTCGGATTGCCAGCGGCCTCATAGAGTTCGGTGAAGCGCTGTGCGAAGAGTGAGCGCGGAGAACGGATCTGATTGCTCGTTTCCTCGCTCACCACGGCCGCACCGGTTTTCGAGCACTCCCCACCGACATGGGGTCAACCTAGCCGAGCCCCTGCCGGTCGGGCCAACCCGATTGTCAGGACCGGCCCGACGACTCGCGCAGGGCCGACTCTTCGAGCCGCGGGCCCGCGATCATCAGCGCGGTGAAGGCCACGACGCCGCACCCCACCCACGTCCACCGGGATTCGGTGAGCGACTCGACGATCACCCCGACCCCCAGCAGGCCGAGTAGCGCGCCACCGAGTGCGAGTCCGTGAAGTGTCGCCCGCGGTGTGGGCCTGTCCGACAACCTTTGCTTTCCAGGTCTTTTGGTCGTCGAGATCGTCAGAGCGGTGATCACCAGGACCATGGGGGCGATGTTCGGTGCGGGCAGCACGCTGTGCGCCGCGATCGCGCCGCCGACCGTGGCCGCGACCACCCAGTGGTGCCACCACGGCGATGGCGCGCGCCCACCCGCGGACTCGCCCTCCGCGCGCCCTCGCCGATCGAACCTGTCATCCATATCCCACCCCTGATCCAGTCGTGGACTTCCACCGGCCATTCACCGGCTGCGTCTCCACGATTCGTCACATCGGTCGAGCCCATCGACCGAATACGGAAGGGGGCGAGTAAACCTGCTGATCAGCGGCCTGCGGCGATTCTCCGGACCGGACAGCTTTCAGGCGGTTCGATAGACCGCGACGACCGGAATCTTGCGGGTGGTCTTGGTGCGGTATTCCGCGAAGACGGGCATGAGGGCGATCATCCGCTCATAAAGCTCGTCCGCTTCCGCGCCGGTGAGGAATTCCGCCTTGCCCGTGTAGGTCTCGGTGCCGAGTTCGACGGTGAGCTCCGGGTTGGCGCGAAGATTGTGGTACCAGGCCGGATGCTTGTCCGCGCCGCCGTTCGAAGCAATGAGCACAATGCGCTCCCCATCCGGCACATAAACCAGCGGATTCGTCACGGCCCGACCGGATTTCGCCCCGATCGTGGTGATCACCACCATATTGTCGCGCCCTTCGAAGGGCCCGCCCACCTTCCCGCCATTGGCGCGAAACTCCTCGATCACAGACTCATTGAATGCGTTCATCTCACCCGTCCTGTTCGGTTCCGTTGCTGCCAACCGAGGGTGGGGCGGGGAAATTCCGTGCGGTCAGGAGGCGGGGCAGGGTGGGTGGTAGGGGAGTTGGGGGAGGTAGCGGTGCCAGAGGTCCTCGGTCCACATGGAGCCGGTGATAGCGCAGATGCGGTTCGTGGCATGCCGATCGTCCAAGTTCCACAGTCGAATCGCGCCATTGGATCCGACGCCGATGATGACGCGGCCGCTGGGATGGATGACCGCGTTCCAGAGCTTGTCGGTGGATTCGGTGAGAGGGCTGCCGATTCGGCGCGGTCGGGCTCGGTCGGTGAAGTCCCAGAGTTGAATCGCGGCGTCGCCGCCCGAGCTCACCATGAATCGGCTGTCGGGGGTGAAGGCCAGCGACACTATCGACCGCGTGTCGAGCGTGACAGGATCGGCGAGCGGGACGGGGTGTGCCGGGTCGCCGAGGTCCCATATGTGCGCGGTTTCGTGCTCGATCCGGATCAGTGTGCGCTGATCGGGCGTGAGGATCAGGTCGTGGCTTCCGAGGTCGGCGGTGAATTGAATGAGGTCGTTGAGTTCACGAGGGTGGGCGGGGTCGCGAATGTCCCATCGGCTGAGCGCGATGTCGGAGGACATCCCCTTCGAGTGCTCCTTCTGGACGAAGAGCGTCGTGTCGTCGTTGCCGAAAGTCACGGTGATGTTGCTGTACTTCTTGTCGAAGGCGATCGGTGCGCCGAGGGCGACCGGGTGGCTACGGTCGGCCAGGTCCCACAGCTGAACGGCATTGCCGTCGGTGATGGTCGCCATTCGCCGCCAATCCGGGCTGATGCGAATCGTTCTTCGATCCGGTGGCGATGACCAGTCGGCCGATACGTGGATGTGGGCGGGGTCCGACAGGTCCACGAGGCTCGCGGTCCTCCGGAACCGCCCAGATTCGACCAACAGGGTGCGGCCGTCGGGGGACAGGTCCGCCCCGTAGGCATCGGTGGGTAGCCGATACTCGCCGAATCGAATCGGTTGCTGCGGATCGCTGGTGTCCCACAGCGCGATCCGGCCGTCGGTGGACTCGGTCATCATCCGGTTCCCGCTCGCGTCGAAGCGGGGTGTGGACATCCTGCCGGAATGTCCGGTGACCATCGCGGGTGGCAGCGACCACGTTTGAATCTCGCCACCCCTGCCCGTGGCCAGCAGTGTTCGCCCGTCCGGTCCGAACACGAGGGCTGCCGGTCCGCCCGAGCACGGGAAACCCTTGCTCGATGGGTAGCGGCAGATGCTCGTGCCGGTCGACAGGTCGTCCGCGATGAGGCCGGGGGTAACCGGCTCGGTCACGTTCCACAGCGAGACCCCGCCGGTGGTGGACAGGGCTAGCACGTGGCTGTCGGGACTGAAGGCCAGCGGGCCGATGGTGTCACCGCCGCGCCCGGAACTGTCGGCCAGGATCGTGCCGATCTGACGCGGGCTTCTCGGGTCGGCGATACTCCACAGTTGCACGGCGGACTTTCCACCCGTGGCCGCATTCGACTGCTCGTGCGAGACGCTTACCGCCAGCAAGGTGCCGTCGGGGCTGAACGCCATGTCCGCGACGCTGATTCGGCCGGTGTCGAGGGGGCCGGACAAAATGGTCGGCGAGGTGCCGTCGCCGACGCGCAGCAGGGTGACCGATTCCGTCATCGAGACGTCCGCGGACGGTGTCGAGTCCTCGTCCGACCGGCGGGTGAGGGCCAGGACGTGGCCGTCGGGACTGATGCGGATATGTGGTACTGGCAGGCCTTCCGGCAGGGTCGAGTACAACTCGTACGGCGGGCCAGCCACCGGGGCGGCGGGGTTGGTCAGGTCCCATACCGTCACGCTGGCCGTGGTGGCAGTGACGAGGGCGCGGCCATTGTCGGCGAAGACCAGGGCCAGGAAATCTTGGGGGAAGCCCCTATCGCGCGGTGGCGCGGGCAGTACGGCGAGGCGGTGGGGATCGGCCGGGTTGCCGATGTCCCAGAGTTGGAAGCCGCTGCCCTCCTTGGCGGTTGCCATCAAGCCGTTCGGGCTGAGCGCGACGAATTCGGCGTCCTCGATGGGCGCGCCCAACTGCGCCGGGTGATACGGGTCGGTGACGTTCCAGAGCCGCAGCTGGTTGTTCCAGTCGACCGTGGCGAGCGGGCCGTCCTTCCGATAGACCATCCCTGTCAGGCCCATGTCATGGGCGTGGGTGGTCGTCATGAGGGGCATGTTCTGGGTGCGCAGCAGCCGGGTGCGCACCTCGGGGTCGTCCGGATGTAGTTGCTGGGCAACGAGATACAGCTGCGCCGCGAGGGACGGGTCGGTGTGGCGCAGCCGATCGGCCTGGTCCAGTACGGCCGCCAGGTTCCTGGCATCGCGTTGTTCGCGAGCCAGGCGGGTCTGCGTATACGCGGTGAACCCGAGCATCAGCAGCACCACGGACAGCAGCGCGAGCGCTCCCTTTGTGCGGGTCGATCGTCGCCGGACTCGGGTCCGGGCCGCGGCCGAGGTGGTGAGGAACTCCTGGGCCAGCGGGCCGACCGGGGGTGGGTCGACATTGTCGAGGGCGTTGCGTAGGCGGGTGCCTCGGTAGAGGAGGGATGGGTCGCGTTCTTGGGCGGCCCATTCGGCGGCGTCGGATTCCAGGCGTTGGCGGACTAGGTAGCCGACTCGGTCTTCGTCGATCCAGGTGCGGAGGCGGGGCCAGGCGGTGAGGACTATTTCGTGGGTGAGGGTTACGGCGTCGGCGTCGAGGGTGAGGAGGCGGGTGTGGGAGAGGAGTTCTAGGGCGGCGGTGGCGTCTTGGGGGTTGGCGGCGCGGGCGAGGAGGTCGGAGCGGAGGGCGGGGCGGCGGGTGTCGCGGGCGTCGCGGCGGACGGTGACCAGGCCGAGGAGGAGGTCGCGGGCGGCGGTTTGTTGGGCGGGGGACAGTTCGTTCCAGGCGTATTCGGCGGTTTCGGCGACCGAGCCGACCACACCGCCCGCCTTGCGGTAACCGGTGGTGGTGAGGCGGCGGCCCTCGCGGTGCTGCCAGGTGGCGGCCATGACATGGGATAGCAGGGGGAGGGCACCGGGGTCGTAGGTGCGGCGGCCGTGATGGTCTCCGGCGCCGCAGAGTTCGGTGATGACCAACTCCTCGAGACCGGGTTCCAACTCCAGCCCCACTGCGCGGGCGGGACCCGAGATCGCCTGTGCCAGTTCGTCTGTGCGCATGGGGCCCAGCAGGTAGCTGCGGTGCTCGAGGGCGTCCTGGAGAACCAGGTGATTGAGGCAGTGGGGATAGAAGTCCGCCCGCACGGCCAGAACGACGGCGATCGGGTCGTCGGCACGAGTGGCACACGCGTCGAGGAGGGCGAGGAAGTCCTCGCGTTCCCGTTCGGCGCAGACGGTGAAGAGCTCTTCGGCCTGATCGATGACGAGCAATCGGCACGGGCCGCCGTCGCGCGGAGCGAGGGCCGTCGGCACGAGCGGATCCGTGCCAGGGGTGAAAAGTGTTGTCTCCCAGTCGGGGAGCGCGGGGATCAGGCCTGCCGCGAGCAGCGACGATTTCCCGGCTCCGGATGCGCCGATGACCACCACGATTCCGGTGGCGGTTCGCATTAGATCAGCGAGTTCGGTGGTGGCGCGGGTGCGGCCGAAGAAGAGGGTGCGGTTGTGGTCGTTGTAGGCGGTGAGACCGGGGTAGGGGCAGGGGGATTCGGAGTCGGCGTCCGGGTTCCAAGTGGTGGCTGCCTGCCAGAGGCGTTGCCATTCCTTGGGGTCGGCCAGGGGGCGGGGGAGGGGGTGGGCGGATTTGCGGGTCAGGTCTATGAGGGTGAGGACGACCGGGAGTAGGGATTCGAAGCGGGCGGGGACGTTTCGGCCCGCCTTCCAGTCGCTGATGCGTTGGGCGGATGCGCCGCCGGGGCGGGCGCCCTGGGCGGCGCGCATGCGGTTCTCGGCGGCGGTGGCCACGCGGCGGAGGGTCGGATTTCCCGCCGCCTCATAGAGTTCGGTGAAACGTCGGGCGAAAAGGGCTCTGGGTGACCGGATCTGGTCCTCATCCCCGGTCACGGCACGTCCCGCATTCCCTCGTCCCCCGCACGCATGCCGCCAATCTAGCGGGCATCGGACGCCCCGATCCAGTTGGCGGGGAACGGGAATGCCGAAACGGCGGCGCGGGATTCCGCGCCGCCGCTCCGGGCGGATCACAGCGAGAACCGGTCGCCGATGACCCAGTCCGCCGCATCCGCTCCCGGGGAGGTCCCCTCGATAATGGTGTAGGCCTGGACGGTCAGCGGGCCGCCGCAGCCGTTCACGGTGAGGCGGTAGTCGCGGTTGACGATGTAGCCGGTGCCGCCCGCGGGAATCTCCTTCTCGCCCAGTTTGATATCGGTGATCGAGCCGGGCTTGATACCGAGGTCGAAGCTGATTCCGGCACCGATCTCGGGCTCGATGGCGACGCTCGCGGTCGGCGTCACCATCTCCAGACCGGCGGACACCCCGAGATCGGCCGTCACGTCGACACCGACCTTGGCCTTGATGTCGAAGCTCACGTCCAGATCCACCGCGCAGGCCACGAAGTATCCGGTCCGGATCTTGCCGCTGCCGCCCTCGACGCTGCCGTAGGACGTGTTGTCCAGGTACACCTCCCGACTGGTCGGCATCCCGTTCAACGGTGCGACCGGGCGGGCCGCATTGTCGCGGTGCCCGACGGTGACCGACATGCCGTTGGGCGCGACGGTCGTCTTCTCGTGCGGTGCGAGTCCCCCGTCGGCGTGGGCGATGGCTCCGAAGGGTGCTCCGCAGAGTAGGCCCACGGCGGTGACAGCACCTGCGATCGCGTTCTTGATGGTCATGTGAGTCCTCCCCGACTCTCGATGCGGTGCCCGGTGGCGCCGCTGAGATGAAGGTAGGAAAACCGGCACTGACCGGGCGCGGCCCGACGGCGGCAGTGACGGTGAAAGCGCTGGTCACAGGTGTGCGAGCAGTTTTCCGGTCCGGTCGGGACGGGCGAACCGCCAATCGGGCCGACTGTCCGGTCCGGTCAGGGGGAGATCGGCGAGATACCGTCCGGAGACCCCGCTCGATCAGGCATCCGCGCAGGTGGACGCCGCTTTTCCGTCCGGACCGGACAAAACCCGGCCTCAGGGCCGGAATCGGGGTGTTTCCTGATGTCGGCTGTCGGGCGCCCGTGCCAGTATCGAAGGCATGTACCCGGCCGCGCCCTTCTACGACCCTGCCCGCGGGTCGGTCACACCCGTGACCCAACCCAAGCTGGTGCGGCGGACCGGCGGCCGCATTGTGGGCGGCGTGGCGGGCGGTCTCGCCGATCACCTCGGTATCGACGTCTTCAAGGTCCGCATCGGCTTCGTCCTGCTGGCCGCGCTGGCGGGAGCCGGGATCGTCGCCTACGGCATGCTGTGGATCTTCACCCCGGCCGGTGACGACGGGTCGCCGCCGACCGCCTCGGAGCGGCGACAGGGCATCGGTCTGGCCCTGCTGGGCATGGCCCTGTCGGTCGCGACAGCATGGATTTTCAGCGGCACCGCCGCGCACGTGGTGGGTCCGATCATCGTGGTCGCCATCGGCGCGGCCCTGGTGTGGCGCGAATTCGACGCGGACGGGCCGAGATCCGTCATCGGACTGCCCACCAAGCCCTCGGTGGTGACTTGGGCGCGCATTGTCGGCGGTGCCACCCTCATCGTGGTCGGCCTGGGCGTGGTGGTGCTCGGCCGGATCAATCTCAGCTCGCTCGGTTCCGCGCTGCTGGCCGTGGCCGTGACCCTGGTCGGGGCCGGACTGCTCACCGTGCCGCTGTGGCTGCGCATGATGCGGGCGCTGAATGCCGAACGCGCGGCGCGGATTCGCAATGACGAGCGCGAGGAGATCGCCTCGCACCTGCACGATTCGGTGCTGCAGACCCTGGCCCTGATCCAGCGCCAGGCCGAGGATCCGCAGGAAGTGGTGCGGCTGGCGCGTTCTCAGGAGCGCGAGCTACGCAAGTGGCTGTTCGAGGACACCGGTCCGGCGCAGTCCTCCCTGGCCGCCGCGCTGCGCACCATCGCGGGCGAGGTGGAGGATCAGCACGGGGTGAAGGTCACGCCGGTGACCGTGGGCGATGTGTCGATGGATGTCGACGACAGCGGAATCGGGCTGCCCAAGGAGCATTTCACCGCGGTGCTCGGGGCCACCCGGGAGGCGCTGGTCAATGCCGCCAAGCACGCCGGGGTCCCGACCATCGACCTGTACGCCGAGGTGGAGCCGCATCAGGTGAGCGTCTTCGTGCGCGACCGCGGCAAGGGCTTCGACCCGGACACCGTCTCGAAGGACCGCCAAGGCGTGTCCAAGTCCATTCACGGCCGCATCGAACGCCGCGGCGGGCGCGTCGAGATCAAGTCCGCGGCGGGCAATGGCACCGAGGTGCGAATCTATATGCCGCGCACCGACGGTGAGGACGAGCGCTTGGTGGTGCGGCAGGAGGAGCCGGTGTCCGAAGAGACCGCGGAGCTGTGAGACCGCGGAGCTGTGACTCGGGAAGTGTGGTACCGATGTGGGTGGGTTCGGCGTCAGGTGAGGAGAACTAGGTGAGCGTCCGGGTCTTTCTGGTCGACGATCATGCGGTGTTCCGGTCCGGGGTGCGGGCGGAGCTGAGCCGCGAATCCGATATGGAGGTGGTCGGCGAGGCGGGCGGGGTGGGTGAGGCCATTGCCGGGATCAAGGCGACCGCACCGGATGTGGTGCTGCTGGACGTCCACATGCCCGACGGGGGCGGCGTCGCGGTGCTGCAGGGGATCGATCCGGGGCCGGTGTGTTTGGCGCTCAGCGTGTCCGACGCAGCCGAGGATGTGATCGCGGTGATCCGGGCGGGGGCGCGCGGGTATGTCACCAAGACGATCTCGGGACCCGAACTGGCGGATGGGATTCGGCGGGTGTCCGGCGGCGACGCGGTGTTCTCCCCGCGGCTGGCCGGATTCGTGCTGGACTCGTTCACCGGGAAATCGCCGGTGCCCGAGCCGCCGCTGGACCCGGAGCTGGATTCGCTGACCCCGCGCGAGCTGGAGGTGCTGCGGCTGCTGGCGCGCGGGTACACCTACCGCGAGATCGCCGAGACCCTGTTCATCTCGGTCAAGACGGTGGAGACGCACGCCTCGAACGTGCTGCGAAAGACCCAGCAGTCCAACCGGAATGCATTGACCCGCTGGGCGCACCGCCGCCGCATCGACTGAATCGCCGCTAGTTTCCAGCCCTCCGTGTCCGTCGCGGTAGCGACGGACACGAGAGACTTCGAGAGTCGTTAGAGCACAACCAGAATCACGATGATGATCAGCAGGCCGATCAGCAATCCGATCGCTACCGCGAGCGGGCCCGCGTTCGGGCCGAGCGCGCTGAGGTCGAAGCCCTTCTTCGGTTGCGGGGCGGCCGGGGTCGCCGCCTGTGCGCGCTGCGGTCGGGGCAGCGGGGTGGAGTGCGGGCTGCGCAGTCCGGCCGCGGAATTGCGGGCGGCCCAGGCCGGGATCGTCCCGTCGTCGGTGCGGACCGGAGCGCCCAGGATGTAGGGCGCGGTGCCGGGTCCGAAGGCGGCGGTGAGGATTTCGTTGCGCGCCTCGGTCATGGTGGGTCGGCGTTGCGGGGCCGGTTCCATCATGTGCAGCAGGACGTCGGTGAGCGGGCCGCTGCGGGCGGGCGGAATGATCTGCGCCATGGCGGCGCGCTCCACGATGACATTGCTGTCCTCGTCGAAACCGTAGGGCGGCTGGCCCTCGATGGCGGTGTACAGCGTTGCGCCGAGCGAGAATACGTCGCTGGCGGTGGTGGGCCGCGCCCCGCGTGCCACCTCGGGCGGCAGGTAGGCGGGGGTGCCGGTGATGACGTCGCCGATTTCCTCGGAGGTGTCGTTGGCCCCGCTGGAGATGCCGAAGTCGGACAGCTTCACCATCCCGACCTCGTCGCCGCGATCGGCGACCAGGATATTGCCGGGCTTGATGTCGCGGTGCACGATGCCCGCCGCGTGCGCGGTCGCCAGCGCGTCGGCCACCTGCGCGCCGATCTGCGCCACCTCGATGGGCGAGAGGTGATCCACCAGCGCAAGGGCTTTGGCCACACTGCGCGAGGGCAGGTACTCCATCACCAGCCAGGGCTCACCGGCCTCGAGCACCACGTCGTACACGGCGATGGCGTGCTCGTGCGACAGCTTGGCCGCCACCCGCCCCTCGTGCATGATCCGGCTGCGGACCTCCTGCGCCTCCTCCTCGGAGAGCCCCGCGGTGGTGAGCACCTGTTTGATGGCCACATCCCGATGCAGCAGCCGGTCCGTGGCCAGCCACACGGCGCCCATGCCACCGCCACCGAGCTTCGACTGCAGACGGTAGCGACCGGCCACCAGATAATCGGGGCCGACAATGGGACGGGCGCGTTCGGTCACGGGTGCAGGGTAGCGGAAAACCATCCTGACTGGCCTGCTTCGAAACCTGGGGTTTGCTGGCCACCTGCTCCCACTTCCACGGCCCCTCCCCAGAGCCACACGGACACACCGCGTTTCGCTTCCATCCCGTCCCCCGGAACACCGGACAAGACTTTCGCACCCATTCCGGCCTTCCGGACGAAACGATCGCCCGACCCGCCCGGGCCGCCCGAACCTGGAGCAGCGTTGGGTGGCTCAGGGGAGGGGGTGGACCGCGTCGACCACGATGGCGGTGGCGAGTTTGGGGGAGGCGCCGCAGCTGGCTTGGCGGGGTGGGTAGGCGATGGTGCGGGTGGTGACGAGCCAGCGGCGGCCGTCGCGGTGGGTGACGTGGGCGGCGCCCGCGAATGTGGGTGGGTCGCTGGAGAGTTCGGGGTGGTCGGGGGCCGGTTCGACCAGGAGGTCGTGGATGCCGACGGTGGGGTCGATGTCGCCGGGGTGGGTGGTGGACAGGCCGGTGTCGTCGGAGGTGGGCGTTTCGGAGGTGTAGGAAGCGTCGGCGATGCATTGGCGGACGGCCACTTCGGCCACCTGCTCGACCGGGGTGTAGCAGCTGCGGCCGCGGAAACCGGTGAGCGAGACCTCGCCCTTGTCGGCGGCGGCGAGCATGGTGTGGGCCGAATCCTCGTCCAGGCGGCCGTAAGTGAGCCCGGTGGGCAGGACGATGACGGCGGGGGCGAAGCGGTGCCCGCCGGTGTGCGAGCACTCCCAGACCCGGTCCGGATTCGCGGCGGACAGGCTCGCGGCAATGGGGCGGCCCAGCAATGCGCAGCATTGATCGCGCTTGCCGTGGGCGCAGACCAACACCAGCGGATCCGTCACCGCCGCACCGATTCCCGGGGGCGGGCCGTTCAATAGATGCAGGTCGATATCCAATAGTTCTCGGAGATCGGTGATTTCGAGGCGTTCACACCAGGAACCCTCGGGTCGCGAACTCGCGAGGAGAATCGTTCGGACACCGGTGAATTCATTGCGCCCGGGTCGGCGAATCACGGTCGGCCGCACGTGGGCGGCCTTGGTGCGCGCGGCCAATTCCGGTGTGATGTGGGGGCCGAGCACCTCGTCGCCGATCACATCGCGCCCCCACGCCCCGGGTTGCTCGACGCACAGCCAGCCGGTAATCCGGGTGGCGCTGCCCGGTAGCGGAACCTCCTGCGCCGCAGCCGAACACGACAATCCCTCGAACCCCGTCACCGTGCCGATCCCTCACTCATAGCGGCTTCCCGTCGATCAACTTCCGAATCACCTGTTCCAGCCGCCGCGCTCGCGTCTCCGGCCGCACCGCACTGCCCAGGTGGTAGCCGACCGCGATGCGGGACTGCGCGGGCAGGGTCTCGAAGAAGGCCGCCGCCTCCGGATATCGGGCCAGCGCGTCCAGGAAATCCTGCGGCAGATCCCGCCCGACGGCATTGTCCCAGCGCCCGTCCGCCCGCGCCCGATCGATCTCGGCCTGCCCGGCCGGATGCATGAGCCCGGCGGCGATCAACTCGCCCGCCAGGCCGACATTGCGCTGTGACCACTGGCTGCGACGGCGGCGCGGGGTGAATCCCATGAGGAAGAAGTCGTCGTCGAGCTTCTTGGACTGTCCGTCGATCCACCCGAAGCACAGGGCCTGTCGCAGTGCCGCGTCATAGTCGAGCGAGGCGAATCCGGAGCCCTTCTTGGCGAACTTCAACCAAATCCCGTCCACGGCCGCGTGATTGGCCGACAACCAGTCGCGGAACGACTGCTCGTCGGGAAACCACAGCGTGGGACGCTCGGATGCGGACACCGTTCAACTGTAGATACCGGCAGCTCAATGGCCCAGGAAGGGGAGCACTTCGGCCTCGAATTCGCGATAGCGGTCGCGGTGGATGCTGTGGCCGGAGCTGAAGGTGCGCACGGTGCAGTCGGCCAGGCTGGTGCGCACCTGCTCGAGCTTCTCCGGATCCACCATGCCGCCGGGCCCGCCGCGCAGGAACAGGGTGGGCGCGGTGATCTCGGCCAGCCCCTCCCACCATTCCGGATAGGGCTTGCGGAACTGTTCGAGCGCGGTCCCGGTCATGGATCGGTCGAAGGCCAGGACCGCGCGCGGGTGCCGGATCAGGCTGGTGGTGGCGTGCCAGAGTTCCGGGATCGAGGGCAGTCGCCGGGTGAAGGTCATCTGCTCGTCGCCGGAGCGCAATGGCAGGGGCTGTTCCTCGATCACCAAGCGCCGCACCAACTCCGGGCGTCGCATGGCCATCCAGGAGATGGCGTAGCCGCCGAGGGAGTGGCCGACCAGATCCACGGTCTCGAGGTCGAGCCGCTCGCACAAGCGCAGGATGTCACCGCCGAATTCGGCGAAGAGGTAGGAATCGGTGTGGGCGCTGCGGCCGTGGCCGCGCAGATCGGGAATGATCACCCGGCGGCC
Organism: Nocardia sp. CDC160; assembly: GCF_035818795.1. NCBI lineage: Bacteria > Bacillati > Actinomycetota > Actinomycetes > Mycobacteriales > Nocardiaceae > Nocardia > Nocardia sp. CDC160. Next base: position 212,897 of record NZ_JAYKYT010000001.1, on the reverse strand, counting down.
GCGGCGCACGAGTTGGGTCGCGAATCGATCCCAGGTGTGGCCGTCGCCGCCCATGCCGTGCACGAGGATCACCGGGGTGTCGCTGTAGAGATGCCCGCCCGTCGCTCCGGAATCCCGGTAGGCGATGGAGATGTCATCGAGCGTGATCCGAGTGACCGCTGACTCCACGAGGAACCAGGGTACGGATGCGGGCCGCAGCGGCGCCGCAGTTTGTGTGCACCGCCATAGCGGGTGACCGATTCGGTTGCCTATTCATTCGGTAGGTGAATGACGAGGAAACACGCATTGTCCTGCGGTAATGCGCAGCGGTTTGGCCTGTGAAATAGATCACTTTCACATTGTGGAGAATCGGTCATTCGTGCCGGTAGCGTTCTCGTCGATTAAACAGTGCTTTCTGTCGGGGAAATATGGTTCTCAATGCTGCCGCCCCCGCGGTCGATCTCGAGGAACCGAGCCCGCCGCGGCCATCCTTCGCAACGGTCTGGATCCTTCTGCTCGCCGCACTCAGCGGGACATTCCTGGCCATCCCGACGCTGCGCTACGACTACTTCGGCGACGAACTGTACTTCGTCGCGGCCGGAGCACACCGCAGTCTGACCTACGCCGATCAAGGCGTGCTCATTCCGCTGATCGCCCATCTGGCCGACACCGTGGCACCCGGCTCGCCGCCCGTGCTCCGATTACCCGCGGTGCTCATGATGGTCGGCGCGGTGGTGATCAGCGCCGCGGTCGCCTACGAACTGGGCGGCGGGCGCACCGCGCAGATGCTGGCGGCGGCCGCCTACGGGGTCTCGCCCCTGGCCGCCACCCAGGCCGTCCAGCTGAGCACCTTCTCCTTCGACGCCACCCTGCAGGCCGCGATCATCTGGTTGGTGATCCGCTGGATTCGCACGCGAGACGACCGGCTGCTCACCGCGATCGGCGTCATCGCGGCCATCGATCTCCAGGTCAAATGGTTCATTCCCACGATCCTGCTGTGCCTGGCCGGTGGCGTGCTGGTCGCGGGGCCGCGGCAGGTGCTGTGGCGGCCCGCGCTGTGGAACGGCATCGCCATCTTCGCCCTCTCCGCGGTGCCCGGGCTGTGGTGGCAGAACTCGCACGGGTGGCCCGCGCTGGCCATGAGCAAGGTGATCGGCGCGGAACAGGACGCGGCGGGCGGGGGACCGCTGGCCTGCATTCCGCAGATGATCGGACTGGCCGGGCTGCTCGGCGGGCTGCTGGCCGGATGGTCGTTCTGGTGTCTGGCCCGGCAGCGCTGGCTGCGGCCCTACCTGTTCATGCTCGTCGCGTCGGGACTGCTGGTCGCCGTCGTGCTGATCGGGCACGGAAGGCCGTACTACACGGCGGGATTCCTGCCCGTGCTGTTCGGCATCGGCGCGGCCTCGCTGCCGTATTCGGTGAACGACCGCGGCGGGCGGCTGCTGCGGCGGATCGCCGCGCCCATTCTGGTGCTGTCGCTGGCCATCATCACCACCCTCGTGATCACCTTGCCGCAGCCGCCCTCCCGTGCGCACGGGGCCATCCGGACGCAGGCCGATTTCGCCATGCGGACCAGCATCTACGGCTACTCGGGCTGGTCGGAGCTGACCGCCAAGGCCGCCGACGCCTATCGACAGCTGCCGGAGTCGGGGCGGCCCAAAGCGATCATCGCCCAGAACTATTGGCAGGCGGCGGCGCTGCAGAACTTCGGCCGCGACTACGACCTGCCGCCCATCTACAGCCCCAACCGCGGGTTCGGCTACTTCGGGCCGCCGCCGTCCGACGCGGGCGCGGTGCTCTATGTCGGGCTGGGCAGCGCCGAGCAGACGCTGCGGCGACAGTTCGACTCGGTGAGCGTCGTCGAACGACTGAACGTTCCCAATGGATTTCCGGGCGTGAACAGCGATATCGCGATCTTCGCCTGCCGCGGGCCGGTGCGGCCCTGGTCCGAGCTCTGGCCGGAAATGATGGATCTGCGCCTGCCGCTGGGCATTTGAACTGCTCTCTGAACTACCTCGGGCTATTCGTAGAGCCCCTCCACATGCCAGGCGTGGTCGTAGCCGAGCAGTAGCAGGGCACGCAGGCGGCGGACATCCTCGGTGTGGATCTGCACTTGCGCGCGGGCGGTGAAACCGTGCCGACGGGTCCACCAGCGATCGTCCAGTGGCCACGGACCGGCCCATCCGGTGAGCCGCCACGAACTGCTACCCCAGTGCAGGAGAGCGGGATCGGCGGTGAACAGGCCGCGGTCGGTCACCCAGATCGGGGCGCCGTCGGCGGACTCCAGACGAATCCGCGGGCGATGGGTGAGCACCAGTGCGGGTGCGGGTTGGGGCAGGCGGCCGGGCCACGGCTGGGCCGGATCGGCGGCGGGCACGGGCTCATCGCCCAAGGGCACCAGGGTGATTCGCTCCTCCGGGCCGCGGCCGCCGCTGAGCACGCCCATGCGCACGGCGTCACCGCCCAGCAGACTCTGGACCCGGATCAGGGCGCGGCGGGCGCGCTCCTCGTCCTCACCGACACCACCCCACAGGCCCAGTTGCAGGGCACCCGCCGCGACCACTTCGATCGGTTCCAGGCGCAGCAGGGTGACGGCGGCGTTCGGGCCGGTGTCCCAGTCGTCGGATAGCTGGGAATCGGGGTCGCGCACAACGGTGTTCGGGGACAGGTCATGTCGATTCGATGCGGCGTTGCGGCGGTCCGATTCGACGCTGTGGCGGTGTGCGCGGGCGCGGTCGAGGGCGCGGCGGGTGAGCCAGCCGTCGAGTTGCCAGCGGATGCGGTCGGCGGTGCTGTCGGGGGTGAGGGGTTCGGCGCAGCGCCAGATGCGGGAAAGCTGGTCGCCCGCTTCGGTTTCGGCGTGGATGACCAGGCGGGTGCAGGCCACGGCGGCCGCGGAGAGCTTGGTGTGCAGTTCGGTGGCGAGCATGCGGCCGACGAAGGCGGCCATGTCGACGCGCTCGATCGGGGGATCGCAGCGGTGCTCTACGGTCAGGTCGGCAGCGGGCAGGCGGGCGGCGGGCGGACGCTCCGGGACGGCGCGGGCGCAGCGGTGCGCGACGATCGCGTCCGCGCCGAAGCGCGAGGACACCTCGGCGGGGGTGAGCGCCGCGAAGTCGCCGATGCGGCGCAGGCCCAGGCGATGCAGCAGATCCACCAGCTCGACCCGCTGCGGGGCGGCCAGCACCGGCTCCACCGCCAGCTCCGAAACCGGCATGGGGGCAAGGAATTCCGCGCCCTTGCCGGGTGGGACCAGGGTGGCGCGCCGGGCCGCGAACACCGCGGTGGACAGCTCGTCGGCGATCCCGATCTGGCATTCCGCGCCCACCGCCGCGACCGCGTCGACCAGGCGCTCGGCGGCGGCCTCCTCGGAACCGAAGAAGCGCGCCGCGCCGCGCGCCGACAGCGCCAGCATCCCCGGGCGCAGCACCTCGACCCCCGGCACGGTCGCGTCCACGGCCGCCACCACGGGTTCGAACAGTCGCGCGTCCCGATCCGAATCCTCCTGCGCCACCAGCAGATCCGGGCAACGCCCCTGCGCCTCCCGCTTGCGCAGGCCGCGCCGAATCCCCTCCGCCCGCGCCACCGCCGTACAGGCCACCACCCGATTGTTGGCGAACACCGCCACCGCCCGCGTGGCCGCCACCCCCGCCTCCGCGGCCGCCGCCACCGCGGGCCAATCCGGGCACCACACCACCAGCACCCGCCGCGCCTTCACAACCGGCCCGCTCTCGTGGACCTACCGAGCTTTCCGGCAGCGTCTTCTCTCGTGGTTCCTGCCGCGCGGTCTCTCGCCGTTCTGACGGTGCCCCTCGTCATCTCGGCGGCACTTCTCGTCATACCGGCCTGCTTCGGACCGGAATCCATTGCGGCATGGCGGATTCCGGATGGATACGCACTGGAATGACAGGGGTGGCTGTCGACCGGGCGGTCAGCCCGCGGCATGGCGGGCCGGGCGTAGGGGGTCGAGAGTGGTTGCGGGGCGGGCGGAGTCGGTGATCCATTCCACGCGGCCGTCGATGGGACTGAGCGCCAGATTGCCGTGGCGGGGTTGGGCGGCGCGGCCGCGTACGGAGATGTCGAGGCGGACGGTGCGCAGGCGACCGCAGCCGCGGCCGAGGCCGTCGTATCCGGAGACCTGCGTGTCGATGTGCAGGGCGGAACCGGACCAGGAGCCGTTGGTGACCAGCAGGGTGGAGTTCTTGCCGCGGGCACGGGCGGCGAGAATTCGGGTGCGCGACATCGGGACGGAGAGCCCGTTCAGGCCGAGTACGACCAGGTCCAAGCCGTCCAGCAATACGGAGGCAACCTCGAGCGGATCGTCTCCGGGGTCGGCGACCACGGCCAGCCGGTCGAGCCGGGCACCCATTTCCACGGCCGCGAGCAGACCCAGGCGCGGCATTCCGACCACGGCGGCATGCCCGCCCGCGCTCGTCACGGCGGCCAGCAGCCCGGCGATCAAGGACCCGGCTCCGTTGTAGACGACCACCGAACCCTTCGCCAATCCGCCGTCGGGCAGCAGGTTTTCGAGTGCCTTGGGCACCGGCAGCGTCTCCCGCCGCGACTCCCGCGCCACCGCCACCCGCGCGGCCGAGGACGTCGGCCCGGCCTCGGTGCCGCGCGCCGGAATCGCGGCCATCTTCCGCCGCAATTCGGCCAGCCGCTCCCGCTTGGCCTCCGCAGCCGCACCCATCCAGTGACCACCTTCTCCCAGTCGACGGGAAACCCTCGGAACCTCACGAGCCAGCACCGGCTCAGCTACCTAACATAATCGAAAGTATGTTCGATCACTGCACAGTAGAACTCGAGTCGCAGGACGCGTCAAGAGGCAGTGTCCCTCGCCACGGCCGACGGGCCGGGCTGGCTTCGGGGCGGTGATCAGCGGGTATGCCGTCGCGTACCGGCCGAAGCCAGCACCGCCAGGGCGAATAGGAGTCCGGCCAGGGCGGCGAACCAGTCGCCGACGCGGGCGTAGAGGGTTCCGCGGGTGGGTTGGGGGAGTTCGGCGAGCACCGAGCGGGTGATCGTGATGTCGGTGTCGGCGGTGGCGAGGAGGCGGCCGTGCGGATCGCTGGCCACGAGTTGGCCCAGCTGGGGCGCGCGGGCCACGGCGATGCCGGATTCGACACCGCGCAGCACGGCCATGCGGCTGTGCAGCCAGCGGTCGTCACGGAAATCGAGGGCGGGGACCAGCAGGAGGGTCGCGCCGCGGGCACGGTTGGCGCGGACCAGGGCCGGGCGGTCGAGGTCGAAGCAGATCGCCAGGGCCCAGGAGGTGTCGGGGATCCGCGTCCAGTCGTGGCCGGGGCGCAGGTCGGACTCCAAACCTGGGACCAGGTAGTGCTTTTCGTAGATGAGGCCGGTGGGATAGTCGATGGCGGCGTTCACGGTGGCGTCGCCGCGGGTGAGGAGCAGGCCAGCGATGACGTGCACATTGCGGCGGGTCGCGACCTCCGAGAGCGGACCGGCGAGGGTCGGCAGGGTGGATTCGGTGGCGCGCCAGGACTTTTCGGGGAGGACCACCGCCTTGGCCCCGCGATCGGCGAGACGCTCGACCTCGGCCACGACACGGGTGATCATGTCCAGGCCGTCGGGGGAATCGACCGGGACATAGTCCTCGGGCTGCGCGACGGCGACCAAACCCACCGGAACCGTGGGGCCCGAGGAGTCCGAGAGCTGCCAGAACCCGTAGCCGCCCACCGCGATGGCAAGAACGAGACCCGCTGCCGCACAGCGGACTCGGGCTTGGGCCGATATCCCGGTATCGATCAGCACCGCCGCGATCGCCGGTACCAGCATGACGAGAAACGAGATTCCCAGCCAGCCGGTCAGCGAGGCGATCTGGATCAGCGGCAGCACATCCGATTGGGTGTAGGCCACACTCCACCACGCCCCGAACGGCCCGCCCACGGAGATCAAGTACTCCATGACAACCCACCCGGACGGCAGCGCGAGAACAGCCAGCCCCACCCGCCCGCGCCGAATCAGCCTCCGCGTCAACACGATCAGCCCGCCATACACCGCCGCCGTCCCCACCAACAGCCCGATCGCGGACAGCGGCGGCTGCTCGACCGTGACGAGAAAGTAGCGCAGATACGGAATCGCCCCGACAAACCAGGACAGAAACCCGGCCCCGAACGCCACCCCCGCCGCTACCCGCGGCGCGATCAGCAACACGGGAATCGGTGCGAGAGCAGCAATTCCGGCCCACGGATGCATCCCGGTACCAAACTTCCACAACACCGCCGACCCGACCGTAGCGGCGACCACCGCAAGAACATTCGCAGGCCGCGACCCCCGACCCGACTCTTCCGCAAGACTCTGCTTCATCACCCATCAATGCTGGTCCAGGCCGCCACACCCACACATCGCCGACAAGAACGAACCCCACCCCGCTCCCACGAGCGACCACCAGACCTCGCGAGTGGCCATCGCACCCGCGAGCGACCATCTCGCTCCCGCGAGTGACCGAGGTTCCCGGGTTGCCCAGACGCGGGTTGGCGTCGCTAGGCGGGCCATGCCGAGGTGTCGCAGACCGGCTCGGCGCGCAGCTGGTCGGCGATCGGCCAGCCCGCGATGCGGTGGGAATGTGTCCACGTGCGCGGTCTCCGTAGTTGCGTGGGTGATTCCTCAGCCGTCTTGGCCGGGGGTGACCAGTCCGGCCTCGTAGGCGAAGACGACGGCTTGGACGCGGTCTCGTAGGGCTAGCTTCGAGAGGACCGCGCTCACATGGGTTTTCACTGTGTGTTCGGAGACTGTGAGGGCTTGGGCGATTTCGGCGTTGGATTGGCCGCGGGCCAATTCGCGGAGGGTGTCGCGTTCGCGGTCGGTCAATTCCGGGAGTCGGTTCGCGAGTTCGGGGCGGGGGTGTCCGTGTCCGGCCAGGTGGGCGATGACGCGGCGGGTGATGGTGGGGGCCAGTAGGGCCTCACCGGCGGCGATCACTCGCACGGCCGCGACGAGTTCCTCGCGGCGGGCATCCTTGAGCAGGAAGCCGCTGGCTCCGGCGTGCAGGGCGGCATAGACGTAGTCGTCGACGTCGAACATAGTCAGCACCAGCACTTTCGCGGAGGTGCGGGCGCAGATGCGGGCGGTGGCTTCGACGCCGTCCAGGCGTGGCATGCGGATGTCCATCACCACCACATCCGGGGCGAGCGCCTCCGCCAAGGCGACGGCCTCGAGTCCATCGGCCGCCTCACCCACTACCGTGATATCCGGTTCGGCGGACAGGATCAGGGCGAACCCACCACGAAACAGATCCTGGTCGTCGACCACGAGCACACGCACCGGTCAATTCTCCTGGGCGAGCGGCAGTTCGGCACTAACCACGAACCCGCTTTCGGAGCGGTCCACCGCCAGCCGCCCGCCGCATGACTCGACCCGCTCCCGCATTCCGGCCAGCCCCGACCCGTTCTGGCCCGCTGCCCCGGGGCTCGACATCGGTTGAAACCCACCGGTGTGTAGAGGAAGCCAATCGGACGGCGCGGTGTCGCTATCGCCACGCGGGCTGTTGCCGTCGTCGCGAATGTGCACGGTGAGATGCGCCTCGGACCAGTCGAGGGTGACCTCGACCCGGTGGGCGCGGGCGTGTTCGAGTGTGTTGGCCAGGGCCTGTTGTACGACTCGGTAGGCGGTCATCTCGATCTCGCTGGAAACTGGTCGACGCGTGCCGGTTTCGATCAGTTCGGCGTTCAGTCCGGTGCGTCGCGCCCCGTTCACCAGGTCGGGGATGGTTGCGATGCCGGGCTGATGGCGAGGTTGGGGAGAACCGTCGCGGAGGACGGAGAGGCTGTGGCGCAGGTCGCGGACCGCTGAACGGCCGGTGTCGGCGATACCGGCGAAGACGGTGTCGGCTCGGGCGGGGTCGGTGCGGGTCAGCAGGGGGCCGGTTTCGGCCTGGATGATCATCGAACCCAGTGCGTGCGTGACGATGTCGTGCACGTCCCGGGCGATTCGAACCCGCTCCCGGGCTACCGCCGCCTCACGCTCCTCATCCAGCCGTCGCGCCCGCTCCCGGAGTAATTCGATCTGCGCATGCCGTGCCCGAACGCCCGTTCCCAGTGTCCACGCGGTCGAAAACGACAGCGCCGCATAGGCGTAGGCTTCCACCGGCTCCTGGGGGAGAACCAGCGAGGCCGCAATCCCGATCACACCCACGACCACGGCCGCCCACCGCGCGGTCGGCGGGCTGTACGCGGCAATCGTGTACGCGCACACCACGGTTCCGTACGGCAGCACCGGCAGTGCGTGCGCACACGCCAGCACGATGATCGCGGTCCCGACCACCGCCCCGGTCGCCACGGGTGCGCGCCGCCGCCACCACAGCGGCACCGCCGCCACCAGCGCCATTCCCGTGACCCACCACGGCCGCCCAGCGGCGAGCTGCGGCGCGACCGTAGCCACGCTCACCAATACCGTGATGACGGCGTCGACCACCCGCTCGGGCACCGCACCCGCCCGAACCGGCACTTCCCGCACCCACTCTCGAGCCGTGCGCAGCCACCGGCGTGCGCGCGGCGGCCACCCGGCCCGCCCGCGGCCCTTCGCGACGACATCGTGAGCATCCATAGCCCATCGAGTCTGCGCCGCGCCACCCCAATCCGCCTCCCGCGCAGGGATGATCCGCACCCCCTACGCGAGAGCGAGCACCCCCAACGAATCCGGAGCGGGCTCGCGGGTGGGCGGTTACCAGTGAGTGCCGGGAACCAGGCGGGCGGCGCGGCGGAGGGCGGTGCCGGTGACGCGGACGGCGGGTGGGACGTTGCGGCGGCGGCGTGGGGGTTCGATGGGGTCCTCGTCGTCGGCGTCCAACTCGGGGGTGGCTTCGCCCTTGGCGGCGGGGGAATCGGGGATGGCGCGGTAGTAGCGGTGCAGCACCCGTTCCTTGATGCCGGGGGCGAAGAGTTGGCCGTATTCGGCCAAAGTGCCGATGGGAACGTCGATTTGGCGCGGACGCTCGGTGAGGGCGCGGACGATGGTGGCGGCGGCCCACTCGGGGGATTGGGTGCCGGTGCCCTGGTCGCCGCTGGGGGTGATCATGGGGGTGCGCACCAGCGGCATGTGGATGGTGGTGAAAGTGATGTTGCTGGAACGCATTTCGGCGGCGGTCACCTCGGCGAACTTGTCGAGGGCGGCCTTGCTGGCCAGATAGGCGGCGAAGCGCGGGGTGGCGACCTGGACGCCCGCGCTCGAAATGTTCACGATGTGACCGCGTCCGCGCTCCCGCATCTGGGGGAGCAGGCCCAGGGTCATGCGCACCGCGCCGAAGTAGTTGACGGCCATGGTGCGCTCGAAGTCGTGCATGCGGTCGGTGGAGCGGTGCACGGCCCGGCGAATGGAGCGGCCCGCATTGTTGACCAGCATATCGACGTGCCCGTGGGTCTCGAGAATGGTCTTCAGCGTCTTGTCGACGGAGTCCTGATCGGTGACATCGCACTGGTAGCCGAACGCCCGGCCGCCCTTGGCATTGATCTCGTCCACCACGCTGGACAGCTCGTCGGCCCGGCGGGCCAGCAACAGGACGACCGCGCCCTTCTCCGCGACGGCGAAAGCGGCCGAGCGTCCGATGCCGGAGGACGCGCCGGTAATGACGATGTGCTTGTCCGTCAGATCGCGGCGGGCGCGCCGACGGGCCAGGTAACCGGTGTCGCGCGCGACAGGGGAATCACTCATCACTGCTCCTGTGAAGGGGAATTGCCTCGAACTTACTCCAGAGTCAGTTAGCGCGCCACGACCGATGGGCGTGCCGCCGTAGAGACCATTCGGTTTCGAATGTATGTTCGATACTCGAGACCGGTCGGATTGCGGAGGAGGTGGGTCGTGGGCTGGCACAACGGCCCGCCGTCCTGGGCGGAAATGGAACGGGTGCTGTCCGGGCGACCCGATCCGGCGCGCAAACAGGTCGACGGTGACGGAGGCGACAGTCCCGCCTGGTCCCGAAAACGAGAGAAGTACGAGGCCGGGGCGCTGCGGGCCGGAAAATCCGCGGTGCCCTACGCCGAACTGCACACCCATTCGGCCTACAGCTTCCTCGACGGTGCCAGCCAGCCCGAGGAGTTGGTGGAGGAGGCGGTTCGACTCGGCCTGGAGGCGCTCGCGCTCACCGATCACGATGGGTTCTACGGGGTGGTGCGCTTCTCGGAGGCGGCGCGGGAATGGGGGATGCCGACCATCTTCGGAGCCGAACTGTCCATCGGCACCGCCGCCCGCGCGGGCGCGCACCTGGTGCCGCGCGGTCGCCGCCGCGGACGCGAAAACGACACGGACGCACTGAATTCCGAGCCGCGCACCGGCACCCCCGACCCGGCCGGACCGCACCTGCTGGTGCTGGCCCGCGGCCAGGAGGGGTACCGGCGGCTGTCGCGGGAGATGGCCGCCGCGCACATGGCGGCGGGGGAGAAGGGCATTCTGCGCTACGACCTGGACCGGCTCACCGAGGCCGCGGGCGGGCACTGGCACATTCTCACCGGCTGCCGGAAAGGGACCGTGCGACAGGCACTCTCACAGGGCGACGCGGCGGCCGAGGCGGCACTGCGCGAGCTGGTGGAGCGCTTCGGTCGCGAGCACGTGAGCGTGGAGCTCACCCACCACGGGATTCCGGAGGACGACGAGCGCAATGCCCGGCTCATCGAGCTCGCCGACCGGGTCGGACTGCCCGTGGTGGCCACCACCGGAGCACATTTCGCCGCACCGCCGCAACGGCGTCGGGCCATGGCGTTGGCGGCCATTCGGGCCCGCTCCAGCCTCGACGAGATGGCGGGCTGGCTGGCGCCCACCGGCGGCGCGCACCTGCGCTCCGGCGACGAGATGGCGCGGCTGTTCGCGGCCTGCCCGCGGGCGGTGGCGAATGCCGTTGCGCTGGGCCGGGAATGCGCCTTCGACCTGCGACTCATCGCACCGCAACTGCCGCCCTTCGAGGTGCCGGAGGGGCACGACGAGAACTCGTGGCTGCGCGAGCTCACCTTCCGGGGCGCGGCCCGGCGCTACGGCCCGCGCGCCGGTAACGAGCGGGCCTACCGGCAGTTGGAACACGAACTGAAAGTCATTGCGGAGCTGAAGTTTCCGGGCTACTTCCTGGTCGTGCACGACATCGTCGACTTCTGTCACACCAATGACATCCTGTGTCAGGGCCGGGGTTCGGCGGCGAATTCGGCGGTCTGCTACGCCATCGGCATCACCAATGTGGATCCGGTCGAGAATCAGCTGTTGTTCGAGCGCTTCCTGTCGCCGGAGCGGGACGGGCCGCCCGATATCGACGTGGATATCGAATCGGATCGGCGCGAGGAGGCGATCCAGCACGTCTACGCCAAATACGGGCGCGAGTACGCGGCACAGGTGGCCAATGTGATCACCTATCGCGGCCGGTCGGCCGTTCGCGATGCCGCACGCGCCCTGGGGTTTTCGACCGGACAGCAGGACGCCTGGAGTAAACAGGTGAGCCGGTGGACGGGTGTGGCGGAGGAACAGCACACCGATATTCCGGACGATGTGCTGGCGCTCGCCGGTGAATTGGAGGGATTGCCAAGGCATTTGGGTATTCACTCCGGCGGTATGGTGATCTGCGATCGCCCCATCGCCGACGTGTGCCCGACGGAATGGGCGCGCATGGCCGATCGCAGTGTGCTGCAGTGGGACAAAGACGACTGCGCCACAGCGGGATTGGTGAAGTTCGACCTGCTCGGGCTCGGCATGCTTTCGGCCCTGCACTACATGATCGACCTGGTGGCCGAGCACAAGGGGCAGACCGTCGAACTGCATCAGCTGGACCTGGGTGAGAAAGCCGTCTACGACATGCTGTGCCGCGCCGACTCGGTCGGCGTGTTCCAGGTGGAATCCCGGGCGCAGATGGCGACGCTGCCGCGCTTGCGGCCGCGAAAGTTCTACGACCTGGTCGTGGAGGTCGCGCTCATCCGGCCCGGGCCGATCCAGGGCGGGTCGGTGCACCCCTACATTCGCCGTCGCAATGGGAAGGAGAAAGTGGTCTACGACCATCCGGCACTGGAGAATTCGCTGTCCCGCACCCTCGGCATCCCGCTGTTCCAGGAGCAGCTCATGCAAATGGCCGTGGATGTCGCGGGATTCACCGCCGCCGAGGCCGATCAACTGCGCCGCGCCATGGGCTCCAAACGCTCGACGCAGAAAATGGAACGACTGCGCGCCCGCTTCTATCAGGGCATGAAGGATCTGCACGGCATTACCGGCGAGGTCGCCGACCGCATCTACGAGAAGGTGTACGCCTTCGCGAATTTCGGCTTCCCGGAAAGCCATTCGCAGAGCTTCGCCTCGCTGGTGTTCTATTCGGCCTGGTTCAAACTGCATCATCCGGCGGCCTTCTGCGCCGGACTGCTGCGCGCCCAGCCGATGGGGTTCTACTCGCCGCAGTCACTGGTCGCCGATGCCCGGCGGCACGGGGTGGTGGTGCACGGGCCCGATATCAACCACAGCCTGGCCGAGGCGACCCTCGAAGCGAAGGGCATGGAGATCCGGATGGGGTTGGCCGCGGTCCGCCACATCGGCACCGATCTGGCCGAACAGATCGTGGCCGCCCGCGCGAGCGGGCCCTACACCTCGTTCGTCGACCTCACCGGACGCGTGGAATTGACCGTGCCGCAGGCGGAAGCGCTGGCCACCGCGGGTGCGCTGGGCAGCTTGGGTTCCACCCGCCGCGAGGCGCTGTGGGCCGCGGGCGCGGCCGCCGGGGAACGCCCCGACCGACTGCCCGGCACCGGCGCGGCCACCGCCGCACCCGCCCTGCCCGGGATGAGCGCGCTGGAACTGGCCGCCGCCGACGTGTGGGCCACCGGCGTCTCGCCCGGCAGCTACCCGACCGAATTCCTCCGCGAACGCCTCGACGCGCTGGGTGTCGTCCCCGCCGCGCGCCTGCTCGACATTCGTGACGGCGCAAGGGTTCTCGTCGGCGGCGCGGTCACCCACCGGCAGCGTCCGGCCACCGCGGGCGGCGTCACCTTCCTCAATCTGGAGGACGAGACCGGCATGGTGAACGTGGTCTGCTCGGTCGGCCTGTGGGCCCGCTACCGCCGCCTCGCCACCACCGCCCCGGCCCTGCTCATTCGCGGCCGGGTCCAGAACGCCGAGGGCGCGGTCACGATTGTCGCCGAACATCTGCAACGCATGGACTTGCGCATCGAGGGCCGCTCCCGCGACTTCCGCTGAATGCCGACGCGCCCGGCACTTCGAGTGAAGTACCGGGCGCGCCAAAGGTTTTCGCCGGAACGGGCAGGCGGTCAGAAGTCGCCGCCGCCTCCGCCGCCGGAGTCGCCACCTCCGCCGAAGTCACCGCCGCCACCGAAATCGCCGCCGCCGGAGTCTCCGCCGCCGCCGAAGTCGTAGTCACCTCCGCCTCCGCCCCACTGCTGGTTGCCGGGGTCGTAGCCGCCGGATTCCGGGGGTGGGCCGTAGTCGTTGCGGTCGCGTTCCTCGTGCTCGCCTTCCATGCGGCCGAGTTCGTAGCCGAGCAGGCCGCCGCCGACGGCACCGCCCACCGCGCCGAGACCGGCCGCGGCACCCGGGCTCATGCCCGGGCGGCCGCCGCCGTAGCCGGGGCCGTAACCCGGACCGTAGCCGGGCCCGCCCGGTGCGTAGCCGCCGCCGAAACCACCACCGGGACCGCCGAACTGCGCGGGCGGGGGCGGCGGGTTGCGGCGGCGTCGGATGAAGGCGAAGACCGCCGCGACAATGCCGCCGATGACCAGGATCGGGCACAGCAGGCCGAGCCAGCCCCAGCCGCTGCTCTTGGTGGCGGGCTTGGCCGCCGGGGCGGGGGCGGGAGCCGGGTTACCGGCCTTGGTTGGCGCGGGCTGGTCGCTCGCCGACTTCAGCGCGCCCAGGGCCGCGATGGTCGCGGCCGTGTAGTCGTTGTTGCCGAAGGCGTTCTTGAAAGCCGCGCCCGCGGAATTGGTTTCCCTGATGTGCGAATTCGACCCGGTGCGGACGTCGAAGAAATGCGACTTGGTGTTGATGGCCAAGACCACGTCCGTCGCGCCGGAGACGTGGCTCTGCACCTCTTGGTCGAACTTGCCGCGATTGTCGGCGAACTTGTCGGTGGTGAAGATCTGCACCGGATTCGACAGTTCGTTCGCCGCGTTCGTCACCTTGGCGACATCCAGGACGTTCATATCGTCGTGCACGACGGTCGGTCCGGCCGTGGCCGTACCCGCCGCGAGGAGGATCACCCCCGCCACGGCCGAGAGCAGCAATAGCAAACGCTTGAACATCTTCACTTTCCTTCCCGGGCGACCTGCCTGCCACCACGGCACTCGCGACACTACGTCGTCCCCGCCACGATCGCTCGTCCGAGATGGCCACGATCGCTCGTCCGAGATAATGGCGCGCGACACCCAGGAGAGGAGCGCGGCGTGCCCACAGTGGTCCGGGCGACCATCAAGCCCGGCAGCAAGAAAGGCCCGCTGGTCGAGACCCTCGACGACGGGACCCTACAGCTGTACGTGCGCGCCCCGGCCGTGGAGGGCAAGGCCAACAAGGCCGCGATCGAACTGCTGGCTTCCCACTACGGGGTTCCCAAGTCCGCGGTGCGCCTAACCGGCGGGGCGACATCCCGCTTCAAGCGCTTCGAGATCGACGACTAGACCGCCCCCGGAAAACCCAACTGCCGCCACGCCTCGTACACGGCGACGGCCGCGGCATTGGACAGATTCATGGACCGGCGATCCGGCAACATGGGAATGCGCAACTGCTCGGTCACGCGGGGATCGGTGAGCACCTCCTCGGGCAACCCGGTCGGCTCGGGCCCGAAGAGCAGGACATCACCCTTGCGATAGGCGATCTCGGTGTTGTGCGTGGTGGCCGTGGCGGTGAAGGCGAAGACCCGTTCGGGTGCGATGGCCTCCCACGCGGCGGCGAGATTCGGATGCACGGTGACAACGGCCAGGTCGTGGTAGTCCAACCCGGCCCGGCGTAGCTTCGGCTCGGATAGGTCGAAGCCGAGGGGTTCGATCAGGTGCAGCTCGCAGCCGGTCCCGGCGGCCAGGCGAATGGCATTGCCGGTATTGGGCGGAATCCGGGGTTCGAAGAACACGAGATGGAACACGGGCTCCAGCATCGCAGAGGGACGGTCGAGCGCGTGCGGGGAGTCCGGCCCATGCCGGTGGCGGCCGCGGTGTGGCATCGATGGCCCCCTCTGCGACGCGTTCGGTCCCCAACTTGTCGCCACCACCGCTACTAGATTCGGCGTAGGTCAGCGATCCTCGGCCGTTGAGCGGGGGCGTCACCGAGATCGCCGAAAGTCGTTGCACCAGTTGAAAGTAGGTTTGTGAAATGTATGCCCTGGTGATTGTCCGGTACCGACTTCCGCTGGAAGAAGTCGATGAGGCGCTCCGGGAAGCGCACCGTGAGTATCTGCGTGGGCTGAAGAAGCAAGGTCTGCTGATCGCCTCCGGACCGTTCCAGCCGCATTTCGGCGGCGGGTTCCTGTTGCGTGTACCCGATGTCGAAACCCTCGATCGGATCCGTGACAACGATCCGTTCACCGAATTCAAGATCGGGCAGTACGAGATCTTGGTCTGGGACGTCAAAACCGGCGTCGAGGACCTCGACCGCATCGCCTGACCACACGTTTAGAACATGCCGTGTGGATGGGGGAGGGGGTTGGGGACGGGTTGGACGACGTCCCAGTGCTCGATGACGAGGCCGTCGCGGAGACGCCATAGGTCGACGATCGCCATGTCGGTTCCGGCGACGGTCAGGTGGACGTGGACGGCCACCAGGTCGTCGTCGGCGAGCAGGCGCACCACCTCCTGGTCGGCGGTGGCGAGGGCCTGCCCGGCCGGGGTGGCGAAGAAGTCGCGGAACGCCTGCTTGCCGGTGCCGGTCGTCGGATCGTGGGGTACGCGCGGGTTGTGGGAGACGAATTCGTCGTGCAGCAGGGCGAATCCGGCCTCCAGGTCTCCGGCGGCCACGTGGCGGTAGAGGTCGCGCACCACGGTGCGGTTGACATCGGCGCGGGTGTCTTGCTGGTCGATGCTCACGAATCTGTCCTCTCGGAATTCGAAGGGGTGCTACCGGAATGACGGATCGCCCGGCCTCCGCGTCACGCGTGACGTTCGACCGGTCCGTACCGTCGATCAGGTATGAGCGTGGATTTCGAGCAGCACCGCACCGAACTCTTCGCGGCGGCCTACCGCATGCTGGGCAGCCGCGCCGACGCCGACGACGTGCTGCAGGAGGCGTGGCTGCGCTGGCAGCGGGTCGATCACGACACCGTCGACCAGCCGCGCGCCTACCTGTTCCGCCTGGTCTCCCGACTCGCCATCGACCAGCTGCGCAAGGTCCGGGCCCGGCGCGAGACCTACATCGGCCCGTGGCTACCCGAACCGCTGCTCACCGGCCCCGACTCCGATCTCGAACTCGCCGAATCGGTTTCGATGGCGCTGCTGGTGGTGCTGGAATCCCTCGACCCCGCCGAACGCGTCGCCTTCGTCCTCCACGAGGCCTTCGGCTTCGAACACGCCGAAATCGCCGACCTCCTCGGCCGCACCGAACGCGCCACCCGCCAACTCGCCTACCGAGCCCGCAAACACCTCGAATCCCGCCGCCCCCGCCACCGCACCACCCCCGACGAACACCGCGCCCTCACCGAACACTTCCTGTCCGCCGCGACGAATGGCGACCTCACCCTCCTCACCCAACTCCTCGCCCCCGACGTGATTTTCCGAGCCGACGCCAACGGCACCTCCGAAACCCCGAGAGAACCCCTGCACGGCCTCACGACGGTATCCGGCTACCTCTGCTCGATTACCTGGGCCTGGTCCCCCACCCTCACCCCCCGCTTCGCCGAAATAAACGGCACCCCAAGCGCAATCCTCCAGACGGCGGACTCGACCTGGGCAGTCCTATCCCTGGACCTCAACGCCGACAACAGAATCCAAGCCATCCACCTAATCCTCAACCCCGCCAAGCTAACCCACATCCCCTGACAGGAAATCGACGAGCATGCAATTCAGCAGGCAAACGTCGAGAAGGGTCCTGCTGAATTGCATGCTCGTGGAGTGCCGGTGGGCTGGAAAACAGTTCGGGCACCCGCTCGCCCACCGGATTTGGTGGGGGCAGGTGCCCGGGTGGTGCGGTGGGAATGGTTTCTAGCGCAGTTCGCGCGCCAGGTTGGCGTCCAGCACGCCGAGGAACTCCTCGGTGGTCAGGTAGCCCTGGTCGCCGCCGACCAGCAGCGCGAGGTCCTTCGTCATCTGGCCGGACTCGACCGTCTTGATGACGACGTCCTCGAGGGTCTGGGCGAAGCCGATCACCTCGGGGGTGTTGTCCAGCTTGCCGCGGTGGGCCAGGCCACGCGTCCACGCGAAGATCGAGGCGATCGGGTTGGTGGAAGTCGGCTTGCCCTGCTGGTGCTGGCGGTAGTGGCGGGTCACGGTGCCGTGCGCCGCCTCGGCCTCACAGGTGCGGCCGTCCGGGGTCAGCAGCACGGAGGTCATCAGACCCAGCGAGCCGAAGCCCTGCGCCACGGTGTCGGACTGCACGTCGCCGTCGTAGTTCTTGCAGGCCCAGACGTAGCCGCCCTCCCACTTGAGCGCGGAGGCGACCATGTCGTCGATGAGGCGGTGCTCGTAGGTCAGACCGGCCGCGTCGAACTCGTCCTTGAACTCGGTCTCGTACACCTCCTGGAAGGTGTCCTTGAACATGCCGTCGTAGGCCTTGAGGATGGTGTTCTTCGTCGACATGTACACCGGGTAGTTCTGCTGCAGGCCGTAGTTCAGCGAGGCCCGCGCGAAGTCCCGGATGGACTCCTGGAAGTTGTACATGCCCATGATCACGCCGCCCTCTTCGGGCATCTTCACGACTTCCTGGACGATCGGCTCGGAGCCGTCCTCCGGGGTGAAGGTCAGGGTGACGGTGCCCGCCTGGTGCACCTTGAAATCGGTGGCGCGGTACTGGTCGCCGAAGGCGTGGCGGCCGATGATGATCGGCTTGGTCCAGCCCGGAACCAGACGCGGAACATTCGAGATGATGATCGGCGCGCGGAAGATGGTGCCACCGAGGATGTTGCGGATGGTGCCGTTCGGCGACCGCCACATCTTCTTCAGCCCGAATTCCTTGACGCGGGCCTCATCGGGGGTGATCGTCGCGCACTTCACGCCCACGCCGTGCTTCTTGATGGCGTTGGCGGCGTCGATGGTGACCTGATCATCGGTCTTGTCCCGGTATTCGATGCCGAGGTCGTAGTACTCGAGGTTCACATCGAGATACGGATTGATCAGCTTGTCCTTGATGAACTGCCAGATGATCCGGGTCATCTCGTCGCCGTCGAGCTCGACGACGGTGCCTTCAACCTTGATCTTGGACATGGATCTTCGTGTCCTCCTAGGAAGGTGGTGCTCCCATTGCACGGCCGGTGAGCACCGCTTGTAGCGGACCCCAGCTGTTCAACAGACAACGTATACGCATGGCGCTCGGCACGGGGCCTGTGGTGCCAGGTCCACGCACGCTGTGGCGTCAAGCAAGACAAGCGTACTGCTGCTATCGATCTCACCGCGCGGGCGGCCCCCGCTGTGCGGGAATTCAGTGCGGTTACCGATAAGTAGCTTTTCGGGTGACTTTCCGCACTTCCCAGCATGCGAAAAAGCCGCGGGCGATGGCAAGCCCGTTGCCATCGCCCACGGATATATTTTCCCGCTGCTCAGACGCCCACGTGTACGGCGTGCTCAGACGGCCACGTGCACCGCGTGCTCATCGCCTTCGAGCAGATTCTCCGGCTTGTCCCGGATCATGAACGCCGCGATCGGAATGCAGAGCAGGAAGAAGCCCGCGCCGATCAGGAATGCGATGTCATAGGAGTGGATCGAGGCCCGTTCCATCACATGGTCGATGGTCGCGTTATTGCGCACATACCGCTCGGCCACCTGCACCGAAATGGTCGTCAGCAGAGCCGTGCCGATCGACCCGCCGACCTGCTGCGCGGCATTGAGCAGGGCGCTGGCCACACCCGAGTCCTCCGCCTCGACCTGATGCAGTGCCGTGGTCTGCATGGACACGAACAGGAAGCCCATGCCGAGCGCGATCAGGATCATGGCGGGCAGCAGGGCGCTGGCGTAGCTGTCGCCGAACTCGAGCCGCGACAACCACAGCAGACCCGCCGCGCCGAGCACCGAACCCGCCAGCATCAGCGGCCGCGGGCCGATCTTGGGCAGTACCGCCGAGGCGATGCCCGCCGACACCACGATCCCGGCCGGGAAGGGCAGGAACGCCACACCCGTCTTCAGCGCCGAATAGTGCTCCACGATCTGCAGGTAGAAGCTCAGGTTCAAGAACATGGCGAACATCGCGATGGGCACCAACAGCGCGATCAGATACGACCCGCCGCGGTTGATCTCACCCGGAATACGCAGCGGCAGCAGCGGATTCGAGGTCCGTCGTTCGATGGCCACGAAGGCCGCCAGCAGGGCCACGCCCGCGATGAACAGGGCCAGCGTGAGCGAGGCCGTCCAGCCGTCGGAGGCGGCGCGGCTGAAACCGTAGACGATGGAGATCAGGCCGAGGGTGACGGTGACCGCGCCCGGCAGGTCGTACCCGCCGGTGCGGGGCGCGGGCACATCCTTGATCACGAAGGCGAACGCGCCGACCAGCGCCAGCAGCGCGACCGGGGTGTTCACCAGCAGCGACCAGCGCCAGTTCGCGTACTCGACGAGCGCGCCACCGGCGATCAGGCCCAGCGCCGCGCCCGCCGCGGACACACCCGCGAACACACCGAACGCGCGAGCGCGCTCCTTGGCCTCGGTGAAGGTCACCGACACCAGCGACAGGGCGGCCGGGGCCAGCAGCGCGCCGAACGCGCCCTGTAGTGCGCGGCCCGCGAAGAGTTCGGCCTGGTTCTGGGCGAGACCTGCCAGCGCCGAGGCCGCGGCGAAGCCGATGAGGCCGACCATGAGGATGCGGCGGCGGCCCAGGTAGTCGGCGAGGCGGCCGCCGAGCAGCAGCAGGCCGCCGAAAATCAGGGTGTAGGCGGTGAAGATCCACTGCTTGTCGCCATCGCTGATGTGCAGATCCTGCTGCGCGAAGGGCATGGCAATGGTGACGATCGTGGCGTCCAGGACCACCATGAGCTGCGCCATCGCGATCACGGCGAGCGCCCACCAGCGCCTGGAGTCTTTTGCGGGACTTGATATTTCGTCGGTGCCGAGAGCGTCCGTCGCTACGGTCATGAGCCTCTCCTCTGGGGTTCGAAGGCAGCTTTCACCATAGTGGCCCATGACGACAATTGGCGTCAAGAGAAATTTGGCGTAGTGCGACAGTTGTCATAATGGGACAGATGGAACCGTTTAGCCCTTAGACTGGAGTCATGTCGGATTTGTCAAGTCACACCGGTGTGATCTCGCGTCATCGCCCCAGCCTGCGAGAACGCAAGAAGGAACAGACCCGCGCGCGCATCATCGACGTCGCGCTGCGACTGTGCGATGAGCAGGGATTCGACGCCACCACCGTGGAGCAGATCGCCGACACCGCCGACGTTTCGCCGCGCACCGTGAACCGGTACTTCGAGAGCAAGGAAGACATCGTCATCGCGCCCATCACCGACTGGGCGCGAGCGCATGCGGAGGCCCTGCGCGAGCAGCCACACACCGGCAACGAAATGCAGGCGCTACTGGACAGCTTCCTCGCCATCGTGGATCGGGTCGTCGACCGCGACGAGCCGCTGCCCTTCCGCTGGTTCCAGCAGATGCAGCGCATCATCGCCGCCTCGGCCCCGGTGCGGGCCTGCAGCCTCGCGGCGGCCGAGAACAAGACCGAGCAGACCGCCGCGGTGCTGGCCGAGCGACTCGGCACCACCGTCAACGACGTGCGGGTTCGGCTGCTGCTCGGCACTTTTCACGCCATCATGCGCGCGGGCACCGAATGCGAGGTCGAATCCGGCTCCACCCTGGACCAGGTCCTCACCTCGCCCCGTGGCATGGCCGACGCCGTGGTCGCGGCCTATCACGAATTCGTGCGGACCTGCGCGGCGCCGACTGTGGCGAGCCCCACTTCCGAGACGGCGGCCTCCGCCCGCTAGAATCTCGCAACAGGTCAAGAGCATCAGCGCCAAGCCCCGGCTCGCTGATCGGCAACCCTCCAGCTGCGGTGGGGTGCTCCGGGTGAGGACCGGGCGTTCGAAGGACGAACGCAAGCGCAACTAGGAGGTCTACCGAAATGTGTTGTTGTCGAAGCCCATTCGCTTCTCGATAACGTCAAAATTCCGCCATTCGGCGACCTTGTTTTTGGAGCAGAACACATGAGTGACTCGACCGCGCCCGCGGCCGTTGGGGCCGACGGCACCCTCGACCCGGCCAACTGGTCTTTCGAGACCAAGCAGATTCACGCCGGGCAGGCCCCCGATGCGGCCACCGGAGCCCGCGCCCTGCCCATCTACCAGACCACGTCCTACGCCTTCCGGGACACCGATCACGCCGCCGCGCTGTTCGGTCTCGCCGAGCCGGGCAATATCTACACCCGCATCATGAACCCCACCCAGGACGCGGTGGAACAGCGCATCGCCGCCCTCGAGGGCGGTGTCGCGGCATTGCTGCTGGCCTCCGGGCAGGCGGCGGAGACCTACGCGATCCTGAATCTGGCCGAGGCGGGCGACCACATCGTGGCCAGCCCGCACCTCTACGGCGGCACCTACAACCTGCTGCACTACTCGCTGCCCAAGCTGGGCATCGAGGTCAGCTTCGTCTCCGATCCCGACGATCTCGAGCAGTGGCGCGCGGCCGTGCGGCCGAACACCAAGGCGTTCTACGGTGAGACCGTCGCCAATCCGTCCAGCTCGATCCTGGACATTCCGGGGATCGCCGAGGTCGCGCACGCGGCGGGTGTGCCGCTCATCGTGGACAACACCGTCGCCACCCCGTATCTGATCCAGCCGCTGCGGCTGGGCGCGGACATCGTCGTGCATTCGGCCACCAAGTATTTGGGCGGGCACGGTGCGGCGGTCGCCGGTGTGATCGTGGACGGCGGCACCTTCGATTGGACCGTGAAGAACGAAGCGGGCGAGTCCCGATTCCCGGGCTTCACCACCCCCGATCCGAGCTACCACGGCGCGGTCTTCGCCGATCTCGGCGCGCCCGCCTACGCGCTCAAGGCGCGCGTGCAGTTGCTGCGCGATCTGGGCGCGGCGGTCTCGCCGTTCAATGCCTTCCTCATCGCGCAGGGCATCGAGACGTTGAGCCTGCGCGTCGAGCGGCACGTGGCCAACGCGCAGGCGGTGGCGGAGTTCCTCGTCGGGCAGCCGGGCGTCGAGAAGGTGTACTACGCGGGCCTTCCCGACTCACCCTGGTTCGAGCGTGGCAAACAGCTGGCACCCAAGGGTGTCGGTGCCATCGTGTCCTTCGAACTGGCCGGTGGCGTGGACGCCGGGAAGAAGTTCGTGGAGGCGCTGGTGCTGCACAGCCATGTCGCTAACATCGGGGATGTGCGCTCGCTCGTCATCCATCCGGCCTCCACCACGCACTCCCAGCTGACCCCCGAGGAGCAGTTGGCTTCCGGTGTCACGCCTGGTCTGGTGCGTTTGGCCGTGGGTATCGAGGGCATCGGCGACATCCTGGCGGATTTGCGCGCCGGACTGACGGCGGCGGCAAGTTGACCGTGAACATCGAATCGAGGACGTCCCGTCACGCGGCCGAGCTGTTGCTGCCGCCGCCGGACGGGACGCTCGCGAGCATTGCCATCGGGGATGTGGAGCTCGAGTCCGGAGCTGTCATCCCCGATGTGACGCTGGCCGTGCAACGGTGGGGCGAACTTTCCGAGAACGCGGACAACGTGGTGCTCGTCGAGCACGCGCTGACCGGTGACTCGCATGTGGTCGGCCCCGCCGATGTGCACCACAGCCAGCCCGGTTGGTGGGACGGCATTGTCGGGCCGGGTGCGCCGGTGGACACCCGCGAATGGTGTGTCATCGCCACCAATGTGCTGGGCGGCTGTAAGGGCAGCACCGGCCCGGCCTCGCTGGCCCCGGACGGAAAGCCTTGGGGCGCACGGTTTCCCGAGATCTCGATTCGCGATCAGGTGACCGCGGAGGCCAAGCTGTTCGATCTGCTCGGCATCGAGCGGCTGGCGGCCGTGCTCGGCGGCTCCATGGGCGGTATGCGGGTGCTGGAGTGGATGGTCGGCAGCCCCCAGCGGGTCGGCGCGGCGCTGGTGTTGGCGGTCGGCGCGCGCGCCACCGCCGACCAGATCGGCACCCAGACCACCCAGCAGGCCGCCATCAAGGCCGATCCGAACTGGCAGGGCGGCAACTATCACGGCACCGGGCGCGCGCCCATGACCGGGATGGGTATAGCCCGGCGCATCGCGCACCTGACCTATCGCACCGAGTTCGAACTGGACCATCGGTTCGAGAATCACGCCCAGGGCAACGAGGACCCCCGGGCGGGTGGGCGCTACGCGGTGCAGAGCTACCTGGAATACCAGGCGGACAAGCTGATCTCGCGCTTCGACCCGGCCACCTACGTGCTGCTCAGCGAGGCCATGAACCGCCACGACGTGGGCCGCGGGCGCGGCGGCGTCGAGGCGGCGCTGGCGTCGACGCCGGTGCCGTGCGTGGTCGGCGGGGTCGACTCCGATCGGCTCTACCCGCTGCGCACGCAGCAGGAGCTGGCCGATCTGCTGCCCGGCTCCAAGGGACTCGAGGTCATCCACTCCAAGGACGGCCACGACGGCTTTCTGACCGAGTTCGAGGCGGTCGGCAAGCTGGTGCTCGAGACGATGGATCTGGCCCGCGCCCAACGCGAGTCCGATCGCTGAACAACCGCTGCATTTCCGCTGCATTTCCGCTGCCGCAACGGCCGCGCGTTACCGCGCGTATCGTGGCTGTTTCGCGCGAATTGTCCTGACGCGCTTCCGGTTTCGCGCATATGACACATCGGTAACCGCTCGCTTCGAATACGTGTGCTTCGGGCCCGGCGGTCGTAATCTATTCAGCTATGACCGCCGCATTCGATGACATGGATCTCCGCGATCTCGTCGATCTGCTCTCCGAGGACGAGCAGCGTGAACTCCGCCCGGCCATACTCCGCGTCCTACACCGACTTCCCGACCAGGAAGTATTACGCCGGGAACTCGGCCGCCGCATCACCTCGGTTTAACAGACAGCCCCCGATCAGATCTCAGCGCCGCGACCCCGGTCGCGGCCCCGACCTCGGCGCGTTCCTACGTGACGCCGAGGCTACTGATGGTCGCGGCCAGCACGATGATCGCGCCGCCCAGCACCGTCAGCCACGCGACATCGAACCCCTTGCTGCGCACCGCGAGCAGCCCCGCCCGCTCGGTCGGCAGAATCAGCCGCAACGCCGCCCCCAACAGCGCCGCCCCCCCGAAGAAGAACGTCCCCCGCCGCCACCGATCCCAGGCGAGAAACACCACCGCCACCACAAGCACCCCCGCCACCAGCAGCATCGGCAGATTCTCCCGAAGAAACCCCCCGAAACGACTGCTGCGACTCTCTCCTGCGGCATGGGCTGAATTCACCGCCCGAGCTTAACCGCCCCCGCCCACGAGAATGCATTGGAGCAGGACTCTTCTCGGCGTTTGCCTGCCGGATTGCATGCTCGTCGATGGCGACACTTCGCGCCGCGATAATCGCTGGGGTGGAAGAGGTTGCGGTTGTGGTGGCGCATCGGGAGCGGGTTACCTTGCGGGTGGGGGATGCGTTCTTGAAGGTTGATGGGGAGTGGGGGCGGGGGGAGTTCGAGGTCGAGGCGATGGACAGGGCGCCGATTCCTACTCCGAAAGTGTTGTGGCGCAAGCCCTCTGTGCTCGCACTGGCCGCTCTGCCGGGCGTCGCGCTCGGTCGGGTCGGGGAGCCGTCGGAGGCGTCGGCGGCGGCTTGGAGGGCGGCGGGTGCGGTGATACGGGAGTTGCATGATGCGCCGTTGCCGCCGTGGGAGGGGCGCGGGGTGGAGGAGATCGGGGTGCAGCTCGATGGTGAGTGCGAGTGGATTGTCGCGAATGGGGTTTTGCCCGCAGAGGTGGTCGCGTACAACCGGCGTGTTGCCGAGGATGCGTTGCGGCCGTGGACGCCGGTGTTCACGCACGGTGATCTGCAAGCCGAGCACGTGTTCGTGTCGGGTGACGAGATCACCGGGGTGATCGACTGGTCCGAGGCGGGGCCCGGCGATGGGCTGTACGACATCGCCACTTTGACGATGGGGCACCCGGAGCGTCTCGGTGAGGTGGTCGCGGGCTACGGCACGGACCTCGATGTCGAGGTGATTCGGGCGTGGTGGTCGTTGCGCAGCCTGTTGGGGATTCGGTGGTTGATCGAGCATGGGTTTGATCCGATGTCACAGGGGTGCGAGGGCGATGTGCTGAGACGTGCGATGCGGGATCGGGGGCGGAGTCGATCATGAAACGGTCATGATCGGGGCGGGAGGATAGGGGTCCGCCACGGTCTGCGAGGGGTGACCGTGGCGGCGGTACGCCGCAAGGGCGGTTAACGCGGGGTGGGGGCTGCGCAATATCGATGCGACGGTCACGGGATTCCGGGGCGGGGGTCGCGGTGGTGAAGGAGGAACTGTGTCTGCTCTCGGGCGGGATTTGCGGCAGGTGGTGCGGGGGCGGGTGCTGGTGCCCGGGGAGGATGGGTTCGAGCAGGCGGCCTCGCCCTGGAATTTGGCTGTGCGGCAGCGGGTTTCGGCGGTGGTGGAGGTAGTCGACGCGGCTGATGCGGCGGGGCTGGTGCGGTTTGCGGCGGCGGCCGAGGTGGCGTTGAGTACGCGGGCGACAGGGCATAGTCCGTCCGCTGCGGCGGATGGGACCGTGTTGGTGATTACGCGGGCGTTGGATGGGGTCGAGATCGATGTCGGCTCGCGCGTGGCGCGGGTGGGTGCGGGGGTGGCGTGGCAGCCGGTGTTGGAGCGGGCCGCGGCGCACGGATTGGCCGGGGCCTGCGGCAGTTCCGGGGTGGTCGGGGTGGCCGGGTACACCCTGGGCGGTGGTGTTGGGTGGTTTGCGCGTAGTCGCGGTTATGCCGCGCACGCGGTGCGGGCGCTGGAGGTGGTGACCGCCGATGGTGATCAGCGGCGGGTGACCGCGGAGTCGGAGTCGGATCTGTTCTGGGCCTTGCGTGGCGGTGGCGGTGATTTCGCGTTGGTGACCGGGCTGGAGTTCGAATTGTTCGATGCGCCGGAGCTTTTCGGCGGTCGCATGCTGTGGCCCGCGGAACGGGCCGCGGAGGTGATCGCCGCCTTCCGGGAGGCCACTGCGGAAGCCGAAGTGGGACTGAGCCTTTGGCTGACCTTGATCCAATTCCCGCCGTTCCCGCAGGTTCCCGAGCCGCTGCGCGGCCAGGCCATGGTGGCCGTCGATGTGGTCGCGCTGGGCGGGGTCACCGGGCCGCTGCGCCGATTCGACGAGATCGCGGGGCTGGTGCTCGACACCCGGCGGCCGCTGGACGCCGCGCAGGTCGGCGGGGTCTGCATGGAGCCGACCGATCCGAGCCCGGCGCGGGTGCGCGGCGAGCTGCTCACCGATTTCTCCGCGGATGTCAGCGAGGCGCTGCTGGCGGCCGCCGCGCCGCGGGGCAGCGTGGGGCCGCTCGCCCTCGTGCAGATCCGGCATCTCGGTGGCGCGCTGGCCACCCCGCCCGCCGACGCGGGGTGCGCGGGTGGCATTGCCGAGCCGTATCTGCTGTCGCTGCTCGGCCCCGCGCCGACACCGGACTTCGGGGCGCTCGTCGTCGAGCGCCAGGCGGCGGTGGTGGACGCGCTGGGCCCGCACCTGAGCGGTCGGAAACCGTTCACCTACTTGGATTCCGGCGAGAGCCCCGCGGCCGTCTTCGACGCCGAGACCCTGGCCCGGCTGCGGGACATCAAGGACCGCCGGGACCCGGACGGCCTGTTTCGCAGCAACTTTCCCGTCGCCAGGCCCTTGGGCGAGGCCGATCCCAGTCGGGCCGCGGCACCGGCGACCGTCTGATCCGGTCGGCGAGATTCCGGAGGACCGGGGTGGCCGCCGGGATGCGGCGCGGGTCACGGAGAGTGAGCGGGCCCATCATTCGGCCCGGTCGGTGAGTGAAATCACCGGACTGGACGGTATCGCGACCATTCGCCGGTGTGTTGCGCTTGGTTGTGCCCGAATCCGTCTCCGCCACCACCGCCGCGCTCACCCCCGACGCGGCGATGAGCCGACCCGTCGCGCCGGACCCCTCCGCGTCGGCGGAACCGTCGGTTGTGACGGAGACGCCGGTGGTGCCGCCGCGCACCGATTGGCATATCCCCGCCATGCTGGCGCTGGCGCTGGGCGGATTCGGGATCGGCACCACCGAATTCGTCACCATGGGTTTGCTGCCGGACATAGCCGGATCCATGAAGGTCTCCGAACCGACCGCCGGGCACATTGTTTCGGCCTATGCGCTGGGTGTGGTCGTCGGTGCGCCGGTGATCGCCGCCCTGTGCGCCCGGGTGCCGCGCAAACGGCTGCTCATGGCGTTGATGTTCGCGTTCGCCCTGGGTAATGCGGCCAGCGTGATCGCGCCCAACTTCGCGACGCTGACCGTGGCCCGGTTCGCCTCGGGGCTCCCGCACGGGGCCTACTTCGGGGTGGCGTCGCTGGCGGCGGCCTCGCTCGCTCCGGTGGGCCAGCGGGCCAAAGCGGTTGCGGCCGTTATGCTGGGCCTCAGCGCCGCCAATGTCGTCGGCGTCCCCGCCGCCACCTGGCTGGGCCAGAATCTGGGCTGGCGGGACGCCTTCATCGTGGTCGCCGTGATCGGTTTCGCGACCGTGGCCGCGATCGCCCGGTTCGTGCCGGAGCTGCACGGTGTCCGCATGACCGACCCGCGCACCGAACTCACCGCGCTGCGCCGCCCCCAGGTGCTGCTGACCCTGCTCGTCGGCGCGGTCGGCTTCGGCGGCATGTTCGCGGTCTACACCTACATCACCACCACCCTCACCGATGTCGCGGGCCTGCCCGTCGGCCTGGTTCCGGTGGTGCTCATGCTCTTCGGCCTCGGCATGGTGGCGGGCAATATCGTCGGCGGCGTGCTGGCCGACCGTGGCGTGGACCGCGCCATCTTCGTGTCCATGATCGGGATGCTGGTCATCCTCGCGGGTTATGTTGCGGCGGCCCACAATCCGTACACGGCGGCCATTGGCGCGTTCCTGGTGGGCGCGTCGGGCGCATCCCTGGCCCCGGCGCTCCAAACCCGCCTGATGGACGTCGCCCACGACGCCCAAACCCTCGCCGCCGCCCTCAACCACGCGGCCCTGAACATCGCCAATGCGGCGGGAGCGTGGCTCGGCGGCCTGGTCATCGCGGCGGGTCTCGGCTACACCGCCCCCGCGGCGGTCGGTGCCGGGCTGGCGGTGCTGGGTACCGCGCTGTTCGCGGTGACCGTCCTCGCCGCCCGCTCGACCTCACGCACCCTCGGCTGACCCACCCGGACGCGGGCGGACCAGCGCGGCCCGCAGTGGCCCTGTGGCGCGGCTGAATTCGCGAGCAGAGTTTGCTGTGAACATGCGGACTCGGCGGTGGCGGTACTGAACAGTGTTGTCGGAGTAGGCATTCGGGCTGTCTGATTCACAGCGATCATTGAGCTGAATTCACAGCCGACGGAGTTAATCTCGTCGAGTTATCGGCCGAATACGAGCGCTCTCGACCGGACATCGCACTGTTCAGGAAAGGAAATTTCAGCATGCGTGCTGTTCGAATCGCTGTGCTCGCCGCAGGTTTGCTCATTGGCTTGGCGGTGCCCGCCGTGGCCTCGGCCGACGATAACGGGCCGGTGAGTTGCGGCCCGGATCTCAACAGCTGTGCCACCGCCTGTCGGGATCAGGTGGGGAACCCGAATGTGAGGCTCAACGACTGCGTCATGACCGATGGCGGCTGGTCCTGCAGCGCCTGCGAATACAACTCCGAGAACTAACCCCCGGGTCGATCCGAAACGCGGTCGCGGGCCGGAGTTCGATCCGGCCCGCAATCCGGGCGCGAACATACACGGGTGTATGTAAGTGTAAGATCCTGGCATGACCAGCTCCGCCGTCTCCAAACAGCCGCGCCGCACACAGGAGCAGCGCAGCACCGAGATGCGCACGCGGCTGCTGGACGCCACCATCGAATGCCTCGTCGAGTACGGGTACGCCGGGACCACGACGCCACGGGTGGCGGAGCGGGCGGGGGTAACCCGGGGTGCGCAGGTGCACCACTTCGGCTCGAAGAACGACCTGGTGGTCGCGGCCGTCAGCCATCTGGCCCAGCGCCGGACCGAGGCGGCCATGCAGGAGATCAACCGCATGCGCGCGGGGGACGATCCGCTCGGCACCGCACTCGAATTCATGTGGGAGCTGCATCAGGGACCGCTGTTCATCGCCGCGGTCGAGCTCTGGGTGGCCGCCCGCACCGATCGCCTGCTGGCCGCCGAGGTCGAGAAGGTCGAGCCGTTCGTCAACAATGCCGTGCTGCTGGCGGTCGCCCAGCTGGTGCCGAACGAGCTCTACCGCAAGAGCGTTCGCGATTTCGCGTATACCGCCATGGACACACTGCGCGGAATCCTGGTGAGCAACTTCATCTCTCCCGATCCGGAGCGCGCGCATCGCCGCTGGCTGCGCGCCTCGGCGCACCTGCGCATGGCGGCGGACGCGGGCATGCCGGACATTCGCATCGCCGACTGACACCCGGCGATCTCCTCGCAATACCGACGCGGCTGTATGTGCCGCTGCATCAACCTGACCTCATGATCTTGTAATCACCGCCAGGATTCCACGCACCCTCTTGCCGACTTACATACAGCTTTGTATGTTTGTTTCTGCACCCCTATGTGAGGAGTTCGATGACGAACAAGGCCCACCCGTCGCCCCACCCCCACCCCACATCGGGTCGCTTCGCGAACCGCGTTTTTGTCGTCGGCGTCGGCATGACGAAGTTCGAGAAGCCGGGGCGGCGCAAGAACGAGGACGGCAGCGACTGGGACTACCCGGACATGGCCCGGGAGTCGGGGACCAAGGCCCTCGCCGATGCCGGGGTCGACTATCGCGAGATCGAGCAGGCCTACGTCGGCTACGTCTACGGTGAGTCCACCTCCGGTCAGCGCGCCGTCTACGAACTGGGCATGACCGGCATCCCCGTGGTCAATGTCAACAACAACTGCTCCACCGGCTCGACCGCGCTCTACCTTGCGGCACAGGCGATTCGGGGCGGGCTGGCCGACTGCACGCTGGCGTTGGGCTTCGAGAAGATGCAGCCGGGCTCGCTCGGCTCCACCTGGGACGACCGCGAACAGCCCATGGCCCGCCACATCATGGCGCTCGCGGAGATCTCCGAGGTGCTCTTCCCGGTGGCCCCGTGGATGTTCGGCGCGGCCGGGCGCGAGCACATGAAGAAGTACGGCACCACCGCCGAGCACTTCGCCAAGATCGGGTACAAGAACCACAAGCACTCGGTGAACAACCCGTATTCGCAGTTCCAGGACGAGTACACGCTCGACGACATCCTGGGCTCGCGCATGATCTACGACCCGCTCACCAAGCTGCAGTGCTCGCCCACCTCCGATGGTTCGGGCGCGGTCGTTCTGGCCAGCGAGGAATTCGTGGACCGCCACGACCTGTCGCGGCAGGCGGTGGAGATCGTCGGCCAGGCCATGACCACCGACTTCCAGTCCACCTTCGACGGCAGCGCCCGCAACCTCATCGGCTACGACATGAATGTGCAAGCGGCCGAGAAGGTTTACGCCCAGGCCGGGCTCGGCCCCGAGGACTTCCAGGTCATCGAGCTGCACGACTGCTTCTCCGCCAACGAGCTGCTGCTCTACGAGGCGCTCGGGCTGGCCAAGGAGGGCGAGGCGGGACACCTCATCGACTCCGGCGCGACCACCTACGGCGGCAAGTGGGTGGTGAACCCGTCCGGCGGGCTCATCTCCAAGGGACATCCTTTGGGCGCAACGGGTTTGGCCCAGTGCAGCGAGCTCACCTGGCAGCTGCGCGGCACCGCCGACAAGCGGCAGGTCGACAATGTCACCGCCGCGCTGCAGCACAATATCGGGCTCGGCGGCGCGGCCGTCGTCACCGCCTACCAGCGCGCGGACCGCTGATCTCCGCCCCTTCCATTCGCGGGAACTACAAGAGGTAATCACATGGGACACATCGAAGCGTCCAAGGATCTCAACGCCACCCCCGAGGGCCTGTGGGCCGTCGTCTCCGACCCGCAGACCTGGGACAAATGGTTCTCCATCCACGAGCGCTGGATGGAGGAGCCCCCGGCCGTGCTGGCCCCCGGCGCGAAGCTGACCGCCAAGATCGTCATGCTCGGCATGGCCAACAAGATCGAGTGGGTGGTCGAGAGCGTCGACACCCCGAATCGCCTGGTACTCAGCGGCACCGGCATGGCGGGTGTGAAGGTGCAGTTCTCCTTCGACATCACCCCCGAGGGCAGCGGCAGCAAGTTCTCCGTGTCCGGCGATTTCGAGGGCGCGCTCATCAAGGGCGCGCTGGGCAAGGCGGTGGAGAAGGATGGCCTCACTCAGCTGGACAAAACTCTCGCCGCGCTCGACGCCCTCGCCACGGCGGCCTGAAATGACTTCGACGGCAGTCGAATTCGATAGGTCCGGGCTGGGCAACTGGTCGGACGAGGAAGCCTTCGAGGTCACCCGGGAGCGGATCGCCGAATACGCCGCCGCCACCAACGATCCCATTCCCGGGCACGTGAAAGGCGATGTGGCACCGCCGATCTTCGCCATCGTGCCGGTGTTCGACGCCATGATGGTGCCGGTCATCGACGTGGCCCCGATGAACATCTTCGGTCGAGTCGTCCACGGGGAGCAGGACTTTCACTTCCACCGGCCGATCCGACCCGGTGACAGGCTGGTGTCGCGGGCCAAGGCCATCGGGTACGAGGGGAAGGACAATGGCTCGACCATCACCATCCTCATCGAATGCCGGGCCGAGGACGGGGAACTGGTCAACGAGCAGTATCTGACCGCGTTCTTCCGCAATGTCGACGCGGGGGAGCGGGTCGGCGACCAGGCTCCGGCGCACCGGCTCGATCCGGCGCTGCTGGAGCGGGCGCCGCTGGCGACGGCGACCGCGCACGTGGACGCCGACCAGACCTACCGCTACTCCCCGGCCTCGGGCGATCCGGTGCCGCTGCACCTGGACGACCAGGTGGCCAAGGATGCCGGTCTGCCCGGCATCATCGCGCATGGGCTGTGCACCATGGCGATGTCGTCATGGGGGGTCTTGAGCCAGGTCGCGGACTCGGATGTGGCTCGGCTGCAACGGTATGCGGTGCGCTTCACCAAGATGGTGTTCCCGGGCGACGACCTCGAGACCCAGATCTGGAAGGTCGGCACCGCCAACGGGGTCACCACCTACGCCTTCCGGACCGTGCGCGGCGATGACACGGTGCTCAGCGACGGCCTCGCCGAAATTTCCGACAACTGAGGAGACATTCATGGGTGCACTCGACGGACGGGTCGCCATTATCACCGGGGCCGGTCGGGGGATCGGTCGCGAGCACGCGCTGCTGTTCGCGCGTGAGGGCGCGGCGGTTGTGGTCAACGACCTCGGCGGCAGCAATGCCGGTGAGGGCACCGACGCCGGACCGGCGCACGAGGTGGTGAACGAGATCGTCGCCGCAGGGGGGCGCGCGATCGCCAACACCGACAGCGTGGCCGACTGGCAGGGTGCGAAAAACCTGGTGGATCAGGCTGTTTCGGAGTTCGGTCGGCTCGATGTGGTGGTGAACAACGCGGGCATCCTGCGCGACGCGTTCATCGCGGGCATGGACGAGTCGCAGTGGGACGCGGTCGTGGCCGTGCACCTCAAGGGGCACGCGGCGGTGCTCCGGCACGCGGCCGCCTACTGGAAGGACCAGTCCAAGGCGGGCAATCAGCCCAATGCCGCGGTCATCAATACCGCGTCGGCGTCGGGCACCACGGTTCCCAATGCGGGACAGGCGAATTACGGTGCGGCCAAGGCCGCCATCGCCGCGCTCACCCTGGTGGCCGCGGACGAACTGGCCCGCTACGGCGTGCGCGTGAACGCCATCGCCCCCATCGCCCGCACCCGCCTCACCCTGGCCACGCCGGGCATGGGCGAGATGATGGCCGCCCAGCAGGCGGGACTGGAAGAGGGCGAGTTCGATGCCTTCAGTCCGGCCAATATCTCCCCGCTGGTGGCGTACCTTGCCACCGAGAAGTGCCCGATCACCGGCAAGGTGTTCGCGGTACAGGGCGGCGCGATCTCCGAACTGGCGGGGTGGCACGACGTGAAGACCATCGAGACCGAAGGCCCGTGGTCCATCGACGATATCGCCGGGCGACTGCCGTAATCAGGAAGGCGGACAACGATGTTCGAATGGTCCGAGACCGATGAGCTGATCCGCGGCGCGGTGCGCGGCTTCATCGACAAGGAGGTGCGCCCGCACCTGGACGCCCTCGACAGCGGTGAGATGCTGCCGTACCCGATCATCCGGAAGCTGTTCAGCGAGTTCGGCATCGACGCGCTGGGTGCCGAGACGGTCGCCAAACTGCTTGCCAAACAACGCAAGCGGGAGGAGGCGATCGCCGCCGGGGAGCCGCTGCCGGAGAAGAAGCCCTCCGGTGAGGGCGGGCCGTTCTCCGGGCAGGAATCGCTGATGGCGGTGCTCATCAGCGAGCTGTCCGGGGTGTGCATGGGCCTGGTCACCGCCATGGGCGTGAGCATCGGCCTCGGGGCCACCACCATCCTCGCGCGCGGCACCCTCGCGCAGAAGGAACGCTGGGTGGCCGACATCGTGACCATGAAAAAGGTCGCGGCGTGGGCGATCACGGAGCCGGACTCCGGCTCGGACGCCTTCGGCGGCATGAAGACCTACGTCCGCCGCGACGGCGAGGACTACATCCTCAACGGCCAGAAGACCTTCATCACCAACGGCCCCTACGCCGACACCGTCATCGTCTACGCCAAACTCGACGAGGGCGACGGGGTCGAAAAGCGCGACCGCAAGGTGCTGACCTTCGTGCTCGACAAGGGCATGGAGGGCTTCACCCAGGGCAAGCCGTTCAAGAAGATGGGCCTGCACGCCTCGCCCACCGGCGAATTGTTCTTCGACAATGTGCGATTGGGCCGCGACCGGCTGCTCGGCGAGACCGAACAGCACGAGGGCGGCGACGGACGCGAAAGCGCCCGTTCGAGTTTCACCGCCGAGCGAATCGGCGTGGCCTTCATGGCGCTGGGCATCGTCAACGAATGTCACCGGCTCTGTGTGGATTACGCCAAGACCCGCAAGCTGTGGGGTCAGGAGATCGGCCGCTTCCAGCTGGTGCAGCTCAAGCTCGCCAGGATGGAGGTCGCGCGAATCAATGTGCAGAACATGGTGTTCAACGCCCTGGAACGGTCCCGCGCGGGCAAGCCGCCCACGCTGGCCGAAGCGTCGGCCATGAAGCTGTACTGCTCGGAGATCGCCACCGAGGTGGCCATGGACGCCGTCCAGCTCTTCGGCGGCAATGGCTACATGTCGGAGTATCACGTCGAACAGCTGGCCCGCGATGCCAAGTCGCTCATGATCTACGCGGGCAGCAATGAGATCCAGGTGACCCACGTCGCCAAGGGACTGCTCGCCTACTAGGCGCGCACACGTCCGGGGCCGCCGCCTGTCGCCGGTGGCGGCCCCGGACGACCGGCCCGGTCAACGACTCGTCTTGAACTTCTTGCTCTCGTCATCGGTGATCGCTACCTCATCCGGGTGATCCCACGCGGACTCTTCCCACTGGGCCCGACTGGCGAATTCCTCGGCCTCCACCCGCCGATCCCATCCCCGCGCACGATCACTGCGCTGCTG
The DNA here is from genome assembly GCF_035818795.1 of Nocardia sp. CDC160. NCBI lineage: Bacteria > Bacillati > Actinomycetota > Actinomycetes > Mycobacteriales > Nocardiaceae > Nocardia > Nocardia sp. CDC160. The sequence continues at coordinate 178,151 of NZ_JAYKYT010000001.1, read as the reverse complement.
CCCACGCTGACTCTCCATCCGACACCTCTCCCGCACTGACCCACAGACGCTCTGCGGTACCAGAGGGCGTTCCCCTTCTTACGCAGCACAAAACAGGTCGGTGGACTTGCGGGATGCCGATGGACGCGGGCTACGGCTTGCGGGACAGGGCGGCGGAAATCAGCTGCTCCCAGACGCTGAGATCGTGGTGGTCGGTGCCGATGCGGGAGACGCCGTCGGCGGTGGTGGGGGTGGGCCGCCACAGGGAACAGGGGACCAGACCCGGATCCAGGATCTCCAGATCGCCGAACAGGGCGAGGATTTCCTCGTCGGTGCGCCAGCGGCCGCGGCCGAAACTGGACTGCAACTTCTGCTCGGCCAGGCGGGTTTCCTCATTGAAGCCGGACCGGAAGTGCGAGATGTAGACCATGCTGCCGGAAGGGATTTGGTCGGTCCAGTAGCGCACGACCTGCTCGGGCTTCTCGTCATTGTTCAGGTGGTGCAGGATCGCGCTGAAGATGATGGCGACCGGCTGCGAGAAGTCGATGAGGCGTTCGACCTCCGGGTGGTGGCGAATGCCCGCCGAATCGCGCAGGTCGGCCTGGATGACGCTGGTGAACTCGTCGGTCTCCAGGATGGCGCGGCCGTGGGCCAGCACGATGGGGTCGTTGTCGACGTAGACGACGTGCGGGTCGGTGAGATGGCGCTGCGCGACCTGGTGCACATTGTCGGCGGTGGGCAGGCCGCTGCCGATATCGATGAACTGTTTCACGCCCGCGCGGGCGATCTCGCCGACGGCGCGAACCAGGCAATTGCGGTTGGCGAAGGCGATATCCACCGAACCCGGCAGATCCTTGATGAAGAAGTCCCCGATCTCGCGATCCACGGCGTAGTTGTCCTTGCCGCCCAAAAGGTAGTCGTACACCCGCGCGATGCTCGGTTTCGACTGGTCCACGTGCGATTGATCCGTCATCTTTCACACCCCTGTCCGAGGGACTCCGTTGTGGCAGTAATCCTATGTAAGAGAACGTCTTCCGGCGCGCTGTTCACGGTAACGCCCGGTGTGCTGAATGCGGATCGGGATACCGCGGCGCACCGGAAGTGATTCGGAGCGGCGTCGGTATTCGGATGACAACGCGGTGTGCCAGACATTTGCTATTGGGTATTCATGCGAGGATCGGCGCATGACATCGCTGGTGGATTTGCTGCCTTCGGAGGCGATCGATCTGCACGGTCATGCCGACGACTGGCGTGCGGCCATTCGGGCGGCCGGTGATTTGCTGGTCGCCACCGGGGTGACCACGGCCGAGTACACGGCGGAGATGATCGGCAATGTCGAGACCAACGGGCCCTACATTGTCATCGCTCCTGGATTCGCCTTCGCGCATGCCCGTCCGTCCCCGGCGGTGCGTCGGACCGGGATGTCGTGGGTGCGGCTGGAAAAGCCGGTGGAGTTCGACAGCCCCAATGACCCGGTGGATCTGGTCGTCGCGCTGGCCGCCTCGGATTCGGGCGTGCACACCGATGCCATGGCCGCGCTCGCCAAGGTGCTGCTGGAGCCGGGGGCGGAGCAGCTCTTGCGGGCGGTGCGGACGCCGCGGCAGTTGCGGGCCCTGCTGCTCGACGAAACGGAGATCGCGCGGGTGGCAACCGAAAAGCCCTCGGCGGCAAAGGGATCCACGCCAATCCCCACCGTCAAATCGCACTCCGGTCCGCTGAAGATCCTCACCGTCTGCGGCAATGGCGTCGGCACCAGCCTGTTCCTCAAGAGCACGCTGGAATCGGTGCTCGACCGCTGGCACTGGACCCCGTACATCACGGTCGAGGCCACCGACACCATCTCCGCCAAGGGCAAGGCGTCGGAGGCCGTCGCCGTGCTCACCTCCGGAGAAATCGCCAAAACCCTTGGCAATCTGAGTATTCCGGTGCGGGTGATCGAGAACTTCACCAGCGCGGCCGAAGTCGACGGGGCTCTCCGCGAGCTCTTCGATCTCTAGCCCCGCGCGAACTCCTCGACGTCTAGGAAGGCGGACAGCATGAATGTCGTTCTGGCCATCGCACAGTTCGTCGTCAATGAAATCCTCAGCCAGCCCGCCTATCTCATCGGCATCATCACCGCCGTCGGGCTCATCGCGCTGCGCAAACCGGCCGGGCAGGTGGCGGGCAGCGCCATCAAGGCGACGCTGGGCTTCCTGCTCATCGGTGCGGGCGCGGGGTTGGTGGTGGAATCGCTGAAACCCTTGGGCACCATGATCCAGGGAGCGCTCGGCGCGCACGGCGTCATCCCCACCAACGAGGCCATCGTGGCCATCGCCCAGAACGAGTACGGCGCGCGGGTGACCTGGCTGATGATCCTCGGCTTCGGAATCAGCCTGGCGCTGGCCAGGTTCACGCCCCTGCGCTACGTCTTCCTGACCGGCCACCACATGCTGTTCATGGCCACCCTGCTCACCATGGTGCTGGCGGTGGCGGGTCTGTCCACGCCGGTGGTGGTCGTGGCGGGCGGCATTCTGCTCGGCATCGTCATGGTGTCGTTCCCGGCGCTGGCCCAGGCCTGGACGCGCCGGGTCACCGGCGGCGACGAGGTGGCCATCGGGCATTTCGGCACCGCGGGCTATATCGCGGCGGGCGCGACCGGACAGCTGGTCGGCAAGCGCAGCCGCAGCACCGAGGAGATGGATCTGCCGGAAGGGCTTCGCTTCCTGCGGGATTCGATGGTGGCGACCGCGCTGTCGATGGTGCTGCTGTATCTGGTGCTGGCGCTGGCCTACCTCGCGCGGGCCGGGCAGGACGAGGCGTTCCAGGCCTTCGAGAACGGTGCGACGAATGTCGGCAACTATCTGATGCAGTCCGTGCAGCAGGGCCTCTACTTCGGTATCGCGGTGGCCGTCATCCTCTTCGGTGTCCGCACCATCCTGGGCGAGCTGGTGCCCGCCTTCCAGGGCATCGCGGAAAAGGTTGTGCCCGGCGCGATTCCGGCGCTGGACGCCCCGATCGTGTTCCCCTACGCCCAGAACGCCGTACTCCTCGGCTTCCTCAGCAGCTTCGTCGGCGGCCTGGTCAGCCTGGGTTTGCTCAGCTGGATCTTCAACCCCCTCTTCGGCTGGGCGCTGGTCCTACCCGGCCTGGTGCCGCACTTCTTCACCGGCGGCGCGGCGGGCGTCTACGGCAATGCGACGGGCGGTCGCCGCGGCGCGGTCTGCGGCGCCTTCGTCAACGGCTGCCTCATCACCTTCCTGCCCGCCATCCTGCTCCGAGTCCTGGGCCCCTTCGGCGAGGAGAACACCACCTTCGGCGACGCCGACTTCGGCTGGTTCGGCACCGCCATCGGCACCGCCGCCAAACTCGGCGGCTGGGGTGCCGTGATGGCCTGCCTCGCCATCGGCGTGGTGATCCTGTTCGCCGCCATCCTGGTCCAGACCCACGTCGTCGCCACCGGCTGGGACCCGGGCGCGGCCCGCGACCGCACCCTCGGCATCACCCGCACCGCAGCCGTCACCGAGGCCGTGGCCCAGCCGAACTCCCTGACGTTCCCCAAGATTCCGGTCCCGCCCGGAGCCCCGACCCCACCGCCGCCGCTCGACTGAGCGCGGGCGGTGTCGTCGGGTGCGGGTGCTCAGACCGCGCGCAGGCGGGTGCGGGAGGCGTAGACGTGCTCGGCGATCAGCGTGGCGATGCGGTCCGGGGCCTCGAGCATCGGCACGTGGCCGACATCGTGGACCAGGATGCGGTCCGCCGACTCCGGGAGTTCTTCCAGGAAGCGGCGGGCGTAGGCGCGGTTGGGGATGACGCGGTCGTTCTCGCACATGAGCAGGCGGACCGGGGTTTTCAGGGTGGAGAGGTTCTCCAGGGCCGGGAAACGCAGGCCGCTCACCAGCATTGGCAGCATGGCCTTGCAGTGCATGGCCGAGGTGATGGCCGCCTCGATGCCGGTGCGGGAGGCCGCGGAGGTGTTCTTGGTGAGCAGCAGGGCGACGGCCTGCCGGACGAGACCGCTGTAGGCGATGTAGTCGGGCAGATGCTTGCCGATCTCCACCAGCGGGACCAGCGACGCGAACTTCAAACCCACCCGAAGCTGCAGCGTGGACGGGGTTTGCCAGCCGCCCGCCGGGGCGATCGCGGTGAGCGTGCGGGCCCGTCCGCGCCGAGCCAGCTCGAAGCCGACCCAACCGCCGAGCGAATTGCCCGCGATATGGCAGGTGCGCCAGCCCATCTCGTCGAGCTGGTCCTCCACCCGATCGGCAAGGGCACTGACATCCAGATACCAGCCGTCGAAATCGGGTCCGCCCCAATGTCCGGCGAAGGCCGGAGCGAACACTTCGCAATGGCCGGACATGCGCTGCGCGACCTGCTCCCAGCAATGCGGGGACATCATGAATCCGTGCAGCAGGAGCAGTGGTTCACCGGAGCCGGTGTGAAGCGCGCGGATGGGCGCGGGCGGGGCGGTGGGCTTGGTGGTGCCTGACGTCATCGTCGTCACCCCTTCCTGGACCTCGATGTCCGTGAAGAGAGTCGGTAAGCCGCATTGTACGGTCGTGAAGTGGCGAAAATCATCAGTACGTGCAACGTCAATGGGGTGCGGGCCGCCGCGGGCAAGGGACTGCTCGCGTGGCTGGCCGCGACCGAGGCCGATATCGTCTGCCTGCAGGAGACGCGGGCGACCGATGAGCAAACGCGGAGCGCGCTAGCGCCCGCGCTGGACGCCGGATGGTTCCTCAGCCATGCCGAGCCGGGCCTCAAGGGCCGGGCGGGCGTGGCCATCCTGTCCCGCAAGGAACCCGACGCGGTGCGCGTCGGCGTCGGCCTCCTGGACGACGGGACCTGGACTCCCGTCGAGGAATTCGCCACCCTGGGCCGCTATATCGAGGCCGACTTCGACGACCTCACCATCGCCAGCGTCTACGTCCACACCGGCGAGGCCGACACCCCGATGCAGGACGAGAAGTACCGCTTCCTCGACGCCATCGGCGCGCGCATGCTCGCGCACCCCGGCGAGTTCGTCATCATGGGCGACTGGAATGTCGCGCACACCGAACTCGACATCAAGAACTGGAAGGGCAACATCAAGAACGCCGGATTCCTGCCGCAGGAGCGCGCCTGGGTGTCGTCCATGCTGGCCGCCGGGTACAAAGACGTGGTGCGCGAACTGCATCCGGGCGTGCCCGGGCCCTACAGCTGGCACTCCTACCGCGGCCGCGCCTTCGACAACGACGCCGGATGGCGCATCGACTACCAGCTGGCGCGCGGCGATATCGCGTCCCGCGCCAAGCAGGCCGTCGTGGAGAAGGCCGCCACCTACGCCGAACGCTGGTCCGACCACGCGCCGGTGACGGTGCAGTACCGATGACCGTCTCCAAGAAGACGCGCGCCTGGCTGACACTGGGCGCTGCGGTGCTGGTGCTGCTCATCGCGGTGGTGGCCACCAAGGTCAACGATCATCGGGATACGAACGGCGCCAAGGCCGTTGCGACCTCGACGGTCAAGACGACCGCGAAGCCCGGCGGTGCCACACCCGGCACCGCGAATCAGTCCGCGCCGGTCTCCAAGGTCCTCGGCGTCCCCGACCGCGCCTACGCCACACTGGTCGAGATCGACGCCGGACGCTGGCCGGACTCCGCCAATGCCCCCGGCACCCACGGCGGCGATCCCTGGGAGAACCGCAGCGGCCAGTTGCCGCGCAAGGATTCCGCGGGCAAGGCCATCACGTACCAGGAGTGGGACGTGAACCCCAAGCAGCGCGGCCAGACCCGCGACGCCGAGCGCATCATCACCGGCAGCGACGGTTCGGCCTATTACACCGGCGACCACTACAAAACCTTCACGAGGATGCGCTGAGATGACCGAGCCGATGGCAGAGATGACCGAGCCGATCCCGCTGTCGCAGTTCCTCTCCCTGCCCACCGCGACCTCCACACAGACGGTCCCGGTGCTCGGCGTGCTGCCGATCGGCGCGGCCGAATTCTCCGGCGTCCGTTTCCGAATCCCCGACGGCTACCTGTCCCGGGAACTGCGGGGTCGCAAGATGCGGACCGTCGCGGGTGTCTTCGACGAATTCGCCGCCGCCTTCCAATTCCCTTACTACTTCGGGGAAAACAAGGACGCCTTCGACGAATGCCTGCGCGACCTCGACGAATTCGTCGGGGACGCAATGGGTTACGTCGCGGTGGTGCGCAACGCGGCCCTCATGCTGGATCAGCAGCCCGCCGAACGGGCCTGGTTCGCCGAGGCCGCGACCGACGCCGCGGCGTCGTGGGCCAAGCGCGGCATTCCCTTCCGGGTCGTGTTGCAGGACGCCACGCCGCCCGGATTGCCGGTCGTATCCCTCACTTTGGATTCCGAAACCCCGAAGATGTGATTCACCGGAGTTTCTCTCACAGTTAACCTGCGGTCGAACAAACAGGTCATAGGCGCTGCAATGGTCTCGCTATGTGATCGCGGCCTGACGCGATCCGGATCGACCCTTGGAGGATTTTCATGCCCGCCTCGGCCCGACGCCGCTTCGGTACACGAAGCCGCGCTGCCGCCGCGTTCGCCGCGCTGGTCGCGCTGAGCGCAACCTCGTGTTCGTCGTCCTCGGACAAGGCCGCCGGTGCGGACACCGACACCGCGACCCCGATCAAGCACGTCGTGGTGATCTTCCAGGAGAACATCTCCTTCGACCACTACTTCGGCACCTACCCGAACGCGGCCAACACCGACGGCACCAAGTTCACGGCGCTGCCGAACACGCCGAAGGTGGACGGCCTCACGCCGGACCTGCTCACCAAGAACCCCAACAAGGCCCAGCCCGTGCGCCTCGGCGGTCCGAACCAGCAGGTCACCTGCGACCAGGACCACGAGTACAAGGACGAGCAGCTCGCCCTCAACGGCGGCAAGATGGACCAGTTCGTCGAGCACACCAATGTGTCCGAGGGCAAGGACTGCAAGGCGCCGATCTACGGCCCGCAGGGTCTGGTCATGGACTACTACGACGGCAATTCGGTGACCGCGCTGTGGAATTACGCGCAGCACTACGCCATGAGCGACAACTCCTGGACCACCACCTTCGGCCCGTCCACCGTGGGCGCGCTGAACCTGGTGGCGGGCCAGACGCACGGCGTCACCAAGATGGAGCCGCCCAAGCCGGGCCAGCCCTTCCCCGAGGACACCGTGCTGCCCAATGCCGGGAACGGCCAGGGCACCGTGGTCGGCGACCCTCAGCCCTACGGCGACGACTGCTCCTCGCGCGACACCGTGCAGATGACCGGCACCAATATCGGTGACCTGCTCAACAAGAAGAACGTCACCTGGGGCTTCTTCCAGGGCGGCTTCAAGCCCACCGAGACCAAGGACGGCAAGGCCGTCTGCGGCGCCACCCACAATGTCGGTGTGGCACTGGGCGGTACCGGCAAGGACGGCGCGCTGCCGTTCGGCACCAAGGGCGATTACATCCCCCACCACGAGCCGTTCCAGTACTACCCGTCGACGGCCAACCCGCATCACCTGCCGCCGACCTCGGTCGACAAGATCGGCCAGACCGATCAGGCCAACCACCAGTACGACCTGACCGATTTCTGGGCCGCCGCCGACAAGGGCAACATGCCCGCCGTCAGCTACCTCAAGGCCGCCGGTTACCAGGACGGCCACGCCGCCTACTCCGATCCGCTGGACGAGCAGCAGTTCCTGGTCGAGACCATCAACCACCTGCAGAAGCTGCCGGAGTGGAAGGACACCGCGGTCGTCATCGCCTACGACGACTCCGACGGCTGGTACGACCACGCGGCCCCGAAGATCGTCATGAACTCCGCCTCGGAGCAGGACGGCTACACCAGCCCCGGCAATTGTGGTGACGCCAAGGCGAATCCGGCCAAGTACCAGGGCCGCTGCGGTTTCGGTCAGCGCGTCCCGCTGCTGGTGATCTCGCCCTACGCCAAGGCCAACTTCGTCGACCACGGCCTCACCGACCAGGCCTCGGTCCTGAAGTTCATCGAGGACAACTGGAAGACCGGCCGCATCGGCGACGACTCCTTCGACGAGAAGGCGGGCACCCTCGACGCCATGTTCGACTTCAAGGCCGCCGCGCAGCCCGCGCTGCCCCTGGACCCGAAGACCGGCGCCGCCAGCTGATCGAGATTCCTTGACCGCCCGGCCTTTTCACTATGGAAAGGCCGGGCGGTTTCGTATCGAGAGTGGCCGATCACCCGGTAGGCCGGGCCGGGCGGGTCAGTGCCGGATCTCGCGCGCCAGATCCTCGCCCAGCAGCACGAAGACGTCGGTGGTGGCGTCGATGAGGTCGTCGCGGGTCATGGGGAGGTCGCCCTGGAGCCAGGCGGTGAGGGTGTGGACCAGGCCGCCGACGAGATAGGTTGCGCGGAAGCCGATTACGGGTTTGGGGTCGCCCTCGGTGAGGCCGTAGAAGTCGATGCCCTCGGCGGCCACGAGGTTCGCGAAGGCCTTGATGGTGTGGGTGGTGCGGGTGCGGAGCTCGGGGGTGGCCGAACTCAGGATCAGTGTGGCGCGGGCCTTGCGGGGATCGTCGGTGAGGACGCCGATGCCCGCGGTGATGGCGGCATGGGCCTTGGCGCGCGGATCGTCGGGGGCGGTGTGCAGGGCCGCGAGCAGGGCGGCGGCCAGTTCCTCGGCAATGGCGTCGAAGAGGGCGGACAGGACGGCGTCGCGGCCGTCGAAGTTCTCGTAGTAGTAGCGCTCGTTCAGACCCGCGCCCGTGCACAGTGCGGAGACGGTGAGTTTGTCGATGCCCTGGGTGCCGAGGATGTCGAGGGCGGTGTCGAGCAGCGCGGTGCGGCGCTGGGTGCGGCGCTCGTCGGCGGATATGCCCCCGTAGGTCCGTTGGCCGGTCACGAACCGATTCTGGCACGGCGGCGATTCTGGCAGAAGGTCTTGCCAGAAATTGGAATCTGGGGGAGTCTGTTTCCAGATGCGGTGGTTCGCGTCACACACCCAGGAGGCAACGATGCCTGCACGTGCGGCCCGGAGCGGCCTTTCGGCAAAGAGCGGCTATTTCTCGGACGATTCGATGATCCGGCGGGTCATGCGCAAGCGCGCGGTCGGACTCACCTACGGTCAGCGGGCCCTGGTGATCGGCGCGGTGCATCCGCTGCTCTATGTCGGCACCGCCGAGAACACTCAGCACCGGACCACGCCCTACACCCGCCTCGCCCTCACCGGCCGCCTGTTCGAGGCCGTCTCGCTCGGCACCCGCGAAGAGGCCGACCGCGCACGGGCTTTCACCCGCAAGCGCCACGCCCCGGTGGAGGGCGCGCTGCCCGAGGACGCGGGCGCGGCCAATCCGGCGGGCACCCACTACTCCGCCAACGACCCGCACCTGATGTTCATGACCATGGCCTTCACCTTCGACTCCGCCGAGGTCATGCACGATCTGCTGGTCCGCCGCCTCACCCCGACCGAGCGCGAGGGCCTGTACCAGGACTACGTGCGCTGGGGTGAGCTCTTCGGCATGCCGCGCAGCGCCGCGCCCTACACCTACCGCGAATTCCGCGACTACTTCGACGGCTACCTGGCCTCCGACGAGCCCTTCCTCACCGACGAAGCCAAACTGGTCGGCTCGTACCTCATGGGCCAGCGCGTCGCCCACCCGCTGCCGATGCCCGCGCGGCAGGCCATGACCGGGTTCGCCCTGCTGGTCCAGGGCAGCCTCCCCAAGCGCATCCGCGACATGTACGAGCTGCGCTGGGGCCTGCGCGAGGAGGCCGCCTTCCGCGCCCTGGCCCGCGCCGTCCGCACCGCCCACCTCGAGCCGCCCCTGGTCGGCAACCCGCTCAATACCCCCATGACCGGCCCCAGCTATCCCCTCTACAAGCTGGCCACCCGACGCGAACAGCGCCTGGTCGGCTCCGGCCGCACCAGCATGCCGGGGGTGGATCCGCGCAACTGGGTGGCCAGAAATACGGCCTAGCCGACATGCGAAGATCGGTTCATGTCGAGTCCTGAGCCGACCGCTGAGCGTAAGCAGCGGGTACTGTCCGGAATCCAGCCCACCAGCGATTCCTTCCACCTCGGCAACTACCTTGGCGCGCTGCAGTATTGGGTGCGCCTGCAGGACGACTACGACGCCTTCTACTTCATCCCGGACCTGCACGCCATCACGGTGCCGCAGGATCCCAAGGAGCTGCGCCGCCGGACCAAGGTCTCGGCCGCGCAGCTGCTGGCGCTGGGCCTCGACCCCAAGCGCTCGACGCTGTTCGTGCAGTCGCAGGTGCCCGAGCACGCCGAGCTGGCGTGGGTGCTGAACTGCCTCACCGGCTTCGGCGAGGCCAGCCGCATGACCCAGTTCAAGGACAAGTCGGTGAAGCAGGGCGCGGACAACGCGACCGTCGGCCTGTTCACCTACCCGGTGCTCATGGCCGCCGACATCCTGCTCTACCGCGCCCAACTGGTGCCGGTCGGCGAGGATCAGCGTCAGCACCTGGAGCTGACCCGAAACCTGGCGCAGCGCTTCAACACTCGCTACAAGAAGACCTTCGTGGTGCCCGAGCCGCACATCGTGACCGGCACCGCCAAGATCTACGACCTGCAGGACCCGACCTCGAAGATGAGCAAGTCGGCCACCACCGACGCGGGCCTGCTCAATCTGCTCGACGATCCCAAGGTCTCGGCCAAGAAGATCCGCTCCGCGGTCACCGACACCGAGCGCGAGATCCGCTACGACCCCGAGACCAAGCCGGGCGTGAGCAACCTGCTGGTCATCCTGAGCGCGCTGACCGACACCCCGGTGGTCACCCTGGAACAGGACTACGCGGGCAAGGGCTACGGCGATTTGAAGTCCGACACCGCCGACGCGCTGGTCGAGTTTGTCACCCCGCTGCGCGCGAAGGTGCAAGAATACATGTCTGACCAGGGCGAACTCGACCGCGTCCTCGCTTCCGGCGCGGAGCGGGCGCGGGAGGTCGCCGGGAAGACTCTCGCGCAGGTGTACGACCGGGTGGGCTTCCTGGCCCGCTGAACCGGCCTCGCGCGACGGGCGTGTGGAGGTGGCGGTGTTCGGGCAGATCGTCGGGAGCGTGCGGGCGTGGATCGCACGGCAGATCCAGCGCCGCCCCTGGCTGGACCATGTGGTGCGGGCGGGCGGGCGCTATCAGCGCCAGCGCGGTGACTACTACGCCGCGGGCATCACGTATTTCACGGTGCTGGCGCTGTTCCCGCTGCTGATGGTGGGTTTCGCGGTGGCGGGCTTCGTGCTGTCGCGAAACCCGCAGCTGCTCACCGACATTCAGCACAAGATCGTGGAGAACATTCCGGGCTCGGCGGGCGACTCCATCAACGACCTCATCCACCAGGCCGTCAACTCCCGGGCGGGCGTGGGCACCATCGGTCTGGTGACCGGCGCCTACGCCGGGCTGGGCTGGATCGCCAACCTGCGGGCCGCGCTCACCGAACAGTGGGAGCAACCCGAACAGAAGCGAAATTGGTTCGTCACCAAGGCTTCCGACCTGCTGGCCCTGCTCGGACTGTTCGTGGCCTTCAATGTCTCGATCGGCCTGTCCGTACTCGCGTCGAGCGGTCTGCTCAACAAGCTGCTGAGCCACCTGCACATTCACGACGGCTGGGTCGAGGTGCTGCTCTCGATCGCCTCGCTGGTGCTGGCCATTCTGGCCAACTGGGCGGTCTTCGTGTGGATCATCGCGCGCATGCCGCGGCATCCGGTCACCTTCCGCAGCGCGGCCAAGGCGGCGCTCATCGCCGCCATTGTCTTCGAGGTGTTCAAGCAGCTGGCGTCGATCCTGTTGAAGTCGGTGATCACCGGCCCGGCCGGGGTGGTGTTCGGCCCGATCATCGGCCTCATGGTGTTCAGCTATTTCACGGCGCGGATCATTCTGTTCGCCACCGCCTGGGCCGCCACCGCCTCGGAGAACGAAGTGCCCGTGGACATTCCGCCGCCCGGCCCGGCCGTCATTCGCCCGCGCTCGACGGTCGCGGAGCTCTCCGCCGGAACGGGTGCGGCTCTGTTCGGTGCGGGAGCCCTTGCGGCGACGCTGCTTTCGATGCGACGCCGCCGCTGACGGCTCACCGGCGGCGGCTCACCCGCCGCGCGGCCAATAGCAGCACCACCACCAGGATGGTGCCGCCGACCATGAGCGCGATCCGCAGATCGTGATGGTTCGAGCCGGACTGCGGTTCGGCCGCGGGCTCGGCGTCGGTGTGGGCGGGCGGGCTGGCCAGTGCCACAGACGAATTCGGCGTCTTCGCCGCCTCGTCGGGCATGCTCCCGATGCTCGCGCCGCCGGGCAGGGCGAAGGCGTAGTCGAGTAGTTTGGCCCCCTGCTCCCACGGCCGGAAGGGGCGCACGTCGGCCTTCAGCAGGGTCACCACCAGGCGATGGCCATTGCGTTGCGCGGCCGCCACGAAGGTCTGGCGGGCGTCGTCGGTGTAGCCGGTCTTGCCGCCGATCGCGCCGTCGTACTCGTAGAGCAGGTGATTGTCATTGGCGATCGGGAAGCCCGGGTGGTCCTTGTCGTCCGGGTCTTTCGGGTTCGCCGGGAATCCCGGGAAGTCGACCTGCTCGGTGTGGACCAGTTCGGCGAACAGCGGCAGCGTCATGGCGTGCCGGAAAATCAACGCCAGATCGTAGGCCGAGATGCTCATCCCCGGCCCGTCCAACCCCGACGGCGTGGCCGCGCGAGTGTCCAATGCCTGCAACTGCTTCGCCAGCGCGTTCATCTTGGCGACCGTGGCCTCGTCGCCGCCCAACTGGGTCGAGATGGCGTGCGCGGCATCGTTTCCCGACGCCATGATCAGGGCCTGGAACAGCTGCTTGTTGGTGTACGTCCCGCCCGGTCCGATGCCGACGCGGGTGCCGTCGGCATTGGCGTCGTCCTGGGTGCCGATGACGGTCTTGTTCACGTCCAGCGCCGGAATCGCCACCGAGGCCAGCAGCACCTTGATGGTGGAGGCCGGTCGGTACCGCCCGTGCGGGTCCTTGGCCGCGATCACCTTCCCGGTATCGAGGTCGGCCACCTCCCACGCCGTCGCCGAGATGCCGTCGGGCACCGGCCCGGCCCCCGACGGCAGGATCACCCCGCACCCGCCCAGCTGCTTGCCGCCGATCGGCGGGCTCGGAATCGGCAGGGCGGCCGGGGCCGTCCGGCCCGGCTCGGGCACCTCGGAGGTGTCGATGGGCGGCGGCGGGGCCGTCTTGTTCGGGCAGTCATCGGTATTGGGCGTCGTGAACGGCGTTGTCGTCGTGGGAGGTTGGGCCTGCGAGACACCGGGGAGGGGTCCGAAGGCCACCACGGAGAACGCGGCCAGCCCGGCCACCGAGGTGGCGGTGATACGACGGATGGCGCGGCCGGTGGCCGCGCCCGCTGCTCGATGCGGATGCCTGCGGATGATCATCGAGCCCGACTTTATCGCCGACCGGACCGGTTGGCGCGGAGGCTAGTTCGCGGTGTGGTTCACCGGGCAGCCGTGGGCCAGCGGGCCGAGCAGCTTGTTGTTGTCGTAGAAGTGCTCGAGCTCGAGGATGCGCAGGTCCTCGGAGACCTTGGCAATGGTGATGCCGGTCATCTCGATGAGCTCGCCGGTGGGCTGGTGGCCCTTGTACTCGCCCTCGTAGCGGCCCCAGTGCCGCCACTTGAAGGCGACGGTCGGCGGGCCGGACAGCACCTCGAGGACCTCCCAGAAGAAGCCGCCGGGGAAGGCGGTGTGGAAGATCTTGTGCGAGGACTCGAAGTCCTCACCCCGCACGTCGTAGAAGGGGTTCTCGCCGATCAGGATGTTGTAGGACCCGATGCGCGCGAACTCCTCGGCGTCCTGCCACGGCCCGCCGTTGACGCGACCGCGGTAGTGCTCGGCCACCAGAGACACCCACTTGGCCGGATCCTTCTTGTGCGAGACCTCCATCTCGAAGACCTTCACGAGCTCTTCGACGATGTGCTCCAAGGAATCCGGCGCGTGCTGCGTGGTGCGCTCGACCGGAATGACCTCCTTGCTCAGGTGGTAATCGGGCGCGCCCTCGCGCCAGTCCTCCGGCGCGGCCGCGGCGATGACGGCGTCACGACCCTGCAGATGCAAGGGGGTCTCGGCGGATTCGGTTGCTTGGTCGGTCATTTCGTGCCTCACGTGTCCAGACCCGTTGGGGGGTCGCAGATCTCAAAACGGACCGGATGACGGTAACAGCCCCGACACCTCCCGTCGCGGCGAGCCGTTCGAGCCCATGACACGACAAGAATTGACAGAATCTCTAATATGAGAGACTCTCTCATTATCGAGAAACTTCCAAATGATTGGACCTGTCATGAAAGCTGAGGGAGTGCGCCGCTGGCTGGCGCTGGGAGCCCTGGCGATCGCCATGCTGACCATCGGTCTCGACGTCACCGTGCTCACCGTCGCCCTGCCCACCCTGGCGGTCGACCTGCACGCCGATACCTCCGCGCTGCAGTGGTTCAGCAGCGCCTACACCCTGGCCCTGGCCGCGTTCATGCTCCCGGCTGGAGCCCTCGGTGACCGGTACGGACGCAAGAAGCTGCTGCTCGCCGCCCTGCTGCTGTTCGGCGTCGCTTCGGTGGCCTGCGCCTTCGCCACCTCCTCCGGGGAGTTGATCGCGGCTCGCACGGTGCTCGGGGTGGGGGCCGCGGTCATGTTCCCGCTGTCCATGGCGGTCTTGCCCAGCCTGTTCCCCGAGCCGGGCGAACGGCAGCGCGCGATCACCATCTGGGTCACCTCCACCGCCATCGGCCTGCCGCTCGGCCCGATCGTGGGCGGCTGGTTGTTGCAGCACTACTGGTGGGGCTCGGTCTTCCTGTTGAATGTGCCGCTGGTGATCATCGGCGCGACCGCGGTGGCGCTGCTGGTGCCGGAATCCAAGAGCGAGAACAGCTTCCGAATCGACCTGCCCGGTGCACTGCTGGGGGCGGCCGGAATGCTTGGTATCACTTACGGTTTCATCCGCTGCGGCCAGGAAGGCTGGGGCGACGCCGTGGCTTGGGCTGTCATCGTCGCGGGCGTGGTGCTGGGCGGTGTGTTCGTGCTGTGGCAGCGCCGCACCGCGCATCCGCTGGTTGATCTCAGCCTGTTCGGCGCGTCCGGATTCCGTTGGGGCACAGTCCTGATGGTGTTGGCGAACTTCGCGATGTTCGGCCTGTTCTTCACCATGCCGCAGTACTTTCAGGCGGTGCTCGGGGCCGACAGCCTCGGCAGCGGTCTGCGGTTGCTGCCACTCATCGGTGGACTCCTCATCGGCACCCGGCTGGTCGACAAGCTGCTGCCGAAGTTCGGGGTTCGCGCGGCGGTGATGGCCGGGTTCGTCCTGCTCGCGGTGGGCGTCGGCGTAGGGGCCATGGTCACCGTGGACAGCGGCTACGGACTCGTGGCGGGATCGCTCGTATTGATGGGTGCCGGAATGGGATTCGTCTTGCCCTCGGTCATGGGCGCGGCCATCGGAGATCTCGCCCCCGAACGGGCGGGCTCCGGATCGGCGCTGCTGCAGGCCCTGCGGCAGGCGGGCGGCACCATCGGCGTCGCGGTCCTCGGCACCATCCTGTCCACGCAGTACCGCTCCAGCCTCGGCGAGCTGAATCGCGCGCCCATCTCTGACGGCGTGAACGCCGGAGTCGGCGTGGCTCGCAAGCTCGGTGACCCGGCCCTACTGGCGCACGTGCAGAGTGCCTTCGTGGACGGCATGAGCGTCATGCTCTGGGTTTGCGCTGCCATCTGCGTGGCCGCGGCGGTGCTGGCCGCGTTCGTCTTCCGTGGCAAGGAGCCTGGCGTGGTCGCCGATCTCGATGCGGGACAATCGGTCCATGTCGGCTGATATCGCCTCCGCGACGCCCCCGGCCCCGGTGAAAACCAAGGCCGGGGGCGGTCTGCGGGAACGCAAGAAGGAACGCACCCGCCGCACTATCCGGGTGGAGGCGTTCCGGTTGTTCCGGGAGCAGGGCTATACCGAGACCACCGTCGAGCAGATCGCTGCTGCGGCCGACATCTCGCCCAGCACGTTCTTCCGCTACTTCCCGTCCAAGGAACAGGTCGCGATGGCCGACGATCTGGACCCGGTCATGATCGCCTCGTTCGAGTCCCAGCCGAAGGAACTGTCGGTGCTGGCAGCCTTCAAGAAGGCCACGCTGGAATCGTTCGACGCCCTGAGCCCCGAGGATCGGGAATTCGAGCGACAGCGGGTCGAATTGCTGTCGAAGGTGCCGGAATTGCGCGGCGCGATCGGGCGGGAACTGGAACGCAGTAACGACCTGATCGCAGATCTGGTCTCGCGCCGAACCGGCCGTTCCCCCGACGATTTCGAAGTGCGCATCTTCGCCGGTGCGCTGAGCGGGGCGATGCTGGGCTTCATCGACCACGAGAACTTCGGCCCGGAACAGATAGTCCGGGTGCTCGATTTCCTCGAGGCGGGCATGCCGCTCTAGACCGGCTTGACGCTCACCAGCCGCTCGACCGTCTCATCGGTCATGGTCTCGAAGAACCCGCCGACCACATCCTCGAGTTCGTCGATGGATTCGGCGCAGTACAGCACCGGCTGATAGTGCGTGATGTCGTAGACGATGGTCCCCATGGCGTGAATGTCCAAGGGGCGCAGGTCGGCCTGCCGGAATTCCTCGATCTCCCCGTACGAGGACAGCAATCCCGCGCCGTAACACCGGACTTCGCCGTGTTCGCGCAGCACCCCGAACTCCATGGAGAACCAGAACACGTCGGCCAGGAACTTCAGCGCCCGCTCGGTCTCGATTCGCTTGACCGCCGCGCCCACCGTCTCGTACAGCGCCGCGAAGCGCGGGCTGGCCAATTGATTGGCATGGCCGAGGATTTCGTGAATCGCGTCCGGCTCGGGGGTGTAGAGCGGTGCGGAGTGATGGCGAATGTACTGGGTGGAGTGGAAGGTTCGGTCGGCGAAGGAGCCGAAGAACTCCCGCAGCGGCACCAATCCGGCGGCCGGGACGTAGCGGAATCCGGTGAGCGGCACCAGTTTCGTCGCCACCTCGTCGAGCTGCGGAATGTGGTCGGCGGGCAGTCCCAGCCGCCCGGCCGCCTCGATCACCTCCGTGCACGCGTAGCGCTCCCGTTTGCGGGCCAACTCGGCGCTGACGATCCGCCACACCTCCTGCTCCTCGTCGGTGTAGTCGATGTGCGGCACCGGCGCGCCGGGCCGGTAGTCGAGTGCGAGAGCGGCGATGGCATTGCGACGGGCCCGGTAGTCGGGATCGTGCACCCCCGGATGCTCATCACTCAGATGCACGGTCACATTGCCGTCGGCCCCGGTGGTCACGGGCGAGTACAGCTGAGCTTCGGTGAACATACCTCGATGCAAGCACTGCTATGTGATCTAGACAACAATGAGGCTCCCAGCTAGTCAAATTGCCTAGCACCGCGGCGAGGATTCGGTGCCTGCTCGCGTGTCGGGATCGCGCGTCCACCGCTGCCCGATTACGGGCACGCCGGTGAAAGCCCTTGGTGTGATTGATAATTCAACTCGATGCGGGTGCTTCGGATTGGCGATTAACCCCTGGCGGATCGGGGTACGCGCTTAGAGTGAACGTATGGATCAGCGAGACCTCCGGGTCCTCGGCTGCATCGAATCCCCGCTCCGGGTGAGCTGGGATGTCCTGGGTGACGACGTGGTCGTCCGGGTTGCGGGAGAAATCGACCTCTCGACCGCGGGTGTCTTCGAAACCGCGTTGCGGAAGGGGATAGAGGCCGCCGAGCCGGGTACCCGACTGATAGTCGATCTCAACGAGGTCGAATTCCTTGGAGTGGCAGGTCTGCACAAGCTGCGCAGAGCGCGGGAGGAGTGCATTGGTTCGGAAGTCGTCCTCATGGTGGTGGCCTCCGGCGACGAGGTGGTTCAGCCCGTCCGCGTGCTTGGAATGGAGTCCCTGCTCGAGTTGCGTGCGCAGTTCCCGCCGGACTGCGCCTTAATCGGTAGTGACGGTTGAAAGGTGTTGGGCGGTAGGGAAATAACGTGGGAGCGTGTCGAGCGGCAGGGCTGCTCGGTCGTATACCCCCACGGTGAGCTCACGTCGGCCGCGTATCGGGCGTTCACCGATGCGCTGGTGAAATTCGCGGTCGAGGAACCCCGCGCCGTGATCGTGGTCCTCGACAATCTGCGGGTGGCATCCGAGCCGCTCTATTCCGCGTTCGGCAGCGCCTGGATGCGGGTGGGGGAGTGGCCCGGCGTGCCGATCGTATTGATCGTCCATTCGCCGTCGCGGCGACAGTGGTTGCGGGGCAGCGCCGTTCATCGCTTCGTCCCGGTGCACGCCGACCTGGTCTCGGCGCTGGCCGGGCTGCGCGAGGCGCCGTCGCGCCGACGCGCCACCCTCGACCTGGCCCCGACCGCGGACTGCGGCCAGCGCGCCCGCCATTTCGTGGAGGAGACCTGCTTGCGCTGGGGCATTCCGGAGGTGCGGGTCGACGCGCTGCTGGTCGCCACCGAGTTGGTCGAGAACTCCTTCCTGCACAGTGACGTCCCCGCCGATATTCAGGTGCGGCTCGAGCTGCGCAATCAGCTGTTCACGGTGGCGGTCGGCGACGCCGATCCGCGCGAGGCACTGCTGCGCGAGCCCGGCACGGACGGGCCGCGTCACTACGGTCTGCACCTGGTCGCCCGGATATCCCGATCGTGGGGGTGCGCGCCGCGCTGGCCGAGCGGAAAGATCGTCTGGGCCGTGCTGCCCACCGGGCGGCGGCGCGACCTGCGCGACTTTCTCGGTCTCCGTCCGCAGCACTAGGTTTCGGGTCGCCCTAGGTTTCCGTCTCGCCATTGGGTTCCATCACCAGGATGGCCCCGGTCGGCGTGCCGGAGCGGTCGTGCAGCGCGGTGCAGATCACCCGCACGGTGATGCTGCGGCCCCGCCGGTTCACACCGTCCAGCTTGATCTCGGCGCGATAGCCGGGATCGCTGAGCGCCGGGCGCACGATCGGCCGCAGTTCCGCCACCGGCAGGCCGATGTCCAGATTGAGCAGGTGCTCGCCCTCGGCCTCGTCCGGCCGCATGCCCCACAGGTTCTCGGCCCCGCGGTTCCACACCACGATGCGCATGGAGGTGTCGATGACCGCCACCCCCGCGGGCCAGGAGCTCATGACCGAGGCGAAGAACTCGTTCACGTCGTCGAGTTCGTTGCTGCGCTCGCGTAATTCGTGGTTGATGGTCTGGAGCTCGTCATTGGTGGACTGGAGTTCCTCATTGGTGGTCTCCAGTTCCTCGTTCGTGGATTGCAGCTCTTCGTTGGTGGTTTCCAGCTCCTCCACCGTCGACTGGAGCTCCTCGTTGGTCGTCTCCAGTTCCTCGTTCGTGGACTGCAACTCCTCGTAGGCCGATTCCCGTTGCTGATTGGCGTGATTCAGCTCGGTGAGCAGCCGCCGGGTGGCCGTCACGTCGTGGAAGATCAGCGAGACCCCGAGCACGGTGTCATCGGCCAGCAGCGGGGCGACGTGCACCTCCAGCGCGAGCAATTCGCCTGGGCCGCGCTGCCATTCGACATCCTTGATGCGCAGCGCCCGCCGCTCGGTGCGCACCTGGTCGATGTAGCCGCGCAGCTCGACCGGCCGATAGGACAATTCGAGATCCCGCAGCGGACGGCCCACATCGCGATCGCTCAGCCCGAACAGGTGTTTGGCCTGTTGATTGGCCAGAATCACCACGTCCTCGCCATTGAGCACCACCTGCGAGACCGGTCCGGCCGAGAAGGCCAGGCTCCGCAGGCCGTCGATCTGATCCGGCTCGCGCCGTTCGGCCATGAAGGCGCGACCGAACACCGAGCCGACGTCCACCCGCGAGCTCGGCACCTTGCGGAACACCCGGCGCTTGAGGTCCACCGGGTCGAAGATGCGGCTGTGCGAGAGCAGCATCTCGGCCTTGCCCAGGAACAGCAGGCCGCGTGGCGCGAGCGCGAAGTGGAATTTGTCCAGGATCTTGGTCTGCGTCTCGGCGTTGAAGTACATGAGCGTGTTCCGGCAGGCGAGCAGGTCGATACGGGAGATGGGCGCGTCCTGCACCAGGTCGTTGCGGCCGAAGATGACCGAGCGGCGCAGATCCTTGCGGAAGGAGTAGCGGCCGCCGATCGGCTCGAAGTACCGCTGAATCAGCTCCTGGCCCAGCGGCTGAACTTCCTTCTCGCTGTAGACCGCGTGCCGGGCGCTGGTCAGCGCCTCCTCGTCGACATCGGTGGCGTAGATCTTCACGCGCTGCCGGAACTCGTCGATGCCGAGCACCTCGGCCAGCACGATGGCCAGGCCGTAGGCCTCCTCGCCGGAGGCACAGCCCGCGCACCACACTCGCACCGGTTCCTCCGGTCCGCGCTCGGCCAGCATGGTGGGCACCACCTGGCTCTGCAGGTAGTCCCAGGCGTCCGGATCGCGGAAGAATCCGGTCACATTGATGAGGATGGTGTTGAACAGCGCGACGAACTCGTCCGAATTGGCTTGCAGCACATCCAGATACTCGACGTAGTCCTCCACGCCGAGCTGGCTCAGCCGCCGGTCCACGCGCCGCATGAGGCTGCTGCGCTTGTACCCGGTGAAGTCGAAGCCTCGGGCGTCCTTGAGGTACTGCAGGATCTCCTCGAAGCCCTGTGCGTTGCGGGGCGAACTCTGCTGGTCCACATGCACAAGGTACTAGTCTGGTTCGTCTTTTCCAGTTCCGACCAGCAGCTTTCGCAGAATGACCGCCGCACCGGCCTGTTCGGCGGCTTGAGCGGCGTAGCGGTCGGCCATGCCGTCGTCGCCGAATCGCCTGGCGTCGGTGCACATTCGCTCCGCTAGCTGGCCTTTCTCCTGCAGGGCGCGCAGCGCCGTCCACAGCGCCTTCTCGACCTGGATGCCCTGCTCGGTGAAGAGGGCTTCCGCGCTCCAGGCGTGTCCGACTCGGCAGCGATAGCGCATTCCGCCCTCGAGCGGGTAGAGCGAACCGTCGCAGTCGGGGCAGGTGAATCCGGAGGGAATGGTCATGGCAGCCACCCCGTTTCGGTCGATTCGATAGCCCGCGTCGATCTCCGCCTCCAACCGGTCCAGGCCCGACAGCGGCGGCACCGCGGGCAGCCCGCGGCTCTGCACCTTGGCGACGATGGCCCGGCCCATCTCGCGCGCGGGCAGCACCAGGTCCACCTGCACATGCCGTAATGCGCTGTCCGGCATGCCCGTATACAGCGCCTCGGTGGGATCCTGCACCACCGCCAGCCCGCCGCGGCGCTTGATGAGGGCCAACCCGGCGGTGCCGTCGTCGAGGACCCCGGACAGCACGACGCCGGTGGCGCGCGGGCCCCAGGTCACCGCGGCCGAGCGGAAGGTCGCGTCGATTCCGGGCCGGTGGCCGTTCTCGGTGGGACCGTGCGACAGGACCATGCGGCCGTCGCGGAGCAACAGATGGGTGTCGGGGACGGCCGCGTAGACCCGGCCCGCCTCGAGCACGTCGCCGTGACCCGCGGCCTGGACCGGCAGCGGCCCGGAGCGGGTCAGGATCGCGGGCAGGGCGCTCGAGCCGTGCGCGGGCATGTGCAGGACGACCAGCACGGCCGCGGTCAGGTCGGCGGGCAGGCCGGAGACGAACTCGCGCAGCGCCTCGACGCCGCCGGCCGACGCGCCCGCCACGATCAGATCGGAAGGTTCCATCGCCGGTCTCCTCACTCGGGTGTACCCGGCAGTTCCCCCATTGCCACCAACGCTATACCCATTCGCGGCCCGGAGATACGGGCCGCCGGTCCGCAATTCACGACGAAAGGCCGCCTCCATCCGATGATGAAGGCGGCCTTCGTATTTCGACCACTGCGCGATCGGACGCGTTTGCAGCCGCGGCCGATCGCGCTCCCGGCTCAGCGCGGGGCGTTGGCGGGGTCGGCCAGGGTCGGGGTGCGGCCCTCCCGGTTGGCGCGCTTGGCGTCCTCGAAGAACTCCCGGGTGAACAAGGCCGACAGCACCGCGATGCCGCCGCGGTGGATGCGGAACTCGCTCTTGACGCTGGAACCGGTCAGCCGGATGACGCGGCCCGCGGCGTGCTGGGGGCGGGACATGTCCTTGACCCGGCCGCGGCCGGTCCACTCCAGCTCGGTCTGATCGATGACCGCGTCCTCGGGGACGAGCAGCTTGACCATGGCGTGGTCGAGGTTGGCGTGCACGACGATCTCCTGCTCGCCCTCGATCCAGGGCGAGCGCAGGTCGATGACCACGCTGCCGTAGCGGGCCTTGACCTCGAAGGAGGAGGCGTGGGTCCAGTCGCCCAGGTGCTTCTCGGTGCCGTGGTCGGTGTGGATCTTGACGGTGTCGGTGCTCTTGGTGGTGTCGATGGTGCTCATCGCCCGGTCCTTTCGGAGTGTGGTGCGGGTCGGGTTCGCCTGCTCCTCAATAGTGGCACACAAACTAGTTTCAACGCAACTAGTGCGATGAAACTAGTTTTGGCGCACCTAGTACGATGAGGGGTATGACAGCATCGACGCAGGCCACGACGTTCAAGCGCTCGCCCCTGGCCATGGCGGTGCTCGGCATCCTGCACCTGGAACCGATGCACCCCTACGCCATCCAGCGCCGCATCAAGGAGTGGGGCAAGGACAAGGTGGTGAATGTCGGCCAGCGCGCGCAACTCTACAAGACGATCGCGCGGCTGCAGGAGGCCGGACTGGTGGCCGTCCGCGAGACCGGCCGCGATCAGCAGTATCCGGAGCGCACGATCTACGAGATCACCGACGCGGGCCGGGTCGCCTGCCTGGCGTGGATCAACGAAATGGTGAGCACCCCGCGCAATGAGTTCCCGGAATTCCCTGCGGCCCTGTCGTTTCTGATGCTGCTGGCACCGGCGCAGGCGCGGGCGGAACTGGAGAAGCGCGCGAATGCGGTGCGCGCCAAGCTGAATGAGATCGACGAGGGCATGGCCCAGGCCCGAAAATACGGCCTCCCGCGTATCACGCTGCTCGAGGACGAGTACCAGCGGGCGATCACCGAGGCCGAATTGCGTTGGCTGGAAGGCGTTGTCGCCGACCTGGCCGACGGTGGCCTGACCTGGTCCTGGGAATCACTGGCCCGGTTCCAGAATCAGACCACCGCGTAGCAACGGTCAGAAGAAGCCGTCGTCGTTGTTGTCGTCGTAGTTGCCGCCGCCGTCGTAATAGTTGTCGCGCTCGGCGTTTTCGTAGCCGCGCTCGTAGGCGCGCTCCTCGTCGCGGTTGTCGTCCTCGGCCATCATCTCGCCGATCAGCATGCCGCCCACCAGACCCGCCGCGCCCGCGCCGACCATCGCGCCGGTGCTGTGGCCCTGCCGTGGCGGGGGCGGATAACCCGGCTGCGGCGCGTACCCGGGCGCATAACCGGGCTGCGGCGGGTATCCCGGCTGGGGGTACCCGGCGGGCGGGTAACCGGGCTGCGGAGGATAGCCCGGCTGCGGCGGATACCCCTGCTGCACAGGCTGATAGAACGGCGGCTGCGTGGTCTGAATGCGCTGCGCACAGAACTGGCAGGCCTCGACGGAGCGCGGCACGCCCCATTGCGGTTGCCACATCACAGTGGCCGCCGCTTGGCCGTGATTGGGATCGAAGAAGCAGATCACAGGACTTTCCTCTACGTGCGCGTCCGGCCGGAGCCGGGCTTGGTGCCTTCGAAGAGGAAACGTGGGGGATGGCCGGATCGGTTCCCGTGCCCTCCCTCACAGCAAAGGCCGCCCGCATCAAAAGATGCGGGCGGCCTTCGTAGTTCGCCTTCCGGCTCCTGGGGTTTCAGGGGTTTACCCCTGAGAGTCCCGAGAGTTGGTATTAGCGCGTGAACAGGAGGGCGCGCTTGACCTCCTGGATCGCCTTCGTCACCTCGATGCCACGCGGGCAGGCGTCGGTGCAGTTGAAGGTGGTGCGGCAGCGCCACACGCCCTCGACGTCATTGAGGATGTCCAGACGCTCGCGGGCGGCCTCGTCACGGCTGTCGAAGATGAAGCGGTGCGCGTTCACGATCGCGGCCGGGCCGAAGTAGCTGCCGTCGCTCCAGTACACGGGGCAGGAGGTGGTGCAGCAGGCGCACAGGATGCACTTGGTGGTGTCATCGAAGCGGGCGCGGTCGTGCTGGGACTGGATGCGCTCGCGGGTCGGCTCGTTGCCGTGCGTGATGAGGTACGGCTTGACGGCCTTGAAGGCGTCGAAGAACGGCTCCATGTTCACCACGAGGTCCTTCTCCACGGGCAGGCCGCGGATCGGCTCGACGGTGACCGTCAGTTCCTTGCCGCCCTTGGGCAGCATGTCCTTCATGAGGATCTTGCAGGCCAGCCGGTTGACGCCATTGATGCGCATGGCGTCGGAGCCACACACGCCGTGGGCGCAGGAGCGGCGGAAGGTGAGCGTGCCGTCCAGGTAGGACTTGATGTAGATCAGCACGTTCAGGAACCGGTCGGTCGGCAGGACCGGGACCTTGAACTCGTCCCAGTGCTGGCCCTGCCCGTCCTCCGGGTTGAAGCGGGCGATCTTGACCGTGATCAGGGTCGACCCGTCCGGCACCGGAGCCGGCTTCTGCGGCGTTTCAGCGACAGCAGTCATCAGTACTTACGCTCCATCGGCTCGTAGCGGGTCTGAACCACGGGCTTGTAGTCGAGGCGGATGTCGGAGATCAGCTCCGGGCTCGTCTTGTAGGCCATGGTGTGCCGCATGAAGTTGACGTCATCGCGGTCCGGGTAGTCCTCGCGGGCGTGGCCGCCGCGAGATTCCTTGCGGTTCAACGCGCCCGCCACGGTGACCTCGGCCAGCTCCAGCAGGAAGCCCAGCTCGATGGCCTCGAGCAGCTCGCTGTTGTAGCGACGGCCCTTGTCCTGCACGGTGATCCGCGAGTAGCGCTCCTTGAGCACCTGGATCTCCTCGAGCATGGACTTCAGCGACTCCTCGGTGCGGTACACACCGGCCTTGTCGTCCATGGAGTTCTGCAGATCCGTGCGAATGTCGGCGACGCGCTCGTTGCCGTGGTCGGACAGGATCAGCGCGATCCAGTCCTGCACCATCTGCGACGGGTTGTCCGGCATCTCGACGAACTCGGCGCGCTGGGCGTACTCGGCGGCGGCGATGCCCGCGCGGCGGCCGAACACATTGATGTCCAGCAGCGAGTTGGTGCCCAGGCGGTTCGCGCCGTGCACGGAGACGCAGGCGCACTCGCCCGCGGCGTACAGGCCCGGGACGATGTCGGTGTTGTTGCGCAGCACCTCGCCACGGATGCGGGTCGGGATGCCGCCCATCACGTAGTGGCAGGTCGGCATGACCGGCACCGGCTCCTTGACCGGGTCCACACCCAGGTAGGTGCGGGAGAACTCGGTGATGTCGGGGAGCTTCTCCTCGAGCACGTCCTCACCGAGGTGGGTCACGTCGATGAGCACGTAGTCCTTGTTCGGACCCGCGCCACGGCCCTCGCGGACCTCCAGAACCATGGAGCGCGCGACGATGTCACGCGGCGCGAGGTCCTTGATGGTCGGCGCGTAGCGCTCCATGAAGCGCTCACCGGAGGCGTTGCGGAGAATGCCGCCCTCACCACGCACGGCCTCCGAGATGAGGATGCCCAGGCCCGCCAGGCCCGTCGGGTGGAACTGGTGGAACTCCATGTCCTCCAGCGGAAGTCCCTTGCGGAACACGATCGCCATGCCGTCACCGGTGAGGGTGTGGGCATTGGAGGTGGTCTTGTACATGCGACCCGAACCACCGGTGGCGAAGATGATCGCCTTCGCGTGGAACACGTGCAGATCGCCGGTGGCCAGCTCGTAGGCCACCACTCCGGTCGCGATCGGGCCGTTGGGGCCGTCGGTGAGAACCAGGTCCAGCACGTAGAACTCGTTGAAGAACTCCACGTCGTGCTTGACGCAGTTCTGGTACAGCGTCTGCAGGATCATGTGGCCGGTGCGGTCGGCGGCGTAGCACGCGCGGCGCACCGGGGCCTTGCCGTGGTCACGGGTGTGACCGCCGAAGCGACGCTGGTCGATCTTGCCCTCGGGCGTGCGGTTGAACGGCAGGCCCATCTTCTCCAGGTCGAGCACGGCGTCGATGGCCTCCTTGGCCATGATCTCCGCGGCGTCCTGGTCGACCAGGTAGTCACCACCCTTGACGGTGTCGAAGGTGTGCCACTCCCAGTTGTCCTCTTCGACATTCGCGAGCGCGGCGCACATGCCACCCTGCGCCGCACCGGTGTGCGAGCGGGTCGGGTAGAGCTTGGTGAGCACGGCGGTGCGGGCCCGGGGACCGGCCTCGATCGCCGCACGCATTCCAGCGCCACCGGCACCGACGATCACGACGTCGTAGCGGTGTTCCTGAATCGGTCGGGATTCACTCATTCGAGGTGGCCTGTCCTTAACTGATGTTGGGGTCGAAGGTGAAGATCACGTAGGTGCCGGTGACCAGGATCAGGATCATGGACACCACCAGCAGGGTCTTCAGCCAGAAGCGGGTCTGGTCCTTGCGCGCGTAGTCGTCGATGACGGTGCGAACACCGTTGCCGCCGTGCAGCTGCGCCAGCCAGAGCATGGTCAGATCCCAGATCTGCCAGAACGGCGAGGACCAGCGGCCCGCGACGAACGCGAAGTTCAGGCGGTGCACGCCGCCGTCGAGCATCAGCATGATCGTCATGTGGCCGATGACCAGGATGACCAGCAGCAGGCCGGAGGCGCGCATGAACAGCCAGGCGTACTTCTCGAAGTTGTTGCCGGACTGCCGACGCGGGGCGCGCGGGGCATCGAGGGAGGCGGGGCGGTCGTAGGACTTGCCGAGAACGGGTGCGGTCATGTCGGCTCTCAATTCGTCAGCAGGTAGAAGAACTGGCGGCCGACACCGGCCCCGGCGACCAGGATCCAGATCGCGAGCACGATCCAGAGCATCTGGCGCTGGAAACGCGGGCCCTGCGACCAGAAGTCGACGAGGATGATGCGGATGCCGTTGAACGCGTGGAACAGCACGCAGACAACGAGGGCCATCTCCATGAGCGCGACCACGGGGTTCTTGTAGGTCGCGATCGTGTGGTCGTAGGTGTTCGGGCTGACTCGCACCAGCGCGGTATCGAGGACGTGGACGAACAGGAAGAAGAAGATCGTCACGCCGGTGATGCGGTGCAGAGCCCAGGACCACATGCCGGGGTCGCCTCGGTACAGGGTCCGCTTCGGCTTGGCCGGAGCTTCTAGCGTGGTCATAGAGTGCGGTGCCTCCAACGTCGTCGATGGACCCGGTCAGATCCGGCCGCGGAGCCGTTGGACTGTCGAAACCACCTGCTCACAAGCGGAATCTGTGCTTCTCTCGAGGCAACGCGACTGTCCGGTGGCAGTGCTGCAGGCCCGCTGTCGGGAACCTGAACCGATCTGTCGTGAACTCTAAACCCAGCTTTGAGGGGGAACTAATTCGGCGTGCCGCTCGTTGGGCCAAATTGTTGTGAGTTAGGTTTGCCTTTCCTGAATTTCGCGACCAGGCGGAACGCCTATCACGCGGGTACGGTCACGTCCATAGGAGGATGGTCCGAAATGTCGGAAATTGACTGGAAAGCGCTGCGCTACAAGGCTTTTGAGGTAATGCAAGGGGCATACGCCCCGTACTCCCGATTCCCCGTCGGGGCCGCGGCTCTCACCGCCGACCAGCGCGTGGTGAGCGGCTGCAATGTGGAAAATATCTCATACGGTTTGGGCCTCTGCGCCGAATGTGTACTGGTCGGTAACTTGATTTCCACGGGTGGCGGGCGGCTGCTCGCGGTCTCGGTCTGCGACTCCCGAGGTGCGGTGCTCATGCCCTGTGGGCGCTGCCGTCAGATCCTGCTGGAACACGGCGGCGGTGAGTTGCTCGTAGATCACCACAATGGCCCGGTCGCGCTGAACACCTTGCTGCCGGACTCCTTCGGACCCGACGATCTCAGTGCCGGACAGCTATGACCACGGTGCCGGACAGCTATAACCACTGATCGCCGTGGCGCAGGCGAGTTTTCGTGGAAAGGGGCGGCGGCCCGTGCCAGGGTGGAGGGCGTGACGGTGCACTCGGCGGTGGACGTGATTCGGGCCAAGCGCGACGGTGGCGAGCTCACTGACGCCCAGATCGATTGGGTGGTCGACGCGTTCACGCGCGGGGAAGTGGCCGACGAGCAAATGGCCGCGCTGGCCATGGCCGTGGTCTGGCGCGGCATGACCCGGCGCGAGACCGCCCGCTGGACCCAAGCCATGATCGATTCCGGGAAACGCCTGGACTTCACCGATCTCGGTCGGCCCACCGTGGACAAACACTCCACCGGCGGCGTCGGGGACAAGATCACGCTGCCGCTCTCACCGCTGGTCGCCGCCTGCGGTGCCGCGGTGCCGCAGCTGTCCGGGCGCGGATTGGGCCACACCGGCGGCACTCTCGACAAGCTCGAGGCCATACCCGGCTGGCAGGCCGACATTCCGGTGGACCGCATGCGGGAGCTCCTGGCGGATCCGGCGATCGGGGCCGTGGTGTGCGCGGCCGGGGCCGACCTCGCACCCGCCGACAAGCGGCTCTACGCGCTGCGTGATGTGACCGGGACCGTCGAATCCATCCCCCTGATCGCCAGCTCCATCATGAGCAAGAAGATCGCCGAGGGCACCGGGGCGCTGGTGCTGGACGTGAAGGTCGGGCGCGGTGCCTTCCTGAAGCAGCTGGACCAGGCGCGCGAGTTGGCCACGGCCATGGTCGAACTCGGCACGGACGCCGGGGTGAAGACCGTGGCGCTGCTCACCGCCATGGATACCCCGCTCGGCCACACCGCCGGAAACGCCCTGGA
The DNA here is from genome assembly GCF_035818795.1 of Nocardia sp. CDC160. Classification (NCBI taxonomy): domain Bacteria; kingdom Bacillati; phylum Actinomycetota; class Actinomycetes; order Mycobacteriales; family Nocardiaceae; genus Nocardia; species Nocardia sp. CDC160. The sequence continues at coordinate 149,501 of NZ_JAYKYT010000001.1, read as the reverse complement.
GGTCTGCGAATCCCTGGACGTGCTGGCGGGCGGCGGCCCCGCCGATGTCGTCGACCTCACCCTGGCGCTGGCGCGGGAGATGCTGGCGCAGGCCGGAATCACCGATGTCGATCCGGCCGACGCGCTGGCGGACGGTCGGGCCATGGATCACTGGCGGGCCATCGTGCGCGCCCAGGGCGGTGACCCGGACGCGCCACTGCCGCAGGCGCGTCACACCGAGACCCTGCGTGCTCCGGCCTCGGGCACGCTCACCCGCCTCGACGCCCTGGACATCGGGCTCGCCGCCTGGCGGCTGGGTGCGGGCCGGGCCCGGCAGGGCGATCCGGTGCAGGCCGGGGCGGGCATCGAAATGCACGCCAAGCCAAGCGATTCCGTCACCGCGGGCCAGCCGCTGCTGACCCTGCACACCGATACGCCCGAGGCGTTCCCGGTGGCCTTCGAGCTCCTGCGCGACGCCTTCACCATCTCCGACACCGAGACCGTGATACCGCAGCCGTTGATCTTGGGCCGAATTACCGCCTGACCGGAGCCGTCGAACCGGCCTAGCCTGGGATCGTGAAGACTGGAAACACTTTCCGAGCCCGGGCCGCGGCGGTCGCCGCCCTGGGTGTTTTCGGCATTGTCATGCCGTTGGGCGCTGTGGTGCCACCGGGCTGGTCGTCGACCGCCGTCGCGCAGGCGGAGCCGGGTGCGAACCTGGCGCCCGATCCGTCCGGGTCGAACTCGTTGTCGCGCGGGGATCTATCCGAGCCCAGCGCCGAGCCGAAGGCCAAGCCCGATCCCATCTACAGCAGCTGCGAGCAGGTGTGGGATCTGGGCAAGGGGCCTATCTACGAAGGGCAGCCGGGATATTCGACCTTCCTCGACCCGGATCACAATGGCGTGGCTTGCGAACGATAGGCGCGTGGCCTGCGAACGCTAGGGCGTGGCCCGCGACCGATGGCCGCCGAGGTGAAGGAAACCTACCGGTCAGCAACGTGAGGGCAACGACATGCCGAACTGTCGGGTGACTCACATCAACAGCCCTGCCGCAGAACGGGAATGCGGCTAACGTGGCTTCATGACTGGACCGACGCCTCTTACTCTCGCTTCGATCCGCCAGGCTCCGAAGGCGGTCCTGCACGATCACCTGGACGGCGGGCTGCGACCCGCGACGGTGCTGGAGCTCGCCCGGGAATGCGGTTACGACCAGCTACCGGCAGGCGATGCCGAAGCACTGGGCACCTGGTTCCGCGACGCGGCCGACAGCGGATCCCTGGAACGCTATCTGGAAACCTTCGCCCACACCGTCGCCGTCATGCAGACCCCCGAGGGACTGCGCCGGGTGGCCCGCGAATGCGCCGAGGACCTCGCCGCCGACGGCGTCGTCTACGCCGAGGTGCGCTTCGCCCCCGAACAGCATCTCGAGAACGGGCTCACCCTCGACGAGGTGGTCGAGCACACCATCGCCGGATTCCGGGAGGGCGAGGCCGCCGCGGCCGCCGCCGGAAACCCCATCCGGATGGTCTGCCTGCTGACGGCCATGCGGCACGCGGCCCGCTCCCGCGAGATCGCCGAACTCACCGTGCGCTGGCGCGACCGCGGGGTCGGCGGCTTCGACATCGCGGGCGCAGAGGCGGGCTACCCGCCGTCGCGACACCTGGACGCCTTCGACTACATGCGAGCCAACCTGGCGCACTTCACGATTCACGCGGGCGAGGCCTTCGGGCTGCCGTCCATCCACGAGGCCGTCGCCTTCTGCGGCTGCGAACGCCTCGGCCACGGCGTGCGCATCACCGACGACATCACCGACTCCGCCGACGGACCCAAGCTCGGGGTGGTCGCGAACTACGTGCGGGACATGCGAATTCCGCTCGAGCTGTGTCCGTCCTCGAACGTGCAGACCGGTGCGGTGCCCTCGCTCGACAAGCACCCCTTCGACGTGCTGGCCCGGCTGCGCTTCCGCGTCACCGTGAACACCGACAACCGGTTGATGAGCGACACCACCATGAGCAAGGAGATGCTCAAGCTCTCCGAGACCTTCGGGTACGGCTGGAGCGATCTGGAGCGCTTCACCATCAATGCCATGAAGTCCGCGTTCATCCCGTTCCCGGAACGGCTGCGCCTGATCGACGAGGTGATCAAGCCGGGCTACGCGGTGCTGCTGGGATAGGTTGCCCCGGAAAACAATTCGGGCCGCACCGGGTAGGTGCGGCCCGAATCGGGTTTCGGGTCAGGCTTTTTGGAGCCGAGCCTCGAAGGCCGCCTCGAGCGCCTTCCAGGCTTCCGCCTCGGCCTCGAACGGCGGGTTCGGGGCCAGACGGGTCGGATCCGGGTTGAGCAGGTAGGAGACGTACCAGCCCAGGGGAGTGGAGACCGCGAGCGCGGCCTCGACCGACTCGTCCTCGGCGTAATCGGCCGCGTCGGTGAACAATTCGACCGCCAGATCGAGCTGATCGGTGTCGACCGCCTTGGGACCGGCGGCCAGATCCTCGGCCAGGCCGGGCAGGACGTAGATGTTCTCCTCGTCCACCTCGACATCCAGCGAGCCGTCCACGGCGGCGGTCTGCACCTCGCCGTAGGTGCTCACCCGGGCCAGATCGTGGTCGTGGTCGTCGGCCAGGTAGCGGGCCAGCGCGCGCTCGGAACCGAAGACCGTGATCGTGCCGTCCTTGCCCAGGAAGATGGGCTCGTCGTCGACGTAGCAGCGCAGCGTGAAGAAGGTGCCCTCGGAGGTCACGATCTGCACCGGGTCGATGCCGACCTCGTGCCAGAACGAGAGCTCCTCGTCGTCTTCGTCGTCCTCGTCCAGATCGACGGGCTCGATCTCGTCGTCATCGCTCTCGGCCGCGTCCTCGGCGTCGACGATGTTCTCCTGCGCCGCAAGCAGTTCCGCCTCCGCGACCGAGACCGCGTCGGCGTCCACCTCCGGAATCGTCACCACCGAGTCGATGGAGTCGAGCACCGCTTCCCAGTCCTTGGCGATGGCCGCGCCGATCTGGTCCCACAGCTCCTCGCCCTCGCGCCCCTCGAAGGCGCTCACGCCGCCGGGCAGCGCGCCGAGCACCGGATGCGAGCCGAAGAACTTGGTGACGGTGTCGAGTTCGCACACGTCGCCCAGATTGCGGACCATCTCGAGGGTCTCCTCGAGCTCGGAGACGACCTCCGGATCCGGGTCGTCGGCCGCGAGCTCGGGCACGCCGACCAGATCGAAGGAGTACTGGTCCTCCGGTTCCAGTTCGGCCGCCGACAATCCGGCAATGATCTTCCAGGCCGGATGATCCACCAGATCGTTGTCGGAGTTGGTGCGAATGAACGCCGCCAGCTCCGCGACGGACTCGAAACCGTAGAGGTCTTCCTCGTGTCCGAGGAATGCCTGCCACTCATCGTCACCGTCTCGCCAGCGGGGTGCCCAGAGGGTGACAAGATCGCCTTTGGTCAGGCCGAGCGCGATCGGGACGATGTCTCCAGAAGCCATGACGGGAAGCCTATCCAGTCGTTGCGTCAGGCACTATCCGGGCTGCCCCCAACATGGCCCGAAATGTCTCCGCGCGCACCGATCGAGTCGTCTCCGCTGGCGCGGATGGAGTCGTCTCCGCTGGGGCGGATCGAGTCGTCTCCGCTGGGGCGGATGGAGTCATTGAGTCGGGCGATGATCCGGGAGCGTTGCGCGGTCGCCTCCAGGGCCGCCTGCTGACAGGCCCACAGAATCAACCGCGACACTTCCGAGGGGGAGCGGGTGGTCACCGATTCGGCCAGCCATAGCCCGGTCAGCGCGCCGTCGGCGTCCACCTCCGCGGTGACCGACCGATCCTCCGCCGTGAACCGCGCCCGCACCTGCGCCAAGCCGTGCAGGGTCGCCTCCAGTGTCTCCAACTGCTGGTTCACGCGGTCGAGCAGAGCGTCCATCTCCGCACTCATCGTGAGCTCCTTCCGGCCCGCGCTCGGGGTACCCATGCGGCGGTGTCCCAACCGTTCACGATCGCCGCGTCCAACTGGTCTGTCCGGTGTCGGCGTCGTCCAGCCGATCCAGTTCGTCCACCGCGGCCTGCCGGGTGGGCAGGCCCAGCCGGTCCAGCATGGTGTCCGGCACGCCCGCCTCGGCCAGTTGCTCGCGCCGCCGGGACCGGGCCACGATGGCCGAACGCTTGGTCAGGCGCAGGATCTCGTCCGCGAGAGCCTGTGCGCCGTAGCGGTATTCGCCGCGCTCGAACTGGATCTCCACCGGTATGCCCTGATCGGTGGCGCGCACGGTGATGGTGCCGGATCGATTGGCGCTCGCCGCGGTGGTCACCGTCGGCACCTCCGGCCGCTCTGGTCGGGTCCCCTCTGGCCACTCTGCTCGGGTCATCGTGTCTCCTCTCGAAGATCCGGTGTGCTCACGCGGTCGGCCGATAGAAGCCGAGGAACCGCATCCCGCTGTTCTGTGTGCGTATCGGTCCGACCTGGACGGGATCACCCGCCTCCACCAACTCGCCATTGCCGATCACCATGGCGACGTGCCCGTCCCACACCGCCAGATCGCCGGGCATCAAGTCCCCTGGACCGACCCGCTGGTGGCCGTACCCCTGCTCCTGCGCCAGCCGCGGCAGCGAGACACCGGCCTGCGCATACGCCCACTGTGTCAGACCGCTGCAGTCCATCCCCACCCCGGGCGCCTCCCCGCCCCACACATACGGCGTCCCCACCTGGCTCAACGCATTCCGAACCGCATCCGCCGCCCGCTGATTCGGGGCCTCGACGGTGCTCCCGTCCGGCAGCGTCAGCCGCACCCCACCGTCCTGCGGTCTGGTGACGGTCGAATCATGGTCGCGGTCAGGCGTCTTCGGAGTCGTCACCGATGCGGGCGTGGTGCGCAACCCGCCCGGTGACAATCCGGTTCCGAGCAGTGCGGCCCCATTCGCGAGCGTGCCCCCGGCAGCCGCGATGGTCGTGCCGACCTGGCGCACGCCCTCCTCGGTTGGGGTGCTCACCGCGGCGGGAACAACCGCCGCACCGGACTCGACCGGCACGCCCGATTCGACCGACGCGGGCCGCACCTGCGCGGGAGCGGGCGTGCGCGAGACCAATTCGTTCATCGCGGCCGTCTCCCCGTCCAACTCGGCCCGCACCCGCTCCACCACCCGCACCGCCCGTCCGATGTGATCGATGGCCGACTCGACAAGTGCGGCAACCCCACCGGCGGACACCCCGGCCGTCCCGAGCGCGTCCACCTCGGCGGTGAACGACCGCAGAATCTCGACCAACTCCTCCCGCCCCGCCACCACCTCCCCCTCCACCCGCTCCACGATCTCCGCCATCTCCCGCCCGCGTTCGGAAGCCATTGCGGCCGTGGTCTGTCCACGCAGCGCGGCATCCATGGCCGCATCCCCAGCCCGCCCCCGCCACGAGTCGTACATCCGATCCACACTCGCCCGACTCGCCGCATGAATCTCGTCGACCCCCGCCGAGGCCTCCCGCAGCGTGCCGGAAGCGGCCCCCGCTCCGCCGGACCCGAAGCTCGCCAGCAGTTCGATGATCGGCTCAGCCAGCGCGGAAACCGCGAGGTCCCCGCTCATTGCCGCACCCCCGCCCGAATACCCGTGCCGCGCGGCCTGTTCCGGTCCGAGGCCGCGCATGCACGCCTCCGCGAGCGCGCGTTCACGCCGATTCCGGTCGGTGCCGCGCTCATCGGTCGGCCTCGCCGCGAGTTCCGGTGCGCGGCAACGCCGTTCTCACACGCTTCGGGTCGTCACCCTCATCCCGGCGCGCTTCCGGCCGCGATCCGTGTCGGCAGCCCCGCAGCGGGGTATGGCGGAGCCCGGCCGAGAGCAAGCCGGAATGGCGAGATCGGCGGGCGCGGTCGGTGGTCATGCGCTCAGCTCCGGGGCGGTCGCGAGCAGCGCGGTGGCGTAGGACCTGTCGTGCGTGACGAAGGTCGAAGCTGCGTTGCCCGTTGCGGCGCTCAGGCTTGCGAAAACGGCCGACAAGTCGGCGAGCGTGGCGAGGTGGGTGGCGTGGGCGGACGCGTAGGCGGTGAGGAAGTCCGCGGCGATGAGGCCGAGGGCGGGGGCGAGTAGGTCGGGGGTGGCGGTGGCGGCTCGGGTGGTGATGGCGGCTACATCCGCGGCGAGGGTGGTCGTGGTGGCCGCATAAGTGGCGAGGCCCTCGGGGTGGATGGTGAGGCGGTGCATGAAATGCCCCCTTCATGCCGGTCGCGGGGTGGTTTCGGGTTGTACGGGGTTGGACGTGCGGGGGCGGGGGATGGTTCCGGGGGAGGAAGAATTCCGGCGGGCGGGGATCTTGGACGTCCGTGCTGACTTATGGTTTTCGTATGCGCACTCTCGTCGTGGACCATCCGCTCGCTGCCGCTTTGCTGACCACCATGCGAGATGCCCGCACCACCAATCCGACATTCCGGGCGGCGCTGCGCGACCTGACCGGGATCCTGGTCTATGAGGCCATGCGGGACGCCCCGGTCGAGCGTTTCCCCATCGCCACGCCGGTCGCCGCGGCCGAGGGCACCCGCCTGAATGCCCCGCCGTTGCTGGTTCCGGTCCTGCGCGCCGGGCTGGGCATGGTGGAGACCGCCGAGAACCTGATTCCGGACGCCCGGATCGGCTTCGTCGGCGTGGCCCGCGACGAGGAGACCCACCAGCCCACCCCGTACATGGAATCGCTGCCCGACGACCTGTCCAGCACCCCGGTCATCGTGCTCGACCCCATGCTCGCCACCGGCGGCTCCATGGTCTACACCCTGGACCTGCTGGCCACCCGCAAGGCCCGCGACATCACCGTGCTGTGTGTGGTCGCCGCCCCGGAAGGCATTGCCGCGCTGGAGAAGTCCGGCCATGCCGTGCGCCTGGTCACCGCCTCGGTGGACCGCGGCCTCAACTCCGACGCCTACATCGTCCCCGGTCTCGGCGACGCGGGCGACCGCCAATTCGGTCCCCGCTGAACGGCTTTCAGAGCTGCTCGCGGACCATAGAGCGCTGCTCGCGGACGATTCAGAGCTTCTCGCAGAACTCCCGGATCTCGGCGAGCCGTCGCGACGCGGCGGCCTTCGCCGCCGGGAGCGCGTCCCGATCGGCGACCGGCACGAAAGTCTCCACGTAGCACTTGAGTTTCGGCTCGGTACCGGACGGCCGGATCACCAACCGGAGCGTCGATCCTTCGAAAACCAGTGCGTCCGTCCGCATGTGGCCACGTAGCTGCGCCATGTCGGTGCAGTTCACCGCTTCTCCGGCGATCTCGGTCGGCGGCAGTTCGCGCAGCCGCGCCACCACCGCCTCCGCCTCGCTCACGTCCGGGAAGCGCAGGGAAATCTGGTCTCCGGCGTGCAGACCGAACTCGACGGCGTAATCGTCGAGCACATCGAGAACGGTCCGGCCCTGAGCCTTCAACTGTGCCACCAGATCCGCCGCCGCGACGGCCGCGGAGATCCCGTCCTTGTCGCGCACCGCGGCCGGATCCACGCAGTGTCCGATGGCTTCCTCGTAGGCGTAGACCAGCCCCTCGCCCGCGCGCGCCAGCCATTTGAACCCGGTGAGCGTCTCGGCGTACCGCGCCCCGCGCGCCGGGGCCAGCTTGCTCAGAAGCCGAGACGACACGATGGTGGTGGCAACCAGTGAGTCCGGCGCCGCCGTTCGCAGCACGAAATCGCCCAGCAGCACCCCGGTTTCATCGCCCCGCAGCATGCGCCACCCGTCCGGGCCGCGCACCCCGATGGCACACCGATCCGCGTCCGGGTCGAGCGCGATGGCGAGATCGGAGTCGAGCCGCTCGGCCAAGTCCAGCACCAGATCCGAGGCCCCGGGCTCCTCGGGATTCGGAAAAGCCACGGTCGGAAAATCGGGATCGGGCGCGAATTGCTCCGTGACCACGAGTACTTCGTCGAATCCCGCACCCCGCAGCGCGGCCACGGCCAATTCCCCGCCCACACCGTGCATCGCGGTCAGCGCGATCCGAATGGGCGCGCGCCGACCGTCGCCTCCGATCAGGCTCGGCAACCGGATGACGCGCTCCAGGTAGTCCGCAACGACGGCCTCGCCTCGCTCGATATCGAGGTTTTCCAACGGTTTTCGCGGAATCGGCGTCGTGACCGCGTCGATGCACCGCTCGATCTCGGTGTCGGCGGGCGGGACGAGTTGCGAGCCGCCGTCGAGGTACAGCTTGTAGCCGTTGTCGGTGGCCGGATTGTGGGAGGCCGTGATCTGCACGCCCGCAACGGCTTTCAGCTCGCGCACAGCGAAGGCCAGCACCGGCGTCGGTAGTGAGCGGGGCAGTTCCAGGACCGAGAAGCCCGCCGCCGCGAAGACTTCCGCGGTGGCGAGCGCGAATTCCGCCGAGCCGTGGCGGGCGTCGCGACCGACGATCACCAGGCCGCCGCCCAGGCAGCGGTCGCGCAGCCAGGCGGCGACGCCCGCCGAGGCGCGGGCGACGGTGTCCACATTCATGCCGTCCGGGCCGTCGCGGAGGGGACCGCGGAGCCCGGCGGTGCCGAAGCGCAGCACGGCCGCGCGCCTAGAGGCGTTCCAGCACGCCGCGCAGCAGTTTGCCCAATCTCGGTGCGGCGGCGTGGCCTTCGGCCAGGACCTCGGCGTGCGAGAGGTGCGCGCCGGTGACCCCGGCGGCCAGGTTGGTGACCAGGGAGATGCCCAGCACCTTCGCGCCGCCCTCGCGGCAGGCGATGGCCTCGAGCACGGTGGACATGCCGACCAGGTCCGCGCCCATGGTGCGCAGCATGCGGATCTCGGCGGGGGTCTCGTATTGCGGACCGGTCAGGCCCGCGTACACGCCCTCGGTGAGGCTCGGGTCGATTTCCTTTGCCAGCGCCCGCAATTCGGGATCCCAGGCGTCCACCAGGTCCACGAAGTTCGCACCCTCGAGGGGTGTGCGCCCGGTCAGATTGAGGTGATCGCTGATCAGCACCGGCTCGCCGACGGAGAGGTCTTCGCGAATCCCGCCCGCCGCATTGGTGAGCAGCACGGTCCGCGCGCCCGCGGCTAGCGCGGTGCGCACATTGTGGACGACCTGACTCGGCGCGTGGCCCTCGTAGAGGTGCTGGCGGCCCATGAGCAGCAGCACCGGCGCGTCACCCACGGTGACGGAGTGAATGGTGCCCTGATGTCCCTGTGCCGTCGGCGATTCGAAGCCCGGCACCTCGGCCATGGGGATGGAGGTGGCCGGTTCGCCGATTTCGGCGGCGGCCTCCTGCCAGCCCGATCCCAGCACGACGGCGACCCGGTGCTGTTGCACTCCCGTACGTTCGGCGATCGCCTCGGCGGCTAGTTCGGAAACCCCGCCCGTGGTTTTCTCGGCCAGCATGTCGCCCACCCTAGTCCTCAGCGATCACGCGCGCCTGGGCACGCTCACGACCTGCCGATTTCATGCGCTTTGTCCTGCTTTCTCGTGTCCCACCGGTTACCCCTACCCATGAGTAGGTATCGCTTCGGGCCCCCGCTACGCTGCACGCATGCCGTATTTGAAGCGTGATGGGGACGTGTTCGTGCTGAACCTCGGGACCGAGGGACAGGACATCGACAGCGAGAACCGTTTCCACCCGGACTGGATCACCGAGGTCCACGCGCTGCTCGACGAGGTCGAGGCGTCCGAGGGCCCGGCGGCGCTGGTGGTCACCGCCAACGGCAAGTTCTTCTCCAATGGCCTCGACACCGATTGGCTGTTCGGCAATTTCGACAAGAACTGCTGGTACCTCGACCGCGTGCACTCGCTCTACAGCCGCCTGCTGGCCTTCGGCCTGCCCACCGTCGCCGCGGTGAACGGCCACGCCTTCGGGGCCGGGGCCATGCTCGCCACCTCCTGCGACTTCCGGATCATGCGCGCCGACCGCGGCTTCTGGTGCCTGCCCGAGGTGCACCTGGGCATGCCGTTCACCGTCGCAATGAACGCGCTGCTGACCAATCGCCTGGCCAATCAGGTCGCCGTGGAGGCCATGACCACCGGCCGCCGCTACGCCGCCGATGACGCCATCGCCGCGGGCATCGTGGACGGCAAGGCGGATGCCGACGCGTTGCTCGCCACCGCCATCGCCCGCGCCGACCAGCTCAAGGGCAACCGCAAGCCCAACCTCCCGGTCATCAAGCGCGCCCTGCACCAGAACGCCCTCGCCGGTCTGGCCGTAGCGACCACCCCGGAGAACCTGGCCTTCAACCCCTAGCTCGATGGCTGCGTCCTCGCGCCCGGTGGTCTCGGGGACGCAGCCTCGCAGGGTTGGGGCTGGGGTTCCCCCGAACCCGAATCGCTGACATTTTTCCTTTGGGGTTTCAGGGGCTGCCCCTGAGAAATCCCCTCGTCTTCGGCGAGATGGCGATCTGCCGAAAGATTTCCGGCGGACCTACTGCGACAGACCGGCACGGTAGTGCGAGACTGTTGGAATGCAACCGTCGCGCAATGGCGATGAACGCACTCTTCGCAAACCGATCGGTCGGCATGAGGTGGACTCTGCCGTGCCGCCGAATGCTGCCCCGGCACCGGCGGATCCGACCCTCATTGCCGAAGTCGACGCGGCCATCGCATCCCATCGCGACCGATTGATCGCGCTCTCCCACGACATTCACGCCGAGCCCGAGCTGGCGTTCGAGGAATTCCGCAGTGTCGCAAAGACAATCGAGCCATTGCGGGAACGCGGCTTTCGGATCGAAACGGGCGTAGCGGATCTTCCGACCGCATTCACCGCCGAATACGGCAGTGGAGACCTAATAGTCGGTATTTGCGCGGAATACGACGCGCTGCCGGAAATCGGCCATGCCTGCGGCCACAACATCATCGCCGCCTCCAGCGTCGGCGCGGCCCTGGGCCTGGCCGCGGTCGCCGATGCCTGCGACATCACCGTGAAGGTGCTGGGCACGCCCGCCGAGGAGTCCGGCGGCGGCAAGGTGCTCATGCTCGACCGCGGCGTCTTCGACGATCTCGCCATGGCCATGATGGTGCATCCGGGCCCGGAGGATATCGCCGGAGCGCATTCCCTGGCGCTCGCGGATTTGTCCGTGGTTTTCCACGGTCGGGAAGCGCATGCCAGCGCCGCGCCGCATTATGGGCGAAATGCCCTGGATGCCGTCACCGTCGCTCAAGTTGCTTTGGGTTTGCTACGGCAACATTTGCTGCCCGGACAGCAACTCCACGGTATAGTCGGCTCGGGCGGCGTAGCCCCCAATATCGTGCCCGGACACGCGGAACTGCTGTATTACCTACGTGCGGTCGACTCCGCGGCCCTCGACGATCTGATGCAACGAGCATCGGCATGTTTCGAGGCAGGTGCCCTGGCGACCGGATGCACACATGAAATCCGGAAGCTCGCGCCGACATATACCGAGCTCACTCCCGACGGCGCACTACTGTGTGCCTATCGCGAGCAGATCCGAGACCTCGGACGCGAGCCCATCGCCCCGGAATTCGAGGCGGCACGGCCGCTGGGCAGCACCGATATGGGCAATGTCACCAATGTCATCGCGGGCATTCACCCGGTCATCGGCATCGATGCCGGGGGCGCGGTGACCCACCAACCCGCGTTCGCGGCCGCCGCCGTGAACGCCTCGGCGGACCGCGCGGTCTTGGACGGGGCAACGGCGTTGGCTCGCACCGCGATACAAATGGCGGGCGACAAAGTGCACAGGGACAGGTTGTCGGAACGAGTCATGCAACGGCAGTTTCAGCGACAGGAGGACATTCGGTGAGCACAACCGGCCGGTCCGCGGCGCGTATCAACGGACCAGTGGCGGCGGGCTGCGTGACGACGCAGCCGACCACGAGCGTCGCGATGGAACCGGTAACCGGGCACGCGGTGGTCGAGACCTGGCTCGCGGAGCACATGGACGACCTGAAGGCATGGCGTCGCCACATCCACGCCAACCCGGAGCTTTCCCGAACCGAGTTCGGCACCACCGAATTCGTGGAGTCCTGGCTGGTCAAGGCCGGGCTCGAGCCGCGCAAACTACCGAGCGGCACCGGCCTGATCTGTGACATCGGCCCCGACGGCGACCGCATCGGCCTGCGCGCCGACATGGACGCGCTGCCGCTGCAGGAATACACGGGCCTGCCCTTCGCCTCCACCGTGCCGGGCGTCTCGCACGCCTGCGGGCACGACGCGCACACCGCGATTCTGCTCGGCACCGCTTTGGCGCTGGCCGAGATTCCGAACCTGCTGGTCGGCGTGCGGCTGGTGTTCCAGCACGCCGAGGAGGTCATGCCCGGCGGCGCCATCGACATGGTCGCCGCGGGTGCGATGGAAGACGTCTCGCGCATGTTCGCGCTGCACTGCGACCCGAGACTGGAGGTGGGCCGGGTCGGCATCAGAGTCGGCGCGATCACCTCGGCCGCCGACACCGTCGAACTGGTACTGGACTCGCCCGGCGGCCACACTTCACGGCCGCACCTGACCAGCGATCTGGTCTACGCCATCGGCACGGTCATCACCGGCCTGCCCGGGCTGCTGTCGCGTCGCATCGATCCCCGGACCAGCACCGTCATGGTGTGGGGCGCGGTCTCGGCGGGCAAGGCGCCCAACGCGATTCCGCAGACCGGCATGCTCACCGGCACCGTCCGCACCGGCGACCACGCCACCTGGTCGCTGCTCGAGCCCATGGTCCGCGAGATCGTCGAGGGCCTGCTTGCCCCGACCGGCGTGCGCTACCAGCTCAACTACAAGCGCGGCGTGCCGCCGGTCGTCAACGACGAGCAGGCGGTGCGCATGTTCGAGCAGGCCATTCGCGGCCTGGGCCCCGACGCGCTCGCCGACACTCCGCAGTCCGGCGGCGGCGAGGACTTCTCCTGGTATCTCGAGGAGGTGCCGGGGGCCATGGCTCGCCTGGGCGTCTGGCCCGGGCAGGGTGAGCAGCTCGACCTGCACCAGCCCACCTTCGATATCGACGAGCGCGCGCTGGCGGCGGGCGTGCGGGTGTTCACCAACATCGTTTTGAACGGGCACTGACTCTCGACAGCGAAGCCGGGCCGCACCTCGAAAGGTGCGGCCCGGCTTCGTGTTCGGGTCTACTGCGCCTGCTTGGCTGTGTCTACTGAACCTGCTTGGCGATATCGCCCCAGGCGTGCCACCGGTCGATCTCGATCCACGCCGAGACGCGCTTCTGGTCGCGGACGGCGTAATCGGTGCCCAGGTAGTGCTGGGCCAGGCGATCGATGACCGAGGAGTCCGGATCGTTCTCGAGCGAGACGACGCGGCCCTGGATGCTGACGTGGCTGTACCAGTTGTCGGAGCCCAGCACGGTCAGCGTGATCCGCGGATCCGCGCGCAGATAGTCCAGCCGCTTGCGGAAGTCGGCCAGGTTCACCAGGATTCGCCCGTTCTCGTACAGGTACCAGGTGGCCACCGAGACCGGCTGGCCGTCCGGGCGATTCGAGGCGAAGACCGCCGGATTCGGGCGGGACAGGAATTCGGCGATCGGGGCGGGCACGGGTGTCGCGGGCATCGGGTTCCTCTCGGAGGCGGTCGACAAGATCGTTCCTGTCCCGCAACAGCACCGCCGCGCGGAATCTTCCACGCGGCGGCGGGGCGCTACAGCCCGAAGGTGCCCGGGCCCACGTTCTTGCTGTTCCGGGTGCGTAGCGCGTGCACGTAATCGCTTGGCGCACCGGCCTTCTCGGCGGCGTCGGCAATGACGCCCAGGTAGCGCGCGGAGGGCAGTCCGCCCTCGTAGGCGTCCAGGACGTAGAGCCAGGCCAGCACCGGTTCGCTGCCGGGACCGGAATTCGGGGTGACGCGCAGGCGGATCTTCTTGTGGATGCCGAAGTCCGAACCCTCCCAGCGGTCGAGACTCAGCTCGTCCTCGCTGGGAACGTCGTAGAGCACCACGAAGACCCGTTGCCCGGCTTCTTCGACCACCGTCGCCAGCGGTCCCTCCCAGCCGATGTCGTCCCCGGCGAAGGTGAGTCGCCACCCTTCCAGCCAGCCGGTTCCGTACACGGGGGAGTGCGGACAGCGCTTGAGCATCTGCTCGGGATCCATGTTGGACCCATAGGCGGCGTAAATCGGCACCATAGAAGCCTATCGAACAATTACGGGAGACCATCCCCGATCCCGATCACAAGGCGGTTCGTGGACGCATGATCGATTGCCGCGCGGTCGCCGGAACCGGTGCCCGGCCTGGCCCGAGTCCGTTTTGTCCTGGGGCAATGGAAAGTTCGCGCGACTCTCCCGCCATGACGGGCGAACCGTGCGAATGGGATGCGCCACAGTGGGACAGTTGTCCTGGGATGCGGTCAAAGATGTAAGGAGCTGGGCGGATAACGTAAGGGACCGGCATCGGAGATCCCGGGGCCGAACTGAACGCGGAGGAACAATGACCCGCATTGCGATCATCGGTGGCGGCCCCGCCGGATACGAAGCGGCGCTGGTGGCGGCACAGCACGGGGCGCCGGTCACGCTGATCGACAGTGACGGCATCGGCGGCGCGTGCGTGCTGTGGGATTGCGTGCCGTCCAAGACCTTCATCGCCTCCACCGGCGTGCGCACCGACCTGCGTCGCGCCCGCGACCTGGGCATCACCGTGCACCCGTCGCAGGCCCAGGTGCGGCTGGCCGAGGTCAACTCCCGTGTGAAGGCCCTCGCCCAGGCCCAGTCCTCCGATATCAAGGCCAAGCTGCAGACCGCGGGCGTGACCGTGCTCTCCGGTTACGGCGAACTCATCGACCAGGCCCCCGGCCTGGCCACCCACCTGGTCAAGGCCACGCTCTCCGACGGCCAGCAGCGGGTCATCGAGGCCGAGGTGGTGCTCATCGCCACCGGCGCCAGCCCGCGCGTGCTGCCCGGCGCGGAACCGGACGGCGAGCGAATCCTGAACTGGCGCCAGCTCTATGACCTCAAGGAACTGCCCGAGACCCTGGTGGTCGTCGGTTCCGGTGTGACCGGCGCCGAATTCGTCTCCGCCTACACCGAGATGGGCGTGAAGGTGAAATTGGTCTCGAGCCAGGACCGCGTGCTGCCGCGCGAGGACGCCGACGCCGCGCTGGTGCTCGAGGACGCGCTCGCCGAGCGCGGTGTGGAGCTGGCCAAGCACGCCCGCGCCGACGCGGTGGAGCGCACCCCCGAGGGCGTCGTGGTGAAGCTGTCCGACGGGCGCACCGTCACCGGCAGCCACGCCCTCATGACCGTCGGTTCCATCCCGAACACCAACGGGCTGGGCCTGGAACGCCTCGGCATCGAACTCGACAAGGGCGGATACCTGCGCGTGGACCGGGTTTCGCGGACCACCGCGCCCGGCGTCTACGCCGCGGGCGACTGCACCGGCCTGCTGCCGCTGGCCTCGGTGGCGGCCATGCAGGGTCGCATCGCCATGTACCACGCGCTCGGCGAGGGCGTGCAGCCGATCCGGCTGAAGACCGTTGCCTCCGCGGTGTTCACGCGCCCGGAGATCGCGACCGTCGGCGTCTCGCAGACCGCCATCGACAATGGTGAGGTCCCCGCGCGCACGGTCATGCTGCCGCTGAACACCAACCCGCGCGCCAAGATGTCGGGCCTGCGACGGGGTTTCGTGAAGATCTTCTGCCGTCCGGCCACCGGTGTGGTCATCGGCGGTGTCGTGGTGGCGCCGATCGCGTCCGAGCTGATCCTGCCCATCGCGCTCGCGGTGCAGAACAACCTCACGGTGAACGATCTGGCACAGACGTTTTCGGTGTACCCCTCCTTGACGGGGTCGGTCACCGAGGCGGCGCGTCAGCTCATGCGCCACGACGATCTGGACTAGCGCCAACACGTTTCGCGACGCTCCCCGAGGCTTCAAGATCGGCCATTGTTACCGGCCCGTCTTGCTGCCTTGTCCGCCTTGTGATTAAGTTCGCGGCGGAAGCGATCGGCAGGGCGGTCGCGAGTGTTACGTGTCGGAGGTTCTCAATTCCCTCCGATACGAGGCTCTTCGATGCCCACGAAGCGATCGTGCGCCGAGGGACGAAGGAATTGAGCGAAACGTGAAGCACCGCAAGCCGAGTCGGATCAAGGCGAGCACCTCCCTGACGCTGGCCGGAGCGGCCGCCGTGGTGTCGCTGCTGTCCGCGCCCGCCAACGCCGCACCCGCCGATCCCGGCGCGGTCCCGGCGGACCAGCAGCAGCCCGACAACACCGTGCCGCCGACCACCGAGACACCGGCCCCCGACCCGAAGGCGCAGGTCGTGCCCGCGCCCAAGCCGGAGACCGCGCAGCCGGGGACCACCAAGCCGCAGCAGAGCCAGCCGGGTGTCACCAGCCCGACCACGCCCAGCACCCCCGCCCCGGACAATGGTGTGGGCAAACCGGATTCGGGTCAGCCGCAGGGCGCCACCCAGGACGGCACCCAGAAGCCCACCGATCCGAACGCGCCGAAGAACGACCAGAACGCGCAGCCCGCGGGCACCAATCCGCAGCCCGCGCAGCCGAAGTCGCTCAAGCCGTCGCAGCCGGGTGTGACCGTGCCGCGCGTCGCGCCGCTGCCGGTGCCGGGCCAGAACACCCAGGCCCAGCCCGCGGTGACCACCCCACAGCCGGATCAGGCGACCACGCCGGGCCAGACCACCCCCGGTCAGAACCAGCCCGCCAAGCCGAACGACCAGAGCGCGCAGCCCGCGGTGACCACGCCGCAGGATCAGGATCCGTCGGTGGACACCATCACCGGCCAGCCGACGGTCACCACGCCGCAGCAGCCGCGCTGGCAGTCGCCCGCGGTCGACACCGCCCCGGCCGCGCCGGTGGTGACCATGACCGGTCCGCATACCGAGCTCGGGGTCAACCTCGACGGCGGTGCGGTGCTGCCCGGCTGGGCCGCCAACACCCACCACTTCAGCAACCTGGACGGCTACGTCGGCACCATCGGCTACACCACGCCGGGCGGCATGGGCGAGGCCGGTATGTCGCTGGACTTCACCACGGTCAACCAGATCAAGGTGACGGCCTTCGCGGGCAGCGGCCCGGACAACGACCAGAAGACCGAGTTCGTGCTGGACACCACCGCGGCCAACGCCGCCAAGGCCAGCGCCGAGAACTTCATTCGCCTGATGCCGGGCGGCGCCATCATCCTGGAGGCCGCGGCCCAGATTGGTAAGCTGCCCGAGGGTGACCGGCCCTCGACCTCGGTCGACGTGGGCGGTGTGACCGCGCAGGTGGGCGGTTCGGTTCAGTACTGACGGTCCCTGACGGACCGGATACGGTGCCGGTGGGAGATGTGTCGTCGCGTGGGGCGGTCGTGAGCGACCGCCCCACGCGTCTGTGGCGAAAGGACGGGTGATGGTTTCCGGCAAGGACGAATCAGCCGACCGCCCCGAATCCGAGGCGAACGAGCAGGCGGAGTCCGAATTCGGGCCCTCGCTGAACGACTTCGGGCCGTCCCTCAACGACTTCGGGCCCTCGCTCAATGATTTCGGGCCGCCCCCGCCCGCGGCTCCCGCCACGGGCTGGGCGCCCGCGCCCGCGCCGCCGAGTCCGGATCTGGCATGGCGACCCGCCGACGCGCCGGTGCTGCCACCCCCGCCGCAGTATCGCGCCCCGGATTCGTGGGCTCCCACGACCGGGCAGTACCCCGCCCAGTACCCGGGCGGCAATGGCACGGCCACGGGTGGCAATGGCACCACCACGGGCCAGTTTCCGGCCGTACCGGGTGCGGGGCAGGTTCCGGGTACCCCGGACGTGGAACAGACCGTCAAAATCCCTCCTGGCGGGCCGCAATCGGCCACCGGCGCTCCGGGGCTGACCACGCGCCTCACCGAGTCGGATAAGGCGGTCGCCGAACGCAATTCGGCGGGGGAGACCGCGTCGGGAGCCGACGGCACCGCGCCCGCGACCGAGAACGGTGCCGCGGGCGGCTCGCCCGACTCCTGGTGGCGGTCCGCGCCCAGCGGCTTCCCGCCCGCGCCGCCCGCCTCCGAATCCGGTGCGGCGCAGGAGGAGTCGCTGTCCTGGGCGGACGATCCCATCGTCAAGGCGCTGCAGCCGAAAACGACTGTGCCGCAGGCCAAGCCGGAGCAGCGGACGCCCTGGCGCAAGATCGGGGCCATCGGGGGCGGCGCGGTGGTGCTGCTGGCGGTGATCGGCCTGGTGGTCGTGGCGGTCATGCGCGGCGGCCACGACGAGGAGCCGACCGCCGGGGCCACCACCACCGGCAAGGCCGCGAATACCGCGGCGGCGCTGAGTTGTCCGGCGCGGCACGAGGGCAAGCTCACCATCGGCAATGGCGCGGGCGGCACCGGCAGCGGCGTGGACGCGATCCTCGGCTTCCAGCACGCCTTCTATGTCGATCGCAGCGGCGAGAAGGCGCGCAGCTTCGTCGCGCCGGACTCGCCGACCGTCTCACCGGCGCAGGTCATCCAGCAGTCGGGCATCGACAATCTCAAGGCGGGCACCACCTACTGCCTGCAGATCGTCGGCCCCACGCCCGTGCCCGCACCGGCCCCGGCGCCGGGCGCGCCGCCCCTGGCGGGTGTGTTCGAGACCTACGACGTGGACATCACCGAACACCACGCCGACGGCACCACCCAGGTCTACGCGCAGCGGGTCACGGCCGTGGAGCGTGACGGCAAGCACCTGATCTATTCCATCGAGGAGCGCTCGTAGGGGCCACCGCCGCAGGAGTGGGCGAAGGTCCGCTGCCCGAGGAGTGGGCGACGGTGTGCTGCCCCGAGGAGTGAGCGGATGGTGCGCTGCCGCGAGGAGCGGGCCGATGGTGCCATGTCCGAGAACGCGGCGAGAGGTCCAGTGTCCAAGGACTGGCCATCTTCCCGAGTCGATGTCTCATATTTTGGGAAAGGGATTTCACATCCTGGTAACCGTGTGACATGGTGGAGTTTCGCATACCCCGGCGTTCCCTCGGAGGTGTTCCATGTCCGCGCATTTCCCGCCGCTCGCACGGCGTCTCGACGGCCTGCGGAGCTCGGCGATCCGCGACCTGCTCAAGCTCACCGCGCGGGCGGACATCATCGGCCTTGCCGGAGGTTTGCCCGATGCCGCCCTCATGCCCCGCGACCGCATCGCGGCGGCCGCCGACGCGGCCCTGTCCGACCGCTCGCGGCTCCAGTACACCGAGTCCCCCGGGTGGGGTCCGCTGCGCGAGGTGCTGGCCGCCCGCGAGTCCGACCGCCTCAGCCGCGCGGTCCCCGTCGACGAGGTCTTCGTGACCCACGGCTCCCAGCAGGCGCTTTCGCTGCTGGCGGAGGTGCTGTTGGATCCGGGCGCGCTCGTCGTCGTCGAGGATCCCGCGTATGTCGGTGCGCTGCAGGTCTTCCGGGCCGCCGGGGCGCGAATCGTGGCCGTGCCCTTGGATTCCGACGGCTTGCGCCTGGACGCCCTGTGCGAGCTGCT
Source organism: Nocardia sp. CDC160 (assembly GCF_035818795.1). Taxonomy (NCBI): domain Bacteria; kingdom Bacillati; phylum Actinomycetota; class Actinomycetes; order Mycobacteriales; family Nocardiaceae; genus Nocardia; species Nocardia sp. CDC160. Next base: position 130,249 of record NZ_JAYKYT010000001.1, on the reverse strand, counting down.
CGCCGCCGGTGAGCGTCCCGCCGTGGTCCACACCGTCAGCAACTTCCACAATCCCGGCGGCGTCACCCTGGCCCCCGCGCGCCGTCGGGAGTTGGCGAATCTCGCCGAACAGTACGGCTTCTGGATCATCGAGGACGACCCGTACGGCGAACTCTGGTTCGACCGACCCGCCCCGGCTCCCGTGGCGACCTACTCGCCCAACGTCATTCGCCTCTCCAGCGCCTCCAAGATCCTGGCCCCCAGTCTGCGCGCCGGGTGGATGATCGCCCCCACCCAGGTCTGCCGCGCCGTCGAGCTCCTCAAGCAGGGTGCCGACCTGTGCGGCTCCGCCCTCACCCAGCAGATCACCGCCGACCTGCTCGCCGACACCGACTGGCTTGCCGCCCACATCGATTCGGTCCGCCAGGTCTACGGCGCCCGCGCCAAATCCCTGGTCGCCGCCGTTCGTGCCACCTTCGGCGACCGCGTCACCACCACCGACGCCTCGGGCGGCATGTTCGTCTGGGCCGACTTCACCGACGGCACCGACACCCAGGCCCTCCTCCCGCAGGCCCTCGACGCGGGCGTCGCCTACGTCCCCGGTGCCGCCTTCGCCGTCTCCACCGACTACACCCACGCCATGCGCCTGTGCTTCACCACCTCCGACGAGGCCACCCTGACCGAGGCGGTCGCCCGCCTCGCCAAGGCCCACGCCGCCGCGGTCCACGGGTGACCGCGGACCGCGACGGTCAGACGGATTCGGGCTGGGTGATCGGGACCGGGTCGAGGACCTCGCGCCGCGCGTCCGGGGCCTCCAGGCGCAGGGCGTCGGCCGAGGCGTCGTCGGGCTGGGTCTGGGATTCGATCTCGGCCTTGACCCGGGCGGTGTAGACCGCGACCTCGCGGTCGATGTCGGCCTCGGACCACCCCAGCACCGGGGCCACCAGACGCGCCACCTCGTCGGCGGAAGCCACACCGCGGTGGGCGTATTCGATGGAGATGCGGGTGCGGCGGGCCAGGATGTCGTCCAGGTGCAGGGCGGCCTCCGCGGCGACCGCGTAGACGGCTTCCACCCGCAGATACCCGGGCGATTCCGTAATCGGTTGCAGCAGCTCGGGTTTGCCGTCGGCCAAGGACAGCACCTCGTCGATCAGCGAGCCATACCGGTTGAGCAGGTGCTGAATTCGATACGGGTGGATGCCGTACTTCTCGGCCAGGTGCGGAGTCTGATTCATGAGCGCGTAGTAGCCGTCGGCCCCGAGCAGCGGCACCTTCTCGGTGATGGTCGGCGATACCCGGCGCGGAATGTCCTGTGCCGCTTCGTCGACCGCGTCGTAGGCCATGACGCGATAGGTGGTGTACTTGCCGCCCGCGATGGCGATCAGCCCGGGTGCGATGCGGGCCACGGCGTGCTCGCGGGAGAGCTTGGAGGTCTGATCGCTCTCCCCGGCCAGCAGTGGGCGCAGGCCCGCGTAGACGCCGGTGATGTCGTCGTGGGTGAGCGGGGTGACCAGCACCTTGTTGATGTGTTCGAGCAGGTAGTCGATGTCGTTCTTGGTGGCGGCCGGATGCGCGAGGTCGAGATTCCAGTCGGTGTCGGTGGTGCCGATGATCCAGTGGTCGGTGCTCCATGCGATGACGAACAGCACCGACTTCTCGGTCCGCAGAATGAGCGAGGTATCGCTGGCAATCCGGTCGCGCGGGACCACGATGTGCACGCCCTTGGACGCTCGCACATGAAATCGTCCGCGTTGATGCGCGAGCGACTGCAATTCATCGGTCCAGACACCGGTGGCATTGATGACCACGCTGCCGCGCACCTCGGTGGTGCGCCCGTCCTCGCTGTCGCGCACCTTGACCCCGACCACCCGGCCCGCCTCCTTGAGGAAGCCGACCACCTGCGTGGAGGTCCGGATGACCGCGCCGTAGTGCGCGGCCGTGCGCGCCACCGTCATGGTGTGGCGGGCGTCGTCCACCACGGTGTCGTAATAGTTCACCCCGCCCGTGAGCGCCTTGTGCTTGAGGCCGGGCGCCTGCCGCAGCGCCGCCGACCGAGTCAGATGATGCTGTCCGGGAACGGATTTCGCGCCGCCCATGGTGTCGTAGAGCACCAGACCGGCGGTGACGTACGGCCGCTCCCAGCCGTAGTGGGTGAGCGGGTAGAGGAACTTCAGCGGCTTCACCAGATGCGGGGCCAGCGTGGACAACGCCAGCTCACGCTCCTTGAGGGCCTCGCGAACCAGCCCGAACTCCATCATCTCGAGGTAGCGCAGGCCGCCGTGGAACATCTTCGAGGACCGGCTAGAGGTGCCCGAGGCCAGGTCCCGGGCCTCCACCAGGGCGACCTCGAGGCCGCGGGTCGCGGCGTCCAGGGCGATACCCGCGCCGACCACACCACCGCCGATCACGATGACGTCGAAGGTCTCCTTCCCGAGCCGACCCCACGCGGCTTCGCGCTGTTCGGGCCCGAGGAACTGCGATCGCGGTTGGTTCGTCATGCTCGACTCCTCCGGGTTAACTTCCGGCTACCGAGAGCTACGGTACCCACACTAACGGGTGGCGTCGGTTAGCCTCGATCGATGCGTCGCTATGTGGCCGCCATCGATCAGGGCACGACCTCGAGTCGCTGCATCGTCTTCGATCATCAGGGCCGAATCGCCGGAGTCGCCCAGCGTGAACACGAACAGATCTTCCCGCGGCCCGGCTGGGTCGAGCACGATCCCGAATCCATCTGGCGCAATACCGAATTGGTGATCGCCCAGGCCCTGCGCGGCTGCGGCATCGGCCCCGCCGAGGTGGCGGCGGCCGGTGTCACCAACCAGCGCGAGACCACCGTCGTCTGGGACCGCGCCACCGGCAAACCGGTGTACAACGCCATTGTCTGGCAGGACACCCGCACCGCCGAGCTCACCCAGGTTCTCGCCGGTGACCAGGGACCGAATCGCTACGCCGACCGCACCGGCCTGCCACTGTCCACCTACTTCGCCGGACCCAAACTGCGCTGGATTCTCGACAATGTCCCGGGTGTGCGGGAACGCGCCGAAGCCGGTGAGCTGTGCTTCGGCACCATCGACAGCTGGATGCTGTGGAAGCTGACCGGGCTGCACATCACCGACGTCACCAATGCCTCGCGCACCATGCTCATGGATCTGCGCACACTGCAATGGGATCCGCGGATCTGCGCCGAATTCGGCGTACCGATGTCGATGCTGCCCGAAATCCGCAGTAGCTCCGAGGTTTACGGCGACATCACCACCGGCGCCCTGGCGGGTGTCCCCGTCGCGGGCATCCTGGGCGACCAGCAGGCCGCCACCTTCGGTCAGGCCTGCCTCTCGCCCGGTGACACCAAGAACACCTACGGCACCGGCAATTTCATGCTCATGAACACCGGCACCACCCCGGTGTTCAGCGAGCACGGCCTGCTCACCACCGTCTGCTACCGCCTCGGCGACCAGCCCGCCGTCTACGCCCTCGAGGGCTCCATCGCCGTCACCGGCTCCCTGGTGCAGTGGCTGCGCGACAATCTCGGCCTCATCTCCTCCGCCGACGAGATCGAGCCCCTGGCCCGCACGGTCCCCGACAATGGCGGCTGCTACGTGGTCCCCGCCTTCTCCGGCCTGTTCGCCCCGCGCTGGCGTCCCGACGCCCGCGGTGTCGTCGCGGGCCTGACCCGCTTCGTCAACAAGGGCCACCTGGCCCGAGCCGTGTTGGAGGCCACCGCATTCCAGACCCGCGAGGTCATCGACGCCATGCGCGCCGACGCCGACGCCCAGCGCCTGGACGTCGAGAAGGTGACCCTCAAGGTCGACGGCGGCATGGTCGTCAACGAACTGCTCATGCAGTTCCAATCCGACATCCTCGACGCCACCGTCGTCCGCCCGGTCGTCACCGAGACCACCGCCCTCGGCGCCGCGTACGCCGCGGGCCTGGCCGTCGACTACTGGACCTCCACCGACGACATCCGCGCCAACTGGGCCGAGGACAAACACTGGACACCCGCCATGTCCGCGGCCGACCGCGACCACCTCATGCACGAATGGAACAAGGCGGTCGAACGCACCTACGACTGGGCGTGACCGCTCAGCGGACGAGTTTGTAGTTGAACTCGGTGGTGCCGAGGGCGTTCATGAGGCGGACCCAGAGGGGCAGCATCATTTCGGTACCGCGGGCGGTGGTGATGTCGCCGAGGTCGACGATGTCGCGCCAGCCGAATTCGCGCAGGAGCCCGGCGACCGTGGCCTTGGCGTCGGCGTCATTGCCGGAGAGGAACAGGGTGTGGTCGCCGCCCGCGACGTTCTCGGGGCGGGCCATGACCGCAGCGGTCACGGTGTTGAGGGTCTTCACGACGCGGGCTTCGGGGAACGCGCGCTGCACCTGCTCGCCGACCGAATCGGTATTGCAGACGGACAGGAACGGCGGGAAGCCCTGCGAGAAGTCCAGCGGGTTGGAGATGTCGATGACGACCTTGCCCGCCAAGTTCTCCGCACCCGCCCCTTCCAGCGCCGCGACGCTGACCTGCCCGGAGGTGGCATTGATGACGAGTTCGGCCCCGGCGGCCGCCTCGGCCGCGGTGGCCAGCGGTGCGGGGAAGGGCTCCTCCGCGCGTGCCTCGGTGGCGGCGACATCGCGCGTGCCGATCACCACGTCATGTCCCAGTTCCACCAACCGCGCCGACAATGTGCGCCCCACCGATCCGGTGCCCAGGATTCCGATTTTCATGTTCATCACAGTAAGGCCGGATGACCGGCGCGCGAACGCATTTCGCTGCCGACGAAAAGTATCGGTCGGGTGAAATTTTCAGCGGTCCGGCGGTGTTTGGCAGCGGGGGCAGAAGTAGATGCCGCGCTCGGCTCGGGTGGCGTGTGCTTCGTCGCCCAGGAGATGGACGACCAGGTTGGTGCCGCAGCGCGGGCACGGGCGGCGTTGACGGCCGTAAGCCAGTGTGCGCCACGGGGGTTGGTGGGCCGCCTTGGTGAGGACCCGGTGGGCCTCGTCCACCAGGCCGGGAAGATCGGGGACATCGCCGACCAGGGTGGCGGGGTGAACGCGCCGCAGGAAGCAGATTTCGCTGCGGTAGATATTGCCGATGCCGGCGAGGTTCGTCTGGTCCAGCAGGGCGAGGCCGATCGGCTGGGCCGCGTCGCGGGACAGGCGGCGGACGGCTTCGGCGGCATCCCAATTCGGGCCGAGCAGGTCGGGGCCCAGGTGGTCGGTGGCGGTGTGTTCGGTGCGGCGGGGGAGGACCTCGACCAGGCCCAGGGCGAAGCCGACCGCCTCGGCCTCGTCGTTCGCGAGGATCAGGCGCGCGGTGAATCCCGGCTTGGTCCAGCGTTGTCCGGGTTGGTAGACCCGCCACTCGCCCTCCATCTTGAGATGGGTGTGGATGGACAGGTCGGGTGTGCGAACGAACAGGTGCTTGCCATAGGTGCCGACGCTCTCGATCTCCTGACCCTTCAGGTCGAGGGTGGCGTATCGCGGAACCCGGAAATCACTGCGGGTGAGCGGCTTGCCCGCCAACGCCTTGCGCAGGCGGGCGGCGGCCAGGTAGACGGTGTCGCCTTCAGGCATGGGCGCTCACGGGCGACCTCGGAGGCGGAAGCCCTTGGGCGTGGCGGCGAATCCGGCCTCGGTGAGGAAACCGGCGAAGGTGTTGCCGTGCACGGATTCCCCGTTCACGCGATCGATGACCAGGGAGTCCACCCGGCGATCGTGGACCAAGGCGGCCAGGGCGCTGGCGGCCGCGGTCCGGACGGCCGGATCCTCGGTGAAGGTGAGCAGCGTCTTGCCGCCGCGCTCCAGGTACAGGGCCAACTCGCCCTCGACCAGCACCACCAGCGCGCCCGCCTTGCGACCGGGCCGATGTCCCGCGCCCTCGGCGGCCGCCTTGGGCCACGGTAGCGCCGCGCCATAGGGGTTCGCCGGGTCGCAGGCCGCCAGGGCGACGGCGACGCCGACCGGATCGGACCCGAACGCCTCGACGGCGCGGCTGCGGTCGGTGTCGAAGGAGCGCAGGCGATCCACCACATCCGTGGTCGAGAACTGCGCGCCGCCCAGGGAATCCACGAAATATCCGCGACGGCAGCGCCCGCGATCCTCGAACTCGGTGAGCACCCGGTACATCAGCGCGAACCCGCCGGGCACGCCCTCGCTCTGCACCGAGCCGCGCGTCAGCACGCCGTACCGCTCCAACAGCACGTCGGCGGTCGCGTGCGCGCGAATCGTATTGTCGGCGATGCGTTCCGGTAGCAGTGACCACCGCCCCGCCACCTGCGGTGAGCTGGTGCGCGCGGGCATTCCGGTGCGCGGTAGATACATTCGCCCGCGCGGTGTCCGCCGGGGAGTGCGATGCGCGGTGGTCGTCCGGGTCGTCCCGGCCAGCAGGGCCCGCACCGGGGCGAAGGTGTCACCGCCGATGTGCCCGGCCCACACCAGATCCCACAGCGCGGCGGTCACGGCGGTCTCGTCCTCGGAGTCGACACCGTCGAAGAGCTGACGGAAGAAGTAGGCACCGCCGGTGGTGCCCGCCAGCACCTGATACTCACCCTTCGGCAGCGCGGCGCCCTCGGTCCCGGCCGCGGCGGCCGAGTCGGTGGTGCCGCCGATCACGGTGGCTCCCAAGGCCGTCAGCAGCGCGATGTGCGTTTCGGTGAGATCGATATCGTCGGGCGGCGGCAGTGTCAACCCGGCCTGCTCGGCCGGGTGCAGGGCGATCCAGCCGTCCTTGGCGGTGATCGAGCCGTGCCCGGACCAGATCACCTCGCCGGTGGCCATGAGTTCGTCCAGCAGGGCGGGGGAGTAGTCGCGCACCCGCAATGGCAGGACCAGCGATTCCCAGGCCGAGGCCGGAATCGGCATGCCCGCAAGCTGTTCCACCACCGCCGCGACACCGTCCACGCCGCGCAGTTCCCCGGTCCCGACGTGCTGCCAGGACGGCAGGAACCGGCCCAGCGCGGCGGTCGCCACCGGTTCTACCTCCTTGCGGGCGGCGGCCAGCGAGCGTCGGCGCAGGCGGCGCAGCACCTCGCTGTCACACCATTCCGCTCCGGCCGATCCGGGCGTGAATTCGCCTTCCACCACCCGCTTTTCGAGGGCGAGGCGGTGTAGTGCGGTGGCCGCCACGGCCGGTCCCAGCCCGAACCGGTGCGCGACTTGCGTCAGCGTGAACGGTCCGTGCGTGCGCGCGTACCGGCCGATGAGATCGCCCAGCGGATCGGCGACCGGTTCGATGAACGCGGCCGGAACCCCGATGGGCAGCGGCACGCCGAGCGCGTCCCGCAGCCGCGAGGCGTCCTCGATGGCCACCCACCACCGCGAACCGGCGAACGAAACCTCCAGCGCCCGATGCGTTTTCACGAGTTCGGCGAACCACTCGCGCGGATCGGCCCGGCATCGTTCCTCGGCCTCGTCGGCCGTGATCGGCCCCAGCAGCCGCAGCAGATCGGCCAGCCCCTCCATGTCCCGTGCCTGCCGCTCGGGCGTGAGCCGCTGCAATTCCCGCTCGGTCTGCTCGAGCACCGCCGCGTCCAGCAGCTCCCGCAATTCGACGCGACCCAGCAGCTCCGCCAGTAGGCTGGAATCCAGCGACAGCGCCGCGGCCCGCCGCTCGGCGAGCGGACTGTCGCCCTCGTACATGAACTGCCCGATGTAGTCGAACAGCAGCGAATTCGCGAAGGGCGACGGCGCGGCCGTCTCCACCTCGACCAGGCGCACCTGCCGTCGCGCCACCCGGCCCAGCAGCTCCCGCAGCGAGGGCAGGTCGTACACGTCCTGCAGGCACTCGCGCACGGTCTCCAACAGAATCGGGAACTCCGGGAACTTGCGTGCCACATCCAGCAGCTGGGCGGCCCGTTGCCGCTGCTGCCACAGCGGTGCCCGCTTGCCCGGATCCCGGCGCGGCAGCAGCAGCGCCCGCGCCGCGCATTCCCGGAAGCGGGACGCGAAAAGCGCCGAGCCCCCGACCTGTTCGGTCACCAGGTCATCGATCTCGTCGGTCTCGAACACGAACAACTCCGCCCCCGGCGGGTCGTCGGTGGTGTCCGGCAGCCGCACCACGATTCCGTCATCCGATGGCGTGGGCGCGGCGTCCACCCCGAACCGCTCCCGCAGCCGGGCCGCCACCGCCAGGGCCCACGGCGCGTGCACCGGCAGCCCATACGGCGAGTGCAATACCACCCGCCAGTCGCCCAGCTCGTCGCGGAAGCGCTCCACCACCAACGTCTTGTCCGTGGGCAACTGCCCGGTGGCCTCGCGCTGCTCGGCCAGCAGCGCCACCAGATTCGCGGTCGCGTTCTCGTCCAATCCGCCCCGCAGCGACACGGTTTCGACCTCGGAGCCCGCCGAACGCTTGCTCTTCTCCAACTCCTGACCGGCGTGCCGCACGAATTCGCCCAGCGCCGCACCCAATTCGGCCGGACGACCCAGGGAATCGCCGTGCCAGAAGGGAAGCCGACCGGTGAGCCCGAACGCCGGGGTCACCAGGACGCGGTCGAAGGTGATCTCCTCGATCCGCCAGCTGGTCGCGCCGAGGGCGAAGACATCGCCCACGCGGGATTCGTAGACCATCTCCTCGTCGAGTTCGCCGACGCGGGAGGCCTTCTCGCCGACCATGAAGACCGGGAACAGGCCGCGATCGGGAATCGCGCCGCCCGAGGTCACCGCCAACCGTTGCGCACCGGGGCGGCCGGTGAGCGTTCCGGCGTCGCGATCCCAGACGATGCGGGGGCGGAGTTCGGCGAATTCGTCGGAGGGATAGCGGCCCGCGAGCAGGTCCAGCACGGATTCGTAGGCCGAACGGGGCAGTGCCGCATAGCTTCCCGTGCCGCGGACGGTCTCGAACCAGGCGTCGGCGTCGATCGGTTCCAGGGCGCAGGCCGCCACGGTCTGCTGGGCGAGAATATCCAGCGGATGCGCGGGCACCTGCAATTCCTCGATCTGCCCGGCCGTCATCCGCATGGACGCCACCGCGCAGTGGATGACGTCGGTCCGGTGCTTGGGGAAGATCACGCCGCGCGAGATCTCACCCACCTGGTGTCCGGCCCGGCCCACGCGCTGCAGCCCGGAGGCCACCGACGGCGGGGCCTCCACCTGCACCACCAGTTCCACCGCACCCATATCGATGCCGAGTTCGAGACTGCTGGTGGCCACCACACAGCGCAGCCGACCGCTCTTGAGGTCGTCCTCGATGAGCGCCCGCTGCTCCTTGCTCACCGACCCGTGGTGCGCCCGCGCCAAAAGCGTGGTGGCCCCGTGGATTACCTCGGTGGAGGCCCCCAGCTGCGCGGGAGGCTTGTGCTCGGTCTCCACCGCCTCGCCGATGCGCGCCTGATAGGCCTCGTTCAAGCGTGCCGTGAGCCGCTCGGACAGCCGCCGCGAATTCGCGAACACGATCGACGACCGATGCTCGAGCACCAGATCCACGATCGCCTCGTCCACATGCGGCCGGATCGAGCCGGGTTGATCCGAATCCTCCCCGCCCGCATCGGGTTCGGTCATATCCGCCACCGGCACCCGCACCGACAGGTCGAAGGTCTTGGGCGCGGGCGGCGCGACAATGGTGATCGGCGCGCTCCCGACCAGGAACCGCCCGACCTCCTCGGGCGGCCGCACGGTCGCCGACAATCCGATCCGCTGGGCGGGCCGCTCGGTGAGCAGGTCCAGCCGAGCCAGTGAAAGCGCCAGGTGCGCACCGCGTTTGGAGCCCGCGATGGCGTGGACCTCGTCCACGATCACCGTGTGCACCCCGCTCAGCGTCTCCCGCGCCGCCGAGGTCAGCATGAGGAACAACGACTCCGGCGTGGTGATCAGAATGTCCGGCGGCGTGCGCTGCATGGTCCGTCGATCCGCCGCGCTGGTGTCACCCGAGCGCACCCCCACTCGAATCTCGGGCGCGTCCACCCCCAGCCGCTTGGCCGTCTGCGTGATCCCCACCAGCGGCGCGCGCAGATTCCGTTCGACGTCCACGGCCAGCGCCTTGAGCGGCGAAATGTAGAGGACCGATGTCTTGCGCGGCCCCGGCACCGGCTCCCGGGTCGCCAGCCGATCGATGGCCCACAGGAACGCCGACAGCGTCTTGCCCGACCCCGTCGGCGCGATCACCAAGGTGTGCTGCCCCGCCGCGATCGATTCCCACGCCCCCAATTGCGCGGCCGTGGGCGCGGGAAACGCACCGTCGAACCACTCTCTGGTCGCTGGGGAGAACCGATCCATGGCCCCAGTCTGCACCCGCCCACCGACAAGCTCACCGGGTCGGCCCCGAGGGGACCGAAGTCCCCCCGGTCGGCGGGCGAAGGGCAAGCAATCCGAATACGGCCTGGTGCGCCGCGCGTAGGCTTCGGTTCGTGCAGAAGGTGCTCCGACTCGACTTGGTCAGTCACGGCATGACCGAGGCGATGCGCAAAGCACGATTCCCGGTCGATGAACCTCTGACGGAAGCGGGCCGTCGCGCGGTGACCGCCTGTGGCCGCCTGAACTCCGCGCGTGTCGTCACCGCCCCCGAGCGCCGCACCGTCGAAACCGCCGCCCTCATGGGCCTCATGGGCGACGAGGACGACCGACTACGCGACCTCGACGCGGGGGCCTGGCGCGGCGGTGAACTCATGTCCGTCCCGAAGGAGGACCTCTACCTCTGGCTCACCGATCCGGGCTACCGCGGCCACGGCGGCGAGGCGGTCGTGGACGTCATCGAGCGCACCGGCGAATGGCTCGCCGATATCGCCCTGGACGGCGAGCCCACCATTGCCATCACCCATCCGGCGGTCATTCGCTCGGCCCTGCTGGTCGCGCTCGACGCCCCGGCGAAATCGTTCTGGCGCATAGACGTTCCCCCGGTCAGCGTGACGCGGCTGCACTACCGCGGCGAGTGGACGCTGCACTTCCGCTAGCGGCCTCGCTCAGGCCTCGCCTATCGCTCCGGCAGCGGCCGCGAGGCGGCCAGCATGGCCCGCACGGCATCGGTGATCAATCCGGCCGAGATTCCCGGATCGACCGCGCGCTGAATGCCCAGCCCCAGACCGAGACTCAGAATCGTGGTGGCGGCGTCCTCGGCCGACATGGGCAATACGATGCGCATGGAATCCGCGAGCGCCTGCAGCTGCGCCGCGACCGCACCCCGCATCATGGCGAGGCTCGAGACCAATGCCGCGTGCAGATCCGGATCGTCGCGCGCCACGATGGCGAACTCGAACTCCAGCAGCGTCCAGCCCACATCGCCGAGGGTCCGTTCGGCCCAGCCCTGGAACCGTTCCAGCCGCGCGTCGAGTCCGTCCTCGCCGTCGAGCAGTTCCCGCAGCTCGAGGAATTTGGTCTCGTGAATGAGCGCCAGCACCTCGAGGCACAGCGCGGACTTGGTCCGGAAATTCGAGTAGACCGCGCCCTTGGAGTACCCGGCTTCCTCCGCGACCCGGTCCAGGCTGGTCTTGGCGTAGCCGTCTGTCAGGAACATGTCGCGCGCGGTGGCGAGCAGGTCCGCGCGGGTCCGGGCCTGGCTCTCGGTCCTGGTCAGTCGTGCCATGGCAGCGATTCTATGTACTCCCGGATTTGGGATACCCAGAGTATTTGAAAACTGCTAGTGTTCGAAACCATGAGAAACAGGAACGGGTCACAGCGACGTGGCCTGGCCATCGGCTGCGGCGGCACCGTCGGCATGGCCTGGATCGTCGCCGCGCTGGCCTCGGTGCACGACGTGCTGGGCTGGGATCCGCGCGAGGCCGACGTCATGATCGGCACCTCGGCGGGCGCGGAGGCGCTGACCATGCTGGGTAGCGGCATCGGCGTGGACGAACTGGTCGATATGCAGCGCGGCAAATCCGCCAATCCGATCCTCACCGCCCATATGCGTTCGGAGCCGGGACGATTCCCGCCGCTGCCGCGTCCGCGCCTGGGCGCGCCCGCCCGCGCCGCGCGAGAACTGCTGTCCCGGCCCGGAAATGGGCACGCCCTGCTCACCGCGGGGAGCGGGTTGCTGCCGCAGGGGGGCGGCGACCCGACTTGGCTGCAGCGCCTGGCCGAGCGCCTGAACCCGGGCCGCGACTGGGTGCCGCACCCCGCCACCTGGCTGGTGGCCATGGACAACGCCACCGGTGAACGCGTCCCGTTCGGTGCGCCCTCGGCCCCGGATGCGAACCTCGGTGCGGCCCTGCGGGCGTCGTGGGCGGTGCCCGGCTGGTTCCCGGCCGTCTCGATCGCGGGCCGCGAGTACATCGACGGCGGCGCGGCCTCCACCGCCTCGGTCGACCTGCTCATCCCGGCCGACCTGGACGAGGTGGTGGTGCTCGCGCCCATGGCCTCGACCGGTCGTGTACCGGCCACCGGCGCGGGCCACTTCCTCGAGCGTCAGCTGCGAAATCGCATGAGCGAGAAGCTGGATCGCGAGATCGCCCTGCTGCGCTCGCGCGGTGTGAAGGTGCTGCGCCTGGACGCCACCGTCGAGGATCTCGCCGTCATGGGCCCCAATTTCATGGACGGCCGCCGCCGTCTCGACACCTTCGAACACAGCCTGGCCAGCACGCGCCGCCGGGTCGAGCAGGGAGAATTCGCATGAGCATCCTCGGAAACGCCTATCCGGCAATCGATCTGAACGGCGCGCGGGTGCTCGTCACCGGCGCGGGACGCGGCATCGGCCAGTGCACGGCCGAACTGTTCGCCAGCAAGGGCGCGGAGGTGGCCATCGCGGATGTGGACACCGCCGCCGCCCAGGCCGTCGCGGCGGCGTTGGGGGCCAAGGCTTTCGAGCTCGACGTCCGCCAGCGTGAGCAGTGGGACCGGGTCGTCGCCGACTTCGGCCGCATCGACATCCTGGTGAACAATGCGGGCGTCATGCCCGCGGGCGCGTTCCTCGACGAGCCGGACGCGGTGGGCCACACCACCATCGACGTGAACGTCTGGGGTCTGATCCACGGCATGCGCGCCGTCGTCCCCGGCATGATCGACCGCGGCCACGGCCACGTGGTGAATGTGGCCTCGCTGGCGGGCAAGATCCCGATCGCGGGTCTGGCCGTCTACAACGCCAGCAAGTTCGCCGCCGTGGGCCTTACCGCCGCAACGCGTTTGGAGTTCGCCCCGCACGGCGTCAGCGTCAGCTGTGTCATGCCCTCGGCGGTGCGCACCCGCCTGTCCTCGGGGCTGAGCCTGGGCGGTGGCATGCCGACCGTCGATCCCGAGGATGTCGCCGCGGCCGTGGTGGCCACCGTGCGCAGCCGCCGCGCCGAGGTCACCGTCCCCAACTATCTGGGACCGATCGACGTGGCCCTGGCCGCCGCCCCCGAACCCGCGGTGCGCCTGGTGCGCAGGCTGTTCAACGGCGATCGCGCCCTGCACCCCGCCGACACGCAGGTGCGTGCCCGGTACGAGGAGCAGGTGCGCGCCATCACCGCCGAGCAGGAGTAGCTACTCGAACCGAATGCCCTGCGCCAGTGGCAGTTCGGTGGAGTAGTTGACGGTGTTGGTGGCCCGGCGCATGTACGCCTTCCAGGAGTCCGACCCGGATTCCCGGCCACCGCCCGTCTGCTTCTCGCCGCCGAACGCCCCGCCGATCTCGGCCCCCGAGGTGCCGATATTGACATTGGCGATGCCGCAGTCCGACCCGTCGGCGGCCAGGAACCGCTCCGCCTCGCGCTGGTTCTGCGTGAAGATCGACGACGAAAGACCCTGCGGCACAGCATTGTGCATCTCGATGGCCGCATCCAGATCGTGGTAGGTCATCACATAGAGGATCGGCGCGAAGGTCTCCTCCCGCACCACCGCGGTCTGCGCGGGCATGCGCACAATGGCCGGGCGGACGTAGAAGGCGTTCTCGCCCGGCCCCTCAACGCGCTCACCACCGCAGACCAATTCGCCGCCGTCGGCCAGCGCCCGATCCAGCGCCGCCCGCATGCCGTCATAGGCCCGCTCATTGATGAGCGGCCCGACGAGCACGCCCTCCTCGAGCGGGTTACCCACTCGCAGTTGGCGATACGCAGACGAAATCTTATCCAACAGTGGCCCTGCGACATCCACGTGGGCGATCAACCGCCGCAGCGTCGTACACCGCTGGCCCGCCGTGCCCGCGGCCGCGAAAACGATTCCCCGCGTGGCCAGTTCGAGATCCGCGGAGGGCGTCACAATGGCCGCGTTGTTGCCGCCCAGCTCCAGCAGGCAGCGCCCGAACCGCGCCGCCACCCGCGGCGCGACCCGCTGCCCCATGCGCACCGACCCGGTCGCGCTCACCAGCGCCACCCGCGGATCGTCCACCAGCTGCTCGCCGATCGGCGCGTGTCCCTGAATCAGTTGGTGCACTTCGGGATCCGCGCCCACATCCAGCGCGGCCCGCCGCAACAGCGCATGGCACGCCACGGCCGTCAGCGGTGTCGTCTCCGAGGGCTTCCACACCACCGTGTCCCCGCACACCAGCGCGATGGCGGTGTTCCACGCCCACACCGCGACCGGGAAGTTGAATGCCGAGATCACCCCGACCACGCCGAGGGGATGCCAGGTCTCCATGAGCCGATGCCCGGGCCGCTCCGACGGCATGGTCTTGCCGTACAGCTGCCGCGAGAGCCCGATGGCGAATTCGCAGACATCGATCATCTCCTGGACCTCGCCGCGCGCCTCCGGGCCGATCTTGCCCGCCTCCAGCGTGACCAGTTCGCCCAGATCGTCGAGGTGCTCGGTGAGCAGCGCCGACAGTCGCCGCACGAGGGCGGCCCGCTGCGGCGCGGGCACGGTGCGCCAGCTCCGGAAGGCGGTGTCGGCGCGGGCGATGGCGGCGTCCACCTCGGCGGCCGTGCTCGCCCGCAGGGTGAGCAGCTCGCTACCGGTGATCGGCGTGCGCGCCGAGAGTTCACCGGGCGTGGGCGGTTCGACGCCCAGCCGTCGCAGCAGGTTTTCCGCCCGCTCACGTAGCTCACTGGTGGCCAGGTCGGTCAGTGCGTGACTCATTACATGCTCCAGGTTGGGTTCCGGCACCGAGTTCGGTTCGCTGCGTTAGCCTTCGCTGATGGCGGATACACCGGCGAAACCCGTACTCGACGACATCGATCGACTGCTGATCCGTGAGCTGATTGCCGATGGTCGCGCCACCCTGTCCAATCTGGCGGAGAAGGCGAACCTTTCGGTGTCCGCGGTGCAGTCGCGCGTGCGTCGCCTGGAGGCCCGCGGCGTGATCCGCGGCTACACGGCGAACGTCGATCCCGAGGCACTGGGGCAGATGCTGTCGGCATTCGTCGCGATCACTCCTCTCGACCCGTCGCAGCCCGATGACGCACCAGCGCTGCTGCAGCACATTCCCGGCATCGAGGCCTGCCACTCGGTGGCCGGTGATGAGAGCTACATGCTGATGGTGCGGGTGGCCTCGCCCAGGCACCTCGAGCAACTGCTCCAGGAGATCCGCGCGACGGCCAATGTGCGTACCCGCAGCACCATCATTCTCCAGACATTTTACGACAAGTGAGCCGGAGACATTCGGTGACAGGGCGGTTACGAACGTATTTTTTCCTGAACTTACGAGACTGGCCGTAAAAGTTCATTTACGCTGGGTGGCGTGACCCTCGAACTCGATCGGCTCGGGGCGGCAGCCGAAACCACACTGGTCACCCCCGCCCGGGTGCATGAGATCCTGGCCGCGAGCATTCTCGCCGACGGCTTCGACCTCGTCCTCGACCTGCGAAAATCGCGTGGACGCCGACTCGTGGACGCCCGCGACGGCACCGCGTATCTGGACATGTTCGGCTTCTTCGCCTCCAACACCCTCGGCATGAACCACCCGGCGCTGCTGGGTGACAAGCACTTCCTGGCCAACCTCACCGCCGCGGCGCTCAACAAGCCCAGCAACTCCGACATCTACACCGTCGAGATGGCGCGCTTCGTGGACACCTTCGCGCGCGTGCTCGGCGATCCGCGGCTGCCGCACCTGTTCTTCATCGACGGCGGCGGTCTCGCGGTCGAGAACGCGCTCAAGGCGGCCTTCGACTGGAAGTCGCGCCACAATGAGATGCACGGGCGCGCACCGGAACTCGGCACCAAGGTGCTGCACCTGACCGGAGCCTTCCACGGCCGCACCGGATACACGCTCTCGCTCACCAATACCGATCCGGTGAAGACCGCGCGCTTCCCGAAGTTCGACTGGCCGCGCATCGAAACCCCCTATGTCGGACCGGATCACCCCGATATCGAGGCCGCCGAGGCGCACGCGCTGGCTCAGGCCCGCCGTGCCTTCGCCGAAAACCCGCACGACATAGCGTGTTTCATTGCCGAGCCGATTCAGGGCGAGGGCGGCGACCGGCACCTGCGGCCCGAATTCCTGCGCGCGATCCAGGATCTGTGCCATGAACACGACGCCCTGTTCATCCTCGACGAGGTGCAGACCGGTGTCGGCATGACCGGCACCACCTGGGCCTATCAGCAGCTCGGCCTGGAGCCGGACGTGGTGGCCTTCGGCAAGAAGACCCAGGTGTGCGGCATCATGGCGGGCGGTCGCGTGGACGAGGTGCCCGACAATGTGTTTCACGTCAGCTCGCGCCTGAACTCCACCTGGGGCGGCAATCTCGTCGATATGGTCCGGGCGCGGCGCGTCTTCGAGGTGATGGAGCACGAGGATCTGGTGGCCCGCGCCGCCGAGCTCGGCCCGCACCTGCTGGCCCGGCTGACCGAATTGGCCCGTGCCCATGCCGAAGTCACCGATCCGCGCGGCCGCGGCCTGATGTGCGCGGTCACCCTCGAGACGCCGCAGCGGCGCGACGAGGTGGTGACCCGGCTGCGCGAGGAGGAGCGCGTGCTGATCCTCGGCACCGGTGAGCGCGGCATCCGATTCCGGCCGCCGCTGACGGTAACCAGGGCGGAACTGGACGAGGCCGTCGACGCTCTCGAGCGTGTATTGCGTTGAGCCGCAACTCGGACCGGGTTGGTCCGGGTTGCCCGCATTTGCTGGATAGTGGCTTGTGCCCGAACCGCGTGGCGTTGTCCGACACTCCGTGAACCCGCCGCGAAACTCCATGTCGCCCCCTACTATTCGACGACATGTCAGCTCACCGCAATGCGCGCGTGGCACGGTGCGGTCTGTGATCGCGCGCCGTGCACGTCTGGGTCTGGTCCTCGCCGTAGCGATGCTGGCCGGTTGCTC
Source organism: Nocardia sp. CDC160 (assembly GCF_035818795.1). Taxonomy (NCBI): domain Bacteria; kingdom Bacillati; phylum Actinomycetota; class Actinomycetes; order Mycobacteriales; family Nocardiaceae; genus Nocardia; species Nocardia sp. CDC160. Next base: position 113,178 of record NZ_JAYKYT010000001.1, on the reverse strand, counting down.
GAGTGGGCAGTCGGGCCCTCCCGGTCGGTCGGGCACTGCCGCGCAACCCTCCACGCCGCCGCCCGGTTCGGCGGATGCCTCGCCCGCGGCCGCCGCCGCGCCGAATCTCCTACCCGGGATGCCGCCGCCGCTCTCACCCACCGACGTCTACGCCGCGACCCGCGAACTCAGTCCGGCCGTGGCCGATCAACCCACCCGGGTCTACGTCCCCAACAGCGAGTCCAACACCATCACCGTCATCGACCCGGACAGCTTCCAGGTCATCGACACCTTCGCCTCCGGCGGCCGCGAGCCCCAACACGTCGTCCCGTCCTACGACCTGCAGATGCTCTACGCCAACAACGACCTGCCGATCGGCAGCGGTAGCCTGCTCCCCATCGATCCGCGCACCGGCAAGCCCGGCGACCCCATCCCCGTGCGCGACCCGTACAACATGTACTTCACCCCGGACGGCAAATACGCCCTCGTCGTCGCCGAGGCCGACCGCTCCCTGGACCTCTACGACCCGCACACCTGGGAGAAGCTGCGCGACATCCCGGTGCCCGACTGCACCGGCGTCAATCACATGGACTTCACCGCCGACGGCCGCACGGCCCTGGTCAGTTGCGAATTCAGCGGCCGCATGGCCGTGGTCGACGTCGCGAACCTGTCGCTGCTGCGCATGATCGACCTGCCCGGCGGTCACTCCGGCATGCCGCAGGACGTCAAGCTCGCACCCGACGGCCGGACCTTCTACGTCGCCGACATGATGGCCAACGGCGTCTACACCTTCGATGCCAAGACCTTCGACAACACCGGTTTCGTCGAGACCGGCGCGGGCACCCACGGCCTCTACGTCACCCGCGATTCCGCGCGCATGCTCATCACCAACCGCAAGGAGGGCAGCATCTCGGTCTGGGACTTCGCGACCAACCGACTCGTCGACACCTGGCACATCCCCGGCGGCGGCAGCCCGGATATGGGAAATCTCTCCGCCGACGGCCGCGTCTTCTGGGTCTCCGGCCGCAATCACGGCGAGGTCTACGCCATCGACATCGTGGAGTGGAAGCTGTTGGCTCGCATCCCCGTCGGCCGCGGCGCGCACGGCCTGACCATCTGGCCCCAGCCGGGCCGCTATTCGACCGGCCATACCGGCGTCATGCGCTGAGACCCGCGGAATGCGTTGCGCCGGAGCGAGTGTGGACCCGACCAAATACTTGCTCGGATGACTGTGGAAGTCCGCTATTGAACATTGTTCGAGTCAGGGTGGTCAGCCACCCGAATAGTGGCCTCTACCTGCGGCTTTCTACTGGCGGGTAGCCAATAACCATACTCACGAGTAGCCCCGTCTGGATTACAAAAGGCCTCTGGTACTGGTTACACTCCCCGTCATGACGAGTGTCCAGCAGCAGCCTTCGCCGGGTTCGGCAGGTGCCCCAGATATCCACACCACCGCCGGTAAGCTCGCTGATCTGCGCAATCGGCTGGAAGAGGCCAAGCATCCGATGGGTGAGGCCGCGGTCGACAAGGTCCACGCCAAGGGCAAGATGACCGCGCGCGAGCGCATCCTCGCCCTGCTGGACGAGGGTTCGTTCGTCGAGCTCGACGCCCTGGCCCGGCACCGCAGCGTGAACTTCGGCCTGGAGAACCAGCGTCCGCTGGGCGATGGCGTGGTCACCGGCTACGGCACCATCGACGGCCGCGACGTCTGCATCTTCTCCCAGGACGTCACCGTCTTCGGTGGCTCCCTGGGCGAGGTCTACGGCGAGAAGATCGTCAAGGTCATGGATCTGGCGCTGCGCACCGGCCGTCCGCTCATCGGCATCAACGAGGGCGCGGGCGCGCGCATCCAGGAAGGCGTTGTCTCCCTGGGCCTCTACGGTGAGATCTTCCACCGCAATATCCAGGCCTCGGGCGTCATCCCGCAGATCTCGCTGATCATGGGCCCGGCCGCGGGCGGTCACGTCTACTCGCCCGCGCTGACCGACTTCGTGGTCATGGTCGACCAGACCTCGCAGATGTTCGTCACCGGCCCCGACGTCATCAAGACCGTCACCGGCGAAGAGGTCACCATGGAGGAGCTGGGCGGCGCCCACACCCACATGGTGAAATCCGGTGTGGCGCACTACGTCGCCTCCGGCGAGCAGGACGCGCTGGACTACGTCCGCGATCTGCTGAGCTACCTGCCGAGCAACAACCGCGCCGAGGCCCCGCGCTTCCCGGCCACCGCCGCGATCGGCGCGATCGAGGAGAACCTCACCGAGGCCGACCTCGAGTTGGACACCATCGTCCCGGACTCGCCGAACCAGCCGTACGACATGCACGAGGTCATCAAGCGCCTGGTGGACGACGAGGAGTTCCTCGAGGTCCAGGCCGAGCGCGCCATGAACGTGATCGTCGGCTTCGCCCGCATCGACGGCCGCAGCGTCGGCATCGTCGCCAACCAGCCCACGCAGTTCGCGGGCTGCCTGGACATCGACGCCTCGGAGAAGGCCGCGCGCTTCGTGCGCACCTGCGACGCCTTCAACGTCCCGATCATCACCCTGGTCGACGTGCCCGGCTTCCTGCCCGGCACCGGCCAGGAATACAACGGCATCATTCGCCGCGGCGCGAAGCTGCTCTACGCCTACGGCGAGGCCACTGTGGGCAAGATCACAATCATTACCCGCAAGGCCTACGGCGGCGCGTACGACGTCATGGGTTCCAAGCACATGGGCGCGGATGTGAACCTGGCGTGGCCGACCGCGCAGATCGCGGTCATGGGCGCCTCGGGTGCCGTCGGCTTCGTCTACCGCAAGCAGCTGCAGCAGGCCGCCGCCGAGGGCAACGACGTGGACGCGCTGCGCCTCGAGCTGCAGAACGAGTACGAGGACACCCTGGTCAACCCGTACGTCGCGGCCGAACGCGGCTACGTGGACGCGGTCATCCCGCCCTCGCACACCCGCGGCCAGATCGTGTCGGCGCTGCGGCTGCTGGAACGCAAGATGGTGTCCCTGCCGCCGAAGAAGCACGGCAACATTCCACTCTGATATCGCGATATGCGCGGTATGGGGCGCACACTGTCCAGTAGGGCAAGACACTCGTACCGCGCACGATCGCCTCATCCGAGCAAAGATGTTCAGGAATGGCCCTCGCTCTCGAGGGTTGTATCGAATACCGTTTGCGTCCCGGAAGACATGCTCCGGCCGCGAACGCGCCGCGCACCCTGCGGCGAACGGACAGGAGGACTGGCGCTGTGACGACCATGGCCGATGAAGAAGTGCTGCGCGCCGCCGAACTGGATCTAGCCGTCGACGAGCTGACCGATGCCGTCGAGACGGCCGTCGCCGAGGCGGAGCCCGCGAGTACCGGACCGATCGTCCAGGTCCTGAAGGGCAATCCGACCGACCTCGAGCTCGCCGCCCTGGTCGCCGTGTTCGCCGCCGCCTCGGCGAGCGCTGCCGCGGCCCCGGTCGACAACGGCCCGGCCGATCACTGGGGTCGCCCGACCCTGCAGCACCGCGGCACCTCGCCGTTCTCGCCCTACGCTTTCCCGGCCCTGTCGCACCTGCGCGACTGACCGCCGGTGACGGTCTTCGTACTGGCATCCCAATCCCCGGCCCGGCTCGGCGTCCTGCGCAACGCGGGTGTCGACCCGGTGGTCCGGGTGTCCCACGTGGACGAGGATGCCGTGATGGCGGCGCTGCCCGCCGATACCGCCCCCGATCGGGTGGTCGTCGAATTGGCCCACGCCAAGGCCCGTGAGATCGCCGGGCAGCTGGCGGCCGATCCGGCCTTCGCCGATTCCGTTGTGGTGGGCTGCGATTCGATGCTGCTGGTGGACGGCGCGCTGCAGGGCAAGCCGCTGACCCCCGAGGTGGCGCGCGCCCGGTGGGCCGAGATGGCCGGGCGCAGTGCGGATCTGCTCACGGGGCACAGCGTGTTGCGGCTGCGCGACGGCGAGATCGTCGGCGAGGCGGCCGACTGCAGTGCCACCACCGTGCATTTCGCCAAGCCCGACCCGGACGAACTCGACGCCTACATCGCGACGGGGGAGCCGCTGCAGGTGGCCGGTTCCTTCACCCTGGACGGTCTGGGCGGGTGGTTCGTGGACCGCATCGACGGTGATCCGTCGAGCGTGATCGGTATCGGACTACCGCTGGTTCGTCGACTGCTTGCCGAGGTGGGCGTCGGCATTGCGCAACTGTGGGTCGGCGACCGCGCGTAACTGCGGTTCGGTCGTGGTCCGCACCTGCGGCGCGATGCGACCGGTGGACGGCGCTAATCGGGGCTCGCCGGGATCGGGCGCTTCCTCCTCGCGCATGGCCTCGCCGGTGCGGTGCTGCAGCAGTTCCAGGCGCGCCACGCACAATTCGGGTTCCACGAACGGGTGCAGGCGCACGTTCACGGTGTCGCGACCGCCGTTGCGGTCCAGCACTTCTCGCATGAGCCCCAGGTGCACGCCGCACACCACCTCGGAGTGGGTGCGGGCCAGTTCGCGCAGCGGACAGGCGGTCATGCGGATGAGGGCCGACTCCTCGGTCTCGCTGGCGTGGTCGCGTTCGGGGGCGAAGCCGAGTTCGGACATGAGGGTGACGGTGAGGTCCTTGGCGTCCTCGAGCGATTCGACGGGCTGGTCCACCGCCTCGAGTTTCGAGCCCCAGGCCCGGCCCGCCTGAATGGCGGCGTCGGAGCGGCGGCGCGGATCGCTGCCCAGTTGGTCGGCGAGGACTTGCGCCAATTCCTGGTAACCGACCGATCGCTGCACCGCGGTATAGCCGATGCGGGGGCGCCCGCGGCCGCGCGGCGGCTGCTGGAATTGGCGGACCAGTGATTCGCGGGTGAGGACGTCCAAATGGAAACGAACCGTGGTCACATGCTGGCCGGTGACGCGTGCCAGTTCCTGGGCATCGAGAGGCTCGCTGGCGCCACGTAGGATCGCAAGCAGTCGCCGTCGCGGCCAAGAATCGGACATAGCTCAACCCTCCTCTCGAGAGACTTTATCGGATGAAGCTGCGCTTAATTCGCCCAATCATCCGATTCGTGATCTGAAACGAGTTTCGTAACCACCACATGCCTACGATCGGTGTCGAGAATCAGAACCGCCAATACCTAACCCACCACGCGTGAAGGACCACAACGTGCCCGTCGCTCCGGACCCGCATCACTCGTTCGGCTCCTACGCACATCCTCACCGACTAGTAACCACAGAGTGGCTGTCGGCAAACATCGGCACGCCGGGACTCAAGATCATCGAGTCCAACGAAGACATATTGCTATACGACATCGGCCATGTCCCGGGTGCCATCAAGGTCGACTGGCGTTCGGAACTGATCGATCCTCGTACGCGCGATGTCATCGACGGCGCGGCCTTCGCCAACCTTATGCGTGCCAAGGGCGTCGAACGAGACGACACCGTGGTGATTTATGGCGATAAATCCAATGGCACCGCGGCCGCCACCCTGTGGGTGTTCTCCCTCTTCGGACATGAGGACGTGCGCCTGTTGGACGGCGGCCGCGATGCGTGGATCTCCGAGGCCCGTGACACCACCTTCGAGGTGCCCGTCGCGGGCCTGGGCGAGTACCCGGTGGTCGATCGTGACGACAAGACCGCGCGGGCCTTCCGTCAGGACGTGGTGGCGCATCTCGGCGGCCCGCTGATCGACGCGCGCGTATTCGAGGAGTACACGGGCGAATTGGTGGTGCTGGATCGCCCCGAGGAGCAGGCGCTGCGGGCGGGCCACATTCCGACCGCCGTGAACATCCCGTGGACGTCCTCCGTCGGCGCGGACGCCCGCTTTCGCCCCCGGGCCGAGCTGGACGTCATCTACGGCGGTGTCCTGGACGGCATCGCGCCCCTGGTCTACTCCCGCATCGGCGAGCGCTCGGCCCTGACCTGGTTCGTTCTCACCTACCTGCTGGGCGTGTGGGGTGTCCGGAACTACGACGGTTCGTGGACCGAATGGGCCAATGCGGTCGGGGCGCCTATCGTTGTCGGGCAAGAACCGGGCGCCATCCCGTCGGGCATGGCAAGCTCGTAACGCTCGAGACCCTTTCGAGTGATTCACAGGCGAGGGTCTCGACGGAATCTGGTAGAACAGGTTCTAAAAAGAGGGGTCCCGAGAGTTGCATTGCTCACTCTTCGGGCCTACTCATAAGTAGCCCTATCCCCGTTCGGGCTTTGTTGGCACGATGCCTACAATCCCGACTGACGAAAGTTCCAGAGCACAGGAGGCTCAGTGCCCAACCATGCCAACGCGCAGATCACGAAGGTCCTCGTAGCCAATCGAGGCGAGATCGCCGTGCGCGTGATCCGGGCTGCCAAGGATGCCGGGATCGCCAGTGTCGCCGTGTATGCCGAGCCGGACGCGGATGCGCCGTTCGTGAAGCTCGCCGACGAGGCGTTCGCGCTGGGTGGCCAGACCTCGGCCGAGTCGTACCTGGTGTTCGACAAGATTCTCGATGCCGCCGCCAAGTCGGGTGCGGACGCGATCCACCCCGGGTACGGGTTCCTGTCGGAGAACGCCGATTTCGCGCAGGCGGTGATCGATGCCGGGCTGATCTGGATCGGTCCGTCGCCGCAGTCGATTCGGGATCTGGGTGACAAGGTCACCGCCCGCCACATCGCCGAGCGCGCGCAGGCCCCGATGGCCGCGGGCACCAAGGATCCGGTCAAGAACGCCGACGAGGTGGTGGCGTTCGCCAAGGAGTACGGCGTGCCGGTGGCCATCAAGGCCGCCTTCGGTGGTGGTGGTCGCGGCATGAAGGTCGCCCACACCATCGAGGAGATTCCGGAGCTGTTCGAGTCCGCGACCCGTGAGGCCGTGGCCGCGTTCGGTCGTGGTGAGTGCTTCGTGGAGCAGTACCTGGACAAGGCCCGCCACGTGGAAGCGCAGGTCATTGCCGACAAGCACGGCAATGTCGTGGTCGCCGGTACCCGTGACTGCTCGCTGCAGCGCCGCTTCCAGAAGCTGGTCGAGGAAGCCCCCGCGCCGTTCCTGTCCGACGAGGTGCGCTCGAAGATCCACGAGTCCGCCAAGCGGATCTGCCGTGAGGCCGGGTACTACGGTGCGGGCACCGTGGAGTACCTGGTACAGGGCGAGACCGTGTCGTTCCTCGAGGTGAACACGCGTCTGCAGGTCGAGCACCCGGTCACCGAGGAGACCGCCGGAATCGATTTGGTGCGCCAGCAGTTCCGCATCGCCGAGGGCCACGAGCTCTCCATCAAGGAGGACCCGACCCCGCGCGGGCACGCCTTCGAGTTCCGTATCAACGGTGAGGACGCCGGTCGCGGCTTCCTCCCGGCGCCCGGCCCGGTGACCGTGTACAAGGAGCCCGCGGGCCCGGGTGTGCGCGTGGATTCCGGTGTGGTCGAAGGCAGTGTCATCGGTGGTCAGTTCGACTCCATGCTGGCCAAGCTGATCGTCACCGGTGAGACTCGTGAGCAGGCGTTGCAGCGTGCCGCGCGCGCCCTGGACGAGTACCAGATCGAGGGTCTGGCCACGGTCATCCCGTTCCACCGCCACATTGTGGAGAACCCGGCGTTCGTCGGTGACGGCACCAAGTTCGACGTCTACACCAAGTGGATCGAGAACGAGTGGGACAACCCGATCCAGCCCTACACCGGTGGCCAGCCCATCGAGGACGAGGACGGGGCCCCGCGGCAGAAGGTGGTCGTCGAGGTCGGCGGTCGTCGTCTCGAGGTGTCGCTGCCGGGCCAGTTCTCCGTCGGCGCTGCGGCTTCCGGCAATGGCGCGGGTGTGGTCCGCAAGAAGCCCAAGCCGCGCAAGCGCGGTGGCGCGGGTGCCGGTGCGGCGTCCGGTGACGCGGTGACCGCCCCGATGCAGGGCACCGTGGTCAAGGTCGCGGTCGAAGAGGGCCAGACCGTCGAGGCCGGGGATCTGGTCGTGGTGCTCGAGGCCATGAAGATGGAGAACCCGGTCACCGCGCACAAGGCCGGTGTCATCACCGGACTCGCGGTGCAGGCCGGTGCGGCCATCACCCAGGGCACCGTGCTCGCCGAAATCAAGTAGCGAGGCCGCGCTCATGTAGCGCAAGGCAATTCGTCGAGTGGCCGCTCACCTGCAGGTGAGCGGCCACTCGCGCTAATGTCATGGCATGGCTGAACCACCCGAGATCCGTATCGGTACCGCCGAGCGCGAGGACGCGATGAAGCGGTTGTCGGACCATTTCGCGGCGGGGCGGTTGAGTGTCGCCGAGTTCGACGAGCGCAGCGGGATCGTGGCGGCGGCGCTGACCCGCGGCGATCTCGACAAGGTGTTCACCGACCTGCCGGAACCCCTTGCCGAGAAGCCGGTTCCGGCGCAACGGGAGTCGCGGTTCGGCGCGCACTGGCCCGAGCGTGTGATGCCGGTGATCCCGATCATCGCGGTGATCCTGTTCTTCGTGACCCATCAGTGGTGGGTATTCCTGCTGATTCCGCTGGCGGGCGCGCTGCTGTTCGGGGAGAGCAGCCGGGAGCGCCAGCAGCGGCGGGTGCGCCTGGACAAGCGCGACCGCAAGCGGCAGCGGCGGCTGGATCGGGGATCGGAGGACTGATGGAACCCATTGAAATCAATGCGGGCAGTTGGTATCTGCGGGCCCTGCGGGCCGACGAGCGCATCGACGACCGCCCGGCCCTGGCCGACGGCGGCATCACCGATCCGGAGTACGTGGCCCGCCGCAGCGCGGAATGGGCCGCGGAGAGCCACTTCTCGTGGGCGGTGTGCGTGCCCACCACCGCGGAGATGGTCGCCGAGATCGGGGTGCGGCCGCATGCCGACGGCACCGCGACCGTGACCGGTTGGGCGCGGGCGGGATACGACGCGGCCCTCGCGGACGGCCTCACGACGGTGCGTCGCTTCACCGCCGGAGCCCTCGGCCTGGAACCGATCGACGCCTGAATCGACCGGCCGCCGTCCGGCCCGGAACCCGATCTGAACCCGAAAAAACCGTCTATACCAGGCCAAACTCCATTCATCCGCAGAAAAATAGGTCGTGCCGCACACCCTTCGTAAGGGACCCTGAAGTCGCAGCCGAAACCGACGACCAGGGGAGGCGGTTATGTGGAGCTGGAGTGAACACGTGGCGAAACGGGCGACAGCGGCCTCGTTCACCCACTGGCGGATCCAGGACCCGGAACCGACCGTGACCGAACCGGAGTTCACCGAGACCTCTGACGACGACGCCATTGCCGAGGCAGCCGACTACGCGCGAATGCCGGGCAAGGAATTGGCCCTCGCCGGGGTTTAGCGGCGAGGCGTGAAGGGGCGGGTCCGATTCCGGACCCGCCCCTTTCGCATGGGTGGCCATGGCGGAGGCGAGCGGACGCGCGGTGGAGAGTAGGTTTGGTCGCATGGATAGGTCGCCGCTGGATGCTGACTTGCTGGCCCGGAACGCCGCCGAGCTCGGGTTCTTCTCGGCCGTGGAGGTGGTCGAGTCGACCGGTTCGACCAATGCGGATCTGGTTGCGCGGGCCGCGGATCCGCAGGCGGATCGGCTGGTGTTGATCGCGGAATCGCAGGAGCGCGGGCGCGGGCGGCACGATCGGCAGTGGGTGGGTCCGCCGCGGGCGCAGATCGCGATGTCCGTGCTGGTGCGGGTGCGCGGTATCGATCCGGCGACGCTGGGCTGGCTGCCGCTGCTGACCGGCGTCGCGGTGGTGGACGCGGTGCGCTCGACGACCGGGGCGAAGGCGGTTCTCAAGTGGCCCAACGATGTTCTGATCGAGGGTCGCAAGCTGGCCGGAATTCTCGCCGAGATCGCCGCCGCCGGAACCGATCCCGCCGTGGTGGTCGGCGTGGGTCTGAACGTGAGCCTCACCGAGGCGGAACTCCCTGTGCCCCATGCGACTTCGCTGGTGCTGTCGGGCGTCGCGAACCCGGACCGGAATGCCCTGGTGTCCGCCATCCTGCGCGAGTTCGCCGGGCGCTTCGCCGACTGGGAGGCCGCGGGCTGGGATACCGCGGAGCTGTCGGCCGCGTACCGGGACCGCTGCTCCACGCTCGGCACCGAGGTCCGGGCCGAATTGCCCGGCGGTGAGGTGCTCACCGGGATCGCCACGGGTATCGATCCGCACGGCCGCCTACTCGTGGGCGATCGCGCCGTCTCGGCGGGCGACGTCACCCATCTGCGCGCCGATTACTGAGACCGGCTGTCAGCCAGGAACTTTGGGTGGTTTGGTGGGCTTGACCCCGCCCTGATCGTCCTGGCCCCCGCCCTTGTCGTCCTTGCCCTGGTGGTCGCTGTTGCCCGGCTTGTCCGCGCTCGGTCGGAGCTGACCCGGTGGTGTGAAGTTCTGCGGGAACGGGATCGGCAGCGTGGTCGGCGCGGCCGTCGGCTGGGGTGCGGCGGTCGACGGCTGCGGTGCCGGGGCGGTGGACGCGGGCGGGCTCTCGACGGTCGACGACGGCGGAGCCGTATAGGGATTGGCCGGAGCCGTGGTCTGCGCGCGCGTCGGGCGCGGTGCCTCGGTCGTGGTGACGTTATCGGGTGAGGTACGTGACGGTGCCGGAGCCTGCGTGGTCTGCACCGGGCTCGGGTCCGACCGGTGGTCGGCATGCCAGACCGCCCAGCCCGAACCGGCTCCGACCAGCACGGCGGCGATGGCCACCGCGGCGGCGAAGCGCCGCGGAAAGACCGCGGGCCGTGCGGGTTCGGTACGCGGGCGACCGGACAGGGGTGAGCCGGGTGCGACGACGGCGGCCGCGTCGGCCTCCTCGGCGGCGACCGGTACGGGCGTCAACCGTTTCGTGGCGGCGGGTACCGCCGGGATGGGCGCGGTGGCGGACGCGCTGGCGCGGGTGAGGGCCGTGCGCGCGGCGGCGGCGAAGTCGCCCGCGGTCTCGAAGCGCTGCTCCGGATCCTTGGCGAGCGCCCGCGCGATGACGTGGTCCAGTTCGCCAGGGAGGGCCGGATCGACGTCGGCCAGGCGGGGCGGGTCCGCCGTGAGATGGGCGTGCATCTGCGCCACCGGATTGTTGTCCGGGAAAGGTCTTCGCCCGGTGAGACATTCGTAGAGCACACACGCCAGCGAATAGATGTCGGAGCGGGCCGTGGCGGTGCCGGTGAACCGTTCCGGTGCCATGTACGCGGGCGTGCCGATGACCAGGCTCGTGCCGGTGAGCGTGGCCTGCCCGGTCTGCTGGACGGTGCCGAAATCGATGAGATAGCTGAAACCGCTCGGCATCACAATAATGTTGGAGGGCTTGACATCCCGATGCACCAGCCCGCTGCGATGCGCCCCGTCCAGCGCGCCCGCGACCTGCGACACGATGTCGATGGCGGTGGTGGGCGGCAGCGGCCCGTCGGCGCGCAGTAGTTTGCCCAGGTCGGAGCCGTCCACATAGGCCATGTCGATGAACAGCTGACCGTCGTGTTCGCCGAAGGTGTGGATGGGCACCACGTGTGGTTCGTGCAGGCGCGCGGCCGTGCGGGCCTCGCGCCGAAAACGCTGCCGATACGTGTCGTCGGCGGCCAGCTCGCGCGCCAGCAGTTTCAAGGCGACGGTGCGCTCGGTGCGGGTGTCGTGGGCACGCCATACCTGCCCGGTTCCGCCGTTGCCCAGCAGATTCTCGAGTCGGTAGGGGCCGAACCGCCTGTCCCCCATGAGAAATCCTCTCGCCGGATGCATGTCCCTAGGGCACTACCCACGATCGGTCGCAATGTTCATGCGGATGTGGCGGTTCGGGCGAATATCGCGCGGCGGTCGCGGGCGGGCACGCTAGTGCGGCTTGTGCGGATGCCGGTGGTGATCGCCATTCGGGATCGCGGGAAGTCCTCCGCCGGGGATCAGGTTGGGCAGCTGGATCGGGGGCGGCGGCAGGGTCCAGACCGGTGCGGTCGGAATCGGGCCCTCGGTCTCGGGCAGCTCGGTCTCGGGCGGCTCGGGCGCGGGTTCCGGCTCGGGGGTCGGCGAGGGCGGCGGGGACTCCTCCGTCGTCGTCGGAATCGATTCGCGAACAGGGGATTCCACGGTGGTGGTGGTCGGCACGGGGGTGTGCGGATCGGCGTCGGGCGCGTCCGCGCGGCCGGTGTACCAGGCCGCGCCCATGACGATCGCGAAGGCCGTGACCAGCGAACCAGCGAGCGCCCAGACACGCCGCCGGGCCCAGCGGCGATCGGCACCATCCGGTTTGGTGTCGATCGACAATGCGAGAGTGGGTGTTTCGCCGCGTGGCTCGCCGGTGACCGGCACGATGGTCGCGGTCGCGGGCGCCTCCGGTACATCCAGCGCGGCGCGCGCGGCGGCGGCGAATTCGCCTGCGGTGGCGAAGCGTTGGGTCGGGTCCTTGGCCAGCCCGCGCGCCACCACGGCATCGAGCGCCGCGGGCACCCGCGGGGCGAGACTCGAGGGCGGCTCCGGGATCCGTTCCAGGTGGGCGCGCATGAGCTGTGCGGGATTGCGCAGCCGGAAAGGCCGTTGCCCGGTGAGGCATTCGTAGAGGACGCAGGCCAGCGAGTAGATGTCCGAGCGCGGCGTGCTCGCGCCGTCGAAGCGCTCGGGCGCCATGTAGGCGGGGGTGCCGACCAGCATGCCGATCTGGGTGATGGCGGTCTGGCCGTCCTCCAGGGCGGTGCCGAAATCGATGAGGTAGGCGACATCGTCGGGCGCCACGATGATGTTCTGCGGCTTGACATCCCGGTGGACCAGTCCGGCCGCGTGCGCCTCGTCCAGTGCGGTGGCGACCTGGGCGATGAGGTCGACGGCCGCGTCGGGGGCCATCGGGCCCTCCCATTCGAGCAGCGCCTCGATATCGAGGCCGTCGACGAATTCGGAATCGATGAACAGTCGCCCCTCGAGTTCACCGTAGGTGTGCACCGCCATCACGTGCGGTCCGTGCAATACGGCGGCGGCCCGGGCCTCCCGTTCGAAACGCCGCCGGTATTCGGGGTCGGCGGTCAGTACGGGTGCCAGCAGTTTGAGCGTGACGGTCCGATCCGCCACGGTGTCGTGCGCACGCCATACCTCCGCCGACCCGCCGCTGCCGAGCAGTTCGTCGAGGCGGTATCGGCCCAGGTAGCCATCCCCCAACGGAATTCCTCTCGTCACACTGGGGGATCACAGTAGCGAACCGAACTTATTGGACACCTACGCAACTCGCGGGGTGGATCAAACGGTCTGCAATTCTCCCCGCGCGGCTTCCCGGGCCAGCAGCCGATCGCGCTGCTCCTCGAACTTGAGCACGTCCTGCCCGAGCTTGTCCAGGTACGCGGCCAATGCCTCGCGCGCCTTTTCGCCGCGCGGTCCGAAGTCGCTCCGCTCGAAGATATTCCAGATCTTCAACACGGGTGCGACGACTTCCTCCAGGTGCTGGCGCAGGTCGTAGATGCCGTGCTTGGCCATGATGACGCCATTGCGGCGGAAGTTGGGCATGCCGTGGCCGGGCATCACGAAATTGGTGAGCACCTTGGTGATCGCCTCGACGGCCTGATCGGGCACCAGATCCAGACCCGCACCGCACATGGTGCGGTAGAAGATCATGTGCAGGTTCTCGTCGGCGGCGATGCGCTGCAGCATGCGGTCGGCCACCGGGTCGTTGCACACCCGGCCGGTATTGCGGTGCGAAACCCGGGTCGCCAATTCCTGGAACGTCACATACGCGACATTCTCCAGAAAGCCGCCCCAATCATCCGGGGACTGCGCGCCATTGGTCATGTGGATCATGCGCGCCTGTTCCAAGGCCACCGGATCCACGCCGCGCGTCACCACCAGATAATCGCGCATGACGATGCCGTGCCGGTTCTCCTCGGCCGTCCAGCGGCCCACCCAGGTGCCCCACGCGCCGTCCTGGGAGAAGTTCTCCGCGATCTCGCGGTGATACGAGGGCAGATTGTCCTCGGTCAGCAGATTGGTGACCATGGCGATCTTGGCGACCTCGCTCAGGCGCGACTGCGAAGGATCCCAATCCTCGCCGCCCAATGCCGCGAAATTGCGGCCCTCGTCCCAGGGCACGTAATCGTGGGGGTGCCATTCCTTGGCCATCGACAGGTGCCGATTCAGGTTCGCCTCGGCCACCGGTTCGAGCTCTCGAAGTATCTGATACTGCGTCAACTCTCGGGTCACACACGCCTCCTGCAGTCATGCACACCGGGAAAAGCCTGGAAGGTCTCGCTCGGGACAAACGTGAAGGTTTTGCGAACAACCGTGTAGGTCTTACGAACAACTCGGAAGTAAAAGGCAACTCGCGACGGTCGATCGTACCGTCAACCGCACGATTGTGCACCGGGCCCCCGATCGGCGTGCGGCATTCCGAGATCTCCGCGCGATAGGGTTTGGCTCATGGGTTATCCGGAGGAAGCGCTCGCACCCGAAGAGGTGCTGCTCCTGCATCGCCATCCGCATTGGAAGATGTTGTTCTGGCCCGCTGTGACTTTCATCCTGATCACCGCTTTGGCCGGATTCGGCGCGGGGGTCTCGGCCCGCAATACCGAGGGCACCCTCCAGACCGGTTTGCTGCTCGGCATTCTGGTGGTCTGGCTCGCGATCGTGCTGTGGCGCAGCCTCGCTCCGCTGATCCGCTGGAAGTCCACGCATTTCATCGTGACCGACCGCCGGGTCCTGATCCGCCAGGGCGTGCTCACCCACACCGGCATCGACATTCCGATGAACCGAATCTCGAATGTGCAGTTCCGCCATGGCCTGTTCGACCGCATGCTGGGCACCGGCACCCTGATCATCGGCTCGTCGTCGGAGGATCCGCTGGAGTACGACGACATTCCACACGTGCAGAAGGTGCACGCCATGCTCTATCACCAGGTCTTCGATGTGGTGCAGAACAATCCGAACGGTGGCGGCTTTCACGGTTCCGCCGGTGCCTACCCGTAGTCTTGTTCCGTGACCGCAGTACTGCTGGCCGAAGATGACGAGGCCATTGCCGCCCCGCTGTCGCGCGCGCTGGGCCGCGAGGGCTATTCGGTGACCGTGGAGAGCTATGGTCCCGCCGTGCTGGAGCGGGCCCTCGAGGGCGGTCACGACCTGCTGATTCTGGACCTCGGGCTACCCGGCATGGACGGGCTGGAGGTGTGCCGCCAGGTGCGGGCGCGGGGCGCGGAGCTGGCCGTGCTCATGCTCACCGCCCGCACCGACGAGGTGGACTTCGTGGTCGGCCTGGACGCGGGCGCCGACGACTACGTCGGCAAGCCCTTCCGGCTCGCCGAACTGCTGGCCCGGGTACGGGCGCTGTTGCGGCGCAGCGGAATCGGGGACGAGGCCGTGGAGGTGGGCGGCATTCGGCTCGAGCCCGCGGCGCGGCGGGTGCTGGTGAACGGCGTCGAGGTGAACCTGGCCAACAAGGAGTACGAGCTGCTGAAGGTGCTCATCGACCGGGCCGGGCAGGTGGTCTCGCGCGAGACGATTCTGCGCGAGGTGTGGGGCGACGCGGATCTGCGCGGCTCCAAGACCCTGGACATGCACATGTCGTGGCTGCGGCGCAAGATCGGTGACGAGGGGCCGGTGGCGGAACGCCGGATCGTCACCGTGCGCGGCGTAGGCTTCCGCTTCAACACCGACTAGCTCGGCCGCTCGATCCGATCCACCGTGCTCTGCTCTGCGCGTAGAACCCCCGAAGACCCCCGTGAAACCCCCGATGGTCCGGCGAAGCGAGGCATCTCGACGATGAGACGCAGAATCCTGCTGTCCATGGTGGCCGCGTTGACCCTCACCACCCTGGTTCTCGGTGTGCCACTGGCGTTCACGGCCTGGCAGTGGGTGGAGGACATCAGCCGCAACGAGCTGCGCAACCGGCTTCAGCTCATCGCCGAGGAGGTGATGCGCCAGGAGCGCGACGGCATGGTGGCCGGGGACCTGGACACCAAGTCGGCGCGACTGCTGATTCCGGCCAACGGCAAGCTGACCATCATCTATCCCACGCCCGCGGAGCCCAACAAGAAGACCGACGTGGGCGCGGAGACGGTGGAAGACCCACTGTCGGAATCCTGGTCGATGGGCACCAATGGCTCGCTGCGGCTGGAAGTGCCCTCGGCCCCAATGCATTCCATGCAGCGGCAGGCGCTGGGCGCGGTGCTGGGCCTGGTGCTCATCTCGCTGGGCGCGGGCATCGCGGTGGCGGTGGTGACCGCGCGCCGGGTGGCCGATCCGCTCCGGGACGTGGCGGCCCGCGCGGCCCGACTGGCCATGGGCGACTTCCGCGCGGACCCGCGTCGGCACGGCATCACCGAATTGGATCGCGTCTCGGACGTCTTGGATTCGGCCACGGTGGAGATCGCGGGCCGACTACAACGCGAGCACGCGCTGGTCGCGGACGTCTCGCATCAGCTGCGCAGTCGACTGACCGCGGTGCGCCTGCGCTTGGACGAGCTGTCCGCGCACGATGATCCGGCGGTGGTGCACGAGGCGGAAGAGGCCATGGCACAGGTGGATCGGCTCACCGACGCCATCGACGAACTGGTGCGCGCCTCCCGCGACGAGGGCGCGGCCGAACGCGATCCGGTCCCGGTCGTCGCCGAATTGCGCAGTGTGGTCGCGGAATGGCGGCACCCCTTCGCCGAGGCGGGCCGCAAACTGGTGCTGCTCGGCGACCCGACTTTGAAAGCCCCCGTGACGGGTTCGCGATTGCGCGAGGCGCTCGCGGTGCTGGTCGACAATGCCCTCATGCACGGCGCGGGCACCTGCACCGTCTCGGTGCGCACGGTGGCCGGACGCATGGACGACAGGGAGCCGCTGGTGGTCGTGGAGGTCGCCGACGAGGGCGATGGCGTGCGAGATGAGTTGGCCCCCCACATCTTCGACCGCGGCTTCTCCGCGGCGGGCTCCACCGGCGTGGGCCTGGCCCTGGCCCGCGCGCTGATCGAAGCGGACGGTGGCCGCCTCGAACTGCAACGCCGCCGCCCGGCCCTCTTCGCCGTCTTCCTCGGCTCCTCCGGAGTCGCCTCGAGGCCAATCGCGGTTGGCACCGAGCCTCGCTGATCTTCTATCCGTTCTCTAACTGTTCGTTAGTGGGCGCTGAGAAGTCGCTTCCTACCTTGGGATTTCGTCAATAGGAAGCGACGAGCGATCGTCGACGAAGAGCAGGAGATGTTATGCAGAAGCGCACCGTCCGCCGCACCGTCACCGCCGGTGTCCTCGGAGTCGCCGCCCTGGGCGTGCTGGCGCTCCCCGCGGTCGCCAATGCCGAGGCCCCGGATTCGATTGCCGGACTGGCGAATACGGGCAGCGCCGGATCGTCCGCCCCGGCCGGGCCGGACACCGTGGTCATCAAGGATCGCGACGGCAATGTCACCGTGCGTCCGGCCCAGCCCGGCATGCCGCTCCCGCCGGGCGCGATTCCGGCCATCCCGCTGCAGCCGGGTGCCCCGACCCTGGACCACGTGATCGTCACCCAGGACGGCGCGCCCGGCTCCCCGGCGGACACGATCGTGGTGTCCCCGGTTCGCTGAGAAACGTCCTCAGCCTGCGTCAGTATCGTCTGAGCTCGTGACGGGTCCCCGAATCTTGGTTGTGGACGACGACGTCAGGGTGCTGGCCTCGGTGGCGCGGGGGCTCCGAATGTCCGGTTTCGAGGTCGAGACCGCGGCGGACGGGGCCGCCGCGCTCCGCCATATCGCCACCGGCGCCCCGCAGGCCATGCTGCTGGACCTGAACATGCCGAATCTGGATGGCGTGCAGGTGGTGACGGCGCTGCGCTCGCTGGGCAACGACATCCCGATCTGCGTGCTCAGCGCCCGCTCGGAGGTCACCGATCGCATCGACGCCCTCGAGGCCGGTGCCGACGACTACCTGACCAAACCCTTCGACCTGGGCGAACTGGTGGCCCGGCTGCGCGCCATGCTGCGCCGGGCCCCCGCGCCCACCCACGTGGCCGACGATCGGATCGTGGTGGGCCCGCTCACGGTCCACCCCGGCGCGCGCCGCGCCGCGGTCGACGGCACACCCCTCGACCTCACCAAACGCGAATTCGACCTGCTCGCCGCGCTCGCCGCCGCACCCGGGCAGGTCTTCTCCCGCGCCCAGCTCCTGGACCAGGTCTGGGGCTACGACTTCGAGACCCAGACGAAGGTGGTCGATGTGTTCGTCTCCTATCTGCGCCGCAAGATCGAGGACGCGGGTTCACCGCGCCTGATCCACACGGTCCGCGGCGTCGGATTCGTCCTGCGGACCGAGCCCTAGCGAGGAGAGCATGCGGGTGAAACTGTTGCGGCCGAAGCGCTTGCGCGGTCCGGTCTCCCTGCGCGCCCGGGTGGCGTTCGCCAGCGCGGCGACCGCGGCCGTGGTGGTGGCGGCCATGGCGGCGGTGCTGTTCGCCTTCGCACCGACCGATGCGTCGGGCCAGGCGGGCCGGGTGATCAGCGCGATCGCGCTCACGCCCGCGCTGCCGTCGCCCGCCGCGCCCGGGCAGCCGAGCGTTCCGGCGCTGCCGACATCGCCGTCACCGGGAATCGTTATCAGGCAAATCGAACCCGACGACGGCGCGCCCGGATACACGCGCACGGTGGTGGTGAACGGCGACCCGGTCGCGGTGACCGTCCCGAACGCCGTGGTCTCGGATTCGGCCACGCGGCAGCGGATTCGGATTCTGGTGATCGGCGTGGTCGGGGTGGCGCTGGCGGCCATTCTCGGCTGGTTCTTCGCGCACCGCGCGGTGGTCCCGCTGCGACGGCTCACCGCCGCCACGGCCGGACTGGGGGAGGAGCTCGCGTTGGAGACCCCACGTCACCCGGTGGCCAGTGAGACAACGGAATTGGCGCAGGCCATGAACACCATGCTCGGGCGCATCGCGACCGAGCGGCGGCACACCGACGAAGCCCTGGTCACCGCGCGGGATTTCGCGGCGACGGCCGCGCACGAATTGCGAACCCCGTTGACCGCCATGCGCACCGACCTGCAGGTCCTGCGCTCCATGCCGCTGTCGGAGGGCGAACGCGCCGAGATTCTCGACGAGATTCTCAGCACGCAGAGCTCGCTCGAATCCACGCTGTTCGCGCTGGAGCGGTTGGCGGTCGGGGATCTGACCACCGAATCCGATTGGGAGGACATCGATCTGGGTCAGCTCATCGACCAGGTCGTGGAGGAGGCGCGGCGGTTACACCCGGGCGCGACGATCACGGCTGCGGAGGTGGAGCCGATCCGAATGCGCGGTCTGGCGGCGGGTCTGCGTTCGGTGGTCGAGAACGCCGTCACCAATGCGGTCCGGCACGGCGCGGCCACTCGCGTCGAGATCGCGACGCGGCGGGTGGGGGATCGGGTCGTGCTGACCGTCGACGACAATGGCCGCGGCATTCCCGAGCCGGATCGGGAGCGGGTCTTCGAGCGCTTCTATCGGGCGAGCACGACGCCCGGCAGCGGTCTGGGGTTGGCGCTGGTGTCGCAGCAGGCCCGCCTGCACGGCGGTGACGCGACGATGGAGGAGAGCGCCTCCGGCGGTGTCCGCCTGCGGGTCACCCTCAGCTGTGGCCCAGCTGCTCCTCGTTGACGAGGTCCTCGAATTCGTCCTGCAGTTCCTGCATTTCGTCCGGAAACACCCACTTCTTCATGGCGTAGAACCGGAATGCCATTTGCAGCAGATTGCCGATGATGAAGGCGCTGAAGAAGTCGGCGATGTTCTCGACGGTGAAACTCACATTGGGCTGGCGCAGGTCGAACACATAGCTCGAGACCCACAGCGGCAGCGCGGCCAGGCCGACACCGATGCCGCTGACCAGGAAGAACAGCAGCGCCTCGTGATGCTTCTCGCGGCCGCCGCGCTTGTCGAAGGTCCACTCCCGATTGAGGATGTAGGACACGATGACCGCGACGATGCCCGACAGAATGCGGGCCACCGTGGGCTTGGTGTCCAGAATTGTCCATTTCAGGATGTAGAAGATGCCCAGATCGATGACGAACGTCGTCGCACCGACAATCGCGAACTTGAGCAGTTCGTAATGGCGGTCCGCGAGGGCCCGCAGGGGTGCGGGCAGGCGATTGACCACTTCATCGACAAATGACACGGTGCGAGTCTACGTCTCCCATCCGCGCCGCGCCGTGCCGGTACAAATAGGGGCAGATACCTGTCAGGTGACCCACGGGCGAGTGGCCGATGGGTGCCATGACAACATGGTGCAGCGTGAGCGCCCGTTCCTTCGATTCCGCCGCGATGCCGACCGTCACCATGATCGGCGGTGGCCAGCTCGCGCGCATGACCCATCAGGCGGCCATCGCACTGGGCCAGCGGCTGCGCGTGCTCGCCGAGCGCGCCGACGATCCGGCCGCCCAGGTGACGCCCGAGGTGGTGCTGGGCAGCCATGACGATCTGGCCGCGCTGCGCAAGGCCGCGACCGGTTCCCACGCGCTGACCTTCGACCACGAGCACGTCCCGACCGAGCATCTCGAGGCGCTCATCGCCGAGGGCGTGAACGTCCAGCCGCCGCCGCAGGCGCTGATCTTCGCCCAGGACAAGCTGCGCATGCGCCGCAAGCTGGCCGAGCTGGGCGTGCCGATTCCGGCCTACACCGAGGTGAACTCGGTCACCGACGCGGTGACCTTCGCCGACGAGCACGGCTGGCCGTTCGTGCTCAAGGCGGTGCGCGGCGGCTACGACGGCCGCGGCGTGTGGATGCCCGCCGATGCCGCGCAGGCCGCGCCGATCATCGAAGACCAGCTGGCGCACGGGGTCTCGCTCATGGCCGAGGCCAAGGTGGACCTGAAGCGGGAGCTGTCGGCCATGGTGGCGCGCTCGCCGTTCGGTCAGGCCGCGACCTGGCCGGTGGTCGAAACCGTGCAGCGCAATGGTCAGTGCGCGGTCGTCATCGCGCCCGCCCAGAACCTGCCCGAGGCCAAGGCCGCCGAGGCCGAATCGCTGGCGCTGCGCCTGGCCTCCGAGCTCGGGGTGACCGGTGCGATGGCCGTGGAGCTCTTCGAAACCCACTCCGGCGAGCTGCTCGTCAACGAACTCGCCATGCGCCCGCACAATTCCGGGCACTGGGGCATGGACGGCGCGTGCACCGGCCAGTTCGAACAGCACCTGCGCGCGGTGCTGGACTATCCGCTCGGCAGCACCAAGCCGCTGGCGCCCGTGACCGTCATGGCCAATATCCTCGGTGCCGCCGTCGCGCCCGAGATGTCCATGGACGAACGCCTGCACCATCTTTCGGCCCGCATCCCCGAGGCCAAGGTGCACCTCTACGGCAAGGGCGAGCGCCCCGATCGCAAGATCGGTCACATCAATATCCTCGGCGACGACCCCGCCGAGACCCGTGAGAAAGCCGAGCGTGCGGCGCACTGGATGTCGCATGCCATTTGGACCGACGGATGGGATCCGCATCATGACTGACACCGCCCAGGTCGGCCTCATCATGGGCTCCGACTCGGACTGGCCCACCATGGAGGCCGCCGCGGAAGCCCTGGCCGAGTTCGGAATCCGCTTCGAGGTCGGCGTCGTCTCGGCACACCGCACCCCCCAGCGCATGCTCGACTACGCCAAGAACGCCGCCGACCGCGGCATCAAGGTCATCATCGCGGGCGCGGGCGGCGCGGCCCACCTCCCCGGCATGGTCGCCTCGGCCACCCCCCTCCCGGTCATCGGCGTCCCGGTCCCCCTGAAGTACCTCGACGGCATGGACTCGCTGCTCTCGATCGTCCAGATGCCCGCGGGCGTCCCGGTCGCGACCGTCTCCATCGGCGGCGCGCGCAACGCGGGCCTGCTGGCGGCCCGCATCCTCGCGACCGCCGACCCCGAACTGCGTTCCCGCATGGAGCGATTCCAGGCGAACCTGGAGCAGCTCGTCCTCGAGAAGGACGACGCCCTGCGCACGAAACTGCTGGGCTGACGCGGGTCCGCCGACGGGGTCGCTACCGTTGGCGGATGCCCAATGACCAGCCCGCGCGGCCGCGCGCCGACGCGGATTCCACCGAGCGCCGCCTGACCGTGGTGGATCAGGCGTTGCGGTTGTTCGCCGAAAAGGGTTATGAGGCAACGACCGTGGACGAGATCGCGGAGGCGGCGGGGATCAGTCGGCGGACGTTCTTTCGGCAGTTCCGGTCGAAGGAAGACGTGGTGTTCGCCGATCACGAGTCGCAGTTGACGCAGGCGCGGGCGTTTCTGGATGCGGCGCAGGGCGATCCGTGGGATGCCGTGTGCGAGGCCGTGGTCGAGGTGTTCGAGCGGTTCACACAGTGGCGGGAGATCGCGGCGCGGCGGTATCGGGTGGTGCGGCAGGTGCCGACGCTGCGGGAGCGCGAGATCGTGACGGTCTTCCGGTACGAGCGGTTGTTCACCGATTACCTGCGGCGGCGGTTGGCCGGGACCTCGGATCTGGCGTTGGTGCAGTTCACCGCCGCGGTGACGGCGACGCACAACTATCTGCTGCGGCGCATGGTCCGGGGCGAGTCGGCGGCGAGTCCGGGGGATCTGCGGTCGGCGCTGGCCGCCATTCCGCGTGGGGGCCGCGAGGCCGCCGCGGCGTCGGAGGAGATGGTGGTGGCGGTGTTCCCCCGCGATCTTTCCCCTCGGCAGGTCGCCGATCTGCTCGCGCAGCGGCTCGATACGCTGTGAAATGCCTGAAGTGGCACAGATGACACTGCGTGCCACTGGGATGTGAGCAAGTACCCGCACGTGGCCGCGCTATCGCGGCGTATAGTTGGCTTCGACTGGCACTGAGTGCCGCACAAGTTGGCGATGCTGGGCAACCAGCGGCGATCCCCCCGACGACCAGGAGACACCCCATGGCGGGCAACCCCGATTTCAACTTGTTCCAGCTCGAGGACTTCCACCACGAGCTGCGCGAGGCCATTCGCGGCCTGTCCGAGAAGGAGATCGCCCCCTACGCGAAGGACGTGGACGGCAACGCCCGCTTCCCCGAGGAGGCGCTGACCGCCCTCAACGCGGCGGGCTTCAACGCCGTGCACGTGCCCGAGGCGTACGGCGGCCAGGGCGCGGACTCGGTCGCCACCTGCATCGTGATCGAGGAAGTCGCCCGCGTCTGCGGTTCCTCCTCGCTCATCCCCGCGGTCAACAAGCTGGGCACCATGGGCCTGATCCTGAAGGGCTCCGAGGAGCTCAAGACCAAGGTGCTCGCCGACATCGTGAACGGCGAGATGGCCTCCTACTGTCTGTCCGAGCGCGAGGCCGGGTCCGACGCCGCGTCCATGCGCACCCGCGCCCGCCGCGACGGCGACGACTGGGTGATCAACGGCTCCAAGTGCTGGATCACCAACGGCGGCAAGTCCTCCTGGTACACGGTCATGGCCGTCACCGATCCGGAGAAGGGCGCCAACGGCATCTCCGCGTTCATGGTTCACAAGGACGACGAGGGCTTCGTGGTCGGCCCGCTCGAGCACAAGCTGGGCATCAAGGGTTCCCCGACCGCCGAGCTGTACTTCGAGAACTGCCGCATCCCCGGCGACCGCATCATCGGCGCGGAGGGCACCGGCTTCAAGACCGCCCTCGAGACCCTCGACCACACCCGCCCGACCATTGGCGCGCAGGCCGTCGGCCTGGCCCAGGGCGCCCTGGACGCCGCGATCGCCTACACCAAGGACCGCAAGCAGTTCGGCAAGGCCATCGCCGACTTCCAGAACACCCAGTTCATGCTCGCCGACATGGCGATGAAGGTGGAGGCCGCCCGCCTCATGGTCTACACCTCCGCCGCCCGCGCCGAACGCGGCGAAAAGAACCTCGGCTTCATCTCCGCGGCCGCCAAGTGCTTCGCCTCCGACGTGGCCATGGAGGTCACCACCAACGCCGTCCAGCTCTTCGGCGGCGCGGGCTACACCACCGACTTCCCGGTCGAGCGCATGATGCGCGACGCCAAGATCACCCAGATCTACGAGGGCACCAACCAAATCCAGCGCCTGGTCATGTCCCGCCAGATCCTGCGCTGATCGCCACGGCGAATCTTCAAGTCCGGGAGGCGGTTCCGAGTTTCGGCTCGGGGCCGCCTCCGGTCGTTCGGGGCTTCGCCCCGAGTGGGTTGGTTGCGGGGACTGTGAAATGGTTGTTTTTGAGCGCCTCCAGCCCCTAATCTGCGGGTGAATCCGGTGCGGACCGCGGGGGTTCGGCGAGGCGGGGTGAAATCTGTTCAGTAGCTGAAGGATTGCTCCAGGGGGTGGTTCGCCATCGATGTGCGACGGGGTGGTTCGCCGGGGTTTTTCTTTACGGCTTCCTCAGGTAAAGCACGGGTTTCAGGGCTGTTCGGGTGGGAATGCTGGGGGCACTATGGAGCCATGGCCGGAGTCGAAATCAACGACACCTTCGTCCGGCGCACGTTGGCTGACGGACGGGTGGAAGAAGTCGCGTGGACGGAACTGGCAGAGGTGCGGATCATTACGGCGGCGGACGGGCCGTTCGCCGGTGATGTGTTCTTCGTGTTGATCGGCGCCACCGGTAAGGGTTGTGTGGTGCCGTATTCGGCGGCCGATACCGCGTTTCTGGCGAAGCTGCAGTCGCTGCCGGGGTTCGACGACGCGAAGGTGAGCGCGGCGATGGTGGGCAGTGCCGACCGGCATTTCCGGGTCTGGCAGCGCGGCCACGCACCGCGCGCCAACTAGCGACCGGCGCGAATCAGGCGACCAGGTCGGCGTATTCGGGGTGCTCGCCGATGTACTTCTCGACGTACCAGCAGGTCGGAATGATCGAGAAGCCTTCGGAGCGTGCGTCGTTCAGCGCGAACTCCACGACCTGCGCGGCCACGCCGCGGCCCCGGAACTCGGGAAAGGTGAGGGTGTGCTGGATGTCGCGGATGCGGGTGTCGCCGTCGACCCGTTCCGCGTAGTCGGCGTAGCCCGCGAGCGTGCCGTCGAGATAGATCTCGTAGCGGGTCGCGTCGGCGTTATGTTCCAGCTTCGTGCTCATGACCTGTGTGAACTCCTGCGTTGTGCGGATTGTTCCTAGGGGTTCCTAGATCACCGCTCCCGGATTGAGAATCCCGTGCGGATCCAACGCATCCTTGATGCGCCGCGTGAGACCCATCACGTCCGGCCCCAGCTGATCGGGCAGCCAGGCCTTCTTCAACCGCCCCACCCCGTGCTCACCGGTAATGGTGCCGCCCAATCCGATGGCGAGGTCCATGATCTCGCCGAAGGCCCGGTGGGCGCGCTCGGACTCGGCCGGATCGGTGGGATCGTGCACGATGAGCGGGTGGGTGTTGCCGTCGCCCGCGTGCGCGATGACGGAGATGAGCACCTGTCGCCGCGCCGCGATCTCGGCGATCCCGGTGACCAGCTCACCCAGCCGCGGCAGCGGCACCCCGACATCCTCGAGCAGCAGCGGCCCTTTGCGTTCCACGGCGGGAATGGCGAATCGTCGTGCGGCGCAGAAGGCCTCGCCCTCGTCCGGATCGTCGGTGCGGAAAGCCTCTGTCGCGCCCGCCTTTTCGCAGGCCGCCAGCATGATGTCGGCCTCGTGCCCGGCATGCTCCCCGGGGGCGTCGGACCGCGCCACCAGCAGCGCCGCCGCCTCCCGATCGAGCCCCATGCGCAGCTCGTCCTCGACGGCATTGATGGCCACCGAATCCATGAATTCCAGCATGGAGGGCCGCAATTGGCCGGTGATGGCCAGAATGGCGGCCGTCGCGTCGGTCAGCGTCGAGAACGTGGCGACCACCGTGGACTGCGGTGGCTGCGCGGGCAGCAGCCGCAGCGTCAGCTCGGTAATGATCCCCAGGGTCCCCTCGCTGCCCACGAACAGCTTGGTCAGCGACAGCCCCGCCGAGTCCTTGAGCCGCGGCCCGCCCAGGCGCACCGCGGTCCCGTCCGCCAGCACGACCTCCATGCCGAGCACGTAATCGGTTGTGACGCCGTACTTCACGCAGCACAGTCCGCCCGCGTTGGTGGCGGCGTTCCCGCCGATCGAGCAGATCTCGAAGGAGGACGGATCCGGCGGATACCACAGCCCGTGTTCGGCCACGGCCCGCTTGACCTCGGCGTTCAACAATCCGGGCTGCACGACCGCGGTCCGCGTCACGGTATCGACGCTGATCCGCCGCATCTTCTCGGTGCTGAGCACGAGCGCCCCGTGCTGCGCGGTGGCACCGCCCGACAGCCCGGTCCCCGCTCCGCGCGGCACGATCGGCACCCGATGCTCGTCCGCCCACCGCACGGTCGTCGCGACGTGCTCGGTGGTCAGCGGCCGAACCAGCGCGAGCGCGTTTCCGGCATCCGGGTCCAGCGCCCGATCCTGCCGATACCCGCCCAGCACATCCGGATCGGTCACCACCATGCCTTCGGGTAGCAGCGCACGCAGTCCGTCGAGATCGATGTCCACATAGCAAAAACTACGGGTTCCGGCCGCTTTTGTCCGGAACCCGTAGCTGCTGGGTGCTCAGCGCGCGGTGGCGGCCTTCGGCAGTGCGAGGGCGGCCGTCAACACCACGGCCAGCACCGCGGCCCCGCCCAGCGCAGCCATCTCCATGGCTGTCACATACCCGCCGGTGCTGTGATTCACGCCCAGCGCGCTGAAGAAGATCACCCCGAGAACCGTTGCCCCAATGGCGTTTCCGAACTGCTGCGAGGTGGTCAACACCCCCGCCGCCATGCCCGCCTGCCGCGCCGGAATGCCCGACGAGAGCACCGCCCCCACCACCGACGGAATGGTGAGCCCGTTCCCGGTGCCGACGATCATCATGCCCGGGATCAGCGCCAGCACACTGACATGGTTGCCCATGCCGAACAGCACCGCCAGGGTGATGGCGAGCCCCGTGAGGCTGGTCAGCGTGCCGACCACCATCACCCGGTTCCCGATCCGCGCGGCGACCCGCGGCGCGAGGAAGAACGAGCTGGCCGCGAAGCAGATGCCCAACGGTGCGAAGGCCAATCCCGCGCGCAGCGGCGACAATCCGAGCCCGTTCTGCAGCATGAGCGTCAGGCACAGCATGAATCCGGCGAAGAAGGTCAGGTATCCGCCCGCGATCACCAGCCCGAGGCTGAAGCCGCGCTCACGCACCATCGCGGTGTCGAGCACGGGTTCGCCGCCGCGCCCGGACAGCCGGTTCTCGTAGCGCAGGGTGAGCAGCAGCACCGGGATCGAGGCCAGCATGCTGACCCAGGTCCACACCGGCCATCCCTCCGGACGCCCGAGCGTGATCGGCACCAGCAGCAGCGCCAGCGCGGCCGAGATGCCCAGCGCGCCAATCGGATCCAGCTTGGGCCGGTGATTCTGCTCGTGCCGGGGCAGCCAGCGCGCGGCCAGCGCCGCGGCGACCAGCCCGATCGGCACATTGATGTAGAAGATGGTCCGCCAACCCCAGCCGAACAGATCGGCGTCGAGCAGCACGCCGCCCAGCACCTGTCCCGACACCGCGCCGATGCCGATGGTCGCGCCGAAAGCCGCCATGGCCCTGGGCCGTTCGTTCGGCGGGAAGAGCGTATTGATGAGGGCCAGCATCTGCGGCACCATGAGCGCCGCCGTCCCGCCCTGCAGCACGCGGAAGGCGACCAGTGCCCAGGCATTGGGCGCGAGCCCGCACAGCAGCGAGGCCGCGGTGAAGGCGACCATGCCCAGGACGAAGAGTTTGCGGTGTCCGTGCAGGTCGCCGAGGCGGCCGCCGGTGATCAGACCCGAGGCGTAGGCGAACCCGTAGCCGCCGACAATGAGCTCCAGTGCCGATTCACCGGCATGCAGATCGGTTTCGAGCGAGGAGGCGGCGACGTTCACGACGAACCAGTCGAACATCGCCATGAACATGGCACTGAGGATGACGGGCAGCGCGCGCCAGCGGGCGGCGAACTCGAGGGGGCCGACCGCTTCGGTGCCTTTTTCAAGAGCTACCGCGGGCCGGTTTTCGAGAGTGGTCACGTCGTTCTCCCGAACGTGAAAGGGGACTGGGGGAAGCGGCGCGCCTTTGCGCCGGACTCGAGTGGTTGTAACTAACCGGTTGGTTAGAGATATTCCACCCCGTCCCTCGCACTTGTCAACCAGTTGGTTGGTTACCATCGAAGGCATGGCAGGCAGCAGGGATCCCGAGGCCACGAAGGCGCGCATCTTCGAGGCCGCGACCGCGGAATTCGCGCAGTACGGGATCGCCGGTGCCCGCGTGGACCGCATCGCCCGCAATGCCAAGGCCAACAAACAGCTCATCTACGCCTACTTCGGCGACAAGGAGAAGCTGTTCCATCAGGTACTGGAGAAGACCATGCTGGCCGTGGCCGGTTCGGTCACCACCGATATCGAGGACCTCGACACCTGGATCGACCAGCACATCGACTACCACCGCGAGCATCCGGAACTGCTGCGCCTATTGCAGTGGGAGGCCCTGGAACTGGGCCGGGAGAACGCCTCGGCGGGCGAATTGCGTTGCGGCCGTTATCTCGAGAAGCGCGAGAAGGTCGAGGTCGCGCAGGGCAAGGGGCTGATACGCGGCGATATGCCCTCCGGCCAGGTCCTCATGCTGCTCATGTCGATGATCAACTATCCGCTGGCGGTCCCGCAGGTCGCCGAGTTCACCCTCGGCGCGAATACGGATCCGGAGGAGCAGCGCGCCTGGATCAAGGACGCCATCCGCCGCATTGTCGCCCCGGCGGGCCCGGGAAGCGCGGAGTCCCCGGCCATGGCAAAGGCATCGGACACCGAGGCGTAACCCCTCGTCCGCGCGCAGTAAACTGCCGCCGTGTCCGATGCCAAGCTAGAGATTCAAATGCTGCACGACCGGGTCATGGTCAAACTCAACCAGGACGCGGGCGAGCGGCGCAGCAGCGGTGGCATTCTCATTCCCGCCACCGCCCAGGTGGCCAAGCGCCTGTCCTGGGGTGAGGTGTGCGGCGTGGGTTCGCACGTGCGCGCCGTGGGCGTCGGCGATCAGGTGCTGTTCAGCGCCGATGACCAGTTCGAGGTGGAGATCCAGGCGCAGGCGTATTACGTGCTGCGCGAACGCGATCTGCACGCGGTGGCGAATACCCACCCCGAACACGGCACCGGTTTGTACCTCTGATTCAGGCGGCCTTGAGGATGCCGCCGTCGATGACGTAGTCCGCGCCATTGATGATGGCCGCCCGCTCGGAGGCCAGGAAGGTCACCAGCGCGGCCACCTCCGCGGGTTCGGCAATGCGGCCCGAGGCGATATCGAACTGTGTGGCAATGGCATTCAGGAACTGTTCCTGGCTCACCCCGTTGGCCGCGGCGAGCTTCGCGCCGATGTGATCGGGTCCGCGCCAGATATCGGTTCCGACCGGCCCGGGCGATACGGTGTTCACCCGCACGCCCCGCGGTCCGAACTCCTCGCTGAGCCGCTTGCCGAAGTTGGTGAGCGCGGCCTTGGCCTCGCTGTAGCCGACCGGACCGACGGCCGGAATGCGCGCATTGATCGAGGACACGGTCAGCACCGCGCCGCGCCGCTCGATAATGCTCGGCAGCGCCGCGCGCGTGGTGGCCACGACCCCGAACAGGTTGAGGTCGAACAGCTTTCGCCACTGCTCGTCCGGGGTCTCCAGGAAGCCGCCGAGGTTCAACTGGTCCGGATCGCCGCCGCCGACATTGTTGACCAGGATGTCGATGCCGCCCACCGCGGCCAATGCCGCCTCGACCGCCGAGACCGCGCCCTCGGTGGTGCTGAGATCGGCGGAAACGGTTGCGGCCGTGACCTTTTCCAACCCGGGCGAGATATTGCGGGCGACGCCGACAACCCGCACCCCCTCGGCATCGAGCGCTTCGGCGATGGCCAATCCGATGCCCCGGCTCGCGCCGGTGACGAGTGCGGTCTTGCCGTTGAGTCCGAGATCCATGATCCGTACCTTTCTTGAACTGTAGGTCAAAAACTAGGGCCGAAGAAAGGGCCGCGAGCCGCGGCCCTGGGAATCAGAGGAGTGACAGTGTGGTGTCGATAATTCGGTAGAGCGCCTCGGTATCCGACACCTTGACGTTGATACGAAGTCCGCCAATGGTATTCATGATGAACTCGGCGAACGCTCGAGTGTCCAGGTCGGCCCGGACATCGCCGTCCCGCCGCCCCCGGTCGAGCCGCTCGGCGAGCGTCTCGACCATATGCTCGTGGGCCTCCCGCACGGCCTTGGTGGCCGCGTCGTCGTGTCCCCCGAGCTCGATGGCGGTGTTCACCACCAGGCAGCCCCGCGGCGTCCCATGCTCCAGATCGCTGTCCACGACCCAGCGCATCCAGGCGTAGAGGCGTTCGCGGGTCGTACCCGGTTGCGACAACATCTCTTTCGCCAGCGTCGTGCCCATCCGGTCGTACTTGGCCATGGCCAGATCGAACAACTCCCGCTTGCTCCCGAAGCTGTTGTACAGACTGCCCTTGCCGATCCCGGTCGCTTCGGCCAACTGCGCGGGCGAGCATCCCGCGTAGCCATGGGTCCAGAACGCCTCCATCGCGCGATCCACCACCGTGTCCGCGTCGAAGTTGCGTGGCCTGCCCATGCTTCGAGCCTAGATTGTTTTGGACCTAGGGGTCAAGAATTTCTGTGGCAATAATCGATCGCATGAAACGCAAGCTGCTCCGCGGCGGCGCGGTGACCCTGGTGCTGTTGGTCCTGACCTGGATCGGGCTGTACGTGCTGATGAACTCTCGGACGTATCAGGTGGCGGGCCGCCTGGTGCCGCGCGTGGACACCAGCGACAAGGTCGTGGCGCTCACCCTCGACGACGGCCCCAGCGAGCGCACCCCGGAGATCCTGAAAACCCTTGCCGACGCGGGTATTCCGGCCACGTTCTATCTCATCGGCGGTGAACTGGCCGCCCATCCCGACCAGGGTCGCGCGATCGCCGAGTCCGGCAATGAGATCGGTAACCACACCTATCACCATCAACGCATGATCTTCGTGACCCCGGGCTTCGTGCGCGACGAGGTCGAGCGCACCGACGCCGAGATCGCCAAGACCGGCTACCGGGGCCCGATCACCTTCCGCCCGCCCAATGGCAAGAAGCTCTTCGCGCTGCCCTGGTACCTGTCCAAGCACAATCGCATCACCGTCACCTGGGATGTCGAGCCCGACTCGGGGAAGACGCCGACCACGGACGAGATCGTGGACGAGACGCTGTCGAAGGTGCGTCCGGGCTCGATCATCCTCTTGCACACCATGTACGCGACCGGTGCGCCGTCCCTGGCCGCCATTCCCCGCATCGCGCAGGGCCTGAAGGACAAGGGCTACCGCTTCGTCACCGTCTCCCAATTGCTTTCGCACTAGCGCCGAGGAAACACGAACGGCCCGTGTCCTTTCCGGACACGGGCCGTTCGACTGGGAGCCGTGACTACAGCGCCTTGAGCTCCTCGGTGACCGCACCGACGGACTTCTTGGCGTCGCCGAACAGCATGGAGGTGTGGTCGGCGTAGAACAGCGGGTTGTCGATTCCGGCGAAGCCGGAGTTCATCGACCGCTTGAGGACGATGACCGACTTGGCCTGGTCGACGTTCAACACAGGCATGCCGTAGATCGGCGAGGAGGCGTCCTCGCGGGCGGCCGGGTTGGTGACGTCGTTCGCGCCGATGACCAAGGCCACGTCGGTGCGGGCGAATTCGCCGTTGATGTCGTCCATTTCCTTCATGGCGTCGTAGGAGACCTCGGCCTCGGCCAGCAGCACGTTCATGTGGCCGGGCATACGACCGGCGACCGGGTGAATCGCGTATTTGACCTCGACGCCCTTGGCCTCGAGCAGCGCCGCCATCTCCTTGACCGCATGCTGGGCCTGCGCGACGGCCATGCCGTAGCCGGGCACCACGATGACCTGGTTGGCATACGCCATCTGGATCGCGGCGTCGGCGGCCGAGGTCGCCTTGGCCTGCTTCTGCTCGCCGCCACCGGACGCGCCGGGAGCCGTTCCGCCGCCACCGAATCCACCCGCGACGATGGCCGGGATGGACCGGTTCATGGCCTTGGCCATGAGGTTGGTCAGGATGGTGCCGGACGCGCCGACGATCATGCCCGCCACGATCATGGCGGTGTTGTTGAGCGCCAAACCCGCTGCGGCGGCGGACAAACCGGTGAGCGCGTTGAGCAGGGAGATGACCACGGGCATGTCCGCGCCACCGATGGGCAGCACGACCATCAGGCCGAGGATGCCCGCGAGCACCAGCAGCGCGATCATCCAGTACTGCGGCACCCCGGTGTCGGTCGCGCCGATGCCGATCACCACGGCCGCGGCGATCGCACCGGCCAGCAGCAGCAGGTTCAGCGGCTGCTGCAGCTTGCCGACCGTGATCGGCTTGCCCGACAACAGTTCCTGCAGCTTGGCGAAGGCGATGACCGAGCCCCAGAACGACACCGAACCGATGATCGCCGCGAACAGCGAGGCGATCACGATGTGCACGGTCGGCTGCTCATCGGCCGGGAAGTGCGAAAAGCCCTTGGTATCGAGGAATTCCGACCACGCGATCAACGCGACGGTGCCGCCACCGACGCCGTTGAACGCCGCGACCAGCTGCGGCATGGCCGTCATCTTGGTGAACCGCGCGGGCGGAACACCCAGGGCCACACCGACAATCAGGCCCGCGACGATCAGAATCCAGTTGGTGGTGTCGCGAATGGAGATGAAGGTCGCGATCACGGCGATGGCCATGCCGACCGCGGCGATCCAGTTGCCGCGCACCGCGGTCTTGGGGCCGGTCAGGCCCATCAGACCGTAGATGAACATCGCGAAGGCGACGATGTAGAGGATATTGACCAGATTGTCCATGGCTTACTTGCCCGCCTTCTCACTCGCGGCGGGCTTCTTGGCCTTGAACATGCCCAGCATGCGGTCGGTCACCACGAAACCACCGATGACGTTCAGGGTTCCGAACACGACGGCGACGAACAGGATGATCTTCATCAGGATCGAGGGGTGTTCGACCTTGCCGAACACCACCAGCGCGCCCAGCACCACGATGCCGTGAATGGCGTTGGTGCCCGACATCAGCGGGGTGTGCAAGGTGTTGGGCACCTTGGAGATCACGGCGAACCCGACGAACCCCGACAGCACGAGGATCGCGATATTCGCCAGCAGTTGGGTGTACATCAGGCTTCCACCTCACGTGTCACGCAGGAATCCGCCAGCACCTGGTCCTCGAAATCCGGTGCCAGCGCACCGTCCTCGAGCATGAGTTCGAGCAGGGCGGCGATGTTCTTGGAGTACAGCTCGCTGGCGTGCTCCGGCATGGTGGCCGGAAGGTTCAGCGGCGAGGCGATGGTGACGCCATGGCGCACAACGGTTTTACCGGGTTCGGTCAATTCGCAGTTACCGCCGGTCTCCCCGGCCAGATCCACGATCACGCTGCCGGGCTTCATGCCCTCCACGGCAGCGGCGGTCACCAGGCGCGGGGCCGGGCGACCGGGCACCAGCGCGGTGGTGATCACCACGTCGAAGCCCTTGATGGCATCTTCCAAAGCCTGCTGCTGCGCGGCCTTTTCGTCATCGGTGAGCTCACGGGCATACCCGCCTTCACCGGCGGCGTCGATGCCCAGATCCAGCCACTGCGCACCGACCGAACGCACCTGGTCGGCGACCTCGGGACGCACGTCGTAACCGGTGGTGCGACCACCGAGGCGCTTGGCGGTGGCCAGGGCCTGCAGACCGGCCACGCCCACACCGAGCACGAGTACGGTGGCGGGCTTCACCGTGCCCGCGGCGGTGGTCAACATGGGGAAGAATCGAGTGGATTCGCTGGCGGCCAGCAGCACGGCCTTGTATCCGGCCACGTTCGCCTGCGAGGACAGCGCGTCCATCACCTGGGCGCGGGAAATACGCGGAATCGCTTCCACGGCAAAGGCTTGCACGCCCGCGGCCTTCAAGGCACCGATCTTGGTGTCGGCATTGCGGGGCGCGAGGAATCCGATCAGGGTCTGACCGGAGCGTAGCTTGGCGATCTCATTGTCATTGGGCGGAGCGACCTTCACGACCACATCGGCGGCGTACGGATCACCCAGCGTGGCACCGGCTTCGGTGTACGCCTCGTCGGGAATCAACGCGCCCAGACCGGCACCGGCCTCGACGATCACCTCCACACCCTGCTTCAACAGGGCGGGAATGATCTTCGGCACCAATGCGACGCGTCGTTCGTCCGGGTTCGTCTCACGAACCACTCCGACGCGCGCACCGCGGGGCGCAGCGGTCTGTGCGCTCTGCGTTGTGTCCACTTGTCAAACTTCCTTCTCGTGGTGAGCCCAGGCCACCCTGTCGGTATGGGCCGAATCACCGGTCCAACGGTGGGCCGAACTTACTTTGCGGTAAGTTCGTGAGAATTCTCGCAACTGTACCTGGTTCGCGGTGAGCGTAGCCGAGATGCCCATCACATGGTGTGGCGAGAAAACCGGACAACTCCATGCTCGGCCGGGGTTCCATCGTGTACAAGCACGAACATATCCCTGCTGTTACTTACCGGTAGGTGTGTTTCCAGTTGGGCCCGTGTCGGGGTCGTGTAGGGGGTGTCGCACATCACTTGTACGCCGTAATGTCTGGACTGTGAGTGGCTGCATCTTCTGCCGGATCATCGCGGGCGAGGCACCCGCGACCAGAATCCACGAGGACGACGATCTGCTGGCGTTCCTCGACATCCGGCCGATCACCCGCGGGCACACCCTGGTGATCCCCAAGCGTCACGCCACCGACCTCGACGAACTCGATCCGGCCATGGGTGCGCGGCTGTTCGCCTTCGGCCATCGCCTGGCCAAGTCCATGCGCCGCGCCGGACTCGACGCCGACGGCGCGAACCTGCTGATCAATGACGGCAAGGCCGCCTTTCAGACGGTGCATCACGTGCACCTGCACGTCATTCCGCGCCACGACGGCGACATCCTTCGGTTCGCCCGGGGTTTCGTGCTGCGTCGCCCGCACGACACCGAGCGCACCGCCGCAGCACTGCGATCCGGGCTGGACCGGCTCGCCGAGGAAGAAAGGGAGACCACCGCATGACCGACACGGTGCCCGACCGCGCCGAGATCACGGCCCTCTTATCCGACCAGTGGGACGCCCTTACCCGGCTGGTGGACGGCCTGGACGAAAACGGCTGGCGCACGGCCTCACCGCTGCCGGGCTGGACGGTGTTCGATGTGCTCGCCCACGTGATCGGCGTCGAATCGATGCTGCTGGGCGAACCGACCCCCGAGATAGCGGTGTCCGGCGATCACATTCGCAATGAGATCGGCACGCTGAACGAGAAGTGGATCGCGGCGCTGCGCCCGCTCACCGGTTCCCAACTGCTGGAACGGTTCCTGGACGTCACCGGACGCCGACTGAAGGCGCTCGAGCAGACCACCCCGGAGGCGTGGGCCGAGCTCGTGCCGACCCCGGTGGGCATGGCCCCCTACGGCCGATTCATGCGCATTCGCCTGTTCGACTGCTGGATGCACGAGCACGATATCGCCGACGCGCTGGGCGTTTCCGTCGACGAGGGCGGATCGCGCGGCGCGGCGGCCTTCGCCGAACTGCTCCCGGCGCTGGGCCGGGCCGCGGTCAAGGGCGCCGGTGCGCCGGACGGTGCGCGGATCACCATCGAGGTCACCGGGCCGGTGCCGCGGTCGCTGCACCTCGCGGTCGACGGCGGCCGGGCGAATCTGGTCGAATCCCTCGACGCCCCGGCCACGGTCGTGATCACCCTGGGCTCCGGCCTCTTCGCCCGCCTGCGCGGCGGCCGGGTCGCGGTCGACGACCACGCGGGCGAGATCACCATCACCGGTGACACCGACCTCGGCAATCGCCTGGTCCACAGCCTGGCCTTCACCATCTGATGCGACTGTTCCTGTCCAGCTACCGCTTCGGCGCTCATCAGCAGCGCCTGCTCGCCATGGTCGGGGAGCCCGGCCGGGTGGCCGTCATCGCCAATGCCTGCGATGCCTGGCCCTCGGCCTGGCAGGGCGCGGTCACCAGTGACCTGGTTCCCCTGCGCCGCTTGGGTTTCCAGCCCGAGGTGTTCGATCTGCGCGAATACATCGGCCGCCCCGCCGAGGTCGAGGAGCGGCTGCGCGAGTACCCGGCGGTGTGGGTGCGCGGCGGCAATACCTTCGTGCTGCGCGCCCAATTCGCCCGCAGCGGAGCCGATCTCGCGCTGCGCACCCTCCTGGCCGAGGACGCCCTGGTCTACGCGGGCTACAGCGCCGGTGCCTGCGTCATGACCCCGGACCTGCACGGCATCGAGGCGATGGACGACCCGAACGAGGTCCGCACCGCCTGCGGCATCGAACCCCGCTGGGACGGACTGGGTCTCGTCGACCGCCGCATAGTCCCGCACCTGGACTCACCCACCGACCCGGAGGGCCTGTCCCGAAAACTGGTGCGCGAGTATATCGCCGCGGGAGTCCCGCACTGGGCGCTCACCGACGACCACGTGGTCGTAGTCGACGGTGAGCGCACCGAGGTCTTGATTTGACGCTCCGGGGGTTTCAGGGGCGAAGCCCCTGAGAGTTACGAGAGTTGTTATTTCCCTTTGTGGCGAATGCCGTGGCCCAGAGCCACGGCCGCCGCGCCGAACGCGCCGATCGCCAGCGTCGCGAAGCTGGCGACGTACGCGCCCTCGGTCGGCACCTTGTTCGGGCCGAGGTGCAGCACGTGCGCGGTCAGAATCGAGCCCGTCACCGCACCCGCGATCGAACCACCGGCGGTGCGCACCAGCGAGTTGATGCCCGAGGCGATACCGCTCTCGCTCATCGGAACATGCTGCACGGCAAGGCTGCCCAACGCGGCATAGCCGATGCCGAAGCCCGTGCCCTGCAGGATCTGCGCAATGACCATGTCGTAGCCGTGATCGTGCGAGAGCGCCAGCCAGCCCATGGACAGACCGGCGAAGACCGAGCCGATGGCCAGCGTGTAGGCCGGGCCGATCTTGGCCGAGATGCGGCCGGTATTGAACGAGAAGAACGTCATGAGCGCCGCACTCGGAATGCCGTACAGGCCAACGGAGAGCACGGTCCCGGACAGGCCGTAGCCGACCTTGTCCTGCGGTGTCTGAATGAAGTTCGACACCAGCGAGAACGCGCCGAACATGGAGAAGCCCAGCAGCGCCGAGGCGACATTCGCCGACAGCGACTGCGGCCCGACCAGCAGCTGCAGCCGCACCAGCGGCTGTTCCACCTTGAGCTCCACGAACACCCAGATCGCGGCCAGCACCGCGGCGGCCACGAACAGCCCGATGACCGAGCCGGAACCCCAGCCCCAGCGCGGTCCCTCGCTGATACCCAGCAACAGGCAGATCAACAGGGCGGCCAGCAGCGCCGCGCCGATGAAGTCGGGCTTGCCGCCGTGGCGCACGCCATTGTTCTTGGCGCTCACCTGAATCAGCACGGTGGCGATCACGCCCAGACCCGCGGTCAGCCAGAAGACCGGGTGCGGATCGGTAGTGTGGTCGGCGATGACGCCGGTGGCCAGCAGGCCGACGGTGCCGCCGACGCCCATGGTGCCGGACACGATTCCGATTGCGCCGACCAGTCTTTCGCGCGGGAAGGTGTCGCGAATGATGCCGATGGCCAGCGGGATCATGGCCGCGGAGATGCCCTGCAGCGCCCGGCCCGCGATGTATACCGGCAGCGTGGTGGCGAAGGCGCAGATGACCGAGCCCGCGATGAGCACGCCCATGGCGACCATGACCATGGGCTTCTTGCCGTACATGTCGCCGAAGCGGGAAAGCAACGGGGTGGCAACCGCACCCGACAGCAGGGCGGCGGTGAACAGCCAGGTGACACCGGCGACATCGGTGTGCAGCTGGGTGATGAAGCGCGGCAGCAGCGGAATCACGACGGTCTGCTGCAGCGATACGACCAGACCGGCCGCACACAGCGCGAGCAGGGTGAGACCCAGATGGGACTTCGAGTGATCGTCGGGTTTGGTCCCGTCGACCTGACCGACGGCGGTCGTAGTCATGCGGCGATCCTTTGGTTTACTTACCAAAATTAAGTAAATGGGTTTCGTAAGATAACCACATGCCGCGACCGGAAGCCACAGCCGCCACCGAAGTTGACTCAGGTCACATCGTCGACCTCGAGCGCGCGCTGGCCCGTGTCGCGTATCTGCTGACCCGGGTGCGACGCCACGATCAGGCCATGGTGCGGTGCGGAGTGACCATGGATCGGGCCAGCGTGCCGCTGCTGCGGCTGCTCGCCGACGCGGACGAGCCGATGCGCTTGGGGGAGTTGGCGACCCGGCTCGATGTGGAGGCCCCGCATGTGAGCCGCCAGATCCAGCGGTTGGAGAAGGCCGGGTTCGTGGAGCGGGTCGCGGACCCGGACGACCGTCGCGCCCAACGGGTTCGACCGACCGCCTCGGGCATCCGCGCGGTCGAGGCGATTCGCGAGGTGCTGCGCGGCTGGATGCGCGACGCCCTCGCGGACTGGAGTTCCGAGGATTTGAAGCAGCTCGCCGTGCTCAACCACCGCATGGTCGACGCCTTCCTCGATCACGCCGAGATCATCGGCGACTTCGGCGCGACGGCGCGGGAACGGGCCTAGCGGTCCACGAGCGCCTGCGGAGAGGTGGCGACGGCGCGAGCGCCCCAGGCGCACAACAGCATTGCCAGCAGCGGCACTGTCATCGCGGCGGTGAGCGGCACCGCCTTGTCGAGCCAGCCGATAATGGCCGGTCCCGCCAGCAATCCCAGGTAGCCGAGCCCGAACACGCGCGACATGTCGGTGGCGGAGTTCGTCGAGCCGAGATTCCCGGCGGCCGTGAAGACCTGCGGCACGCCGCCGGACAGCCCGATGCCGCACAGCGCCCAACCCAGGACGGTCAGCGGCAACCAGCCGGACGCCACGATCAGCCCGAAACCCATGGCCGCCAGCAGCGTTCCCCAGCGCACGATCGCGACTCGGCCGAATCGCCCGCTGACCCGGTCGGCCGCGAAGCGGCCCAGGGTCATGGTGAGGGAGAAGCCCGTGAACGCCAGGGCCGCGGTGCCCGCGTCGACTCCGAGCCGGTCCTTCACTTGCAGCGCACTCCAATCCGCGGCCACACCCTCGGCCATCAGCAGCGCGAACGCGATCAGGCCGAGTACCAGCACCTTTCGCCCGGTTCGCCGAGATGCGGACGGTGAATCGGACGAATCGGACATGGCTGACCTGGGTGGTGTGCCAATGGTCGATTCGATCGGGCTCGGTGGAAAGTGCTGGGCTGCCGCGACATCGGTCGTGTTCGTCTTCGAATGCGCTTCGTGGGGGAGCAGGCGGGGGGTGGCGGTGGCGACGGTGGTGAGGCCGAAGGCGGTGGCGAGGAGGAAGGTGAGGTGCAGGGGCCAGTGGGCGTGTTGGGTGGCCGCGCCGAGGGCGGAGCCGAGGAAGCCGCCGCAGGAAAAGAAGGCGTGGAAGGCGGACATGATGGGGCGCGGGTATTCGCGCTCGATGTGGACGGCCTGGGCGTTCATGGAGACGTCGATCGCGCCATTGCCGAAACCGAAGGCGCACAGGGCCAGTCCGAGGGTGGCGGGGGAGACGGCGAACGCGGGGCCGAGCAGGGCCAGGCAGAGCAGGGTGGCGGCGGTCGCGGTGAGGGCACGGCTGCCGAAGCGGTCCGCCAAGGGCCCGGCGGCCTGCATGCCACCGATGGCGCAGGCCGCCATGAGCAGTATGAGCATGCCCAGGGTCGTCGGGGTGACGCCGGTGCGGGCGGTGACCGCCGGGATGTGCACGATCCAGACGGCCGAGAGCATCCCATTGAGGCCGAACACCGCGAACAGCGCCACGCGGGCCATGCGGATCTGGGGAGCGGGCGTCGTAGCGGCCATCGATACGACGCTACCGGGTGCACCCGGCAACTCCCCGTTCTTCACCCCTTCGCGGCCTCGTCGACGCTCCGGGCTGTGATCCGAACCTTGTGCGGTACAACCTGTTTGATACCTATTTTAGGTGCGGGCACCGACAAGTTACGCGTCCGCGGTGACCGACCACACACCCGAAATCGCCGCCTCGCGCGCATAGTCGGCGAAGTCGCGGGCCTCGCGGCCGAGGGCCCGGCGCACCCCGTCGGTGACGGGTGAATTGCGCCCGTCGAGCACGGTCCCGAACAGGTAGTCGAGCAGGCTGATCTCGTCGGTGGGCACACCGGAGGCGGTCAGCGCGGCCACGAAATCGGTTCGGGTGAGCGGGGTGTAGACGATCTCGCGTCCGGACGCCGCCGCGATCTCGGCCACCGCCTGGCCGAAGGAGATCGATCGCGGACCGGTCAATTCGTAGACCTCGCCCGCGTGCCGGTCGTCGACCAGCGCGGCCGCCGCCACCTCGGCGATATCGCCCGCATCGACGAACGGCTCGGGCACGTCCCCGACCGGCAGCGCCAATTCACCGGCGCGGAGGA
Organism: Nocardia sp. CDC160; assembly: GCF_035818795.1. Lineage (NCBI taxonomy): Bacteria > Bacillati > Actinomycetota > Actinomycetes > Mycobacteriales > Nocardiaceae > Nocardia > Nocardia sp. CDC160. The sequence continues at coordinate 73,096 of NZ_JAYKYT010000001.1, read as the reverse complement.
ATTCGGCGAAGGCGCCCTCGTCGAAGTTCTGGGCGAAGAAGGCGCACCGCACGATGGTCCAGGTCAGGCCCGAATCCCGCACGATCGCTTCGCATTCCAGGGCCTGGGGCTCGCCGCGCCCGGACAGCAGCACGATCTTGCGCACGCCCGCCGCGACGGCCGCGGCGGTGAAGGCCTTGATGTCCGCTGGTACGCCGGGCACCGCCAGATCGGGTTGGTAGGACAGGTACACGCTGTCGATTCCGGCCAGCGCGGCCGCCCAGGTAGCGCGGTCGGACCAGTCGAACGGGATTGCGGCCGAGCGTGAACCGGACCGCACGGGCACGCCGCGCGCGCTCAACAGCTCGGCCACCCGACGTCCGGTCTTTCCGGTCGCGCCGAGCACGAGAACGGTGTTTGCGCTGCTGGGAACGTTATCGGTGATCATGTATCGAGTACATCGGGATTCGGCGAGCGCGAACATGGTTGAGAAGCGCCCGGGCATTTGCCATCGTCTACAGGTATGGATGCGTTGGCCAGCCTGCTCGAAGGACCACGCGCACGAGCGGCGTTCGTGATGCGCTCATCGTTCGACCCGCCGTGGTCGCTGCGCATCCGCGACGAAGCCCCGCTGACACTGGTGGCGGTGGTGCGCGGCGGCGGCTGGGTGATGCCGGACCCCAAGGGCGGCAAGCCGGTTCCGCCGCGGCAGCTGCGCACCGGCGATATCGCCATCTTCCGGGGGCCCGACCACTACACGATGGCCGACGATCCGGCGACCGAGCCGCAGGTGCTCATCGAACCCGGCAATGTCACCACCACCCTGGACGGCGAAGTGCTGTGCGAGGCACTGAGTCTGGGCGTGCGCAGCTGGGGCACCAGCGCCGACGCCACGACCGTGCTGGTGACCGGAACCTACGAGCACGAGTCCGCCGCCAGCCGCCGCCTGCTGCGCGCCCTGCCGCCGGTCGCGGTGCTCTCGCGCGGTGAAATCGATTCCCGCGTATTGGATCTGCTGGTCGACGAGTCCGCCAAGGACCTGCCCGCCCAGGGCGCCATGCTGGATCGACTATTGGATCTGCTGCTCATCGCCGCCCTGCGCGCCTGGTTCTCCCGCTCCGACGCCCCCGCCTGGTATCACGCCTACGGCGATCCGCTGGTCGGCAAGGCCCTGCGGCTCATGCAGCACAATCCGGCCCATCCGTGGACGGTCGCCGCGCTGGCCTCCGAGGTCGGCGTCTCCCGGGCGGCCCTGGCGCGCCGCTTCACCGAACTCGTCGGCGAACCGCCCATGTCCTTCCTCACCGACTGGCGACTGGCCCTGGCCGCGGACCTGCTGCACGAATCCGACGCCACCCTGGAATCCATTGCCCGCCGCGTCGGCTACGGCAGCGCCTTCGCCCTGTCCACCGCCTTCAAACGCCACTACGGCATCAGCCCCCGCGACCACCGCGCCACCCCCGACGAACGTTCCGCCTGACCGGGGACCACGCGCCGGATCGGGCGGGTTATGGTCGCGGGGTGACGCAGGAGACTGGATATCCGGTGCTGTGGCCCGTGCCGACGCGCTGGGCCGACAACGACCACTACGGGCACGTGAACAACGTGACGTACTACGCGTACTTCGACACGGCCGTGAACGCCTTCCTGATTCACGCCTCCGGCACCGATATCCGCGACCTACCCGCCATCGGCATTGTCGCGGAGACCTCCTGCAAGTTCCTGGACTCGCTGAGCTTCCCGGACATGTTGCAGGTGGGCATTCGCGTGGCTCGGCTGGGCAACTCCAGCATCAGCTACGAACTCGCCATCTTCCGCGACACCGGGGACAGCCTGCAGTTGGCCGCCACCGGCACCTTCGTGCACGTCTACGTGGACGAGGTGACCCGCAAGCCGGTGCCGATTCCGGCCGAGATCCGCGCGGCGGTGGAACCGCTCGTGGTCACCGCCGGAGCCGAACGCTGAATCGGACGCGGGGCTAGACCCGGCCGAGCAGGGTCAGCGGATCCTCCAGCAGCGCGGCCACACTCGCCAGGAAGCGCGAGCCCTGCTCACCGTCGATCATTCGGTGGTCGAAGCTCAGACCCAGGCTGGTCACCCAGCGCACCGCCAGTTCGTCGCGATGCACCCACGGGCGCTTGCGGATCGAGCCCAGGCACAGAATCGCCCCCTCGCCTGGATTCACCAGCGGCACACCGGTATCCACGCCGAAGACGCCCACATTGGTGATGGTGAAGGTGCCCCCGGTGAGATCGGCGGGGGTGGCGGTCCCGGCGCGCGCCTTGGCGGCGGCTCCGGCGATCTCGAGGCAGATGTCGCGCAGTGTGAAGCCCTGTGCCTCCTTGAGATTCGGCACCAGCAGGCCGCGCTCGGTGGCCACGGCGACGCCGAGATTCACGTAGTGCTTGGTAATGATCTCCTGGTTCTCCTCGTCCCAGCAGGAGTTGATCTCCGGGAACTCGGTGAGCGCCGCCAGTGTTGCCCGCGCGACCAGGGACAGCGGCGTGAGGGTCAGGCCGGTGAAGCTGGGCGTGGCCCGCAGATGCTCGAGCAACTCCATGGACGCGGTGAAATCCGTGGTCACGAAGGCGCTGGCCTGCGGAATGTGCTGGGCGCTGGCCACCATGGCCGCGGCGGTCCGTTTGCGGATACCGGCGATGGGCGTGCGGGTCTCCCGCTCGGCCGGGGTGGTGCGGGCACCGGCGGGGTGCATGGGCGCCACCTCCGGGGCCGCGGTGGGGAGCGCGGACAGGGTGGCGGGCGGCGGCGGGGTGTGGATCGGAATATGGCCGGAGCCAAGGGATTCCGGCCGCATGCCGTGCAGATCCTCCACGGTGACCGCGCCCTGCGGGCCGGTGCCGATGACGGCGGCCAGGTCGATTCCGATCTCGCGGGCCAGTTTTCGCGCCGCCGGGGTGGCGGCGGGACGGCCCGCCGGGGCCGAGGAGCCCAGTCCCTCCGGACCGTCGGAACCCATGGCCCGCCCCGCCGTGGCTGCCGCGTCACCGGTTTTCGCGGCGCGCGCCCGGCGGGAGATCGGTTCACTGCTGGGTCCGTAACCCACGAGCACGGATTGGCGCTCGGACGGTGCTTCCTCGGTCGTACTCTTCGCGGCCGTGTCGGTACTCGCGGCGGCGGCCGAGCCGATTCGAATGAGTGGCGCACCCACCGGAACCGTCTCGCCCGGCTGCGCCAGCAGTTCCAGCACCGTGCCCGCGTACGGGCTCGGCAACGCCACCTGCGCCTTCGCGGTCTCCACCTCGGCGATGACCTGGTTCAAGGCCACCGTGTCGCCCACCGCGACCGCCCACGACACCAATTCCGCGTCCGCCAAGCCCTCGCCGAGATCGGGCAAACGGAATTCCTGGACCTGCTGCTGATCTTCCACCGGGCTTTCCTCCGGATAACGGGTAGGCGGCGTAACGGTTAGGCGGCGAGCGTGCGATCGACCGCGGCCAGAATGCGATCGGGGTCGGGCAGGTGGTGCCGTTCGAGTTTAGCCGGGGGATAGGGGATGTCGAAGCCACCGACGCGCAATACCGGCGATTCCAATTGGTAGAAGCAGCGTTCGGTGATGCGCGCCGCGATTTCCGCTCCCAGCCCGGCGAATACGGGCGCCTCGTGCACCACGATCAATCGTCCGGTTTTGCGCACCGAGGTTTCGATGGTGTCGAAATCGATGGGGGACAGGCTGCGCAGATCGATCACCTCGATCGAATGTCCTTCCGAGGCCGCGATATCGGCCGCGGTCAGGGCGGTGGCCACGGTGCCGCCGTAGGCGACGATGGTGGCGTCCGCGCCGCTGGCGCAGACCCGCGCCTGATCCAGGGCCAGGCCGCCGTCCCGGTCGAGGCGATCGAAGTCCACCTCGGTCTTGTCCCAATAGCGGCGTTTGGGCTCGAAGAAGATCACCGGATCGTCCAGCGCGATGGCCTGGCGAATCATCAGATACGCGTCGGCCGGATTGCTCGGCGAGACCACCCGCAGTCCCGCGGTGTGCGCGAAATACGCCTCCGGGGATTCCGAATGGTGTTCCACCGAACCGATCCCGCCCCCGCAGGGAATGCGAATGGTGATGGGCGCGACCACCTTTCCGCGCGTGCGGAAATGGATTTTCGCGACCTGCGCGACAATCTGGTCGAATGCCGGATAGACGAATCCGTCGAACTGGATTTCACAGACCGGCCGCAGTCCCCGCAAGGCCATTCCGAAAGCCGTTCCCACGATTCCGGATTCGGCCAGCGGGGTATCGATCACCCGGTTGTTCCCGAAGTCCTTCTGCAGGGTGTCGGTGACCCGGAAGACCCCGCCGAGACGGCCGATGTCCTCACCCATGAGCACGACCTTGGGATCGTCCTCGAGGGCGCGGCGCAGTCCGTAGTTGATGGCTCCCGCGAACGTGGTCTTCATTGTCCCGCTCCCTCCAGGTAGGCGGTGTATTCCCGGCGTTCCTCCTCGATCAGCCGATGCGGGGTGGCGTACACGTGGTCGAACAGTTCGGTGGGTTCCGGATCCGGCATGGTGAGGGTGGCGCCGCGCAGCCGGGCCGCCACGTCGTCGGCCCGCTCGGTCACCGCCGCCTCGAAGGCGCTGTCCCACAGCTCTTCTCGCTCCAGGAGCCGTCGGAGTCGGTCGATGGGATCGCGCTGTTTCCAGAGCTCGAGTTCCATATCGGTGCGGTAGCGGGTCGGATCGTCGGCGGTGGTGTGCGGACCCATCCGATAGGTGATGGCCTCGATGAAGCTGGGCCCGGCCCCGGCACGCGCGTGCGCGATGGCCTGTCGGGTGACCGCCAGCACGGCCAGCGCGTCATTGCCGTCCACCTGGATTCCGGGAATGCCGTAGCCGAGCGCGCGGCGGGCGATGGGTGTGGCGCTCTGCACGCGCACGGGTTCGCTGATGGCCCAATGGTTGTTCTGGCAGAAGAACACCACGGGCGCCGACCAGCTCGCGGCGAAGCCCAGCGCCTCGGCGATATCGCCCTGACTGGTCGCGCCGTCGCCGAAGTAGGCGATGGTGGCGATCTCCGCGCCCTCGAGATGGGCCGCGTAGGCGTACCCGGTGGCGTGTAAACCCTGCGCGCCGACCACGATCGCGGGATTGGTCATCTTGACCGCGTCGGCATCCCAGCAGGAATGCGCGACCCCGCGCCAGAGCCGGGTCAGATCCTCGGGTGCGACACCGCGGCAGTAGGCGACGCCCGCCTCGCGGTAGCTGCAGAACACATAGTCGTCGGGATGCAGGGCGTGGGCCGAGCCGATCTGGGCGGCCTCCTGGCCGAGCAGCGGGGGCCAGAGTCCGAGCTGGCCCTGGCGTTGCAGGGCGGTGGCCTCGGTATCGATGCGGCGAGCCACGACCATATCGGTGTACATGGCGCGCAGGCGATCACCATCGACATCGGCGACCAGCGGGGCGTGAATGCGATCGTGGACGCGGCGGCCGTCGGGTTGTACGAGCTGCACCGGATAGGTGTTCTTCTCGGGCATGGATATCGCCTCCTGACACCGGGTGACACCGGGATCGCCGAGGGATTGTGTCCCGTGGGCAAATCGGTGTGTGTCCTGTAACACACAGCATCCTCCGGCTGGCTATCTGCGCAAGTATGGCGCGCCGAACTGTGCAGAATGCTCGGTCGAGGGCCGGTCGCGAGTGTCATACTGACCCCCATGAGCAGCAGGGAGCCCATTTCTGCCCCGCTGGACGCCACCGATGCCCGCCTGTTGCTGGAGCTGGTGGCCAACCCCCGGGCGACCGGTGTCGAACTGGCCGCGCGGCTGGGTCTCTCCCGCAATACCGTGCAGGCCAGACTGGCCCGCTGGGAGGCGAGCGGGGTGCTGTCGAGCTTCGAGCGCCGGGTCGATCCGCGCGCCCTGGGCTATCCGCTGGCGGCCTTCGTGGCGGTGGTCGTGGATCAACACCGACTCGACTCGGTGGTAGCCGAATTGGCCGAGATCCCGGAGGTCACCGAGGTCTGCGGCATGACCGGGCCGACGGATCTGACCGTGCGCGTGGTCGCCGCCGATGCCGACGACCTCTATCGGCTGACGGGAACCATTTTGAAGATCCCGGGGGTCGAGCGCACGAACATGGCACTGGTCATGCGGTCGCTGGTCGGGCCGCGCATCACCCCGCTCTTGGATCGGCTGGCCGCCAATGGTTCGGCCCGACCCGGGGTAGATGCCGACCGACTCTGAGGCCGACCGATTCTGATGCCGAATGGCGAAATTCAGTCCAGTTTCGGCGGATTGGCCGCTGACCGCGGGGCGACTGGACCGCGACGATGACTCGATGAGCACCAGCGTCACCACCACCCCGACGGTCGAGAGCGCGCCCGCGGCGGGTATCGGAGCGCCGATCGGGGCCGGAATCGTCACCGCCCTGGTCGGATTCACGAGTTCCTTCGCGGTGGTGCTGGCCGGTCTGACCGCCATGGGAGCCACCTCGGCCCAGGCCGCGTCCGGCCTGCTGGCGGTCTGCGTGACGCAGGCGATCGGCATGATCGTGCTCAGCCGCCGCTACCGCATGCCCATCACACTGGCCTGGTCCACGCCGGGCGCGGCGCTGCTGGCCAGCACCGGGGCGATCACCGGCGGCTGGGCCGCGGCGGTCGGCGCGTTCGCGGTGGCGGGCGCGCTCATCGTGCTGACCGGATTCTGGCAGCGGCTGGGTGCTTTGATCGCGGCGATTCCGGTGGAGATCGCGCAGGCCATGCTCGCCGGGGTGCTGCTGCCCATCTGCATCGCGCCGGTGAAGGCGCTGCCGGTGAGTCCGGCGGTCGTGGTGCCGGTCATCGCCACCTGGCTGGTGCTGCAGCGCTTCGCGCCGCGCTGGTCGGTGCTGGCCGCGTTCGCGGTGGCGGCGGTCGGGGCGGGCATCGATATCGCGGTGACGCATCGCCGCCTCGATGTCTCGGCCATGGTGCCCCGCGTGGAATGGACTGTGCCGCACTGGAGTTGGCAGGCCATGATCGGCGTTGCCATTCCGCTCTACATCGTCACCATGGCGGCGCAGAACATTCCGGGCACCGCGGTCATGAAGACCTTCGACTATCAGGTGCCCTGGCGGGCCGCCATGACGGTCACCGGTTTGGGCACGGTGCTCGGCGCGGCGGCGGGTGGGCATGCCATCAATCTGGCCGCCATCAGCGCCGCCCTGTCCGCGGCGCCGTCGGCGCATCCGGACCCCAAGCGCCGCTGGATCGCCGCGTTCACGGCGGGCTGCGCGTACCTCGTGCTCGCCCTGGCCTCCGGCGCACTCGTCACGCTGGTGGCCGCCGCGCCCAAGGGCGTCCTGGAAACCGTTGCGGGACTTGCCCTCATCGCCACCCTGGCCGGTGCGCTGACCGCCGCGCTCACCCCGGCGGCCCACCGCTCGGCCGCCGCCCTCACCTTCCTGGTGGCGGCCTCGGGCATCAGCCTGCTCGGTATCGGCGCGGCCTTCTGGGCGCTGGCCGCCGGTCTGGTGGTGCGCTGGTTCCTACCCCCGGCCAAAGCCTGAGCGCCGGTACTAGGGTGAGGAGGTTGGGTTTGTTGACGCGGTGATTCGGCGAAGAGGAGTGGGCTTGAGCGCGGTGCTGATCTCGGTTGCGGAACTTCAGGAGCTGATGGACACGGCCGGAAGCCGGGTGCGGCTGCTGGACGTGCGGTGGCTGCTCGGGGATCCGGATGGGCCACAGCACTATTTGGACGGGCACATTCCGGGCGCGGTGTTCGTGGACCTGGAGACCGAGCTCGCCGATCCGCCCTCTGCCGCCAAGGGCCGCCACCCGCTGCCGGAATTGGCGCACCTGCAGAAGTGCGCGCGCAGCTGGGGTGTGTCCGACGGTGACACCGTGGTCGCCTACGACGCCAATGGCGGCATGGCCGCGGCGCGGGCGTGGTGGCTGCTGCGCTGGGGCGGGGTCGCCGACGTGCGCATTCTCGACGGCGGGCTGCCCGCGTGGGAAAGGGCCGGGGGCAAGATCGTTTCCGGTGAGGAGCCCGATCCGGAGCCCGGCACCGTCGTCCTCACCCCCGGCCACCTGCCCACCGTCGACGCCGATGGCGCGGGCGGCTGGCAGGGTCTGCTGCTGGATGCCCGCGCGGGCGAGCGCTACCGCGGTGAGGTGGAGCCCATCGACCCGCGCGCGGGCCACATTCCCGGCGCGGTGAGCGCGCCGACCGCCGAGAACCTCACGGACACCGGGCATTTCAAGTCGGTCGACGAATTGCGGGCGCGCTTCGCGGGATTGGGCTCCGGTCCGGTCGCGGTGTACTGCGGCTCGGGAGTGACCGCGGCCCACCAGATCGCGGCGCTGGCGACGGTGGGCATCGACGCCACCCTGTACCCCGGCTCCTGGTCGCAGTGGTCCAATGACCCGAAGCGTCCCGCCGCCACCGGCGCCGAACCCGCCTGATCGGGTTGGGTTTTCGCTGATCGGCTCGTTTCGCTGATCAGTCGGGTTTTACGGCGGTGAGAATGCCGGTCGCGTACGGGCCGACGCGAAAGGCGATCGCCGTGAAGCCGAGGTCCGCCAGGGCCGATCGGTAGCGGCGGACATCCACCGTCGACAGGCTCTCGCCGCCGTGCTCGTGTTGCCCGCCCGCGCCGTGGTCGTGACCGTCGTTCCCGGCGCGGTGCGCGGCCAGCCGCGCCATGGCCCGGATGAGGAGGCCGCGCAGGCCCGCGGTGGCCGGGTGGGTGTCGGCCAACAGTAGGCGGCCGCCCGGACGCAGGACGCGAAACATGGCCTCCAGCGCGGTTTTTCGTTCGGCCTCGGCGATGTGGTGCATGGCGAAGGTCGAGGTCACCACGTCGAACGAGGCGTCCGGGTAGGGCAGCGACTGGGCCGCGCCGAGATCGAAGGAGCAGTTCGGGGCGGCATGCGCGGCCGCGTAGTCGATCATTTCGGCGGACGGGTCGAGACCGACCGCGCGGCCGTGCGGTCCGGCGAGACGCGCCAGCTCGGTGACGAGTCTGCCGGGGCCGCAACCGATATCGAGGGCACTCTCGCCCGGTCCGAGACCGCTGGCGGCGGCGAGCTCCCGGGTGAGGCTGCCCGCGCGACCCAGGAAGTAGACGTCGGTGAGCAGCTTGTAGCGGCGCGGCCAGGTGATCAACGCGCCCACCGCCGGGGATTCGATATCGGACACTTGCCTGTTCGAGTTCATGAGATCCATCATCGAAGGGTGGGAAAGCCCAGGCCAGCAGCAGAATCCGAGCATGTGTACGATTCGGGACACTCGACGGGAATTCGTCCCGGAACCACCCCCGACGTCGCCACGGACCGCCGTGTCCGCCGCACCCGCATGGCCCTGCACCGCTCCCTCATCGAGCTGATGTCCGAACGGCCCTACGCGCGAATCACGGTGCGCGACATCATCGATCGCGCCGATGTCGGTCGCTCCACCTTCTACGCGCACTACCGTGACAAGGACGACCTGCTGCTGGTCAGCTGTATCGAACACGTGCGCATGCGGATTTCGGCGCAGCTGGCCGACTACGACGGCGAGCCGCCCCCGCTCGCGGCGATCGAGATCCTGTTCCGGCTGATCGACGCGTATCCGGAGGTCTATCGGCCGCTGGTCGGCCGCCGGGCGAACGCAACCGTGCTGCGGTCGATCCGGCGGATGTACGCCGAACTGCTCACCGAGCATCTGGGCGACCGGCTCGGCCAGGACCCCGCCGAGGCGGCCGCCGGAATCACATTCTTGTCCTGGGGCCTCTACGGATTGATGGAATCGGTCATCGATCCGGGCCAGGAGTTGACCGCCGAGCAGGCCTACCGGCACTTCGCGAGGCTATGGGCAGCTGCGAGCGACCCGGCGCAGCGCGTCCCGATCGGCGGCGGTGACCGGTAGCCCGTACCGGCTCGCGGCCGTCAGGTACTTGCCCGCGTAGAAGCAGTGCATGGCGCGGGCGGGCGGCAGCCAGTCGCCCGGTGTGCGATCGCCCTTGTCCTCGTTGGTCTTTCCGTCCACCGCCAGCAGGTTGAAGTCCACGTCATTGGCGAAACGCACCCGCACGGGCGGCGGCCAGCCGGACGCGCCCAGATCCCACGCGGCAGCCAGCGGATACACGTGATCGATCTGCACGGCCTTGGCATCGGACCGATCGAAGGCGATGCGCCGACCGGTATAGGGGTCGTTCAAGACACCCGAAACCACCACACACCCGTCACTGGGCCGCACCCGCACCGCGCCGAGCTGGCGAGCCAGCACGGTATTCCGGCTGTCGCACCCGTCGTGCCCGCCCGGTCCGTCGTGATCATCGGTCCACGCGGGCCCGAAAACACAGCCCTGACCAGTCCCGCAGCCACGGTCGTAGCCACCCGGACGCGGCCGCTTGGGCACGGTGGGCACCGCGCCCAACAGCCGTTCCAGCTGGGCGCGGGTTGGACTGCCCGGCGCGGGCGTCACCTGCCCGATGGACTCGCACCCCATGGCCGCGAGCAGGGTGATGATCACGCCGAGCAGGAGAAGGAGGGTACCGCCCTTGGGCCACACGGTATTACGTGTACCGTGCCCCTCCACCCGACACTGCCGTCACGCGAACTTCGCACCCCTGAGTTGGGGTGCGAAGTTCGGCGCGGACGTCGGGGTTATAACCAAGCGTGTGCGAGTAGGTCGTCTGCTGCGGTCTCCGAGAGTTGCGGCGGAAATCGTGTTGCGGCAACGGAATCCACGTGTGCGCCGTCATGGCCGATGAGCCATGAGCCGCCCCGCTCCTCGCATTCGGCGATCTTGGCGAAGACGGTGAGCAGGAATGTGATGGAGTCGCGCGGATCGGCGGTGCGGGCGAGGCGCTGTGACTCGCCGGGCCGGGACAGATCCAGCCACACCCCGGATTGCCCGTCAAGGCGCATCCCCACGATCTTGGTCGTGTCCACGAAGGTGAATTTCCGCCGTTCCCACGGAGTTGTGGGCGTGAAGCTCTGCTCGAGCACTTGGAGCAGAATCGTCATCTTCACGGCCTCCCTACGGTCTCGAAAGTGCCACGGCCCCGGATTGAGTCGCGGTTGATTGTCGGGTGCGCCCCGCTCGGCCGCCATCCGGGTACAACGACGTTGTGCACTGGACACAGCCAACACCGACCTATGCGGTGACCTGCGGATTTATCCAGTATGTGCCGTATCCGATCAGAAATAAAGAGGTAACTGGCGCCCGGGGACTCCCCGGGCCGTCGCCCGTGAATCCCCATGTCAAGGGGGCGGTAGCTCGGGGTTGTCGGCGGGGGCTGGTTGGATGGGCGGATGCTGCACGGACTGTGGTCGCCGGGGTCCGGGTTGGTGCTCTGGCACGACCCGGGCGACGCTGTGGCAGCCATCGACGCGCTGAGCGTGCCGGACCCGCTGGGTGCGATCGTGCAGGCCGCGAAGTGGCGGCACAAGGCGCAGGTCCTGATGAGCGGGCCGCACGGGCCGGAGAAGACGCAGGTCAGGGCCCACGCGCTGGCTCCGGAGACGGCCGCGCGAGTGCTGCTGCAAGACCTTCCGACCCCCGGTGTGGCCGGGGATCTGCGGTTTCTCGGGCATGTGGCGCGCGGTGTGGAGCGCTGGGTGCGGGCGGGGCGGATCGTGCCGGAGGTGTGGCGCGACGACGGGCAGTGGTGGGTGCGGTGGCGGCTGCTGGGCGGTCAGCGGCAGCGGGCCTGGCTGGCGGAATTGGCGGTGGCCATGCCAGCCGCCTTGCAGGTGGCCGGGCGGCCGGGGGAACTGCTCGAGAATCTGATCGCCGAATTGGCCGATCCCATCGCCCGAATGCGCCTTCCCGCGCAGCCGGACACGGAGGCCGCGCCGCATCCCCTGCTGACCGCGTTGCTGGAGGCCGCGCCGCTGGAGAGCGGATCGCATCGGGTGGCCGCGGTGCTCGACGATTGGCGCACCAGTCTCACCGCGGACGAGCCGGAATTGGTGCTGCGGCTGATCGAACCCGACGGGGAGGAGCCGAGCGAGCTGTGGCGGCTCGAGGTGTGCCTGCGCGCGGAAGGTGAAGCGCCGCAACCGGTTCTGCTGCCGGGAGATCCGGTCCTGCTGCGGATCGCCGGGGAGAAGTTGACCGCGGCCAAACAGGTGTATCCGCGCCTGCGGGACCTGCCCGGTGATGTGCGCAGCATGGATCTGTTCCTGCCCACCGAGGTGGTGATGGATCTGGTGGCGCACGGTGCGGGCGCGCTGCAAGCGGCGGGGGTGCGGCTCATGCTGCCGCGGGCCTGGCGGATCGCCGCACCGGCCATGAAGCTGAAGGTGCAGAGTCCCGCGGCGACCGAAACCGCCGTCGGGCTCAAGGGATTGGTGTCCTTCCGGTGGGAGCTGGCACTTGGCGATGTGGTGCTCACGCCCGCGGAGATGTCGCGGCTGGTGGATGCGAAATCGGATCTGGTGAAGCTGCGCGGGGAATGGGTGCAGGCCGATCACCGCATGCTGGCGGCCGCGGCCGACTACGTGTCGGGCCGCACCGATGAGACCGAGACCACGATCGGCGGCCTCTTCGCGGAGCTGTCCGCGCATCCGGTGATCGGGGTGTCGCTCGAGGAGGTCAGCGCGACCGGTTGGGCCGCAGAGCTTTTCGACGGTGAGCGGCAGGCCGAGCCGGTGCCCGATCCGGTCGGGTTGAAGGCGCAGCTGCGTCCGTATCAGCAGCGTGGACTGTCCTGGCTGGCGACCATGAGCAGGCTGGGCTGCGGCGCGATCCTGGCCGACGACATGGGTCTGGGCAAGACGGTGCAGGTGTTGGCGCTCCTGGTGCACGAGCACGAAACCGCCGATGCCGCAGGCGAATCCGTGCGTCCGACCCTATTGGTGTGCCCGATGTCGGTGGTCGGCAACTGGCAGCGTGAGGCCCAGCGCTTCGCGCCCGATCTGCGGGTGCTGGTGCATCACGGCGCCAATCGCCGTTCCGGCGCGGCCTTGGATGCGGCAGTGGCGGATTCGGATCTGGTGATCACCACCTATGCCCTGCTGGCCCGTGATGTGGAGGAGTTGAAGCGGCAGTCGTGGCAGCGGGTGTCGCTCGACGAGGCGCAGCACATCAAGAACGCGGGTACCCGGCAGGCCCGCGCGGCCCGGCTGATTCCGGCGCGACATCGCTTGGCGCTCACCGGAACCCCGGTGGAGAACCGCCTCGAGGAACTGCGCTCGATCCTGGATTTCGCCAATCCCAAGCTGCTGGGGAAGGCCTCGGAGTTCCATGCGCGGTTCGCGGTGCCGATCGAGCGGGAACACGACGAGAACGCCGTCACCCGGCTGCGTGCCATCACCTCACCGTTCGTGCTGCGCCGGGTGAAGACCGATCCGGCGGTCATCTCCGATCTGCCGGAGAAGATCGAGATGACGGTGCGGGCCAATCTCACCGTGGAGCAGGCCGCGCTGTATCAGGCAGTGCTGGACGATATGTCGGCCAAGCTGAAGGCCGCCCAGGGCATGGAGCGCAGGGGTGCGGTGCTGGCCGCGCTGACCCGGCTCAAGCAGGTGTGCAATCATCCCGCGCACTTCCTCAATGACGGCTCGGGCGTGCTGCGGCGCGGCCACCACCGCTCCGGGAAACTGGGGCTGGTGGAGGACATTCTCGAGTCGGTCATCGCCGACGGTGAGCGCGCCCTGCTCTTCACCCAGTTCGCCGAGTTCGGAAACCTGTTGGCCCCGTACCTGTCCGAGCGCTTCGGCACCGAGGTCCCGTTCCTGCACGGCGGGGTCACCAAGCAGCGCCGTGACGACATGGTCACCCGCTTCCAAGAGGATTCGGACGGGCCGCCCCTGATGCTGTTGTCGCTCAAGGCCGGTGGCACCGGTCTCAATCTGACCGCCGCCAATCATGTTGTGCACCTGGATCGCTGGTGGAATCCGGCCGTCGAGAACCAGGCCACCGACCGCGCCTTCCGCATCGGTCAGCGCCGGGACGTCCAGGTCCGCAAGCTGGTCTGCGTCGACACCATCGAGGAGCGCGTGGACGACATGCTGAAGGGTAAGAGCCAACTCGCCGATCTCACCGTCGGCGCCGGCGAGCACTGGATCACCGAGCTCGGCGACGAGGAGCTGCGCGAACTGTTCGCCCTGGGTGCGGAGGCGGTGGGCGAATGAACACCTACATCGATTTCGGCGAATTCGGTGAGCGTCGCCCGGTGCGCGGCGGGGTCCAGCCGCGCAGCCGCCGGGGCACGGCGTTCGCCAAAACCTGGTGGGGCCGGGCGTTTCTGGAGGCGGTCGAGCAGGTGGCCGATCAGGGTCGGCTCGCCCGCGGCCGCTCCTACGCACGCACCGGCCAGGTGGTGAACTACCGGCTGGAGCCGGGTCTGGTCAGCGCGGAAGTGCAGGGCAGCCAGCCGCGCCCGTTCATCTCGGTGCTCACCATGCGGCAGCTGCGTGACGACCGGCTGACCGAACTCGTGGACCTCGTCCGTTCCACCCCCGGCACGCTGGGCGAGATCGCCGCGGGCACCCTGCCCAAGACGCTCGGCCCGCTGCTACTGCCCACCACCGCGTCGGAACTCGACTTCTCCTGCAGCTGCCCCGATTCCGGCTGGCCCTGCAAGCATGTCGCCGCCGTCTGCTACGTCATCGCCGAACGCCTGGACGAGCACCCCACCGAGCTCCTCACCCTGCGCGGCGTCGATCTCGACGATCTGATCGGCAGCGTCCAGCGCCAGACTCCCGCCATGGAATCCGCGGACCCGTACGGCAACGACATCGCCCTCCCGGCCCTGCCGAAGCCCGAATTCCGACCGGCGCCCGACGATCTCGACGCCGTCCTGCTCCGCCAGGCCCTGCGCATGACCGCCGAGGACGAGCAGCAGGTCGCCGCGGGCCTGCGTCAACTGCGAGCCCTCTACCGCTCCCTCGACGCCTGACCTACGCGGTCGCGGTGCGTGCCGCCGGTCGCTGTGTCGTACGGCTCCTCCCCAGCGAGGCGAAGCTGTAGTCGGCCAGGTCGAAATGGGCTGCGCGCCACGCCGCCTCGGGGGTGCTCATGGCACGCAGGGGAACATCGCCGTTCTTGTCGAAGTAGTAGCTGTTGGCGAGGGCGCAGCTGTCCTGCCAGAACACCTGGGTGCCGCGGCGGGACAGCATCTCGTTGAAGTAGCGCTCATTCGCCTCGGGGGTGACCTCGATGCGGGTGGCGGCACGGCGGCGGGCGTGACGCAGCAGACGCAGGATGTGGGTGGTCTGCATTTCGATGAGCGTGAAGTAGGACGCGCCGTTGTAGCCGTAGGGGCCGATGATGGTGAAGAAATTGGGGAAGCCGGGGACGCTGACACCCTCGTAGGCCTGCAGTCGGTGGGTGTCCCACCAGTCCTCGAGCCGCAGGCCGCCACTGCCGTGCAGGTCGAAGGTGGGCATATTGCCCGACTCCATGACCTTGAAGCCGGTCGCCATGATCAGCACGTCGACCTGATGGTGGCGGCCGGTGGTGCGCAGTCCGCTGGCGGTGATCTCGGTAATGGGATCGGTTTCGAGCGTGACGTTCTCGCGGTTGAAGGTCTTCAGATAGTCGTTGGAGAACGAGGGCCGCTTGCAGCCGAGGGCGTACTTCGGCGTGAGCTTCTCGCGCACGACCGGGTCCTTGACCTGTTCGCGCAGATGCGCCAGGCCCGAGCGTTCGCCGAGCTTCACCACGGGCAGCACCTTGTAGTAGTGCGCCGAGAGCGGGAAGGTGATCTCCACGAACGCCTGGCTCAACCAGCGCGTGAGGAATTGCCCGCCCGGCAGTCGCATGAGGGCGCGCACGGCGGGCGGCATGGGCGCGTCGGGCCGGGGCAGGCACCAGATCGGGGTGCGTTGGAACACGGTCAGTTCCGCGACCTCCTTGGCGATCTCCGGAATGATCTGGATCGCGGAGGCTCCGGTGCCGATGATGCCGACCCGCTTGCCCCGCAGATCGACGCCGTGGTCCCAGCGCGCGGTGTGCATGGTGATGCCCCGGAACCGTTCCGCGCCAGGGATATCCGGTAGCTTCGGCCGGGTCAGTACCCCGGTCGCGCCGATGAGGTACCGGCAGGTGATCTCGTCACCGTCCGAGGTCCGTACCCGCCACAGGTGCAGGGCGTCGTCGAAGTCGGCCCGGGAAATGTTGGTGCCGAACCGGATTCGCGGTCGCAGCCCGTACTTCTTCACGCAGTGCTCGGCGTACGCCTTCAGCTCCCGGCCGGGCGCGTACACCCGTGACCAGAATCGCTGTTTCTCGAACGAGTATTGGTAGCTGAACGACGGAATATCCACGGCGATACCGGGATAGGTGTTCCAATGCCAGGTCCCACCCACCCCGTCGGCCTCGTCGATCATGACGAAGTCATCGAATCCCGCCTTGCGCAGGGCGATGGCCGTCCCGATTCCCGAGAAGCCCGCTCCCACGATCACGATCTCATGGTCCACCACGGTGCCGTTTTCGTGGTTCATCTCAGTGCTGGTCACAGCGTGTCCTCCGCGTAGATGATGCAGTCCACCCGATGCTCGACCCCGTCCACGGTGCGAATCCCGAGCGGCGCGAGGCGGGCGATGGGCCAGGAGACGAGCGTGCAGTTGTCCCGCCCGAGCGCCCGGTAGTAGCGACCGTGCACCCGCACCGCGGCCGCCCGATCCGGCGTCAGCTGTCGCCGCAGCCACGAATCGCCCACCTGCAGGCGAAGATTCGCCGCGGCCACCCGCCGGAGGACCTCCTCGGCCATCCGCCGCGGGATTCGTGCGCCGCCCTCCGGCTCCCTACCGGCCGGGCTGTCACCGACCGCGGTGGAATCCGGCCGAAAGCGCGGCGGAATGACGGGGAGGGCGGGCGCATTGGGCAACTGGCGCAGCAACATTCGCGCGCCGGGTAGCGGCGGGGTGGGCAGGATCCAGATCGGGTCGTGCTGGAAGACGGTCACCCGGCGGGCCTGGTCGACGACCGGCGGCACCACCCGGGCCAGGGCGGTGCCGCCGCCGATGACGGCGACGTGGAGGCGGTCGAGGTCGTGCTGATCGCGCCAATGGACGCAGCGCACGATGGGGCCGGTGTAGGTTTCGCGGACTCTCCGGGCGTCGCCCCGGCGCTGCGGGGAGGTCATTTCGCCACCGGCTCGTAGGTCAGCGCCTTGGACCAGGACGGGGTGCGGCGCAGGACGCGGGTGGGGAAGTGGTCGATGGCCTTGTTCAGGGCGTCGTTGATGCCCTGCACGGGTTGCCAGCGGTTGATGGTGGCCATGCCGTGCAGGCGGACCACGTGATACAGCGGCACGCGCTTGATGTCCGGGCTGCGCTCACCGGCCTTCTCATAGCGCCGCACGGCATTCCAGAGCTTCTCCTCGTCCAGCCCCATGGCCATGATGTTGGTGGACATGCGCGACAGCAGCGGCGTGTAGAGCACCGCGCCCAGCAGGAAAGTGGGCCGCAGCGCGTAACCGGCCGTCTCGATGGCGATGCGCCGCATCGGTCCGGCCCCGAGCTGTTCGAGCACCTGGAAGCCGACGGCCAGGTGCCGGGACTCGTCGCTGTTGATGTGCCGGAACACCTCGTGGCACAGCGGATCTCGGACCTCGTCGAGCAGGAACTTCACCAGCGCGCCGTCCAGCGCGCACTCAAGCGAGGGGATCACCGTGCCCAGCACGGGCAGCGTCAGCCCGTCCCCGTAGCGATCCAGCCATTGGATGACGAGCCGAATGTTCTTGTTGGGCACCGGCATCGCGTCCCCGTCGAGCATGCCCCAGCGTCGCATCAGGGCCAGTTCGGCATTGGCGTGCTTCTGCTCCTCGGCGTGGAAGTACCGGTAGATCTCCTTGAGCGGCCCGTCCGGTGCGCGCAGCGTGAGCGCGGCGAATCCGCGCGCGCCCACGTGTTCGATCCACACCAGATCGGCCATGAACCGAGCCAGCGTGGGGCGCTGCTCGTCGGTGATGAGCTCGGCTCCCGGTGCGTCCCAGTCGATATCGGCCAGCGCCCACTGTCGATCCTGGATGACGGTGAGCATGTCGGAATACGCGAACGCCATTGTTCAACTCCTTGCTGCTGAACTACCGCACCAGCCGCTCCAGCAGTCCGGCGGCGCGGGTATAGGTATCGGGTAGCAGTCGCTTGGACTGCCAGATGGCCTTGGCCTCGATCTGCGGGACCACGTAGAGCTGGCCGCGATCGACGGCGTCGAGGGTGGTGCGGGCGATCGACGCGGGCGGGCGGCCGGTCCAGCGCAGGAGGCGGTCGCTCCAGCGCTGGATGTTCTCGTCGCCGATCGTGACGCCCTCCAGAATGTTGGTGCGAACGCCCGTGGGGCACAGCACCGTCACGGTGATGTCGGTGCCGGACAGTTCCGCGGCGAGAGTCTCCGAGAGCGCCAGCACTCCGGCCTTGCTGACGTTGTAGGCGGCCATGCGTGGCGCGGAGCCGAAGGCGGCGGCCGAGGCCACATTGACGATCGAGCCGTACCCGGCCTCGCGCAGGCGGGGCGTGAAGACGTGGCAGCCGTGGATGACGCCCCACAGATTCACGTCGAGCACCTGATGCCATTCGGCGGGCGGGGTTTCGCCGATCAGGGTGCCGCCGCGACCGATGCCCGCGTTGTTGACCACCAGGTCCGGGCTCTTGCCGAACCACTCCTCGGCGGTGTGGGCGAGGGTGGTCACCTGGGCCAGGCTGCTCACATCGCAGACGGTGTCGAAGGCCTTTCCGCCTGCGGCGGCGACCAATTCGACGGTCGCCCGGGCCCGGTCCGGATCGATGTCGGAGCAGACGACCCGGCCGCCGCGCCGACCGATCTCGATGGCGAAGGCCTGGCCGATGCCGCTGCCCGCACCGGTCACCACCGCGTCCGCCTGCCGAGTGCGTCGAGATCCGCCGAAGGGATTGAGTCGCATGGGAACTCCCGGGATGTGCCGTCCGGGTGGGCAATTGGTGGCGTATGCCACCACTGGCCGCACCTGCCACCAATTAGGCTCCCGGTGCGCTACTTTGTCAACTATGGACAGGTCCGTACCCGCTTCGGCACGCGGCGGTACGTGGGGCGGGCGGACGCAGGAGGAGCGCCGCGCCGACCGACGTGCGCGGCTCATTGCCGCGGGCCTGGACATCTGGCTCGAAAACGGTTGGGCCGCCGTGACGATGCGCGGGGTGTGCACCCGCGCCGGTCTCAACGACCGCTACTTCTACGAGCATTTCGCCGACCGCGACGAGCTGCTGGGCGCGGTCTGGGACGAGGTCGGTTTCCAAGTGCTGGCCGAACTCTCGGCCGTGGTGGCGGAGAACCTTCAGCATCCGGCACTGGGCATCCTGCACCTGGCCATTGCCCGCGCCGTTGCCCTGCAATCGGAGGGCCCGGCGCGCATCCTGTTCGGCGATCACGCGGGCAGCCGGGTCCTCGAGCAGCGCCGCACCGAATTGCTCACCGAATCCACCGATCTCCTGATCACCACGGCCCGCCCGTACCTGCGCCCCGGCGTCGACGAATCCGACCTTCGCATGGGCGTCCTCATGGGCATCGGCGGCTTCATCGAACTCCTCACCGCCTGGCGCACCGGCACCATCACCGCGGACGCCGACCGCATCATCGACCACGTGAGCCGGACCGCCGACCTACTCGGCGCGCAGTACTTGGCCCTCCCGGACTGATCCCGCTACTTCAGGGCCCAGACCATGGATTCGGGTCCGGCGAGGTGTTCGGTCTGTGGGTCGCGGAAACCGGCTTCGGTGAGCCAGGTTCGCAGGTCGGCGGCGGTGTAGTCGAAGCCGCCCGGGGTTTCGATGAGCATGTTGAGGCTCATGAGCAGGCCCTGCAGGTTGGTGCGGCGATCGTCGTCGATGAGGGCCTCGTAGACGAGGAGTGCGCCGCCTTCGGGAAGGGCCGCGTAGGCCTTGGCCAGCAGCATCTTCTTGGTGGGCAGGTCCCAGTCGTGCAGGATGTGGCCCATGACGAGGACATCGGCCTCGGGCAGGTCCTCGGTGCGGAAGTCGCCGGGTTCGAAGACGACCCGATCCGCCACCGGCTCACTGTATTCGGTGAAAATGGGCGCCACCTGCGGCAGGTCGTAGCCGATACCGTGCAGGTGCGGATTGGTCTCGAGCACGGTCCGCAGCAGCGCGCCCTGCGCGGTGCCGATATCGGCCACCGTCTTCCAGCGATGCCAGGGGAACACCTCGGCGATGACGTGCGCGCTGGGCAGCGAGAGCCCGGTCATGGCGCGCTGAAAATCGTAGAGCCGCTGCGGATCTCGGTACAGGGCGGCGAAGAAGTCGCCCCCGCCCTTGGCCTCGTTCTGCGGCAGCCCGGTGCGCAGGCCCTCGGTGAGCCCGCCCCAGAACGGATACAGCCGCGTGGCCGCCATCTCCAGGAACCCGCCGATGTACTCGCTGCCGGTGCTGTCCAGATAGGTGGCGGTGTCGGCGGTATTGGCGTAGCGGTCGTCGGTGCGGCGCAGCATGTCCATGGCCACCAGGGCGTCGAAGAAGTCGCGCGCCGCGCGCGGGTGCAGTCCGAGTTCGCGCTGCAATTGCTCGGCGGTCAGCTGCCGGTGCCCGAGCACCGTGAACACCCCGAGCTCGACGGCGCTGAGCAAGGTCCGGGACTCCCAGAAACCCATTCCGATCCGCAGGATCCGCTCCATGGCGCACCACGATAGCCACAGCGACGCTCCGGCAACGGCAAATCCGCCGGGCCGGGACCGCGGAGTCCCGGCGAGCGGACATCGCGCCCGAATCCCGGCGAGCGGGAATCAGAGCTCGTCGATGCCGTACACCCGCTCGGCATTGCTGCGGAACACCTGCTCGATGGCCTTGTCGTCGGCCCCGTGCTCGGCCAGCGCGGTGGCCACCGCCTCCGCCGCGTTCGGAAGGCTCGTAATCGACTTGTCCACGGGGAAATTCGAACCCCAGATCAGCCGGTCCGACCCGAACACGTCCAGCGCGTGCGCGAGCAACGGCGAAATCCGTTCCAGCAGAGCCGGAACCGGCGTCGGCTCGCCGCGCTTGGGCACCGGATGCCCGAGGACCGGCATCATCAGCCCGCTCACCTTGGACACCACATTGGCGTGCGCGGCCAGTGCGGCCAGATCGTCACGCCAGCGCACGAACAGCTCGCGCCGCTGCCCGGGGTTCTGGCCGGTATTGCGGCCGACCGGCCCGAAAATGCCCGCGGGCGTGCCGAGATGGTTGAGCACGATGGTGGTGTCGGGGTACCGCTCGGCCAGCGCCGTCACCTGCGGCAGCTGTCCGGAATACACCCAGGCCTCGAACCCGAGTCGGCGATCGGCCAGCGCACCGAACCCGTCCAGGAACGCCTTCGAGCCGAGTTTGTCGGGGTCCTTGCAGGTCGACCGCACGCCCTCGTCCGGGTGGTTCTCCACGCGGGTGCGGATGCCACGGAACCGTGGTGAGGCGGCCCGATGCGCTTCCAGCAGTTCGGCGAACTCGGGTTTGGTGGGATCGCCCGCGCCGATGATCGCCCCGAGCGCGGGCGTGTCCACCCCGAACGGCAGGCTCGCCACCCACTGCGTCTCATTGGCCGGGGCGAGCGGGCCCTTGCCGTTCCACTCCACCTCGATGTGCACGATCGCCTCGACCGGCACCTCCCCGGCGTCCTCGCGATAGTCGCGCGGTAGGTAGGGGTGCACGAAAGGCGTTGGATCCCCGGCGAATTCGCGGTCCCGCCGGGGAGCCAGCCGTTTGGCCAGGTCCATCGGCACCGGCACGTACCGGAAGAGTTTCGCCAGCCCGCTGAACTCCCGCGGCGTGGTCAACGGATCCCACTGATGAATGTGCGCGTCCACAACGGTCATGCCCACAAGGTCCATGAGGGGTGCCTTCCGTCTGGGTCAGCCTCCTCCGGATTGTTCCACGCCCGTCGGCCCACGGTCATGAAATCGGACATGCCGTGCCAGGCACGATCGGACAGTGCCGGTTCGATCAGACAGTGCCGGTTCGATCAGACATTGCGCCGATACTGCCCGCCCACGGTGAAGAAGGTGTCGGTGATCTGCTGCAGCGTGCACACCCGCGCCGCGTCCATCAGCACCTCGAAGACATTGTCATCACCGGCAGCGGCCGCGGCCAGCCGGGCCAGCGCGGCGGGCGCCTCGTCGCGATGCCGGTCGGTGAATTCGCGAACCCGTTGCAGCTGGGACTGTTTCTCGGCCTCGGTGCCCCGCGCCAGCTCGAGCACCCGGTGCTCTTCCTCGTGCGGATTGCGGAAGGTGTTGACGCCGATAATCGGCAGGCTGCCCTCGTGCTTGCGGCGTTCGTAGAGCATGGACTCGTCCTGAATCCGCCCGCGCTGATAACCGGTCTCCATCGCGCCCAGCACGCCGCCGCGCTCGCTGATCCGCTCGAACTCGCGCAGCACCGCCTCCTCCACCAGATCGGTGAGCTCGTCGATGATGAAGCTGCCCTGCAGGGGATTCTCGTTCATCGCCAATCCCCATTCGCGATTGATGATGAGCTGAATCGCCAGGGCCCGCCGCACCGACTCCTCGGTGGGCGTGGTGACCGCCTCGTCGTAGGCATTGGTGTGCAGGCTGTTGCAGTTGTCGTAGACCGCGATGAGCGCCTGCAGCGTGGTGCGAATGTCGTTGAAGCTCATCTCCTGTGCGTGCAGGGACCGCCCGGAGGTCTGAATGTGGTACTTGAGCTTCTGCGACCGGTCGTTGGCCCCGTACTTGTCGCGCATGGCGATCGCCCAGATGCGCCGCGCCACCCGGCCGATCACCGAGTATTCGGCGTCCATGCCATTGGAGAAGAAGAACGACAGGTTGGGCGCGAAATCGTCGATGTGCATGCCGCGCGCCAGATACGCCTCCACATAGGTGAAGCCGTTGGCCAGCGTGAATGCCAGCTGGCTGATCGGGTTCGCCCCGGCCTCGGCGATGTGATAGCCGGAGATGGACACCGAGTAGAAGTTGCGAACGCTGTTGCGCACGAACCATTCCTGAATGTCGGCCATCATGCGCAGGCTGAATTCGGTGGAGAAGATGCAGGTGTTCTGGCCCTGATCCTCCTTGAGGATGTCGGCCTGCACGGTGCCGCGCACGGTGGCCAGGGTGCGGGCCCGCAGCTCGACGGCTTCCTCCGGCGTCGGCTCGCGGCCCTGCTCGGTCGAAAACTGTCCCACCGCTTGATCGATGGCCGTATTGAGGAAGTAGGCCAGGATGGTGGGCGCGGGACCGTTGATGGTCATCGACACCGAGGTGGTCGGCGAGTCCAGATCGAACCCGTCGTAGAGCGCCTTCATATCGTCGAGGGTGGCGATGGAGACCCCGGAGGTGCCGACCTTGCCGTAGATGTCCGGCCGCTCCGCCGGATCGTGACCGTAGAGCGTCACCGAGTCGAAGGCGGTCGAAAGTCGTTTGGCGTCAGCGTGTTCGGACAGCACCTTGAACCGCCGATTGGTTCGGAAGGCGTCGCCCTCACCGGCGAACATGCGCGCGGGATCCTCATTGTCCCGCTTGAACGGGAACACGCCCGCCGTGAACGGGAACCGCCCCGGCAGATTCTCCGACCGCAGGAATCGCAGCAGCTCACCGTGATCGGTGAAGCGGGGCAGCGCGACTCGTGGAATCGAACTGCCGGACAGCGTTTCCCGCCGCAAGGCGGTCCGCAACTCCCGGTCCCGGACCTTGACCACCTGCTCTTCGCCCCGATACGACTCGGCGACGGCGGGCCATTCCTCCAGCAGCGCGGTGTTTTCTGGAGTCAGGGCCTGCTTCGCGCGGGCGAGCAACGAGCTGACCGACTCGTCGTCCGGCAGTTCGGCGAGCACCTCCCGCACCCGCTGCACGCGCTGCGCGGCCTCGACCTGCCGTGCCGTCTCCGCGTGGTAATCCCGGACCGTTTCGGCGATCTCGGCCAGATACCGGACTCGTGCGGGCGGAATGATCTGCGCGAAGCGCGTCGAGGCCCGAGTCTCGACGCGGGGGAGCACGCCCTCCTGCAGCGGCAGTCCCTGTTCGCCCAGCAGCCCGGCGAGGTGCTGATAGAGCGCCGTCACCCCGTCGTCGTTGAACGTGGCCGCGCTGGTGCCGAATACCGGCATGTCCTCGGGCGAGGCGTGGAAGTCCTCGCGATTGCGCACCAATTGCCGCGACACGTCGCGCAGCGCGTCCTCGGCGCCGCGGCGCTCGAACTTGTTGATTGCCACGACATCCGCGTAGTCCAGCATGTCGATCTTCTCGAGCTGGGAGGCCGCCCCGAACTCCGGCGTCATCACATACAGCGAGACGTCCACGTGCTCGGCGATGGCCGCATCGCCCTGTCCGATGCCGGGTGTCTCCAGCACCACCAGATCGAATCCCGCTGCCTTGCAGGCGATCACCATGGTGTCGATGTCGTGCGGCAGTTCCCGCTCACCCCGGGTGGCCAGCGACCGGAAGTACACCCGCTCGCCATCGAGGGCGTTCATGCGGATCCGGTCGCCGAGCAGGGCGCCACCGCCGCGCCGCCGCGTCGGATCCACCGCCAGCACCGCGACCCGCAGTTTGTCCTGCTGATCGGTGCGCAGCCGTCGAATGAGTTCGTCTGTGAGAGAAGACTTTCCGGAGCCGCCGGTACCGGTGATGCCGAGCACGGGCACGTGTCGCGCGCCCGCCGCGGCCACCAGCGCGGCTCGATCGTCCTCGGGCAGCGTGCCCTGCTGCAGGCAGGTGAGCGTCCGCGCCAGCGCCGCCCGGTCCCCGCTGAGCACGGCCTCCACGGGCGCCGGCGTCAGCGAAAGATCCACGTCGCACGCCGAAATCAGCTGGTTGATCATCCCCGGCAGGCCGAGCCGCTGCCCGTCCTCCGGCGAGAAGATGGTCACGCCGGACTCCGCGAGCCGCGCGATCTCCTCGGGAATGATGACCCCGCCACCGCCGCCGAAGATCTTCACGTGCTCGGCCCCGGCCTCCTTCAGCGCCTTGGCCAGGTACTCGAAGTACTCGATGTGCCCGCCCTGATACGAGCTGACCGCGACGCCCTGCACGTCCTCGGTCACCGCCGCGTCCACGACCTCCCGCACGGCCCGGTTATGCCCGAGATGAATCACCTCGGCCCCCTGGGCCTGCAGGATTCTGCGCATGATGTTGATGGCCGCGTCATGGCCGTCGAACAGCGCCGCTGCGGTCACGAACCGCACTGGATTGACCGGGACATGCAAATCGGGCATGCGTTGCCTCCGCGCGGAGAGCCTGTAGTTGCTGTGAATTATCACACAGACAATACTTGGATGTCCAACTATAGGATCGCCACAGAACGCGCAATCGGCGCGCAAGCTTCGCAAGCATCGAGACAGGCTGTAAAAGTCGTGGAAGGACCAGGCATGGTTCGCGAACTCACCCACTTCGTCGGCGGGAAGCACGTCCCGGGAACTTCGGGCAACTTCGGCGATGTGTTCAACCCCAGCACCGGGCAGGTCCAGGCCAAGGTGCCGCTGGCGAGCAAGAGTGAGGTCGAGGCGGTCATCGCCAGTGCCGCCGCCGCGCAGCCCGCGTGGGCCGCGACGAACCCGCAGCGGCGGGCCCGGGTGCTGATGAAGTTCCTGACCCTGGTGCAGGACGAGATGGATTCGCTGGCGGCCCTGCTGTCCAGCGAGCACGGCAAGACCATCGCCGACGCCAAGGGCGATATCCAGCGCGGCCTCGAGGTGATCGAATTCGCCTGCGGCATCCCGCATCTGCTCAAGGGCGAGTACACCGAGAGCGCGGGCACCGGCATCGACGTCTACTCCATGCGCCAGCCGCTGGGCGTGGTCGCGGGCATCACCCCGTTCAACTTCCCGGCCATGATTCCGCTCTGGAAGGCCGGTCCGGCCCTGGCCTGCGGAAATGCCTTCGTGCTCAAGCCCTCCGAGCGTGACCCCTCGGTGCCGCTGCGGCTGGCGGAGCTGTTCCTCGAGGCCGGACTGCCCGCGGGCATCTTCAATGTCGTCAATGGCGACAAGGAGGCCGTGGACACGCTGCTGCGCGATGACCGCATCAAGGCCGTCGGTTTCGTGGGCTCGACCCCGATCGCGCAGTACATCTACGAGACCGCGTCCGCGAACGGCAAGCGCGCCCAGTGCTTCGGCGGTGCCAAGAACCACGCCATCGTCATGCCCGACGCCGACCTCGACGATGTGGCCGACCAGCTGATCGGCGCGGGGTACGGCTCGGCCGGTGAGCGCTGCATGGCCATCTCGGTGGCGGTGCCGGTGGGCGAGGAGACCGCGGATCGCTTGCGCGCCAAGCTCGTCGAGCGCATCAACAAGCTCAATGTCGGCGTCTCCGACGACCCGGGCGCGGACTTCGGCCCGCTGGTCGGCCGCGACGGCGTGGACCGCGTGAACAACTACGTACAGATCGGCGTCGACGAGGGCGCGGAACTGGTCATCGACGGCCGCGGCCTGGTGGTCGAGGGCGGCGAGGACGGATTCTTCGCGGGCGCGACGCTGTTCGACCGCGTCACCTCGGATATGCGGATCTACAAGGAGGAGATCTTCGGCCCGGTGCTGTCCATCGTGCGCGCCAAGGACTTCGAAGAGGGCCTGCGCCTGGCCAACGAGCACGAATACGGCAATGGCGTCGCCATCTTCACCCGCGACGGCGACACCGCGCGCGACTTCGCGGCCCGCGTACAGGTCGGCATGGTCGGCATCAATGTGCCGATCCCGGTGCCGATCGCGTACCACACCTTCGGCGGCTGGAAGCGTTCCGGCTTCGGCGATCTCAATCAGCACGGCCCGGACTCGATCCGCTTCTACACCAAGACCAAGACGGTGACGCAGCGCTGGCCCGCGGGGCTCAAGGAGTCCAATGCCTTCGTCATCCCGACCATGGACTGACGTGATGTTCGTACTGGACGAGGACGAGAAGGCGATCGTCGAGACCGCCCGCTCCTTCGCCGACGAGCTGCTCGCGCCCCACGCCCTGGAATGGGATGAGCGCAAGCACTTCCCGGTGGATGTGCTGCGCAAGGCGGGCTCGCTCGGTTTGGGCGGCATCTACGTGCGTGAGGACGTGGGCGGCTCGCAGCTGCGGCGGCTGGACGCCGTGCGCATCTTCGAGCAGCTGGCCACCGGCTGCCCGGCCGTGGCCGCCTACATCTCCATTCACAATATGGCCACGTGGATGATCGACACGTATGGCACTGAGCAGCAACGCAATCGGTGGCTGCCGGGTCTGACATCGATGGACCTGCTGGCCTCCTACGCGCTGACCGAACCGGGCGTCGGGTCCGACGCGGCGGCCTTGAGCACCAAGGCCGTTCGCGACGGCGACGACTATCTGCTCAGCGGCGTCAAGCAATTCATCTCCGGCGCGGGCAGCAGCGATGTGTACGTGATCATGGCGCGCACCGGAACCGAAGGGGCGCGGGGCATCTCGGCGTTCATTGTCCCGGCCGATACGCCGGGGCTGTCCTTCGGGGCGAACGAGAAGAAGATGGGCTGGAACGCGCAGCCCACCCGCCAGGTCATTCTCGACAATGCCCGGGTGCCTGCCGCCAATCTGCTGGGTGCGGAGGGCAATGGCTTCCGCATCGCCATGAACGGCCTCAATGGCGGGCGGCTGAACATCGCCGCCTGCTCGATGGGCGGGGCGCAGGCCGCGCTCGACAAGACCGTGGAATACATGGCGCAGCGCAAGGCCTTCGGTTCGCGGCTGCTGGACAACACCGCCCTGCAGTTCGAGC
The DNA here is from genome assembly GCF_035818795.1 of Nocardia sp. CDC160. Classification (NCBI taxonomy): domain Bacteria; kingdom Bacillati; phylum Actinomycetota; class Actinomycetes; order Mycobacteriales; family Nocardiaceae; genus Nocardia; species Nocardia sp. CDC160. The sequence goes on along the minus strand of NZ_JAYKYT010000001.1, from coordinate 45,555 downwards.
TGGCCGACATGCGGACCTCCCTCGAGGCCGCCCGCACCCTGCTGTGGCGCGCCGCCGCGGCCCTGGACGCCGACGCACCCGACAAGGTGGAGCTGTGCGCCATGGCCAAGCGGTTCGCCACCGACGCCGGGTTCGAGGTGGCCAACAAGGCCCTGCAATTGCACGGTGGCTACGGTTACCTGGCCGAATACGGCATCGAGAAGATCGTTCGCGACCTGCGGGTGCATCAGATTCTCGAGGGGACGAACGAAATCATGCGGGTGGTCGTCGCCCGCTCGGTGGTAGGAGCAGCATGAGCGAACCCGAGGTGTTGATCGAGAAGCGCGACGGGCTCGGCCTGATCACGCTCAACCGGCCGCGGGCCATCAACGCGCTCAATCACCCGATGGCGCTGACCATTCTGGACGCGCTGCGGACCTGGGCGGACGACGACGAGGTGCGCGCCGTGGTGCTCACCGGCGCGGGCGAGCGCGGACTGTGCGCGGGCGGCGATATCGTCTCGATTCACAATGACGCCAAGAACGCTGTGGCCCAAGGTGATTCGCCCGTGGTGTCCGCGGACTCGCCGAGCGGGAAGTTCTGGCGCGACGAGTACATTCTCAACGCCCTGATCAAGCGGTACCCGAAGCCGTATGTCGCCATCATGGACGGCATTGTCATGGGCGGCGGCGTCGGCCTGTCCGGACACGCCTCGCACCGCATCGTGACCGAGCGGTCCATGGTCGGCATGCCCGAGACCGGCATCGGCTTCATTCCGGACGTGGGCGGCACCTGGCTGCTCGCACACGCGCCCGGTGAGATCGGCACGCATGTCGCGCTCACCACCGCGCGCATGTCCGCCGGGGACGCCATCGCGGCCGGATTCGCCGACTGCTTCGTGCCCTCCGAGCACCTTCCGGCGCTGCTGGAAGCCCTGCACGACAACGAGATCGACGTGGCCATCGCGAAATTCGCACAGCCCGCGCCGGTTTCGGAGTTCGTGGGCCAGCAGGACTGGATCGACGCCTGCTACAGCGCCGACACCGTCGAGGAGATCGTGCACCGGCTCCAGATCGACGGCCGCGCCGAGGCCGCCAAGGCCGCGCAGGACGTGCTGTCGAAATCGCCGGTGGCACTGAAGGTCACGCTGCGCTCACTGCGCGACGCGCGCCGGGCCGCCAGCCTCGAGGCCGCGCTGAACCAGGAGTACCGGGTCTCCGTCGCCTCCCTCAACACCCACGACCTGGTGGAAGGCATCCGCGCCCAGGTCATCGACAAGGACCGCAATCCGCGGTGGCAGCCCGCCACGCTGGCGGAGGTCACCGCCGCCGATGTGGACGCCTACTTCGGCGCACTCGGCGATCGCGAACTGGGACTGTAAGGACGAATGATGAGCAATACCACCAAGGTCGGGTTCCTCGGACTCGGCCACATGGGCGGGCCGATGGCCGCCAACCTGGTCGAGGCCGGATACGACGTACTGGCCTTCGACCCGGTCCCCGCCGCGCAGGACCAGGCCCGCGCGGACGGCGCGACCGTCGTGGCGACCGCGGCCGAAGCGGTTTCGGCCTCCGACATCGTCATCACCATGCTGCCCAACGGCCGCATCGTGCTCGACCTCTACGCCGAGGTGCTGTCCGCCGCCAAGCCGGGCACCCTGTTCGTCGACTGCTCCACCATCGATGTCGCCGACGCCAAGCAGGCCGCGGAACTCGCTGCCGCGGCGGGACATCGGGCCCTCGACGCCCCCGTCTCCGGTGGCGTGGCGGGCGCGGCGGCGGGCACCCTCACCTTCATGGTGGGCGGCGCGGACGCCGACTTCGCCGCCGCCCTACCGCTTTTGGAGGTCATGGGCGGCAAGGTCGTGCACTGCGGCGGCGCGGGCGTCGGCCAGGCCGCCAAGATCTGCAACAACATGCTGCTGGGCATCTCCATGATCGGCCTCTCGGAAGCCATTGTGCTGGGCGAGAAGCTGGGGCTCACCCACGAGAAGTTCTTCGACGTGGTGTCTACCGCCTCCGGGCAGTCGTGGGCGCTCACCTCGTACTGCCCTGTGCCGGGACCGGTTCCGGCCAGCCCCGCCAACAACGACTACAAGCCCGGCTTCGCCACCGCGCTCATGACCAAGGACCTCGGACTGGCGGCCAACGCGCTGGCGGCGAACGGCGTGGACGGGCAGATCGGACAGCTCGCCGCGGAGATCTACACACGCTTCAACCAGGACGAAGCGGGCAAGGACTTCTCGGCTATCGTCACCGATATCCGCAAGCGATCCGAAGGGAAGACGGCGTGACCGACTTCGAGACCATTCTGCTGGAGCGCAAGGGGCGCGTCGCCCTCATAACGCTGAACCGGCCGAAGGCCCTCAATGCGCTGAACTCGCAGGTCCTGGCCGATATCTCGGCCGCCCTCGACGAGCTCGAGAACGACAATGAGATCGGCGCGGTCGTGCTGACCGGGTCCGAGCGGGCCTTCGCGGCCGGTGCGGACATCAAGGAAATGCAGTCCAAGTCCTACATGGACATGTTCCTCACCGACCACTTCGCGGGCTGGGACCGACTGGTCGCGTTCCGCAAACCCATCATCGCCGCGGTCGCCGGTTACGCCCTGGGCGGCGGCTGCGAACTCGCCATGATGTGCGACCTGCTCATCGCCGCCGACACCGCCAAGTTCGGCCAGCCCGAAATCAAGCTCGGCGTCATCCCCGGCATGGGCGGCTCCCAGCGCCTCACCCGCGCCGTCGGCAAGGCCAAGGCCATGGATCTGATCCTCACCGGCCGCAACATGGACGCCGAGGAAGCCGAGCGCGCGGGCCTGGTCTCGCGCATCGTCCCCGCCGCCGAATTGGTCTCCACCGCCATGGAGGTGGCCGAAACAATCGCGTCGATGTCGCTGCCGTCGGTCATGATCGCCAAGGAAGCCGTCGACCGTGCCTTCGAGACCACCCTCACCGAGGGCCTGCGCTTCGAGCGTCGGGTGTTCCACTCGCTCTTCGCCACCGAGGATCAGAAGGAAGGCATGACCGCCTTCGTCGAGAAGCGCCCGGCGAACTTCACGAACCGCTGAGTCGATTCAGCTGCTGCTGAAATGGGGGTTCGGGGACCATGTCCCCGAACCCCCTTTTCGGATGTCGCGTTGCCGTCAGCCGTGCTTCGGCGGGCCGACCACCTCGACGGTCGGGGGTTTGCCGTCGGTGTGGTCGCCGCCGTCGCGGTTCATGGCGAGCGCGCCCACGATCGTGCCGCCGAGGGTCGCGGTAACCGCCACGGCCGCAACGAGTTTGCGGCGGGAGACGGGGGAGGAGGACGGGGCCTCGTGTGCCCCGTGCGGCGTCAGATGGACGCTGCGGATGCTGCGGGCCGACGGCCGTTCGGCGGCCAGCAGGACCGCGCCGCGGGTGGACACGAATTCCGGTTCCGGATCGTAGATCAACGGAAGATCCAACTGCTGCTTCAATTCGTCCCGAATGCTCTTGTTGCGGGTGCACCCGCCCAGCAGGGCGATGCCCGTCGGCTTGACGCCGGTCTCGTCGATCATGTGGCGGACGAAGGACGCCGAGTGATGAATGCCCGCTTCGACCAATTCGGCGAAATCACTGCGGGTGACCACGGTGCGCTGCCCGGTGATCGGGTCGCAGACGGTCAGCACGCGTTCGGAGGCCAGCGCCTCCTTCTGCTGGCGGGTGGTCGCCAGGTCCAGGGTGACGCCGCCGCGATTGAGCAGCCAGCGCAGCAGGGCATCGTGGCCGTCACCGCCCAGGACGGTGCTGCGCTTGGTGGCGAGGACGGCATCGGTTCGACAGTCGATCTGGGTCAGGGTCAGGCCGGAGGCGCCTAGGTCGTAGAGCAGGACCGAGCCCTCGGTGGGAAGCCTGCCGGTGAATCGGAGATATCTGAGCTGGGCCACCGGCTCGTCGATGACGGTCAGGCGATTGCGGCCCGCGGCGGTCCGGACGGATTCGGCATGGGTGTTGCAGCGACACGTCACCGCGATGCCGGTAATGAATTCGTCCCGCTTGGCGGCGGACTTGCGCATCAGCCGAATGGCCTCGAACACCGCCTCCTCCATGCTTCCGCCACCGGCACGGCGTAAGACCTTGCAGCGGTCGATCGGGGGCAGGTGAGGCTGGTCGGAATGGGTGAGCATGGCGCGTGCGCCAGCAGCGCCCGCCGACACCCCGAGGACCAGCACCATGGCCTCAATGGTGAACCTTTTGCGGGCCGAATCCAAGACTATGACGCAGGAAATTGGCTGCTGAGTCGCTGAAGGGTTACTGACCGGCCCAACGCGTCGGCGAGCTACCCGGATCGAAGTCACCGGCGGCCTGGCGGAATTCCGCCAGCAATTGCAGCAGCAACTGCAATCGTTCCGGCGGCAGACCGACCTCGGCGAAAACTCGCCGGTTCAGTTCGATGGTGGTCTTGGCCACCAAATCCCTTCCGGCATCGGTGATTTCGATGAGCGTCGCCCGCCGGTCACTCGGATGTGGCACGCGCTTCACCAACTGCGCGGCCTCCAGCCGGTCCACGGTATTGGTGACCGAGGTGGGGTGCACCTGGAGGCGGGCGCTGGCCACCGCCATGGGCAGCGCGCCGGTTTTGCTGAAGCTCAGCAACATGAGTAGCTCGTACCGGGAAAAGGTCAAACCGGACGGTCGCAAAGCTTCATCGACCCGGGCCATCACGATCTGCTGGGCCCGCACGAGCGAGGTCACCGCGGCCATCCCGTCGGCGACCTCCCCCCAGCCGTGCTCCGTCCACTGGCGATGCGCCTCCTCGATCGGATCGAGCGGCAGCGGACGTGGACGCGACATGCCCCGATCATCGCACGTCGCCGACCGCTTGGTCGCCGCGCCGAGCCGATCCGCGCACCCTTCGAAATCACGGTGAGTCAAAACATTGGCGGCGTGCCCGATTCGCCGCATTATTGGTGCCACGATGCGGGTGTGACCGAGTGGCCAGGTGGCGGTCTGCAAAGCCGTGTACGCGGGTTCGACTCCCGCCGCTCGCTCCATCGACGAAACGCCTCCCATGCCGGACATGGGAGGCGTTTTCTTGTTCAGGCGGGTGACACCCCGGTGAGGTCGCGCAGGACCGTGTGATTGCGGTCGGAGGTGGTGCCGAGGGTGTATTCGGGTAGCAGGCCGTAATATTCGCCGCGTGAGCGCGTACTCCAGCGCCGCGCGCCCTCGGTGCGGGTCTTGTAGAAGTTGACCATGTAGCCGCCCTCGTACAGGCGCAGCAGGGTGTAGCCGCCCGGATACTCCTTGCAGGCGGCGACTTCCAGGAACTCGACGGGGATCGGGAGGTCCGCGCGGGTGCGGCGATTGCGGTGGGTGTGGCCGGAATGGTGCAGGAAGACGCCGGGCGCCGATTGGTAGATCGATTGCAGCTCGGCGGCATTCGCGGCGTTCAGGATGAAGCTCGGACCCGCCAGATTCGACCAGCCGGACTCGGTGGTGACGGGGTGATGGCCGAAAAGCAGTGTGGGACGGTCCGGATCGGCGGTGAGGAGATCGCGCAGCTCGTCGAGCTGGGCGCGGTCCATGGTGCCGCCCGCGATATCGAGTTCGGTGGTGTCCAGGGCGATCAGGCGGAGTTCGCCCAGCTCGTGGGACACCAATTGCTGTCTGGTGCTGAAGGAATCGCCCCAGCAGTCGTTGTGATCGAGGTAGGGCGTGCAGCCCGCGTAGTCGGAGCCCAGGTGCGGACGGTCGTGATTGCCGCGGGCCGCGAACCAGTCTCGGCCCGGCGCACCCCAATTGGCGAGGGCCGTGTGGACGCCCCGCACCTGCTCGGGGGTGGCCTCGGCGGTGAGGTCACCGGCCAGCAGGAGATGGTCGACGGCGCGGTCGGGGCGGCGCATATCGTCGAGCAGGGCGGCCAGCATGATCTCGGGATACGGTGCGAGACCGGGCTCTTGGCGGAAACCGGGCGGCAGGCCCGCGGTAATGATGCCGCTGACCTCTTCACCGTAGTGAATGTCGTTGGAGAGGGCGAGGGTTCGCAGCAGGCGGCCCGGCGGCGGCACCAGGGTGGTGAAGACGCCCTGGGTTTCCGGTGTATTCGGCTGGCGGGTGGCCACATTCAGGGCGGGCGCGGCCGGGATGCCCGCCGAGCGGGCCTCGAACCGGTAGGCCCGGCCGGGTTCCAGGTCGGTCACTTCGGCGTAGTGGAACGCGGTCGGCCGGGAGTCGCCGAAGACCTGCCGCAGCCCCGAGCCGTCGGCGGGGGCGAGCCACACCTCACCGTCGGTCTCGACCGGAACCGGATTGCCATTGGCGTCCGGACCGTAGGTGGTCCAGGTCAGGATGGCCGATCGATCGGTGATGGTGACGACCTCGAGATCGGTCACCGCGAGCGAACCCGCCTGTGCGCGAGCCGGACTCGCCCAGCCCAGCGGCATGGCCGCCGCCACCGCCAGCAGTCCGAGCAGTTGTCGTCGATTCGGGCCGCAGCAGTTCATGGCCGTCCTACTTCGCGTCGCTGGAGCAGACCTTCCATACGCCGTCTTCCTTGCGCAGGTGTTCATTGGTGGAGCGTTTGCTGTCGGGGGCACCGGGAACGCTGAAGGTGCCGAGGGTGACGGCGGTGGCGCTCTCGCCGGTGATGGTGATGCCCTGCACCGAATCGACTCGCATCGAGACGCGGCCCTGGTCCATGGCCTTCTTCTGGGACTCCGGCAGTGCCTCGTACTGGGCGCGGTCGCTCGCGCAGGCCTTGCCCACGGCCACCGACGCGCCGTCCTTGCCGAGGGTGGTGTAGAAATCGCGCACCGCGGTCTCGACACGCTTGTCCTCGCTGGGTCCGGAGTCATTGCCGTTCAATGTCACCGCGGTGGCGATGCCACCTCCCACGAGCACCACGGCCGCGACGCCGAGTCCGATGGTCAGGGGAGTGCGGCGATTGCTGGTCACCGACGGGAGATTACAGCGAATAAGTGTCGATTGGTGGGCCGGGATTTGAACCGGACGGACGGGACTGTACGTTGGTTAGGCAAACCTCAGAGGCGAGGCTGGAAGAGGGAAAGGACGGTCATGACGGCGGCTCGATGGAAACTGGTGTCCGGTGCACTGGCGGCGATCGCGGTGCTGGGCGCGACCACCGCCTGCTCCAACTCGTCGAAGGACGACAACGAGATCCTGGTCTACAACGCGCAGCACGAATCCCTCACCAAGGAGTGGGTCGACGCGTTCACCAAGGACACCGGCATCAAGGTGACCATCCGCAATGGCGGTGACACCGACCTGGGCAATCAGCTCGTCGCCGAGGGCAAGAACTCGAAGGCCGACGTCTTCCTCACCGAGAACTCCCCGGCCATGGCGCTGGTCGAGAACGCCGGACTCTTCGCCGATGTCGACCAGAACACCCTGGCGCAGGTGCCCGAGCAGTTCCGCCCGTCCACCGGCAAGTGGACCGGAATCGCCGCGCGCTCCACGGTTTTCGTCTACAACACCGCCAAGCTCCCGGCCGACCAGCTGCCCAAGTCGCTGCTGGATCTGCAGCAGCCGCAGTGGAAGGGCCGCTGGGGCGCCGCCCCGAGTGGCGCGGACTTCCAGGCGATCGTGGCCGCCCTGCTGGCGCAGAAGGGCGAGGACGTCACCAAGGCGTGGCTGAAGGGGATGAAGGACAACGTCGTCCCCGACAAGACGAACACCTCGGTCATGAAGGACGCCAATACCGGCCAGATCGACGGCGGCATCATCTACCACTACTACTGGTACCGCGACCAGGCCAAGACCAAGGAGAACAGCGCCAACACCCAGCTGTTCTACTTCAAGAACCAGGACCCGGGCGCCTTCGTCTCCATTTCCGGTGGCGGCGTGCTGAAGTCGAGCAAGAACCAGGCCAATGCCCAGAAGTTCCTGAACTTCATCACCTCCAAGAAGGGCCAGACGGTCCTGCAGACCGGTGACTCCATGGAGTACCCGGTGGCCTCCGATGTCGCCGCGAATCCCGCGCTGCCGCCGCTGGCCTCGCTGGACGCGCCCAAGATCGACCCGAGCAAGCTGGACGCCAAGAAGGTCACGCAGCTCATGACCGAGGCGGGCCTGCTGTAACCGTGACCGTTCGGACCGATGTCCCCGGGGGAGCCACACCGGCTGCCCCGAGTGGGGACACGAGGGCATCCACGACCCGGGCCGCACTGCGGCCCGGGTCGCTCGTCACCCCCGGGTCGCTCGTCACCATTGCCGCGCTGCTCATGGTGGCGGCCACCTTCGTGCCGCTGGGCTACATCGTGTCCACGCTCGTCTCGACCGGATGGCACGAGACCGCGGAACTCGTCTTCCGCCCGCGCGTGGGCGAATTGCTGCGCAATACCGCCGAATTGGTGGTGCTGACCGTCCCGATCTGCGTGGTGCTCGGCGTCGGACTGGCCTGGATCGTGGAGCGCACGAATGTGCCGGGCGCGGCCTGGTGGGGGCCGATCTTCGCCGCGCCGCTGGCGGTTCCGGCCTTCGTCAACAGCTACGGCTGGGTCAGCGCCATCCCCTCCATGCACGGATTGTGGGCGGGCGTGCTCGTCGCGACGGTGTCGTATTTCCCGCTGGTGTATCTCCCGGCGGCGGCGACCCTGCGGCGGCTGGATCCGGCCGTGGAGGAATCGGCGCGGGCGCTGGGTTCCGGGCCGGTCGCCGTGTTCGCCCGGGTCGTGCTGCCGCAGCTGCGGCTGGCCGTTCTCGGTGGCGGACTGTTGATTTCGCTGCATCTGCTGGCCGAGTACGGCGCGTTCGCCATGATCCGGTTCGACACCTTCACCACCGCCATCTTCGAGCAGTACCAGTCCAGCTTCGCGGGCGCGGCGGGCAGCACGCTCTCCGGCGTGCTGGTGGTGCTGTGCCTGGTGCTGCTGGCCGCCGAGGCCGGGGTGCGCGGGCGGGCACGCTACGCCCGGGTGGGCGGCGGCGCGCAGCGCGGGGCAAACCGAATTCAGCTGGGCCTGGGGCGGATTCCGATGTTTCTGGTGTTGACCGGTGCGCTGGCGGCCACGCTGGGCGTGCCGCTGTGGACCATCGGGCGCTGGCTGAAGATCGGCGGCGCGGCGGTGTGGGACACCGGTGCGATCGGCGAATCCCTCGTGCAGACCCTCGGTTTGGCCGCCACGGCCGCGGTCATCACCACCCTGTGCGCATTTCCGGTGGCTTGGATCGCGGTCCGCTCCGGTTCGCGGTTCGCGCGAATCATCGAGGGCGCCAACTACATCACCAGCTCGCTGCCCGGCATCGTGATCGCGCTGGCGCTGGTGACGGTGTCGATCCGGTGGCTGCCCGGGCTCTATCAGACGGCCGCGACCATCCTGGCCGCCTACACGCTCATGTTCCTGCCGCGCGCCCTGGTGAGCGTGCGCGCCGGACTGGCGCAGGTGCCGGTCGGGCTGGAGGAGGCCTCGCAGGTGCTCGGAATCTCGCCCGCCGCAACCTTTTTCCGGGTCACGCTGCGCTTGACCGCCCCGGCCGCGGCCGCGGCGGCCGCCATGGCGTTCGTGGCCGTGGCCACCGAGCTGACCGCCACCCTGCTGTTGGCCCCCAATGGCACCCGCACCCTCGCCATGCAGTTCTGGCAGCTGTCGGGCGAATTGGACTACGCGGCCGCCGCACCGTACGCGCTGATCATGATCATTGCCTCGGTGCCGGTCACCTATCTGCTGTTCACCCAATCCAGGAAGGCGGCGGGACTGTGAGTCGTCTTGTCGTAGACCAGGTTTCCAAGACCTTCGGCCGGGATTCCAAGACCTCCGGTCAGGCGCCGGTGCTCGACGGCATCAGCCTCGACGTGCTCGACGGCAGCGCCACCGCCGTGGTCGGCTCCTCCGGATGCGGCAAGACCACGCTGCTGCGGGTGATCGCCGGATTCGAGAACCCGGACGCGGGCTCGGTGTCCATCGGCGGGGAAACCGTGACCCGACAAGGGTTCTCGGTGCCGCCGCACCGGCGCAAGATCGGCTACGTGGCGCAGGACGGCGCGCTGTTCCCGCATCTGACCGTGGGGCAGAACATCGCCTACGGGCTCGGCGGGGGACTGGGCGGCAAGCGCAAACACCGGCACCTCGTGGCCGAACTGCTCGAGATGGTGTCGCTGGACGCCTCGTACGCCGATCGCCGTCCCCATCAGCTCTCCGGCGGGCAGCAGCAGCGCGTGGCCCTCGCCCGCGCCATGGCCCGCAAACCCACCGTCATGCTGCTGGACGAACCCTTCAGCGCCCTCGACACCGGACTGCGCGCCGCCACCCGCCAGGCCGTTGCCGAAACCCTGCGTGCCGCGGGCATGACCAGCATTCTGGTCACCCACGATCAGGAGGAGGCGCTGTCATTCGCCGATCAGGTGGCCGTCATGTGCTCGGGGCGGTTCACCCAGGTCGGCACGCCCGAAGAGGTATACGCGGCCCCGGCGGATCTGTTCACGGCCGGATTCCTCGGCGACACGGTCCTGCTCGACGCCACCATCGGCGCGGAGACCGCCGAGACCGTGCTCGGACGCATTCCCGTCCAGGTGGACGCGCCGACCGGTGCGGGCGCGGTCATGATGCGGCCCGAACAGCTGCTGGCGCGGGTGGCGACCAACGGCCACGACGGGTGTGCGACCGTGCGGGCGCTGGAATTCCGTGGCGCGGATGTCATGCTGACCCTCGATCTCGACGGCTGCCCCGAGCTCATCCAGGTGCGTCGGGTCAGTGTGGACGCGCCCGCGGTGGGTGACCGGGTCGAGCTCGAAGTTCTCGGCGCGGCAGTCGCTTTCAGCGCCGAGCAGTGCACTGCGGCGGGGCGCGCGTCGGTGAACGGGAGCGCGACGGTGGCGGACGCGGTGTCCACGGTCTGATCGACCGGCGGCGTCGTTCCGAAGCCGCAGAATGTGACTGGACGGTCGGTGCAGCACCTATATTGGCGCGGAGGCCAATTCGCCTCGGCTCGACCCGAAGGAGATCAGGTGCGCCGCACGCTGCTCGTCACATCCGCCCTCGCCGTCGCGTGCGCCCTGGCGCCCCTCGCGCAGGCGGAGCCGCCCGCCGATGCGGCGCTGAAGGTGCAGGCCGTCTACGGCCCCGAACAATTCCCCATGGCGGGCGTGGCCGCCGATATCGCGCCCTGCGGCGGCGGCGCGAACCTCGCGACCATCACCACCGGCAATGACGGCTCGGCCGTCTATCCCGGCGCGCCCGGTTGCTATCGGGTGCAAGTCGGCACGCCGGTGGGCTGCGCGCTCGACGGCGACGCCGCCCTCGAGGTCACCTCGGTCCCCGGCAGCACACCCGTGGCCACCTTCCGTTTCCGCTGCGCCTGAGCGTATGTCTCCGCCGCGCCCGGCCGTGCGAACGCGCCGCGCGGGCGTGTGACCGAGTCCACGTCTCAGGATTCGCACAGTCCAATCCTGTTAACCTCGCCAACAGATAGCTGCTCGTTATTGCTGTAACGCGGAAGGCGTCGCATCACCAACGAAAGGTGACAGATGGGCGCGAAGTTCGCGTTGGCACCACCGGCGGGACTCGCCGCGCCCCCGGGGCTGCGGCGCTTCGCACGCCCGGTGGAGGCGACGGCGGCACTGCTGGGGGCGGTGATCGCGGGCCTGCTGCTGATGGCCCCGCTGGATCTGGGGCGCAGCGCCGAAGGTCCGGTCCTGCAAATGGATCTGATGGTGTTGAACATGCCGCGGGCGGCCGCGGCGGGGGCGGCGTTCGCGGTGGTGTCCGCGGCGCTGGTGGTGGCGCTGGGGCGGCGCAGCGCGTGGATCGCCTCCTTCGGCAGCGTGGTGGTGTTGCTGCTCGACCATCTGTGGAATCGGGACGCGGCCACCACGGGGACCCTGACCACGGTCAATTACATCGACTCGATCTTCAGCGGAATTCTGTTGGGCGCGCTCGCGGTCGCGGTGTTCGGCAAACCGCTCGCGACCGGCGCGTACCTGGTGGGCACGCTGTCGTCCATTCTCATCGGCGACCAGACCTCGCTGCCCGAGTCGGGGAGTCGGCGCAATCCACTCATCGAATGGGCTTCCGGCGGCACGCCACCGCTGTGGCTGGTGCTGCTCGCGGCGGCCGCCTTGGCGCTGGGTGTGCTGGTGCAGCGCGCCGAGACCTCGGTCGGGTCCGAGAACACCGATCTGGCCATCGGCCCGATCCTGTCCGCGCTGGTGCTGGTCACCGCGACGGCGCTGTCGACCGAATGGTTCGTGCGGCACTCCGGAACGCCCGCGCAGATCGGGCTGATGGTGGTCGTCACCATTGCCGCGGCCGTGCTGGCGGCGTTGCTGTTGCCCGGCCGTGAGGGGACGCTGGTGCTGCTGTCGGTGGCGGTCGCCAATGCGGGCAGCGCGATCGTCGCGGTGCCGCGGCCGGATTGGAGCGCGCCCATCCCGGTGCTCGCGGTGGTGGTGGGCCTGGCCGCCGGGCGGCGGTGGCGCTCACCCTGGGCCGCCATGGCCGCGACCGGCGCGCTGGCGGTCTTCGCGGCCACGACCGTGGATCTGGCGCGCGGGCACGCGGTGATCCCGATCCTCGGGGTGACGGCGACCGCGCTGATCATCGGATACTGCTTCGGCGCGGCGGTACCGCGGCACGCGGGCAGTGCCGTGGTGGCGGTCGCGGTGCTGATCGTGCCGTGCGTCGTGGTCGCGCTGCGCGGCCACAGTTTCGGCCGCGTCGCCTACTCGCCGCGCTGGTACCGGGATCCGCAGGCCACGGTGTCCGCGATGCCGGGGTGGATAGCACTGGTCATCACGGTCGGCTGCGCGGTCGGTCTGTACCTGCTGTGGCGGATTCGCTCCCCGCGGCGTGCGGCGACCCGGCCGCCGACCACCGCGCGGGTGCTGGCCCTGCGCGAGACGACCCGGAATGCCCTGCCCCAGGGCTAGTCTGGCCCCATGGCCGACAACGCAGCCGTGGACCCGACCCTCGATCTGATCGAGCGCGCGATCACGCAGATGGGCGATGTCATCGCGGCGATCACCCCGGAGCAGGCGTCGCTGCCGACACCGTGCGAGGACTGGCACGTGCGGCGGCTGGTGAACCATGTCGTTGGCCAGATCCTGCGCGACTTCGTGATCTCGGCGCGGGGCGAGACGCCGCAGTGGGGAGCGCCGCACGAGGACATCGGGGACGACTGGGGCGCGGAGTTCCGCACGCGCGCCCGGCCGCTGCTCGAGACCTGGCGCGCGGCCGATCTCGATCGATTGGTGCCGGGCATGGGCGGCGAGGCCCCGCTGCGGGGGCGCGCCGATCAGCAGATCACCGAATTCGCCATGCACGCTTGGGATCTCAGCCGGGCCACCGGGCAGACCCGGACCCTCGACCCCGAACTCGCCGAGCACGCACTGGCCTGGTCCAAGCAGCTGCTGAAACCCGAATTCCGCGGTCCGGGAAAGGCTTTCGGCCACGAGGTGCCGATCGCCGACGACGCGCCCGCCTACGACCGGCTGGCCGCCTGGTTCGGCCGCGATCCGGGCTGGACCGCCCCGGCGTGAGTTGCACTGCCCCTGCGTGAGTTGCACCGCGTCGGCGTGAGCTGCACCGCCCCGGCATGAGACCGTCCGGCTAGCGCCCGAAGCGGGTGTCCACCCAGGCGAGCGCGTCATTGAACGACGCCTCCAGCACACCGCGGTGGTCGATGCCCGGGTAGCCGCGATACTGCACCGGCTGCCCGCCCGCCTGCTGCTGCACGACCATGGCGTCGGTGGCCAGCGCCGGGACGGTGGTGTCCGAACGGCCCTGCAGCACCAGCAGCGGTTGCGTGAAAGACAGTGCGCTGGGGTCGTTGTCGTTCAGAACGCGGGTCAGCGCCGACAGATCCGCAGTGCGGGTGAACACCTCGTCGGCCGCCATCCCGCCCCAGGAATCGGCCTGCCGCAGCTGGCCGATGCAACCGGTGTCGGCCTGGCCCAGCATGGATTGCGCACGGGGCGTGAGGAATCGGGCCGGATCGACGTCCGCCACCGTCTGCGCGCCGCGAATGATCAAGGGCAGGAACGCCATCGCGCCACCGGTGAGTGGGGTGAGCGCACCCGCCACACCCGCCGAATTGGCCAGCTGCGAGGCCTGCAGGCCAATGCCCTGATGCGAGGCGGGCGCGAGCGCCACCGAACCCAGCAGCTGCAACTCCGGCGCCCACCGCTGTGCCTGCGCGTCGGTGAAGATGGCGGCCTGGCCGCCCTGCGAATGCCCCATGGCCACCCAGCGCGTCCCGATCTCGGGATCGACTTCCCGTGCGGCCCTGGCCATATCGGTGACCGCGCGCTGCTCGGCGGTGCCGATCAGGTACCCGTGCGGGCCGGGCGTGCCCAGGCCCTGATAGTCGGTCTGCGCCACCGCGTACCCGGCCGCGATCCACCGCTCCTGTACCCGGCGCACCAGCGAGGTGTAATCGTGGGCCGGGAATTCGGGGGAGGTGTCCTGCGAGGGCGCGCAGACATCGGCGACACCGGTCGTCCCGTGCGCCCAGGAGATCAGCGGCCATCCGCCCGGCGGCGGCGTGCCGTCCGGCACCGCGAGCGTCCCCGAGACCGCGACCGTCTCGCCGCGCATGTCGATGGAGCGGTACAGCACCAGATAGTTGCGTGCCCCCGCGAGCGCGGGATCGCCTGTGAGCGGCCGCAATTGGATGACCGACCCGTGTGTGCCCGCCACCCGCTCCTCGGTCGGCGCATAGAACGACGCCGCCGCTTCCTCCGGTGTCACCGGCGTGGCCATGACCGGCGCGGCGAGACTCAGGGTGGTGAGGGCGACGGCCGCGAGGCCGGTGAGTCCCCCGGCGAGTGGGCGCGAGACGCGTCGCTGCGGTTGTTCGGCACGGGCGCTCTCGTTTCCGGACACCCCTCAGAACTTACCGGCCCGTCCCCATTTCACATCCCAAGGCAGGGCGGTCACATTGCGCCCTCGAAATCACATCGCCCCGAAAAACGCGCTCGCGGTGTCCGATTGCCTCCTGCACAACCGGACACCGCGATGCGCGACTCCCACCTTTGCGTTCATACCCGAAAATCGGAACGCCAATCCTCCACGATGGCACGAAAAGTCAGTAGTTCTTACTTGCGAACGATCTGCTCGACGAACAAGTAAGGCCCCGACCGCAATTCACGGTCGGGGCCTTACTTCGGTGCCCTCGGCAGGATTCGAACCTGCGGCCTTCTGCTCCGGAGGCAGACGCTCTATCCCCTGAGCTACGAGGGCGGGGATGGTCCCGTCCGGTCTCCCGGTCGGGCGCAGAAAGCGTATCGCATTGGGTGCGCTGCGCCAAAAAGCGACGCGGACCGGGTGTTTTGGCTGCCCGGGCCGCGTCGGGTCAGTTCAGGGGGAGGGGGGAGACGCCGCGTTCGGCGAGCATCTGGGTCATCAGGTCGGCCTCGCTCTTCTGTGTTTTGGCCATGCTCTGGGCCAGGGAGCGGACCGCGTCGGTGTCGGCGCGCTGGGCGGCGTACTCGATCATCGGCATGCCGCCCTGGTGGTGGCGCAGCATCAGCTGCAGGAACAGGGTGTCCAGGGCGGTGCCGGTGGCCTGGCCCAGGGCGGCCATCTCCTGATCGGAGGCCATGCCGGGCATGGTCGCCACCGCGCCGGAGTGCATGGCGGTGCCCGAATGCTGGTGTGCGGACATGTCGGTCATCCACCCCATGTAGCCGTCGGGGGAGATGAGCGGTTTGTCCCACTGCTGCAGCCAACCCTGCATGCGGCCCGCCTGATTGGCCTGCGTGGTGAGGATGTCGTAGGCCAGCCGCTTGACCGCCGGATCGGTCGATCCCGACAGCGCCAGGCCCGACATCTGCACCGCCTGCGTGTGATGGACCGACATGTCCTGGGAGAAGCCGACATCCACCGCGCCGGGCTTCTCGGCCTCGTGCTTCAAGGGATTGCCGACCAGGATGCCCGCCAGGAAACCGGCGAGCAGCACCCCGACCACACCGAGGATCGCCAGCAGCTGCCGTTGGTTGCGGCGGGGATGCTGGTCGGGTTCGGCGGCGGGTTCCGGCTCGGAACTTCGATCGGGGACGTCGGACATGAACGGCGGCATTACTGGGTCGGAGCCGGTTGTTCCGGCTGCGTCGGCGGGGTCTGGTCCTCGGCGGTCGGGGCCGGGATGGTCGGGATGCCGCCGGGCAGGGTCGGCGTACCGCCGGGCAGACCCGGGATGCCGGGGATGCCGCCGGTGGGCATGCCCGGAATGCCGCCGGACTCGTCCTGCGCCTTGGTCGCGCCCTTGCCGTCCATCGGGACCGCGTCGGGGCCGGGCGCGGAGGGGTCGAAGGCGGGCGGGTTGTCGACATTGAAGGTCGGGTTCGCGCAGTCCGCGCCGACCTCGGGGTAGGCGTACTGGTTCAGGCGCAGCGCGGTGATGAACTCGCCGACGCGCTTGTCATCGGCGCTGGTCAGCTTGAGCTGATGGCCCCACGACTGCAGGGAGATCGGCGAATCCAGACCCGGGTACGGCGACATCAGGGTGTAGGGCTTGCCCTTCACCTTCGCGGCCAGGGTGTCGATGCCCGCCTTGTCGAGCTTGTCCGGGTTGTAGGTGATCCAGACCGCGCCGTGCTCGAGCGAGTGCACCGCGTTCTCGGTGCGAATCGCCTTGGGGTACACCACGCCGGTGCACGCCGCCCACGAGCCGTCGTGCGGGCCGCCGAAGGGCGGGGCCTGGTCGTAGGCCACGCGCTGGGTGGCCGCCACGTGCAGGCCCGCCGGGTAGTCCTTCTTCACCACGCCCGAAATCTGATCCGAGGGATCCTTCTTCTGCGCGGACGGCGTGTACTTGTTCTGTTCCTGCTTGTCCTGGATCTTGGGCACCAGCACCCAGGCGATCGCGCCGATGAGGGCGACCACGCAGACCACCGCGCCGATCATGAGCCACGGGATCTGACGCTTACCGCCCAGCTTGGAACCGCCACCCCCCTTGCGGGACGAACCGGATGATTTGCCCGCGGCTTTGATGGCCTTGGCCGACTTGGCACTGGTCTTGCTCGGCATGCTTTTTGTGCTCTCTTCGACGTGTCGGACAATCAAACGACGCGGCCGCATCGTTTGCTGGGCACCTGCCCGGTGGTGCCCGCTCGCGGCGTTCACCTGCTCAGACCATAGGATAGTGACTCGTGACTCCAGCTGACCTTGCAGATCTCCTTCGTGCTACCGCGGCGAAGGTACTTGTCGAACGCGGATCCGACCCTGCGGTCCTGCCCGACGAGGTCAAGGTGGAGCGTCCCCGCAACCCCGAGCACGGAGACTATGCCACGAATGTGGCCATGCAGGTAGGGAAGAAGGCGGGAATGAATCCCCGCGACTTCGCGACCCTGCTCGCCGAGGCGCTCGCGCAGGCCGAGGGCATCGACGCCGCCGAGGTGGCCGGACCTGGCTTTTTGAACATTCGCCTGGCCAAGGCCGCGCAGGGCGCGATCGTGGCGAAGATTCTCGAGGCCGGTGAAAAGTTCGGCACCGCGGGCACTCTCGCGGGCCAGAAGATCAACCTCGAATTCGTCTCCGCCAACCCCACCGGGCCGATCCACCTGGGCGGCACCCGCTGGGCCGCGGTCGGTGACGCGCTGGGCCGGATCCTGTCCGCCCAGGGCGCGGACGTCACCCGCGAGTACTACTTCAACGACCATGGCGCGCAGATCGATCGGTTCGCCAACTCGCTGGTCGCGGCCGCCACCGGGCAGCCGACGCCGGAGGACGGGTACGCGGGCGCGTACATCAACGAGATCGCCGACACCATCGTGAAGGCGAATCCGGGTGCGGCGCAGCTGCCCGAGGACGAGCGGCACGAGCTGTTCCGGCGCGAGGGCGTCGAGCTGATGTTCGCGCAGATCAAGAAGACGCTGCACGAGTTCGGCGTCGACTTCGACGTGTACTTCAACGAGAGCTCGCTGTTCGCCTCCGGCGCGGTGGACAAGGCCATCGAGACGCTGAAGGCCTCGGGCAAGCTGTACGAGAAGGACGGCGCGTGGTGGATCGCCTCCACCGAGTACGGCGACGACAAGGACCGCGTCGTCATCAAGAGCGACGGCAAGTCCGCCTACATCGGCGGTGACATCGCCTACTTCCAGAACAAGCGGTCGCGCGGCTTCGATCTGTGCATCTACATGCTGGGCGCGGACCACCACGGCTACATCGGTCGGCTCAAGGCCGCGGCGGCCGCCTTCGGCGACGACCCGAACACCGTCGAGGTGCTCATCGGCCAGATGGTGAATCTGGTGAAAGACGGTGCGGCCGTGCGGATGTCCAAGCGCGCGGGCACCGTGGTCACCCTCGACGACCTGGTCGAGGCGATCGGCGTGGACGCCGCGCGGTACTCGCTGGTGCGCTCCTCGGTGAACTCCAGCATCGATATCGACCTGGACCTGTGGACGAAGCAGGACAGCGAGAACCCGATCTATTACGTGCAATACGCGCACGCCCGCACCAACCAGATCATCGGCAATGCCGAGGCGTTCGACTTCGCCTCGGTCACACCGGATTTCGCGTTGCTCACCGATGATCGCGAGGGCGAGCTGGTGCGCACCCTGGGCGAGTACCCGCGGGTGGTGGCCACCGCCGCCGAGACCCGCGAGCCGCACCGCGTGGTGCGCTACCTGGAGGAACTGGCCGGGGCCTACCACCCCTTCCAGTCCGACAAGACGCTGCGCGTCATCCCGCAGGGCGACGACGCGGTCAGCCCTCTCAATGCCACCCGCCTCGAGCTGGTCAAGGCCACCCGTCAGGTGCTCGCCAACGGCCTTGGTCTGCTAGGCGTCTCTGCCCCGGAGCGTATGTAAATGAGTGCCCACCCCGCCGGACCCCGCCACGCGGACATCCCGCACGCGCCGACCCTCGCCGAGCGGCCCAGCGATCCGGCGCAGATGATCGAGCTGCCCGCGAATGTGTGGCCGCGCAACGCCTCTCGCGATGCCGACGGTGTCGTGCGCCTGGCCGGTGTGCCGGTGCACGAGCTGGCGGCCGAGTTCGGCACGCCGCTGTTCGTGATCGACGAGGACGACTTCCGTTCGCGCTGCCGGGATATGGTCCGCGCCTTCGGCAAGGACGCGCGAATTCACTACGCCTCCAAGGCTTTCCTGTGCGGCGAGGTCGCCCGCTGGATCCGCGACGAGGGCCTGCACCTGGACGTCTGCTCCGGCGGCGAACTCGCGGTGGCGTTGAACGCCGGATTCCCGGCCGAGCGAATCGCCCTGCACGGCAACAACAAATCGGTGCCGGAGCTGGAGTTGGCGGTGGAGGTCGGGGTCGGCCACATCGTCATCGACTCGCTGATCGAGATCGAGCGCCTGGAGGCCATCGCCAAGCGCGCGGGCAAGGTCGCCGAGGTGCTGGTCCGGGTGACCGTCGGCGTGGAAGCCCACACCCACGAATACATCTCGACCGCGCACGAGGACCAGAAGTTCGGCTTCTCCATCGCCTCGGGCGATGCCATGGACGCCATCGCCCGGGTCTTCGAGTCCGACAATCTGCGCCTGGTCGGCCTGCATTCGCACATCGGCTCGCAGATCTTCGAGATCGACGGCTTCGAGGTCGCCGCCCGCCGCATGCTCAAGCTGCTGCACGAGGTCGGCGTGAAGTTCGGCGCCGACAAGTCCGCGCAGATCGCGACCCTGGATCTGGGTGGCGGCCTGGGTATTTCGTACATGCCGAGCGACGATCCGCCGCCGCTGGACGAGTTCGCCGCCAAGGTGTGCGACCTGGTCGCCAACGAGGCGGCCCAGATCGGGCTGCCGCAGCCGAAGATCGCGGTCGAACCGGGCCGCGCCATCGCGGGCCCCGGCACCGTCACCCTCTACGAGGTCGGCACCATCAAAGATGTTGTGCTCGACGGCGGCAATCGCCGACGCTATGTGAGCATCGACGGCGGGATGAGTGACAACATTCGCCCCGCCCTGTACCAGGCCGAGTACGACTGCCGCCTGGTCTCGCGCGCCAGCGAGGCCGGTCCGGTGGTGGCTCGCGTGGTCGGAAAGCATTGCGAGAGTGGGGATATCGTCATCCGCGATACCTGGCTCCCGGCCGATGTCGGCCCGGGCGACCTGGTGGCGGTGGCCGCGACCGGCGCGTACTGCTACTCGATGTCGAGCCGCTACAACTTGCTCACCCGGCCCGCGGTGGTCGCGGTGCGAGACGGCAAGGCGCGCTTGATTCTTCGCCGTGAAACGGTGGAGGACCTACTCAGCTTGGAGGTGAAGGCATGACCGAGACCACGGCGGGCCGTGTAATTGGGTCCAGCAACAAGGGCGTGTGGGGACAGGATCACCCCATTGGCGTCGCGGTCCTCGGCATGGGCACGGTCGGCACCGAGGTCGTGCGCATCATTCGCGACCACGCTGACGATCTGTGCAACCGGGTCGGCGCTCCGGTCGTGCTGCGCGGTGTCGCGGTGCGCGACACGAGCAAGGACCGCGGCCTGCCCGCCGAGCTGATCACCATCGATGCCGAAACCCTGGTCACCCGTGACGATGTCGACATCGTCGTCGAGGTCATGGGCGGCATCGACCCGGCCCGCAACCTCATCAAGACCGCGCTCACCAAGGGCAAGTCGGTCATCACCGCCAACAAGGCGCTGCTCGCCGACTACACCGGCGAACTGGCCGCCGCCGCCGAATCCAACCGCGCGGACCTGTATTTCGAGGCCGCCGTCGCCGGGGCGATCCCGGTGATCCGCCCGCTCATCCAGTCGCTGTCCGGCGACCGGGTCAACCGCGTGGTCGGCATTGTCAACGGCACCACCAACTTCATCCTCTCGGCCATGGCCGAGACCGGCGCGGACTACGCCGACGTGCTGGCCGAGGCCACCCGCCTGGGCTACGCCGAGGCCGACCCGACCGCCGACGTCGAGGGCTACGACGCCGCCGCCAAGGCCGCCATCCTGGCCTCGGTCGCCTTCCACACCCGGGTCACCTCCGGCGATGTCTACCGCGAGGGCATCTCCAAGATCACCGCCGAGGATCTGGAGACCGCGGCGGCCGTGGGCTGCACCGTGAAGCTGCTGGCCATGGCCGAGCGCGTCACCGACGAGGACGGCAAGGACAAGGTGTCCGTGCGCGTCTACCCGGCCCTCATTCCGCGCAAGCACCCCCTCGCCTCGGTCAGCGGCGCGTTCAATGCCGTGGTCGTGGAGGCCGAGAACGCCGGTCGCCTGATGTTCTACGGTCAGGGCGCGGGCGGCGCCCCCACCGCCTCCGCGGTCATGGGCGACCTGGTGATGGCGGCGCGCAACAAGTTCTTCGGTGGCCGCGCTCCGGGCGAATCGGTCTATGCTGAGCTGCCGATCGCCTCGATCGGCGACACCCCGACCCGCTACCACGTGAACCTGCAGGTGGCCGACCGCACCGGTGTGCTGGAGGCGGTCGCGGGTGAATTCGCCAAGCATCATGTGAGCATCTCGACGGTCCGCCAGGAGGGCCACGACGAGGGCGCGCGCTTGGTCGTGGTGACCCACCACGCGCAGGAATCAGCGCTGGCGGATACCGTTGCCGCGTTGGCCGAACTGGACTCCGTCACGTCCGTGACCAGTGTTCTGAGATTGGAAGGCACCGAGGAATGAGTGCAACCGCACGAGCTGCAGCCGTGCACGCCCCCTGGCCCGGGTTGATCGACGCGTATCGGGATCGCCTCCCGATTCCCGCCGACTGGAAGGCCGTCACTCTCTTCGAGGGCGGCACCCCGCTGGTGCCCGCGCACCACCTCTCCGAGCTCACCGGCTGCGAGGTGTACCTCAAGGTCGAGGGCGCGAACCCGACCGGCTCGTTCAAGGACCGTGGCATGACCATGGCCATGACCGACGCCAAGTACAACGGCAAGAAGGCCGTGCTGTGCGCCTCCACCGGCAACACCTCGGCCTCGGCCGCGGCCTATGCCACCCGCGCCGGACTGCACTGCGCCGTGCTGATCCCGTCCGGCAAGATCGCCATGGGCAAGCTCGCCCAGGCGGTCATGTTGGGCGCGAAGATCATTCAGGTCGACGGCAACTTCGACGACTGCCTCGAGCTGGCCCGCAAGGTCACCTCGGAGTTCCCCGAGGTCGGCCTGGTGAACTCGGTGAACCCGGCCCGCATCGAGGGCCAGAAGACCGCCGCCTTCGAAATCGCGGACGCCCTGGGCAAGGCACCCGACGTGCACGTGCTCCCGGTCGGCAACGCGGGCAATATCACCGCGTACTGGAAGGGCTACAGCGAGTACTACGCCGACGGCGTCACCACCGCGCGCCCGCGCATGCTGGGTGTGCAGGCCGCCGGTGCCGCGCCGCTGGTCAACGGTGCCCCGGTGTCGAATCCGGAGACCATCGCCACCGCCATCCGGATCGGCGCGCCCGCGTCCTGGAATCAGGCCGTGGCCGCCAAGGAGGAGTCGGGCGGCGCGTTCCGCGCGGCCACCGATGACGAGATCCTCGCCGCGTACCGCCTGGTCGCGGCCAAGGAAGGCGTTTTCGTGGAGCCCGCCTCCGCCGCCTCGGTCGCCGGTCTGCTGGCCGCGCGCGCCGAGGGCTGGCTGGACGCCGGTCTCACCGTGGTGTGCACGGTGACCGGCAACGGCCTGAAGGACCCGGACAACGCCCTCAAGGGCATGCCCGAGGTCAAGCCCATCGCGGTCGACCCGGTCGCCGTGGCCCACGAGCTCGAGCTGGCCTGAGTTGACCTCGCAGGACACTCGAGTCATGACGCGGACGCTGCCCGCCGGAATCTCCGTCACCGTGCGGGTTCCGGCGTCGAGCGCCAATCTGGGTCCGGGTTTCGATTCCCTCGGAATCGCTTTGGGGCTCTACGACGAGATCGTGGTGTCCACCACGGACTCCGGGCTCACCATTCGGGTCGAGGGGGAGGGCGCCGACGATGTGCCCTGGGGCCCTTCGCATCTGGTGGTGCGGGCCATCGAACGCGGTCTGCAGGCCGCGGGCGTGTGGGCCGACGGCCTGGACGTGGTGTGCCGCAACGTGATTCCGCACTCGCGGGGCATGGGTTCGTCCGCCTCGGCCGCGGTCGGCGGGCTGGCCGCCGGGCGCGGGCTGGCCGCCAAGTTCGATCCGGCGCTGGCCTACGGCGATGACGTGCTGGTCCAGCTGGCCGGTGAATTCGAAGGCCACCCGGATAATTCGTCGGCCAGCATTCTCGGTGGTTTCGTGGTGTGCTGGACCGAAACCGACCGTTCGGCGGACGAAAACGGCAGTGCCGACGCACATCACGCCCGCGTCTACCGCGCCGTGCGCTTGGAACCGCACCCCTCGCTGCGTCCCGTGGTGCTCATTCCGGAAGAGCGTTCGGCCACCGCGCACACCCGCGGCCTGCTCCCCGAGCAGGTTCCGCACGTCGACGCGGCCTTCAACGCGAGTCGTGCGGCGCTCGCGGTAGTCGCCTTGACGCAACGCCCCGACCTGCTGCTTCCCGCCACGGCGGACCGGCTACACCAGGGCTACCGCGCGTCGGCGCTGCCGCTCACCACCAAATGGGTGGAGCGACTGCGCGAAGCGGGCATCGCGGCCACCGTGTCGGGCGCGGGACCGACCGTGCTCGCCTTCACGACCAGCGAATTCCCCGAAGAACTGCGCGAACTCGCGATCGCCGACGGCATGCGCGTTCTCGAGCCGGGTATTTCCGGCGGAGTATTGGTGGATTGACAGCGCGCCTGCCTTGCCGATGCAAAAGGCGGGAGCTATCCTGAGCGAGTCCGTACATCGTGCGCGTCAGACGCCGGTGCTTCATTAGGGCAAATCGCTCCAGAGGCTCCTTGCTCAGGCTCGAGGCTTGAGGCTCGAAACTTGGGGGTAGCCAGTCAACTGGAATGATCTCTCCCACCTGTGCAGTTCGATCAGCACAGCATTCGGTGGCGAAGCCCACGTGGTGGCGACCCCACCGGCCCGGCGGGACATGCGATACGGCATCCGAGTCCGGCACGAGACCGGACTGCAGGAGGAACCCTCGAACAGGCACACGGCGGTCGAGGGAAGGAAAGGATTTCCGTGACAGATACGGACCTGCTCGCGACACCCGGGACGGATAGCGATTCAGCGTCCTCGGGTAGCCGCGAAAGTGACTCCGGACAGATTTCGAAGATGAGCGAACAAACTGACGTCGCACGATCGGGGCTGACTGGAATGTTGTTGCCGCAGTTGCGTGCGCTTGCGGGAGAACTCGGTATCCGAGGCACTTCCGGGATGCGTAAGGGTGATCTCATCGCCGCCATCAAGGAGAACCAGTCCGGCGGCACCTCCAAGGCCGCCACCGGCAAGGCCACGCGGAACGCGACGGCCAAGGCCGAGGACGCGCCGACGGGTGGGGAGTCCGCGTCGGCCTCCGCTCCCGCCAAGGCGCAGGCCGCCGAGTCCGCTCCGGCCCGGGCCGAGGTGAAGGCGGAGGCTCCGGCGAGCCAGGCCGAGAAGGCCGAGGCGCGCCAAACCTCTTCGGAGACGCGCGAATCCAAGCGCGAGGACGCCGCCGAGGGCTCGCGCGCCGAGGGTGGCGAGGACGGCCGCGACGGTGGCCAGCGCGGCCGCGGTCGCCAGCGTCGGGGCCGCGAGCAGCGCGGTGCCGCTAATGAGCAGCGCGGCAGCGCCGCCAATGCCGAGACCGCCACCGCCGAGGCCCCCGCCACCGAGAAGGGTGAGCAGGAGGGCGGCGAGCGTCGTCGCGACCGCAACCAGGGCGAGCGCAACAACCAGCGCAACGACCGTGGCGAGCGGGGCGAGCGGAACCAGAACGGCGGCCAGCAGAATCAGAACGGCACCGGTCGCGCCAACCAGCGTGACGACCGCAACGAGGACGACGAGGAAGGCGGCCGCGGCCGTCGGGGCCGTCGCTTCCGTGAGCGTCGTCGCGGCCGGGATCGCGACGGTGGCGCCGGTGGTGGCGAGGCCCGCGAGCTCGAGATCCGCGAGGACGACGTCCTGCAGCCGGTGGCGGGCATCCTCGATGTCCTCGACAACTACGCGTTCGTCCGCACCTCGGGCTACCTGGCCGGGCCGAACGACGTGTACGTGTCGATGAACCTGGTGCGCAAGAACGGTCTGCGCCGCGGTGACGCCATCACCGGTGCGGTGCGCGCCCCGCGCGACGGCGACCAGTCCAACCAGCGTCAGAAGTTCGATCCGCTGGTGCGGCTGGACACGGTCAATGGCACCGATGTCGAAAGTGCCCGCCGCCGTCCGGAATTCAACAAGCTGACCCCGCTGTACCCGAACCAGCGCCTGCGGCTGGAGACCCAGCCCAACAAGCTGACGACCCGCGTGATCGACCTGATCATGCCGATCGGCAAGGGCCAGCGCGCGCTGATCGTGTCCCCGCCCAAGGCGGGTAAGACCACGATCATGCAGGACATCGCGAACGCGATCTCGGTCAACAACCCCGAGTGCTACCTCATGGTCGTGCTGGTGGACGAGCGTCCCGAGGAAGTGACCGATATGCAGCGCTCGGTGCGCGGCGAGGTCATCGCCTCCACGTTCGACCGGCCGCCGAGCGATCACACCTCCGTCGCCGAGCTCGCCATCGAGCGCGCCAAGCGACTGGTGGAGCAGGGCCAGGACGTGGTCGTGCTGCTCGACTCGATCACCCGATTGGGCCGCGCGTACAACAACTCGTCCCCGGCCTCGGGCCGAATCCTTTCCGGTGGTGTGGATTCCACCGCGCTGTACCCGCCCAAGCGGTTCCTCGGCGCGGCCCGCAATATCGAGAACGGCGGCTCGCTCACCATCATCGCCACCGCGATGGTGGAGACCGGCTCCACCGGTGACACGGTCATCTTCGAGGAGTTCAAGGGCACCGGCAATGCCGAGCTCAAGCTGGACCGCAAGATCGCCGAGCGCCGGGTGTTCCCGGCCGTCGACGTCAACCCGTCCGGCACCCGCCGCGACGATCTGCTGATGTCGACCGACGAGGCCGCGGTCATCCACAAGCTGCGGCGCGTGCTGTCCGGCCTGGATTCGCATCAGGCCATCGACCTGCTCATCGACCGGCTCAAGAAGACCAAGAGCAATGTCGAGTTCCTCATGACGGTCTCCAAGACCGCCCCGGGCGCGCTCGACGAATAAGCCTGGCGCAGAAGCTCGTTCACGACGGCGGCCCCGCTTCGGCGGGGCCGCCGCCGTGTTTCCGGGGTCGGGCTGAAGAAGAACAGACCGATCAACGCCGCGCCGACGATCATGAAGCCGAGGATGAGCGCGGTCACGGCACCGGAGACACTCGGTGCCGTGACCGCTGTGTAGGTGAGGGTGGCGTCCCCCCGCGGTGGGTTTGGGGCCGGGTCAACGGACCCCACCGCGCTGCCGGACTCTCCGGGAGCCAGCCACCAGCCCGCCACCACCAGCAGTAGCAGCGTGACCAGGACCCCCGCCGCAACGAACTCCGCGCGCCGCCGCTGTGCCCTCCCGGCCTCGGCGTGCGCGGACGCGGGGGATAGGCCCCCGGTCGTCGCGTCCTTCCTGGTCACTGCTGTCCTTCCGATCGTCGCGGGACTCTCACCTGGACAAACTCTATGAACACGGGTGTTCGTGGTCCTGAGTAGCGAGCTACTCGACTTCCAGCGTCACTCCAATACACGAAATATGCGTGCCCGTAGTTTCTTGGGGTGGGATGCGGGAACAAACGGGACCGACCGCCTGTTCAGGACGGTGTCACCCCTCGTGACGACCACTCGGTCGCGGCACATATACTGTTCCGTCGGCAACCATGCCTAGTCGGTTTTGGTTCACGTCTCGCGTTCGCGGTCCACTCCCGGGCAGCGATGAGGCGACCCAAAGCCAGTTGAAAGGACACCCATGAAGGCAGGAATTCACCCCACGTACGTGGACACCACGGTCGTGTGCGGCTGCGGCAACACCTTCCAGACCAAGAGCACCAAGGAGTCGGGCCAGATCACGGTCGAGGTCTGCTCCCAGTGCCACCCGTTCTACACGGGCAAGCAGAAGATTCTGGACACCGGTGGCCGCGTGGCGCGCTTCGAGGCTCGCTACGGCAAGCGTGCCCCCAAGGCCGCGAAGTAGCTGTCCCGCCGACGCCCGTCCCGCACCCGCGGGCCGGGCGTCGGTGCGTTTGTGGACCTACTTCCCGTGAGCTGAGACAGCTCACACATACTTTCCGGGTGTGCCAAGCCCGGCACCCCGATGGGAGGAACCGCGATGGCCGACAAGACGGCCCCCAACGCGATCGACGACATCCTGGCCGAGTATCAGGGCCTGGAATCCCAGCTCGCCGACCCTTCGCTGCACAATGACCCGGGCGCGGCCCGTCGCGTCGGCAAGCGCTTCGCCGAGCTGGGCCCGATCATGGCCACCTACAACAAGCTGAAGACCGCGCGCGAGGATCTGGCCGCCGCGCAGGAGCTCGCCGCCGACGACTCGTCCTTCGCGGCCGAGGTGCCGGGGCTGCAGCAGCAGGTCGAGGAGCTCGACAAGCAGCTCACCGATCTGCTCGCGCCGCGCGACCCGCACGACGGCGACGATGTCATCCTCGAGGTGAAATCCGGTGAGGGCGGCGAGGAGTCGGCGCTGTTCGCCTCCGATCTGGCCCGCATGTACCTGCGCTACGCGGAGCGGCACGGCTGGAAGGTCGAGGTGCTCGGCGTCACCTACTCCGATCTGGACGGGTACAAGGACGCCAGCTTCTCCATCAAGAGCAAGGAACCCACGCGGGACGGCGTGTGGTCCAAGCTCAAGTTCGAGGGCGGCGTGCACCGCGTGCAGCGCGTGCCGGTCACCGAATCCCAAGGGCGCATTCACACTTCGGCCGCGGGCGTACTGGTGTACCCGGAGCCGGACGAGGTCGAGGAAGTCGAGATCGACGAGAAGGACCTGCGCATCGACGTGTACCGGTCCTCCGGCAAGGGCGGTCAGGGCGTCAACACCACCGACTCGGCGGTGCGCATCACCCACCTGCCCACCGGGCTCGTGGTGACCTGCCAGAACGAACGGTCCCAGCTGCAGAACAAGATTCGCGCCAAGCAGGTCCTCGCGGCCCGGCTGCAGGCCCTCGCCGAGGAGCAGGCCGACGCCGACGCCGCGGCCGGGCGCGCCTCGCAGATCCGCACCGTGGACCGCTCCGAGCGCATCCGCACGTACAACTTCCCCGAGAACCGAATCGCCGACCACCGCATCGGATTCAAGGCCCACAACCTGGATTCGGTGCTGGACGGCAATCTCGACGACCTGTTCAACGCCCTCGGCGAGGCCGACCGGGCCGCCCGGCTCGCGGCCGAATAAGGCTGGGGGACAGCGGAAATGCGTATCGCACGAATGACGGCGGACGCCATCGACGAGGTGGCGCCGCTGCGGTACGCGCTGTGGCCGGTGTCGGACGAGGCCGATCACCGCGCCGAACTGGCGGAGCTGGCCGACAGCCCCGACGCCATCGTCCTAGTGGCCCGGACCGACGACGGTGAGCCCGTCGGATACGCCGAGGCGAGCATCCGCCGCGACTACGTGAACGGCTGCGACACCTCGCCGGTCGCCTTCCTCGAGGGCATTTTCGTGGCGCCCGGGCACCGGTTGCACGGGCTGTCCCGGGCGCTCTGCGATGCCGTCGAGGAGTGGGGCCGCGAGCTCGGCTGCACCGAACTCGGCTCGGACGCCCTGTTGGAGAACGCCGTCGCCCACCGCTTCCACCAGGCCACCGGCTTCGAGGAGCGCGAACGAGTGGTGTACTACCGCAAGAAGCTCTAGGTCCAGGCGAGACGCGGGCCCGACGCCACGCCCGATACGCCCGGCACGCGCGCGGTTGGGCGGGAGACCGTTCCGGACAATCAAATTCGTGCGAGCATGTGCGTGGGGAGAAAGGCTGCGAAACCCGTGAGTCGTGCACCGTTGCGACCGGCCATCCGAGAGGCCGCCGAGATATTGGCCGCGGCCGGAGTCCACAGTCCCCAGGCGGACGCGGAAAACCTTGCGGCCCATGTGCTGGGCGTGGACCGGGGGCGGTTGGCGCTCATGCCGATGCTCACCCCGGACCAGCTGGAGGAGTTTCGCAAGCTGGTCGCCCGGCGTGCGGAACGCTTTCCGCTGCAACACCTTACGGGCACCGCGGCCATGGGTGAGATCGATCTGGCGGTCGGGCCGGGGGTTTTCATTCCGCGCCCGGAGACCGAGTTGCTGTTCGCCTGGGCCCTGGCCCAGCTCGAGCAGGTCGGCCACGAGCATCAGCCGGTCGTGGTGGACCTGTGCACCGGTTCGGGCGCACTCGCCCTGGCCATTGCCCACGCCCGCCCCGACGTCCAGGTCCACGCCGTCGAACTCGACGCCGAGGCGCTGGCCTGGGCCCGCCGCAATGCCCTGCAACTGGCCGACGAGGGCGACACCCCCATCGACCTGCACGCGGGCGACGTCACCGACCCGACGATCCTCGAACACCTCGACGGCACCGTGGACGTCGTCGTCTCCAACCCGCCCTACATTCCCGAGGACGCCGAACTCGACCCCGAGGTCATCGACCACGACCCGCACCGCGCCCTCTTCGGCGGCCCCGACGGCCTGTCCGTCATCCGCCCCATGGTCGGCACCATCGCCCGCCTCCTGCGCGAAAACGGCTCCGCCGCAGTAGAACACGACGACACCAACGGTTCTGGCGTAGCGGCCCTCTTCGCCGCCCACGGCGGCTTCACCGACATCGTCGAACACCCCGACCTGGCCGGAAAACCCCGCTTCGTCGTCGCCCGCCGCACCGCCGACTGAGCACTATTCGGGTTCGCCCTCGACCTCGACCCCGTTCCAGAACGCGACATGGTTCTTGATCTTTCGGGCCAGCGGGCTCGGGTGCGGGTAATACCAGGCGGCGTCGGGGTTTTCCGCGCCGTCCACCGTGACGGTGTAGTAGCTGGCGATGCCCTTCCACGGGCAGACGGTGTGTTTGGAGCTCTCGCTGAAGTATTCGCTCTTCAGGGACTCCACGGGGAAGTACTGATTGCCCTCGACCTCGACGGTGTGCGGGGCCTCGGCGATGACCGTTCCATTCCAGATCGCACGCATCATGGGTCGTGCCTCCTTCGTCGAGTCCGAGAATACGGCGCAATCGTGTCGGAAACCCGGCGCGACAGTGGCCCGCCGAGCGTCCCGTGTCAAGATGTCAGCCGTGAGTACCGTCTACGACTGTGCCGATCCCGATTCCCGTGCCGCAGGCCTGAGTGCCGCGCGGAGCACGCTGAAGAGCGGTCGATTGGCTGTCATTCCGACCGACACGCTGTACGGGCTCGCCGCTGACGCGTTCGACAGTCAGGCGGTGGGCGCTCTGCTGGCCGCCAAGCGCCGCGGTCGCGATATGCCGGTGCCGGTGTTGGTCGGGTCGTGGAACACGATCGACGGGCTGGTGTTCTCGGTCCGTCCGCAGGCCCGCGAACTGATCCGCGCGTTCTGGCCGGGTGGGCTGACTCTCGTTGTGCAGCAAGCGCCTTCGCTGGCGTGGGATCTCGGTGACGCGCGCGGCACGGTCGCGCTGCGCATGCCGCTGCACCCGGTGGCGCTGGAACTGCTGCGCGAGGTCGGCCCGCTGGCCGTGTCGAGCGCGAACGTGTCCGGGCAGCCGCCCGCCACCACCGTGGCCGAGGCGCAGGCGCAGCTGGGCGAGCTGGTCGGGGTGTACCTCGACGGCGGCCCGGCCGATCACGCCGTGGCGTCCACCATCGTCGACCTGACCGCCGACACCCCGCGGATCCTGCGCGAGGGCGCGGTGCCGGTGGAGAAGATCGCGGAGGTGCTCGGCATGTCGCCCGAGGAGCTCCGTCAGGACGGCGCGCGGTGACGGCCCGTTAAATGCTGCTGAGTCAGGGCGTATTCAGCCAGGGCGCGGTCGTCCCGCTGCGGGAGCTGCTGCTGGTGCTGCTCGTCGCCACGGTCATCGCCTTCCTGTCGACGGGCGGAATCCGGGTGCTGGCCATCGCCTTCGGCGCGGTGGCCGTGCCGCGCGAGCGCGATGTGCACACCAAGCCGATTCCGCGCATGGGCGGCCTGGGCATCTACCTGGGCCTGCTGGCGGCCGTGCTCTTCGCGCACCAGCTGCCCGCCCTGCGCCGCGGCTTCGACTACCCCAAGGACATTCCCGCGGTGCTGGCCGCGGCCACGCTCATCGTGCTGGTCGGCATCATCGACGACCGCTGGGGCCTGGACTGGCTCACCAAGCTGGTCGGCCAGATCACCGCCGCGGGCGTCATGGCCGTGATGGGCCTGAGCTGGGTGGCCATCTACAACCCCTTCACCAATGAGACCGTGGTGCTGGACCCGCTGCAGGGCGGCCTGGTGACCGTCGGCATCACGGTGACCGTCGTGAACGCCATGAATTTCGTGGACGGCCTCGACGGTTTGGCCGCGGGCCTGGGCTTCATTGCCGCCGTGGCCGTTTTCGTGTTCACCGTGGGTTTGCTCTACGAGGTCGGCGGTTCCACCGACACCTATCCGCCCGCCTTGCTGGCCGCCGCCCTGGCGGGCGCGTGCCTGGGATTTCTCCCGCACAATTTCTCCCCGGCCCGGATTTTCATGGGCGACACCGGTTCCATGCTCATCGGATTGATGTTGGCCGCGGTCTCCACCGGCGCCTCGGGGCGAATTCCGCTGCAGGGTTACGGCCCGCGCGACATCGTGGGTTTGCTGTCACCGCTGTTGCTGGTGGGTGCGGTGATGTTCATTCCGGTTCTTGATCTTGTTTTGGCGGTCGTCCGTCGCGTTCGCGCAGGTGTGAGTTTTTCCACTCCGGACAAAATGCATCTTCATCACCGTTTGCTGCAGATCGGACATTCGCAGCGTCGTGTTGTGCTCGTGATCTACCTCTGGGTGAGCGTGCTGGCATTCGGCGCGGTCGGCACCTCGTTGATCTCGGACCGGCGCATGGTGGTGCTCTTGTTCGCCGCCGGATTGGTTTTCGCGCTCATCGTCACCGCGGTCCCGTCCTGGCGTGAGCTGAAAATGAACCCGACCCGCAAACCGCCCCACGATCGCGATCAGGTCGCCGGGTAAGGTTGCTGATCGTGAGCACGCCCTCTAATCCCGGTCCCGACGCCCCGCTGCGCGCGGCCCTGCGCTACGGCATCGTCGGTTTGGCTGTGCTGGTTGTGGTTTCGGCGATCGTGTCCACGATCTGCGCGGGCCTGCCCGGCCTGTGGGGCGCGCTGATCGGCGCGGCCCTCGGCGGCGCGTTCATTCTCACCACGGCCGCCTCGGTGCTGTTCAGCGCGAAGATCGAATCGGGCCTGCAGGGCATCGTGCTGCTGGGCAGCTGGGTCGGAAAGCTGCTGCTGGCAGTGGTTGTCATCGCGGTGCTCAAGCAGTTCGACTTCTACAACCGCTACTCGCTGTTCTTCACGGTCATCGCCGCGCTGCTCATCGTGCTCGGCGCGGAGACGTACGGCCTTCTGCGCCAACGCGTTCCGACCGTCGAGGTGGAGCGCGACCTGTAGTTCCGGGCCCCCGGACGCCGCCCGGAGCCACCGGCGAAACACCGTTCACCACGTGTTTCGCCGACCCCCTACGCATTGTCGTAGATAACTTGATAAACTCTTTACCTGTAGCCAACCGAATCAACAGGGGGGGTCACCTGAGACCCGCCTGAGAGCAGGTTATGCTTACAGCCGTACCGAGCCCTTAGGGCTACGGTTCTGCACCGTCGACGATGTCGCCGACGCGCGTACAGACGCCAGGGCGTGACTGCCACAGCTGCTGACGAACTTCGAGCCGACCTGAGTCGACCCACCAGATCGTCAATGTCCGATCGAACCGCAGGAGAAAACTATCTCCTGCGTTCCGACCACGGGAGAGAACGCTGAGCGTCACCATTTTGGCGGGCGAGTTCCACGCGCCGTCACTCAACGACTTCTTCCCTCCAGCAGTGCTGTTCGAGGGGACGCCTTTCGAGCTCGACCGTTTGATGCTGATCCGCATCCTTATGTCGGCCGTTCTCGTGATCGTCATGCTCGCGGCTTTCCGTCGTCCGCAGCTGGTTCCGCGCGGTCTGCAGAATGTCGCGGAATCCGGTCTGGTGTTCGTCAAGGAACAGATCTGTGACGAGGTGCTGGGTAAGGAATCCGGCAAGAAGTTCTTCCCGCTGATCGCGTCCATCTTCTTCGCGGTGTTGTTCTTGAATGCCTCGGGTGTTATTCCGGGCCTGAACATCTCGTCGAACGCGCGTATCGGCATGCCTCTCGTGCTGGCCGTCGTCGCCTACCTCACCTTCAACTATGTGGGCATCAAGAAGTACGGCTTCCTGAAATACATGCGCTCGTCCATCGTGGTGCCGAATGTGCCGCCCGCGCTGCACGTGCTGCTGATCCCGATCGAGTTCATCTCGACCTTCGTGCTGCGCCCGTTCACGCTGACCGTCCGTCTCATGGCGAACATGCTGGCCGGCCACATCATGTTGGTGCTGTTCTTCAGTGCCACCCAGTTCTTCCTGTTCGACGCCGTCCCCTGGATGAAGGTGTTCTCGCCGTTCTCGCTGCTGGCGGGCTTCGGCTTCACCCTCTTCGAGCTCCTGGTCGTCTTCCTGCAGGCGTACGTGTTCGCGCTGCTGACCGCCGTGTACATCGGTCTGGCCCAGCACGCCGACTCCCACTGACCAACCGCACCAACTCCACAAACCTGCCACACACGCCGCCTCGGCGGGTGGGCGACAGAAAGGGAACAAACACCAATGAGCAGCACCCTGACCTTCCTGGCCGAGAACGCTCCGACCGCCAAGGGCTACGGCGCCATCGGCTACGGTCTCGCCGCCATCGGCCCGGGTATCGGCGTCGGCATCGTCGTCGGTAAGGCCATCGAGGGCATCGCCCGTCAGCCCGAGCTGCAGGGCACCATCCGGACCAACATGTTCCTGGGTATCGCGTTCACCGAGGCCCTGGCGCTGATCGGTCTCGTCGCCGGCTTCATTTTCTGATTCCGGCCAAAGACTAGGAATCAACGATGAACAGCACCTACTTGCTCGCGGCTGAGGAGGCCGACAAAAACCCCCTCATCCCCGAGCCGTACGACATCTTTTGGTCTGCGGTCGTCTTCATCGTTATCGCCTTTGTCTTCGCCAAGTACGTCGTCCCGCGCCTGACCAAGGTGCTGGACGAGCGGACCCAGAAGATCGAGGGCGGTATCGCCAAGGCCGAGGCCGTGCAGGCCGAGGCGCAGGCCACCCTGCAGCAGTACCAGGAGCAGCTGGCCGAGGCTCGTCTCGAGGCCGCTCGCATCCGCGAGGAGGCCCGCACCCAGGGTGCGGCGATCCTGTCGCAGATGCGTTCCGATGCGCAGGCCGAGGCCGACCGCATCGTGGCCGCCGGTCACTCGCAGCTGGAGGCTCAGCGCCAGCAGATCGTGACCGAGCTGCGGTCCGAACTGGGCCGCACCGCGGTCGACCTGGCCGAGAAGATCATCGGCCAGTCGGTGGCCGACGAGGCCAAGCAGGCGGCGTCGATCGACCAGTTCCTGCGGGAGCTGGACGCGAACGCCGGCATCGGGGTCGGAAGGTAACGACGCGAAAGTGGGAAGCATGTACGCAGCGAGCCGCGAGGCGAGTTCCCGTGCGCGGGAAGCTCTTCGGGCCGCTCTGACCGGTAGCGACACCGTCGCGGCTACTACGGGGTCGGAACTGTTCGCCGTTGTCGCCGTCCTCGACGACCAGCGTTCGCTGCGTGTGGCGCTCGCGGATAAGTCGGTGTCGAGTTCGGCGCGCGCCGAGCTGGCCGAACGCGTCTTCGGCGGCAAGATCAGCGGAACCACCCAGGCCGTGCTGACCACCGCGGTGGCCCAGGACTGGTCGCGCGCCCGCGATCTGGTCGACACGCTGGTGCTGCTCGGCCGCGAGGCGCTGCTGCGCGCCGCGGAGGACCGCGGCCGCCTCGGCGCGGTCGAGGACGAGCTGTTCCGGCTGGGCCGCATCATCGATGACAACCCGGACCTGGAGCAGGCGCTGCAGGACCACGGCAAGCCCGCGGATGCGAAGCGTGCCCTGGTGCAGCGTCTGCTCGCGGGCAAGGTCGAGGACATCACCCTGCAGCTGGTCGAGCAGTCCGTGCTGCGCCACAAGGGCGATGCCGGTCAGGCCATCGATGAGCTGTCCGATCTGGCCGCGTCGCTCCGGGAGCAGATCGTGGCGCACGTGCGCGCCGCGGTGGCCCTGACGCCGCAGCAGCGCGAGCACCTCGCCGCCTCGCTGCAGCGCATCTACGACAAGCCGATCACCGTGCATGTGCAGGAGGACCCGAGCCTGCTGGCCGGTGTCGTCGTGCACGTGGGCGACGACGTGATCGACGGCAGCGCCATCGGCCGACTGCAGCGCTTGCGTCAGTCTCTCGCCTAAGAGACTCAGAACGCCGAAAAGCGCACAAACACACCGACATTCGAGACCACAGCGAGAGCAGGAAGAACATGGCGGAGCTGACGATCTCCCCCGATGAGATCCGTAGCGCGATCGAGAGCTACACCCAGAGCTACACCCCCGAGACCTCCATCGAAGAGATCGGTGTCGTCACCGACACCGGCGACGGCATCGCCCACATCAGCGGTCTGCCGTCGGCGATGGCCAACGAGCTGCTGGAGTTCCCGGGCGGCGTCCTCGGCGTGGCGCTGAACCTGGAGGACACCGAGATCGGTGCCGTCATCCTGGGTGAGTTCGACACCATCGAAGAGGGCCAGCAGGTCCGCCGCACCGGCGACGTGCTCTCGGTCCCCGTGGGCGACAAGTTCCTCGGCCGCGTCATCGACCCGCTGGGCGCGCCGATCGACGGCCTGGGCGAGATCGAGGCCGACGAGCGTCGCGTGCTCGAGCTGCAGGCCGCCACCGTGCTGCAGCGTCAGCCGGTCGGTGAGCCCATGGCCACCGGCATCACCGCCATCGACGCCCTGACCGCCATCGGCCGCGGCCAGCGTCAGCTGGTCATCGGCGACCGCAAGACCGGCAAGACCGCGGTCTGCATCGACGCGATCATCAACCAGAAGGCCAACTGGGCCACCGGCGATCCGACCAAGCAGGTGCGCTGCATCTACGTCGCGATCGGCCAGAAGGGCTCCACCATCGCGGGCGTGAAGGCGGCCCTCGAGGCGCACGGCGCGATGGAGTACACCACCATCGTCGCGGCCCCGGCCTCCGACTCCGCGGGCTTCAAGTGGCTTGCGCCGTACACCGGTTCGGCCCTGGGCCAGCACTGGATGTACCAGGGCAAGCACGTCCTGATCGTGTTCGACGACCTGTCCAAGCAGGCCGAGGCCTACCGCGCCATCTCGCTGCTGCTGCGCCGCCCGCCGGGCCGCGAGGCGTACCCGGGTGACGTCTTCTACCTGCACTCGCGCCTGCTGGAGCGTTGCGCGAAGCTGTCCGACGAGCTGGGCGCGGGCTCGATGACCGGTCTGCCGATCATCGAGACCAAGGCCAACGACGTCTCGGCGTTCATCCCGACCAACGTCATCTCCATCACCGACGGCCAGGTCTTCCTCGAGTCGGACCTCTTCAACAAGGGTGTCCGTCCGGCCATCAACGTCGGTATCTCCGTCTCCCGAGTCGGTGGCGCCGCGCAGACCAAGGCCATGAAGAAGGTCTCCGGCTCGCTGCGTCTGGAGCTGGCCTCCTACCGTGAGCTCGAGGCGTTCTCCGCCTTCGCCTCCGACCTGGACGCCGCCTCGCTGGCCCAGCTGGAGCGTGGCGCGCGCTGGGTCGAGCTGCTCAAGCAGGACCAGTACGCCCCGGTTTCGGTTGAGGACCAGGTTGTTTCGCTGTTCCTGGTGGACGCGGGCTACTACGACTCCGTCCCGGTCGGCGACATCCGTCGCTTCAACGCCGAGCTGCTCGAGTACCTGCACGGCTCCGTGCAGTCCTCCTTCGACGCCCTGCAGGGCGGCGCGAAGGTGCTCGAGGGCGAGGCCGCCGACGCCATCAAGGCCGCGACCGACAAGTTCAAGCAGGGCTTCCTGGCGTCCGACGGCTCGCGGGTCGTCGAGGCCGAGGCCGCGCAGTTGGACCACGAAGAGGTCGAGTCCCTCACCGTCACCCGCAAGCACGTCGAGAAGTAATCGAGACGAGCACATGCGAATGACCGAATCGACGAATGAAGGGAGGGTGAACCGCTAATGCCAAGCGTGCGTGAACTTCGCTCCCGTATTCGTTCCGTGAGCTCGATCAAGAAGATCACCAAGGCGCAGGAACTGATCGCGACCTCGCGAATCAGCAAGGCGCAGGCCCGCGTCGCCGCGGCCAAGCCGTACGCGGAGGAGATCACCAAGGTACTGGCCGAATTGGCCAGCGGCAGTGGCAATCTCAACCACCCGCTGCTGACCGAGCGCGAGAACGCCCGGCGTGCCGCCGTTCTCGTCATCACCTCCGACCGCGGTATGTGCGGTGGCTACAACTCCAACGTGCTCAAGCGCGCCGAGGAGCTCATGACCACCCTGCGCTCCGAGGGCAAGGAGCCGGTGCTCTACGTGATGGGCGCGAAGGGCCTGACCTACTACACCTTCCGCAAGCGGACGGTGAACGGGTCCTGGCTGGGCTTCTCGCAGCAGCCCAACTACGCGGACGCCTCGGCCGCGTGCAACCACCTGGTGGAAGCGTTCATGGCCGGGTCCGACGGCGAGGTCGCCACCCCGAACGGGGCGGGCACCATGGCCGGTGTCGACGAACTGCACATCGTCTACACGCGTTTCGTGTCGATGCTGTCGCAGCAGCCCGAGGTGCGTCGCCTGGCCCCGATCCAGGTGACCTTCGTGGACGAGAACTTCGACATGGGTCCGGATTCCTTCACCGACTCCGAGTCGGCGGAACTCAAGCCCCAGTACGAATTCGAGCCGGACGCGGACCGCCTGCTGGGCGCGCTGCTGCCGAAGTACATCAACACTCGGATCTACTCGTCGCTGCTCGAGGCGGCGGCATCGGAGTCGGCTGCGCGCCGCACCGCCATGAAGGCCGCAACGGATAACGCCACGGACCTGGTCAATTCGCTGACCCGGACCGCGAACTCGTTGCGCCAGGCGCAGATTACGCAGGAAATCACGGAAATCGTCGGTGGTGCCAATGCACTGGCGGCGAGCTCGGACCGCGACTAAGGCCCAGGAAGAGAACCAATGACCGCAGCTACTGAAACCCGGGTCGGCACAGGCCGTGTCGCCCGCGTCATCGGACCCGTCGTGGACGTCGAGTTCCCGCGCGGTTCGATTCCCGACCTGTACAACGCCCTGAACGTGGACATCGCGCTCGCGTCCGTGGCCAAGACCCTGACCCTCGAGGTCGCGCAGCACCTGGGCGACAACATCGTTCGCACCATCTCGATGCAGCCGACCGACGGTCTGATCCGTGGCGCCGAGGTGCGCGACACCGGCAAGCCGATCTCGGTGCCCGTCGGTGACATCGTCAAGGGCCACGTGTTCAACGCCCTCGGCGACTGCCTCGACACCCCGGGTCTGGGCCGCGACGGCGAGCAGTGGGGCATCCACCGCCAGCCGCCCGCCTTCGACCAGCTCGAGGGCAAGACCGAGATCCTGGAGACGGGCATCAAGGTCATCGACCTGCTCACCCCGTACGTGAAGGGTGGCAAGATCGGTCTGTTCGGTGGCGCCGGTGTCGGCAAGACCGTTCTGATCCAGGAGATGATCACCCGTATCGCGCGTGAGTTCTCCGGTACGTCCGTGTTCGCGGGCGTCGGTGAGCGCACCCGTGAGGGCACCGACCTGCACCTGGAAATGGAAGAGATGGGCGTCCTTCAGGACACCGCCCTCGTCTTCGGCCAGATGGACGAGCCGCCGGGCACGCGTATGCGCGTCGCCCTCTCGGCCCTGACCATGGCCGAGTACTTCCGCGACGTCCAGAACCAGGACGTGCTGCTGTTCATCGACAACATCTTCCGCTTCACCCAGGCCGGTTCCGAGGTCTCGACCCTGCTGGGTCGTATGCCCTCGGCCGTCGGTTACCAGCCGACCCTGGCGGACGAGATGGGTCAGCTGCAGGAGCGCATCACCTCGACCCGTGGCCGCTCGATCACCTCCATGCAGGCGATCTACGTGCCCGCGGACGACTACACCGACCCCGCCCCGGCCACCACCTTCGCGCACCTGGACGCCACCACCGAGCTTTCGCGTCCGATTTCGCAGAAGGGCATCTACCCGGCCGTCGACCCGCTGTCGTCGACCTCGCGCATCCTCGAGGCCTCGATCGTCGGCGAGCGGCACTTCCGGGTGGCCAACGAGGTCAAGCGAATCCTGCAGAAGTACAAGGAACTTCAGGACATCATCGCCATCCTCGGCATGGACGAGCTCTCCGAAGAGGACAAGGTCCTCGTCGGTCGCGCCCGTCGTCTGGAGAAGTTCCTCGGCCAGAACTTCATCGTGGCCGAGAAGTTCACCGGTCAGCCGGGTTCGGTCGTGCCGCTGGAGCAGACCATCGACGACTTCGATCGCGTCTGCAAGGGCGAGTTCGACCACCTGCCGGAGCAGGCGTTCAACTCCTGCGGTGGCCTGGACGACGTCGAGGCGGCCGCGAAGAAGATCGCCGGGAAGTAGTCACCCATGGCAGATATGTCCGTTGATCTGGTCGCCGTCGAGCGGCTGGTGTGGTCGGGCCGGGCGAAGTTCGTCTCGGCCCAGACCACCGAAGGTGAGATCGGCATCCTCGCCGGGCACGAGCCGCTGCTCGGGCAGCTCGTCGAGGGCGGCACCGTGACCATCGTGTCCGACGCCGACGAGCGCATCGTCGCGGCCGTGCACGGCGGTTTCTTCTCGGTCACCGCCACCTCGGTGCGCGTGCTGGCCGAATCCGCCGAGTTCGCCTTCGATATCGACGAGGCGGCCGCCAAGGCCGTCGTCGCCGACCCGGATGCGAGCCCGGCCGCGCTGGCCAAGGCTCAGGGCCAGCTGCGGGCGCTCGAGAAGGCCGCGCACGCCTGAGCGGCGTCACGTAGTCTTCGGTACCCAAGCGAAGAGCGGCGGTCCCAGGGAAAACCCTGGGGCCGCCGCTCTTTTCGTGTGCGGGGCTATTCGAAGGTCAGGATGGGTTTGATCGTGCCGCCGTGATGCGCGTCGGCCACCGCGGTGTCGATATCGGCGAATGCGTAGGTCTTGCTGATCTTCTCGATGGGGAATTTGCCCTCGGCATGCCACCGCAGCAATTGGGGAATGAACTTCTGCGGATCCCCGCTGCCCTCGATACAGCCCCGAACGGCCTTGCCATTGCCGGTGAGATGGCCGATCTCCAGGTCCATGCTGGCTTCGCCGAGACCGACGAGCACCAGGGTGCCCATCGGCCCGAGCGCCTCCAGGCCCTTGGCGATGACGGGATTCAGCGCGGTGGTGTCGAGGGCGAAGTTCGCCCCGCCATCGGTGGCCGCGATGACCTGGGCGACCACGTCCTCGGCCGCGCCGTCGATGGTGACGTCCGCGCCCAGCTCCTTGGCCACGGCCAGCCGATCGGCGGAAAGGTCAATGGCCACAATGGTTCCCGTGCCGATGGCCCGGGCCGCCATGAGCGCGGCCATGCCGACGCCGCCGACGCCGAAGATGGCGAGGGAATCGTTCGGCCCCGGCTTCATGACATTGGCGACCGCGCCCGCGCCGGTCTGCACGCCGCAGCCGAAGGGTGCGGTGGCCACCAGATCGACGCTCTCGTCGACCACCACGACGCAGCGCGCGGGCACCAGCGCGTGGGTCGCGAAACTCGACTGCCCGAAGAACGCGCCCATCACGCGCTCGCCATTGCGGCTCAGCGGCGAGGTGAAATCCGATCGACCGCCCGAGGTGTTGAGAACGACGAAATTCTCGCAATACGGCGGAAGTCCGTTCCGGCAGCGCGAACAGGTGCCGCAACTGGCATAGGTGAGCAGCACGTGGTCGCCGATTTCGATTCCGGTTACCTCCGAGCCAATCCGCTCGACAATGCCCGCGCCCTCGTGTCCGAGCACGATCGGCAGCTCCGGCGGGAACAGGCCCTTGGTGACCAGATCCGTGTGGCACACGCCGCTCGCGACAATGCGTACCAGCACCTCACCCGGGCGTGGGTCCTCCAGATCCAGCGTCTCCAGCGAGAACGGTTTGTCCGCCCCCCGGGCGACTGCGGCGGTAATTTCCACGGAATCTCCTCCAACACTTCCGAATTGTCCGGAGCATAAGAACCTGTTCTAGATTTCGGCCATGTCGGATCCCGGTGAGTGGGGCTTCGGGTGGACATGTGGTTGAATGCATTCGCCGGTCCATGGATGTGATCCAACCCATACGGCAAAGCCTCGGCTATTCCAGCATTTTCAGCTTTTTTCTCCACTGATGAGCGAGGGGTTGATGAGCGGGCTTCGTTATGGCAAGTGGGGGGTGGCCGTCGCAGTGGTCGCGGTCGCCCTCGGATTCTTCTCACCGGGTGCGGCCAACGCGGATGTGGTGGTGCCGCTCCC
Organism: Nocardia sp. CDC160; assembly: GCF_035818795.1. Lineage (NCBI taxonomy): Bacteria > Bacillati > Actinomycetota > Actinomycetes > Mycobacteriales > Nocardiaceae > Nocardia > Nocardia sp. CDC160. The sequence goes on along the minus strand of NZ_JAYKYT010000001.1, from coordinate 4,320 downwards.
CGACGGGCATATCGAGGGCCCGGGCGTGAAAATCACGAGTGTCGGTGAGCGCGCGATCATTTCGCCGTCGATGGCCGCGAACGGCGCGGGGCGGACGTCCTGGGTGTCGGGCAATGTCACCGCCGAGGTCGAGACGCCGGACGGGACGGTCGGACCCAACAATGGGCCGAGGAACTTCCCCGGCACCAATAACTCGGGGACCCATGGGTCGTCGAACCTGACCACCGGGTACATCATCGGATGCCAGGTGAACCTGGGTGTCCTCAGCGCGAACTCGACCTTCGCGCTCAGCGTGACGCCCAGTCTCTCGGGCGGATTCAGCTTCCCGATCTCGCCCGGCCAGGTGCTGTGGGTCGCCATCAACAACATCGAGCTGATCAAGAGCGGCACCTACACCATCAACTATCAGGACATTCCGATGGAGATTCAGAGCTGCGGCGGATATGCGCAGGCCCGACAGGTCTCCGTGGTCGAGATCATCGGCACGGATTACCACAAGGTCTCCCTCTTCGGCCAGCCGTTCAGCATCGGCTGACGAATCCACTCCAACGGAAGGGATCGCATGTACGGCAAGGGAATTCGCGCTCGGAGGGGGCGGATCTTCGGGGCCGCGCTGGCCGCGGCGGTCGTGTCCGGTCTCGGTGCTCCGGGTCCGGCGCACGCTGACACCTTCATTCCGCTGCCCGGTGGATCGATCACTCGTCAACTCGCGGACGGCACCACTCTGACGGTCCGGATCACCGGCGAGTCGGCCAAGATCAGCCCATCGATGGGCGATACCCCGGTCCATCGCACCGTCTGGACGACCGCGGTGGCCAGCGTCGATCTCGATGGACCGAGCGCATCGAACGCGACGGTGAAGGTCAGTCCGGGATATGTGGTCGGCTGTCAGGTGGACATCAGCGGGCTGAACAACGGTACGAGCGGCGGGGTGACGATTACCCCGTCCCAGATCGGTAGCAATCCCAACAACCCGTTCGCGGGCATTTCACCCACCCAGTCGTTGTCCGAAGGCATCACGTTGGGGCCCGGCCAGGCCACGGCACGGCTGCTGCTCGACATCGAGAAGCCCGACGACTACGGCCAGGAATCGCACAAGCGCTACAACAAGGCCACCGGTCCGCACGCGAGTGTCAGTTGGACCGACGAGGAATTCGAGGTGAACGGCTGCGGCGGTTACGCCCAGGCGCGGTCGTTCGTCGCCGCCGAGGTCGACACCACGACCTTCATTGGGAACCTGGTGCTTTTCGGTGAGCCGTTCAGCATGGGCTGATATATCTTCCGCAGCCCGCTGAACAGCGCATTCGTCACATTCGGTGGATGGCCGGACTCCGCCTTTCCAGGGTCGCTAGTATCGACCGAAAGCGGGGCCCGGCCACCGGCCGGTTCGTGATCGACAGCAACGCGGATGTGAAGGGACGGAGCGGCATTGCAAACCGGGATGTGGCTTCTGATCATTCTGGTGTTGCTGCTCGTCGCCCTGGCCCTGGTCTCGACCTATCGACTGATCATGCTGCGCCGCGGCGGCACCGCCGCGCTGCTGCGGGTGCTGCCCGCGCGCGGGCACGGCGGGGGCTGGCGGCACGGCCTCATTCGCTACGACGAGGACACGCTCCTCTTCTACAAGCTCTCCAGCCTGAAACTCGGCCCGGACTCCACCATGCGTCGCCTCGCCATCGAGATCGGCCCGCGCCGCTCCCCGCAGGGCGACGAGTACGACATCATGACCGACGAGGTCATCGTCATGTGCTCCGACGGCGACGGCAGCTACGAGCTGGCCCTCGACCGCGGCGCCATGGCCGCCTTCCTCTCCTGGGTGGAATCCCGCCCGTCCGAACGAATCCGCCGCCGCCGCGCCGGTTAGACCGCCGCTGCCGGGTTACTGTGATTGCGTGAGCGTGCACTTGACTCGGATCTATACGCGGACCGGCGATGACGGTACGACCGGTTTGAGTGACTTCTCCCGGGTGGCCAAGACCGATCCGCGGCTGATCGCCTATGCCGACTGTGACGAAACCAATGCGGCACTCGGTGTGGCCATCGCGCTCGGGCAGCCCGACGAGCGGATGCTCGGTGTGCTGCGTTCCATACAGAACGATTTGTTCGACGCCGGTGCGGACCTGTCCACCCCCGTGGTGGCCGACCCCAAGTACCCGCCGCTGCGCATCACGCAGGCCTATATCGACCGCCTCGAGAAGTGGTGCGATGAGTTCAATGAGCCTCTGGCACCGTTGAATTCGTTCATTCTGCCCGGCGGCACCCCCCTGGCCGCGCTGCTGCACACGGCCCGCACCGTCGCGCGACGCGCCGAGCGGTCGGCCTGGGCCGCCGTCGACGCGCACTCGGAGGACACGAGCGTGTTGCCCGCGAAATACCTCAACCGACTGTCCGACCTGCTGTTCATTCTGAGCCGCGTGGCCAATCCCGACGGCGACATACTCTGGCGGCCGGGCGGAGAGGCCACGGGTACGGGATCCGACCACTAGGCTGACCCCCGTGAGTGAACGGTTTCTGGTGACCGGGGGCAGCAGGCTCGTCGGTGAGGTCGCGGTGGGCGGCGCGAAGAACAGCGTCCTCAAGCTGATGGCCGCCGCGTTGCTGGCCGAGGGTACGACCACCATCACGAACTGCCCGGACATCCTGGATGTGCCGCTGATGGCCGAGGTCCTGCGGGGCCTCGGCTGTGATGTGGCGATCGACGGCGGCACGGTCACCATCGCGACCCCGCCGGAGCCGAAGTACCACGCGGACTTCCCGGCCGTCACCCAGTTCCGGGCGTCGGTGTGTGTGCTGGGTCCGCTCATGGCGCGGTGCAAGCGCGCGGTCGTGGCGCTGCCCGGCGGCGACGCCATCGGTTCGCGTCCGCTGGACATGCATCAGCAGGGATTGCGACTGCTGGGCGCGACCTCGGAGATCGAGCACGGCTGCCTGGTGGCGCGCGCCGAGGAACTGCAGGGCGCGCGGATTCGCCTGGACTTCCCGTCGGTGGGCGCGACCGAGAACATTCTGATGGCCGCGGTGCTCGCCGACGGTGAGACCGTCATCGACAATGCCGCGCGCGAACCGGAGATCGTGGACCTCTGCAACATGCTGGTGCGGATGGGCGCGAAAATCTCGGGCGCGGGCACCTCGGTGCTCACCATCGAGGGCGTGGACAAGCTCGCCCCGACCACCCACCGGGTGATCGGCGACCGCATCGTCGCCGCCACCTGGGGTATCGCCGCCGCCATGACCACCGGCGACGTGCGGGTGACGGGCATCAACCCCAAGCACCTGTCCCTGGTGCTGGACAAGCTGCGCTCCGCGGGCGCGCGAATCTCGTTCGAACCGGACGGTTTTCGTGTGGTGCAGGCGGATCGCCCTCGCGCCGTGAACTTCTCGACCCTGCCGTTCCCGGGATTCCCCACCGATCTGCAGCCCATGGCCATCGGCCTGGCCGCGATCGCCGACGGCACCTCGATGATCACCGAGAACATTTTCGAGGCGCGCTTCCGCTTCGTCGAAGAGATGATCCGTCTGGGCGCGGATGCCCGCACCGACGGGCATCACGCTGTGGTGCGCGGGATTCCGCGCCTGTCCTCGGCGCCGGTGTGGTCCTCCGACATTCGCGCGGGCGCCGGTCTGGTGCTCGCGGGCCTGGTCGCCGACGGTGTCACCGAAGTGCACGACGTCTTCCATATCGACCGTGGCTACCCGGATTTCGTGGAGAACCTGCGCGGGCTCGGGGCCGAGATCGAACGGGTCGGAACCACCGACTGAACGGCCGGTGTCGGGGCGTGTTCGCGAAAACCCGTCCTGAACAGGCGATTTGACATGCGAACAACCAACACGTAACTTATTCCAGGTCAGAGCGACACGGACACCGACTCCGGTGAGACGAGCTTCGCCTGATGATCACACTAGCTCCCACCAACCAGCGGATTTGGTTCCGCCGTGCGGCTGGGGCTAAGCTTGAAAAGTTGCCTCACGATCGAGCGGGACATTGAGCCCGGGAGATCGTTTGTGCGTGTGTTCTTTGAGAACTCAATAGTGTGTCGATGAATGTCAGTGCCAAATATTTTATTTGGTTCCGGCCTCAGCCCCCCGTGTTGGGGTCGGACATTTAAGTCAGCTAATTTCCGGCTGGCGATTGTTTTGCTAGGTTTTCGGACTCTGGTTCGAGATACTTCTGATTCGCCCTTCGGGGTAAATCTAGAGTCTTCAACGGAGAGTTTGATCCTGGCTCAGGACGAACGCTGGCGGCGTGCTTAACACATGCAAGTCGAGCGGTAAGGCCCTTCGGGGTACACGAGCGGCGAACGGGTGAGTAACACGTGGGTG